>CAVUBM010000073.1:0-37631 GCA_963739645.1 uncultured Actinomycetota bacterium
GAGGCGTTAATGCTGGCGGCCTGACCTAAGCCCGCCGTCGCCAGATCGTGCGGCGGCTGGTACGCCATTTACCTATAGCCCCGGTGCTCGGCCTGTGGGTGCCAGCAACTCGGCGAAGCTCGCCGACCTGCATATTCGCATCCGCGGGCCGACTGGAATGATCAGTTGGTGGGATTGCGCTGCTGGCTCGTTCAGAGGCGGCGAAGGACGCCGAGATACTCGTTTTGCGGCATCAGCTGGCAGTGTTGCAGCGGCAGGTGGGCCGGCCGACGGTTGACGTGGGCGGACCGGGTGGTGACCGCGGCGCTCGCGCTGCGGCTGCCACCGGCTCGTCGGGTGGGGATGCTGGTGACACCCGCGACGATCCTGCGCTGGCACCGCCGCCTGGCCGCCCGACGATGGACCGCCGCCTCGTGCCGTCGTGCGGGCAGGCCGCGATTCCGGCCGGAGTGCGAGCGCTGGTGAAGCGTCTGGCGGGTGAAAATCCCGACTGGGGGTACCGGCGGATCCACGGAGTACTGGCCGGCCTCGGTTACACGGTCGGGGCGTCGACGGTGTGGTCGATCCTTCAGTCCGCCGGGCTCGATCCGGCGCCCCGCAGGACGGGCCCGACGTGGCAGGAGTTCCTGAAGGCTCAGGCAGGAGGCATTGTGGCCTGCGACCTGTTCCACCTGGAGACCGTCACACTGCGTCGGCTGTATGTGTTCTTCACCGTGGAGCATGCGACCCGCCGGGTTCGCATGCGGGTGGGTGACGGCGCATCCCACGGGGGAGTGGCTGGCCCAGCAGGCCCGTAACGTGGTGATGGATTTGGAGGACGCGGGTCGTCGAGTCCGGTTCCTGATCAGGGACCGCGACTCCCGGCTCACCGCAGCGTTCGACGCAGTGTTTACCGGCGTCGGCGCAGATGTCATCAAGATCCCGGTCCGGTCGCCGCGGGCGAACGCGATCGGCGAACGGTTCGTGGGCAGCATCCGCCGCGAGTTGCTGGACCCGATCCTGGTCATCAACGCCGCGCATGCCAGGGCTGTGCTGCACGAGTACGAAGACCACTTCCATACCCGCCGGCCACATCGCGCCCTGGGACAAGCCGCACCGCTTCGACCGCTCCCAGCGATGCCCTTTGAGCCAAACGTCCGCGTCCTGAAACGCGACCGGCTCGGCGGCCTGATCCACGAATATGCGCAGGTCGCGTAGGCGGTGAAGGTTTCCGGCACCCACACGCGCAGCCGCGCGCGGGTCGCGGGCAATGCACGGAAGCACCTGGGCGTGGCTGGTCAGGAAGCTCCAGCTCGCCATCCCCGATAACTTATCGCAATTTCCAGAAATCTATTGCTAGTTTCTAATTGCAGATGTAGCGTGAGGGCAGACACCGGGATCAGCCGCCGACGGCGGCTAAAGTGCCCGGGGTCACCGGAGGGAGCCGCCCATGGCCTCCATTCGCATTGTCCGGCGGAAGCAGTAACTGCCGGACGTGGGTTTCCCCGGGCCAGGGAGCCTGGCCCGGGGCCTGCCGGCCCGAACCGGCGACACGATGAACGCTCTCCCGTCCGACGGCCCCGGGGGCGGTCGGACGTGAGGGCAGGTCACGACGTAGGTGGTCAGGCCCTGTGCGTGCCGAAAACCTCGTCCACGTCATCCGGCCCGGCGATATTCGTTGATCGTGCCACTGGCGCGAGTCCGTCTTCGGACCCGGTACCGCTCAAGATCGACCGGTTCGGGTAGCGGTTTCAGCGGCGCGGCTGCGTTCAGGGAGCGGTGAGGAGGGTGCTGATTGTGATGGGTCTCGTATTCGCGCAGGATCTGCCGCAGATGGTTCTGGTTCCAGACGAGGGTGCGGTCCAGGAGCTCGCGTCGGCATCCCCCGATCCAGCGTTCGGCGATCGCGTTCATGCGGGGCGTTGCCACGTTGCAGAGCACGGTCCGGATCCCGGCGTCGGCCAGGGCCGCGTCGAACGCGGCGGTGAAGGTCGATCCGCGGTCGCGGATCATGAACTTGATCCGATGTGCCTGTTCGCCGAGGTCCATGACCAGGTTGCGGGCCTGCTGGGTTGTCCACTCCCCGGTGGGATGGGGAGTGACCCCGAGGATGCGGATACGCCTGCTGGCGTGCCCTATCACGGTCAGGACGTCGGCCTGGGTGCCGTCGAGCAGGTCGGCCGTGAAGAAATCGTACGCCAGGATCGCCTCGGCCTGGGAGCGCAAGAATTGTGACCAGGTCGGCCCGGCCCGCGGCCCCGCGGGGTCGATGCCGCTGGCCTTGAGGATCTCCCATACGGTGGACGCTGCGACCTTCACTCCTAAGCCGGCCAGCTCGCCGTGGATTCTGCGGTACCCCCATTCGGGATTTTCCTGGGCCAGGCGGAGGACCAGGGCCCTGATGTTCTGCCGGGTCGCCGGTCGGCCGGTGTTGCCGCGCATGGACCTGCCGGCCTGGCGGCGGCGGACGATGTCGCGGTGCCAGCGCAGGATCGTGTCCGGGGTGATCAGCAGCCGCAGCCCCTGACGGCGCGCTTTCGGTATGCCGCCGAACAGAGCCGCGAGCAGGGCCCGGTCCGCCCAGTTCAGGTTCGGGCGCCGGGCCTGCTGGCGCTGCAGGACGGTGAGCTGGTGGCGCAGGATCAAGATCTCAGCGGTCTTCCACGTCTCTCACGCCGGGACAGCCGCAGCCACGCGGCGACCCGCGTGATCAGGAGGAAGACGAACCGCAGGCACATGATCGGTGATCATCACGGCCGGCCGGCTGGGAAGCAACTCTGCTGGTCAGAGCCATGGACGAGATTCTCGGCACGCACAGTAGCCGTGCGGGTTTCTGCGAGTGATCGTGAAGCCGAACATGGCATGTGGCCGGAACGTACGGGAAACCCGGCAGCCCAGTGTCCAGCCCGATCGCCGTTGCGGTGCGCAAACCCGGCGGCCGCGGTCGGCGTCGGCGGCAGCCTGTACAGCAGATGCGCGGTCCAGGTGTCCCAGCAGACGGTGAAACCTGTCCGCAGGCTCCCTGCCTACGGGTGTATCAAACACGCCTTTTGCCCACTCTGACTAGCTGACCACCATGGCCTGCGACCTGCACAGGGGACGCCTGCGCGGTGCACCCCAAGCCTGGCAGTGACCCCGTCCACAATGAAAGGATCGCTCCGATGAGCAATGATAACCTTGGCGCCAATGAGTTCACGTTTGAAGGAGACAGGACCAAGATAACGTATCTGACGGAAACGCCGGGCCCAATCCCCGCTGGCACGACTGGAGAAGGGCGCCTTCAGTACCAGGGCCCGGAGGGCGACTTTGTCTTCTCTGGTGACCAGATCATCCGCCTGGACAGCGTCCTGGGATGCCTTGTGAGCGCCGTCCTCCGGCCGAACGCCGATGCCGGCGATATTAAGGTCACCCTTATGGTGCCGAAAGCATTCGGTGTCACGCGTGGGGATCCGGTGACCTTCGGAACCATAGCGGTCAAGACCACGAGCCGCGGCTTCATCGACAGCCCGGGCGTCGAGCTGACCTACGACGTCCTGCCCCTCGTGGCACAGGCGCACCAGGTAATACAACCCGCATAAGGAGCACACCCAGGACGTCAAGGCGGCCTGCGGCCGCCCAGCTTACTAGCGTAGCCGTTTCGGTCCATCCGGGCGTGCTCGTTCGCCGCCCCATTTCCTGGGCGGGCTCTGTTGCGTTGGTCGATCGCGGATGGCTGGAGACTGGCCGGGTGACTGCGCCTGGCACGGTCTCGGTCTTTGCTGACTTCCGGTTCCCGCCGGAGGTGATCTCGGTCGCGGTCCGCTGGTACCTGCGCTATGGGCTGTCCTACCGGGATGTTGAGGAGTTGCTAGCCGAGCGCGGTGTCACCGTTGATCACGTCACCATCTACCGGTGGGTGCAGCGTTCCACCTCCGGAGTTCATCGAGGCTGCTCGCCGTGCCGCCACGTTCCTGTCTGCGGGCGGCGGCGGCACCACCTGCATGTTGACCAGCTCGGCCGTGTGCACCCGGCCGAACCTTGGCGGGCTGGGAGGCCGCGCGAGCTGTCACCTCCCGCCCTTTGGCTGCCGGACGGCCTCCAGCCCAGCTATGTCAGCTGGGTGTGGTCGGCGAGAGGTTGGAAGTGTCTGGGATGTGCTGAGCGTGGTCTGGGCCGAGGATCTGCTCGCGCAAGTAGGACAGGGCGTGTGTGAGCAGCCGGGAGACGTGCATCTGGGAAATGCCGAACGCTTGGCCGATCTGCCTCTGAGTCATGTTGCCGTAGAACCGCATGGTCAGCAGGTGCTGTTCTCGCTGGGGCAGCTCGTGCAGGTGTGCCCAGACGGCGTCCATGCTCAGGGACGTTTCGAGCCGGGTGTCTTCGTTGCCTAGCAGGTCGGCCAAGGTAGAGGCGTCAGGGTCGGCTGACAGCGGCGCGTTCAGCGAGATGGCCTGGAAGGCGGCTTCGGCGCGCTGGGCTTCCTGCAGTTCCTCGACATCCAGGCCAAGGTGCTCGCCTATTTCCTGGTCGGGGGGGATCCGGGATAGCTGCTGGGTCAATTCCTCTCGGGTCTTGGTCATCTCCGCCCGGAGTTCTTGGGCACTTCGGCACACGTGAATCTGCCACCGTTTGTCGCGGAAATGGCGCTTGATCTCGCCACTGATGCACGGAACGGCGTAGGCGGTGAGCTCCCGGCCGCGGGTGGCATCGAAGTTGTTGATGGCGTTGAGCAAGCCGACATAGCCGGCCTGGATGAGGTCCTCTACAGGCTCTGGGCTATTGCGGTAGCGCATCGCGGCGCTGCGCACCAGGAACCCATAGCGGCTCACCAATTCCTCGCAAGCCGCTTCGCGCAGGCTGCATTCTCGCGGCAGCGACTGCACCATGCCGATCAGCTCGCTGTCGTTGCGCGTCCTGAGCGAGGCCCTATCGGGATAATCCCGGTCCTCGGCAGTGATGCCATCCATCCCTTCTCCCTGTCGAGCACATGTACCGAACCCCCAGGCCCGTTCCGGTGGGCTTACGCGGGCAGCAAGCGCGCTGGCCTCTGCCGCGCGCGATGCCAGAGCCTGAGGGGTATCGCGCCCAGCCGAACTACGCGGCATTAGTGAGCTGCGGGCGCTCCACCTGGACTCTGATCTTCCCCGGCAAGATCTGCACCTGTCACGGGAACGGAGCTGGCTCCAGGGCAGTCAGTGCTGAGCTGCTGGCGGTGGGCCGCGCGGCGGACGCTACGGCGACGGCCTCTTCCAGGATTGAGAAGTTGGGGATGACGCGGTCAAGGCCGCTGATCGCGAAAACACGGAGGACGGTAGTGGCGGAGATGACGACCAGCACGTCATCACCCTCGGCCTGAGACCGCTTATGCGCGCGTATCAGGGCGTGAAGCCCGGCTGAATCACAAAACTGGGTCCGGGACATGTCCACCACAACCGTGCCGCGTCCGTGCGCGGCTGCGTCGAGCAGAGCTGCTCGAAGCGCGGGGGCGTTGGTGATATCGATCTCCTCGGGCGTGGTCACCACGGGCACACCGAAGACCACCTCAACAGCGAACCCGGCCGCAGGCATCTGCGCCACCTCCTGTGACCTCAGGGCGGGCTATGACCCGATCACTCACTGCCAGGATCACGGGAAAAACCAAGGTCTGTCAATAGAGTCATGAGAAATTTCTCGTGTGTTTTCTCTCGCGGGGATTCTCTCGCGAGGATATGATCGAGGGTATGAGTCTTTCCGACGAGCGCGGCGGCAGCTGGACGCTCCTGACTGGGCACGGGCACGTGCTCGTGGAGATCGCCCGCGACCCCGAGGCCCGGATGCGGGATATCGCCGCCGCCGCCGGCATCACCGAGCGCACCGCCCAGGTCATCGTGGCCGACCTGGAGGCCGCTGGTTACATCATCCGCACCCGGATCGGGCGGCGCACCCGGTACACCGTGAACCGCGACAGCCTGTTCCGGCATCCCGCCCAGGAAGGACAACGCATCGGCCCGTTCCTGGCCCTGCTGGCCACGAGCAAGGACAACGGCACTGCACCTCCCGGACCGGATGACGAGTGAGATTAATGGCAGCAGGCAACGCGGGGCCGTGGCGCTGAACAGCGCAGTAGCGAGGACTATCCGCGGCTCCGCGTGGACAGCGGCGGCTGAGGGGTCGTAGCTCTTTCGGACCTGTGTCCGTCGAGGCTCCCTCCCGCCCGAAGACCGGACTGCGGCAAGCTACCCGTGCTCACCGGAACAAACCGCGCAGGCGCCCCCACACTGAAATCTCGGCCTGAGCCGGGATGCGAGCAATGCTTGAAACCTGTGGATCGGCCGGAGAGGGTGTACCTTCCCGGTGATCAAGTGAAGGTCTCAAGCAAGATCGGCGCTGCAACGCCGGTCGGGAAGGTACAACCCGATGCTCACCGTAGTCCCTGGCGACGGCTCGGCCACGAGGGCGGGTAGGATTCGTCGCCGTCGCTGATCGATGAGATCGTGCGGGAGGGTGCCCGGCGGATGCTGGCCGAGGCGCTGGCCGCCGAGGTGGATGGCTATATCGCGGCGTTCGCCGCTGAGCGGGACGAGAACGGCCGCCGCCTGGTGGTCCGCAACGGCTATCACCAGTCCCGGGAGGTGCTGACCAGCGCGGGCGCGGTCGAGGTGACCGCTCCGCGGGTCAACGACAAGCGCGCCCAGCCCGGACACCGGGGAGCGGAGGCGGTTCTCCTCGGCGATCTTGCCAGCCTGGGCGCGGAAGCCCCGAAGATCACCGAGGTGCTGCCGCTGCTGTACCTGCACGGCCTGTCGAGCGGGGATTTCGTGCCCGCGCTGGGCCAGTTCCCGGGCTCGGCGGCCGGGCTGTCCGGCCCGGTGATCACCCGGCTGACTGAGACCTGGAAGGCGGAGCAGCGTGCCTTTTCGGAGCGGGACCTGTCCCGGTGTGGACTACGTCTACCTGTGGGCGGACGGGATCCATGTGAACATCCGGCTGGAGCACAAGCTGTGCCTGCTGGTCATGATCGGGGTGCGCGCCGACGGCCGCAAGGAGCTCATCGCCCTCGCTGATGGCTACCGGGAGTCCGCGGAGTCGTGGGCGGACCTGCTGCGCGACTGCGCCCGCGGCATGCGCGCCCCGGTGCTGGCCGTCGGCGACGGGGCGCTGGGGTTCTGGAGTGCCCTGCGGGAAGTCTTGCCCGAGGCCCGGGAGGCCCGCTGCTGGTTCCACAAGATCGCTAACGTGCTCGCGGCGCTGCCCAAGTCTGCGCACCCGGGCGCGAAGAAGGCCCTCGGGGAGATCTGGAACGCCGAGGACAAACAGCACGCCCTGGCCGCTGTGAAGGCGTTCGAGGTCGCCTACGGCGCGAAGTTCCCGAAGGCCGCCGCGAAGATCACCGACGACCTCGGCCAGCTGCTGGCGTTCTACGACTACCCGGCCGAGCACTGGGTGCACCTGCGGACCACGAACCCGATCGAGTCGACTTTCGCAACGGTTCGGCACCGGACCAAGGTCACCAGGGGCCCCGGCTCGCGGGCCGCCGGCCTGGCCATGGCGTTCAAGCTCATCGAGTCAGCGCAAGACCACTGGCGCTGCGTGAACGCGCCGCACCTCGTCGCCCTGGTCCGCGCCGGAGCGACCTTCATCAACGGAAAACTGATCGAGCGACCCGGCGAGGATGCCAGGGAAGAAGCAGCTTAAAAGATCTTGATCCACAGGTCTTGACGATAGCTCCCGGGATGCAGACCTCATCCCCTGGGCGTCACAAGGCGCGCCCACTCGCCACAGGCGATCCATGCCGTGCCCGGCAAGGGTCGGGGCCACGTTTGGGCATGCCGTGCGAGGTGACCGTGACAGCATGATGGCCGGGTGGGGGCGCGGTGGGGCGGCACACTTGATGAGGTGGCGGCGCAGGCAGAAGTCCTGATCACCATCCTGCCCGGCAGCCAGGAACTGCACGATGTCACGCTCATCCCCTGTAGCGCGCGAGGACCAGCCTCTCCGGCGTAGTGATTAGCGCGCCGCGCTGCGGGTAGCGCCGCAACGGCACATGGGACATGCCCGGCTGAGCGCCAACCTGGCTGCCGGCAACGCCACTGATGCACAGCTCAGTGCGGTAAGAAGTCCCGCACATCAGCGCCGGGAGGCCAGGCCCGGCCTCCAGGCGGGAAGAAGAAGGGACGCTGAGCATGTGGGTTTTTCTATCTGCCCGGCTGCGGACCTGGCTGCTGCTGGCCATCGCTCTGCCGCTGGCCCGGCTGCTTGTGCATCGCCTCGCTGTCGCCGCGGTACGTCATGACCCATCCACCCGGACGGCGAAACTGCTCCACGGGGCCGACTCGGCAGTGACCGCGGTGTCCGGGCGCTCCTCGCGCAGGGCCAGACGCTGAGACCGGCGAGAGACCCCCAGATGGCCGAATCGTCCCCACCAACGCCGCGCTGGCCCGGGTCATCACCGTTGCGTTGCCTTGTCACCGGGGCATCTGGCTACATCGGTGGGCGGCTAGTCCCTGAGTTGCTCGCCGCTGGGTATCCCGTCCGGTGCGTGGCTCGCGACCCGGGGAAGCTGGGTGACCAGCCCTGGTCCGGCGCGGTTGAGGTCGTGGCAGCCGATGCACTGCAGGGGACCGGGGTGTTGCGCGCTCTGGAGGGTGTCGATGTGGCCTATTACCTCATTCATTCCCTGGGCACGGGCGCGTCGTTCGAGCAGCGGGACCGCAACGCGGCGGGCATCTTCGCCGATGCCGCCGTGTCGGCCGGGGTCAGGCGCATCGTGTATCTGGGCGGCATCGTTCCCGATGATGGCAGCGGCCTGTCGCCGCATCTGCGCTCGCGCGCGGAGGTTGGGGACATCCTGCTGAGCGGTGGCGTGCCGGTGGCGGCGCTGCAGGCTGCTGTGATCATCGGCAGCGGGTCGGCGTCGTTTGAGATGCTGCGGTATCTCACCGAGCGGCTGCCGGTTATGGTCACCCCGAAATGGGTGCGACCCGTATCCAGCCAATCGCCGTCCGTGATGTGCTGCGTTATCTCGTCGGCTGCGCGGCACTGCCTGCAGGCGTCAGCCGTCGCTTCGACATCGGCGGCCCGGACGTCTTGACGTATGCGGAGATGATGCGCCGGTACTCCCGCGTGGCCGCGTTGCGGAGCCGGGTTCTGGTTCCGGTGCCGCTGCTCACGCCGCGGCTGTCGTCGCTGTGGGTCGGGCTGGTGACGCCGGTGCAGGCCGGCTTGGCCAGGCCGCTGGTCGAATCGCTCAGGAACGAGGTCGTGTGCTCCGAGCACGACATCGCCTCGTACGTCCCAGACCCGCCCGGGGGCCTGCTGCCTCTCGAGCGTGCCATCGCTTTGGCCCTGCGGCACACCCGCGAGGGCGCAGTCTCCACCCACTGGTCATCCGCCGCTACGCCCGGCGCTCCCAGCGACCCGCTGCCGAGCGATCCGTCGTGGGCCGGCGGCTCGCTGTATGTGGACGCACGGATCAGTGTCGTCCGTGCTTCGCCGGCGGCGCTGTGGCGGGTTATCGAGGGCATCGGCGGTGAGACCGGGTGGTATTCGTTCCTGGCCGCGTGGGCCGTACGCGGACTGGCCGACCGGCTCGCCGGCAGCGTCGGGCTGCGGCGCGGGCGGCGTGATCCGCGGCACCTGCTCGTCGGCGACGCGCTGGATTTCTGGCGGGTAGAGGCCATCACGCCAGGATCGTTGCTGCGGCTGCGCGCCGAGATGAAACTGCCTGGCCTGGCCTGGCTCGAGCTGGCAGCCGGCCGAGACCATGACGGCATGACCACCTACAGCCAGCGGCTATCTTCCAGCGGCGCGGCCTCGCCGGACACGGGAAAGTAGGTAGCTGGGCATCACAGTCCCGCGCATCGCCCGTTGAGTATGCAAGCGATCAGCCCAGGGGCAGCTGGCCGGGCACCCGGCGGCCGAAGATTGCCGCGAAATAGGTCATGATCCCGCCGACAAGGCCGAGATTTACACCCAACTCGGGCTGCGGCTCAAATACCGGCCAGGGTGCGACCCGGTTGTTCGAGCCGAGATCCGCATCGCCCCTGCTCAGCATCGGCAATTCGAAAGTGTCCGAGGTGGCTGCATATCGACCTCGATGTCCTGGCGCGCAGCGATTTCGCGGCATGCGGCGCTCCGGGCGAAGTCTCCCTGGCCGGCGGGCTGACCTGGCAGCAGCTCCACCCAGACCACTACGTCGGCTCTGCAGAACGGCGGCTGCGCCGGCTGGAGTATGTCGGTCTATAACCCGGATCTGGATCCCGACCGCAGCGTCGCGCGACGCATCGTCGGGTTCGTCGCCCAGGTCGCTCCGTCCGCTGGCCGGGTTCGTCCCCGAAGGGGGGACGGGCCTGGCGGCCTTCCGCCAGCTGTCGCCTTAGGCGTATGGCCCGGACTGTCGCCCACTGTTGCTTTTCAGGACGCTGCTTCACGTCGGCGCGCCTGGAGCGCCTTGATGTCGCTGATGGCCATGTCAACCGTGTCCGGGCTGAAGCCTGCGAGGTACTGGAGTACCTGCTGACTCTCGGCGTCTGTGAGGGATGCCACCGGCTCGCTGACGGACTCGGGCTCGGTGTGGTCCGCGAACGGGGAAGGTGGATGGTGGTCATCATGATCCCTCCTCGATAAGCCGCTGCGGCCTCGGCGCGGGCTGCTTGGTGAAGGTCTCGTCGATCGCGTCGGCAAGTGCCTGTCGGGGATTGACGTCCACGCCTGCGGCGCCGATGCGCTTTTCGGCCTCCCGGGCCGCGATCTTTCGCGCGGTCTGCGCAGTCCGTTCCGGCTGCACGTTCTCGCCCCGGTCATGCCGTGCGAACAGTTGTCGTGGCTGGCTGAGAACTCGGCGGTGCGGATGTCGTCGGTGATGCGGCCGAGGGTGCCTTCGATCGCGGCGCCAGTCTTGAGCGCGGTCTCGGCAGGATCGCGATGACGTACCCGCCGCTGAGCAGCGACGGGTAGGTGTCGGCGTGCCAGCGCACCAGGAAATGCACCGGTCGCTCGTCTATCCGGTATTCGGTGGCGAACCCGAACCCGCCGCTGTCGCAGGCCGGGCAGGCGCTGCCGGCCGCGCTGATGATGGCCTGCAGCGTGGCCGGGATCTCGTGGAGGTCTGCGTCGCACGGCCCGTCGCAGACTGTCTGGTGCAGACCATGGCGTCGTCAGTCATTGGGGGAGTCCTTTCGCGCCGGGCTTACTGGCCGGGCTCGGCGCCTGCCTGGGCGTGGAGCCCGTGTTCGGCGATCAGGTGGGCGTAGTCGATCCCGGCCATCGCGGCCAGGTAGCGCAGCAGGTCAGCGTACGGCGTGGCTTCGTGCTCGGCGTAGTCCGCGGGCCTGACCGGGGTGAAGTCGCCCGGCCGGGGGCTCGGGCAGCATGATGTGGTGCAGGCCCCAGCCGGGATGCTGCCCGGCGTCGGGTGCGGCTTGAGCGGCGCCGGCGAGCTGCCCGCGGAGGTGGGCCCGCGCACGGTCTTCTGCTGTCTGGTGAGCCACCAGGATCCTGCTCCAGTTCTCCGGCGGCGTATGGCCCCAGGACGTAGGAGTCCGGGCCGCAGCACGGGCCCGCCACTGCGAGGCCTGGCTCCGGGTCGCCCAGCATGCGCTCGGCTGCTCGCCGGGCGGTGTCCAAGACGGGGGTGCCGGGCGGCGAAGGTGCAGCGCGTGCATGTGGTGTCGGCCACGGGCGTGATGCCGCGGCATCCGGGGGTTGTGCACGAACAGCCGGTCGTCATCAGGCACCTGGCTCCGGCTCAGCCCACTGCTCGGGCTCAGGTACAGCCCCGATCGCTGTTTCGCAGCCACCGGCTGACAGTCCGCCGGTGCCCTTGTTGTGGGCGTGCGCATGCCGGTCCAGGATCCATTCGGATGCGCCTTCGGCGACGGTGTGGTCCACGCCGCACGCCGTGGTGATGTGCGAGTAGTCGGTCATGTCAGCCCGCCTCGAGCTGATGCTCCGGGCCTGCGGCCGGCCAGGCGTAAATCTCCAAAAATGCCTTCAACGTGGTGAGTAAGGCCTTGATCTGCGGGTACGGGACCTGAACTCGCGAGGAGATACCAGAACACTGGAGGACTCATGGGCAACGCCAAGCCAGCCGCGGCGCCTGTCACGCGCAAGCAGAACGGCCCTGAGGGATCTGCCCAGCAATACTGCCTGGCTGCTGTCGAAGACTCTGGCACCCGCTGTTTCCGGCGGGGCGGGCGCGTCCAAGGCCGTGTCCTCGGTCGGTGACAGCGTATCCGGCACCGTCTCCTCGGCGGCGGGGTCGGCCGGGGCCGCCACAGCCGGTGTCCGGCGGAAGGTGAAGGCGGCCAGGCAGTCGGTTGCGGAAGCGGTGCCCGGCATCGGACATGATTCAGTCGCCTCGTTGATGCAGCAGGCCGATGCTGCGGCGGAGCAGGCGCGGGAAGAGGAAACACGGGCACTGTCGCTGGCGCAACAGGCTAAAGACAGCGCGGATGATGCCGAGCGCGTGGCGCGCGAGTCGGACCAGTTCGTGCAGGAGGTCCGCCAGGAAGCCGAGCGGAAGGCCGCGGCCCGCGTGGAGGAGGCGCAGGAGCGCGCCGAGCGGGCACGTCTGGCGGCGGAAGCCGAAGCACGCGACACGATTGAGCAGGCCGAAGCGCAGGCCTCGGCTCGCATCCGCGAGAGGCAGCAGCATGCCGAGCAGGCGCAGCGGCGGGCACGCGAGGCGATCCAGGAGGCTAACGAGGCGCTGGCCCGGGCCAGGGATCTGGCGGCCGAGGCCGCAAAGGCAGCGAAGGACGTCGCGGCGCAGGCCAGCCAGGAGGCCGATCGCCTGGCGAAGCAGGCGCGCGAGCGCGCGACAGCAGCCGAGCGACGGGTCACCGAGGCCGAGAAGACGAGGCAGGCTGCTGGCAAAGGGACCGGGACCGTCGGCGCACCCCTCAACGGGACCCCAGAGGACGCCACGTTGGGTGATAGCCAATACCTCGACGCGCTCACCAAGGACCAGCTGCTCCGCCTGACGGGAGAACTTGAGCTCGAAGGCCAGCCCTCAATGAGCAAGCAGGAGCTCATCGAGGCCATCATTCGCTATGGAGGAGTGCATGTCAGCGCGCTCTCGAAGGAGGAACTGCTCCGGATTGCGCGGAGCACCGGGGCTGAGGTAGGCAGCTCGATGACCAAGGCCGAGCTCATCACTGCGATCGATACGTCCTTAGTTCCGTAGCCAGACAGTAATCGGAAGGAGAGGCACAATGCGTCTATTCACTCGTAAGAGCAAGTGGGATCGTCTTATAGACGCCGCGGCAGCGACCCTCGCAAGTGCCGGGGTCCGTCGGCTGAGCAAGCTAACACTGGTCGCCGCGGGTGGCGCAGTGGCTGCTACGGCCGCCAGCGCTGCGGTTTCCTCCGCCCGCCGGCAGGATGATGAATCATGAAGCTCATGGCCGTGACCATGTTCGGGATCGGGTACGTGCTGGGAAGCAAAGCGGGCCGCGAACGCTATGAGCAGCTTTGCAAGCTAGCGCGCAGCGCGTCGGAAAACTTCGACGCGACTAGCGCCCGGCAACGGCTTGAGGGCCTGGTCGCCCAGCTTGATGGCTACTCTTCCAAAGCACCATCCCGGCGCACCCCCCAGGCGTAGGCACTCGTGGCCGGTCCAGGTCGTCAGGTCACCTTTTTGCCAGGCACTGCGGAGGGCCAGAATGCTCCGGCCCGTTCTTTCTGGTGGCGGAGGCGCCCCGGGCATGACCCGCAGCAGGGCGACATGGTCATCCGGGCGCTGGTGCGTGCCAGATTGCTCGGAATGCAGCTGCTGACCCTCGAAGCGCGGGTGGTGGTCGGAACTGAGAACGGTCATCGGCCGGTCATTTCCTCACTTATCCGGCCATCCTATGACCGGAGCGACCGGGGCCTTAAATCACCAAGGACTGGGGTGGTGTCGTCCGGGTCCGGGACGGGATTCGCGCGCGCGATCGAGCTACTGGACCAGGGCACGGAAACGCTTGACCGCATCCGGCGCCCCCGCCGAGACTAAGCTCCCTGGGTTACCGCTGGATGGTGGCCAACAGTTGCGACGTTATGCATCTCGGTCGCGCCGCCGGTGCGCTCATGCTCGCGGCCAGAAGGAGATCCTTCAGAGGCCTCGCCGCGAGCCACCGCCAGGCTGGTCCGCGCTCGCTGACCTACCACGAGGCGTCGACGCTCTACAACCCGGTGACCGCGCGCCAGCGCTACGACGAACTCACTGACCGGGATCTGTGCGCCCGCACGGTGGCCCTGCTCCGCGGGAGGAGAGTCAACCGGGCCAATCTGGGACACCAGACCATGGCGGAACGCGAACCGCTGAGCGTGATCGGCCGGCTGGAGCTCATGGCCGCTGGCGAGGTGCTGGCCCGCTACTACTGGCCTCCGGCGATGCTTCACGTCGCCGCGAAGGCCGGGGCGAGATGGGGACAGATCGGCGCCGCCCGCGGCACAAGCACTGAGCAGGCCCGCCAGGACTACCGCGAGTGGGCAGACGACCAACACGACCTGCACACCAGCTACGAATGCAAGTTCGGCGTGAGCGACGTCGAGTACGCCGAGGCGATGGCCCGGCTCGGCGACGACGATGGCGACCCCGGCACAAGCGGTCCGAGTCCTTGGCTTGAGCCCGCCAACGACGCGGACTTTGACCGCCAGATGCAGCGCCAGGAGGCCGGGCGGTGAAGGGGCCGGCGAGAGCACGCACTACGCCCAAGCGCTCGCGCGGCACGTAACTTTCCGGCCTCCGCGGTGCGCCGCGGCTGCGGCCGGCGGGACGTCTTCGGCAGTAGCCCGCCAAGTCCGCTCGGCATCGCTGCTGACCTGCCTGCGGGCAGTCTTGGTGCACGGCGGGGATAGGGCCGCCCTGCGCCGGCATCGCCCTGGCCGACGTGGTGCTCACCCTGTTCTTCTAGGTCAGCCGTCACGCGCATGTTCTGGTGCGCTCCGGGCCGGTTCCGGCCTGGCGGCCCGGCGGGGTGGCGGGGTGCTCGTCGAAGAAGCGGATGAACTCGGCGCTGGCATCTGGCCCGTGGGGATTGGTGTAGGACCCGTGCGGGATGCACCGCCGGACCAGGCATGTCCGCCCTGGTGGACGATCCAGCATTCAGCCAGGGCCGCCCCGGTGAGGTCCTGGTAGCACGTGCGGGTGTACGCATGCCCGCCTGGCACCTGCCCGCTGCTGGTCACCGCGGCAGGCGCGGTGCCCGGGCGGCGGACGGAGCTTGCTCGCCGCCAGGACATGGTCGATGAGGTGCGCGGCGTTGGCGTGGGCCACGATCGCATCCCGGTCACCATGAAAGACGATCAAGGGCAGGGGACGCGACCGCGGGCCGGGCCGCGGCCGCGCCGGGCCCTGCCTCATCGCCGCGAACGCGGAGGCCACGTCACCGGCCGGAGGCGTAGGCCAGCCCGGAGTGCACGCCGGCGGCGGCGTAATAGATCGGGGTAGACCGCGGCCATCACCGCGGCCATCGCGCCCCCGGCGGAGAACCCGGCCACATACACCCGGGTCGTATCTGCCCGGTGGCGATCGGTGACCTGGCCGGTGATCCCGGCGATCAGCGACGGCTCACCGGCGTCGCGGCGCTGATGACCAGGGACAAACCAGTTCCAGTATCGGCCCGCGTTCGCCGAGCGGGCCTGCTCGGGGTAGACGACGAGGAACTTTTCACGCTCGGCGAGGTCGTTCATGCCAGTGGCAGCGGCGAAGGTGGCGGCGTCTTGAGTGCCGCCGTGCAGCATCACGATCAGCGGCAGGGCCTCGCCGGTGCTGCCCAGCGGGGACATAGAGCCGGTAGGCGCGGGCGCCGGCCGGGTTGGTGTAGGAGAAGGCGTCAAAGCGGCCCGGCGGTGGCTTCACGACCGCGGATGCGGACCGGTGCAGGCTGGGGAGACCCCGGGGCCCCGGCTGGGCAGAGCGCGGCGGCGGGGAAGCCAGCCGGAACGGGCCAGCCCCAATTGTGTCCCGGCGCCGGCGCGAGCGCCGGCCTGGCATCGGGGTCGCGGCCAGGCGTGCCAGCAGTCCCCTCCCCGGCACAGGGCGCTTCCGGCGGCCGCCGGGTCGCCGCCGGGCCGGCCAGCGTTTGCTGGATCAGCGCGGTTGCCTCGACCAGGCGGCCCTGGCGGGTCAGGCGCGTAGCCTCAGCCATCGCGGCCATCTGGCCTGCGTCCACGGCCCGTATCCCTTCTCGTGGTTGTCCCGCTGATTTCCTGGCCGGACGCTCTGGAGGTGGCCGGTACCGCGGTCCGGCAGCCGTCTGCTCACCCGCGGCCTATGCGATGCGAGCCGCCAGAGGCGGCCTTCACCGCGGCGGGGGCCCGGAAGGCACCCGAGCACCTCCACCGAGGCGATCGTGGCCAGGGCCAGCTGGGGGGAGACATCGGCAGCGATGCTCGCCAGCCCGAGCACCTGAATATGGACCATCTGCCGGGCGTCGCGGATTTCCTCCAGGTCGCGACGGGTGTAGTGACAGCTGCCCAAGGTGAGGGTGCGCCGGGCCGTTGTCTGGTCGAGCGCCTCGCTCCGGGTGGCGAGCTGAGTGCGAATGGCCGCGCGGATGAAATCGGTGCGGTTGGTGTAGAAGCCTTCCTGGACCAGCAGATCGATCTGCCCGAGGTCTACCAGTCCCAGGTTGATAGTGATCTTCTCGGTCTTCTCGCCCTCACCCGGCACGTCCGTCCACCATCTGCTGGCCATCTCTGCACCATCTATATGGATGGTAACCAGGGAGCGGCGGCGCTGCAATGAGCCAGCAGCAGTTTTCCGTGAGCTGCGCGTCTTCCCTGCCGCCGGGGCAGTAGCAGCGGCGTCGCCAAGACGCCTGCCAGCCGCTCGGGATACCGTGGCGCCACGGGCAGATGACCCGAGCCGAGCGCTCGAGACGCATTAGCGCGCGGGCTGTGTCATTGCTGGTGGCGGTTCGCTCGTCAGGGCCGCGTCCGGGTTGGGGTAGATCCGCAGCAGCCGTCGAGCGCGAGACGGCTTACCTGGGCCTGACCGGACGCTGCAGCCGCCGGAATATCTGCACCACGCGCCGCGACCCGGGACCAGATTCCCGCCGCCGATCTCGTGCACCGCGACATCGCCGGCCGCGGGCTGCCGCTCTTTGTGCAACCCTCACCACGGGCGAGCCCGGGGCAGTCTGCGGGATGTTGATGGCAGCCGTGACACCGTACAGCTCCCGGACCGACGACTCGCGCTGCTTATGCTCCGCCGTCATCGCGTGGCCGGATCACCGCCGCAGGCCCGATCAGGCTTGCGGCTTGGTCGAAGGTAAGGACGGCCTGTAGTTCCTGCCGCCGTCCCGCGGCCAGGCTCGCCAGGAGCTGCGGCCCGTCATCGAACGGGAGGACGGCTGTGACCAGGTGCTCCCGGATAGCCGCGCCGTCAGCACGCAGGAGGCCGATTGTCTCGGCGGAGAGCCGCTCCCGGTCCCAGGCATACGCCGTGCCTCGCGGCACCCGGCCGATCTGGGCGCACCGTATGGCCAGGCTGTTGTGGTGGAACTCAGCGCCCAGCCGCAGCTCCGCCGCGCCGCCCTGGTAGAACGCCAGATCAACCACGGTCGCCTGCGGGCGAGCCACCCGCAGAGCCAGGTGCAGGGCCGAAGCCTGTCCGCGGCACTGGAACACGACGTCCGCCCCCCGGTCACCCGGAGCGTGCCGCCACCGGGTCTTCAGGATGGCGGCCACGTCTGCCGGGCTCTCCGGATTCATCGTCTCCAGTCCCAGGGCCTCGGCCGCCGCCCGGCGCCGGGGCGCCGAGTCAAGCACTACCACGGACTCGGCTTCGTGCCGGCGCGCCAGCAGCGCGGTCAGCAAGGCGACCACCCCCGCGCCGAGCACCACGATGCGTCGGCCGCGCACGCCGTCCCCGAGTGAACGGACATCGGGCCCGCATGCGTCCGCGGCCGCATGGAGCAACCCATTAGCGCAGATCGGCCCCATATGCGCGAGGTAGATGCCCAGCAGCGGATCAAGGTCGGGGGGTACCAGCACCACGCGGTCGGCGATGGGATTGCCGACGTACCCGGTGCGGTGGCCGTAGGTCATCGCCACGGTGGCCCCAGCCGGGATTGCAGGCGTGCGCGACTCGGTGACCACGCCCACTTCCATGTATCCCAGCCGCGCGACCGGGTACCCAGCGTCCGGCTCGCCGGGAACAAAGAGACCGAGACCAGAATCCCAGCGCTGGGCGAGGAACGGGTTCGTGCCGTTGACATAGCTCAGCTCGGTTCCGGCGGAAATCCCGCTGTACAAGGTGGCCGTCCGGAACGCACCCACTGGCATTGCCGCCACTGGCTCTTCCCGTATCACGACGCGACCCGGGCCCTCTACCACGATCGCGCGCTCGGTCCTCTCGGCCACGGCCTGCGCGCCAGGGCCCGAGTCAGTCACGGGCCATCCTGGCCTGAACCATCTCCGGTGCAGCCAGGCCTTCCGCCTGCTGCACGAGCTGGCCGGTGGCCGCCGATGAGGCCAGCGCACATGCCAGCCGGTGCGTCCGCAGCGCCTCCGCATACGGCACCCGCACATCGTCCCCGATACCGCGCACCGCGTCGACGAAGGCCCGGTCCACCGCGATCCGGGCCGCCGCGGGATCGGCGGTCACGAACTCCTCGGCCGAGTTGGCGCCGTTCTCTCTCATTGCCAGCCCGTCCTCGCTCACTGACAGCCACAGCCCGTCAGCGACCACCTCCAGCCCGGCGCGCTGTTTCCAGCCGAGCCGGCAGGCAGTGCTGACCGTGCCCAGCGCTCCGCTACGGAAGCGCAGCGTGCCGGTGGTGACGCTGTCGGTGTCTGCGCCCGGTAGCTCAGGCGGGAGGCCGTCACCCATCGCGAAGACCTCGGCCACCTCGCCAGCGAGCAGCCGGGCGAGGTCCAGAACATGAACGGCCTGCTCCACCAGCGGGCCGCCGGAGCGCTCCTGCACCGGCCACCATCCAACGGGCGGTGCCTTGTCCAGCCAGGCCCCGCTGATCAGCCGTACTGATCGGCCGTCGAGCCGTTGCCGCGCCTGGTCCACTACCTCCAGGTAGCGCCAATGGTGACCCACCGCAGTCAGCACTCCCGCGGCGGCAGCCAGGGCGCCGATCCGCTCGGCCGCCTCCACTGTCACGGCCAGGGGCTTTTCAACGAACAGCGGCACCTCCGCCGACAGCACGGCGATCTCGGGCTCGCCGTGCGCGAACGGCGGCACGCACAAGTACACCGCGTCGACCCCGGCGGATAGCACCTCGCCGACATCCGCGAACGTGCGGCAGCCGACGTCCCCCGCCAGGGCCGCCGCGGCCTCCGGAACAGCGTCGGTGATCCCGGCCAGCCGGACGTCCGGGAAGCTGGCCAGCACCTGCGCGTGACGACGGCCCACGTTCCCGGCTCCGATCAGCCCGATTCGGCAGATGTCCATATGTCCCTTCTTCCTGTCGTATCGAGCCCCGGCCTGGCCAGCCAGACGTTTGCCCCGGCTTGCAGGGGAAAGACGCGCTGGCTGTAATCGCCGAATCGGTGGCGATTCTGCCGGAAGGACGAGTATGCGGCATACGGGGATGTCGCCTGCCGTCGAGGCATGGTCGACGTACCGGACGAGCAGCACGCAGGACTGGCCGCCACGCCGGCTACTGCGGGCCAAAGGCGAGACGACAGTGAGCGTGGTCATTCCGGCCCGGGACGAGGAGGTCACTGTCGGGAGCATCGTCACGGCAATCCGGAGCGCCTTCGCCGGGCCGGTCCCGCTGGTGGACGAGGTAATCGTGGTCGACTCGCGTTCGGTCGATGGCACCGCGGCCGTGGCTCGCAACGCGGGCGCGCACGTCGTGTCGCAGGACGAGATGACCAGGGGCCGGCCGCCGATGCACGGTAAGGGTGACGCGCTGTGGGCCGGGCTGGCAGCGGCCTCCGGCGATGTCGTGGCGTTCATCGACGCCGACGTCAGCCCCTTCGACCCGCGCTTCGTAAGCGGGCTGCTCGGCCCGCTGCTGAGCGACCCTTCCATCTCGTTCGTCAAGGGCTTCTACCACCGCCCCCTGAGCTCCGGCGGCCACTCAGAGCCCGACGGCGGCGGCCGCGTTACAGAACTGGTGGCCCGGCCTCTGCTGAATCTGTTCTGGCCCGATCTCGCCGGCTTCGTCCAGCCGCTGGCCGGGGAAACGGCCGGGCGGCGCAACGTGCTGGAGCAAGTGCCGTTCGTGTCCGGCTACGGCGTGGAGATCGCCATGCTGGTGGACCTGCTCGGCGTCGCCGGCCTGGACGCGCTGGCCCAGGTAGACCTAGGGGAGCGCGTGCACCGCAACCAGAACATAGAAGCACTTGGCCGGATGGCCGCGCAGATCCAGCTCACCGCCTGGTCTCGGCTGGTGCGGGAGGGCCGGGTCGACGGAAGCAGCCGCCTGCCGAGTGCGCTCACCCAGTTCCGGCGCGGGGGCGAGCAGCCGCTGCCCAACCTAGGCCGTGAGATCATCGTCTCTGACGTCGGCATCGACGAGCGGCCGCCGCTGGCCGCCGTCAACAGGCCAGATCTCGCGCCTCGGACCGTGGCCGGATGACACGCACCGTTCTGCTTAACGCCGCCCGTGGCTGCCGGTGCCCCCCGAGGGATACGGCGGCATCGAGAACGTCGTCGCCACTCTGGTGCCGGAGCTTCGCAGGCTCGGCATCCGCGTGGTGCTGGCTACCGTAACCGCCAGCACCCTGCCCGCGGACGGGCAGGTTGCGCTGTTCTCGCAGGGCCAGTTCGAAATGCTTCAGCGCCCCTACAACCAGGTGTCCGGAGTGGCCCACGCCCACCTGCATGCCGTCGTGCGCTCGCTGCGCGATCGAGACGACATCGACCTGGTGCATGACCACGTGGAGGTGGCCGGGCTGGCGGTTCTCTCGGCGGCAGCACTGGCGCCCGCCGCCCCCCCGGTACTGCACACCCTGCACTGGGACCTGGGCAAGCACGGCGCCTTCTACTCAGCGCTCGACGCCGGGCCCAGGGTCCGGGTGAATGGCGTGTCAGCGTCACAGCTGCGCCGGGCGCCAGAGGCCTTGCTGCGTCACTCGCTCGGCCACGTGCACCTCGCCACACCGCTGGCCGACGGCGCCGACCGCCGCCTGCGGTGGACAAGGGCGCCCACGCCATCGTGATTGGCCGGATCACTCCCGGCAAGGGCCAGCACCTGGCCGCCCGGCTCGCCCACGAATGCGGGTTTGACCTAGTGCTCGCAGGCCCGATCGGCCCGCACAGGCAGCCAGCGGACCTGGCCGCGGCAGGGAATGCTGCGGCCGCCAATTCGGACGTATGTTACTGGAAAGACGAGGTCCGCCCGCTGGTCGACGGCACCCGAGTGCGTTGGGTCGGCACTCTGGGGCCTCAGGAGCGGGACTCTCTGGTGGCGTCCGCGCGGGTCTCCCTGTTTCCGTTGCAGTGGGACGAGCCCGGCGGAACCGCGGTGGTCGAGACGCTGGCGCTGGGGACGCCGGCGGTCGGGCTATCCCGTGGCTGCCTGCCCGAGCTGGTGGAGCACGGGCGCACCGGGTGGCTGGCCAGGTCAGCGGACGCTCTCCCGGACCTGGTGCGGGCGGCCGGCCAGATCGACCCGCGCGAGTGCCGCGAGCAGGCTGTCCGCAGGTTCGCCCCCGCAGTGATGGCGGCCCGGTACGCGGCGCTGTATGAGGAAGTGATATCAGGTGATGGCAAGGTGGTCGATGACCAGCTCAGTCCACTCGCGGTGGCGCCAGGCCGGTCTAGCGGGCCCCTAATGCTGCACCGGCACTTAGATCATTCTGCATAACGCCAGGTCACTAGCGGGGACGTCACCCGCCGCGGTACCGCCGCGAAGAGCA
This sequence comes from uncultured Actinomycetota bacterium, assembly GCA_963739645.1. GTDB lineage: Bacteria > Actinomycetota > Actinomycetes > Streptosporangiales > Streptosporangiaceae > JASHPR01. The sequence continues at coordinate 21,751 of CAVUBM010000073.1, forward strand.
GGCCAAGGGCGGCCTGCGGCCGCGGGTAGCGACGGCTGAAGATTATGAAGTCGGCGTGCCGTACGCGCGGTGGGGCTGCGGCCAGGACGTCTACCACTCAAGCACCACCCCAGGGCAAGCGCCCCAAACAGGACTTGGTCTCAGGGGATCAACGCAACACCCCGTCTTGATCCGGTTGGATCTTGGGCGGAGGTGGCTGAATGGATCGGATCTCGGACGTACAGCGGCAGCGGATCGCCGGACTGCTGGCCGAGGGTGCGCCGGTGTGGCGGTTGCATCAGGAGATCAACCGGTCGCGGTATGCCATCCGGCGTGCGGTGATCGCGTTGCAGCGGCGTGGCTGACGCCCTGGCCGAAGCGATCGTCACCCTGCCGGAGCAGCTGCGCCGTTCCATCACCTGGGACCAGGGCAAAGAGATGGCCGAGCACGCCCGGTTCAGCGTGGCGACCGGCGTGCCGGCCTGTTCTGCGATCCCCGCAGCCCCTGGCAGCGGGCAGCAACGAGAACACCTATTGGTGCAGGATGAGCGACGCCGGGATTCTTCGACGGGAGATGCTCCGGCGGAGCCGCTGGGTGACTCGGAGAACACGTGCGGAGAAGCTTTCCGTTGACATGTCCACGGCGGCTCGCAGGGCGAGGGCCCTGACCGGGAGTGACTTGATAGAAGCCTGCTGAGCCGTCAACTCGCAATAGGTCTGTCCCCCGCCCAGGGCCCTCGCCTCTGTCCCGTCATCCGCGCTGGCAGAGGAAAGGACATCTCGATGGTGACAGTGGGAATCGACCCGCACAAGCATGTCCACGTCGCAGTGGCCGTCATGGATGACGGCAGGCTCATCGGCAAACCTCTGACCGTCAGGAACAACGCACTGCTGATCGTCACGCTGCTGAAGTGGGTCCGGTCGATCACCGACGACGCCGCGACCTGGGCCATTGAGGATGGCCGCGGGTTCGCGCGCCGGCTTGCTGACGGGCTGCTGCTGGCCGGCCAGGAGGTCGTCTGGGTCCCGTCCCGGCTGGCAGCCGCGCACCGCAAGCTGCACGAGACCACCGGTGCCAAGTCCGACCCGATCGATGCGGCCGCCGTCGCCCGGGCAGTTATCGCCAAGCCCGGGCAAGACCGGCACCGGATCGACCATCAGGTGCGTGAGCTGCGCGTCCTGGTCGACTACCGGGCCGACCTGGTCAAGCGCCGCACCATGGCCATCAACCAGCTCAAGGCGCAGCTGAACATCTGGCTCGGGCACACGCCGGGAGACCTGACCCGCGCCAGGAACCTGACGTCACTGACCACGCTGATGCGCACCGAGCAACTGGGCAGCCACGTCTGCCAGGCGCTCACCGACATGGCCTCCGAAATAGCCGCACTGAACCACCGCGTCCGCGACCTCGACGCCACCATCCGCGAGCTCGTCACCCCGCTGGCTCCCCAGCTGCTGCAGATCACCGGGATCAGCCACAACTCCGCGGCCGTCCTGATCGCCGAGATCGGCGACATCACCCGATTCCGCACCTCAGCCAGGCTCGCCCGCTACACCGGCTGCGCGCCAATCCCGGTCTACTCCGCCGGCAACCCACGCCACCGCCTCCACCGCGGCGGCAACCGGCGCCTCAACAGCGTCCTCTACACCGCAGCCATCGTGCAGAAACGCCGCACCCCCGCAGCCCGCCAGCTACTGGACCGCCACGAGCCAGCCAAAGGCTCCCGCGGCGCACGCCGGATCCTGCAGCGCCACCTGATCGACGTCATCTACCGGGCCATGACCACCGACCAGGCCACCTGGCAGCACAAAATCATCCAGCACGAGCTTGCCGTTTGACATAGAAGCGTCAACGGCTGCTGCGCCAGTACTTCCCCCGCAGCACCGACTTCCGGGCGCTCACGCAAAGTGACCTCGACAACGTCGCCGCCGAACTCAACGACCGCCCTCGACAAACGCTCGGATGGAAATCACCATGTCAGGCACTGGATGAGGCGTTGCAATGACCGCCTGAGGCCAAGGGATCATGAGCGCGCGCGCCCGGCAGGCTCGGGCGCTCATCTCATCTTGGTCGAGGCGCCGAGCCTCCTTAGCAGCGCGCGACAGTGGGCAGCTCGCGCCGAGTCCTCTTCCATGAGCTGCCGGACGAAGTAGGCAAACTCCGGCAGCCCTGCATCCTCGGCGTCCCGGAGATACTGGCCGTACTCTCGCACAGCCGCCAGCGCGCGGGTCTGGATGGACAGCAAGTCGAGCCTGGCATCCGCGAGGCTCGTCTTTTCCCCAGCCATCGCCGACCACCTCCCCTCAGTAGGTCCTGTGGCCGCGCTACCCGGGCACCGCTTTCGAAACTTCCGGCAGCCCGAGAGGAGTCAACTATCGGAGGGCAGAGTGTGGAGGCAGGAACGCACTCTCGTGAGTCGGTTACAACTTGTTTGAGATGCCGCCGGAGGGAAGCGGCAGGCAGCCAGGCCAAGCGAGGGAGGGGCTAAAGATGACCGGCGGCCGTGCAGATCAGTTGATGGTCCTGCGGCTGGGTGCCGGCGCTTGTCTTGCTCGTGTGGTCTCCGGGTCCCGATCTTCCGTGCGCCGCCGATCCGGGAAGGCGAGGAGGCTGGTGGCACGCAAGGTTTGAGCGGTATCCAGCGTGGAAGATGGCGGTCACTGGATCGTCGTGTCAGGACGACGTTCATCCTAGAACCTGGGCCGCCTATGACAGGTTGCGCAGGGCTGGTGCGCTAGGGCGAAGAGGAGTCAGTCATGGGTGTGGCTAAGAAGGCCAAGCACGGGGCAAAGTCAGTAAAGGGCAAGGCTAAGAAAGACGCAGGCAAGGTCAAGCACAAAGGCAAGAAAGCCAAAAACGCCGCGAAGCATTGACCGGGCGCCCCGGTTGTACTTTTGCTCGGATAGCGGCCTCTAGCGGCGCGCCCGGGGCATCATGGCACAACAGCACGGCACGAGCCGCCACGACGTGAGATGCCATGCCCATGCCTGCCCGAATCATCATGGGATGATCTCGCGCGCTGTTTCACTCCATCGGCACGCCGAATCGGTGCTCGGGAGTGGTCTCTAGCGGATCGAAGCGACAGCGTGCCGGCTCACGGGCGCAGTCCAGGGTAACTGCGCTCGTAAGCCGGGCACGCCGGCGTCTCTGGGCCATCGCTGTGCCGGGCCGGCTCCGTGCGCCTGATGGAGGATATGGCGGCCAACCTGCACCGCCCATGACCCAGCGCCGGGCCTGACGTTTAGCTCGAGGACTTCCCGGCTGTGGCCGAGGCGGCGGCCTGGTCGCGGGCGGCTGCGGCCGTTTGATCGGTGGCGCTGCTCAGGGATCCGCGACGGTGTGCGGTGGTTAGATTGCTGACCATAGCGGATTCTCTTGCGGCTGTGGACGTGCGGCGACGGGCCGTGGCTGCCGGGTGACCAGGACGAACTGGAGGCCTGGCTGGCCGGGCACCGGGACCGCGTGGACGCCAAGGGCCAGATGGTGGTGCTGAGCTGGTTCCAGCTGTCTTCGAACTTGGTGAGGCCTTCGCGCCCGAGTTGCTCGGTGACGTCGTCGAAGTCGACGCCGACGGCTGCCAGCTGATCGAGGACGCGGCGCGCATCGTGGTATCGGCCCTGATGGTGTTGCCGGTTACCTCGCCGTGGTCGGCGAATGCCTCGAGGGTGGTTCCGGGCATGGTGTTGACGGTGTCGGCGGCGACGAGCTCGGTCACGTACATGGTGTCGGGATAGGCGGGGTTCTTGACGCCGGTGGAGGCCCAGAGCGGGCGCTGCGGCTGAGCCCCGAGGCCGGCCAGCTGCTGCCATCGCTGGCTGGTGATGACTTCCTGCCGCGGTCATCTTGGACCTCGGTGGCTTGTACGTGCTGTATCTGACCGGGCTGTATCAGGCAGCCGGAAACAATGATCTGGTCCATGCGGCTGTCCACCTGCACATGTTCCTGGCTGGGTGCCTGCTGAGCTGGGCACTTATCGGCCTTGACCCGATCCGCCGCCGTCCCGCCATCAAGGCCCGGCTCGCCGCGCTTGGCATCGCGGGCGCCGCTCATGACACCCTCGCCAAGCTGATGTACGCCCACAGCCTGCCCGCCGGCGGGGGCTCAATTACCAGCCGCCATGCCGGCGCCGAACTGATGTACTACGGCGGCACTGTCATCGACATTGCACTTGCCATTGTCGTGATGGCTCAGTGGTATCAGGCGAGTGGCCGGGCACTGGTCCGTACCGGGCGCCGGGCAATGCCGGAGCACAAGCGAATCGCAATTCAGGTTTGGCGAAGGAGAAACGGACCGGTCTGAAAGTAGCTGGTGCGATCGGCAACCGCAACTGCAACGTCATGACTGCCCTGGGCGGGACGTCAACCCGCCCGCTGTTAAAGGGTGATGAAGGCCGGGTGTCAGTCTTCAGCTGTTGCGGGGCGTTCCCGGGTGTCTACGACGTGCCGGGCGAGCTCGTGAAGCTTCATATTTCGGGTCTGGGAGGTGCGGCTAAGGGTGCTGAAGGCGGCATCTGCATTGATCTTGTAGCGCTCCATGAGGATGCCCTTGGCCTGGCCGATGAGGTCACGATTGACGATTGCGGTCCTGAGCTGATCTGTGCGCTGGGCTTCGGCGAGGGCCAGCGCGGCGAGGGTGGCGAGCATTCCGGTGATCCGTTCGTCATGCTCGCTGAAGGCCTGGGGCTGTGCCGCGTACAGCGTCAGTGCTCCCAGGGATCGTTCGTTGACCCACAGCGGCGCGCAGAGCATGCTGGCTACCCCGCAGGCTTGCGCTTCGGCGCAGAATCCTGGCCAGCGGCTGTCCTGCCGGGTGTCGCTGATGCAGATCATGGTCTGGCTGCGCGCTGTCTCGATGCAGGGCCCGTCTCCTGTGGCCTGCTGCTTGATATCCAGGAGCTGCGGGGCATGGCCGGTTGTGGCCTGGGGGACGAGCTGTCCGCCCGTCAGGAGGATCAGGCCCGCGTCCTGGGCGGCGGGATTCGCGGCGGCGGCGTGAGCAACGATGGCGTCGAGTGTCGGCTGCAGGCGGGCGTCTTGAACGTGCAGCGCCCGGGCGAGTATGTCAATGGCCCCGAAGGTCTCGACGATGGCGTTCTTGATGTCCTCTGCGTCGGTGGCACTCATCTGGGCTGCCTCCTGATGACGGCATGCGGCCTGGCCGTTCAGAATTTTAAGCCCAGCGATGCATAGCCAGCGCATGCGCGGGCAGCAGGCGCAGTACGGGTCAAGCAGCGGCCTCGCAAGTACGGCCCGCAGTCCCGGGCGTTCCGGTGTGTGACTGCGGGCTCCGGCAGGAAAGTGAGGAGCCGCTGATGTTCCGGCATACCTCTCGTCTGCAGTTCGAGTCCAAGCCCGACAAGCCCGATCCGGTTTACGCGCACAAGCTCCAGGAGCTGATCGGCGGCGCGTACGGCGAGATGACCGTCACGATGCAGTACCTGTTCCAGGGATGGAACTGCCGGATGCCCGGCAAGTACAAGGACCTGATCATGGACATCGCGACCGAGGAAATCGGGCACGTGGAGATGATCGCCACCATGGTCGCGCGGCTGCTGGAAGGCGCCCCGAATACCGCGACGGCCAAGGCCGCGGCGGCCGACCCGGTGGTTGGCGCTGTGCTGGGCGGCATGGACCCGCAGCAGGCCATCGTGGCCGGCGGCGGCGCGTTGCTGGCTGACAGCAACGGCTACCCGTGGAACGGCCGGTACATCGTGGCCAGCGGCAACCTGCTGGCCGACTTCCGCGCAAACGCTGCTGCTGAGGCCCAGGGCCGGCTGCAAACTGCCCGGCTCTACAACATGACCGATGATCACGGCGTGCGGGACATGCTCAAGTTCAACCTGGCCCGCGACACCCTCCACCAGAACCTCTGGCTCAAGGCCATCGAAGAACTGCAGGCCGACGGCCTCGAAACCACGGTGGCACCGAACGCCCTGTTCGATGAGGAGTACGCCGAGCACGCTACCTCCATCTGGCACCTGTCCGACGGCACCGCCGGACAGGACGGCGGGTGGGCCACTGGGCCACAGCCAGACGGAACGCACGAATTCGGCTACCTTGCCGATGCCCAGCCCCTAGGCGATGTCGTTTCGGTACCGGCACCGGACCCGAAGCTGTACGCCACCTACGACGGCGCCATGGGCAAGCCCAGCGGCCCGGCCCTGGGCACCGAAACCGGCCTGGCCGGGAAGATCAAGGACGCGCTCAGCTGACCTGCGGCCGGGAGCTGTCACCCGCGGACGTGGCGGCCCCCAGGCCTTCCCTTCTCGCGCCGGGGCGGTCAGCGCGCGGGTGCCCCTCTTCCCCTTGGAGTCGTTAGTGGCCTGGGTGTTCGTTATCTCGGTCCGCTGCTGATGGCGCGCTATTTCGGCTACATCTGCCGAGGACGGCCCGCAGCCCGCATGACCGAGCAGCAGTTCCAGGAAATACAGATCCTTTCCTTTCCAGTCTCGAATCCGACGAGAACAACAGTCCTCAACCCGGGCTGAGGCATGCCCAGTCCCGCCATAGCCAGAAAGCGACTAACGATGCATCACCCACCAGAAATCGGGACAACACCGAACGCGGAACTGCTCGGCACGACGGCAGGAATAATCCTGACCGCGGTTGTCGCGGTCGCGGGCCTTGCGGTGCTGATCGGCATGACGTTCTGGGCGGATCTGCACTCCGCCACCGGGCGCCTGCGGGTACCGCGGCCAGGGGAGGTCAGCGGCAGCGGGACCAGCGCGGAGATTTCCCCCGGCCAGGGAGACAGCCCCCGGGAATCGCTTGAGCAGCGGCACGTCCCCGAAGGAGGTCACCCGCACGGCAAGCCAGCATCCTGGGTCCTGGTAGCCGTGGTGGTTGCCGCGTTCACCACCGGCGGCCTGGCGATCATCACGCACGCCTGGTGGCTGATGTGGGCCTGTGCCGGGATTTGCGTGCTCGCCATCCCGGCCGGGAAGATCATCGGCATCATGGACGAGACCGTCGCCTGGGGCAGCACCCCAGCGGCCACCCACGACTCAGCTCACGATCAGGAAGCTGATCCCGGGCGCGACCAGCCAGAGCCCGCCCGCAGATAGGCCCGCCCACAACTACGGACGGCTCCCTGCATACCCCAGAACCAACGTCCGCCGGGCTGTTAGCGTCCTTGTGCGATTGCTCTGGCTGAATGCCGCAGCTCCTGGTGCTCCCGACCGTGATGGTTCTGCACATGTTCCAGATCATGGATGACTGTCGGGGGTAGCTGACCTGTCGTTTACAAGTTTGTAGCGGCTTTGGCATTGTGCACGGACACGGGGGCTCCTGCGGGTAAGCGCTGCCTCCATTTCGTGCCAGGTTTCAACAGGCTGTAAGGAGTGCAGCATTAGCCTCGGTCTTTCGTGATCTTGGCTGTCTGGCCTGAGGCTTTGGTCGGCTGCCCTTTTCAGGGCTTGGCGGTGCCTGGTGGCCCGGCTGTCGCGCCGGGTGTGCGGGGTTCCACGGGCCCTGGCTGGTTCCTTTCCTGTAGCTGGGATGTTTTCCGCTGGTCAGCCGGGCGCGAGGGCGCGCAGCCGGGTGATCGCGGTGGTGATGTGGCCGGCCCAGGGCCATCGGGCGGCCAAGCGCAGCCGCAGGCGGCGGCCGCCGCGCACGAGGCGCCCGGCGCAGGTGAAGATCCGCAGCCGCAGCCGTTTGGGTTCCCAGCGGCGGGCTGGCCCGGCCAGGGCGAGCATCGCCGTCCAGGCCAGCAGTTCGCAGGCCAGGGCGACGATCTCGCACCAGATCTGGTTCTGGGCATAGCCGTGCAGCGGGAGGTTGCGCAGGCCGGTGTCCTTGGCGTTGCGGATCCGGTCCTCGCAGCGGGCCCGGAGCCGGTGGCGCAGTTCCAGGTCGGCGAGCTGCCCGCTCTTAGTGCTGGTGGCAAAGCAGGTGAAACGGTGGCCGTCGATGTCGGTGAACCGCAGCTGGGCGCCGGGGTGGGGGCGTTCCTTGCGGACAATGACCCGCATGCCGGCCGGCCAGGACGACAGGTCCAGCATGCCGGTGATCTCCGCGACCCAGGCGCCGGGCCGGACCTGCCCGTCGGCGTCGTAGGCCGGGGCCCAGACACGAGCGGGGATAGCCAGGATGGCGTCGGCGATCTCGTCGGTGATGGTGAACCCGACCGAGTAGGCCAGCCGCCGTCCGGGCCGGGTCAGCCAGTTCAGGAACTCGTGGGTGCCGCCGCCGGAGTCGGCGCGGATCAGTACCCGCCGGCGCAGCGCGGCCGGCAGCTGCGCCAGGCCCAGCCTGGTGGCCTCGATGTGATCGGAAGCGGTGTTTGATCCGGCGTTGCCCGGGCGCAGCAAGATCAGCCAGCGGCTCCCCAGATCCGCCGGCGCCGTGATCGGCGAACACCGTCAGCGGGTGGAACCCGAATGTCTTCTTCCACGTGGGCGCGGCCTGGTCCTTCTCCGAGCACGACGTCACGATCGTCGCGTCGATGTCGACGGTGACCAGGCCCCCGTCAGATCCGGGCGCGGCGCCTCCGGCCAGCGCCCAAGCCCGTTCCCGCGCGGCGGCGCGCGCGGCCCGGACCGCCCTCAGCGCCCGCGGTGCATCCGCCGCCAGGAGGCTGACCAGCCGGGATACCACCGGGTCCGAGGCCACCGGCCCGAACAGCGCCGGCTCAGCCCGCAGGGCGCCGATGTCAGCCAGGCAGTCCCCGCCCAGCGCGAGCGTCACGGCAAGATCAGCGATGATCTTCCCCGGGTCGTGCACCGCCCGCGGCGTCTTCCACCGCCCCAGCGCGGCGGCCAGGCCAGCGTCCAGCCCGCTGACCCGCAGCGTCTGGGTCAGCAGCACCGCCCCGGCGTGGGACACGATCCCGGTCCCGTCAGCGGACACAGTGATCTTGGGACGGCAGGCGGTATTCTGCATCTGCAAAGTGCCTTCGGCTGGTGGCGGACAGGTCCTTCGACAAGTCCTATTCTCCCAGGCCAAAGGCACTTTTTACATGTAAACGATCAAGCTAGCCAATGCTCAGGCGAAAGCGCGAGGTTAGAGCCCCATGTTCTTCTTGATCGTGTCGACCAGCTCGTTCCACGATGTCTCGAATTTCGCCACGCCCTCATCCTCGGTGGCCTGCACCACGTCGTCGTAGCTGATGCCGAGGTTCTCCAGGTCGGTGAAGACCTGCCGCGCCGCGTCGTAGGTCCCGTGCACGGTGTCGCCGCGCAGCTGGCCGTGGTCGGCTGTGGCCTTGATGGTGGCCTCGGGCATGGTGTTCACCGTGTCGGAGACGACGAGTTCGGTGACGTACATGGTGTCGGGGAACGCCGGGTCCTTCGTGGACGTCGAGGCCCACAGCGGCCGCTGGATCCGCGCCCCGCTGGCCTGCAGCGCCTGCCAGCGTTCCCCGGTGAACCGCTGCTCGAACAGCTCATAGGCCAGCCGGGCGTTGGCGATGGCTGCCTTGCCGCGCAGCGCCGCCGCCTCCGGGGTGCCCAGCTTGTCCAGCCTGGAATCGACCTCAGCATCTATCCTGCTGACGAAGAAGGACGCCACCGAGCGGATCTGGGACATGTCGCACCCGGCCGTCTTGGCTTGCTCCAGGCCGGCCAGATAGGCGTCGATGACCTTGCCATACCGCTGCAGCGAGAAGATCAGCGTGACGTTGACGCTGATCCCCTCCGAGATGGCCTGCGTGATGGCGGGCAGCCCTTCGAGCGTAGCGGGAACCTTGATGAACAGGTTCGGCCGGTCCACCATCCACCACAGGTTGCGCGCCTCGGCGATGGTCTTGTGCGTGTCCTTGGCCACCCTTGGATCCACCTCGATGGACACCCGGCCGTCCAGGCCGGCCGTCTTGTCGTGCACCGGGCGGAGCACGTCGCAGGCCCAGCGGATGTCGTAAGTGGTGATCGCGCGAGACGCTTCTTCCGCCGACACACCGCGGGTCTCCAGGTCGGCGAGCTGGCCATCATAGGCGTCCCCGTGGTCCACCGCGTGCGCGAAGATCGTCGGGTTGGACGTCACGCCGACCACGTGGTAGTCGTCGACCAGCTCTTGCAGGTTGCCGGTGCGCAGCCGGTCGCGGCTGATGTCATCCAGCCACACCGACACCCCGGCCTCGGATAGCTGCCCGAGAACGTCAATTGACATCGCCACATTTCCCTTCTTGCGTGCCGCGGGGCCGGGTTACTCCTGACCCTGGCCGGACTGTCGCGTGCGGCAGCGGCTACCCGCCCCGCGGTAGTGCCAAACACTGGCCCTGGTGCGGGAACCGGCCTGCCAGGGGCAAGGTGGCTGCTGGCCTACCGAGGGTGAGTGCCCGGAGTCACCACTGGTAGCCGTGTGCGCTCGTGGCTTGTGGCCCGTGCGTGCCGTGGCCCGAGATCAACTGTCCCTGGCCCGGGGGCGGCTGGCGCCAGGTGCGGTTTTGCAGACGATCGGCGCTCATGAGCCCAGAGGGCATTTGACCACTATCGTCGCGGTCAGCTGCGTGCGTCAGCGGGTCATCGATCCCACACATATCCCACGCCTTCGCCATCGCGGCCGGGCGGGCGGCGGGATGCGAGAGGTGCTTGATGCCCTATCGGGTAGTGCATGCGACGGAACGCGTGCGGCTCCGCCGTCTGCACTGGGCGAGCCTGTGCCCGTCAGGATGATGGCGTCGACCGACTTTTCAGCGCACTGGGCTGGGCAGGCGACCTGGGTGCTTTCTTCCGGGCCTGCTGTCGATGGCGCCGAGGTTGCGCAGGTAACTGGAGAACCCGCGGGGTGCGCGGCCGGATTGGCGGGCGCTTGTCATTACGGGATGGGAGGCGGTTCGGGTGATGCGCAGGTAGCCTGCCTGCGTGGCCAGTCTGGCGAGTTCCGCGTCTTCGCCCGTCGCCAGTGGCTGCCAGCCGCCGAGCGCGAGGTAGGCGTCGGCGCGTATGCCGAGATTGGCTCCGTGTACGTGCGGGTGGCCGTCCCTGAGGTGATGGCGGTCAAGCCATTGGGCCCGGACCGCGGGGCGCAGGTCCGGGCTGGGCAGGACTGTCCCAAGGATCATGTGGGCACCACGGTCGGCTTCGGCGACCATGTGGGTCAGCCAGCCGGGTGTGACCTCGGAGTCGGCGTCGGTGCTGGCGAGCCATAGTTCGCTGGCGTGATCGCTTGTTCCCACGGCGGCGGCCCTGGCCCCGGCCCGTCGGGCCGCGCCTACGTTGCCCGCGGCGATGGCCACCGGCCGCACGTCGCCAAATGCCGCGGCCAGGTCGGCTGTCGCGTCCTGGCAGTTGTCGAGGACGACAAAGATCTGCACCCGCACATTCTGCGAACTGCGATACAGCTGATTGCGGGCCGTCATGATGGCGGCCAGGCATTTGCTGATGCGTTGTTCCTCATTGGCGGCAGGCACGATCACCGCGACCCGCCGGATCAACCAGTTCCCCCGTCCCGCTGCCCAGATCCGGCGGCGGCGCCTAGCCGGGCGAGATCTCGCTCGGCATGGTGCTGCCGGACGTAGAGCTCGAGGTCAGCGACCCGGCGTGCGTAGTCCTCGTCGAATGCCAGCGGAGCAGGCCCCAGAGCGTGGCCGGCCTGCCGGATGGTGCGCTCCACGGTGTCGGCGACGACGGCACGCACCCTCAGCGCGAGGATCTCCCCGTCCGCGCCTTGGGCCCGCCCGGCGTCGATGGCCGCCGCGGCGTGTCCGAGGACCGCAGCCGATGCATACAGGGCGGCGTCCACGATCCCGATGTGCAGCGCGGCGAGGTCGCCTGCGCGGCCGGCTGACTTGTGCTCCAGGCTGGCCTGCAGGCCGCGGGCGCCCCCGTGCCAGCACGCGGCCACGCCCATGCCGCCCCAGGCGAACCCCGGCCTGGTTAGGTACCAGCCCGGCGCGCCCACCGCCCGGGCCGGCGTGTTGTCGAACCGGACGGCCACGCTGGTCACCGTCCGCAGCCCCCGGGCGACCCAGTGAGCCGGCGGCCGGCTGTTACCGACGGGTCGCGCAGGCTGACGCGGAACAGCTGCCGGTCCTGCCCGGCGTGCGCCGTCACCAGTGCCGCGTCGAGATCCGCGGCGATGGAGCACCATGGCTTGACACCAGTCAGCACCGTTCGCCCGCCGCGATCGGCGGCGTCGAGGCGGTGCTCAGCCGCCTCGGCCGCGAACACCCCCCAGGTGCCGCCGGGCACGGGCTCGCCCGCTTCGGCGAGGATCGCCAGCGCATCGCTGTGCGCCTCCAGTACCCGGGCGGCCGTCAGGTTGTGCCTCGCCACCGCCGCCAGCACCGACCAGCGCTCCGCCGTATGGCCGCTTCCGGGCTGAGGCAGCAGCACGCCGTAGCATTCGGCAAGACGCACCGCCTCGCCGATATCCTCGCCGGAGTCCTGGGCCGACCCGACGAGCGCCGGCGCCCATCCGGGCAGCTCAGCGTTCACCAGCGCCCCACCCCGGCGCGGACGCCGCGCCGGCCCGCGGCCTGTGCCACGATCGTGCCTCAGCGCTTCCCGGCGCGGCTGGCTGCCGACCGCTCGGTTCTGGCGTTCCCGGTCGCCAGCGACCCATCGGCTTGCTCGAGGTGGGCCCGGACGAACCAGTGGAACTGCTCCAGCCGGCCCGATTGCGCGATGAGCATGTCCTGGGTGACGTGGTCGAGGTCGTCGGTCGTTTCGATCGCCTCGCGGTGTGCCTCGATGATGCCGGTGTAGACGACATCGAGGGCGCCCAGGTGCGCGGTCGTGTCCGCGCGGCCGATCGAGTAGTCGTCCCAGCCGCGCTGCGCTACCAGCGCTCCCGGCGTGCCGCACGGCGATCCGCCCAGGGTGGCGATCCGTTCCGCTGTCTGGTCCACCATGCTTCGCACCGCGTCGACCTGCGGGTCCAGCATCGTGTGGACCGCGATGAAATTCGGCCCGGCCACGTTCCAGTGCACATGCTTGAGTGTCAGCGCCAGGTCATTCAGCGAGTTCAGCCGGTCTTGCAGCAAGCCCACGATCGTCTCGGCGCTGTCCTTCTTCATTCCCGGCACGGTGTAAGCCACCATCAATTCCCTCCCAATTCCTCACATAGCCAGCAAGCCCACGGCCAGCACGGGCACACCCTGGATCGAGCGGGCAGCCCGGCTGGCCGGGCACTGGCATTACCCCCGGCCGCGAGCTTCATTCACAGAGGCCGGACAGGCTCCCGATAGTTAGGCTTGCTTAGGGTCGGCCGGTTACTGTCGGCTGCCGGTGATCGCGTCGCGGGCTGTCTGTGCCTGATTCTGCACGTCTTGCACCGAGCTGGCGGTCTCGTCCGTCACCGCGCCGGCGGCATCGGCGGCCGTGGCCTTGACTGACTCGGCTGCCTGCTGCGCGGAGTCCTGCAGATTGGCGCCGGCCTCTTTAGCCGCGCCGGTGACGGCTGGAGTGGCGAGATCCTTGGCCTTCGCCGCTACCTGCTCCTCGGTGCTGGTGGCAGGCAGCAGCGAGCCCAGCAGCCAGCCCACGCCTACCGCGATCAGGCCGACGGCCAGGGGATTACCGGAAGCCTGCTCCCGGATCTTGTCCCGGGCGGTGGCCACCTTGTCTCCTGCCGCGGAGCTCGCCCCGGGCGCGGACTGCGCCGTTCCCATCACCTTGTCCTTCGCCCCGAGCACGGCAGAACGCGCGCTGGCGGCCGTGCGCTGTGCTGCGTGCGCCGGGTTGACCGTGTCGGCGAGGGTGTTGACGTCCTGGCTGAGGTTGCTGCGCGTTTCCTGGATCTGGTCGCGGATCTGGTCCGGATCGCTGGTCATATCGTGCCCTCATTTCCTTTAACTGCGTCAGGGATCTTCTTCACGGTTTGCGCTGTCTGCGGCATACCGGACACTGCCGATATCTCCCGGCGGCCCGCCAGCCCGAGGACTGCGGCGATGACCAGCCAGACCGCTCCCACGATCAGCGCCGACCAGCCATGCCCCGTGGTGTCGCCAATGCCCCACCAGGCAGCGACCGACACGAATATCAGGACCATGTGGCCGCTGACGCCAGCGCCCGCCAGCATCCCGGCGCCCTTGCCTGCCCGGGTGGCGGACTGGCGGAGTTCGGCCTTGGCCAGTTCCACCTCCTGGCGTATCAGCGTGCTGAGATCTTGAGCGACGTCCGAGAACATCTCCCCCACCGAGGCCCGGGAGTCAGACACCGGCCCCGCCGGGTCAACGGAGCTACTCACAGCGTCCCCTCGGTGCCCTTTCCGTTGCCGGTAACGAGGGCGTCCGGCTCTGGCCGGTACCCGGCATTCTCGGTCGGCTGGTCACGCTGGCCGCTGAATTCCTGAGTCCTGGTGGTTGTCGTCGCAGCGGTCGGCGAGTCGTGGTCGTGAGCAGCCTTGATTCCGCGGGTGAGCCGCCCGGCCACCAGGCCCGCGCCGGCCGCCAGGGCCAGGAAGGCTCCCGGTCGGCGACACGCGAACGACTGCAACTCGTCTGTCACCTGGGCCGGCTCGCGGTCGCTGAGCCACTGCCCGGCAACCCGCGCCCGGGTAGCCGCCTGCCGAGCCAGACCGGCCGCCGCGCCATCCTGGCTGGAACCGTCGGCCATCGAGCTCAGTTCATCGCTCAGTGACAGCAGCTCAGCCGCTAGCCGCTGCTGTCCCTGGGCCGCCTGCTGCCCTAGCTCTTGCTGCGCCTGTCGCAGCAGATCCTTGCCCTGCCGGCCGGCCTCAGCCGCCACGGCAGAGGCCTGCTCCTGAGTGACGCCGGCTGCGTGCTTGCCGGCCTCGACGGCGCCATGACCGAGTCCGGCCGCCTGATCCTTGACCACGTCAGCGGTGCCGTGATTTTCTTCGTCCCGCTGAGCGGCCACCGCGGAATCGGCGTATTCCGGGATCCCCGGCGGCTGGCCGTAAGCCGGAGGCTCAGGGACCGGCGACTCCGCCCACTGGGGGGGCGGTACGGATCCTGGCGAGTAATTGTCTGTCATCCGAGTCATCTCCTGTTGCTAGATATAGCGATCGTGGCTGGTGCGCGCCCGTTACCCGGGAAGTGACGGCCAAGTAATGCCGACTCGCGGCATTAGAGGATTTCTCCGCGGCTGCCGAACTGGCTGCCTAGGCTGCCGGTGTGCCAGCCGAGCGTGGACACCAGGTCGGCGTGCTGGCTGTTCTCGGCGTTCACCTGGTCCGGCGGCTGGCTGACCTCCGGTGGGCAGCGCCCGGGACAGAGCTACGCCCTTGTCGGCCGGGGGGCGCCGTCTGGTGGCCGGTCAGAGCATTTTGCCCAGGCCACCGAGCTTGTCGCCGACGCTGCCGGGGTCGATGCCGTACTTCGACAGCATCCCAGCGTGCTCGGCGTTGCCGGTGTCGATCTTGTCCGGCAGCTCACCGGCGGCCTTGCTGGCCTGGTCGTGCTGGCCCTGGCTGCGCAGCAGCTGCAAGATCTGGTCCTTGTCAATATTCATTGAGTTCTTCCTCCTTCAGTTAGATGGCGTCAGGGGTGAGGTAGCCAGGTGGCCGCCCCGCCCCCGGGTCCATGACCGGCGGCCAGCTGGCCGCCGGTGGCTTGGTAGCGGGTCACGCCCTAGCGGCCGCCGGCACCGTCGTAGCCGATGCCAGAACCGCCCGCCCGGCTGGTGACGGTGCCCTGAACCTGGTCTTTGATTCTGGGGGCGTTGCAGGCCGACTCGGCGATGCGGGATTCCCGTTCGCATAATTAATGGCCTCGGCCATGAGCACAATCCGTTTTCTGGGCACAGGAATGCCCGGCGGCCGGACACTTAACGGGGTGATCACGATGGCCGGTCTGCTTCAGCGCATCGCCTGCTGGTAATTCCGGTGCTGAAACGCCTGGGGCGCTCACCAGAACCGCGAGCTGGCAGATCCCTTTCTGGCTTCTGCCTCACCGACGGTTTCAGCCGACGGCATGTCACTTAGTTAGACACACCCGAACGGAGAACGTCGCATATTTTTTCTGCGAGTAATCGGTGCGGACCTCTTCTGCCGGGCGT
>CAVUBM010000074.1:0-259068 GCA_963739645.1 uncultured Actinomycetota bacterium
GCGATTTTTCGAAATCTTGTCTAGCGCTGAGAACCCAAATGAGAGCCACCGACCTGGGGTTTTGCGCTTCATTACTGGTCAGAGCACCGCAGGTTCGGGTCTACTCCGACGGGTGGTCCGCTGATCGACGCCCTACGGCTTCCATCTTCCTCGCATGAGATAGGGGCCTCCAGAAACGCCGAGGCGATTTATTGCTCGCCGGGAGGATTATGCGGTTCCGGCCGGCTACTGATCCAGCGCATCAGGCGGAAAGCGCGCCTCGACAGTTCGCCACTCCCAAACAGGGCAGTAGCGATGACCATTAGAGCCACGAACACGACTATCAGAGCTACCGTCTCGCCCAGCATTGGATGCATTACTCCGACTGCGACCGGCGCTCCAGCCGAGGTCACTCTCGCACCAGCCGACCACCAGGGGATTCGGCCAGCGTCCGCGGACGTCGCCTTACCTTCGTGACTAACATCGGCTGCGCCGGTGCTGTGCTTGTCGGCCGGTGCAACTGATCGACTGCTCGCGCCTGGGCCCCCCAACCGTTCCACGCTAGCCTCCTTGATCGAACGTCTGACCATCTCCAAATCTATCTCGAAAATCTGTTCACACAAGTCCGAATATTTGTTCTGATCTATACATTTGTTCTGGTCAAAACATTTGTTCTGGGCTGAACAAATGTTTGGCTGCTCGCACGGCAAACCGGCCTGACGCGAGGCGGCAAGGGCAACCAGAAAGTTCCGCCGGAGATCTGCCGGGCTCGTTGCCGGCCTAGCCCTGTCTTTTCATCCGGGACTGGGGCCGGTGCAGCGTGCCTGACGTAAAAAGTGCTCCTGACCTGGGACAGTGAGGGTGTCTGAAGTCCTTGCTGTCTGTGGTTCGAGGAGCACTTTCTACGTGAGCAACATTACCGGGTGGTCGCGTGGCCTGGAGGTTTCTGGCGGCGGTCAGGGGGTCGTGTCGCATGCCGGGCTGGCGCTGCTGCGGCATCTGGCCGACAAGACCGGCCTGGCTGGCGGGCTGTCGCGGGCGCTGGCCTCGCCGCGGATGCTGGTCCATGACCGGGGCCGGGTGCTGGCCGACCTGGCCTGCGCGGTCGCGGACGGCGCCCGGGTGATCAGCGATTTCCGGGTGATGTCTGACCAGCGGGAGCTGTTCGGCCTGGTGGCGTCGGTGCCGACCGCGTGGCGGACGCTGAAGGAGATCGCCGGTGGCGGGACGCGCGCTGACAAGCGGATCACCGCGGCGGTGAACACGGCCCGGCGGCACGCGTGGACGCAGGTCACAGCCCGGCACGGCGCGCTGCCCGGGGTGCGGCTGGCGGACAAGATCCTGGACGGCGTGGTCTGCATCCGGCTCGATGCCACCGTCACCGTGGCGCACTCGGACAAGCAGCTCGCTGAGGGCAATTTCAAAGGCTACGGCCATCATCCCTTGATCGGGGTGTGTGATAACACCGGCGGGGAGCCGCTGGCCTGGATGCTGCGCCGCGGCTCGGCGGGCAGCAACACGGCCGCTGACCATACCGCCGTGACCGACGCGGCGATCGCCGCGCTGCCGCCGGGCTTGCGCCGCAAGCTGATGATCACCGTCGACGGGGCCGGGGCCAGCCACGAGCTGATCAAGCACCTGGATAAGCTGGCCGCCCGCCCCGGTTACCAGGTGATCTACTCGGTCGGCTGGGCGCTGACCGAGCGGGAGAAGACCGCGCTGCGGCTGGTCCCGGAGCAGGCCTGGCAGATCGCTATTGACGGCCGCGGCGAGGTCCGCGAGCGCCGCGCCGATGACGCCTGCGGCAACGACGCGTGCGCGCACCGGGCCTGCTGGATCGAAGAAGCGCACGTCGCCGAGCTGACCGGGCTGCTGCGCGAAGGACCCGCCGGGGATCAGCTCAAGGGCTGGCCGGAGAAGATGCGGATCTTCGCCCGCCGGGAACGGCCGCATCCCGGCGCGCAGCTGACGCTGTTCGAGGCTGAGGACGGCTGGCGGTACAGCCTGTGGGTGACGAACCGGCCCGCCGCCACGAAAGGGTGGCTGGGGCAGAACGCGTACATCGACGCCGCGCACCGGGTCCAGGCCCGGGTGGAGGACGCGATCCGCACGGGCAAGGACACCGGGCTGGGCCATTTCCCGTCCTTTGACTACGGCGTCAACCAGGCGTGGCTGACCGCCGCCATGATCGCGGCCATCCTGCTGGCCTGGCTCAAGCTGCTGGCCCTGGACGGCGACCTGGCCAAAGCCGAGCCCAAGACGCTGCGCTACCGGATCCTGCACGCCGCGGCCCGGCTGGTACGCGGCGGCCGGCGGCGCCGCCTGAAAATCCAGGCGACCTGGCCGTGGGCCGCGGCGATCACCGCCGCCTGGCAGCGCATCGACGCGCTACCGCAAGCACCCTGACCAGCACGAACCCGTCCCAGCGACCAGGAAAGGACAACCCGGGGCCCGTGGAACCCCCGGCCACCCGGCCCGCCAGCCGGGCCATCGTCATACCCCAGCACTAAAATCCGGGTCCAGAACGCGGCCCCGAGATCATCCAGCGCCAGCCATCAACCCCGATGAAAGATCAGGGCTAGCGGCTTACATTTTCTCGGCGCAGTGGTCTGTGTACTAAGACAGAAAGAGTATCGTGACTCTTAATACTGCAATCGCCCCATAGTTTTGCCCGTCGCCCTGCCTGCGAGAACGCGGCTTCTCATCAGACAGTCGTAGCGCTTCTCGGCGCCCTGACGTGCAGGTCTAGAGGCGGCCCAGGACAAGTACCGCTGCAGGCTAAGCGGCTAGCCACAGTCGGGATTGGAAACCGAGATGCGAGATGACCTCGAAAGAGCTCCAGCGCAGCAAAAGCTGCTGGAAGCAATCTGAATTTCTATGTTCGCGGTGAACATATTCCTAATTACCGAACTTTGGCCGGCCAGCTCGGCATTTCGAAATCAAGACTTCCGGAGACGATTAAAAATCTCGAGCGTAAAGAATTCATTCGATGCAAACAAACGCCCTCCGGCAACGTTCGGACGGGAAGCGTAACGCCAACTGATAAAGCGTGGGAGTGGTGGTCTCGGTTGCGTGCGACGGATTCGCCATCATTTCCGTCGACGGCGCCTGAAACAATTCAGACCCGACCTTTCCCAGTGCACAAGAATGTCGGAGCCGGGAATTCCACCGAAGCTGAAGAAGGTGACCGCGAAGACCTTTCTCTGCCAGTCAGCCATGTTCGTGGAGCCGATATATTCCTAGCGGAAGTACGAGGAGACTCCATGGCGGGCGATGACCTACGCACCGGTGATCACGTGATAGTAGATCCCCACGCACAATGGAACGATGGCGATATGGTCGTCGTGGCCGATGAAGGCGCGATGCTTGTGAAGAGGCTGTGGCGCGAGGGTAAGTCTATTCTCCTGGAATCATCCAATCCAGAACATGAGCCGATAGTTCTCGAACAAGGAAGAGAACATCTTGGCGGCCAGAATATTCAAGGAAAGGTGATTGGAGTAGTACTGTGGCATGTCAAGCCAGGGCGTCGAAACAATCGCACGAACGCCAGTAGACGGGCGTAGAAATAAGGCACTAATTCGACTCTGACAGAGCTATACGAGGTTCACCGTTGTGCCTGACGAGCCGCTAACCAAAAGACGATGGCCGGACCGTAGCGACCACTGACAATCGGGTATCAGGTGGACGCAGTCACCGCGGCCCGCAAGGCTGGGTGTCGCTCCTCCCAAGCCTGCCGGACCCCTTTGGGCAAGAAAAGCTCTGGCCATATGGCAATCAGCGTGTCACCATCCACATATGTTACGAGATCCTCCAGGCTGCTCGCTTCTCGGAGCACGATCTGATAAAGCCACCGTCGCATTTCCGGATCCGCAAGATCAAACGTGTGATCACGACTGCTCCAATACAGCCAGATAGGTAGCTCGATCGTGCCCTGGGTCGGTCCTCGAAGGTCCGCGAGGCTGGCGGCGATCACAGCACGGCGGCCTGGGCGTGACCAGTGCCTCGCCTGGGGAGCGTCGCCGACTGTGGTGATCATAGAACAAGAGTACACTTCCGATCGGCAAACGTCGAACATAGGGCCGATAGAGTAGGCGCGGCTCCAACGTGGCGCTCGATCAGTTAGTCGTTTGCGATAATCGAGCGTGTCGGGCTGACGGGCGCTCAAGCTAGGGCGCGGCCGATTGGATGGCGGTTTCTCTCCACGGCCCGGCGGTACGGTGCAGTGCATCTGCCCGTCGTCATCGACGGGCACCACCCGGACGACTGCCTGGGCCTAGCGGTTGCCAACGACTAGCATTACTCCGGGACGGATGCGGCGGGGTCGCTGGCCCCGCTCAGGGTGGACCAGCCAAGTCCCTCATCGTTTTCGTCGTTGAGGTCGGCTGCCAAGTCGATGCGGGATTCCATCAGGTCTCCTCCACTACCCAAGGTTACGCGTCGTAGTAAGCGTTTGGTATGGCCTGGTGCGGGCGGCTGACAAACCGCTGCACGCCGCCCTGCGGGTCATCAAAGCCCACGGTGCAGTGCCGCGGGTTACGGCCGGTCGGCTCCAGCCTCATTCCGGCGGTGAGAATATCCCCGTCTTCCAGGGCATCGCCGTCCCGCAGTCGCAGCTTCATAGCCGGATTATGACCCGCACCACTCGACCTGGCGTCGGCAGGTGACAAGCTGCTGCACGCCACTCTTCAGGTCATCGAAGCCCACGGTGTAGTGACGCGGGTTGCGGCCGGTTGGCTCCAGCCTCATCCCGGCGGCGAGAACGTCCCAGACCGTCAGCAGGGTCAGGCGACTAAAGCGGACCAGCGGCGCTTGCTGAGCAAGCTCATCAACGGTGGCGTCGCGGACGGCGAAGACCGAGATCCCGTAGACGCCATAAATGCTGTGGTAGCGCGCCGCGTCTGCGCAGAGGATGTCCAGGTCGAGGTCACCGCCACGCACCGGCACGACGTCACCGTCCTCCAGGATGTCGCCGTCGCGCAGCCGCCGCAGCTTCATGGCCGGATTATGACCCTCACCACGGACAGAACCGCGCCATCAGGAGGTGCTGATCGCAGATGCCCGCACAAGGCCGTGAGAGCCAGAAATGAGAGCCAACGCAATCAGCCGCCCTCGGACGTAGCGCGATCCACTCAGAACGTTCTCGCAGTTCAAAGGCTCCCCATTCGACTCAGTCCGACGATGACGGACACCCGGAGCCGCTCTGAAATTCCCTGACACGGAAGAGGTCACTGGTTCAAATCCAGTACGGCCCACCACGTCACAGCGGTGTAGCCCTAGAAACACCAGCCGTCTGGCCCTATGGTCTGTAGGGCCAGAGGCGACGATCCGCGGCTTGTCAGGCAACCGCACCGGCGCCTTCGTCCTCCCCCGGCCCCTGGTTCTCGTATGCGTACAGTCGGCTGACCGCCTGGTTCATGGCGTCCAGGATGAGGGCGCGGTCCTGGGCGAACAGGTGACCGTAGATGTTCTTGGTGGTCTCGATCTTGCTGTGTCCCATCTGGTGCGCCACCTGCACATCGGAAGCCCCGGAGGCGATCAGCAGCGAGGCGCACACGTGCCGCAACTCGTGCGCGGTGTAGCTGACAATTCCATCGGGGTGGGCAGCGGTGTAACCCTGGGCGAGCTTGAGGTACCGGCGCCACATGGCGTAGCCGAGGTAGCCGCCGCGCTCGCCGTTGATCAGGCGGCTGTACAGCCTGCCGTCGCTGCGCTCGCGGCCCGGCGCGCTGCGGTCGGCCAGGCGGTGCACGGCGGGCATGGCGATATCAGGGATCATGACGGTCCGCTCGGCCGCGCGGGACCTAAGATCCTGACGCACGTCCCGGCGCCCGCCCGACTCACTGGCGGTTCGGTCGATCTTCATGCACTGCCCATCAAGGCTGACGTTGCCGATCGGCACGGCGACGGCTTCCTCCCAGCGCAGGCCGGTGAACGCCAGGACCATCGCCACATCCCCGAGACCAGGCTTGAACACGTCCAGCGCGCGGGCGAGCCGGAGCACCTGCGGAATGCTCGGGATGATGACCCGGCGGCGGACCGATCCGCCCCAGCCAGTGCGCAGTTCGAGCGCGGGGTTGACCGGGATGATCCGCTCTTCGCGCGCCCAGGCGAACAGCCGCCGCAGCACCGACGCGACCGTGCCCTTGGTACTGCCCGAAGCCGGGCTGCCGTCTTGTAGCGTCAGGTGCCGGATGGTCGAGTTCAGTTCGGGCAGGTCCAGGTCACCGATCCAGGCGTTGCCGAGCGCCGGGAGGATGTAGACGTTCAGGCAGGTCCGCTCCTTGGCGAGTGACGACTTCGGACGAGTAGTCCCGTCCCGCTTGACCCGGTAGGCGACCAGATACCTGGCCGCCACGTCAGCGAAGCGCACACGTTCGGCCTGGAGCCTGCCGGGTCGGCGCTTGGCCTCGTTGAAATCCGCTAGCAGCTTCTCCGCCGCGTCCAGGCCCTCGACCGTCCGCTCGATCTGCCGCTTGAGCACCGGATCCCACAGACGAACGCGGTAGACGGGCGTCCCGTCCGAGGTTGTCGCGGGTACCCGTTCGGTGCCGTGTGTGCGCAGCTTAGGCGTGATGCCCTTGGGAAGATCACGCCGACCGTCTTTGGACATGCTCACACTCCTGATCTGGTGGCCCCTCGATAAGGGACTTGGGAAGCACCAGGCGGACACGGGGTCGCTTGGGCTTTGCCGAAACTCTCGCCGGTCCAGGCGCAGGTTCGCCATCCACGGCGCGACGGGGCCTGGGCCGTGACCACGCCTCGACCTCGGACTCGGGGAAGCGCAGCAAATGTCCCACCTTCCGGTAGGGGATCGCATCCCGCCCGACCAGCTTCCGGGCGTGCCGCTCGGTGATGTTGAGCCATTCGCACAGCTCACACAGTGACAGCATGCGCCTACCCTGCCCATAGGGCACCTCGGATCTCATGCCGCCTCCCTCGAAGTCGCCGAAAGTCCTTCAGAAGCCAGCCCCGCTTTGTGTCTGGCTTCCCGCAGCGCGGCTTGCCATCGGGCGCGATCGGCTACAGCGTGCAGGAGCCGCCGTGCATGGTCCATGTAGTCCAGGTCGGACGGGGCGACGGGTTCCCACGCGTACCGGACCGGGTCAGTTGCCGAAACACCGAGCATCCGCAGCAGCCACTCTTTCCGGTCGGCGCGGTGGTCGGCCAGGGTCTTGCCGGACCACTTGCGCGAGACCAGCACCCGCCGCCCGCCAGAGCCGAGGTGATCGGCATCATGTGCCTTGCCCTTGCAGCAGCCGGGCACCAAACCGGGCCGGGCGTTCTTCGGCTGGATGCCGTACCGGAGCCAGTTGGCGCACCGCGGCGAGCACGGCTGGAAGCGCAGCGCCTCAGCCAGCCGGGCAGCGTGGGCGCGCTGGGCGTCGGTGTCGGCCTGGTGGCAGTCGCCGACCTGCTTGGTGAGGTACTTGGTCAGGTAGCCGATGCAACGGCCTGCGTCGTTGGATCCGGCGAGCACGCCCTGGGCGTCGAAGCGGACCCCGAACCGGGCTACATGCCACGGCTGCTCATCCGGGCCGATGGCGTCGAGGGCCTGGTCCCAGGTCGGCAGTACCTCCCCGGTGGCCGGGTCGAGGTAGCCGCCGATCCCCTCGTCCCACACCGGCAGCTCGTCGCCGTCGTGCCAGACCTCGGTGGCGTCGGGCCACCAGACCTGGTGGTAGGTGGCGGCCAGGACCCGGCGCAGCTCGGCACGGGCGATGGTGCCGCGGATGGCGAGGTGGACGTGCGGGGCGAGGCGGCGCTGGGGTTCGATGGCGGCGAAGTACTGCACGTCGTAGCCGAGGTAGCGGAGGATCCAGCCGGTCATCGTGGTGCACAGAATCGGACGCAAGTGCATCTCCATACGATCTGCACACCATCTCCGCACGGTCTCCACCCGGCCACAGCGTGGTTGAGTAGTTCTCAGAGCGAATATGTCTGATCACGGGCACATTCTTCGAGGGGGGATTACCATGAGGCGATCCGCTATGGCCGGAGCAGTGTCGGCGGCGGGGACCATGTTGGCGCCGCTCTAGGCTTCTGGCCGGTTCTCGGCGATCATCAAACGTGGCGGCTGGAAAGCCGCCCTGGCCAGGCTGGGTGCCGCTGTCCTGCTCGCGGGCGGCCTCACGGTCATCACCGGCGGCCCGTCGCAGGCAAGCGTCCTGCACTGCGGTAGCGTGATCATCGCGAACACGACGTTGACCAGCGACCTGCTGAACTGCCCGGACAACGGGATCGTGATCGGCGCCGACAACATCACCCTTGACCTCAACGGGCACGTCATCGCCGGTGACGGGACGTCAGTTCCATCATGTCCGGCCGACCTGGCCTGCGACGTGGGAGTTGAAAACTTTGCCGGGCACAGCCACGTCACGATCACGGGCGGCTCGATCCGGCAGTTCGACGTAGGGGTCATCGTCGGCGACGGCGCGGTCGGCGACCACATCCGCGATCTGGCGATCTCACACACCAACGGCGTCGGGATCGTCGTCAGTCAGACTACGAAAACTGTCATCGACCACAACGTCATCAGTGATCCCGGCGTCAGCGGGGTTGTTCTCTTCGGGTCCGCGGAGCCGCTGATTTCCTCGAACGTGGTGTCGGGAAGCACCGGCTATGCGATGTTCCTCGTGGACAATAGCAACGGCCTTATCCAGTACAACAGGCTGACCTCAAGCGAGCATGGCTTCGCGGTCGGCGGCGCCAGCAACCTGGTCCGGAACAATGTCGTCACCAACAGCCTCGGCAGCATCGACGTCTTCGACGGCTCCACGTCGACCCGGGTCGAGTTCAATAGTCTCCGCGACGTCGGCGACGGCATCCTCGTGGGCGTCGCCTTCGGCACCCTCGTCGACCACAACCTGGTGAACCGTACCGGCGGGGACGAGCGGGGCGGCTTTGGGGTGTCTCTCGACGGCTCCGTGGGCACCACGGTCGACCAGAACACCGTCAACGCCACCGGCCCCGGCCCCGGCATCTACGTCGCCCATCTCGACGCCCCCACACCGCCCAAAGACAACCGCATTACCCGCAACGTCACGACAAGCAAGAACGCCGACGGGATCCTTGTCGATCCTGACGCGACCGGCACCCTGTTGTCGCGCAACCTGGCAGTCCACAGCGGCGATGACGGCATCGACGTCCGCGCCCCCGGCACCACGGTCACGCTTAACATCGCCAACGCCAATCACAACCTGGGTATCTCGGCGGTCCCAGGCGTCATCGACGGTGGCGGGAACCGGGCAGCGGGTAACGGCAACCCCGCCCAGTGCACGAACATCGTCTGCGCATAGCCGAGACCCGCCTTATGACCACCGGAAGAACGACCAGTGTGAGCAGACAGCAGCGACCGTAGATCACGACGGATCAGATGCTGACCAGCGGAGGCGTGCCACATCCGTGCCAGAACGGGCGGAAAACGACGGTCACCAGGGGTCACCCACGGGCAACCCGGACGGCCTTGGACCTGGGCACGCGCAGGTCGACGCCCTGCCTGAAACGAGCTTCTAGCCAGCCGGTCACCTTACGCCAGCTCTTGCGCCCGCGCCCGCGGAGCGTTGCCGAATTTAGCCGTATTAGATCAAGCGGCGCCGCTGCGCGGCGCCGGGTCCGGCGCTCCCCGCGCCGGGCTCTGGCCTCTTGGGAGGCCCCGCCCGGCGCGCCCGCGCCGTCCCATCCGGAGCGATCCGATGATCTGATTGGCTCCCGGCATCGCAACTCCAGCGCAGACAGGCGGGTTTCGTGAGTCCCGTCGCCGATGTCCAGCTTCTACGCCCGGCAGCGTCCGGTGCGCCCGGTCTGGCTAACGCCCCGGCTGCCGGGTCAGGAACGGGCCGGGACTGCGGCCGGGGCCGGGCCCGGGCACCGAGCACGATCAGCACGATCGCTATCAGGATGAGCACTATGCCGCCGATGAGCAGGCCGATACCGATCGCAAACGAGTGCGGAATGGTCAGATCCAGCCCTCCGGCGAAGGCCACCGGGGCAGCAGCGTCGGTGTTCATCACGACCACCCGGTAGGAGCCGGAAGTAACGGTCCACGTCAGGGTCGGATGGTTTCCGCTCGCCTTGGCCACCCAGAACGACTGAGATCCGGGCGGCGGTGGTGTGGCGGTGCCGCCCTGGCGGGCAAGCGTCAGGCGAAACGGCGTCACAGACACATCGGTTGCCACATCATGGCTGACCCCGCTGAGATAGCGGTCCACCGCGCTCGCTGGGCCGATGCCCAGGAAGAGGCGATGCCCGGCCCCAGTCGGCGTGGCCGTGATACGCAACCGGACGCTGCCAACGACGGTCTGCGCACCGGATGCGCCCTGAATCAAGCCAGCCGGTGATACCAGGGCGCGGGTCGGCGTCGACACCTGCTGCACGCCCGAACTCAAGGTGTCATTCGACCCGAACAATGCCATCAGCGCGCCGCCACCGATCGCGGCCAGCGCGCCGATCACGAGCAGCACGACCCCGAGCACGATCAGCACAACTCGCCTGGCCATGGCGCCTCCCCAAGTCGAGTGCAGCTCAAACGCTAACAGAGAGCAGTCGAGCGGACCAGGGGCCGCGATCGCCTGGGTTGCCCCTCCAGAGCCGTAAACGCTGGCCTGCAGACAGCGGGCTGGGTGCGCACCACGACGGTGGCGGTGGGGACGCGAAACACCTCATGCGTGCTCGCGAGGTACAAGAAGGCCGTACCGTTCGACTGCCCCAAGTACATGAGGCAACGACCGGCCAGCGGTCTCAGGTCCGCCGCGATTTGGTTGCTCGTCCAGCTGACGGTCGCATCTTCGGCTCCGCACGTCGTGATCCGGAAACCTAAGTTAATAGCACGACGGCGACCATCTGCCAGACTGCCGCCACGCCGCCCGCCCCATTCAGGGCGGCGCTGGTTCGACCTGCTCGGGCATCTCAGTACTCCCAGTTGGCGTACTCGGGACGGCGGCCCTTCATGTCCTCGAACAGCAGCACCATGCGGTCGCAGAACCAGGCCTTCGCACACTGCACGATCACCAGGCCGGTGACCACATCCAGCAGGCGCAGCTCGACCAGCCCGTAGGCCAATACGGCCAGGCCGAACAGCTGGAAGGCATAGGTCACGTTCGGCACCCGGGACTGCCTGAACTGCTCGGGGATCTCGGCCTTGTTCCGGTCAGCCCAGATGCGCTCGCCAAAAACCGCCCTGGAAGCCCAGTTCCTGGTCGAACGTGGCCTGGGAAACAGCCGCGGGTTAACCATCATGAAGACTAGCGACAGGGCCACGGGGACCAGCGACCACCACCCGATCCAGTCCCGGCTCCACACCGAGACCGCCAGCAGCGGCAGCACCGCGAACCGGGTCCAGACGCTGACCGGGTTGGCATGGCGCATCCAATTCTCGCCGCCGAGCCCGAACGCCTTGATGAGCTTGGTTTCCCTATTGACCCTAGTCGTCTCCGAATTGACCCTAGTCGTCTCCGACGATGATGTGCTCATGGTGACTTCCCTGGAGGATGGAATGCGGATGTGGCCTCGCCTGCGGCCCGGAACTGCGGAGCGCGACCGGCGACGCTGAGGTGTTGGTGGTGGTGCTCATCCGGCCCCTTTACTGGTGTCACGGGACGACGGTTGCCTCCCCGGTGGCAGCCCGCCCAAGACCAGAGTCACTTTGTCCGGGTATGGCGAAACAGGCCCCGCCCGCTGCATAGCAGGCCAACGCGCGCCTGTGAAAGCGCCATGCAGGTGCTGTGAAGACGGGATGGAGAAGTGCGCTATCTGCGCACTGGGGGCCGGGCACGCACCGCACCGCTTGCTCGATAGTCACCCGGCGGGCCATCTCGATGGGCGTTACTGGCCGCCGTCGTCATGCGCATCGACGGGCGCGGTACCCCCCGGATCACGAAGGCTGGATCAGGAGTCCGCGGGAAAGGCGCAAGGACCCTGGCTCGCATCAGATCCGGGGATGGCCCGCTGAGTGTACGTGTCCGCCCCTCCAGCCTCAAGCGCAACTGTAACCGCAGGACAACGAGCACAGGTAAAAGTACCTGGTGAACGTACACGCGAAGTCACGCTTGACCCTGGAGCCTCTGCGAACACTCCGGTCAGAAGCCAAGGGCCAGGCAGCAGCCTGCCCGGACCGGACGCGGGCCATCCCCTGCAAGGTGCGGGTCGGCTTGCTACCCGACGATCTGCGCCGAGTTGACAGCAACGGTGACAGCAACAGCAGCGACCAACGGCAAGCGGCAGCGACCGGCGACAGCGCATAACACTCGCACGATCCGCGCCAACTGGGGATATGTCCGGCCTGAAAAGCAGACGGTCGGCGATGAGTTCTGTAAGCCGCAACTGCTGCCATGACGGTGGACAACACCTGACACACATCGAAGCTCAGGAGGTCCGCCGCTCCGACCCCGTGCACGGCCCCAAGGCGGCCACCGTCCTCGCCGAGCCGCTGATCGCCGTCACCGCCACCGGCACAGTTGTGGTCCCGCCTGGGCTTGCCCGCCGCCGGTCAGACCGACGCGCCTGGCCGCAGCGCCTGCTCGGCGGGAAGGTGGCCGCGCAGCGTCCTGGACCGGACGAGCAGGCTGGCAGTCCTGGTCAGCAGCATGGCGATGGCCAGGAAGATCAGCGAGTCGACGAGCACGTCGCCGGTCACGCGCTCGGTACGCAGCCAGCTGCCGAGCTGCCGGGAGAATTCGTGGCTGGAGCCGTAGGCGAACCACAGCCGGGCCCCGACGACCACCACCCACAGCACCGCGTAGGGGACCCCGGCGCGGCTGTAGGCGCTGCCGTCGGGGTTCACCGAGACCCGCATGAGCGCGCTGGCCACCAGGCCCAGCAGGATCCCGGCGCCGACCGCGGCCAGTTCCAGCCACAGCTCGTTCCCCGAACCGCTCGCACCCTTGAGCCAGAACGCCGCGACCACCGCCGCGATGATGACCGGGCGCAGCAGGCGTCTGACGGTGATCTTCCGGTAGCCCAGGTCCGCCTGGAGCACGGCGGCCAGCACGACGAGGTTGATTATCCACACGCTGGCTGACATGGCTGTCACCCTCCCTGCGCGTTGACGTGCGTGAACAGGGGGGCGATCGCTCGGCGCAGCCAGGCCCATCCTGCTCCGAATACTCCCTTCTACCTCTTCCCGCCTCGCAGCGGAAGCCCCCGCGGTCGGCTGATTCCCGCTTCGGTGGTCAAGCCGAGCTGAGGCTGGCCGTTGTCATTCCCTGGGGTTCGGCGCTCACCTCTGGCGGCGTGGCCCGAGATCCACTTGTCCGCTCGGCCACGCGTGCGATGCGCTCTGCACTCGCAGGGCGGACCGATACAGCAGCCGAGTACAGCAACGGCCCCTGACAACCGCCACCCACCACGAACGCCAGCACACCGCGCTAGCTGGGTCGACAGACGAACGTCCAGGGGCGCCGCTAGTTCGGGACGAAAAGGCCAGGTGCTAACGCCGGGCAGAGCAGCGCGGATTCATCTGGCGGCTGCCCGATAGGACCGCGTACGGAAATGACCTCGATGTGAGCGCCGTTACCGCTCGCCGTGACGATCGTCACGTAGTTGAGAATGAGTCCCTGGTGGCCCCAGAACCGCCCGCACGGGAGGCTGGTGGCGAAAATGCCCAGGCCGTCCTCGCTGAAAATGCCCAAGGAGCCTGGCACCGTTCGCGTCATCTTCGCCAGCGAAGCCCGGGAGACCAGGTGACCGGACAGCAGAGCCGAGAAAAAGCGGGCCAGGTCCCGGGCGTCGGAGACGATCACTCCTGCCGCCCATCGGAGATTCGGATTGGTGCCCGGGTCATGGAGGTCCGGTAGTCGCCGTGTTGTCGCCAGCTCGGTTCGGCTGAGTGCGAGCGGCTTGAGGATACGCTGCCGGAGTTCCTGGCCGAACGGGTGCCCGGTTACCTTTTCGATGACGAGCCCGAGCGCGATGTAATTGGTGCTGGAGTAATCCCACTGGCTTCCCGGCGCGAACAGCAGAGGCTGGGAGGCCGCCAACCGCAGCGCGTCGATCGGCCTGATACCCGGCGATCGCTCGGCCTGGTCCATCCAAGAGGAGTAGTAGGTGTAGTCGACCAGGCCGGAGGTGTGCTGGAGAAGCTCACGGATGGTGATCGTGCCTCCGGCCGGCATGACGCCGGGCAGGTAGCGGCCCACGGGATCATCCAGGCCGATTCGCTTCTGATCGACGAGCTGGAGCACGAGCGTGGCGGTGAACGTCTTCGTTACGCTCCCGATCCGGAACCTCTGGCCCGCTGCCGGAGGCGCTGTCCCGGCGGTGGCCACGGTGCTGTGACCGTGATCCGAAACGAAAACGATCACGCTGGCGGCGCCGGAGCGGGCAAGCTGCTGCGCGGCAGTGCGGGCTCCGGCTGGCGAGGATGCGCCCGGCCGGGGGCTTGCGCATCCAGCCAGGGCCAGTGCGGCCATCGCCAGAACCATCAGCAGCACAGTCCCGCGGCCCGCAGCGGTGCTGATCTTGAACCGACGTCGGGCTTCGATCTGCTTAACCGCCTGCTGGCGGGCAAGCTCCTCGCTGTCGGCCGGAACATCTGAGCCGATGCCTGCGAGCCTGTCATCAAGGATCTTCGGCATCTCGACCCCTCCCTCGCGCCGGGAGCCCACCGAATTCCTTGATAGCCCATACCACTCCACTTGACAGGCCCGGATCTCGCTAGCCCGCCGCCTGGCCGTTACCGCTTGGCGTAGTCCGCGAAGCCCTGCCAGTCGATCACGACACAAGGCTCGTTACCGACGACCCACGCGTCGTGGCCGGGTGGCATGATGGCGAAATCCCCCGGGCCGTACTCCATCTCTTCCCCATCGTCCATGACGACATTCATCCGGCCGGAAATGAAGTAGCCCATATGGGCAGCCTGGCAGCTGTCCGTCTCGGCGATCGGCTTCACGTGCAGTGACCACCTCCAGCCCGGCAGGAAAGTGGCCCGGCCAACGCCGCCTTCTTTCATGTCCACCAGCTGGAGCTGGCCCGTGCCGCCCTCGAACGGCCGGGTCTCTTCGGGTGAATCGAGGCTCATGCGAACTAGACCTGCCATCTTGACCCCCTCCTGCGTCGATGTTCACGTCCTTCTGGCCGATCGGCCATGACGACAGCGAGGCACGCCGATATGCAGGCCGGATGCGGAGGGTATGGAGATCACGTGAAGGCACCAGTCACAGATCATCCGTGCTGCAGTTCGATGACCGAAGTCCCGGACGAGATCTTCGCCGACCTCACCCAAACAGCCCTGACCCGCTACGGATTCAGCATCCAGCCGCACCGCTTCGCCGTCACCGGCCTGTGCTCCGGCTGCCAGTGACAATCGAACAGACCCAGGTCCGGGCCATGATCCGGAAGATACACGGAATGATCCTGGCCAGGAGCGACGACGCCGACTGAGTAGACGCAGGTAGATCGCAAAAATCGCTGGATCGCGCTGGCGGCCTCCGGAGCCGTGTACATGCCCTAGGGATGGCCCTACAACGGCCCTAGAACGCAGAGGATCACGGGGGTAAGCGCAGGACACTGAAGGGAGCCCGAAGAGCGCGCATCAGGCGTATGCCCAGGTCACAGCGGCAAGGCTGCTACTTGGGCGGGAAGGCCGACACTCTGACACGGAAGAGGTCACTGGTTCAAATCCAGTACGGCCCACCAGGTCACAGCCATATCTTCGGATCTCTGACCGACCATTCGGCCGAATGACAGCAGAAGTGACAGCAACGGTCACTTCGGATCGGTTCCGAAAAGCGCGTCGAGCTTGGTAAGCGCCACCCGTCGGCTCGCGTCGTCGGCCCCGGTGTAGATCTCCATCGTGACCGCGATCCGGGCATGACCAAGGATCTCCATCGTGTCCCGAGGCGGGACGCCAAGGTCCTTGAGCAGGGTGGCCGTAGTATGCCGCAGGCTATGCAGCCGGATCGAGCGCAGGCCATACGACGCGATGATGCGATGGAAGGACCGCGCTAGATTCCGCGGTTCGACCGGGCGACCAGTGCGCGTGGTGAAGATCAGATCGTGGGCGGTCCACTCATGTGACGCAGCGCCGATGACCTTCAGCTCGGCATGCTGGAGTAGCAAGCTGCGCGCCATCCCGAGCAACGGCAGGTCGCGACGGCCAGCGTTGGTCTTGACCGGACCGAGCTGAAGTCGGCCTCTGGCCGCAGCAGCTGCTGGCGAATGCGGAGAACACCGTGGTCCAGATCCACATCATGCCAGCTAAGTCCGAGGACCTCTCCGCGGCGCAGGCCATAGACGAGCAGCAGGACGAACGCCGGGTATAGCCGGTCATCACGTGCGGCTTGCAGGAAGGCGCGCACCTCACCGGGCGACCAAGGCTGCTGCCGGGCCGGGCGATCAGGAGGCAGCGAGGCGCCCCGCGTACTTGCAGGTGGCTGACGAATTGCGGGACAGCATTGACAGCGGGGGGCTCAAGCCGGGCGAGCGCCTGCCATCGGGCAGGGACCTGGCCCGCCGCTACGGCGTCGCGCCCATGACCGTCAGCCACGCGCTTGACGTCCTGCGCGGCGAAGGGCTCGTCGAGGCGTACCAGGGCCGCGGAGTCTTCGTCACCGACCACCAGGCAGCAGGAGGCAGGAGCCGCGCCAGCGGGCGGCAAGACCCGGCCATCAATTCGCTGCGTGAGGACCTGGACCAGCTGGCCGCCAGAGTGGCACGGATCGAGCGCATCCTCGCGGACGGCTCCAGCACGGAGGCAGCCCCGCCGTGACCTCATGGCCTCGTACCTTGCTTCGAATAAGACGACATACGTGCAGGAAACCAGCTAGGCCGATCGGGGAACACCCCTCCCAGCCCCCCTCTCACCCCCCTTCAACCCCCCTTCCGGGGCAGATCACGTGACCGGCGCCATCCCGAACATCCCGCTGCGGAACTGGCGGACGCAGCGGCACCTGTCACGGGCCGAGATGGCCGACCGGATCAACGCCTCACCCGCCGGGATAGCCGACCGGCTGGCCTGCGACGAAGAACGCATCCGCCGCTGGGAAAGCGGCGAAGTCCGCTGGCCATCGCCGCCGTACCGGCGCGCGCTGAAGGAGCTGACCGGCCTGGAGCCAGCCCAGCTCGGATTCATCCCCAGCGGCCGGACGGCCCAGCCACCGGCCCGCATCGAGGCCGCCGACGCGTTCCGCAGCGAAGCAGAGCTTGCCGGCACCTTGGACCTGGCCCGCATGGTCACCAGCTCCGACCTTGGCCAGGGAACACTCGACGCGCTCCAGGAAGCCGCCGAACTGCTGTGCCGCGCCTATCCCAGCGCCTCGGCCGGGGAACTGCGGGCCCGCACCAAGCAGCGGCTCCACTACATCTCCCGGCTGCTGCACGGGCGGCTCACCCTGGCCCAGCACCGGGAGCTGCTGGTCACCATCGGGTGGCTCGCGCTGCTGCTCGGCTGCGTCCACTACGACCTCGGCGAACGCGAGCAAGCCGAGGCCGCCCGGCAAGCCGCCTACCAGGCGGGCCTGCGAGCCGGGCACGGCGAGATCATCGCCTGGTCCTACGAGATGGCCGCCTGGTTCGCCCTGACCGAAAGGCCGCTACCACGACGTGGCCGACTACGCCCGGGCCGGACAGCAGCACGCAGGCCTGACCAACGCCATGATCCAGCTCGTCCTGCAGCAAGCCCGCGGCCAGGCCCGGCTCAGCCAGCGCCGCGAGGTGCACGCCAGCCTGGACCACGGCGCCAGGCTGCTGGAGCAGCTGCCCAAGCCCGAGCACCCCGAGAACCACTTCGTCTTCGACCACACCAAGTGGATTTTCTACGCCGCCACCTGCTACACCTGGCTCGGCGATGACGAGCCCGCCGAAGAGCACGCCCGCGAGCTGATCGGCTACCACGCCCGCCCCGACAGGTCTTCCAATGCCCCGATGCGCACCGCCATGTCCCACATCGACCTCGGCCTCATCCGCGCCCGGCACGGCGACCTGGACGAAGCCGTCCACCACGGACTGACCGCCTTCAGCTACGACCGGAAGACCGAAGCCTCACTGCTCTCCCACGCCACCGACCTGGACCAGCTGCTCAGCGACCGCTACCCCGACGAGCACCTCACCGACGAGTTCCACCAGCGCTACCAGGACGCCCGGACAGCCCTGCGCCACAAGGCCCACGCGGACAGCTAGCCGCAGACGACGGCACTGCGATCCGTCAGCCGTCAGCCGCCCCTGCGATGCGTTGCCGAATTTAGCCGTATTTGAATCAAGGCGGCTCCGCTGCGCTC
Organism: uncultured Actinomycetota bacterium; assembly: GCA_963739645.1. Lineage (GTDB taxonomy): Bacteria > Actinomycetota > Actinomycetes > Streptosporangiales > Streptosporangiaceae > JASHPR01. The sequence continues at coordinate 18,189 of CAVUBM010000074.1, forward strand.
CGCCGCGGCCCGGCGCCGCGCCGGGCTCTGCCTTGGGAGGCCCGCCCGGCGCACGCCGGGCCAGCACGCGCAGACACCGCCGGTCAATCAGCCAACAGCTACCAGCAGCGACCGGTGACAGCGCATAACGCTCGCACGATCCGCGCCAACTTGGGATATGTCCGGCCTGAAAAGCAGACGGTCGCGCGACGGGCCGAAGCCGGGCAACCTGACTTGACGCACATAGTCCAGGTCGCCGAGAGATCTGACACCGGAAGTGGTCAGGTCCGGGGATGGCCCCTGAATTGTGACGTGCTTCCCCTCAATATCAAGGGCGCTTCGCGTTTCCTCCGGAAATGGCCTTTGGCCACCCTTGACATTGAGCCTCCGGAAGCACTCTGGCCAGAAACCAAGGGCCAGGCAGCGAGCCTGGCCAGGGTACGGGGCCATCCCCTGCACAGCGCGGCCGGTCACCAGGCAGATCCCGGCAGCGGTTGGGCACAGGTGGAAGTGTGAGTGTCCTCCCCCGAACCCGTCCGTAGGAGTGTTCACGCCAGCTGGAACCTGTCAAGGGCGCCTGCGGCGTCACACGTGATCGGCTGCGCCGCCCCCTGACAGAACCCGGCTGCCGTCAGGTTCGGTAGCTATCGGGTTCGGGGGAGGGACCTGGGACAGGACCGGGCGCGGCCAAGTTGCCGCAAACAGGCCGGGAGATGGCAACGAGGACCAGGGGCGTCACGCTGTCATCAGCGGGGAGCCACGCTGAGCCACGGAAGCCCCCGCGAGGATCCGGGCGCGCCCGGCCGTGGCGTAGGCCAGGCAGATCACAGGACCTCCACCAGCACTCTTCTGAGCAGCAGGCCGTGACAGGCGGCGCCCGGCTCCTACACGATGAGGCTTACCTGACGTCAGATGTCACCCTGTGCAGCCTCACAACTGGCCGCTAGGAGAGGAATACATGAGCGGATTCAGGTAATAGGGGAAGCATGAAACGACTGGTGAAAGGGGCGCTGCTGGCCGCTGGGACCGCGCTGGCTATCTCCGCTGCGCCCGCCATGCCCGCGGCCGCGGCGACGAGCGGGACCGAGACGCTCAGCGGCACCATCGTGTTCGTGGCCGGCCCGGGTACGAACAGCCGGACAGTCGTCAGCAGCGTGGTGCGCGCCACGGGGGTGTTCCGCGGCGTCGGCCGGGTCGTCGAGATCGTGCCCCCCGATCCTGCTACTGGTGTTAGCCAGGACGATCTGGTCTTCCGCGGCGGCACCATGCACGTGGTCAGCAGGGCCGGGACCTTGTTGTCATTCTCGGTCAACCCGCATAGCTGCCTGTTCACCGGGACGCAGCAGTTTGCCTGGGATGTGACCGGTGGCACCGGGCAGTTCGACGACGCGACCGGCAGCTTCACCGGGACGGTCAGTGCCGTAGCGCTTTTGGCCCGCAACCCCGACGGCAGCTGCTCGTTGACGCCATTGCCATTCCCGCGCCACGAGGTGGACAAGTTCGCGGAGAGCGGGACGCTGTCGTTCTGAAACGAGTGTCGCTGCCCGAAAGTAGAGATCGCCAGCGAGCCGGTTGGGCCTAATTCTCCACGGGACGTTCGCCTCTGGCCAATGGTGCCGCGGTCCGGGTTGGAGTGAGGGCTCGGCCAGAGGCACACAGGATGGCGACAGGCCCACCCCTTGGAAGGGAAAAAGATGCCGAAAGTATCGAAGGCAAGCGCTTCATCTCACCAACCGATACCGGGGGTGCTTGATGCTTATTCTCACGAGATCGACGGCTGGACCATCAGCATGGAAACCCACTCGGTCGACCTAGACGCCGCTTTTCTCTTTAAGGGCGCACCGAACGATCAATGCCAGGCGCCCCACATGGGCTACGTGCTAAAAGGCAAGTACGGCATGCGGATAGCCGACGGGGTGGAGGAGGTATTCGAGGCCGGTGACGCGTTCTTCATCGGTCCCGGGCACACGCCGATCATCTTCGCGGGGTGCGAGGTTGTATATTTCACCCGAACCGAGGAGGGGAACCGCGAACTCGCCGTCGTCGTGCCGAACCTCATGAAGTACATGCAAGAGCAAGGGATGGAAGTGCCGGGCGCGCCCCAGCCATCACCACAGTTGGACGAGGACTAGGCATTACACGGGCTCGGTTAGAGGTCGCGGAGCTTCACCCATCCGACCAGTTGTTCTTGGGAACGTCCAATCTGTGAGCAGACGTCGTATCACGCTTCCGGTCCTTGGTCGCCGGCGTCTCCCTGCGGTCCGGGGTCGGCTTGCCACCGAGCGACTAGAGGTAGGCATCCCTCACAACGTTCTCACGGACTGGTCGGACGGCACCGAATCACGGCGCCGCTACCGGACATCTGGTTCCTCGTGACCTGCGATTTTTGGATTCCAGGGCACTGGCCGGACACGCTGCATTGGTCTACGGATCAGAAGGTCGCGTGCCCTTTGCGTGCCCGATGAGGCAGACAGCCACGGGTACTGGCAGTCACTCGCGGATACCTCCGCATGCCCGCTGACCTGCGTACGGACAGGTCCGAGCGTAGTCGCCTACGTCCTCCTAAGCAGTAAGTCAGGATGAGTAATGGCGTGGCGCTACCGCTACTGACGCGCCCACCAATCACGGACCGCGGCCTCGGTTTGAGCGGCGCCCGACTGAAACTGGTCATCCATGCCAGTGGCCTCGCCGATCAGCTCACGTGCCGCATTCAGCGCCGACTCTGGATGGTGGCCCGGAAGGGTGCCAGGCAGCATGACGATGACCCAAGTACGATCCTCACGATCCTCGGCCTCTGCGCGAAGGTCTTGCTTCCGCTTCGATACCAGGCTGTGGAAGATCTGCAGCCAGTGTTCGCTTGCGTGCCCGGCGAGCGGAATCTCAGCGTTCACCGCCCCCTGGCCTGCGATGACCTTGATATCTGCAGTGCGGTCGATGTCTGGCATCGTTGCCCGCCTCCCTCGCGGCGGCCCAGGTGGTTGTCTTACGAGAGTACGGCGCATATCGGAGCGCGGCTGACAGCAACGGTGACAGCAACAACAGCGGCCACCGGCAACCAGCAGCAACCGGCGACAGCGCATAACGCTCGCACGATCCGCGCCAACTGGGGATATGTCCGGCCTGAAAAGCGGAAGGTCGCCGTGCAATTAGCGTGCAATTAACCAGGGTCATGAGGGGGCACTCACGGCTAATGACGGTCCCCGAAGTTGGCTGCTCAGCAGGCCTTATCGGCCGATCTGTCCGATTCCCAAGCTGATAGTGCGAGTTCGATTCTCGTCACCCGCTCCACTACTAAGTCCCAGCTCAGCGGCACGCAGCGATACACGCTGGTTGTTATGGTCGGCCATTCGCTAGCCCCTCGTACCATTAGCTGGCCGGGACCAGGGCGCCTGAGCTGCCATCGTCGTCCTCGTCATCCCGCGACCCCGAGCGCAGTTGACGGTCGATGGCCTCGGCTATGGCGTGGTCCGCGCCGTGCGATTCGTGTTGGTAGATCAGGGCCGCCCGCTCGCTGTCGTGGCCCATGCGGGCCATCAGGTCGCGCAGCCTGGCGCCGCTGGCAGCCGCGAACGTGTTGCCCGTGTGCCGAAGATCATGGAAGTGAAGGCCCGGCTCACCAATCGCGCTGGCAGCACGTGGCCAGCCCGACATCCTGTTGAAGTTGCCCCGCCTGATCGGCTACGCCAACAAGCCCGGCAAAGCCCAGGCTCTCGCCGAAGTCCAGGCCGCCGCGATCACCGACGATCTCAGCAAATTCACGCACGCGCTCCGAGACGACCCGTCGGCTACCGGCCGCACTGCCGAATAGCGCCTTCCTATGATCAAGGCGGCGGCGCTAGCGCCGCCGCGCCCGGTTCCGCTCGCGTCGGGCTCTGGCCTTGGGAGGCCCGCCCGCCGCAGCGGCCCGGGCAGGCTGACACCGATTCGCAGATCCAAACGGCTCATCGCGGTGGTGATCGGGAGGGAGGTGCAGACGTCGACGTTCATCCTGCCGGGTTGAACAGCTTCCAGTGCCCCTCAGAGATGACCTCAACGCTGCCGCCGGTCACCTTGATGGCGGTTTGATCGTCGATGGCGTACGCCGGGCCCTTTATCCCGGCGGCCCACCGTTCCGCCTCGGCCATGGTCTTGTCCGGGCTGTCCGGGCTGTCGAGGTGCGGGAAGATGGAGAAATCGACAACTCCCAGCATGCTGTCGCCACCGGTGGGCGGCTTCCAGTCGACGAACTCCTTCCCGATGCGGGGGGTCAGCACCATGCTCCCGGCACTGAGCCCGATGTAGACCGTGTCGCGCAGCGACGGGAGGAGGCCGGCCAGTCCGGACTCACGCATCCAGTGGCACAAATACAGCGTGTCGCCGCCGTTCACCAGCAGAACGTCCGCCTCCCGGACCCAGGAGACCCAGCGGTCCTTGTCGATGCTGGGAAGGGAGGTCAGCTCCAGAGCGCCTACCGACTTCCACCCCAACTCGGTCATGGGATTAGAGGACCGCCCGCTGATGAAACGCCATGGCAGGACCGGATCCCCGTAAGGCCCCCCGTATCCTGCGGTGGGGATGCATAGGGCGCTGGCCTCGGCGATCGGTTTGCCCAGGAGATCGACCAGCGCCTCGAGGATGCTTGCGTTCCTGACACCGGAATCGGTAAGGAGAAGCTTCATCGCGACACCGTAGCCCGGCAACCACGTCCCTGTCTTCGTACAGCGGCAGGCGATCCGGTGACAAGGCCAGGTTGACACCGGATCGGTGATCCAGCAGGGCCGGGGAGTGGTGAGGGACGGCTGGCGCGTTCGTTAAGTCGTGCCAGGACCCCGGGGGATTCACCCGGGCAGTGATCGTATTCCGCCGTCCGTTGCGGTCAAGCAGCGGCTAACCGCATGATCCTTTGGCCCGCCCCCTCCACACGAGCACACCCCGCTCGCGCGGAGACCTCTGCCAGTCCAAAGCATCAAGCAGCCGCAACTTGACCTCCACTCCCGGCTCCACAACCCCCGCCGGGCCGGGACGGGCCTTGAACACGGGTTCGTAATCTCGTTGAGCGCTTTATGACCCTCTGCGAAGATGTGGCCGGTGGGATGGGAGGCACTTGAGCAGTGGGGTGACGACGTCGTTCGTATCGAACCGCTCACTGGCGGAGTTGGCGTCAACGGGGTGTGGAGCGTGCGCGTCAACGGGCACCTCGCGGTCAGTCGGCTCGGCCATCGCAGCGACGCTGATCTCGCGTGGGAGACCGACCTGTTGCGGCACCTGGACCGTGCAGGGATGCCGGTGCCGGTGCCGATCCCGACCACGGACGGCCGGCACTTCGCCGACGGTCTGGTGGTGATGACCCACGTGGAGGGCGGACCGCCTGAGACCGATGCCGACTGGCGTCGCGTCGCCGACACACTCCGCCAGCTGCATCGGCTCACGCACGGCTGGCCACAGCGCCCGGGCTGGCGATCGTCGACCGACCTCCTGCATGCCGAGACCGGGACGAGGGTCGACCTCGGTGAGCTGCCGCCTGAGGGTGTGGCTCGATGCCGAGCAGCGTGGACGCGACTCACCGGTCGTACGACGTGCGTCGTCCACGGCGACCCCAACCCGGGCAACATCCGCATGACCGCGGATCGCATCGCGATGATCGACTGGGACGAGTCGCACGTCGACGTCCCCGACCTCGACCTGGCACTGCCGCACAACGCCGCCGGTCTCGACGGCGACGCGTACGACATCGCCGCGCAAGCGCGGGCCGCATGGGAAGCCGCCGTCTGCTGGGACCCCAGCGGGACCGACCAGTTCGCAGTCAGGCGGCTCGCCGAAGTTCGAGCGGTCTGAGCAGCAGCGAATCGACAGAGCGCCGCCTGGACGTGGGCATCGATCGCACTCGTGATCACCTGGTCTGCGCCACGTGCCTCATGCTGGTAGATCATCGCCGCCCGCGGCGCCGCGGGCCGGCGCCAGCGCTCGGCCTCTGCCTTTGGGAGGCCCGGCCGGCGCGCGCCGGCCCGACGCCTATGCCTGCCGCAGATCAGCCGGGCTCGTCATCGTGCCACTGGCCGCCGTGTTCTCGCGCATACCGGCGCTGCTTGCGGGCGGAGTCAGCGTAGTCGGGGTACAGGTCTTCGGCAGTCCGGTCGGTCCTGCGCGTAAGCGTTCGTGTGCGGAAGCCGACGATCGAGATAAATCCCCAGATCGCTAGGGCCACCGCCATCAGGAAGAGCACGGTTTCCCACCACGGCAATTGAATCACCCCGATCCGGGCATCTGCGCCGATATAGTGTCGCGCTACCCGGCGCGGACCCTAGTAAACACATGCCGGGCGAGAGTGGGCGGAACCCTCAACGCCCTGAATCTCGGCTGGGCGGGGGTGGGAAGCCACCCGCATAGGAGCGATCATGAACCGCACGAACCACTGTCCGGCGTGCCAAGGCGGCGGCCTGGTGCCCGCCCTGGGATGCACCTGCGACCGGAACGCGCACACCTGCATCACTCACGGACAGGCGTACATGTACCGCGACCTGGGTGCGGGCATGTCACGGCCAGGCACCAGACGATCTCCTAAGCAGTAGGTCAGGAAGAACCGGAGCCCGCGGAAGGATAGCCTGCCAAGATCGGCTGGCCATTAGCGGGCCATTAGCCATGGCGATGAGGGGAATCACGGTCACCAGGGACCGGTGGGATCGGCAGATCAGCGCCGTGGACTACCATGGCCGTTGCACTTCCCAAGCTGATAGTGCGAGTTCGATTCTCGTCACCCGCTCCGAAGCAACCACGACCCGGCTGATCCACAGCGACGGTAAGGTCACCCGTGCCACCCAGTGAACTGTGCGAGGTCGTCATCACCGCCCCGGAGCCGGAATGGCTCAAAGCGTTCAGCCGCAGTCTCGTCGAACAGGGCCTGTGCGCCAGCGCGCACAACTTCGCCCCCATCCAGTCGGTCTATCGCTGGCGCGGCGAGTTCCTCGAGCGAACCGAAGGACGTGTCTCACTGCACACCACGCGAGCCCGCGTACCGGATATCGTGGCCAGAGCCAAGCACGAGCACCCCTACGAAGTACCCGGCGTCTCCGCACGGCCCATCATCGACGGGAACCCCGACTACCTCGCCTGGATCGTAAAAGAGACTACGCAGCACGCACCGTTGCCGCCGATGCCCCGATCCCTGTGACAACTTTCTCCACGGCGGTCGGACGACGAGGGTGTCTGGCGGACACTCAGGGAGAGAGGGAGATGCCGCCGACCTGCGACGATGCTGGTCACAGCGCTAACCGCGCTCATTCCCAAGCTGATAGTGCGAGTTCGATTCTCGTCCCCCACTCCATGAAGAACCCGCAGGCCAGTGGTGTGCGCCACATTCAGCATTTACCGGGTCGAAGCTCCTCAGCCCCGAACGTGCCATTAACCTGCCTGTGAGTCTGGGCATGTGGCCTGCTTACATGACCGTGGTCGAATGGGCTGGTTTCCGGGCCTGGCGTGCTGGCCTGGGCTCTTTGGGGAGGAAAAGGCTGAGCGTCACGACGAAGGCCAGGATCTTTGACACCACGTTCAACGTGAAGGGGGTCGGGGTCGAGGGGTACGCGAATCCGAACAGGGCCCACGCCGCGAAAACCGCCAGCATCAACGCGAAAGAAAAGAAGGCCGCCTTGGACAGCCGCACCACCGGAGACAACGTCAGCAGGGACAGCGTGAGGACTTCGATGAGGAACAAGGGTGCGAAGAACAAGACCCGATACAAGGCTGGATGGGGCGGAATCGGTGGGTAGATTCTGGCCATCACGATGAGATCGAACGGAAACTCGAAGATCATCGGTGCGGCCAGGGCGCCTATAGCAGCGCTCCCTAGCGCAACCCCCCAACCAAGCGAACTGACGCTGATGATAAGGATGATGACGAAGATGACACCTACGCAACTTAGGGTAACGGGCGTGATGGGATCCACTGGCGGAGCGTGAAATACGTGCTCCCGGTGTGCAGCCTTCACGTAGGTAGCCACACACCCCAGAAATACCCCTAACGCCAACCCCCAAGTCACGAACATAAAGGTCGCAGCTGCCTCGCCGGGCCTTGCTGGCCGGACGGGGAGTGGCAGCCGGGTTGCGGCATACGTCACGCCTCCCGCGGCGGCCAGCAGGACAAAGGCGAGCATTATTTTGGCGGTGCCGCTATAGCTGACCCACGTACCGTATTGAGTCACGGTCGCGTCTCCTTTATCTTCAGGCGCTAGCGAGCACGCCTACATGCTGACCGCCCTGCTCCTGTTGATCAGGCGCAGGCCGGGTACCAGCCGGGGCACCCGCTGGCGATAGCGCGGATAGTCGCCAGGGAACTCGGCTAGCATGAGCCGTTCCTCGATGCGGATCTTGATCTCTAGCAGCACGAGGAAAACGGGGAAAGGCACGATCCATCGCCCGCCCCCGGCCACCAGCATGGAGCCGAGCAGCATGCCCAGGATTCCGGTGTAAATGGGATGCCTGGTGATGCCGTAAGGACCGCCGGTGCGGAGCTGGTGCTTCTGCTTGACCACGGGCGCGCCGCTCCACATGATGCCCAGCACGAGCCGGGCCCAGATCGTAAACGCGGTCGCGACCATCAGGAACACCAGCCCCAGGATGCGAGCCACGGGCGCGTGCACGGCCAGGGACTGCCAGTCTGCTTTGGGCGCTGCGACGGAGATTACGGTCACGATAATCAGGCCGGGCGTGACGGCTGTTCCGAACCGGGAACGCGTCCGTTCCGCCGGGGCCCGCCCCTCGCTGTAATTCTCAGCCGCGAGCCAGGTCGCCACGAACGCACACCAGCACACGGCGATGCTGATCCCGGCCAGCAGGTTCATCTGGTTCGTCGTCATCTCGGTCACCTCAGCGCTTGACCGGGGATCGCGGCCGCTGCCCGGGATCCTCGTTGTCGTCTGCCGGGTCGTGCTCGGCGGCACCGTAGGTCGACAAGCCGAGCAGGTAACCAAAGGCAGCGACGGCGAGGATGACCAGGAACGGCCACCACCAGGCAGCCTTGGCCGCGATCGCGACCGTCAGGCCGATGAACGCGGCGATCACAGCCAGATTGCAGGCCAGGGCCCGCGACCGCAGGCTGAGCACCTCCTGGCGCTCGTCCGCCCGGGACCCGGCCAGCGCGCCCTCGTCGGTGTCCTTCCCGCCCATCCGGTACCAGGAGACCGCTCGGACGGCCGCGAGGATCACAGCCAGGATCGAGACCCACCACAGCGGGCCGCCGCGCACCAACCACGCGGCGGCGAAGGCCGCCCCGGCCAGCGCGATTCCCACAGGCTTGCGCAGCCGCGGGGAGATGAATGGCATCATGCGCCTGCCTCCTCATCCTCCGGGTCGAACGTCTTGTCGACCGTCAGATTGAAGAACCGCGCGATGGCGAACGCCAGCGGCAGCGACGGCAGGTACCGGCCGCTTTCGATGGAGATCACCGTCTGCCGCGATACGCCCAGCGCCGCCGCCAGCTCGGCCTGGGACAGGCCCCGCTGGGTGCGCTGCTCTCGGACCCGGTTCCTCATGATGTCAAGGTACCTTTACTCCCGCCTCATGTCAAGCGACCTTTACTCACACACCTGACTACCACGTTCCGGGGAAAGGGATCTCTCACAGCTCTCTCAGGGTCTGCGGGACGACACCGGACTCAGGCACCAATGCCGGATACGCGCTGGACTCTGACCTGCGGTTACGGATTCCGACGCACTGGCCGGACGCGCTGCATTGATCGACGGATCACATGGTCGCTAGCGACAAGCTGTGCCCGCACTCTTGTTCATCACCGACGTGTCGCCCAGACTCTGAGGGCATCCCTGGCTCCCGGCCAGCCAGTACCACCTCTCCGCAGCGAACCGCTGGCGTACCTGGTCCCATTCCAGGGGTTCGGTGCCGGGCGCGGCGTCGGAGGTGATGACCGCGGCGTCCATGTGTTCAGGCATCGCTGGCTTCGGGGCGGAGGTCGTTTGCGGCGCGGCCGGAGCCGTCCATGGAGATGTTCAGCTTGGTCACGTCCACCGTGATTGGTCCTGTCCAGCTCCCCAGCCACGGCCGCCATTACCCCGGGTCCGCGATCCGCGGGTCGGTGGCCTGCATAAGGGGTGATCTGGCAGAGCCTAGTCTTAGCCTTCCAAACCTCGGCCGGGGTGAGACGACTCGGTCAGTCGGCACTTCGTTGAAGCTGCCACGCTGCTTCGAGGGCATCCTCGATCGCGCCCGCGTCGCCGCCGGCGAGGTCAGCGACAACCATCATGTGCTTGAGATACCGGGCCGGGACGCTGAAGGTTGCGGGGAACTGGCGCAGTATCGAGTCGCGAAAGTCGAAATCGGCCCGGATCACCACGTGAACGTCGTCCAGCTGGCGTGCGACCAGCCTGCCGTGATACCGCCACTCGGCCAGCCCGTCCCGGGCCGTGCGGCGCACTCCGGTCAGGGCCTCGGCCAGGTGAGCGACACCATCCACGTCCATTAACGCGGCTTCCCTGCTTCCCCTGAATCACGATCACCGGCGTAAGCATCGTAGGGCGGCTGAACGGTGAACCCGTGAACCGGGCTCTTGGCACTTCGTAACCATGGCGAAACGCCAGCCGGCCCAGCCCCGGCCAGAATGGTTGTATCGCAGGTCAGCACAGGTCCGCCAAGGTTTGTGCGGTCGAGCATGGCCCAGCTTGCGCCAAGCGTAGACAGTGAGACCTGAACCAGGGAACCAGCCCGCACTCATCCGCCGACCCGGAGCCCGTCGCGGGCCGATGGGCCTGACCAGTACCACCAGTTCCGAGACGTCCACCATGCCGGAGCCGGTGCTGCACTCGTTCAGTTCCGAACGGGAAGTGGCCCTCAAGATCCCGCCCGACGCGAGTGATCCCCATTTCCGGGCGATTGGCGCCTACATGCCCCCGAACGACGCGCCACCCACGAAGCAGTGACCCGACCGGCTCGCGGACGACGCTCCTGAAGGTGGCGAGGTTATCCCGTGAAGGGAGCAGCCAGGGCGAGGACGTCAGCGAGTCGCTGGCGAAGGGCTTCGTGGTGACGCAGCAGCACCGGGGTACCGTCGCTCCATCCTGGCCGAATCCCGCGGTCTGCCAGAAGGTAAAGAACGCGCAGAGTACGCATTGTGTTGGAGGCGAATGGCGGCACGGGGCCGGGTTCTCCCACATCGAACTCGGCCGCGATCGGATCGAGCCATCGCACAGCATCCGCCTCGGACAGTTCGCTCCTGGTCAGCGTCTGGCCGACAGCGAACGCGAGCCTGTCGTCCTCTTGATGAGCGAAAACGTAGCCAGTGCGGGCAAGCAGGCGAGCGGTTGCCAGGTCGAGCAACGGCGCGGGATCGACGTGCGGTGACAGGCCAAATGCGCGAAGCAGGTCGGCGCCGTGGGCGACTGCGTGCAGCCAGCCGAGTTCTGGATCATAGCCGCGGAGATCGGTCTCGGCGGGGTACCACTTGGCGAACGCGGCCAGCCAGGCGGGCTGGTAGTCACCCTGACCGATGATCGCCGCAAGAATCAACGGCGCGAAGGTGCGAGCCTGGATCTCCGGGTCGTCGAACCACGAAGTCATCTTGTCGCCGAGGGCACGACGCTCTGCTGGGTGCAGGCCCGGGATCCAGCTAACGAACAAGGCGTAGGCCTGCTCATCTCGTAGTACAGGATCAGGGGAGCGCAGTGCTTCGCACAGTTCGGCGAGTACACCGGACCGCGAGGTCTCATCCGGCAGCAAGGCGCCGCTGTCGATCACCTTCCGCCAGTCGGTCACGGCGAAATGGTAACTCCCGGGATCCTCGCCGACCTGCGTCACTGGAGCAACCGGAACCGGTGCCTGGATTGTCAGGCCGTTGTAAGCCCGGCGCGAAATCAGCGGCCATGAGGGCATTCGGAAGCGATCGTTGTTTTATGCCAGCGCAACCGGAAGACCAGCCACAATCAGGTTCAGCAGGGGTCGAGCCGCATCGGCACCGGGATGTGGCGGAGTCGTTCGGCTCGGACGCCGAACGCTACGACCGGGCCCGCCCCAGCTATCCCGGTGCCCTGGTGGAGCGCATCGTCGCCGCCAGCCCCGGGCCCGATGTTCTCGATGTCGGCTGCGGCACCGGCATCGCCGCCCGGCTCTTCCAGGCGACCGGGTGCGGGGTGCTCGGGGTCGAGCCGGACGCCCGCATGGCCGACCTGGCCCGGCAGAGCGGGGTCGACGTCGAGGTGGCGAAGTTCGAAGACTGGGACCCCGCAGGCCGGCAATTCGACGCGGTGATCGCCGCGCAGGCCTGGCACTGGGTGGACCCGGTTGCGGGAGCGGCCGCGGCGGCGCGGGCGCTGCGTCCCGGCGGGCGGCTGGCACTGTTCTGGAACGCGGTCCAGCCCCCGCCCGACCTGGGGGAAGCCTTCGGCGGTGTCTACCGCCAGGTGCAGCCTGGCCTGCCGTTCAATCCCTGGACGATGTCCGCCATCGACGCGTACCTGACGATGTGCGGTACGGCGGCGAACGGGCTGCGGCAGGCGGGGGCGTTCGGCGAACCGGAACAGTGGCTGTTCGACTGGGACCGTCCCTACACCCGTGACGAGTGGCTGGAACTGGTGCCCACCATCGGCGGCCACAGCCGGATCCCGCCCGCCAAGCTGCAGGAGCTGCTGACCGGCATCGGGGCCGCCATCGACGCGGTGGGGGGCGGTTTCACGGCGCACTACACCACGGTGGCGGTCACGGCGGCGCGGACAGTGCCGTGACCAGTCAGTCGGCCCCGGATTTCGCGGTTAAGCCCACTCTGATCGGCGACCGGGCCATGCTGCGCCCGTTCATTGTGGAGCAGGACGTCGCGGCGCTGCGCGAGATGCTGCGGGATCCTGAGGCGCTCAAGCTGACGGGCAGCTCCCACGGTCCCGCCGAGGTTCCCGCGTGGGACGACACGGCCGAGACGACGTTCCTGGGCTGGTACCGCACCCGGAACCAGCAGCCGGACCGGCTTGACCTGGCCGTCGTGGACCGGGCCAGCGGTCAGTGCGTGGGCGAGGCCGTGCTCAACGACTGGAACAGGGGCAACCGCAGCTGCGGCTTCCGCACGATCCTGGACGCCCGCGGCCGGGACCGAGGCCTCGGCACGGAGTCTGTGCGGATGATCGTCGGCTACGGCTTCGAGCAACTGGGCTTGCACCGGATCTCGCTGGAGGTCTACTCCTTCAACCCGCGCGCACGGCATGTCTACGACAAGGTCGGCTTCGTGGCCGAGGGCGTGCTCCGCGACGCGCTGCGCTGGGAAGATCGGTGGATCGACGCCATCGTGATGTCGATGCTCGCCCCGGAATGGAGCCGGCACCGTGGTCACCCGAAGGTCTAGGCGGCCGTGCCGGTTACGAGCCGCGCCCGAGTCCGGTCGGCCGCGGTCATGGCCCAGCCGTCGCGGTCGGCGAACCGCGAGCGGCAGCACGTTACGTGCTCACAGGAAGTTGTTCGGCCAGATCATCGTCCGCCACATGTGCGCGACCGGGGATCCGTCGAACCCGAGCCCCTCGGCCGGCTGCTGGAAGTTCCGGCCCACCACGTCCTCGAAGTCGTCGTAGTCGACGACGACGGCGGGATCGAAGGAGTAGATGTCGTTGATGGTGACCAGGCGCGATGTCATGTACCAGCGATGCCGGCGTGCCGCCTGGTGCTCCCGGCGCAGGTAGTCAGGCGGGCTGTAGTCAGGCCCGAAGTAGTCGATGTAGGCCTCGGGATAGGTGTAGCCCACCGACTCGTCCGCGAAGTAGCGGAGTGCCTCGTGCTTCTCGATGGCCCAGGCGACTTCCTCATCGACATACGGGGCGACCATCTGCGCGCCCCAGTAGCCATGATTGGCCGATAGCAGCCCAGCGATGGCGATGTCGTGCAGCAGGCACGCCATGATCACCTTCTCGTCGAGGCCGTTCAGCCTGGCCACCCTGGCGCTCTGCAGCAGGTGCGTTCTGGCGATCTTGCTGAAGCGCAGCAGGAAGAAGTCCCTCAGCGTGGGTCGCTCGGGCATCGTCGGCAGGGCGGGGTTATGACCCATCATGAAAACTGTGTCGGGATGCCTGGCTTCGGCCAGCAGCGCGCCCTGGTAGGCGCGGGCGGGCGTGCCCATAACCGCGGCGGCCGGCGGCATGATGATGCGGCGTCTGCGGTCGACGGCGTCGTCCAGGGGCTCGCGGATCCAGTTCGACAGGCCCGCGTCTCGCAGGGACGCCGGCAGCTCGTGCGGAAGCACGCGGCTCGAGGGGTGCCGTGCCTCTGTGGCCTCAGACATGCAACCACGTCCTTTCTGGGCCCGCTGCCGCGCCGCCCGGACGCCCGGCCCAGTTTCGCCAGCCAGCCCTTTCTGGCGACTCTAAGGGATCCGAAATCTGAGACTACGGATCAGTTTCGGAATTTGTATTCGAATATGAGCGGTTGCCTTGACCATATCTTGGACTCGGGCTACTTTGGCGCTGAATGCCCTTTGGAGGTGGCGGATGGCGCTCAAGATCATGCCGCATGGCCGGCTGCAGGAATGGGTCGCTGACGAGAAGGGCTACTTCACTGCCGAGGGCCTTGAGTACAGCATCGTGACCGGCGGGGACTACGGCATTCACCAGACCCGCCGTAACGACGCCGGGGAGATAAAGACCGGCGCTTTCGAGACGTTCGAGGCGGGCCGCGACGGCGCAAACGTGAGCTGCGCGTGCCACTGGGCCACGAACGCCGCCGCGAGCGGGGGATCAGGTCAGCTCGTGACGACGGCCTACTCGGTGGCGCCCTGCGCCATCGTCGTCCCGCCCGAATCGCAGGTCCGCCGTCCCGAGGACCTGGCCGGGACGGCGATCGGGGTTGGCTACCACTCCGGGAGCCACTTCACCACGCTGCAGGCCCTGGAGAATGTGCTCGCGCCCGATCAGATCGAGCTCAGCTTCCAGGGCCCTCCCAACGAGCGGCTGGACGCCCTGCTGGAGCGGCAGGTCCCGGCGGCCACGGTATTTGGTGTGCCGCTCTACATCGCCGAGGCCTTCGGGTTCCGCACGGTGGTCGATGCCACCTTCATGATCGGGTTCCTGGTGACCGGGCTCGGCGTCGGCCCGGATGACGTGGAGAAGTACCTGGCCGCGCTGCGGCGCGCGCAGATGGAAATCGACCTGCACCCGGAGCTTTACAAGCACTACCACCTGCGGGTCGTGCCGGAGAAATACCGCGACCAGGTCGACGTACGGACCTTCGGCACCGGCGAGCGCATTGTCTTTCTTCCGTACACCAGGGAAGTCTTCGCCGCGACCCAGCAGTGGACGCAGGCCCGCAAGCTGTTCCCGGAGCAGCAGTTCTCCCTGGGGTACGACGAGGCCGCCCTGGTCTGAGGCGCGGGGTGGACCGCCCTTCCGCCAGGTGCGCAACGGCCCTGAACCGTCAGCGCCCGGCGCGGATCACGGCTGGCCGTAGGCCGCGAGGAAGACAGCCACGGCGTCGTCGGCGCGGCGGTTGAGCTCGGCCGGAGTGAGCTCGTGGCCGGTGCCGAGGAACATGGCCCGGTCCAGCGGCAGGCCCAGGATCAGGAACGCGAGGTGGCTCGCGGCCAGGGACGGATCGTCGACGCGCAGCAGCCCGCGGCCGGCGAGATCGCCCAGCTGGTCAGCCAGGGCGGCCATCACCCGTTCCGGAACCCGCTGGTAGTAGGTGCGGGCCAGGCCGGGAAACCGGCCCGCCTCGCTGATGATGAGCCGCCGCATCTGCAGCAGGCGGGGCTGCATGACCGTGGCGACGTACTGGTGGGCCAGCTCCTGCAGGCCTGCCCGCAGGTCAGCGGCGCCGGCCAGCACCCGCGGCAGTGCCTGGATAAACTCGTCGGCCCGGGCGGCGGCGGCCAGCACGATGTCGCTGAACAGTTGCTCCTTGTCGGCGAAGTTCTTGTAGACGGTCTGCTTGGATACGGCGGCCAGGGCGGCGATCTCGTCCATGCTCGTGCCCTGGTACCCCTGGGCCAGGAACAGCCCGGCTGCTGCCTCCACGATCGCCCGCCGCTTGCGCGCCGACCGGCTCTCGTCCGGCGCTTCCTGGCTCATGTCGGCCTCCTCAGCGTTGCCCTGGCGCGAATAGTACTGGACGGCTCAGTACTCTGCTGAGTACTGTACCGTCTAGTACTGGAAATGCCAGCATCACGAGGAGACGAGACCAGAGAGGGGATGACCGATGAAGTTCCGCGCTGTCGTCCAGCTCAACGGCAAGACCGCCACCGGGATCGCGGTCCCGCCCGAGGTGGTCGCCAACCTCGGGCGGGGCAAGAAGCCCCGGGTGCACGTCACGATCGGCGGCCATTCCTACCGCAGCAGCGTGGCGGTCATGGGCGGGACGTTCATGCTCCCGGTCAGCGCGGAGCACCGGGCTGCCGCCGGTGTCGCCGCGGGTGAGGAGGTTGATGTCGAGCTCACTGCGGACAACGAGCCTCGCGTGGTGGAGGTGCCGCCCGACCTCGCCAGCGCCCTGAACGAGGATCCCGCCGCCCGGCGCTCCTTCGGCCAGCTGTCCTACAGCCGTCAGCAGCGCTACGTCCTGGACGTGACCGGGGCCAAGACCCCGGAAACCCGGGCGCGGCGCGTCGCCAAGGCCGTCAGCGAACTGCGGCAGGTCCCTCAGCGCTAGAGCCGCCGGCGGCCAGGTGCGCACGGTGGTGCCCGCCCTGAGTCACTCCCACGCCCAAGCCACCGGCCCGTACGAACGGGGCGGCGCAAAAATGGGCTGCGCCGGGCGAGCGCAGCGGGCATGCTGCGGCCATGGACGCCAGCGTCGCCGCCGTCGCCTGGCAGGACGACGGGTTCGTCGTCCTGCCCGGCTTCCTGCCCGCCAGCGAGCTGGTCCCGGCGGTCGCGGAACTCGGCCTGATGTTCCCCTCGGCGGACGGGTTCCATGACCGGGCCGACCCGAGGTGCGCCCGCTACCTCGGCGATGAGTTCGCCGGGATCGACAGCTTCCCGTTCGCCAGCGCCGAGGTCAGCCTGCTTGCCGTGCACGACCGGCTGGCCGACCTGGCCGAGACGCTGCTCGCGGACACCGACATCCGGATTTACTCGGCCGAGGCCTGGGCCAAGTACACCGGCGCGGCCGACTACGACCAGGCCCTGCACCGCGACTACCTCAACCACACCCTCCTGGTGCCCAGTCCCGCCTCCCGGCAGCTGGAGATGTTCGTCTACCTGGCCGACGTGCCCGACGATCTCGGCCCGCCCCACTTCGTCTCCAGAGCGCGCACCGCGGGCCTGCCGGCCACGCCGAACTGGTACCCGCGCACCGACGGGGCCGCCAGCGAGGGCGGCTTCGTCTCCGTCCGGGGCCGCCCTGACCTGTACGAGGCGGAGGTGTCAGCCGCCGGGCCGGCGGGCACGGTGGTCGCGTTCGAGCCGGGCACGTTCCACCGGGGAACCGCCCTGACCGCGCCGCGGGCCGCGCGCTACACCATGCACCTCGGCTACCGCCCGGCCGCAGCGGAATGGGGCCACCGCCACGCCTGGGCCGGCCGCAGCCACGACCCGGCCTGGTACCGGTTCGTCGCCCGGGCCACCGCCCGCCAGCTGCGGCTGTTCGGGTTCCCGCCCCCGGGCCACCCGTTCTGGACCCCGGAGACGGTGGCCGGGATGGGGCTGCGTTACCCGGACCGCGACTGGTCGGCCTGGCGCGCCACCGGCTGGACAGGCCTGCCGCCAGCGGCTCAGGCCAGCGCGCCGCACCAAGGCCCAGGCCAGGGACATGATCCTCAGCCTGGGCCTTGATCGCCTCGGTGGGTCGCAGGGCGGGTTCGGCCGCCCGTGCACGAAGGCGTGGTGCGCACCAGGCCGATCGCGACGCGGCGGATCGGCTGCTGGTCGGGGGGATTGATCTGCACGCCGGCGCCGTGCGGGAGGGCTGAGACGTGGATGATCATGACCGGGAAGCCCCCGACGGTCCGACCGGTGAAGACCCGGTTGATCAGGGCCACGTTCACCGGGTAACGCTGGCACGACCTGGGCGTCGTGCCGCCGAAGAACGTCACGGTGGCCGGGACGCCGTCGGCGCGGAGCCTGCGCTGCAGCCCGGCGGGGTCACGCAGCTGGCGCAGGGTGACCGAGACCGTGCCGTCGGCCTGCTTGACCACCGTCCAGGCCGCCAGCTGGGCACCGGTCGGACCGCTGGCCTGGTGATGGGCTGGTGTCAGCGCGGTCACGCCTACAGCCGCCCCGGCCGCCACGGCCAGCACCGCGGCCAGGACGGGAACCCAGCGCCGGGCGCGCACCGCGCGGCTGCGGTTCGCGATCTGCTCTACCGGGGTGGCGGAACGAACGCCGGTGAAGGACTCCCGCACCGCCGTGATCAGTTCGCTGTCGTTCATGATGGGGTCTCCTGCTGTCGCATGGGCACGAGGTCATCGCGCAACGCGGCGATGGCCCGGGCCAGATGGGCCTTGACCGTGCTGGGCGCGATGCCGAGCACCTCGGCGGTGCGGTCGGTGTCCAGGTCGAGGAACAGCCGCAGCGCGATGACCTGCCGCTGCCGGCCGGGAAGCCGCAGCAGCGCCGCCATGATCGTGGGGTCGACCGGGCCGTCGGACACCGCGCTGGCCACGGGCAGGTCGGCGAGCACGCCTGGGTCCGGCACCGGTACCTCCCGGCGGCGCCGCCGCCACCGGGAGATGTTCGCGTTCAGCGCGGTGCGGACCACCCACGCGGCGGGCGCCGGGTGCCTGCTGACCGTGCGCCACGACGCACAGGCACGGGTAAACGCCTCATCCACCAGATCCTGGGCCGTGTCCCGGTCACCGACGCTGACCAGGACCGTGCGCAGGCACTCATCCTTGAACCTGCGGTAGAACTCTGCAAAGTCCGGGCGTTGGGTTCCCACACCCGTTCAACGCACAACCGCCCACTGAGGACTACCTGGGCCGGGCCCGTGTCCGGCCTGACCAGGTGGCAGCCCGCGCGCCGGGGCCATGCGTACGACGGGAGCAGGCCAGTGGCCGGAGACAGATCACCCGGAGGCAGCCCTCACCGCCCGGCGCTGGTCACCGCGGCGCTGCGGCTGGTCACGGCCTCCGTCTGCTTCGGCGTGCTGTCCGGGGCCGCCGCCGTGAGCACCGGGTTGCGTGATCACAGCCTGGGCGTCTTCGCGGTCGGTCTCGGGGTGCTGGCCGACGTCACCGGATCGGCGGTTCTGGTCTGGCGGTTCCGGGCCGAGCGGCGGCATCCGGCGCGGTCCGGGACGGCGGAGACCCGCGCGGCGATCGTCGTGGCGGTCGCCCTGGCGCTGATCAGCGCCGTGCTGATCACCGGGTCCGCCGCCGCGCTGGCCAGCGGATCACGGCCGGGAACCTCCGGCCTGACCCTGGGCGCCGCGGGCGTCTCGTTCGTCGTCCTGGCCCCCCTGGCCCTGGCTAAATACCGTCTGGGCGGCCGCATGGGCAGCCGCGCGCTTCAGGGCGACGGTGTTCTCAGCGGTGTCGGCGCGGCCACCAGCCTGTTCGCGCTCGCCGCCCTGTTGCTCGACGGCGCATTCGGCTGGTGGTGGGCTGACCGGGTCACGGCCCTGATCGTCGCGGCTGCCGCCGCGGCCGAGGCGTGGCACACCGCACCGAGGCGGCGGCCTGGTCCTGGGGTCAGCTAGTGGCAGCTGCCCGAGAACTTTTGGCCCGCGTCCCTGGCCCGGAAACCGCGGCCAGGCCGGCGATCCAGGTCACAGGCCCCAGCTGGGGCAGATGGATAGATCTTTTGCTCGATCTGCTATCGAATATAGTGATCTTTGAATGAATTCGCCTACCAAGCGGCGCTACTCTTCGCCGCTGCGAGAAGAGAGCGCCCGGCGGACGGGTGAGCTCATCCTGGCCGCTGCCCAAGATCTCTTCGTTGCCCAAGGGTACGTGCAGACGACGATCGAGCAGATCGCGGAGCGCGCCGGGGTGTCCCGGCCGACGGTGTTCGCCAACGCAGGCAGCAAGCGTGAGCTGCTCAAGCGGCTGCGGGATCTGGCCCTGGCGGGCGATGACGATCCGATGCCCGTGATCGAGCGGCCCTGGTACCAGGAGGCCCTCACCGAGCGCGACCCGGCCACGTCGGTCCGGCTGCACGCCAGGAACCTGAGCCGCATCTACCAGCGCTACGCGCCGCTGGATGAGGTTGTGCACCACGCGGCGGCGACCGACCCCGAGCTCGGGGACTTCTGGCAGACCGCCGAGACCCAGCGCCGCTACGGGGCGCAGGCCTTCATCGAAGCGCTGACCGACAAGGGCCCGCTGCGGCCGGGGCTGGACCGCGACGCGGCCGTCGACGTGCTGTGGGTGGTCGGAGCGTCGGATCCGTACCGGCGTCTGGTGGCCGAGTCTGGCTGGACGCCAGAGCGCTACGAGCAGTGGCTCGGCGACACGCTGTGCGACATGCTGCTTCCGCCTGCCCAGAAGGGACGGGAGGGACGGGGTTGACCCAAGCGGCCGAAAGTGTTTACTGTTGCAGTATTCGTTAGGTGGTCAGTAAAGCTCACAAGGCCCGGTGACCCTGTTCCGGGGGGATAGGGATCTGCGAGACCGGCGGCTCCGATGGTCGCACTCCGCCGGGGCAGATCCCTAGGGCAGGGTCACCGCGCAAGCAAAGTGCGGCCAGTGCTGATACGGGGGGACGGGGATCAGCTTGATGGCTGACAACGCGCCGGTGATGGAAATCGAGCTCGCGATGGCCATGGAACAGGCCCATGCGGCGGTGGCCTCGATGCGGAGCGGAGATCCCGAGCCCTACATCAGGTGCTGGACGTCCTCGGATGACGCGACTCTGTTTGGAGCCTGGGGCGCGACCGAGAAAGGGCACAAGGCCGTCACCGATACCTGCCGCTGGCTTGGGAGCCGTTACGCGAACGGCACCGGGCCGGTCGGAGTTGAGCAGGCCGTGGTCGCCTCGAGCGATGACCTCGCCTACACGGTCGGGTTCGAGCGGGGCCCGGTGAGCGTCGACGGCGGTCCCACGCGGGAGATGGCCATGCGGGTGACCCACATCTACCGGCGCATCGACGGCGGCTGGAAGCTGGTCCACAGGCACGCCGACTTCCCGCTCCCTGACCACCGGATTCTCGCGCTCTAATGCCCGGGGGGCGACCCCCGGACCCCGCACGCCATCCCCCGCCCACCTCCCCATTCCTCTTCACGGGCAAGCCGGCCGTCGCGGCCAGCGTTAGCGGCGCGGGCGCTGGCCCGCGGGCGGGCTCTCGAGCAGGGTCCACGGGGGCCTGGCCTCATCGCCGAGTCCATGTCCCGGGTCCTGCGCCCGCGGCCGCTGCCGCCCGGACGCGCTCCGGTGACGGCGCACCCGTCCGGGCGGGCGGACCGGCGGGCCGAGTTCAACGGTGATCGCCGCGCCGCCGGAGGTGGACGGGCCGACGGTGAGGGTGCCGCCCGAGTTCTCGGCGATCCGCCGCGCGATATCCAGGCCCAGCCCGGAGGAGCCGCCGCTGGACAGGCCGCGCTGGGTCGGGTTCCCGGCCGGGAAGCCGGGCCCGTCGTCGGCGACCAGCAGCCAGGCGCCGCCGCCCGGCCGCCGGCTGAGCCTGATGCTGAAGGCCAGGCCGTCAGGGGTGTGCGAGAACACGTTCTCCAGCAGGATGTCCGTGCACGCGGCCAGGTCCTCCGCGCTGGCCCGCACCATCACCGGCCCGGCGGCGATGTCCACCATCATCGGGCGGTCCTGGTCCTCGGCCAGGGGCTGCCAGAACGCCGCCCGCTCGCCGACCACATCCGACGCGTCGCACAGCACACCCGAGCCCTCGCCGGTCGGCCGCCTGGCCTCACGGATGATCTCGGTGACCGTCCGCTCCACGATGTTCACGTCGGCCAGAACCTGCGCCATCTCGGCCTCGTCCCGCAGCGACTCGGCGTCGATCCGCAACGCGGTGAGCGGGGTGCGCAGCCGGTGGGACAGGTCGGCGACCGTCTCCCGCTCGTGGGCGAGCAGGTCGCCGATCCGCGCGGCCAGCCGGTTCAGGCCCGCCCCGGCCCGGCGGACCTCGGGCGGCCCGGCCACCGTGGCGCGGGCGGTCAGGTCCCCGGTCGCCAGGCGGTCAGAGACCTGGGCGACCGCGGTCAGCGGGCGGACCAGGGACCGGGCCAGCTGATCGGCGACGGCCACGCTGAGCACGAGCAGCCCGAGGCCGACGCCGCCGAGCAGCAGCCAGGCCCGGTCCACCCCGTGCCGCAGGGTCGCGTTGGGCACGAATGTGCGGATCACCGCGGTGCCGGCAGGCAGGCCCTGGACCGCGACCAGGACTTCTACCCCGGCGGGCGTGGGCGTGGTGAAACTGCGTCCCTGGCTGGCCAGCCGGACCCCGGCTGACCGGGGCGCCGGGCTGCCCATCTCCTGCCCTCCGGGCAGGAACACGGTCAGCGGGGTGCCCTTGTTCTCGGCGTTCACCTGGTCGACCGCCAGCTTGAGGTTGTTGCTGTCGAGGGTGGCCGCTAGCGGGGCCATGAACTGGGCTTGGATGGTGGCCGTGCTGACCGCCCGGTCGGCCGCGAACGAGCGCAGCACCAGCGCCAGCGGCACCAGGAAGGAGACCAGCACCAGCGAGCTGGTCGCGACGACGAGCAGGATGATGCGGAGCCTCATGTCGGGCTGCTGAGCTTGATCCCGACTCCCCGGACCGTGTGCAGGTACCGCGGGTGCTGTGCGGTTTCCCCGAGCTTCCTGCGCAGCCAGGAGACGTGGACGTCGACGGTCTTGTCCGCGCCCCCGTAGGGCATGCGCCAGACGTGGGTGAGCAGGTCCCGCCGCGTGACCACCTGCCCGGCGTGAAGGGCCAGGTAGTGCAGCAGCTCGAACTCGCGCCGGCTGAGGTCCAGCTGGGTCCCGTCCAGCGAGGCCTCGCGTCCGCTGGGATCCATCCGCAGGCCGCCGACTTCGAGCTCGGTCGTGCCCGGTGGCGGGGTTTGCGCGGAGCGCCGCAGCACGGCGCGGATTCTCGCCTCGATCTGGCCCGCGCCGAATGGCTTGATGACGTAGTCGTCGGCGCCCGCATCCAGAACCCGGATGATCTCGGATTCGTTGTCGCGGGCGGTGATCACCATCACCGGGATGGAGCTGACCGCGCGCATCATGCGCAGCGCCTCGTAGCCGCTGAGATCGGGCAGGCCAAGGTCGAGCAGGACCAGGTCAGGAGGGGTGTCGAGGATGTACTGCAGGGCCGCCATCGCGCCCGGCATGCTCGTGACGGCGTGGCCGCGCTCGGTCAATGCCCTGATCAGCGCCGCCCGGATGGCGGCGTCGTCCTCTACCAGCAGAAGCTGGGCCATATCGCGACCGTATCTTTAAAGTTCCTTTACCTGCCCCATGATCCGGACTATTGCCGAAGGAGCCGAGGTGTCCCTTGAGGTGAGCTTTACCCGCCCTTAAGGTCTGTTCCGCGAGCCTCGGTTTATGCGAAAGCGCGTATTCATCGGTGTCGGCGCCTGGGTAGTTGGAGCAGGCGTCGCGACCGGCGGTAGCCTCCTGGCGGTGTCCCTGCTCGGACAGGGCATCACCTCGTCCCCAAGCGAGCAACTGTCCGGTTCGGCGGTGAACAACGCGCTCGCTAGCGGCACGTCCGCGACGCCGGCGGGGGCGGGCCCATCGGCCAGCCCCCGCGGCGCAAAGTCCAGCTCCAAGCCCAGGGCCGCCGCGCCCGGCTCACGGTCCACCGCTGTTCCCGCTTCGGCCGGCAGCACCGTGCTCACCTCATCAGGCGGCACGGTGGTCGCCAGCTGTCTGTCCGCGGGCGCGTTCCTGCGATCCTGGAGCCCGGCGCAAGGATTCCAGGTCAGCTCGTCGATCCGCGGGCCGGCCGCTACCGCACAGGTGCAGTTCGAGTCCTCCACGCAGGAAGTGACCATGGTCGTGTCCTGCTCAGGCGGGGTGCCCTCCGCCACCACCCAGGCCGAGCTCTCTGGCGAGGGCGGCGGTGGTGGCGGTAACTCCGGTCCCGGCGGCGGTGGTGGCGGCAACTCCGGTCCCGGCGGCGGGGGCGGCGGGGACGGCTGAGCGGCTCGGCCGCGCCGTGGTCAGAGCCGTGATCAGCCGTGGTCAGAGCTGTGATCAGAGGAGCTGGTCGGTGATCTCCTCCATGAGCAGTGCCAGCGTCGGGCAGGCGTCAACCGCCCGCTTGGCGTGACCCATCAGCCCGGGAGGAACCCCTGGCGAGGCCAGGATCGGGTAGCCCCACGGGTCTATCTCGATGATCTCCGGCAGCAGCTCGGCGCACATGCCGTGCCCGGTGCAGGCGATCGGGTTGACGCGCAGCCGGTATCTCATGTCCAGCCCCATTCCCTGTCTTCATCGTGGGGCACGGGCAGCAGCGGCGCACGGCGCACGCCCGGGCAGGGACCCTGCTGGTCGTGCCGGCGCGCGTCCGCGGCGAACGCGGTCAGCGCGCTGACCGCCAGCTGGGTGGCCCCGTCGGGATGGCGGCAGGCGCCGCGGCGCTCGATCAGCGGGACCAGGGTCGCGATCTGGTCGATCGCGCGGCCCCGGCCGCCCTCGTAGGCGAGATCGATGAGGGCGTCGGCCAGGGTGGGCAGGCCGAACATGCACGGGCCGCACTGGGCGGCGGTCTCTTCGGCCAGGTAGCTCACCACCCGCGCGGTCTCGGCCAGCGCACAGGAGGTGGCAGGCAGCGCGATGATGATGCCCGCCCCCATGGTCCCGCCCGCCGCGCGCAGGCCCGCGTGGGTCATCGGCACCGGCCAGGCGGTCTCGGCGGGCAGCCAGGCACCGAAGTAACCACCGACCAGCA
Organism: uncultured Actinomycetota bacterium; assembly: GCA_963739645.1. Lineage (GTDB taxonomy): Bacteria > Actinomycetota > Actinomycetes > Streptosporangiales > Streptosporangiaceae > JASHPR01. The sequence continues at coordinate 42,881 of CAVUBM010000074.1, forward strand.
GCGCCTGCAGCGGCTCGGTCGGCCCTCCGGCCAGCATCATCACCTGCCCGATCGGGGTGCCCAGCTCGATCTCGTATATGCCCGGCCTGGCGACCGCGCCGTCCACCGTGACCAGGGTGGAGCCCGGGGCTGACGCCAGCCCGACCGAGCGGAACCAGGTGTCGCCGTAACGGGCGATCAGCGCCAGGTGAGCCACCGTCTCGACGTTGCTGACCAGGGTGGGCCGCCCGTGCACGCCGCGCTCGTGCGGGCGCGGGGGCGAGAACGTGGGCTTGCCCGGGCCGCCGTTCAGGAACTGCACGAGCGCGGACTGCTCGCTGGAGACATAACGTCCCGGGATCCCGACGATCTCGACAGGGACCGCGTCCACGCGGGCCGCTCTGCGCTCGTCGACCGCGTGGTCCAGCGTGGCCAGCACGTCCACGTCCTGGCCACGCACGCACAGGTAGGCCTCGTTGGCCCCGACCGCGTGCGCGGCTAGCGCGATCCCGTCCAGGACCAGGTGCGGCGAGCGGGTCAGCAGCAGCTGGTCCTTGCCGCTGGCCGGCTCGCCCTCCGCCCCGTTCGCGATCACCACCGCCGGGCCCGGGCGGTCCGCGACCGAGCGCATCTTGCGGGCGGTGGGGAAGCCGGCGCCACCCCGGCCGGTGAGGCCGGACCGTTCGACCACATCGATCAGCCGCCCCGCGGGCCTCGCCCGCCGCGAGCGGCCGCGCAGCGGCGTCGGGCCGTACCGCTGCTCGTGTTCGCGGAGCCCGGCGGGCCCAGCCCAGACGCTGTCCGCGAGCAGGCGCGGCATCGGGAGCGTGGGAGTCCGGTAGGCGGAGACAACGATGGTGCTCACCGGGCCCCGGCCCGGGCCGCGGAGACGATCCGCCAGAAAGCGGCCCCGGCCACGACGGCGATGCAGGCCACGGTCAGCTCGACCACCCACAGCGTGCTCCGGTCGGTGCCGGCACCCAGGCCGTGCGCCAGCGCGATCGGCCAGCAGATGTAGGCGAGCCAGTGCATCCAGCGCCACGCGCGGTATCCCAGCCGGTTCCTGATCAGGCTGGTGGCCATGACGACGAGCAGCAGATCGAGGGCGATCGCGCCGAGCGCGAGCCAGGTCGTCTTGTAGGAGGTGGCGAACGGTATGAAGACGGCCGCCAGCGGGATGGAGGTATACGTGTCGATCACGATCGTGACGATGTGCAGGGCCAGGAAGACCAGGACCAGCAGGGACAGGTTGCGGTGCAGGCCCACCGTGACGAACCGCGGCCACCTGTCGCCGGCGAACCGGCCCGCGGTGAGCACCCCGAGCAGGACGCTGCAGGTCAGCAGCAGCATGGTCACCAGGCCGGCCGCGCGGGTGGCGTACCAGAGGCCGGGGCCGTGGAGGGAGAAGCTCACGGGCGGGCGCCCATGACGGGCGCGGCAGCGGGCCACCCGCCGGCCGTGACCGTCGTGCCGTCATGACGGACCAGCCGCGCGGGCAGGCGCAGCGCGTCTAGCCAGCCGGCGGCCCGTTCGCCGCGCAGGATCGCCGTGGTACTGGCGGTGTTCGCGTCGACGCAGGTCGCGGCCGCGACGCTGACCGCCCGCCAGCAGGAGTCGGCGGGCAGGCCGGTCCTGGGCACGATGATGTGGTGCAGGCTCATCCCACCGCGCCGCCAGGACCGGACCATGGTGCTTGAGGTCGCGAGACCGCCGTCGCGGATCACGACCGAGCCGCCGGGCTCGTGGCCGGGGCCGTGGGTTTCGAATACGGCGTCATCAATGACCCCGACGTGCCAGCCCGCGACAGGCGGCTCACCGGCGACCCGGATATCCCCGCCCAGGTTGACCAGCACACCGCAGCCTGCCGCGGCGGCGATCCGGGTCGCGGCGCGGTCGGCGGCCAGCGCCTTCGCGGTGGCACCGAGATCCAGCATGACTCCGTCGGGCACCCTGACCACGCGCCGGTCCGGGTCGAAGTCCACCGTGCGCCAGCCGGGTGCGGGCGCGGGTGACGGCGCCGGGCCGCCGGTGCGCTGGCGGGCCTGCGCGAAGTCCTGGTTGTAGCCGAGCCGGGCCAGCGACTGACCACAGGTCGGGTCGACGTCACCGTCGGTGAGCCGGGCCGCGGTCAGCGCGGTGGCCAGGGCCTCGGCCAGCAGCGGGCTGACCTGGACCGGGCGTCCCCAGGCGTGGTTGACGTGCCAGAGCTCGGAATCCGACCGGAACCGTGAGCAGGCCACGTCGATCGCGACCAGCTCGCCGGTGAACAGCGCCCAGGCCTGCTCCAGCCGGCCGGGTCCGTGACCAGCAGCGAGGCAAACGTACCCAGGGCCGGGACGGTACGGGTCCCGATGGCGCCAGTGGCTGCGGCCGTCACGGCGTCAGCCACCGACCGTTCCGCTGGTCGTGGTCTGCACGGGGGCGGGGCTCGGCGGAGGCGCCGCCGGGGGAGTGGTGGGCGGGGCCAGCGTCCGGGCCGGCGCGGGGGCGGTACCGGAGTTGTTCGCGGATCCCGCGCTGGCAGTCGCGGGGCTGGGTGAGCGGCCGGCCGGGGTCGGCGATGGGGCCGGCGAGGGGACCGGCGATGCCGGCCTGGTCTGCACGGGGCTGGTCCGCACGGGCGCCGGGCTGGTCACCGCCTGGGTGTGCGCCGTGTGCGCGAACAGCGCGGCGAACCCGACCGCGGCGGCCGTGCTGAGCTGGGCCGCGCAGAACGTGAGCCGGGACAGGTGGCGCAGGCCCTTGGTGCGCGCCGCGTCCGCGGGCTCGTCGAGCCAGGTCGGGTAGTCCGGGTCGGTCGGGTAGTCCGGGTTGGTCGGATAGTCCGCGAACCGGTCGCCTGGCCGCTGCGCAGGCTCGAAGGCCGACCAGGGTTCTGGATCCTCGGGCCCGTATCTGTACTGCATGGGACCAACGACAGCAGACGCCTTGTTAAGGCCCAGTGAAGAACCACTTAAGAGGCTGCTGCCGGGTGCGATTGTGGGCTGGGGGAGCGCCGCGGCCGGTGGGGTCGCGGGTGGGCGCTGCGGCCGGCGCGGCCGGCTGCTAGCTCAGCCGCTTGCTGACGGCGAGGGTGACGGGCATCGCTGGCCCGCGGCGGTCAAGAGGTCCTGTGCGGAGTTCTTCACGCCGACGAGCGTGGTCACCACGTTGGTGACCGAACTGGTGCCGTTGCCCAGGCCCGTCACCGCCTTCTGGAGGGCGGACAGCGCGGTCTTGAGCCCGCTTATCTGGGCGTTCCACTGGCCGCCCGCGTCGCCCGCGAGCGTGGTCAGGTTGGCCTTCACGTCGTTCAGGTCTGCGGTCAGCGCGGCGGAGGCGCCCTTTTCCACCTTGACGTGGGTGAGGTTCGTCAGCGATGTGCGTAGCGTGTCGACATCCTGGCAGATCAGCGCGTTGGCCGTGGCCGTGCTGCTGGCGGCGGGTGACGGTGTGCTGGCGGCGGGTGACGGTGTGCTGGCCGCTGAGCTCCCGCTGCTGGCCCCGCACCCGGCCGTGAGCATCATCAGGACGGCCACGGCCGCGGTGACCGTCCAGCCGGCGAGTCTGCTCGCCCCCAGCCGTGCCATGACCGCTCCCATCGCTTGGGGTCAGGACCGGTTTCTCACGCTTGTCGTTCGCGTGGAGCATGGCATCACCCGGACCGGGTGATGCCATGCTCCCGGGGCGTGCCGGCCTACTCGATGGAGCCCGGCGTGGACCGGCGGGCCGCGGCCGTGCGCCGGATGATCTTGCGTCCGTCCATGGTCCAGGAGCGGTTACATCCCGTGCAGCCCAGAAGCTCTCCGAACCGGCCGGAGATTCTCCCGGTCTTTCCTATCGTGCCGCCGCAGAGGCAAAGTTCCCCCGGCGCCACCCTCGGCCTGCGGCGCATGACCCTGCGGGCCATGACCGGCGACTGCCGGGCCACGGGGCGCGTTTCATGACGTACGTACGCGACACCAAGGACAACGGCGGCCCCGGCCACGAGAATGACGATTCCCGCCAGGTATCCCAAATGAGCCTCCCCGCGCCAAGATGTACCCCGACGTTACTGCGCGATGGGGCGCAACGGTACAAGCTTGGGCCGCGTCCGGCTTTCGGCACCGCCGAAACCCGGGTCAGCGGCGGTCGCAGCGGGCGGCAACGGCCGCCGGGGCGCCCCAAATTAGAGTCGGGTTATGGCCGAAGCCCGATACGACGCCGTCGCCGACTTCTACATCACCGGGTTTGACGCCATTGACGATCCGGCTTCCCTGGCCCTGCTCGATCTGCTCGGTCCGCCCGCGGGTCTGCGCGTCCTCGACGTCGCCTGCGGGCACGGCCGTATCACCCGGGCCCTGGCCCGGCGCGGGGCCGACCTGGTGGGCGTCGACATCTCCGCCGCGCTGATCGCCAAGGCCGTGGCCGCCGAACGGGGCCAGCCGCTCGGCATCCGCTACCTCCACGCCGACGTGGCCTCGGCCCCCGACCTGACCCCGGCCAGGTTCGACGCGGTGACCTGCAACTTCGGCCTTTCCGATATCGACGACCTGGACCGGGCCGTGGCTGCTATGGCCGCCGCACTCCGGCCCGGCGGATCGTTCGTGTTCTCGATCCTGCACCCGTGCTTCCCCGGCGTCACCGACGTCTCCGGCTCCTGGCCGGCCACGGGTCGCTATTACGACGAAGGGCTCTGGACCGCCGATGCCGCGCTATCCGCGCTGCGCCGCCAGGTGGGCGCCAATCACCGAATGCTCGCCACGTACCTCAATACATTCCGCCGGCACGGTCTCTGGCTGGACCGAGTCCATGAGCCCGAGCCTGAACAGGAATGGCTTCAGAAAAGGCCCGGTGCCGACCGCGTGCCCGTCTACCTGGCGGCCCGGTGCGTGAAGGGACCCGGGGCGTCCCGTCAGGAAGCCGCCAGGGCCTGATCGAGCCAGGCCCGCAGCGCCGGGGGCGGCGGAGCGCCGACCTGGCGCGCGGCGACCTGCCCCCGGCGCAGCAGCAGCAGGGTCGGGATGGACTGCACGCCGAAGCGCTGCTGCAGCCGGGGCGCCTCGTCCACGTTGACCTTGACCAGCTTGATCTGGCCCGCCTTCTCCGTGGCGAGCTCCGAGAGCGCCGGGCTCACCATCCGGCACGGGCCGCACCAGGGGGCCCACAGGTCCACGACCACGGGGACGGAGGCGTTCTCGGCGATCTCGGCGAACGTGTCGTCGCCGGCGTCCACGATCCACGGCAGCGGCTTATGGCAGTTGCCGCACCGCGGCGTCCCTGTGGCCGCGGCCGGGACGCGGTTCCTGCGCCCGCAGTGCGGGCACCTGATCAGATCGTCGGACATCAGCTCTAGCTTGTCACGCCACGTCAAGGATCGCGTTGGCCTCGTCGTTGGTCAGCTGCACCGACGCGGCCGCCACGTTCTCGGTCACGTGCTCGGCCGACCCGGAGCCCGGGATCGGCAGGATCTGCTGCGACCTGGTCAGCAGCCAGGCGAGCGCGATCTGGCGGGCGCTGACGTGGAGGCGGCTCGCGGCCGAGAGGACCGGAGCCAGCCGGTCGGTGTCCTGGATCGGCGCCCAGGGCAGGAAGACCAGCGACTCCTGATCGCACAGGTCGACCATGGAGTCCGAGCTCCTGTCGCCCGGGTTATAGCGGTTCTGCACCGACACCACAGGGGTGAGCCGCTGCGCGTCCCTGAGCTGGGCCTCGGACACGTTCGAGAGCCCGATGTGGCGGATCTTGCCCTGCTGCTTCAGCTCGACCAGGGTGCCGACCGACTCGGCAAACGGCACCTTCGGGTCCGGCCGGTGCAGCTGGTACAGGGGGATCTGGTCCAGCCGGAGCCGGCGGAGGCTGCCCTCGCAGGCCTCGCGCAGGTGCTCGGGCAGGCCGTCGGCGTCCCAGCGCCCGGGGCCCGGGCGGACCAGGCCGCCCTTGGTGGCGATCACCAGATCGTCGGGGTAGGGGTAGAGCGTGTCCGCGATCAGGGTCTCGCTGACCTCCGGGCCATAGGAGTCAGCGGTGTCGATGAAGTTCACGTCGAGCGCGACGGCCTGCCGCAGCGCGGCCTGGGCCCGGCTCCAGTCGGGCGGATCCCCCCAGATGCCCTGGCCGGTGATCCGCATCGCCCCGAAACCCATCCGGTTCACCGTCAGGTCACCCCCGATGGTGATCGTGCCGGCCGCTGCCGCACTTGGCTGACCACTCATGCACATCTCCTCTCCGTTGGCTCCAGCTTCTCGCGGCGGCCGGCGGGGCCAGCGGGCGGGTTAGGGCTTGGTGCTGATCCGGGTGCCGAGCTCGGCGCCCGCACAGATCTCGCGCATCACCCCGACGGCCGCGACGTCGAAGACGTGCATGGTCAGGTCCTGCTCGTTGGCCAGCACGAACGCGCTGGTGTCCATGATCCGTACCCCGGCGGCCAGCGCCTCGTCATAGGTCAGCTGCGTGTACCGCACCGCATCCGGGTTGATGTGCGGGTCGCTGTCGTAGACGCCGTCCACGCCCTTCTTGGCGACCAGCAGGGCATCGGCGTCCAACTCCAGCGCCCGCTGCACGGCCGGGTAGTCGGTGGTGACATACGGCTGGCCGATGCCGCCGGCCATGAGCACGATCATGCCGCGATTCAGGTGGTGCACGGCCCGCAGCCTGATGAACGGCTCGGCCACGCTGTGAATCGGCACAGCGGTCATCACCCGCACGTCGGTGTCCGTCCTCGCCGTCAGCGCGCCCCGGAGCATCAGCGCGTTCATCACGGTGCCGAGCATCCCGATGTTGTCCGCCTCGGCCCGGCTGATGCCCCATCCCTCGGCCATCCGGCCCCGGAAGTAGTTCCCGCCCCCCACGACCACGGCCACCTGCACGCCAAGATCATGGACGGAGAGAACCTCCTGGGCGACGTGGGCCAGGCTGGCCGGGTTCACGCCGGAGCCGGCCGATCCCGCCAGCGCCTCGCCGCTGAGCTTGACGACAACCCTGCGATAACGCGGCACAGTCAGGCTTCTCCCTCCGGGCCGCGTGGCGTTGCGACCTCGCCAACGTTACCGCACGTCACTACCGGGCCGCCCGCGCCCGAGCCGCCGGTCACCCGGGCGAGATCCGTGGGGACGAGCACCACCGGGGGCGCTGCGCACTTCGTGGGTTCTGGGTCATCCTGCAGCCGGCCCTGGCCATCATCCTGCTCGTCCTGTACCGCAGGTTCAGCCCGCGCCCGGTGCCGGAGATCCCGGGCCCCAGGGGTCGGGCGACCACCAGGCCGGCTCCGGGCCCGCGGTGGGGCACAGGATTCGCGGGAGGCACGCGACGCGCAGCAGCGGTCCTAGCCGCGCCCGGGGCTGACGGCAGGCGGGTTAGCCGGCCGGTGATCACCAGGTCAGCTGGGCGCCCAGCGCCCGAGCGAGCCTGGTGATCACCGGTCTCTGGTTCAGGTGACCGGGACTCCAGGTGCACGCGATGCAGGCCCCGGCCACATCGGCGGTGGCCATGATGCCCGCCAGGCAGTCCTCGACGAGCCCGAGGCCGGGGCCCGGGCTCACCGGGTAGCGGAGCCCGGGCAGCTCGGCGCCGTCGACGATGTCCACGTCGATATGCAGGTAGACCGGCTGCTCATGGAGACCGCGCAGGACGGCCTCGATCGCGCCGGGCTCGGCCGGGACCTGCCGGACCCGGCTGGCGGCCAGCGCCTCCCGCTCCGCCGGGTCGAGATCCCTGGCGTCCACGAGCACGGCGGCGTCCTCGCTGACCGGGCGCATTCCCAGCGGCCCGCAGATCAGCTCGGGGGCGCGGCCGGTCAGCATGGCCAGTGGCATGCCGCCCAGGTACCCGCTGATCGTGGTCTCCGGCGTGTTGAAGTCGCCGTGCGCGTCGAGCCAGGTCACCGCCAGGTCGCCGGCCCGGCGCTGCAGCCCGGCCACGGCGCCGAGCGCCGACGTGCAGTCGCCGGAGAGCAGCAGCGGCCGGTCGGCCCGCGCGACCGCGCCGGCCAGGGCCGCGTAGAGCTGCCGCATCCGGCCGGGCCGGCCGTCCGCGGTCAGCGGCGGTCCGACGGTCTCGGCCGGGCCCGCCGGCGCGGGGAATTCCGGGAGGTGCTCATCGAGGTGCCAGGGCGAGACGATGACGTCCCAGCCGCCTGCGCTAGCTGCCGTCATCCGGCTCGTCCTCGCGGCGGCGGCCGATGAGCTGCCGGAGGCGGTGCAGCTCGGCGGCGCCGGCCTCCAGGTGCGCCCGCAGCGCCGCGCGGGCCTGCTCGCCGCTGCCGTGCAGCGCGTCCAGCAGCTCCCGATGATCATCCGTGCTGCGGCCGAGCTCCCGGCTGGACCGCTCGGCCAGGGACAGCGCGAGCCGCTGCTCCTGCTGCAGCCGGGCATGGAACCGCTGCAGCCGGCCGCTGCCTGTCGCCGCGACGAGCGCGGCGTGGAACAGCCGGTCGCTCTCGACGGCGGCGGCCACGTCCTGCCGCTCGACGGCGGCCTCGATCTCGCGGGTGAGGTCGGCGAGCCTGGCGAACGCCACGGGGTCGCGGCCGGAGGTCAGCGCGTCGACCCCGGCCAGCTCCAGGGCCAGGCGGGCGGTGTAGATGTCGTCCACATCCTGCCGGCCGATGTCCGCGACCATCGCCCCGCGGTTCATCTCATGCCGGATCAGGCCCTCGCTGCCGAGGACGCGCGCGGCCTCGCGGACGGTATTGCGGGACACGCCGAGCTCGGTGGCGATGGCGACCTCCCGGAGCGGGGTGCCCGGCAGCATCCGGCCGGAGAGGATGGCCTCCCGCAGCGCGGCGGCGACCTGCTCTGCGGCGGGCTGCCGCTGGATAGTGACGCTGCCGAGGACGGTCCTAGCGGCGGGCATAGTCAGACTCTGCCAGGGTCACCGGCTCGCCCGCGCCCAGTTCCTCAGCCCGCCCGGCCACGAACGCGGCCACCGCGGCGTCCTGGATGCCCAGGCCGGTCAGGTCGCGGACCACGCCGATCGCATCCGCGACGCTGATCAGGCCCTGCACGTCGCCGCGGCTGAGCACCCGGACCGGCACCAGCATCACCTCCGCTTGCCGTCCCGTCCCGCTGGGGACTATTCTGCCCGAAGTTGTTGAACAATCCTACAATACACTGCGAGGAGCCCGGCCATGTCGCTGCCCGGGCTGCGCCGCGGGGACTTCCCCGCCCTGGACCGCCTCGTCTACCTGAACACCGCCTCGGCCGGGCTGGTCCCCGAATCGGTGGTGGGCCCCGCGCACAGGTTCGAGTTCGACCTGGCCCAGGCGGGCACCACCGGCATGGACGAGGACACCGAAGTGGGCATCCTGGAGGACGCCAGGAACGCGGCAGCGGCCTTGATCAACGCCGACCCGGAGACGATCGCGATCGGCACCAGCTTCACCGAGGCGCTGTGCCAGGTCGCCTGGTGGGTGCGGCCGGGCGCGGGCCGCAACGTGGTGTCCTCGGAGGTGGATTTCCCGAGCGTCACCTACCCCTGGCACCGGATCGCCGAGGACACCGGGTGCGACGTGCGCCTGGTCGGGGTGCTGGACGACCCGGAGGGCTTCGACGTGGGCAAGGTCGCCGCCCGCGTCGACGACTCCACCGCGGTCATCTGCATCAGCCACGTCCAGTACCTGACCGGCCACCTGCTGGACCTCACCGCGCTCGCCGAGCTCGCGCACAGCCACGGCGCCCTGCTGATCGTCGATGCGACCCAGTCCGCGGGCCAGGTCCCGATCGACGTCAGCGCGTCCGGCGTCGACGTCCTCATCGCGGGCTCCTACAAGTGGCTGTGCAGCACGTTTGGCGCGGCGATCTGCTACATCAGTCCCGGGCTGCTCGAGTCGTTCCGGCCGCCGTTCGTGGGCTGGCGCAGCACCGTGCACCCGTACTCGCTCGATGCCCGGTGGCTGCCGCTGGCCGGCTCGGCCCGGCGCATGGAGTACTCCACGATGTCCTACGCCTCGGCGATCGCGCTCGGCCGCGCCCTGCACTACCTGTCCGGCCTGCGCATCGACGACGTGGCCGAGCACAACCGGGCGCTGGCGGGGCAGATGGCCGACGGGCTGATCCAGCGGGGAGCCCGCCTGCTCACCCCGGGCGACCCCCGGCGCCGGGCGGGCACGGTGACCGCACGGTTCCCCGGCCGTGACGGCGAGGCCATCGCCGCCGAGCTGACCGCCCGGGACGTGATCGTCTCGCCCCGGGTCGGCTCCACCCGGTTCTCCATGCACTTCTACAACAGCAGCGACGACGTGGACCGGGCGCTGAGCACGCTGGATGAGGTGCTGCGATGACGAGCGGCGACGCTTGCTCCCCGGGACCGCCCGGGGCCGGGCTACGCTCGCGGGCGTGGACGCCGACGTGGCCGCATCGTGGGATGCCGAGTACGCGGCGGGCCGCTACGCCCGCGACGTGCCCGTCGGTTTCGTCAGGGACGTGCTGGCGGCCGCACGCCAGCATGGTCTGCGCCGCGGGCTCTACGTCGGGTGCGGCAACGGCCGCAATCTCGTTCCGCTGGTGGACGCCGGCCTCGACCTGACCGGCCTGGACATCTCCCCGGAAGCGATCGCGCAACTCCGGCAGCGGCGGCCCGACCTCGGGGACCGGCTGATCACCGGCGATCTCGGCGCGCTGCCGCCGTCGCTGCGGTACGAGCTCGTGGTCGGGATCCAGGTATTCCAGCACGGCAACCGCGGTACGGCCCATCGGCACCTGGCGGCCGCCGCCGGCCGGGTGGCGCCGGGAGGCCTGCTCTGTGTCCGGGTCAACGCCACGGATACCGACGTCGAGCACGCGCACCGCCGGCTGGACGAGCAGACCAGTGACCGCAGCTTCACCGTCCGCTACCGGGCCGGTCCCAAGGCCGGCCTGGACATCCACTTCTTCACGGCCGCCGAGCTGCGCGCGGTCGTCGGCGCCGGGTTCAGCGAAGTCCTGGCCCCGCGGCTGCACCGCACCGAGCGCACCGCGCCCAGCCGGGGCCACTGGGCGCAGTGGGAGGCGATCTGGCGGCGTCACCCCGCGGCCGGCCAGCCGGTCAGCTGACCGGACCTCACTGGACCAGCCAGCCGCCGTCCACGTTCAGCATCGTGCCGGTGATGAACTCGGCGTCGTCGCTGAGCAGGAAGCGCACGGCCGCGGCGATGTCGGCGGGCTGGCCCAGGCGCTTGATGATGCTGCGGCGCATCAGGTAGTCCATCACGGCCGGGGACTCGTGCAGGTTCCCGGCGAACCTGGTGTCCACCGTGCCCGGGCACACGCCATTGACCCGGATCCCGTGCCGGCCCAGCTCGAACGCGACGGCCTTGGTCAGCATGATGACGCCGCCCTTGGCCGCGTTGTAGTGCACCTGGCAGTGCTCACCGCTGGCCGTCACCACGTACGACTCGACCGTCCCGATGTTGACGATCGCACCCGGCTTGTCCGCCGCGACGAGGGAGCGCGCGAACGCCTGCGCGCAGAGGAACTGGCCCTTGAGGTCGATGTCGACGACCCGGTCCCACTCCTCCTCGGTCAGCTCCAGGAACGGTGTCATGCCGACCACGCCCGCGTTGTTGACGAGATAGTCGGGCGTGCCGAACGTGCCGACCGTGTGCGCGATCATCGCCTGGGTGTCCGCGGCCGAGGACACGTCGGTGCGGACGAACGACGCCGTGGCGCCGTCGGCCGTCAGCAGGTCAACTGTTTCCCGGCCGCCGGCCTCGCTGACGTCGGCGACGACGACCGTCGCGCCTTCCGCTGCCAGCCGCCGGGCGATGCGCCGGCCGATGCCGCTGCCCGCCCCGGTCACAACCGCGATCTTTCCCTGCACGTGCTCTCCCTCTGCTCAGGCCTGGCCACGTAGGTCGGATGCCGACAATTCGTGCTGGTCACGGTATCGCGTGGTGGGCCGGCGCTAGCTCAGCAGCTGATCTGAACCGGCCGGCGTGATTCAGGAGACCAGCACGCTGATCGTGATCAGCACGGCGTCGTAGATGAAGTGCGCGACGATCGGCCGCATCAGCCGCCGGTGCTTCTGGAACGAGCGGGTGGCGAAGTACCCGAACGGGATCGTGAGCAGGAATCCGAGCCCGTAGTAGACGTGATAGCTGGTGCGCAGGGTCAGGCTGAGCGCCAGCGCCCAGCGCGGGTTCCAGCCGAACTGGTCGAGCCGGGTCAGCAGGTAGCCGCTGACCAGCGTCTCCTCGGTGATCGCGGTGACCGCGGACAGGACGATGCCGTAGATGATGTAGTACGGCGGCACGTGCCCGGTCGGGATCTGGCTGATCAGCCCGCGGTGGCCGACGAGCAGCGCGCCCAGGATGACGGTCGCCAGCAGGGCCAGGGCGTATCCGCCGATGGCGATGCCCAGCGCCGGCCACACATCCCGGCGCCAGCCCGGCCTGGTCAGCCCCATGACCTCGGGGTCCTGGCCGGTCCGGCTCAGCAGCAGCAGGGCCAGCGGTACCACCGCGCCCACCTCGAGGTAGCTGAGCACGCCCAGGATGAGGTTCGCCAGCGGGTGGTTGTGGATGATCGTGGGGAACCTGGTGATGTCGCTGGCCCCACCCGCGTGCGCGGCCAGCAGGTCCACCGCGGCCACGACACCGGGCACGAGGAAGGCCAGCTCGACGAACCAGGTCTCCAGCACCAGCCCGCGCCGGGACAGCCCGCGGACCCGCACCGGCCAGAACGGCACCGGCTGCGTGGGACCGGCGGGCGCCGGGCCGGGCGGGACTACCCCCGACGGGAGCGGCGCCGCCTGGGTCTGCTGCGGGGGAGCCGGCAGCGGCGGCTCGTACGGCGGCTCGGCGGACAGCGGCTGGGCCGGCCGCGACGGCGCTGGCGCAGGGGCGGGCGGCGCGGTGGCGACGGGTACCCAGTACACCCAGTCAGGCGGGGGCGGGGGCCACTCGGGCGGCGCTCTCCAGCCGGCCGGGGGCACCCAGCCAGCCGGCGGTTCTGGCCACCCCGGAGGCGGCCGCCATGCCCAGTCCGTCACCGTCCACCGCTGACGATCTCGGTACCTCGCAGGCGGGGCCCAGCCAACATCATCACCCCAGTTTATTGACGCGGTTCCCGGCCCCGGAGGACACTGCGGGATCAGCGGCACCGCACCAGCAGGGCGGCAGCGGGCGTCGGGCCCGCCGACCGGGCAGGGAGGCCGGGCATGGGGTCGTACGAGACGGCGATCAGCACGCTGGAGGCGGAGCTCGCGCGGGTGGAGGAAGCGTTCCGCGGCCTGGCCCCCGGCGACTGGCAGGCCCCGACGAAGCTCGTGCCCCTGGACCCCGAGCTGCCGCACTGGACCGTGTTCGAGCTAGCCGGGCACCTTGACATCGCGATCGGGCTGACCCGGATGCTCATCGACGGCCGGGACGACAGCCAGCCCGGGCGCGACCGGACCAGCTTCTTCATCAACCCGCGTTCGGAGACCGCGCCGGTCGTCTACGGCTACGCGTACACGATGGTGGAGGGCAAGACGCCCGCGGACATGCCCGGCGTGCTGCACGAGACCTTCTCCAAGACCGTCCAGGAAGCGCGGGCCGTGCCCGCCGGCACCGTCGGCCCTGGGTTCTTCGCGCCGATGCGCGTGGACGAGTTCGTGGCCAGCCGGGTGGTGGAGGCGGTCGTGCACGGCATTGACCTGACCCAGGCCCTCGGCCGCGACCCGATCGCCACCGCGGACGGCATCGCGGCGACCGCGTCGATCCTTGACGACCTGCTGGCCCGCCGGACCGTGGGCGTCCGGCCGCCGCAGCTGTCCGACGACTGGGACTGGATCCTGGCCGCGTCGGGCCGGGCGGAGTTCAGCGACCCGCGGCTGCCCCTCATCGGCTGAGCCCGGCGCGGCCGTTCCGGCCGGGCGGGCAGTTCCCGGCCAGGACCTCCCCTGGCGATCAGCCCCGCGCGGCCGCGCCGGTCCCGGCGGCGGCCCGCCTGCGGCGGTCGCGTAATGGCACATGGTCGTGACGTTTGCGGGCGGCCCCGCTTCCCGTCATCCTCGGTGCAACGGTCGGGCGGGCCCGCGTGCTCTATGAGGGCGAGGAGGTGGCCCATGGACTCCCAGGCGGAAGCCGAGTTCAGCGAGTTCATGCTGGGCCGCTGGCCCCGGCTGGTGCGGCTCGGCTACGGGCTGACCGGCGACCAGGGCCTCGCCGAGGACCTGGCGCAGACCGCGCTGGCCAAGGCCTTCGCCTCCTGGCCGCGGGTCCGCCGGGCGGGTGACCCGGACGCGTACGTGCGGCGGATCATGCTGAACGCCAACAGCGCCCGGTTCCGCAAGCGCCGGGTGCGCGAGCAGCTCACCGGCGTGCCGCCCGAGCCGGGCCCGGGACGCCCGGGGGATCCGGCCGCCCGGCACGATGACCGGTCGGCGCTGATCGCGGCGCTGATGCGGCTGCCGCACGGCCAGCGCGCGGTGGTGGTGCTCAGGTACTGGATGGACATGACGGAGACCGAGGTCGCGGCGACGCTCGGGTGCTCGGTCGGCAACGTCAAGAGCCAGGCCTCCCGCGCTCTGGCCAAGCTCAGGCTCAGCGCGGACCTGGCGGAGGGGAAGCTGCCATGAGCATCGGCGACGAGCGCGAGGTGCGCCAGCGGCTCGGTGCCGCCCTGGACACGATCACTCCGTCCCCCGCGCCGGTCGCCGCGACACTGCGGAAGGGCCGGGCCGTCCGGGCCCGGCGGCGTATCGGCGTCGCGGCCGGGCTGGCGATCGCGGTGGGCATCGGCCTGGCCGTGCCGCTCCTCGTCCACCAGGTGGTCCGCCAGGCGCCGTTGTCGCATGGGAGGCAGACGGCCACGCTGGACCCCGTGGCCGCGGTCGCGCCGCACGGCGTGATCGGCTCCGGGAGGATCGACGGCCACCGCTGGCAGCTCCTGGCCCAGAAGCCGGGGGCCGACGGCATGCCCAGGAACCAGCGGTGCTTCCTGGCCGCGGGCGCCGCGGGCAACGCGCAGGGCTGCGGCCAGGCGGGCCCGTTCACCGGCGGCCCGGGCGATCCGGTCGGCTTCGCCACGCTCGGCAACTCCCGTGGCCAGATCCAGTACGGCCTGGTGGCGCCCCAGGTGACCCGCCTGGTGGTCACGCTCGGCAACGGCACCGCGCTGGTGGTGCACCCGACCGAGGCCTACGGGCAGCGTTATGCCGCCTTCGCGATCCCGCTGCCGCTGGCGATCAGCCGGGTGGTGGCCTATGCGGGCCAGGCCGAGCTCAGGCACGCGGTCCCGTTCAACAGCGCCAGCGGTGCCATCATCGCCACCTGGCTGCGCCCGGGCCAGCCCGGGCTGCCGCGGTCCGCGCACCGGATCGGTTCTGGCCGCGCCGACGGCCAGGCCTGGTCGGAAACGGTTCATGTGGGTCCCTGGGGCTACTGCTTCACCGGGATCATCGGCGGCTGCTTTGACACGGTGACCCGGTCCCTGGGCAACCGGGTCGGCGCCCTGACCGGCCTCGGCCCCGCGAAGACCAACTGGGTGGTGGGCACAGGGACAGCCGCCGTCGATCACGTCCGGGTCACCCTGTCCGGCGGCTCCTCGCTCAAGGTGGCGGCCGCCGATGCTGGCGGCCCTCGGTTCTTCGCCTTCGCGATCCCCCAGGGTGCCCGGCTGGTCCGGGTGGATTACTACACGGCGTCCGGGAGCCTGGTCGCCCGCGAGCCGGCGAGCCAGATCGGCTAGGCCAGCCGGCGGGCGGGACGGCCGCGGGCGGGCGCGGGGCTGCGGGCGCGGCTGTGCTTGGCTGGTGCCATGACTACCCCCTCCCTTCGCGACCGCCTCCGGGGCGGCGAGCCGCTGTACGGCGGCTGGTCGATCATCCCCGCGGTCCACAGCGCCCGGGCTCTCGCAGCCGCCGGGCTGGACTACGTCGCCATCGACCTGCAGCACGGCGGCGCCACCGAGCACGACCTGCCCGGGCTGGCCATGGCGATCAAGCAGGCGGGCGCGACCCCGTTCGCCCGGGTCAGGTACGCCCACCCGGCGGACATCGGGCGCGTACTCGACCTAGGGTGCGAGGGGGTCATCGTCCCGAACGTCGACTCCGCTGAGCAGGCCGCCGCGGTCGCCGGGGCCTGCCGGTACCCGCCGGTCGGCTACCGGTCGGCGGGCGGGAGCATGGCCACGGCCGAGCCGCTCTGCTTCGTGATGGTCGAGTCTGTGGCCGCCGTCGCCGATGTTGACGCGACCCTGGCCGTCGACGGGGTCGACGGGATCTATGTCGGGCCGCGGGACCTGTCGCTGGCGCTGGGCTGCGCGCTCGACCCGCATGACCCGGTGCTGCGCAAGGAGCTGGACCGGATCTGGGCCGCCTGCGCCGCGGCGGGCAAGCCGGTCGGGGTGCACGCCTCCGACGGCGCCACCGCCCGGCTGTACCGGGAGAACGGCTGCCAGCTGCTCACCGTCGCCGTGGACGGGGTGGCCGTGGCCCGCGCCGCTGCGGGCGAGCTCGCCGCGGCCCGGGGCTGAGGCGGCCATGTCTCTGGAGCGATGGACAGCGGTTGACCGCTACGTGGACGGCCTGCTGGTGCCGCCCGACCAGGTGCTGGACGCGGCCCGGCAGGCGGCCGCCGACGCCGGGCTGCCCCCGATCAGCGTGTCGCCGGGCCAGGGCCAGCTGCTGCAGGTTCTCGCCAGAGGGCTGGGCGCCCGCCGGATCCTGGAGATCGGGACGCTCGGCGGCTACAGCACGATCTGGCTGGCCCGGGCCCTGCCGGCCGGCGGACGCCTGATCAGCCTGGAGGCGGAGGCCAGGCACGCCGAGGTCGCGCGGGCCAACCTCGCCCTGGCCGGCCTGGCCGGTGTGGCCGAGGTCCGCGTCGGCCGGGCGCAGGACACCCTGCCGCAGCTGCACGCGGCGGGTGAGGGGCCGTTTGACCTGATCTTCATCGACGCCGACAAGCCGGGATATCCCGGCTACCTGGACTGGTCGGTGCGGCTGTCCCGGCCCGGGAGCATGATCGTTGCCGACAACGTCGTGCGTAACGGGGCGGTGGCCGACCCGGCCAGCCCGGACGCCGACGTTCAGGGCGTGCGCCGGTTCATCGAGCGGCTGGCCGCCGAGCCGCGGGTCAGCGCCACGGTGATCCAGACCGTCGGCCGCAAAGGCTATGACGGCTTTGCGCTGGCCGTCGTCCTCGGGGATTCCTGAGTTCCGCCCGGCCCGGCCGCGCCCCGCACAGTGGATTCCTGGCGGGGCCTGCGGCCGGGCACGGGCGACGGAGCGGGCCGGTCAGTACATGCGCCGGGTGACCGTGAACACGACGTGCGCCGCCTGGTCCTCCCACTTGGCGTAGGCGTAAGGGAAGCCCGAGTTCTGCACGCCCTGCGCGGCCTCCCAGAGCGGCTGGGTGGCCCAGGCGCCGTGCGAGGCCTGGTACTGCCGCAGCGCGTTCAGGAACGCGTCGGACGCGTACACCGGGTTGGTGACCTCGGCCCGGGAGCCCCAGCCCATGGACGGGCGCTGCTGGAACAGGCCGAGTGAGTCCCGGTCACCGTAGGTGAGATTCTCCAGGGTCGACTCCTGCATCGAGGTCGCCACCGCGATGACCGCCGAGCGCAGCCCCATGTGCTTCTTCAGCGCCTGCCCCACGATCGTGGCGGCGTTGCCCTCACGGGACGCCGTCATCGGCATGAACGCCTGCGGCCCGCTGAGGCCCGCGGGGAGCAGCCGGTACTTGGCCGGCAGCCAGCCGCTCCGGTGGGCCACGGCGTGGGTGATGCCGCGCCACGTGTTGAGCGAGTAGTGCCGGCGGTGGCGGTGAGCGGCCGGGTGGTCCGCATGCGGCTTCCCTGGCTGGGCCGCCTGCACGCGCGCGGTGACGTGCTCGGCCACCGCCAGGTGCCGGCTCGTCACCGGGCCGGACGTAGCGGCGTTCGCGGTCGTCGCGCCCACCAGCGCCAGCGCGGTGCCAAGGAAGATCAGGCTCATCGCGCGGTTCAGGCGCCGGGGACGGCTGAGGTCCAGGAGGCGTCCCAGACGGACGGGGCGCTTCAGGGCCAGGAGGCGCTCCGGACCTGGGAGGCGGTCCAGCCGCAGCAGCCGATTAATTTTCTGGTGCTGGTTTAGACGCGGGTGACTCGGGGGACGCATGGTGCCTGGCAAGGGGTAATTCCTTCCATGTGGTCCCCGTCGCCCGGCTGGACGCTATGTCCGGGGCCGGAGGGGTGAGTGCCGCCTGCCTCGGCACGTGCGCGTGTAGCGACGCGCGCGTCCTGGGGATTGGCACGAGCCGGCACTGGGTCGCGAGGGTGTGCGACGGGCCGGGTGGCCGAGGTTGGCACAGGTCTACGCAGCTCTGGTAAGGGGCGTAGATCTGGACGGGGATCACACGTAAAACACCTGGTCGAAGCGGCAAACATCCCTTTCGGCGCGTCTATGACTCTTGTCACTCTGGGCGCTTAGGGGAATATTCAGGGCTGTGACCAGGCATTTCGGGGTATAGCCCCGGCTCCTAGCCCCAGCCCGGCCCGGTCGCCGCCCTGACCGCCTGCCGGGCGGGCGCGGCCGGCGCTGGCCGCGCGGCAGCGGCGCTCAAGATCGCGGGCCAGGACCTAAGCTGGCGAGGTAGGGGCGGGCAGGCCATTGCTGTCCGGACCGGGAAGCCGCTGACCTCCGGAGGCAGATCATGGGACTGATGGACAGGGTCAAGGCGCAGGCTACGGAACTGGCCCAGAAGACCCAGGACACGGCCAAGGCAAAACTCGACGAGGCTCAGGCGAAGCGGCGCGCCGATGCCCTGCTCCGCAGCCTCGGCGCCGCCGTCTACGCCGAACGCACCGGCCGGGGCGCCCCGGACACCAAAGAGCAGATCGACAAGCTGGTGGCCGATATCTCGGCTCACGAGTCGGAGACCGGCATGAACCTGGCCGCCCCGCCCGCGGACCCGGGGCAGGCCGACACCACTCAGGTGTAGGGAGCCCGCGTTCGCGGTGCTGACGCCGCGGCCTCGCGGGTCCGGCCCGTCTTCCGCTCGGGCTCGTGCGGGCTAGTGCCCGCAGGCGTCCTGGGCCGCCGTCTTCTGCTGCGCCGCCACAGACCCTGGGCTGGACGCTGCCCGGGGCCGGCGCGCTGACCACATGCCCGGTCTGCCCGAGCACGATCCGCACCCGGGCCACGCCGTTCACCTGCCGCAGGACCGATCCCGGCAGCACCCGCCGGACCAGCTGGGCCGCGGCCTTGCCCCCCGCCGGGTACTGGATCATGGTCTGGGTGATGTCCTGGCTGGTCCAGTCGAGGTTGGCCTGATGCACCCGGAAGCCCAGCGTGGTCAGCTGGGTTCCGGTGCTGGCGGCCAGCCCGCCCAGGAACGTTCCGTTGTAGACGTCCACCGAGACCTGCCTGCGCTGCAGCGGATGCGCGGCCGCCTTCGCCCTCGGCCGGGCCGACGCCCTGCCGTTGCTCTTGAGCTCGGCAAACAGCTTCTGCGCGGCGGGCACGTCCCACAGCACCGCGGACTGGCCGGTCGGCGAGACGTAGCTGGCGTTCCCGACCGGCACCGTGGTGAACATGACGTCCTTCGGGGAGATCCCGCGCATCTGCTCGGCCAGGCTCACCACGTTGAATCCCTGATCGACCTTGATCGCGGCGGAGAGCGCGGACAGGAAGCTCTCCAGCCGGACCGGGTTGGCGACGATGCCCGAGCTGATGGCCTCGGAGAACGCGGACGAGATCAGCTGCTGCTGATCCTGGATCCGGGCGAAGTCGGAGGTGGCAAACGAGTGCCGGTCGCGAGCGAACTCGAGGGCCGTTATCCCGTTGACGTGGTGCTCGCCCGCGGACATGTTCAGGCCGCTGTAGGCGTCGTTCACCGCGTAGGGCAGGCAGATGTTCACGCCGCCCAGCGCGTCGATCACCTTGACGAAGCCGAGGAAGTTCACGGATACGTAGTCGTTGATGGTGACGCCGGTGTCCTGCTCGACCGTCTGCACCATCAGCCGCGGCCCGCCGATGCCCAGCGCCGCATTGATCTTGGCCATGCCGTGGCCGGGAATGTTCACCCAGGAGTCCCGGGGCAGGCTGACCACCTGGACGCTGCGGCGGCCGGACGGCACGTGCACGATCATGAGCGTGTCGGTGTCGGTTTCGCCCTGGCTAGGACCCACATGCAGCGTGGCCTGCTGCTGGTGGGTCAGGCCGCCCCGGTCGTCGACGCCGGCCACCAGGATGTTCAGCGGCCCGCTGGACGGCAGGCCCGCGGTTCCCGCGTCGACGCGCCCGAGGCTGCCGTTGACGTAGCTGGTGATGGCCCAGGCGCTGCCCGCGGCCAGCAGCACCAGAGCGGACATCGCGCCGGAGATCATGAGCAGGGCGCGCCGCTGCCGTGCTCTCCTGCCCGCCGAGATCCGCGCCATCAGCTGCCGCTGCGCGGCCGCCTGCCTGGCCGGCGGCGTGTCCCGGCGTGCCTGGTCTTCCTGGCCGGCCGGGCCTGCCGCGGTACGGCGGCAGGCGGGGGCGTTACTGTCTGCGCGTAGTAACCGGGCCGGGGACCCGGAATGCCGGCCTCATGCTGATCGGGCCCGGCTCGCCAGGACGGCACGTCCGTGCCCTGGCCAGGGCCTGGCGGCCTGCCCAGCGCGCCGTCGTCACCGTCGGCCATCAGCTCCCCCGAGAGACCATTCCCCGTAGGCTAGCGCGGCTGATCGCCAAGGCACGGCTGCCAACGCCGGCTCGCTGGGACTTTGCCTTACTAATGACGGTGTTTGCGCGGGAGTAACTGTGGTTTGTCCGGCCATCGGCTATGCGGCGGGCGGCTCCGGGTCGCGGGGCAGGCCCAGTATCCGCTCTCCGATGATGTTCAGCTGGATATCGGTCGTGCCGCCACCGATCGTGAGCGCCTCGGTCAGCAGCACCTGCCGGGACCAGTGCGCACCGGACTGGCCTGAGCCGCCGGCCCCGCCGCCGAGCGCAGCACCGGGGCCGGACAGCGCGAAGCAGAGCTCGGACACCTGCTGCGCGTGGCGCATGCCGAGCAGCTTGCGGACGCTGCCGGTCGCGCCGGGCTCGGTCCCTGACAGCTGCTTCAGCGTTACCCGCACCGCGAGCAGGTCGATCGCATGGCCCTCGCAGACCAGCGCGCCGACCTGACCGAGCGGCGCGTCGGGCACGGTCTTCGCCATCTCGAGCAGGTCGGGCACGCCGGACCCGAAGGCCCACGACTGCGACAACGACACCCGCTCGTTCGCGAGCGTGGTCCTGGCCACCCGCCACCCGCCGTTCACGGCGCCGACCACGCAGTCGTCGGGGACGAACACCTCATCCAGGAACACCTCGTTGAACAGGGAGTCGCCGGTGATCTCGCGCAGCGGGCGCACCTCCACGCCCGGGGCGGACATGTCCACCAGGAAGTAGGTGATCCCGTCGTGCTTGGGGGCCGCCGGGTCGGTCCGCGCGATGCAGATCGCCCACGCCGCCTGCTTGGCCAGCGACGTCCAGATCTTCTGGCCGGTCAGCTTCCAGCCCGCGCCGGTCTCCCCGTCCCCCTCCACCCGCACCGCTCGTGTGGTCAGCCCGGCCAGGTCCGAGCCGGCTCCGGGCTCGCTGAACAGCTGGCACCACGTGAGCTCGCCGCGCAGCGTCGGCGGCAGGAACCGCTGCTGCTGCTGCTCCGTCCCGTACTGGATCAGGGCCGGGACCACCCAGGCCCCGATGACCAGGCCGGGAGCCCGCACCCCGGCGGCCCGCATCTCCTGGTGGATCACCACCTGCTCGAGCGGGCTGGCCCCGCGGCCCCACGGACGGGGCAGGTGGGGGACGACCCAGCCGTCGTCGGCCAGCTTCTGCGTGCGCTCTGCGCCAGTGAGCTGGGCAATCGCCGAGAGCTCGGCGCGGATCTGCTCGCGCAGCTGCGCATCGCCGCCGGTCAGCTCCACCTGAACCGGCCGGGCTCACCCCGGACAGGGCCAGCCTGGCCACCTGCTCCGCCCATTCATGCGACGGGCCAAGCAGCGCGCGCAGCGACATCGCGCGCCGGTAGTACAGGTGCGCCTCGTGCTCCCAGGTGTAACCGATTCCGCCGAGCACCTGGATGTACTGGTGCGCGCACCCGACCGCGGCGTCGATCGCCACCACGGCGGCCGCCCCGGCCGCGAACTCACGCTGGCGGCCCGGCTCGCCCGGGCCGGCGGCGGCGTCTGCGTCGGTGCGGGCGGCGTCCCAGACGGCGGCGGCGGCCTGCTCGGCCGCGGTCAGCATCCATGCGCACCGGTGCTTGACCGCCTGGAACTGGCCGATCGGCCGGCCGAACTGGTGGCGGATCTTGGCGTAGTCGGCGGCGGCGTGCGTGACCCAGTCGGCGATGCCGGACGCCTCGGCCCCGAACAGGATCGCGGCCAGGCTGGTGACCGAGCGCCGGTCCAGCCCGGTCAGGATCCGGTCCGCGGGCACGGCGGCCCGGTCGGCGCGGACCCGGGCCACCGGCCGGGTGAGGTCCAGGCTGTCCAGAGCGGTGATCTCGAGGCTGCTGGCGTCGACGGCGGCCCACACCTCGCCGTCGTCGGTCTGCACCGGGACGATGACCAGGTCGGCCAGGGACGCGCCGAGCACCGGGCCGGACTCTCCGCTCGACCACCAGGCCGCCGCCCGCGGTGCCGTCCCCGGCCGCGTCCGCGGTACCGGTCAGGCCCGGGGCCAGGCTGACCGCCCCGGCCTTCGAGCCGTCGGCCAGGCCGGTGACCAGCTTCCCTGAGACCCCGGCCGCGACGAGCACGGCGCTGGCGAAGACGGTCGGCAAGAAGGAGCCAGGCACCAGGGCCCGGCCGAGTTCTTCCAGCGCCACGGTCAGTTCGGGCAGGCCGAAGCCCTGCCCGCCGTCCTCCTCCGGCAGGTGCAGCCCGAGCAGCCCCTGCCCGGCCAGGCCTGGCGCGAGCGACTCGAGATAGAGCGCCGATCCGCCGTCCGGCCCGTCGGCCGCGGCCCGGACGGTCTCCGGCGGGCAGTGACGCTCCGCCCAGCCCCGGACGGTCTCCGCCAGCTGCAGGTGCTCTTCGGTCAGGCCGAGCGCCATGGTCCACCCCGTTTGCCGGTGCCGGATGTCTCGATGCCGAACACTCTAGAACCAGATTCGGTTTCGGGAAACAGCCGGGCCGCCGGGTCCCGGAAGGGCTGGCCGGCGGCGATATGGAGCGGGCTTAGCCGCGAGGTTGCTCCAAAGGGCCACGTGACGACGACAATGGGCAGATGGCGGAACCAGGGGTGCCGGGCGAGCAGCCGCCGCAGGAGCCGGGTCACCCGGATGAGGCGCAGCGGCCCGAGGGGCAGTACGGCCCGTGGCCGGAGCACCAGCAGGGCTCAGGAGGCCATGCCCACCCGCCGGGCGGAGGGCACAAGGCGACCGACCCCTGGGGCGTGCTGATGCGGCTCGCCGACCAGATGACGGCCGGGCGTGCCGTGGGCGCGCTGGTCCCGGCGTGGCGGCGCCGGACCCGGGGCGAGCAGCGGTGGCCGGTGACGGTGACCGTGATCGTGGCGGTCGTGCTGCAGATCCGGCTGTCGGACAGGCTCACCCAGCCGCTGCCGCATCTGCTGCTGCCGGCTCTGGAGGGCGCGCTCGGGGTCGGCCTGATCGTCGCCAACCCGGTCAGGTTCGAGCGGCGGGGCGTGCTGGCGCGCACGGCCAGCATCGTGCTGATCATGCTGATCACGGCCGCGAACGCGGTGTCTGCCGTGCTGCTGGTCCGCGCGATCGTGGAGGGGCTGCCCAGCACCGCGCACGCCGGGCCGCTGTTCGCCTCCGGCGCGTCCGTCTGGGCCACGAACGTGATCGCGTTCGGGCTGTGGTACTGGGAGTTCGACCGCGGCGGGCCTGTGCGCCGGGCCGAAGGCACGGCCCAGCATCCCGATCTGTTGTTCCCGCAGATGTCGTCGCCCGAGCTCGCGCCGCCGGAGTGGGAGCCGTACTTCGTGGACTACCTCTACATGTCGTTCACGAACGCGACCGCGTTCAGCCCGACCGACGTGATGCCGCTGGCCCGGTGGGCCAAGCTGACGATGGCCGTGCAGTCGGCGGTGGCCCTGCTGGTCGGGGTGCTGGTGATCGCGCGGGCCGTCAATATCCTCACCGTGGTGAGCCACTGAAACCCAGACTGGCCGTACTTGTTACTAGCTGGTAGTATTGAGCTTGTTACTGGCGAGTAGCATCGCCGTTTGCGGCGCACGGGGAGGGCCACGATGGGTCACTACAAGAGCAACCTCAGGGACATCGAGTTCAACCTGTTCGAGATGCTGGGCCGGCAGGACGTGCTGGGTTCGGAGCGCTTCCCCGAGATCGACGAGGAGACCGCGCGGGGGATCCTGGATGAGGTCAACCGGCTCGCCACCGGGCCCATCGCCGACTCCTTTGCCGAGGCCGACCGCAACCCGCCGGTGTTCGACCCCGCGACCTCGTCGGTGCGCATGCCCGAGGCGTTCAAGAAGTCCTTCCAGGCGTTTGTCGACGCGGAGTGGTTCCGGCTCGAGCTCCCCGCCGAGCTCGGCGGCACCGAGGCCCCGCGGTCACTGCACTGGGCCGTGGCCGAGCTGATCCTGGGCGCCAACCCCGCGGTCTGGATGTACGCCAGCGGTGCCTCGATGGCGCACGCGCTGTGGCGCCTGGGCACCCCGGAGCAGAGGCGGTTCGCTGCGCTCGCGATCGAGCGCAAGTGGACCGCGACCATGGCGCTGACCGAGCCCGACGCCGGCTCCGATGTCGGCGCGGGGCGCACCAGGGCGATCGCCCAGCCGGACGGGACCTGGCACATCGAGGGCGTCAAGCGCTTCATCACCAGCGCCGAGCACGACATGGCGGAGAACATCTTCCACCTGGTGCTGGCCCGTCCCGCGGGCGCGGGCCCGGGCACCAAGGGCCTGTCGATGTTCCTGGTGCCCAAGTACCTGGTGTCGCCCGACGGTGAGCTCGGTGAGCGCAACGGCGTGTACGCGACCAACGTCGAGCACAAGATGGGGCTGAAGGCGTCCACCACCTGCGAGCTGACCTTCGGCGGCGAGCGCCCCGCGGTCGGCACGCTGGTGGGCGACGTGCATGACGGCATCAGGCAGATGTTCGTCATCATCGAGTTCGCCCGGATGATGGTCGGCACCAAGGCGATCGCGACGCTGTCGGCCGGCGTACCTCACCGCCCTGGACTTCGCCAGGACCCGGGTGCAGGGCGCCGACCTCACGCAGCTCACCGACAAGACCGCGCCCCGGGTCACGATCATCCATCACCCGGATGTCCGCAGGCTGCTGATGCTGCAGAAGGCCTACGCGGAGGGCATGCGCGCGCTGGTCCTCTACGCCGCGACCTTCCAGGACACGCTGCAGATCGCCGAGGCCGCGGGCCAGCCCGACGACCTGGCCGCCGCGGTCAACGACCTGCTGCTGCCGGTCGTCAAGGGGGCGGGCTCCGAGCGGGCCTACGAGATGCTGACCCACTCGCTGCAGACCCTCGGCGGCTCCGGCTTCCTGCAGGACTACCCGATCGAGCAGTACATCAGGGACGCGAAGATCGACAGCCTGTACGAGGGCACCACGGCGATCCAGGGCATGGACCTGTACTTCCGCAAGATCGTCAGGAACGAGGGCCAGGCGCTCGGCTACCTGCTCGGCCAGGTCAGGGAGTTCGCCGCCGGGCAGGCGGCAACGGCCGGCTCAAGGCCGAGCGCGCCGCCCTGGCCCGGGCCGCCGATGACGTCGAGGCCATGGTGGCCGCGCTGCACGGATTCCTGGTCGACGCCGCCGAGCGGCCCCAGGAGCTCTACCGGGTTGGCCTCAACACCACGCGGCTGCTGCTGGCCCTGGGTGACCTGATCGTCGGCTGGCTGCTGGCCAGGCAGGCCGAGGTCGCCCAGGCCCGCCTCGACGAGGCCGGCGGCGCGAAGCCGTCAGGCGACCTGGCCTTCTACGAAGGGAAGGTCGCCACGGCGCGGTTCTTCGCCGCCACAGTGCTGCCCAGGCTCGCCACGGAGCGGGAGATCGCCGAGGCGACCACCCTGGACCTGATGGAACTGCCGGAGGAAGCCTTCTGACGGCCTGAGCCTCGATCCACCGCGTAAATAGGGTGATCGTTTCTGGCTGGGGTGTTCGGGCGAACGTGATCTTGGGGGTGGCGCGGGCGTGCTTGGCCGGCCGCTCACTTTTCTGCGGGATGTCCTGGTGGCTGGTTTGCTTGCGGGGCGGGCGGCCGCAGGGGCCTTCGGGGTGCGGTGACCTGGTCTGGGCTGGTCAGGCCGCAGCGGCAGGCGGCCCGCAGGCGGCTTCGAACAGGTTCAGCCACTGGTGGTCACGGTGCCAGCCTTCGGGCAGGTGCAGGGTGAGGTGGCCGCGGCCGTGGCGGGCGGTGCGGGCGGCGACGTCGATGAGGTCGCGGCGCAGGGTGGCGCCGCGGGCCCTGGCGCAGGTGAGGCTGGCCAGGGTGCCGGCCGCGCGCAGCAGGTTGCCGGCGATGGCGGCGCAGGCCAGCCACGCGGCGTTGGCGGGGAAGGACCCCGAGGGCAGGTGGGCGAGGGGGCCGTCGTTCCAGTCGGCGAAGACCTGCTCGATGATGGCGTGGTCGCGGTGGTGTTCCTCGGCCTGGATCATCTCGAACGGGCTGTCGGTGAACACGGCGTGGTAGCGCCAGGCCGGGAACAGTTCCTCCTGCCCCGGGGCGGCGCCGGTGTTCATGTCGCGGACACGGCGGACGATCAGCCGGGCGGTGAGCGGAACCGGCGCCGGGCCGCTGCGCGGGTGGGCGGTGAACGCGGTGTATTCCACCTCGGCGACCTCGGCGTCAGAGACCCAGCAGCCCAGCTGGTCATCCCACAGCGCCCGCGGGTAGGCGATCGGCGTCCAGGCCGCGGCCGGGATCGCGGCGATCGCCGTCTTGACAGAGACGTTCAGCTGCGCGGTGACCGAAAAGTACGCCCCGGCCCGGCGGATGGCGTGCACGGCCGCCGAGCTGTAATACGCCGAGTCCATCCGCACCACGATCGTGCCGCTGCACCCGGTCTCGCGCGCGACGCCGATGGCCTCGGTGATGAACGACGCGGCGCCGCGGGCAGACCCGGCGCTGCCGCCGCGCAGCCTCACCGCTGCGATCACCGGCGCGGCCAGCGGGGTGCTGATCGCGGCGGCCAGCACGTTCAGGCCACGCACCAGCAGGCTCTTGCCGCTGATCTTGGTATAGCCGAACGCCGCTCCTTGCTTGTGGTATCCGAAGACCCGTTTCTGCTGGGAGTCGATATCGACGAAGGCCAGGACGTCCCTGCCGGGCAGCAGCGGCGCCCGGCGGGCCAGCTCCACCAGGAACTCCCGGTGCACCGCCTCCAACTGCCGGGCGTTCCCCCAGGTGAACGAGCGCAGGAACGACCCCAGCGTGGACGGCGCCCGCACCCCGCCGAACAGCACCGCCATCGCGCCGTGCCGCAGCACGTCCATGTCATCGATGCTGTCCGCCCCGGCCACCATCCCCGCGACCAGGCAGCCCACCTTCAGATCCGCGTTCACCCCGGCCGGGCGGCCGGTCCTGACATGCCCGGCAGCCAGGTCCGCCAGCCCGCACCGCTGCGCCAGGGCCATCACCGGCACCAGCCCGGCCCGCGACACGAGATTCGGGTCATCAAACGACGCGTGCGTCTTCGCCAGATCATGCAACAATCGCATCTGCGAGGTGTCCTCTCCAACGGGACGGCGGAAGCGTCAGCAACTCCCATCGTCCCAGCTCAGAGGACACCTTTCGCGTCGACACACCCCAAACAATCCCTAATCACACGGTGGATTCAGGCTGAGGCGGTCAGGGCCCGGGCCGCGACGCGGAGCCTGTGATCAGGCCCAGGCCAGCATGCGCAGGGGATCCTCCAGCATCGCCCCGATGTCGCGCAGCACGGCCGAGCCCAGGTCACCGTCGACGATGCGGTGGTCGAAGGACAGGGCCAGCGTCGTGACCTTGCGTATGGCCAGCTGGCCCTCGTGCACCCACGGGGCGTCCTTCACCTGGCCGAAGGCCAGGATCGCCGCCTCGCCCGGGGAGAGGATGGGCGTGCCGGTGTCCACGCCGAACACGCCGACGTTGGTGATCGTGATCGTGCCGCCGCTCATGTCGGCCGGGCTGGCCTTGCCGGCCCGCGCGGTCTCGGCGAGCCCGCCCAGCGCCCGGGCCAGGCCGGGCAGCGAGAGCGCGTGCGCGTCCTTGACGTTCGGCACCACCAGCCCGCGTTCGGTCGCCGCGGCGATGCCGAGGTTGACGTAGTGCTTGACCACGATCTCCTGGGCCGCCTCGTCCCACGTGGAGTTGACCATCGGGTGCCTGGCCACCGCCACCAGCAGCGCCCGCGCGACAAGCAGCAGCGGGGACACTCTGATGTCGGCGAAGTCGGGCAGCGTCCGCAGCCGGGCCGTCGCGGCCATCGTCTCGGTGATGTCGATCTGCAGGAACTCGGTGACGTGCGGCGCGGTGAAGGCACTGCTCACCATCGCCGCGGCCGTGTGCTTGCGGACGCCGCGAATCGGGATCCGCTCCTCGCGCGCGACCGCGGTCACCGGGGCCGGCTGGGACGCGGGCGCATCCTGGCCGCCCGCGGCCGCCTGCACGTCCTCGCGGGTGATGGAGCCTCCGGGGCCGGTTCCGGCCAGCCTCGACAGGTCGATGCCCAGGTCCTTGGCCAGCTTGCGGACCGGTGGCTTGGCTAGCGCACCCGGCGCCGTCCCGGCGTCCGGTGCGCCCGGCGCCGTCCCGGCGTCCGGTCCGGCCTGGCCGTTGCCGGCCCGGGCCGGGGAGGCGGGCGAGGTGACGGCGGCCGGGCTGGTCACCGCCGCGCTGGCCGCCGGGGCCTGGGCCGCTGCGCCTCCGGCCGGAGCCTTCCTGGGACGCCGGGTGGTCCGGCCCAGCTTGACCCCGTAACCGACGAGCACGGACTGGCGCTCCGGGTCGTCTTTGGCGGTCAGGGTGCCCTCGATCCCGGGCTCGGCCCCGCCATCGGCGGGCGGTGGGGGGATCAGGTCGTCATTGCGGGCGCCCGCGACGGGCGGCCGCCCGCCAGCGCTCGCATCCTCGCCGACCTCCACCGAGATGATCGGTGTCCCGACGTCGGCGGTGGTGCCCTCGGGCACCAGCAGCCCGGCCACCACGCCCTCGTACGGGGACGGCAGCTCCACCACGGCCTTGGCGGTCTCGATCTCCACGATGATCTGGTTGATCGTGACCCTGTCGCCGGGCTGCACGTGCCACTTGACGATGTCCGCCTCGGTCAGGCCCTCACCCACGTCGGGAAGCCGGAACTGCTTGAGCTCTGACATCCTGCCCTCTCCGTGTCAGCCGGGGGGTGACCCCCGCCAGTGTCAGCCCAGGGACTGCCGCCCCTGGAAACGCTAATAGCCGAAGGTGCGGTCGACCGTGTCCAGCACCCGGTCCAGGTCGGGCAGGTAGTGCTCCTCCAGCTTGGACGGCGGGTACGGGGTGGAGAAGCCGCCCACCCGCAGCACCGGGGCCTCCAGCCGGTAGAAGCACTCCTCGGTCACCCGGGCGGCGATCTCGGCGCCGAGCCCCCCGGTGACCGGCGCCTCGTGGGCGACCACGCACCGCCCGGTGCGCCGGACCGACTCAAAGATCGTCTCGGTGTCCAGCGGCGACAGCGAGCGCAGGTCGATCACTTCCAGCGAGCGCCCGTCCTCGCTGGCGGCCACCGCCGCGGCGGTGCAGGTCCGGACCATCGGGCCGTAGCAGAGCAGGGTCACGTCGGTGCCGCTGACCACGGTCTTGGCCTGGTTCAGCGGCAGCGCCGCGGCGAGGCCCCCGGCGGTGTCCACCTCGGCCTTCTCCCAGTAGCGACGCTTGGGCTCGAAGAAGATCACCGGGTCGTCGCAGTTGATCGACATCTGGATCATCGCGTACGCGTCGGCCGGGTCCCCGCAGGCGACCACGCGCAGGCCGCCGGTGTGGGTGAACAGCGCCTCGGGCGACTCGCTGTGGTGCTCCACCGCGCCGATGCCGCCGCCGCACGGGATCCGGATCACCACCGGCAGGCTGAGGCTGCCGAGGGACCGGTACCGCATCTTGGCCAGCTGGGAGGTGATCTGGTTGAACGCCGGGAACACGAAGCCGTCGAACTGGATCTCGCACACCGGCCGGTAGCCGCGCAGCGCCAGCCCGATCGCGGTGCCCACGATGCCGGACTCGGCGAGCGGCGTGTCTACCACCCGGGCCTCGCCGAAGTCCTTCTGCAGCCCGTCGGTGACCCGGAACACCCCGCCGAGCTTCCCGACGTCCTCGCCCATGATCAGGACCTTCGGGTCGTTCTCGAGCGCCTTGCGCAGGCCCTCGTTCAGCGCCCGCGACAGGGTCAGCGTGGTCATCGCGAGGCCTCCTCGACGGCGAAGGAGTCGAGGTAAGCGGCGAACTGGTCCCGCTCAGACTCCAGGAGCAGGTTCGGTTCCGCGTAGACGTTCTCGAAGATCGTCAGCGGCTCCGGGTCGGGCATCTCCCGGCAGGCTTTCCTGATCCCGGCCCCGACCTCATCGGCCTCGGCGTCGAGGTCCGAGAAGAACCTCTCGTCCGCGGCCACGTTCCGGACCAGGTAGGCCTTGACCCGCTCGATGGGGTCCTTGAGCTTCCACGTCTCCAGCTCGGCGGCCAGCCGGTACCTGGTCGGGTCGTCGGTCGTGGTGTGGGCGCCCATCCGGTAGGTGAAGGCCTCGATCATCGTCGGTCCCTGGCCCTCCCGGGCGGCCTGCAGCGCCTTCCTGGTCACCGCCAGGCAGGCGAGCACGTCGTTGCCGTCCACCCGCACGCCGGGGAAGCCGAACCCGTGCGCCCGCCGGTACAGCGGGGTCCGGCTCTGGCGCTCCAGCGGCTCGGAGATCGCCCACTGGTTGTTCTGGCAGAAGAACACGATCGGCGCGTTCGAGACCGAGGCCCAGATGAACGCCTCGTTGACGTCGCCCTGGCTGGTCGCGCCGTCGCCGAAGTAGGCGATCACCGCCTCGCCGTCCTCGCCCACGGCGCCGTCGCGCTGGATGCCCATGGCGTAGCCGGTGGCGTGCAGCGTCTGGCTGCCGATCACGATCGTGTACAGGTGGAAGTTGTGCGCCGTGGGGTCCCAGCCGCCGTGGCTGACCCCGCGGAACAGCTCGAGCAGCCTGCTCGGGTCGAGCCCGCGGCACCAGGCCACGCCGTGCTCGCGGTAGGTCGGGAACGCCATGTCCCTGGCCCCGAGGGCCCGGCCCGAGCCGACCTGAGCGGCCTCCTGGCCGAGCAGCGAGGCCCAGATGCCCAGCTCACCCTGGCGCTGCAGGGCGATCGCCTCGTAGTCGATCCGGCGGACCAGCACCAGATCGCGGTACAGCGCCCTGATCTCCTCCGCGGAGATGTCCAGCGGGTAGTCCGGGTGCTCGACCCGTTCCCCCTCGGGCGTCAGGAGCTGGATGAGTTCCGCTGACTCCGGTGGCCCGCCGAAGGGGGAGGAATCAGCTGAAGCAGCTCGCCCGGCGTCGTTGACGGTCACGTGCCACTCCTCGCGTGCTCGGGGCCGAACCCGGTTGCCCGGACCGGCCGGTGTCCGTCGGGAGTCTCGTTGTGACAGTACCCGGCGGCTGTCGTGGGAGGTCAAATGGTGTAAGCGTTATCACCATCGTGACAGACATCGCGGGATGCCATCGCCATGAAACTGCCCGCCTGCCGGCGATCCAACCTGGCCGGTCCCGCTGCCGGGCCGCCTGGCGTACGCTGCCGCATGTGGCCAGAGTCATCGTTGAGGTGATGCTCAAGCCCGAGATCCATGATCCGCAGGGCGAGGCCATCGCCGGCGCGTGTCACCGCCTCGGGTTCGGGCAGGTGACCGGCGTCCGCCAGGGCAAGCGGTTCGAGGTGGAGCTCAGCGGCCCGGCGGATGAGGCCGCCCTGGCCCGGATCGCCGAGCTGGCGGGCGAGCTGCTGGCCAACCCGGTGATCGAGGAGTTCTCGGTCAGGCCCGCCTGACGTGGCCAGCCCGGTCGTTATGCCCGACATCTCCGGGTATCACCGGTATTCGGTGGCCGATTAGTCCGCATTCGCGGGCGAGTTAACGGCGGAGAACAGCACTGTTCGTCCAGAGATCGCCCAAGTTCATGATTACCAAGGCCCGTCATGGGAAACCCTTCACAATGTGATCAGCATGACGGGTGGCTTCGGGGAGCTTAGGAGCGGATGCGTACTCGGGTGACAGGTGCTGAGGAGCCGACCGTTGACGCTCGGTTCTGCCTCGTGTTCCCCCGCGAAGCCGTCAGTGTTCCGGTGGTCCGCCACGTGCTCGGCGACGCGCTGACCAAGATCGGCGTCGACGAGGACTGCGTGGCCGACCTCCTGCTCGCCGTGACCGAGGCTTGCACGAACGTGCTGCGCCACAGCGGCCACGCGCGCAGGTACGAGGTCGTGGCCGAGATCCGCAGCAACCGCTGCACGCTCGAGGTCGTCGACACCGGCCGCGGGTTCAACCCGGCGAAGCTGGCCGCCCGCAAGGGCAGGCCCCGCGGCGTCTACCCGTTCCGGCGCCGCCGCGCGCAGTGGCCATACCCCGCGGCGCACGCGAATTCGCCGATGCGCGCCCGCCTGGCCCGGGTCACGCACCGGGCCGAGCTGCGGGCGATCCGGCGGCTTCCCGAGTCCGGGCGCGGCCTCGCCATCATGAGGGCGTGCGTCGACGACGTCACGCTGCGGAGCCAGCCGGGCCGCGGCACCGTGGTGGCGCTGCAGAAGCGGATCGAGCTGCGCAGCGACGCGCCGCGCGCCCGCCCGGCCGAGATGCCGCTCAGGGACGCCGGCTGAGCCGGTAGCCTGCCTGCATGACGGGCGATCGGGCATGACGGCCCGCGTGGGGATCGTCACCTTCCCCGGATCACTCGACGACCACGACGCGGCCCGCGCGGTGACCCGGGCGGGCGGCGTGGCGGTCCCGCTCTGGCACGGCGAGCGTGATCTGCACGGCGTGGACGCGGTGGTCCTGCCCGGCGGCTTCTCCTACGGCGACTACCTGCGCTGCGGGGCCATCGCCCGGTTCGCGCCGGTCATGGCCGACCTCGTGCCCGCGGCCCGGGCCGGCCTGCCGGTGCTCGGCATCTGCAACGGCTTCCAGATCCTGTGCGAGGCGCACCTGCTTCCTGGCGCGCTCACCCGCAACAGTGGCCTGCGTTTCATCAGCCGCGAAGTCAAAATCAGGATCCATAACGCGATGACCCCGTGGACCGGTCGTTACGCGCCAGGCCAGGAGGTGACGCTGGTGCTGAAGAGCGGTGAGGGGGCTTATGCCGCCGACCCGGCTACGCTGTCCGCGCTGCAGGCCGGGGGCCAGGTGCTGGCGTCCTACGCCGGCCCCAGCCCGAACGGCTCGGTGGCGGACATCGCCGGGATCTGCAGCGAGAGCGGCAGCATCGTGGGGCTCATGCCGCACCCCGAGCACGCCATCGACGCGCTGACCGGCCCCGGCGACGACGGGCTCGGCTTCTTCACCTCGGCCGTGCGCGCGCTGGCGGCCGCGTGACCGCCCTGGCCGGCCAGGACACGGTGGCGCAGGCGGCCGCCACCGCCAGCCGGCCGCAGCCGCACGCCGAGCTCGGCCTGACCGACGCCGAGTACGAACGGATCACCGGGGTGCTCGGCCGCCGCCCCACCGACGCCGAGCTGGCCATCTACTCGGTGATGTGGAGCGAGCACTGCTCCTACAAGTCGTCCCGGGTGCATCTGCGGCAGTTCGCCGACAAGGCACCGCCGTCCGGCGCGCTGCTGGCCGGCATCGGCCAGAACGCCGGCGTCGTGGACATCGGCCAGGGCTACGCGGTCACGTTCAAGATCGAATCACACAACCACCCGTCGTACGTGGAGCCGTTCCAGGGCGCGGCCACCGGCGTGGGCGGGATCGTCAGGGACATCCTGGCCATGGGCGCGCGCCCGGTGGCGGTGATGGACGCGCTCCGGTTCGGCCCGGCCGACGCGCCGGACACCCGCCGGGTGCTGCCCGGCGTGGTCGGCGGCATCTCGTTCTACGGCAACTGCCTCGGCCTGCCGAACATCGGCGGCGAGCTGGCCTTCGACCGGTGCTACGCGGGCAACCCGCTGGTCAACGCGCTGTGCGTGGGTGTCATGCGGCACGAGGACCTCAAGCTGGCCGCGGCCACCGGGACGGGTAACCAGGTGGTGCTGTTCGGCGCCAGCACCGGGCCGGACGGCATCGGCGGGGCGTCGGTGCTGGCCAGCGCGTCGTTCGAGGGTGGGAGGGCAGGCGAGGGGGGGAGGGCGGGCGAAACAAACAGCAAGCGGCCCAGCGTCCAGGTCGGCGACCCGTTCATGGAGAAGCTGCTGGTCGAGTGCTGCCTGGAGCTCTACGCCGCCGGGCTGGTGGTGGGTATCCAGGATCTCGGCGCGGCCGGCGTGGCCTGCGCCACGACCGAGCTGGCCGCGGGCGGCGGCGTGGGCATGCGGGTCCGGCTGGACGCGGTGCCGCTGCGGGATCCCTCGCTCGGCCCGGCGGAGATCCTGATGAGCGAGTCGCAGGAACGGATGATGGCGATCGTGCCGCCCGCCGGGCTCGAGCAGTTCATGGCCATCTGCGCCAAGTGGGATGTCCAGGCCACGGTGATCGGGGACGTGACCGGCACCGGGCGGCTCGAGATGACCTGGCACGGCGAGCTGGTCGTGGACATCCCGCCCGGCAGCGCCGCCGACGAGGGCCCGGTCTACCACCGTCCGCTGCAGCGCCCGCCCCGGCAGGACGCCCTGCAGGCCGACGACCCGGCCCGGCTCAGCCGCCCGGGCCCAGGCCACGAGCAGCGCTCGGCGCTGCTGACCTTGCTCGCCACCCCCGACGCGGCCGACAAGAGCTGGGTCACCGAGCAGTACGACCGCTACGTCCGGGGCAACACGGTGCTGGCCATGCCGCAGGACGGGGGCCTGATCAGGGTCGATGAGCAGACCGGCCTCGGCGTGGCGCTGGCTGTGGACGGCAACGGCCGGTACTGCCGGCTGGACCCGTACGCGGGGACCCAGCTCGCCCTGGCCGAGGCCTACCGCAACGTGGCGGCGACCGGGGCCACGCCGCTGGCCGTGACCAACTGCCTCAACTTCGGCTCGCCCACCGATCCCGCGGTGATGTGGCAGTTCAGCGAGGCGGTGCGCGGCCTCGCCGACGCCTGCCTGACCCTCGCGATCCCGGTGACCGGGGGCAACGTCAGCTTCTACAACCAGACCGCGGAGGTCGCGATCCACCCGACGCCGGTCGTCGGCGTGCTCGGCGTCCACCACGACGTGCGTACCCGGCTGTCGATCGGCTTCGGCCGGGCGGGGCGCCGGGTGGTGCTGCTCGGGCGCAGCGAGGCGGAGCTTGGCGGGTCGCTGTGGGCGCATGTCACCCACGGTCATCTCGGCGGCCGCCCGCCTGCCGTGGACCTGGACGCGGAACGCGCGCTCGCGACGGTGCTCGTCGCGGGCCGCGGCCTGCTGGACGCCGCGCACGACCTGTCCGACGGCGGGCTGGCGGTCGCGCTCGCCGAATGCTGCCTGGCCGGCGGCCAGGGTGCCACGGTGGAGCTGCCGCCCGACCCGTTCGCCGTGCTGTTCGGCGAGTCGGCGGCGCGGGCCGTGGTGGCCGTGCGCCCGGGGGCCGAGGCCGAGTTCGCCGCGCTGTGCCAGCAGCACGGGGTTCCTGCGACGGTGCTCGGCCAGACCGGCGGCGCCAGCCTGGAGGTCACCGGCAGCTTCACCATCGGCCTGGATGAGCTGGCCGCCGCTCACCGCGGCCCGCTGCCCGCCCTGTTCGGCTGAAGGTCCTGGCGGCCCCGGCTGTCAGGGCGTGATCACGAACGCGACGAGCTGCTGCCGCCCCGGGGACGCCGCACAGGTTTTCAGCTGC
Organism: uncultured Actinomycetota bacterium; assembly: GCA_963739645.1. Classification (GTDB taxonomy): domain Bacteria; phylum Actinomycetota; class Actinomycetes; order Streptosporangiales; family Streptosporangiaceae; genus JASHPR01. Next base: position 78,611 of record CAVUBM010000074.1, read on the forward strand.
GCGGCGGACCCGCCCGGGCCGGCCGTCAGGCACCGGCCGTCGGCCAGGTTGCGCAGCTGCCAGTAGTCGAGCCCGCCCGCCCCTGGCGTCCGGTGCTGCCTGACCCAGCGCTGGCTGGCCAGGAGGTTGCACCGCTGCAGCAGCACGGCCCGCGCGGGCGCGGGTGTGCCGGAGGTCGAGCTTGAGACCGGCTTGGGCGCCAGGCACAGCCCGTTCTGCAGGTAGATGAAAATGTAGGTTCCCCCGGCCATCTGGTCGGAGGTCCAGGCCGCGCCGGCCGCGCCGCCCCGGGCGAAGCTCAGGTCCGAGCTCGACGCGGTGAGCATCTGCGGCGCGGAGCTGGCCCCGGCCGCGCCCGCCGGGCCGGCCACGACCAGGCCCACGGCCTGCGTGCTCAGCACCCGCGTGGGCAGCACGTCAGCGGTCTTCCTGGCGCGTGTGCCGAAGACCAGGTACGCGGCGATCCCGGCCCCGGCCACCAGTACGACAAACGCGATCCCCACCATTCGGGCAGCCCACGATCCGCGAGTGCGGGGTCTGCGCGTATCACGCATACCGGATGATTACCTCTCTGTGGCCAGTTCTGCCAGCGGATGGCGCGAAAAGATGGCGACCCGCATTAGATTCGCGAGGGTGCCGGTGCGACGAGCTGATCCCGCGCGGATGCTGGCCGCGCTGAACGCACAGCGGGCCGCGCTCGGCGAACCGGACTGGCCCGGGCCGGTCACCACGGAGGCCCTCGGCGCGGCCTGCGTCCGCGCGGTGCTCGCCGCCCTGGACGCCGGCGTCCCGCCCGAGCGCGAGGCGCTGCGCTGGGCCGTGACGGACCTGCTCGGCCTGCTCGCCGCCCAGGCCCCCGGCCGCGCGGTCGAGGTGCGGATCCCGCCGTACGCCGCGATCCAGTGCGTGGAAGGCCCGCGGCACACCCGCGGCACCCCGCCGAACGTGGTCGAGACCGACCCGGTCACGTGGATCATGCTGGCGGCAGGCCGGATCTCATGGGCCGACGCCATGGCGGACGGCCGCGTCCGCGCCAGCGGCCCTCGCGCCGACCTCTCCGCCTTCCTGCCCCTCGTGGCCCCGACTCGCTAGCCGCCGCGGGAGCCCGGAGGGCTGGGCATCGAAGCAGGCCGGGGCGGCGGCGCGCGGTGAACGTGCGCGGGGCTGAGCTGGTACTGCCATAGACTGACCAGGTGATCAAGCCCGATGGCCGCCTCACGCAAGATCTGGACTCTGAGGACCGGCCGCCGCGGGACGCCTGCGGGGTGTTCGGCGTCTGGGCGCCGGGCGAGGAGGTCGCCAAGCTCGCCTACTTCGGCCTGTATGCCCTGCAGCACCGGGGCCAGGAGTCGGCCGGCATCGCGGTCAGCGACGGCACCCGGATCGTGGTGTTCAAGGACATGGGCCTGGTTCCGCAGGTCTTCGACGAATCCGTGCTCAACACGCTCCGCGGCCACATCGCGGTCGGGCACTGCCGGTATTCGACGAGCGGCTCATCGGTGTGGCAGAACGCCCAGCCGACGTTCCGCGCGACCCCGTCATCGGGACTGGCCCTCGGCCACAACGGCAACCTGATCAACACCCTCGAGCTGGCCGCGCTGGTGGGCACGGGGCTGGCCGGCGGGGCGACCACCGACACCGAAGTGCTGACCGCGCTGTTCGCCGACGGCGCGGCGGGCGGCGGCATCGAGGCCGGCGCCCTGGCCGCGCTGCCCCAGGTGCGGGGCGCGTACTCGCTGGTCTTCATGGACGAGCAGACCCTGTACGCCGCGCGTGACCCGCAGGGCTTCCGGCCGCTCGTGCTGGGCCGGCTCGACCGCGGCTGGGTGGTGGCCAGCGAGACCGCCGCCCTCGACATCGTCGGCGCGTCGTTCGTGCGCGAGGTCGAGCCCGGAGAGCTGATCGCCATCGACGAGCAGGGCGTGCGATCGCGTACCTTCGCCGTGCCCCAGCCGAGAGGATGCCTGTTCGAGTACGTGTACCTGGCCCGCCCGGACACGGCGATCGCCGGCCGGAGCGTCCAGGCGACCCGGGTCGAGGTCGGCCGGAGGCTCGCCGCCGAGCACCCCGCCGACGCCGACCTGGTCATCCCGGTGCCCGAGTCCGGTACTCCCGCAGCCATCGGGTTCGCCCAGGCCAGCGGCATCCCGTACGGGCAGGGCCTGGTCAAGAACTCCTACGTCGGCCGGACCTTCATCCAGCCGAGCCAGACGATCAGGCAGCGCGGCATCCGGCTCAAGCTGAACCCGTTGCGGGACGTCATCGCGGGCCAGCGGGTGGTCGTGGTCGACGACTCCATCGTGCGCGGCAACACCCAGCGCGCGATCGTGGCCATGCTGCGCGAGGCAGGCGCCGCCGAGGTGCACGTCCGCATCTCCAGCCCGCCGGTGGCCTGGCCCTGCTTCTACGGGATCGACTTCGCCACCCGGGCCGAGCTCATCGCGGGCCAGCTGTCGGTCGAGGAGATCCGGGTCTCGATCGGCGCCGACTCCCTGGGCTACGTGTCGCTGGACGGGCTGATCACCGCGACCACCCTGCCCGCGGGCCGGCTGTGCCGCGCCTGCTTCGACGGCGATTACCCGCTCCGCGTGGCCCTGGCCGAGCAGGGCAAGCACCTGCTGGAGCGCGTGGCGGTCACCCCCGCGGCGGCTGGTCCCGGGGCAGACCCGTGGTGGCAGACCCCTGCGGCGACCCGTGGTGGCAGACCCCGTGGTAGCTGACTCGGTGGCGGCCGGATCCGCCGGAAGCAGGCCGTGACCGGATCCGGCGCGGTGAAGGGGGCCAGCTACGCGCAGGCCGGGGTGGACATCGCGGCCGGGGAGCGCGCGGTCGACCTGATCCGGTCCGCCGTGGCCCGCACGGCCGGGCCCGAGGTGGTGGGCGGCATCGGCGGCTTCGCCGGCCTGTTCGACGCGTCCAAGCTGACCAGCTACCGGCGGCCGCTGCTGGCCACGTCCACCGACGGGGTGGGCACCAAGGTGGTGATCGCCCGGCAGACCGGCGTCTACGACACGATCGGCATCGACCTCGTCGGCATGGTGGTGGACGATCTCGTGGTGTGCGGGGCGGAGCCCCTGTTCCTGACCGACTACGTGGTGTGCGGCCAGGTCCGTCCGGAGCGGGTCGCGGCGATCGTGGCCGGGGTGGCGGACGGATGCGTAACGGCCGGGTGTGCTCTTATCGGCGGGGAGACGGCCGAGCATCCCGGGCACCTGGGCCCCGATGACTTTGACCTGGCGGGCGCAGCGACCGGGGTCGTTGAGGCGGACCGGCTGCTCGGGGCGGACCGGGTGCGGGCCGGTGACGCGATCATCGCGATGGCGTCGTCAGGCTTGCACTCCAACGGGTTCTCACTGGTCAGGCACGTGATCGACCAGGCGGGCCTGAGCCTGGAGACGGTGCTGCCCGAGCTCGGCCGGCCGCTCGGCGAGGAGCTGCTGACGCCGACCCGCATCTACGCCAGGGACTGCCTGGCGCTGGCCGGGGAGTGCGACGTGCACGCGTTCGCGCACGTGACGGGGGGCGGGCTGGCCGCGAACCTGGCCCGGGTGCTCCCGCCGCACGCCGACGCCGTGATCGACCGCGGCACCTGGAGCCCGCCGGCCGTGTTCGGGGTGCTGGGGGAGCAGGGCGGGATCACCGGACCGGAGCTGGAGCACGTGTTCAACATGGGCGTCGGGATGGTGGCCGTGGTAGCCGCGTCAGACGCCGGCCGGGCGCTCGGCCTGCTGGCCGCGCGGGACGTGCCCGCGTGGCTGGCCGGCGAGATAACCGCGGGCGCGGGAATGGCCCGCCTCGCCGGGCAGCACAGCTGATCCTGCGCGTCATCGCACGCGGGCGCAGGCTGCCTCTCGTGCCGGTGTGCTGCTCTGACGATCCCGGTTGGACCAGCGCTGCGAGCTGGGCTCAGGTGCCATTGGCCCTGCTCATCCGCGAGCTGCCCTCAGCGCGCGGGGAACCGCCGGCCCGGTCGCCGACGTCTTCGGCCCGGTCGTCCTCGTCGTCCAGTTCGTCGTCGTCGTCCTCGTCGTCCTCGTCGTCCACGGAGTAGCGGTCCGCGAAATCCGCGTAGGCGGCGTCTTCGTCCGCACCCTGCTCGTCCGTGCCGACGCCAAACTCAGCCCGCAGCTGGTCAAGGTCCATGCCGCCGCCGCTGTACTTGAGCTGGCGGGCCACCTTCACCTGCTTGGCCTTGGCTCGGCCGCGCCCCATTGGCTCGACCCCCTCGAACGTACGGGAGCCCCGTCGGGCTCCTGGTCACCGCACTGATCCCGGTTTCATCAGCGCGCTGATGCTTGCGGGCTTTCTCGCACAGCTAAACCACCCGCCGCCTCTCCACCGCAGGAGTGCAGCGCGCTCGTTCCTCCGTGCACACATAACGGTACCTGCTTTGCGCGTCCGGCGCCTATGGGCCATGGTCAGGGGGCCCCACGGGTTAAGTGTTGAGCCAAATGCCGCGGAGCCGGCCCACCTCGGACATCCGGCGCTCCGCCAGCCGGTCGGCGGCGACCGCGGGCGGCACGTCCTCCTGGCCGGCGATGGTCAGAATCTTCTTGGTGGTGTCGAAGATCTGCGCCGCCCGGGCCTCGGCGCGCTCGAAGCTGAAGCCGCTGATCTCGTCCGCGACCTGGATCACGCCGCCGGAGTTGACCACGTAGTCCGGCGCGTAGACGATGCCGCGGTCGGCCAGCAGCTTCTCGATGCCCGGGTGGGCCAGCTGATTGTTCGCCCCGCCGCAGATGATCCGGGCGTTCAGCAGACCGAGGGTGCCGTCGTTGACCGCGCCGCCCAGCGCGCACGGCGAGTAGATGTCGGTAGCCCTGGCGAGCAGGCCCTCGCGGCCGTCTGCCGCCTCGACCCCGGGGTGCTTGGCCTGGATCCGCTCCACCGCGCCCGCGTCCACATCGCACACCACCACCTGGGCGCCGGCGTCGACCAGGTGCCCGACGAGGTGGCGGCCGACCTTGCCCACGCCTTCCACGCCAACCGTGCGGTCCTCGAGGCTGCTCGTGCCCCAGATGTGCTCGGCCGCGGCGCGCATGCCCTGGAAGACCCCGAACGCGGTGAGCACCGAGGAGTCGCCGGCGCCGCCGTTGCGCACCGTCCGGCCGGTCACGTACTGGCACTCGCGGGCCACGAGGTCCATGTCCTCGCTGTAGGTGCCGACGTCGCAGGCGGTGATGTAGCGGCCGTTCAGCGACTGCACGAACCTGCCGTAGGCCCGCAGCAGCGCCTCGGACTTGAGCCGGGCCGGGTCGCCGATGATGACGGCCTTGCCACCGCCGTGATCGAGGCCGGCCATGGCGTTCTTGTAGGCCATCGCGCGCGCCAGGTTCAGCACATCGGTCAGGGCCGCGTCCTCGTCCGGATACGGGTAGAAGCGGGTCCCGCCCAGCGCCGGCCCGAGGGCGGTCGAGTAGATGGCGATGATCGCGCGCAGCCCGGTCGGCGCATCCTGGCAGAACACCACCTGCTCGTGCCCGGTGGGGGCCTGCGGGCCTGCTCCCGCTGGCGGCACTGGCTCGGCGTCGCCGCCGGTACTTGGCTGATCCGCTTTCCCGAATATGTTGGTCACAACGGTGACTCCCGGCTCAGTCCCTGTCGTCCTTGACACGGGATCTCCGAGCCCAGGGTATGCCGATTACAGGGGGTGAGAGGGTGCCGGCGCCGGCCTGCTGCAATCTCATCAGGGCTGGGACTTCTGTTGGAGGGCACCGGTATGTCACGATTGATCATGCTGCCGTGCGCTGCCTTTCTGCGGGTGTATGAGCCGCTATCCGCCTTTGGGCCGGCAGAGCGGGCACACTGGGAGGCATATGCCGCATCGGGGGACAGGCCACGCAGGACGGACGCGCTCGAAGCCGAGCGCGACGAGGCGTTGCGCAGGATTATCGCGTTGCCGCCGATCGTCGCCCCGGCCCAGGAGAGCGAGGACGCCTACGTGCGCTGGGCCGACGGCATCACCTACGTGTGCCCGTGGCAGACCAGGCTCCGGTCCTGGCTGGCCCTGGGCCGGCTGCGGGCCGCCAGCGGGCCGCCGCTGGCGGACGCGTTCGCGCCGGGCGAGGCGGACCGGGCCGCGGAGGACTTCGCCCGGTGGGACGGGCAGGAGCCTGCGCCGCGGGTCTACATCCAGAGCAGCACCTGGTCGGTGCCGCCGACCTGGTTCGTTCCGTTCGTGCCGTCCGAGCGCTGGCTGGTGCTCGGCACCGCGGGCGACGGGGAAAGCGGCAGGCCAGCGACCGCGTCCGCGACCCGCACGCTCATCTACGCGACGACCATGGCCCAGGCGCGCAAAAGGCTGGCCCGGGCGCTCGCCACGTTCCGGCGGGTTCCTGGAGCGGCTCAGGCGCCGCGGGCGCCAGGGGCAGACAGCGGCGACAGCGCGCCGACCGCGGCCGGCCTGCTGCGCGCGGGGGTGGCGCTCGAGGAGATCGGGCGCTGGCTGGAGGAGTTCCACCCGCATGCGCTGGTGGAGCTCGACTACGGAGGGTTGGTGCAGCTACTCGATGATGACGCACTCCGGGCGGATCAATCGGTGGCTGAGGTTTCCGCTGCGGTCAGCGCTCTGGCCAGCAGAGAGTTCGAGCTGGCGGCCGCCATGTACCAGCGGCTGCGCACCAGGTGGCGGGAGCTGGAGGCCATCGAACTAGGAAGCTGAGGGGAGGGGGGGATGACTTTTCCGAATCTGCCCGTTGCGACGCTGCGTGTCGCTAGAATCACGCAGCGTGACTCGCAAGCAGTAGGACGACAAGCCGGCTCATGGAGATTCTTTTGCTCCTGGTGGTCGACTTGTCACCGCTGGTGATGGCAATATGGTCTGAGTAGACCATATGGGACATCCACGGCAGGCTCCCCAATGGAGCCAGGCATAGCAATAAACGCAGGATCGCAGTACCGGTCCAGGAGGAGAGGCCGTCAACATGTCTGCACGCACGCCAGAGGCCGAGCCTCTGCTGACACCAGCAGAGGTCGCGACCATGTTCCGGGTTGACCCGAAAACCGTCACACGGTGGGCCAAAGCCGGAAAACTGACTTCCATACGTACGCTCGGCGGGCACCGCCGGTACCGGGAGACAGAAGTTCGCGCACTACTCGCGGGCATCCCGCAGCCGCGCTCGGAATGATGATGCGTGGCCGCCGACCTGGCGTTTTCCTGCCGGGAACCCTGACGCACGATGCCGTGCCCGCGGTGGTGGCCATGCCCGGAGAGCAAGTCCAAGGGGGGGTCGGCCCCGGCGGCGAAAGCGCCGCGTCACGGGGCGTAGTCCACAGCCGGCGCTCGCGGAGCGCCGTGGCTGGCGGGCCCGGCCGGGGTCGATCCGGCCTCCCGAGGTAAGCAGAATCTGGCCCAGTGGTCAGAACGGGGTTAAGCCCCATTTTGGTCACTTTGGGTTAGCAAATCGCCACTAGTCTGGCGGACGTGGGGACTTAGCTGCGCGCCTTGCAGGCACGGGTTCCGGCCTGCCGCATGAGCCCGCGCACACGCCCTCGGCCACCGCCCCGGCCGTCATCCGGGCCACCTCATGTTACGCTGCGTAATCGGTGATGAACTTTTCGTAATCACGCCTGCGCTGGCGGGCGCTCCGCCATACTGGTCGCCATGCCAGCGCTGAGGGGGAACGGCGGCGGCGGATAGGCGTCCGCGCACCATGAACCGCACGCTGCACGTGGCTTGCGTGCCACGCGTCGGCGATGTGCGCACGCCCGGGGGCCCGCCGACTGGCGGGGCGTGCCGTATCGCGATGAGGGAGGGGATCGCAATGCGTGATCCGGAGTTGGTCATGCGTGCGCAGCGGGCAGCAGCGGAGCTGGAGCAGGCCTGGGACCGGTGGCGCACCATCCACGGGCTGGGGACAGAGCCGCTGCCACCGGTGTCGAGCTACGTGGGCTACTCGCTCGAAGAACCCTGGGGCCAGCCGCGCGTGGTGTTCGGCATCGACGCCAGCGAGGCTGAGCAGCTGGCCGCGCTGCTCGACCGGAACGACGTCGGGCCCATCTATGCCGCGGTGGCATCGCGGCCAGGCGCGCGGCCGGCCGATGAGGCCGACGGCCGGCCACCGGAGCCGAACAACGGGCGCGTTCACGTGCCCACCCAGGCCCAGGCCGGCGCGGTCCAGCACGACCCGGCTCCGAGGGACAAGGCGACCGATCCGGCTCCGCCGCAGGCGCTGCGCACCTCGCTGCGGCCGCCGGGCCGCCGGGACAGCACCGAGCCCGCACTCAGGCCCGCAACCGACGCCGAGACCCCCGAGCGTGATTCCCGTGGGCCGGAGGCGGACGGGGAAGCGCCCGCTGCCCGGGACGCCCAGGGTGCCGGGAACGGTGGCCTGGTGGCGTTCCGGCCCCGGAACGAGCCCGCGCCGCGCGAAGAGGAGAGCCAGGAGCCGGATGTGCGGGGCGAGCCGGACGGGGTCGCCGATGACGACCAGCCGACCGCGACCTGGACCCGGGCCAGCCGTGCGCCGGGTGGCCACGCCCTGCCGCGGCAGAAGCGTGGGGGAGCGGCCAAGTCATCCGGCAGCAAGCAGGAGGCCAAGGACCGAGCGGGCCTGGACACCATGGCCGCTGACCTGGCGGGCTGGACGGCAGGGGAGCTGCCCGGACAGGCTTCGCATCGCTGCCCACCTGGGCAGATATGCGACCAAGGCCCGACATCGCTCGGCTAACCTTAGAGGAGGCTGGTTCAGCCGGTATCGACCGCCGATGTTGGAGCCAGGGCTCTGCTGCTGTTAAGCGTGTCTTCAGCTCCTGGCGGGAACCTACCGGGTGGACGCCGAGAGTTTCATGCCCCGAAGGAGCCGTCTTCCGATGTCGGACGAGTCCTCAGACAACGACCAGACCTGGTGGATGCCGGCGGACCAGCCGGATCCAGCGGATCGGGACGAGCTGAGGGACCAGGCTGGCTGGATGCGCTTGACGCGCCCGATCGGGCCGCTGGGACTGCGCTCCCGGTCCCGCCGTCCGTACATCCTGGCCGGCGTGGCGGTGGCCGCACTGCTCGGCGGCGCCGGCGCCGCTGTCGCCTCGACCGGCTCCGGCACACCCGCCGCCCCGTCGAGCATGGCCGCCCCGGCTCCGTCCCCAGGGCAGCCCGGGGCGATGACCCCCGGCGGCCGGCACTTCGGCGGCGGGTTCGGCTTCGGCGGCGGCCTGTTCGGCGCGCTGCACGGCCAGTTCGTGATGGCTAAGCCGGGCGGCGGCTACCAGACCGTGGACGTGCAGAATGGCCAGGTCACGGCCGTCAGCAGCACCTCTATCACGCTGAAGAGCAGCGACGGCTTCATCCACAGCTACGCCGTCTCCGGCTCCACCATCGTCGACGCGCAGCGCGCCGGGATCGGCTCGGTCAAGGTCGGCAACCAGGCCGCGGTCATGGCCACGGTCAGCGGCAGTACGGCCACCGCGGCCAACATTGAGGACCTGACGCTGCTCCAGCAGGGTCATGCGGGCTTCGGCTTCGGGCCCGGACGGGCCGGATCCTCGCCCCCGCAGGCCGGCTGAGCGGGCCCGCCGGCGCCTCCGGTTAGCGCGATCGCGCATCGAGGGGCGCCCGCGCGCTGTTGTCAGACCCGTGCCGGAGAATCTGTACTGTGCGGGTAGCTGTCGCGCCTGGGGCCTCAGGAACCGCCCTGCTGTGTGAGCTCGCGGCGGACGGGAGCAGGCGGGGGGATCCCGTTCTGGTGCCTGACGTCGCCGAAGCCGTTGCCAGCCGCGAGGAGGCCGGCCCGGGCAGCGTCCGGTGGGTGTGGTCCAGCGGCGCGGAGCACTACCCGGCGCTGCTGCGTGCGGGATCGCGGGTCAGCCGCTGCCACGACGTGGCGCTCACCGAGCGGCTGCTGCTGGCCAGGGACGGGGGAGAACCGGACCCTACGGCCGGCCGGCTCGACAGCGTCAGGCCGGGGCTGAGCAGGCAAGGGGTTCTGTTCGATGCCGCGGGCTCCGGACCGCCCGACCCTCAGGCCGCGCTCGACGCGCTGCTCGCCCTGCACGCTGACCAGTTGCGGCGGATCACGGCCGACGAGCAGCCGGCGAAGTTCGCCGCGCTGGCCGCGGCCGAATCAGCCGGTGAGCTCTCCGCCGCCGAGATGGCCTTCGCCGGGATGCCCTGGCGGGCGGATATTCACGACAGGCTGCTGACCGAGATGCTCGGCCCGCGCCCGCCCGGGTCCCTGGCCGGGATGCGACCGGCCCGGCTGACCGAGCTGGCCGCCCAGGTCTCGGCCGCGCTCGGCGGCCGGCCGGTGAACCCCGACTCGCCCACCCAGCTGGTGCGGGCGCTGGCCACGGCCGGGGTACGGGTGCCGTCCACCAGGTTCTCGGTGCTGCGCGAGATCGACCACCCGGCGATCCCGCCGCTGCTCGAGTACAAGGAGCTGGCCCGGCTGCACACCGCCCACGGCTGGGCCTGGCTGGACACCTGGGTCTGCGACGGCAGGTTCCGGCCGGACTACGTGGTGGGCGGGGTGGTATCCGGCCGCTGGGCCACCCGCGGCGGCGGGGCGCTGCAGATCCCGCGGGTGCTGCGGCGCGCGGTCGTGGCCGATCCCGGCTGGGTGCTGGTCGTGGCCGACGCGGCCCAGCTGGAGCCGCGGGTGCTCGCGGCGCTGGCCGGGGACCGGGCGTTCGGACAGGCCGCGGCGGGCGGAGACCTGTACGAGGGACTGGCCAGCGTGTTCGGCGGGGACCGGAACCAGGCCAAGAAGGCGCTCCTGTCCGCCATGTACGGCGGGGCCGGGGGTGACGCCGGCCAGCTGCTCGCCGTGCTCCGGCGGCGCTTTCCTGCCGCGTCCGGCTATGTGGAGACGGCGGCGCGCGCGGGCGAGGAAGGGCGGGTGGTCAGGTCGGTGCTCGGCCGGACCTGCCCGCCGCCGTCGGCCGCGTGGCGCGCGATCACCGAGGAGGCGGGCGACTCCGAGGCCGAGCGGGATCCCGGGGCAGGCCGGGCATCGCGCGCCCGGGGCCGGTTCACCCGCAACTTCGTGGTGCAGGCGAGCGCGGCCGACTGGGCGCTGGTGCTGCTGGCGGCCCTGCGCCGGCGGCTGGCGGCCCTGCCCCGGCCGGGCGGGCTCCAGGCCGCCGGGGAGCCCAGGGCCGGGCGCTGGGATCCGCAGGCGCCGCACCTGGTGTTCTTCCAGCACGACGAGGTTCTGGTGCACTGCCCCGAGCCGACGGCGGACGCCGTGGTGGCGGCCGTGACCGAGGCCGCGGCGGAGGCCGGGCGGGCCGTGTTCGGCGTGACGCAGGTGCGGTTCCCGATGACGACCGCCGTGGTCAGCTGCTACGCCGACGCCAAGTAGGCGGTCCGTCGGCGCCGTCCGGTGGGAGCGGTAAATGGCTTGCGCTGACCCGGTCCGCCGTGATGGCTTTGCCGGGGTGAAACACGATCACGCCATGGTCCTGTCGGACTTCGATGCGCAGGTGCGGCGCAGCCTGCATCCCGACGGCTCCGGCGCGGTTGGTGAGCGGGTCGGCCCCGTGATCCGCTGGCGGACCGTCGGCGGCGAGGGCTGGTGCGGCATCGTCTGGTCCGACCTGGACGCGGGCACGGCCGATGAGGTCATCGCGGACCAGGTCAGGTTCTTCGCCGAGCGCGGCGAGCCGTTCGAGTGGAAGCTCTACAGCTACGACCGGCCGCCGGACCTGGGCCAGCGGCTGCTCGCCGCCGGCCTCGTCCCCGAGGACCCGGAGTCGCTGATGGTGGCGGACACCGGCGAGATCGCCGGGCTCGACGGCAGCAGCGTCACGGTGCCCGACGGCGTCCGGCTGGTTCCTGTGACCGATGAGGCCGGCGTCGACCTGATGATCGAGGTGCACGACCGGGTATTTGGCCCCGATCCGGAGCTGCGCGGTCGGCTGACCGCCCAGCTGAGAAGCTCGTCTGGTGCCACCGTGCTGGTGCTGGCGATGGCCGGCGACGAGCCGGTCTGCTCGGCCAGGATCGAGTTCGGCGCCGGCACCGACTTCGCCGGGCTGTGGGGCGGCGGCACGCTCCCGCACTGGCGCGGGCGCGGGATCTACCGGGCGATGGTGGCCTACCGGGCCCGGCTCGCCGCGGCCCGCGGATACCGGTACCTGCAGGTGGATGCCTCAGCGCAGAGCCGGCCAATCCTGGAGCGGCTCGGCTTCGACTGCCTCGCCGCCACCACGCCGTACGCCTGGTCGCCGGGCTGATCACGCCGCCCCCGCCCGCCGCGAGTCAGCTGGGCGGCCCCGCCGGGCTGGGCTGCACCGGCGGCACCTCCGCGGTGCAGTACATGCACCGGCTGGCCCCGATGGGGATGCTGCTGAGGCACTCCGGGCAATCCCGCTCGCTTGCTTCCTTTTTGCGGTCGTTAGCAGCGGTGATCCTGGCCGCCGGGGCGACGATGAGGAAGTACACCACCAGGGCAATGATCACAAAGGACAGCAGCGCGTTGATGAAGCTGCCGTACAGGAAGTGGCTCTTGTTGATCGTGAACGACAGCGAGCCAAAGTTCGGCTTGCCGCCGATGGCCGCTATGAGCGGGGTGATGACGTCCGCGATCAGGGCCTGGATAACCGCGTTGAACGCGATGCCTATGACCACCGCCACGGCCAGGTCGATCAGGTTGCCGCGGAACAGGAACTTTCTAAACCCGCCCATAACGCCTCCCTGGCTGCTCCAGCGGGCCAACGATCATTCGCCAACTCGGGACGCTATCAGCGAAAAGCCTCCCACGGTGGGATTGCACGGAGGTAGCGCCCGGCCGGTGTCCCTGGCGCGCAGGAAAAACCGGATGCGCGGCTGCGGATATCACCGGGAGCATGAGACATGACCTGGGCGCTTACAGAGGATCTTGCTGAGTATGTCGCGGTCGCCGGCGGCTTCCTGCGGTCGCGTCCGGTACGCCACACCATCCAGCTCAGCGTGGTGGAGACCCTGCGGGCCCGGGGCGGCTCCACGTTCGGCGGGGCCGCGCCGCTGTTCGGCTGGTGGCGCGCCCTGGACGGTGAGATCACCGCCGCGCTGCTGCACACGCCGCCGTACCCGGTTCTGCTCACCCCGCTGCCCGAGCACACCGCGGAGGCGCTGGCCGAACTGCTGGCGGCCCGCGGCAGGCGGCTGCCCGGGGTCAACGCGGAGCAGGCCGCCGCGGCGGCGTTCGCTGCCGCCTGGGGCAAGCTGACCGGGGCCAGCGCGCAGGTAGCCCGGCGTTCCCGCCTGTTCCGGCTCGCGGAACTGGTGCCGCCGGCGCCGTTCCCGCCCGGCGCCCCGCGGGTCGCCACCGCCGCCGACCGTGACCTGCTCAAGTCGTGGCTGGTCACCTTCGGGGAGGAGATCGCCGACGTGCAGCGGGACCCCGCCGAGGCCGTCGCGGACCGGCTCAGCCACGGCGGGCTGACCCTGTGGGAGGTCGACGGCGCGGCTGTCTCGCTGGCGGGCAGCAACCGGCAGGCCGCCGGAGTGGTCCGCGTCGGTCCCGTCTTTACCCCGCGTGAGCACCGGCGGCGCGGCTACGGCGGAGCGGTCACCACCGCGGTGAGCCAGGCGGCGCTGGGCGCTGGCGCAGATGAGATCGTGCTGTTCACCGATCTGGCCAATCCGACCAGTAACGCCCTCTACCAGCGCCTCGGTTTCCGGGCGGTCGGTGATCTCGTCGGGCTGCACTTCGCGGCGTAGCGCTCAGGGCGTCAGGGCAGTCCTGCGAGCAGCGGCGTCCGCGAGGTCCGGTTCAACAACCGGTCCACGCAGCCGCTGCGGCTGGGGCGGGAGGGATCACCGGAGGAAGCGGTGGCGTTCTACGCCGCGTACCGGGCGTTCGCGGAAATGGTCATCAAGCCGGACCTGATGCTGACCTTCCGGCTCGGCCCGGGCGATTGCGTGGTCTTCGACAATACGAGGATCCTGCACGCGCGGACCGGGTTCGCCGCCACCGGGCAGCGGCATCTGCAGGGCTGCTATGCCGACCTCGACGGCGTCGCCTCGACCCTGGCGGTGCTGCGGCGGCAGGGAGAGCACCCGATGACCGTCTGGCCGGAGGCGTGCCAGTGAGCGTCTGGCCGGAGGCGAGCCAGTGACCGTCTGGCCGGAGGCGAGCCAATGACCGTCTGGCCGGAGGCGAGCCAATGACCTCCGACGACGCCGTCCGGGCCATCGCCGGCCTGTTCGCGAGCGAAGGCGCCAAGGAGTATCTCGGCGAGCCGGTCAGCCAGGCTTCGCACATGCTCCAGGCCGCCGCGCTGGCCGAGCGTGACCACGCCGGCGATGCGCTGATCGCGGCCGCGCTCCTGCACGACGTCGGGCATTTCGCCGGGACGCTGACCGGTCACGACCTGATGCAGGGCACCGATAACAGGCACAGTGAGACCGGCGCGGCCTGGCTGTCCCAGTGGTTCGGCGACGAGGTCACCGAGCCGGTGCGGCTGCACGTCGCCGCGAAGCGCTACCTGTGCGCCACCGAACCCGACTACGCGGACGCTCTCTCGCCCGCCTCGGTCTACACCCTGGGCGTCCAGGGCGGCCCGATGCGCGGCGCGGAGCTAGCCGGGTTCGAGGCGAACCCGTACGCGGCGGCGGCGATCCGGGTGCGCCGCTGGGATGACCTGGCCAAGGACCCCGAGGCGCAGGTACCCGCGCTGGACCACTTCACGGGCCTGCTCCGGGCGCTGGCCCGGTAGCCCGCCCGCCGTCCGCGCCGGATCAGAACGCGGCGATGGTGGCGGGAGCGCGCTCGGACCGGCTCAGGGCCCGCAGCACCGCCGTCGGCCCGTGCCTGCGCACAGCCAGCCCGGTCAGCAGCGTGAGCACCGGGTCGAGAACCGCAGGCGGCAGCGGCGGCGTCGCGATCCCGACGCTCAGCGCCAGGTCATCGGAGTGGACCGCGATCTCCATCATCCGGGTGACCAGGAAGTCATCGAGGGTCAGCGTCCAGGACACCCAGGCCGGATGCACAAGCCGGTCCGCGGGCTCGGCAGGCAGCGCCGTGCGCAGCGCGTCGACCGCGACCCCGATCCTGGCCGCCAGCGCGGCCGCGCCGTCTGGCGGCCTCGTCCTCGCCCCCGCGCCTGATGTCCACGTTGGCCTCATTGTCGAGAGCCGCACCGACCCAGGGCACACGGGCATAGTGATCGAGCAGCGCGGTCGGCTGCTCCGCCGGCACCGGCTGGCCCAGCACGCGCGGCACGGCGACGACCTGCCGGGCCAGGTGGCCCGCCAGCCCGGCCACGCTGAACTCGGGCAGGGCGCTGGCCGCGTCCCACGCCGCCGCCACTGCCGGATCGTCAAGCAGCGCCGCCGCTGACGCCGCCGCCTGCAGGTAGGCATCCCGGATCCCGGTCATCGGCGCTCCTCTCCGGCCTCATTCACACGCGCCCGGTCCCGCGCCCGCTGCCGGCGGCGGGCGATGGCGAGAAGACCCGGCAGCTCATCATGGTAAGCAGATGGAGTGACGGAAGAGGAGATCCCGCCGGGCGGGACCACGGTCGTCGGCCCGCGGTGGGATCCGTGGCGGCCGGAGGAAGCAGCCCGGCTGCTCGCCGGGGTGAGCGCTCCCTGGTACGTGGCGGCGGGCTGGGCCCTGGACCTGTTCCGCGGCCGCCAGACCCGCGAGCACGGCGACCTGGAGATCGCCGTTCCGGCCCCGGACTTCAGCGCTGTCCGCGACGCGCTGGCCGGCTACGACTTCGAAGTGATCGGATCGGGCCGGGCCTGGCCTCTGGACAGCCCGGCCTTCGACGTGATGCACCAGACCTGGGTCAGCGAGCCGGGCACCGGCGTGTACCGCCTCGACATCTTCCGGGAGCCGCAACGCGACGGCGCATGGGTCTGCCGCCGCGACGAGACCATCCGGCTGCCGTACGAACAGATCATCCGCCGCACCGGGGATGGCATCCCGTACCTGCTCCCGGAGATCGTGCTGCTGTTCAAGGCCAAGCACTCCGCCGAGGCCAAGAACCGGGCCGACTTCGCTGCCACGCTGCCGCTGCTCGACGGCGCGGCCGCCGACTGGCTGCGGTGGGCACTGGCCCGGGTACATCCCGGCCATGCGTGGATCAGCGCCATGGTGGGCCAGCCGATGAGCGTCTTGCCGGAGGCGAGCCAATGAGTACCGACGTGACCGTCCGCGGCACGGTGATCCCGCCCGAGGAGCTGTCGTGGCGGTTCTCCCGGTCCCCGGGCCCGGGCGGCCAGTCGGTGAATACCACCGAGAGCCGGGTGGAGCTTTCCTATGACCTGGCCGGCTCCGATGCGCTTCCGCCGGCCCTGAAGGAGCGGGCCATGCGGGCGCTGCAGGGCCGGATGCCGGGCGGCGTGGTCACCGTGACCGCATCGGAGAACCGGTCCCAGCTGCGGAACAGGGAAGCCGCGGCCGCGCGGCTGTCCGCGCTGCTGACCGACGCGACCGCACCGCCGCCGAAGCCGCGCCGGCCCACCCGGCCCAGCCGCGCCGCCCGCGAGCGCCGGCTGGCCGACAAGCAGCGCAGATCCGAGATCAAGCGGCTGCGCCGGCCCGGTGACGAGTGAAGGTCACAGGCAATCGAACGCCGCGTCGATCAGCGCCCGGTTGCGCGGGTTCTGCCAGCGCGGCCCCATCTGGCTGGTGACGTAACCGAGCGCGACCCCGGCGTCCGGGTCGCACAGCCCGACCGACCCGCCCGCGCCGAAATGACCGAACGCCCGCTGGCTGCGGCCGAGCGGCCGCTGCGGCTGGGTCAGCTGGAAGCCGAGCCCGAACCGGGACGGGCGCCGCAGGACCAGATCGTCGCCGTAGACCTGCTCCGTGACGGCCGCGGCGAGCGCCCCGGGGTCGACCACCCGCACCCCGTCCACGGACCCGCCGCCCGCCAGCGCCGCATAGACCCGCGCCACCCCGCTCGCGGTGGCGTGAGCGTTGGCCGACGGGACCTCGGCCGCGCGCCAGGCCGGCGTGTTAACCACGCCCGCGCCGGAGAAGTCAGCCGGGTTGAAGTACGCGTTGATGATCATTTGCTCGTCCTCGGTAACACCGGGCAGTACGGATCGCGCTTCTGCCCCGGGCCACAGGAACTCGGCTACCCGGTGGTGCTCGGCCGCGGGCAGGCCGATGTGAACGTCGGCCCCGAGCGGGCCGGCGATCTCATCCCGCAGCACCGCGCCCACCGTCATGCCGGTCACCCGCCGGATCACCTCCCCGGCCAGGAACCCGAACGTGTTCACGTGATAGCCATGGGCCGATCCCGGCGGCCACCACGGCCGCTCTGCGGCCAGGGCCCCGGTCAGCACCGGCCAGTCGAGCATGCTGCCCGCCGGCATCGGGTCGCGGAGCGCGGGCAGGCCCGCCTGATGGCTGAGCAGCTGCCGCAGCGTCACCGCCGTCTTGCCCGCCGCGGCGAACTCCGGCCAGTACCTGGCCACCGGTTCGTCCGGCTCGAGCAGCCCGCGGCCGATCAGCCTGGCCACGCACGCGGCGACCAGCCCCTTGCCCACGGAGAACACGTTGACCAGCGTGTCCCGCTGCCAGGCCAGGTCCGGGCCGGCGCGCCCCGCCCAGAGGTCGGCGACCACTGTGCCACCCGCGGCCAGGCAGACGGCGGCGCCGGTCTCGCCGCGCTCGGAGAAGTTGGCCGCGAAAGCGTCGCGCACCAGCCCGAAGCGCGGGTCGCACCACCCGCCGACGTCAAGCACGCCCAATAACGTAGACGGCGCCCCGCCGCTGAAACAACGACAGCAGCGCGCCGTTCGCCCCTATTCGGGGGACAGGGCCGGGAGCACCAGGGGCCACGGCAGCCACAGGAGTCACACCAAGCATCGAAATCCGACACTCGGGTCACATCGTCCACATAACGTATTGCGAGCGCAATATCGCCCATTAGTATCGCGCCGGAGATTAAGCGACCGTCTTCGTAATTGAAAAGTTACATAAGACGAAATTCTCCTGATCAGCCATTGCTGCTAGCGTCCGGTAGCGAATGTCATCGGGCAACCCGGCGCTCTCCCGTGACGGCGGCAATGATGCGCCGGGACCCGGCCCACCGCGGCTACCCTCGGCCGCCCCCGAGATGAGGCAGCATGCAAGGACGCATGACAGGCGGGACGCTGCGCGCACCCGCCCGGAGCAGGGTCATCTCCCTAATCGCAGCGGCAGCGGCGGTGCCGGCCCTGGTGGTCGGCCAGTCCGCGGTGGCGGTGGCCGCACCGGCGGCCCAGAGCATCGCCACGGCGCCGATGACGCCGGCGCTGGCGGCCCAGCTGTCGAAGAACGTGAACCGCCACGTGATCGTGATCATGAAGAGCCAGCTCGCGGCCGCGCACGTGGGCAGCGCGGCGGCGACGGCCCGCGCCGCCCGGATCGCCAGCGACCAGGCGCCGGTGATGGGCGAGCTGCATGAGGTGCACGCCACGCACATCAAGTCGTACCGGCTGATCAACTCGTTCGCGGCCACGGTCTCGGCGGGTGAGGAAACGCGGCTGAAGGCCAACTCGGGGGTGGCCGAGGTCATCCCGGACGTGACCATCCACGGTGCCGCGCCGACCCAGGCCACTAGCTCGACCGGGAAGGTCTCGACGACGGCGAAGGTGACCACGCAGCAGGCTAGTGCGCCGACGTCGCTGACGCCCAACAACATCCCGGGCGCCTGCTCGGCTGGCACGCCGCAGCTGGACCCCGAGGGCCTGACGCTGACCCACACTGATTCCCTTACCCCCGGGGCCAAGACGGCGCGTTCGCTCGGCATTACCGGCGCGGGCGTCAAGGTGGCGTGGATCGCCGACGGCATTGACCCGAATAACATCAACTTCATCCGGTCCGACGGCACCTCGGCCTTCTCGGACTACCAGGACTTCACTGGTGACGGTCCGGGGCAGGTGACCAGCGGCGACGAAGCGTTCCTGGACGCGAACACGATCGCAGGCCAGGGCATTCACGTTTACAACGTGCAGAACTTCGGCGCCCAGCCGGCCCCGACGGCTTGCAACATCCGGATTGAGGGCGTGGCGCCCGGCGCGAGCCTGGTCGGCCTGGACGTCTTCGGCTCGTTCGAGGACACCACCGAGTCCAATTTCCTCGAGGCGATCAACTACGCGGTGCAGACCGACCACGTCAACGTCCTGAACGAGTCGTTCGGCTCGAACCCGTTCCCCGACGTCAGCGCCCTGGACGCGACCGTGCAGTTTGACGACGCGGCCGTGGCGGCAGGCGTTACCGTCGCCGTCTCCACCGGTGACGCAGGCTTTACCAACACGGTCGGCTCGCCGTCCACCGACCCGAACCTTATCGCCGCAGGTGCCTCGACTGACCTGCGGTTCTACGCACAGACCAACTACGCGGCGGCGCGTTACTTCGCCACCACTGGCTGGTTGAACAACAACATCAGCTCGCTGAGCTCGGGTGGCTTCAACGAGAACAACGGCACCGTCAGCCTGGCCGCACCGGGCGAGCTCAGCTTCGCCTCGTGTGACGCCAGCCCGACCTTCGCGGGCTGCATCAACTTCAAGGGCCAGTCATCGGACGTCGAGGAGGCCGGCGGCACCAGCGAGTCGTCCCCGTGGATCGCCGGCACCGCGGCCCTGGTCATCCAGGCGTACCGCAAGACCCATGGCGGCGCGAACCCGACCCCGGCGCTGGTTAAGCAGATCCTGACCAGCACCGCGACCGACCTGGGCACCCCGGCCACCGAGCAGGGCGCCGGCCTGGTGAACGCCTACAAGGCCGTCCAGCTTGCCGAGTCGATCCACAGCAACTCGCCGCAGGGCAGCACGCTGCTGAAGTCGACCGACCTGCTGACCGCGACCGACTCCCCCGGAAGCACGAAAGACTTCCCGGTGACCATCACCAACACTGGCTCGGTTCCGCAGGTGGTGCGCATGCACGGTCGCGCCATCGGGCCGGACGAGAACGTGCAGACCGGCAGGGTCACGCTAAGCGATACAGCTAGCCCGCAGTTCGCCAACTACCAGGGCATCCAGAACAATTACGCGACATTCCACTTCAACGTCACACCCGGCCAGGACCGGCTGGACGCCTCGCTGGCCTGGCCAGGTAACCTGACCGATTGCGGCCAGAACTTCTGCCAGACCGGGCTCAATGCCCGGGTGCGGATGATCCTGATCGACCCGAAGGGAAGGCTCGCCGCGCACTCGCTGCCACAAGGACCAGGGAACTTCGGCAACAGCGATGTAAGGTTCCCGACCCCGGGCACGTGGACCGGTGTCATTTTCGGTGACGTCGCGTCATCGGGCGGCACGAACGGGACCATGCCGTGGCGGGTCGCGACGCAGAAGTTCGTCCCGTTCGGCTCCGTCTCGCCTTCCACCGTGCTGCTGGCCCCCGGCCAGAGCCGCACGGTCCAGGTGACCGAGACCACGCCGACCTCGCCTGGCAACGGCTCCGGCTCGATCGTGTTCAGCTCGAACCTGGGCCTCGGCGGGGTCAGCTCCATCCCGGTGACCCTGCGCAGCGAGATCGAACCCGCTCACGGCGGCGCGTTCAGCGGCACGCTGACCGGCGGCAACGGGCGGAACAACGGTGAGGGCCAGGAGGAGTTCTACAACTTCCGTGTTGGCCACGGCGTGAAGAACATCACCGCGAACGTGGCGCTCACCAACGACGTGAGCGACCGCGTGGGCGCTTACCTGGTCAGCCCGAGCGGCGACGCCCGCGGCTTCGGCCAGAACAGCGTCAACGGCTCTCAGACGCTGACGCTGACCGCTTACACCCTTAACCCAGAGCCCGGTACCTGGACCCTGATCGTTGACTTCGCTGAGCCGGTGACTGGAGACGAGGTCTCCCAGCCGTACCACGGCAACGTAGTGTTCGACAACGTCAGCGCCAGCGCTTCCGGACTGCCGCACAGCTTCGGCACGAAACTGGCGGCGGGCACCCCGGTCACCGTTCCTGTGACCATCACCAACAACGGTGCGCAGCCGGAGGGCTTTTTCATGGACCCGAGGCTCAACGCCAGCACCACGATCACGGAAGCAGGCCTCGACCCGACGACCGGGCTCACCCTGCCGCTAGTGGTTAACCTTCCGCAATGGTTCGTGCCGACGCAGACAACCAATGTCACGGCCTCGTCGACGGCCTCGCTGCCGATCATGTTCGACTTCGGGGCTAACCAGGGTGATCCGGATATCTCCAGCCACAACCCAGGTCCGGGCCCGCTCTGCGCCACCTCGGAGACGGCCAGCTACGCTCCGGTCGACGGCGGCACGGTTACGCCGGGCGTCTGGTTCCAGGGACCCAGCGAGTGCGGTCCCTTCCCGCCGGGCGGCGCCCCGGCCGGCACGGTCAGCTCGTCGCTGTCCGTGACGACCAAGGGCTTCGACACCTCGGTGACCTCGGCCACTGGCGACGCCAACCTGGCCGCCATCAACCCGGCCACGCCAATCGCGCCGGTCATCATCAACCCGGGCGACACTGCCACCATCAACGTGACCATCACGCCGTCCGGCGCGTCGGGCACGCAGGTCAGCGGCACTCTCTACGTCGACGACCTGATGGACAATGTCCCGCCGTTCGATCAGTTCTCCGCGGACGAGCTGGCCGGGCTGCCGTACGCCTACACGATCAAGTAACAGCATCCCGCGGGGAACCGGCCAGGTTCCCCGCGGGACGACCGTGGGACCTGCGGCGTCTCCCCGCAGGTCCCACGGCTTTACCGGCCGCCCCCGGCCACCGGGCTAGGAGCCGCCCGTCGATGCGGCCCGGCCGGCCAGCGCGGCCCAGACCGCGCCGCAGGCGATCGCCGCGGCCAGGACCACCCCGGTGACCGCCACCGCGTGGCCCGAGCTGTGGCGCAGGGCATCGGCCAGCGGATGCGCGGGCAGCCGCCCGGCGAGATTCAGGTACAGCGTGCCGAACGTGGCCACCCCGGTCACGATCGCGAGCTGGATGGTCGTCACGATCAGCCCGCTCGCGTCGGCCGCGTGCTGCACCGGGACGCGTACCAGCGCCCTGGTCATCAGCGGGCTGAACGCGGCCGCGCTGGCCCCGCCCAGCCCCACCAGCGCCAGGTAGAGGCCCGGGCTGTCGCCGCCGCCCCCGCGCAGCGCGGCGGCCACGCCGAGCAGTGCCGCCGCGTACACGCCGAACCCGGCGATGTTCAGCGCGTGGTGCGCGCGGGCGGGGAACCGCCGCCAGGTCAGGCTCACCAGGGCGAACGCCACCCCGGTCGGGGCGAACGTCAGCGCCGCGCGCAGCGCCGAGTAGCCGAGCGCCTCCTGCAGGTACAGGGTCAGGGCGAGCAGGAAACCGCTGAACGCGGCCATCACCAGGAACAGGGCCGCGATCGAGCTGGCCAGCCCGGGCAGCCGGAGCACGTACCCGGCCACGATCGGGTGCCCGCCCCGCCGGGACACGTGCCGCTCGACCACCGCGAACACCCCGATGAGCGCGGCGCTGGCGGCCAGGGCGACCCAGCCCCAGACCGGCCAGTGCTCCTCCTGGCCGAGCACAAGCGGGAGCACGAACGCGAGGACAGCCGGGCAGAGTGTGGCCACCCCGGGCAGGTCAAGGCGGCCGGCCGGTCCACGCTGGTCCTGGCTGCGCGCCAGGGGCAGCCAGCGCATCCCGGCCGCCAGCAGCGTGATCCCGATCGGCACGTTGACCAGGAACAGCGGCCGCCAGGCCGCGCCGGCCACGTCGGCGCTGATCAGCAGCCCGCCGGCGATCTGGCCCAGCAAGGCACCGCAGGCCAGCACGGCCGAGTAGAACGTCATGGCCCGGGCCCGCGCCTCGCCGCTGAAGGTCCGCTGGATGAGGCTGAGCACCTGCGGGATCATCAGCGCCGCCCCGGCGCCCTGCAGGAAGCGCAGCCCGATCAGCTGGTCCGCCGACCCGGCCAGGCCGCAGCCGAGCGAGGCGAGCGTGAACACCGCGGTGCCGGCCAGGAACATCCGGGCGTAGCCGAGGATGGCGCCGAGGCGGGCCCCGGTGACCAGCAGCACCGCGTAGGCGATGGTGTACCCGGCCACGATGAGCTGCAGGCTCGCGCCTGTCGCGTGCAGGTGGCTGCGGATGGTGGGCAGCCCGACATTGACGATGAACACGTCGATGACCGCCATCAGCTGGCCGATAAGAATGATGGCGAGCAGCACACCCGGCCGGGCGCTCCCGCCCGGCCGGTACGGGATCCGGTCCCCGCGGCCGGCGGTGGCCCCCGGCCGGCGAGCCCCGGCCGGCGAGCCCCGTGCCCGCGGGCTGAGTGACTGTTGTATCTGTCATGCATCCAGCGTGCCGCCGCCGCCAGCCAGGTACTGAGAGCCTGTTTATCCCGGTACTGGCAGCACCTGGCAGACGGTGCTAGCGGGCGTCGGCCCGCCCCTGGACCAGGCCGTAGCCGATTGCGTCGTCCGCGGTGAGCGAGCGGCCGCGCCGGGCGTCGGCCCGGATCTCGTCCACCTCGCGGCCGGTGGCGTCGGCCAGCCTCAGGTAGAGCGCATCCATCATCGCCCGGACCTGCTCCTCGTGCGCTGCCAGCGATGTGGCGGAACCCTCGAAGTCCAGGCGCGGTTCGGACAGTGTGAACACCGCGTTCGGGTAGGCGCGCCGCTGGGTGGCGGCAGCCAGCACGCCGAGCGCCGGGCCGCCGACCTGGCCGCCTGCGTACGCGTGTACCGGCACGCGGAGCACATCCAGGACGCCCATCACGGTCAGGGCCGCGGCGAGCTCGGCGGTCAGGCCTTGCACCTCGAGACGGATCGGCTCGTTGCGCTCCGCGTCCAGGGTGAGCAGCTGGGCGCACAGGCTGGTCGCGGCTTCGTCGTCGAGCTCGCCGTGCGCCAGCACGATCCGCCGTTCAAACAGGCGCTCGTACACGCGGCCCGGCCACGGATCTGGCCCCGCCCCGCCGGTCGGGATGGCCGGAACCGGCCCGGCCGGCCCCGGGAAGCCCGGCGGCGTGGACGGGCGGCCCGGGCGGGGCGGATCGCCGGGCGGGAACGGGAACGAGTCAGCCGCTGACCGAACCATGGCCTGCCTCCCGTCCTGGCGTCACCGAGCCCTCCAGCCGCCAGTTGATCTCGCACCCGATCGCGGCCGCGTAGCGCTCCAGCGTCGAGGCGCGCGTATCCGCCTCGCCCGACTCCAGCCGGGCCACGGCCGACTGCGACGTGCCCATGCGCGCCGCCACCTCGGTCTGGGACAGCCCGGCGGCCTGCCGCTCCGCGGTCAGGTCCGTGACCAGGCGGCGCCGGTCCTGGGCCATGCGGCGCAAGGCCATCTCGCGGAAGCCAGGAAGCAGCGGCAGCTGCTCGGGACCGCTGGTCCCGTCCCCGTCCGGCGGGACGTCCTCGCCTGTCATATGCCTAAAGGTATCTCACATTCGATATTGCTTGGTCATGAGGTCAGTGAGTCTGGCGTTACCTTCGAGCAGCGGTTCCCAGGGCCGGCCGGGTGCGTGCTGAGGCACCGGGCCTCATCGCGCCCGGCTGGACCGCCGCGGATGCCGGGGGCGCCGCCTGGACGGTCCGGCTGCGGGCGGTACCGGTGCGGG
This sequence comes from uncultured Actinomycetota bacterium, assembly GCA_963739645.1. GTDB lineage: Bacteria > Actinomycetota > Actinomycetes > Streptosporangiales > Streptosporangiaceae > JASHPR01. The sequence goes on from CAVUBM010000074.1 coordinate 103,043, forward strand.
CGGTACGGGTGCCGGCGAGACGGGCGTGCCTGATGTGGCGAGCTGCCTGACCACGTGGTGCCCGGGCTGCACGTGATGGGTGGCTGGAGTGACACCGGCCGCGTCATGCAGCCGCTCGATCTCCCTGACCTGTGCCCGCTCGGCCAGCGCGATGACCATGCCGGACGCTCCTGCCCTGGCCGTGCGCCCGGAGCGGTGCAGGTAGTCCTTGTGGTCATTCGGTGGGTCAAAGTGAACGACAACCTCGACGTCGTCCACGTGGATCCCCCGGGCAGCGACGTTCGTGGCGACCAGGACCCGCGGCCGTCCGGCCGCGAAGCCGTCCAGCGCCCGCTGCCGCTGGTTCTGGTTCAGGTTGCCGTGGATCGCCGCGGCCTCGACGCCAGCCCGGCCGAGCTGCCTGGCCAGACGATCCGCGCCGTGTTTGGTGCGCACGAAGAAAAGCGTGCGCGCCGGACGGCTGGCGATCTCCGCGGCGACGGGCACCTTGTCCTCGGCGGACAGCACGAGGACGCTGTGCTCGGTCGTGCCGCCATCGATGCTCTCCGCCGCGACGGCGTGCAGCGCGGGATCGCTGAGGTACGCGGTAACCAGCCGGCCGACGCCGCGGTCCAGGGTGGCAGAGAAGAGCATCCGCTGCCCGCCGGCGGGTGTCGCATCGAGGATCCGGGTCACATCGGGAAGAAATCCGAGGTCGGCCATGTGGTCCGCCTCGTCGAGCACCGTGATCTCGATCCCGTCGAGCGTGACGGCCTTGCGGTCGAGCAGGTCTATCAGCCGGCCAGGGGTCGCGACCACGATATCGACACCCCGCCGCAGCCGTTCGATCTGGCGCCCGATCGACACGCCGCCGTAGACGGTCGTGACGCTCACGCCGAGCGGCTGGCCGAGCGGCGTGAGCACGTCGGCGACCTGGCTGGCGAGCTCTCGGGTCGGCACAACAACCAGGGCCCGGGGTGCCTTCTCCCGCCGCCGGGCTGGCGCGGCCGCGAGCCTGGTCAGGATCGGCAGGCCAAAGGCCAGGGTCTTGCCCGAGCCGGTCTGGGCGCGGCCGAGGATGTCGCGGCCTGCCAGCGCATCAGGGAGAGCGCGGGCCTGGATCGCGAACGGCGTGTCGATGCCGCGCGCGGCCAGCGCGGCGACCAGCCGGGCCGGGAGGCCGAGCTCCCGGAATGTCGTTTCCTGCGGCGCCGCCTCCGCGGCGGCGGCCAGGGCGCGGTCGAGTTCGGCATACGGCGCTTCAGGCGCAGCGGCCGGGCGGCCGCGGGTCACCGGCCGCGCTGGCCTGCCGGGGCGGGCCGGGCGGCCACGGCGGGCGGGCTGGCCTGACCGGGCCGATCGGCCCGGCCGGGCCGGATGCTGCCGTGCTGGCGCGCGGCGGCGCTTGGAGTCTTGAGGCATGAGCGACGACCATCTCCATCGGTGGTTCGTGGCCGCGTCGTGCTCAGAGACGCCGACGACAGCGGCGACCTTGGGGTTCACCGGGAAGCGGACTGCTCACACAAGCGACCGCGCGGGCTGCTCGCCCGCGAGAGTAGTGGCAAAACACGCCACTGCAGCGGATAACACTAACAGCAAGCGCGGTGTTCCGCGTGGCGTAGCCGCGGCCGTCGCGGCCCCGCGCGGGCGTCGCGATCATGGGGCCCGCCGCAGCTGGCGTCAGGGCGCGGAGGTGCCACTCCTGCCGTAGCGGTCCTCGAGCCTGACCACGTCCTCGCGCCAGCCGGGGGCGGCCGAGGACGCCTCGGCGAAGTCCACGTCGGAGAGGGCCGTGACGCGGTGCAGCACGCCAGCGGGCAGGTGGATCGTGTCGCCCGGGCCGAAACGCTCATCGGTGAGCTGGTCGGCGGCCGGGCCGTGCTGGATCAGCGCCTCCCCGGACAGGACGCTGATCGTCTCCTCCTTCTCGCGGTGATACTGCAGGCTGAGCGACCCCCCCACGTTGACGTGGATGATCTTCCCGACGTACTTGCCGTCGACCGCCGCGAAGATCAGCTCGTATCCCCACGGCTTGTCCTGGCGCGCCGCACGATAGATGTCGGCTTTCGGGATCGATGAGGCGGCGTCGTTAGCGTTCGGGGCTGTGGTCACTGCCACCTCCAAAGGTCACGGTCCGTTCCGGGTGCCAGGATGATCCTACGGCTGCCGCCCGGCCGCAGGGTGCCCGTCCCCGCCCCCGATCCACGCGGCCAGGCGCGCGCCGGCTTCGTGCAGCGTCTCGAGCCGCTTGGGGAACGAGAACCGCAGCCGGGCCGCGCCGAGTTCGGGCCGGCTGTAGAACGACGAGCCGGGCACCGTGGCCACCCGGGCCCCGGCGACCATGGCCCGCGCCGCGGCCACGTCGTGGTCAAACCCGAGCACCGACGAATCGGTCATCGTGTAGTACGCGCCGGACGGCCAGACCGGGCGCAGCCCGGCCCGCTCGAGTATCCCGAGCATCAGCTCACGCCGCTCGGCGTAGTCGGCCGCGAGCTGCTCGTAGTAGGCGGCGGGCAGCCGCACCGCGACCTCGCCGGCCTCCTGCAGCGGCGCGGGTGCGCCCACGGTGAGGAAGTCGTGCACCCGCCGGATCGCATCGGTCAGCTCCGGCGGGGCGATGGTCCAGCCCACCCGCCATCCGGTCACCGAGTAGCTCTTGGACAGGGCGCTGATGGTCACCGACCGGTTCTCCAGGCCGGGGACCGTGGCGATCGGGATGTGCCGCGCCCCGCCGTAGGTGATGTGCTCGTAGATCTCGTCCGATACCGCGATCACGTCGTGCTTCTGGCACAGCCGGGCGATCACCGCGAGTTCCTCGGCGCTGAACACCTTGCCCGTGGGGTTGCCCGGGTTGTTCAGGATGATGAGCCGGGTCCGGTCGCTGAACGCGGCGGCCAGTTCCGCCTCGTCGAACGTCCAGTCCGGCTCGTGCAGCGTGACGTAGCGCGGCACGGCACCCGCGATGATCGCGTCGGCGCCGTAGTTCTCGTAGAACGGCTCGAACACCACCACCTCGTCGCCCGGGTCGGCGATGCCGATGACCGTGGCGGCCATGGCCTCGGTCGCGCCGCAGGTAACGCAGACCTCGCTCTCCGGGTCGAACCGCATGCCGTAGAAGCGGTGGTACTTCTCGGCCAGCGCCTCACGCAGCGATGTCGCCCCCCAGGTGATCGGGTACTGGTTCACGTCCGCCTCGATCGCGGCGCAGGCCGCACGCTTGATCTCGTCCGGGGCGGGGAAGTCAGGGAACCCCTGGGCCAGGTTGATGGCATCGTGGGCCAGGGCGAGCCGGGTCATCTCGCGGATGACCGACTCGGTGAGCGCCGCCGCCTTGCCTGACGTGCGCAGGGCGAGCGGGGTGGGGCCGGAGGCTGTGTCCATCCCGTTATTCTGCGTCCGGCTGCCCGGCCGCCGGCCCGCCGGGTCCCAGCCCCAGCCGGTCGATGATCTCCCCGGTCAGCTGATCCAGCGGGTGAGTGGCGTCGAAGACCAGCACCTGCGACTCGTCGTGCGGCGGGTCAAGCTCGGCGAACTGGCTGTCCATCAGCTTCGCGGTGAAGAAATGGCCGTGCCTGGCGGCCAGCCTGGCGTGCGCCAGGTCCCGGCTGATCTGCAGGAACGCCACCCAGACGTCGGGCCGCCCGGCCAGCAGCTCGTCCCGGTAGCTCCGCTTCAGGGCTGAGCACCCGACCACCGCCGACTCGCCAGCGGCCCGGCGTTCATCCATCCAGGCGGCGATCGCGGCCAGCCACGGCCTGCGGTCGGCGTCGGTGAGCGGGACCCCGGACCGCATCTTGGCGATGTTGGCCGCCGAATGGAACGAGTCGGCGTCGGCGAAACGCCAGCCGAGCCGGTTCGCCACCCTGATCCCGACCGTCGACTTGCCGCTTCCGGCCACCCCGCCCACCATCACGATCATTTCCCGGGCAGCATAGCGCCGGCGGCCGCGTCGCGCCGCTCAGCTGATCCCGGCCGCGTAGACCACCACGTTGCTCAGGTAGGACCCCAGGCCAGGATCGAAGGTGCCGCCGCAGGTGATCAGGCGCAGCTGCGGTCCCGGAGCCGCGCCGTACACCGCGCCGGTGGGGAAGCGGCTCTTGAGGTACGTGCGCACCGACGTCACCAGGAACACGGCCAGCGAGCCGTCGGCCCGGCGTACGTAGATGCGCTCGCCCGGGCGGAGCAGCCGCAGCCGGAAGAACACGCCAGGGCCGAGACGGGAGTCCACGTGCCCGGCGATGACCGACGACCCGATGGCCCCCGGCCTCGGGCTGCCGGTGTACCAGCCGGCCACCGCGGTCGTGGACGGCACCTGCAGCGCGCCGCCGGGCGCGATGCCCAGCCGGACCAGCCGGGTGCGGACACCGATCGTGGGGATGACCAGTTCCATCGGGCGGGCCACCGGCTGCGCCGCCGCGGCGGCGCTCAGCGGCGCAGCCTCGGGCCCGCCCGGGGCGTGCGTGGACCGCGTCAGGCCGAACGAGGGGGTGCCGCCCCCCCACTGGGTGGCGGCCAGCCCGGCCAGCCCGGTGCCGGTCACGAGCACCCCGCAGATCACGATGACGGTCGTCGGCCAGCCTGCCGCATCCCGGCGCCCGGCGCGGCGCCAGGCCGGTACGCCGTCCGCCCGGGCCTCGGACCACGGCGCGCGGGCGGCGATGCCGCCCGGCCGCCCGCACCGGAGCACGGCGGAGCAGCCGGGAGCCAGGCTGGCCGACGACCGCCGTCATCTCACCGGACGTGCGCGGCCGCGCGCCGGGCCCAGTGGAGCGTGCGGAGCCGGGCGATCCCGCCCAGGGTCAGCACCGCGCCGAGCCCGGTCAGCACCAGCCACGGAACGGGCGACCCGCCGGGCCCGGGCGCGGTGCCGCCGAAACCGGTGGCCGCGCCGCCCGCCGGAGCGATCTTGCTGCCCGCGGCGTCCTGCAGCCTGGTGATGGCCAGGTGGCCGTGGCGGTCCAGCACAACCAGGGTGTCGATGCTGGTGGCGGTCAGTTTCAGCCGCGTGGCCGTGTGCTCGCTGGCGCCCGCCGCGCGCACGACCCATGTGCCCGGGTGCAGCGCCCGGTAGGCCGTGACGCTGGCGAAGTCCTGGTCAGCCCGCACGACCTGGTGCCCGAACGTCACCGTGACCTGGTGCTGCCGCAGCGAGGCCTGGATGACCCGGACCAGCGCGTCGCCGGGCGGGCTGCTCGTCCGGTCGTCGATAACCTGCAGCCGCAACCCGGCCTTCGGCCCCATGCCCGCGACCGTGTACGCGTGCCCGGCCGCCACCGCCACGGTGGCGGACAGCACCGGCTTGGACGTGGGAGCGGCCCCGGCGGCCCGCATGGCCACGGTGTACTCGCCCGTGGCCACCGGGCGGTACGGCGACACCGTGCCGTAGCCCACGTGCCGCAGCACCACGATCGCGCTCTGCTGGCCGAAGGCGTACAGGTACACGTCGACCGGGGGAGTGTTGGGCGACAGGTGCGCGAGCCGCAGATAGCCAACGCCGTGCGGCGCCCGGGCCTGCGCCGTGGCCGCGCCGCCCGCCGCAGCGGGGCTGGTCACGGCCGCGAGCGCCGCGGTGCCGCCGAGCCCCGCCAGGCCAGCCGCGAGCGCGAGCACGGCCAGCGGCCGTAACGCCTTGGCTGTCAGGTTCATGCTTCCTCTTTCCGGCCGGGCTGCGGTGACCGCCCGGCCCCGTGTGTCAGGACCCGGGACTGACCTGCCCGCCCGGACCGGGGGTGGCGAGCAGCCCGAGCGGGCTCGGGCTGGGGTATCCGATGCACACGCCCGGCTGGCCGCCGGGGAGCCGGATCACGCGGATGACGGCCGCGAGGTACGGCGGCCGCTGGGCGCGCAGGAAGGCCAGCACCGGTGACAGGCTCGCGGCACGCCGCCCGCCCGCCCGGTGCGGCGGCGCGCGACCACCCGGCTGGTTCCCGGTGCGGCGCCGGGTGCGGCCTGGCCGGTGATCACCGCCGAGCGCAGCGGCACCGCGGCGCTGGCGCCGGAGGCGGGCCGCCCGAAGGACAGGATGCGCACCCGGCCCTGCCCGGCCAGCGTGGCGAGCGTGATCAGCAGCCGGGAGTCCACGGTGCCGCCGGACAGCTGCTGGCGGGCGCCGGGCGTGACGCTGATCCGCGGGTTGCGCAGCAGCTGGGCGCCGGCCTGCCGCCGGGCGCCCAGATCCGCGGCGAGCGCGGCCCGGTAGGCGCCGGCACCGTCCGGCGCGATAGCCCGGATGTCGATCCGCGTGCCGCGCGCGCCGAAGCGGGCCAGCACCGTGGGCGCGTACACGTCGGCCAGCCGGCCGCCGAACTCGCTGCGCACGGCGGAGGTCGCCACGACCACGTCCGAGCCGAGCGGGTCGCCCGCCGCCGCGCCCAGCATCAGCAGGTCCCCGGCGGGGAACCCCTGCTCCTGCAGCTCGGAGCACATCGCCGGATCACAGGCCACGATCGCACTGCGGCTGACCTGCCCGGCCACCCAGGCCGCGGCCTGCTGGCGCACGGCCGAGGCGCTCACCGCGGCCGGTACGCTGGCCGGCCTGGCCTGGCTCAGCACGTCAGGGAGCTCGTAGGCGCCCAGGGCCAGCACCGCCCCCGCCACCGCGGCCAGAGCCGCCAGGCGGCGCCGCGCGGCACCGTCCGGCGCTGCGGAGGTAACCGGCCCGGGCTCGGCCGGCGCAGCAGCGGGCTCGGATCGAGTTCCGTTACGCACAGCCGGCCTGGCTGGTGCCTGCGCCCGGCCCGGTGCCCCGCCCGCGGGCTCCGGCGGCGCGGTGTCCGGGGCAGCGGCCGGTACGGGCCGGGCGCAGCTCGAGTCGCGGCGCGCGGCCTGCTGGTACCGGAGCTCCGCCCCCGCGTAGTCGCCCTGCGCCTGGGCCAGCACGCCGAGGCTGTGGTGGCTGCGGGAGACGCCGGAGCGGTCACCGGCGGCCGTGAACATGTCGAGGGCCTGCAGGCAGCAGCGCTCAGCCTCGGCGTAGTCGGCTCTGACCTGCGCGATCTGACCCAGCTCGTGGATCAGGGCGGCCCGGCTGGCGCCGCGCTCGGGCAGCCAGGTGAGCGTGTCGCTGATCAGGGCCGCCTCCCGGCCGAGATCCCTCCGGGCGTGCAGCTGCGAGCACACCGCCTCGGTCAGCGCGCAGGCTTGCTCGGTCTCGCCGGCCTCGAGCAGATGATGGCGGGCCTCCAGCAGGTCATGCAGGTCGCCGCGGTCGCCGCGCGGCCAGCAGGCGGCCCGCCACTGCCAGTACTCGGCGGCGCGCCGGTGCGCGGCGGCCAGGTCGTGCCCGCGGTCGGCGGCCACCAGGCCGCGATGGAGCTCGATGGCGGTCGGCCGGTCGACGAAGACCGCGATCAGGTCCGGGGGGCTGGCGCCGGGGCCGGGACGGCCGGGTGGGGACACGGCGAACGTGACGGTGAGCAGGCCGGTCGCCACGTACGCGGCGATGGTGTCGGCGAGGTCGGCCGGCTCGGTGTACGGCGGTGCCGGGTCCATGCCGCCGGGAGCGCCGGCCGCGGTCCAGTCGTGCCGCCCGACCTGGAACAGCAGCGCGCTGCGGTCGGCCGGTTCACGGTAGACGGAGGCGCCGATCAGCAGCCGCTCCGCGGTCGCGCCGAGGGGGTCAGCGAGCCCGGCCGGGGCGTCAGGCGGCGCCGTGAGGTGACCGGTCACGTCGGCGTGACCCATGGCCCTGCACCGCCAGGCCGCGCACGAATCTCTTTCGCCAATGCATTGCTCCCTCGTGGCATAGGCGATACGAGGGATTTATAACACGGCGCTGGTCACGGAAGTGCCGTTTTTAAACTGCAATCTGCAAGACGTGCCAGAAATTCGAAGCAAATGCGAATAGGTAGGTGATAATGCTCATTGACTATTACGCTCGGTTCAGGGCCATTTCAGCGCGTCGGGCCAGGTTTCCGCAGCTTAAGCGCCAGCTGCCCGCATTGGGCCCTGCGCCGGGCGGGTAGCGCAAAGCGAGAGGGCGGCCCGCACCGGGCCGCCCTCTCACCAGGGGTAAGTCCTGCCCGCCGGGGCAGGCCGCGCTACGGTCAGAGCGGGCGGACCTGCTCAGCCTGCGGGCCCTTGTGGCCCTGGCCGGCAGTGAACTCGACCCGCTGGTTCTCCTGCAGGCTGCGGAAGCCGTCAGCCTGGATTGCGGTGTGGTGCACGAAGACGTCTGCGGTGCCGTCGTCGGGGGCGATGAAACCATAGCCCTTGTCGGCGTTAAACCACTTTACGGTGCCCTGAGGCATTTACCTTCTCCTACGTGACGATCTCCGGAATCCACTTCTGAGGACTCCGGGTTGCTGCGAACCGGAACGCAACCAGCCACTATCAAACACCATCCTGAGTCGGGATGTTCCCCGGTCTGGCCAGTTCGCCGTATTGTCACCCTCATCCCCCGGCTCCCCGCAGAAAACGGTTCCGGGTGGGCTATGTCCTGAGTAGTCAGGGCAATTAGCCGAACAGCGGGAGCCGGTCGGCGCGCCAGCCGCCGGGCATGGCGCTGCCGAGCAGCCCGTCAAGAACGCGGCGCACCGAGCGAGCGCGGCCGGGTCCGGCTGGGCCGGCCGAGGGCACCCCGACGGTCAGGTCCAGGTAGTGGACGGCGGCCTCGACCGCGAGCGTGGCGATGAAGTCCGCGGTGCTCAGCACGTGGCCCTGGGTGGTCACGGCCGGGTACGGGCAGGCCCGCGCCGCGCGGCAGGCCGCGGCGGCGGTCTCCCGCCACTCCCAGGCCAGGGTGCCCGGCGGGTAGGCCGACGCGCCGATCCGGACGTAGCGGGCGTGTTCCAGCGCCTCCGGGTTGCCGGGCGTCCCGGGCCCGTAAGCCCGCCAGTAGGTGATGTCGTCGACGTCGGGCGGGTCCGTCGCCGGGCTGGCGAACGTGCGCAGCGCCCGCCGCGCGTCGAGCAGCTGATGGAACAGGACGTCCGCGGCCGTCCAGCCCGCGCAGCGGCTCGGCAGCATCATCAGGTCCGCCGCCGCCGTGATCGTCGGCCACCGCGGTGACGCCGCGGTAGGCGGCGTCCAGGGCGTCTTCAACCGTGGCCCGCGCCAGTTCGCTCATGGGCTGATCCTGCCAGCTGCGCTAAGCCGGCTCGCGGCCCGTCAGCTGTGCGATCTTCGCCGCGATCCCGTCCAGCACGCAGTCCAGGCCGAACTCGAATCGCTCGTCCCTGGTTTCCTCGGCATCCGGGTCGATGTCTGTGTCGAGGAACGCGACGAAGTGCGGGAGCCGGCCGTCGGCGGCGAGCCGGTCCCGCCACGCGGCCAGAGCGGGCTGCCATTCGGACGGGTCGATGCCGGACTGCTCCTGGTCCCGCTGGTGGCGCGCCTCGCGCATCTCGCGCAAGGCCGCGCCCATCACGTAGGTCTGCACCGTGCCCAGGATGTCCATGGTCGTGCCGGGATCCAGGTCGGTGCCGTCGAAGATGGCTAGCAGGCGTTCCATGCCCAGCAGCGTGTTCGGGCCGAGTGGCGGCCGGCCCCCGACGAAGTCCATCACCCACAGGTGGCGCAGCAGCATGGCCCGGTTGTTGCGGGCCGACGCCTGCAGGTCGGCGCGCCAGTCGCCGCTCAGCTCCGGGATGACCACCTCGGCCATCAGCGCGTCGATCATCAGGTCGAGCAGATGGTCCTTGTTGGCCACGTGCCAGTACAGCGACATCGTGCCCGCCTTGAGTACCTGGGCGATCCGCCGCATGCTCACCGCGTCGGCGCCCTCGGCGTCCGCGATCGCGATCGCCGCGTCCACGATCTCGGCACGGGACAGGGACTGCGCCTTGGCCAGCCTCCCGCGCCCGCGCGGGTCGCGCTCGGCCTGCTTGCGCATCATCTGGTGCGCCCGGGCGCCGCGGTCTGAGGCCGACTCCGGGCGGAACGGCGGCCAGAGGCTGTCCGCGCCGCTCTCGTCCGCGCTGCGCTGGTCTTGCGCCGGGCGCCCGGCCGGCCTGCTGGCGCGCCCTGTTCAGCCGCTGCCGGTCAGCCTTCTGCTGCTCGCGGTCGAGCCGCTGCTTCAGCCGGTCGGCCTGCTGGCTGGCCCGGTCGAGCCGCTGCCGTTCCCGGTCGGCCTTCTGCTGCTCCTGGTCGGCATGCTGGCGTTCCTGGTCGGCCTGCTGGCGCTCCCGGTCGGCCTGCTGACGCTCGCGGTTCGGCATGCTGCCTCCCGCTCTCTTACTCGCTTGACTCTCGTACATCGTACTGTATAGTACGGCGTACTAGAGATCACTCGTACAGCGTACTAGCGATGACACAGCAGAGGAGGGATCTGATGAGCGAGTCGCTCGCGATCGCCGCCAGCGGGCTAGGGAAGACGTACGGGCGGACCAAGGCGCTGGACGGCCTCGACCTCGTGGTGGAGACCGGCGCGATCTTGGGCATGCTCGGCCCCAATGGCGCGGGCAAGACCACCACGGTGCGGGTGCTGAGCACGCTGCTGCGCCCCGACCGCGGCACGGCCCGCGTGGCCGGCCACGACGTCGTCGCCGAGGCCGCCGATGTGCGCCGCCACATCGGCCTGACCGGCCAGTACGCGGCACTGGACGAGAGCCTCACCGGCCGCGCGAATTTGATCATGATCGGCCAGCTCTGCCGCCTGCCCAGGCGGGAGGCCAAGCGGCGGGCCGCGGAGCTGCTGGACAGCTTCGACCTGACCGACGCGGCCGACCGCGGGGTCAAGACCTACTCGGGCGGCATGCGGCGCCGCCTCGACCTGGCCGCCAGCCTGGTGGCCAGGCCGAGCATCCTGTTCCTGGACGAGCCGACGACCGGCCTTGACCTGCCCAGCCGCATGGTCACCTGGGAGGCCGTCCGGCGGCTCGCCGCCACCGGGACGACCGTGCTGCTGACCACCCAGCAGCTGGATGAGGCCGACCAGCTGGCCGACCGGATCGCGGTCGTCGATCGCGGGCGGGTCATCGCCGAGGGGACCTCCGCGCAGCTGAAGGCCAAGCTCGGCGGCGAGCGGGTGCAGCTCACGGTGGCCCCGGACTCGGATCTGGCCACGGCCGCTGGCGTGCTGGCCAGGTACGCTGACGGGCTGCCGCAGCTCGACCCCACGGCGCGCTCGGTCGAGGCGCCGGTACTCAACGGGGCCCGGCAGATGCCGGGCATCGTGCGTGATCTCGACGCGGCGGGCGTGCTGCTCGACGACCTCGGGATCCGCCGCCCCTCGCTCGATGACGTGTTCCTCACCCTGACCGGCCACGCCGCTGACGGCGAGCCAGCCGAGAACGGGCCAGAGATCCTGCGTCCCGACAACGAGAAGGAGTTCGCGTGACCACCGCAACCTTGCCCGCTCCCGCCGCGGCCGGTGAGCCGATCCTGACCCGGGCCTGGTGGGCCGTGAAGAACACCTGGGTCCTGTGCCGGCGCAGCATCGCCCGGATCGCCCGCGAGCCCGAGCAGCTGAGCGACGTGACCATCCAGCCGGTGATATTCGTGCTGCTGTTCACCTACGTGTTCGGCTCTGCCATCCACCTGCCGGGCGGGGGCAACTACCACCAGTACCTGATCAGCGGGATGTTCGGCATGGCGATGGCCGGTAGCGCGCCGGGCACCGCGGTCGGGATCACCACGGACATGTCCACCGGCCTGATCGACAGGTTCCGGTCGCTGCCGATCTCGCGGTCGGCGGTGCTGGCCGGCCGCACCCTGTCCGACCTCGCCACCCAGTTCCTCGGGATCATCGTGCTGACCATCACCGGGCTGGCCGTGGGCTGGCGGATCCACAACGGGCTCGGCGACGCGGCCCTGGCCGTCGGGCTGTCCCTGCTCTTCGCGTTCGCGGCGACCTGGGCCGGAGCGTGCGCCGGCATGCTGATGCGCAGCCCGGAGGCGGCCCAGGCGCTGGGGTTCATCGTGTTCCTGCCGCTGTCGTTCGTGTCCAACGCGTTCGTGCCCACCCAGGGCATGCCGACCTGGCTCAGGGACTTCGCCAACTGGAACCCGATCAGCGCGCTGGCCGCCGCGTGCCGGAAGCTGTTCGGCGGCGCGAACCCGGCGGCGTCGGTGCACGCCTGGCCGATGCAGCATCCCGAGCTGGCCGTGCTCATCTGGTCGATCGGGCTGATCGCCGTGTTCGCCCCGACCGCGGTCTACCTCTACCGCCGCAAGGTCCTGCGCTAATAGGCCGGCCGGGCGATGGGTGCCACGGTGGCGGCCGCGGCCTGGACGAGGTCAGCGGGGGCTATCTCGATCTCCAGGCCGCGGCGGCCGCCGCTGCAGAACACCGTGGGGTACTCCATCGCGGCGGAGTCGATCACCACGGGCAGACGCTTCCGCTGGCCCACAGGTGAGATGCCGCCGGCCACGTAGCCGGTCGCGCGCTCGGCCGCGGCCACGTCGGCCAGCGCCGCCTTCTTGCCGCCAACCGCCACGGCCAGCGCCTTGAGGTCGAGCTGAGCCGCGACCGGCACGACGCCCACCGCGAGCTTGCCGTCCACGTCGGCGACCAGGGTCTTCAGCACCCGCCCGGGGCTCAATGCCCAGGGCCGCGCTGGCCTCGGCGCCGTAGGACCCGTGCCGCGGGTCATGCGCATAGGTGTGCACGGTGTGCGGGATGCCCTGCTTGGTGAGCAGTGCCGTCGCCGCGGTGCCGCTTCCTGCCACGCTGCGCAGCATAAGCGGTAGCCCGTCAGCCTCCGGCGCCGGTCAGGTCGCGCTGCATCAGCACGGTGTCGATCCACTGCCCGTGCTTGTGCCCCACGGCCATGAGCCGGCCCGCGTGGGCGAAGCCGAGGGAGCGGTGCAGGGCGACCGACGCGTCGCCGCCGGTATCGGCGATGACCGCCACGACCTGACGCGCGCCCGCCTCGGTGCACCCGGCCAGCAGCGCGGCCAGCAGGCTGCGGCCGAGTCCCTGGCCGAGCCGGTCCGGGGCCAGGTAGACCGAGTCCTCGACCGTGCGCCGGTAGGCGGGCTTCGCCCGCCACGGGCAGGCGTAGGCGTACCCGGCGACCTCACCGCCGGCCTTCGCGACCAGGAACGGCAGGCCCAGGCCGGCCAGGTCGTCGAGCCGGCGCCGCCAGTCGGCGACGGCGGGCGGCGTGTCCTCGAAGGTGACCGTGCTCGTGGTGACGTAGTGCGCGAAGATGCCGGCGACACGTTCCAGGTCCGCGGGCGCCGCCGGGCAGATGACCGCGTTCGTGGGCGGCACGAGGGTCCTCCCCGGTTTGTTCCTCATCGCCACCGTATCGGCTCGTCAGCACGGCGGCCGCCGCGATGCTGAGCGCATCGGGCGGCCGCCGCGCCGAACAGCACAGGGGATCAGCTCTGCCCCGGCCGTGGTGGGGTCTCCTGGACGGACCAGCGGTTGCCGTCCGGGTCGGCGAAGAAGACGAACGCTCCCCACGGGAACTGCTGAACCTCGCTCACGTCGACGCCGCGCCCGGCCAGCTCGGCCCGGGCCGCCTGGATGTCGGTGACCACGAGCTGCACGCCCTGCACCGAGCCGGGGGCCGCGTCCCCGCCGAGGCCCCGGCCGATGGCGATCGAGCAGGCCGAGCCGGGCGGGGTCAGCTGCACGAAGCGGATCTCGTCGCTCACCGTGAAGTCGTGGTCGGCGTGGAACCCGGCCTTCTCGGTGTAGAAGGCCTTGGCGCGGTCCACGTCCGAGACCGGGATGGCCACCAGCTCGAGCTTGAAGTCCATATCGTCCTCCTCCAGAACAGTTCATCTGCGGAACGAAGCGATCTGTTCCAGTATAGCAGAACAGAATCATCTGTTCCAATAGAACCTGGCGCGTCGGCTGGCGCAGGGGCGGCTGGGTGGCGGGGAAGACGGCAAGCCGGGGCCGGCGTGGCGCGGGCAGCTTACGGCCTGTCGGTGAAGGCTGGGACGATACCGGCATGGATGAACACGCCGCGAGCCGGAAGCTGAGCATGCAGGAGGCCTCGGACGCCGTCACCGGCCTGGGGTGGCGGTACATCCTGGGCGTGCTGCGCACCTATGTGCGGGCCGGCTCGCTGGCGCAGGCGGCCGACGTGGCCCGCCGGGTGGTGGCGGCGGCCGGGCCGGACGCCGACGCGTGCCTGCAACTCGACGTGCGCCGGGATGGGCTGGTCCTGACCCTGCAGTCCCTGGACACGAATCAGGTGACCGCGCGGGAGGCCGAGGTCGCCCGCCGGATCTCCGCGGCGGTGACCGAACTCGGGCTGGCCACCGACGCCGGCGTGGGCGGCCGTGGCCCGCGATCCGCGCAGCTGCTGGAGATCGCGATCGACGCGCTGGACATCGCCGCCGTCCGCCCGTTCTGGAAAGCGGTCATGGGCTACGCCGACCCGCCGGGGGCGTCCGGGCCCGAGGACGAGCTCGCCGACCCGGTCGGGCAGGGCCCGGCGATCTGGTTCCAGCAGATGGACGCGCCGCAGCCGCAGCGCAACCGCATCCACTTCGACGTCTCGGTACCCCATGACGAGGCGCCGGCCCGCATCCAGGCGGCGCTGGATGCGGGCGGCAGGCTCGTCTACGACGCCGAGGCGCCGGCCTTCTGGGTTCTGGCCGACCGCGAGGGCAACGAGGCGTGCGTCACGACCTGGCAGGGCCGGGAGTAGCTTCCCGGCCAGCGCTCTCCCGCTGGATCTCAAAGAACGGCGACCGCATGATGAACCGTGCGGAGAGCATCAGGACCAGGCCCACGCCAGCGATCCCGACCAGCGACCAGAGCTGCGACGCGGGCGCGGACAGCAGCGACTTGACCAGGATCCAGCCCAGGAACACGCAGGCCAGGATGGGCAGGATGCCGACGATCAGCGCGTCCCAGGCGTTGCTGAAGACCCGGCTGCGGTAGTAGACCATGGCCGCGACCGCGGTGAGGATGTAGAACGCGATATACAGCAGCCCGGTCACGTCGATCAGCTGGGTGAACGCGTTCGCGACCGAGCTGGACAGCAGATACACCCACATGATCGCGATCACGATCAGGCTGATCACGATGCTGGCGATGGCCGGGGTGGAGAACCGGGCCGAGACGCTGCTGAGCACCTCAGGCAGCACCCGGTGGCTGGCCATCCGGTACACCATCCGGGAGATGACCACGATGCCGGTGCCGGTAGAGGCGACCACGGACAGCGCGTGGCCGCCCCGTTCTGGGGCCAGCAGGGGTACCGCCCGCTGTGGACCTCGTGGGAGGCCAGGCCGGCACGCCGTGCGCTAGACCGCCCCCAGCCCGAGCAGCAGGCCGTCGTCGGCCACCGCGGGTGAGCTGGTGATGAACATCGGCACCCCGGCCGCCGGGGCGTTGATGGTCTGCAGCACCTCGCCGCCGTCCAGGGTGCTGACCGTGCCGAGCACCTGGCCCTCGGCCACGTGCTCCCCGGTGCGGACCGCGGGCTCCCACCAGCCCGCCTTCTCGCAGCGCAGCCAGAGGAACCGGGTCAGGTTCGTGGGCGGCCCGCCGTCGGCCGCGGGGCCGTCGGTCATGCCGAGCGTGGCCAGGACCCGGTCGAGCCCGCGGACGTGCGCCGCGACCGCGTGCTCCTGCACCAGCCCGCACTCGCCGGCCTCGGCGGTGATGGCCGGGATGCCGATCGCGGCCGCAGCCGAGGTCGTGGTCCCGCCGACCGCGCGGTCCGGCCCTGGCTTCTGCCTGATCACGTACGGCAGGCCGTAGGCCGTGGCGATCTGTTCGGCCTTGGCCTCGGCCGGCCCGGTCTCGTACAGCGTGAACGGCTCCAGAGCCTCGACCATGTCGCCGCAGTGCGCGTCGATCAGCGCGTCGGAACCGGTGATCAGCTGCTGGAACGTGTCATACGCGAGCCGCTCGGCCAGCGTGCCCGAGGCGTCGCCGGGGAAGCACCGGTTGAGGTTCTTGCCGTCGTCGGGCACGACGAACGGGGTGCGGGCCAGGAACGACGGCAGGTTCAGCACGGGCACGGCGCGGACCCGTCCCCGCAGCTCCCGCGCCTGCAGGCTGCGCGTCCACCGGCGCACCCCCGCCATCGACGCGTACTCACACCCGTGCACCCCTGAGATCACGGTGAGCAGGGGGCCGTCGGCGCTGCCGGTGATCTCGACCAGGGGAACGTCGAGGCCGGCGAGGCGGATCGTGCGGCGGGTCACTGTGGCTGGCATGGGCGGTTCCCCTCTGCTGTGGCGTGGGTTAGGTGCGCATCAGGTGTTCAACGGCGGCGGCGACGCGGAGCAGGGCGAGGTCCTGGTCCCGGCGGCCGGCTGAGCTGCAGGCCGGCGGGCAGGCCCGCGGTGGGCACGGGGAGCGACACGGCCGGGTGGCCGGTGAGGTTGTAGGGACCGGTGAACCGGCCCTCCCCGTTGTCGTCACCGGCCCCGAACGGCGGGTCCTGCTCGGGCGCCTGGTAGCCGACGGCCGGCCCGGCCAGCGCGTCGACGCCGTGCAGGCTCGCCTCGACCGCGGCCGTGAGCTCGGCCCGCCGCTCCAGCGCGCGGGCGTAACGGCCGTCGTCCACGGTCGCGCCGAACTCGAGCAGGCCGCGGGTGCCGGCGGCGTACCGGCTCTGGTCCAGGCCGGCGTGCACCAGGTACGCCTCCCTGGCCACGATCGCGGCCAGCACGTCCTCCCAGGCCCGCAGGTCGTCCAGCCACGGCGCGGCCAGCTCCCTGATCTGCCATCCGGCCGCGGCCAGCCGGTCCAGGGCGCCGCTGACCGCGTCGCGCACCTCGGGGGTCACCGACGGGTCGGCCAGCTGCGCGGCCAGCACGCCGACCGTGAACGCCGCGGCCTCGCCGGGTGGCTGCGCGGCCGGGTCGGCCGGGACGCCGGGTCGGTGCTGTCCGCGGGCCCGGCCGGGGCCGCCTGGCCCGCGAGGGCGCCGGGGTCGGCCAGGACGGCCAGCAGGTCCGCGGCGCCGGACACGGTCGCGGTCAGCGTGCCCGCGTGGTCGCAGCTCGGCGACAGCGGGAACACCCCGTCCAGCGGCAGCAGCCCGTAGGTCGGCTTGAGCCCCACGATCCCGCAGTAGGCGGCCGGGATCCGGATCGACCCGCCGGTGTCCGAGCCGATGGCCAGGTCGCACACGCCGGCGGCGACCAGGGCCGCCGACCCGCCCGACGACCCGCCCGAGGTGCGGGACGGGTCGAGCGGGTTGCGGGTGTCGCCGATCTCCGGGTGGGCGAACCCGGCCGCGTACTCCAGGCACTGGGTGACCGCGAACACCTCGGCCCCGGCGTCCCGCAGCCGGCGCACGATCTCCGCGTCCGCGGCGGCAGGCTCGGGGGAGCTCGCCGGGCTGCCGCAGCGGGTCGGCACCCCGGCCACCGCGACGATGTCCTTGACCGCCACCGGCCGGCCCGCCAGCGGCCCGGTCGCCGCCCGCTCCGGAGCCCCGATAACCGCCGTTACGCTGTTCAGCGGCCGCCCGAGACGCTCCAGCCGCTCGTACGCGGCGAGCAGGTCCAGGTTGGCCCGCGTGCACACGCGTTTGCCCTGCTCAATCGCGGTGATCAGCTCTCTGGTCCGCCGGATCAGGGTCCCCTCCATGCCGCCCAGGATCGCGGGCACCTCGGTGGGGCGGTGCCGCACGGCCAGGTCCCGGTAGATCCCGGAGTGGCTCTTGGCCGAGCCCCGGTTGAACGTGACCAGCCGCCCGAGCGAGCCCTCGAGGTCGTCGGGGTCGAACCCGTCGAAGGCCATGGGCGTGACCGGGGCCTGGGCCAGGACCTCGCGGGCCAGCCCCAGCAGCAGCGGGGTGTAGGCCGGGTCCTCGAGCACGTCGGCGATGGCCAGGTCGCTGACCGCGGTAGCGGTGAGCATCGCCCCGTAGGCCTCCTTGGCCCACAGGTAGCCCAGGACGTTCTCGGTCACCTCGGCGTCGGCGATGTCGGCGGCCAGGGCCCTGGCCCGCTCGGAGACGGTGCCGTCGGGCTCCCCGATGAGGAACGTGGCCCGGTTCCCGCGCAGCACGACGCCGGGGCCGGTCACGTCGGCGCCGAAGTTGACCAGCGCCTCGACCACCTTCTCCGGGCCGACGGCCGCGGCGAGCTGCGGAGCGTTCAGGCCATTCTGGAGCGAAACCACGAACCCGCGGTCAGTCAGCCGCCCGGCCAGCAGTTCCGCGGCGGCCGCGGTGTGCTGCGCCTTGACCGCGACCAGCACCGGCCCGTCCAGTTCCGCCGGCAGGTCCCCAGGCGTGACCGCGGGCACGGACACGGTGAAGTTCTCCACCGGGCCCTCGATCCGCAGGCCGCGTTCGTTGATCGCCGCGACCACGGCCGGATCGGCGTCACAGACCAGGACCTCGTGGCCGTCACGCGCCAGACCTGCGGCAACGGTGCCGCCGATCGCGCCACAGCCGATCACCACGTATCGCACGGCGCGCAACGTTACAACACGGTAAAACCCCCGGTCCAGTTACGTCCCTCCTATTGCCAACTGGTAGCTTTGCCGCCACATTAGCAAGGACAAAGGTTTGTCTCCCCGTTCGCACTGCCTGACCGCAGTGTGTCCCCAACTGCACTCCCCGCTCCGACGGCAGCTGAGGCGCTGCCTGCGCTGCCCCCGGCGGCCGAACCCGGCCGACCCGATCTCTCCGATCGCTTCGATCGCCCGGACACCACAGGACATCACAGGGAGGTCCCGTGATACACCGAAGTACTGCAGTGAAAGCCCTGATAGGTGTGGCCGCTTTGCTCGTTGTGGCCGCCTGCGGGTCATCGGGCTCTAGCTCGTCATCCACCTCGTCGGGAGGCTCGTCCTCTGGCACGCCGGTGAAGGGCGGCAACCTCACGTTCGCCGCGGTCCAGGACGCGCAGTCCATGAACGCCACCACGGTGTTCGACAACAACTCGATCTGGATCTTCGAGCAGATCTACCAGACGCTGTACACGGTGACCAACGACGGCAAGGGCGTGAAGCCGTGGCTGGCGACCAGCTACACGATGTCGTCGGACAAGAAGACGTACACGTTCACGCTGCGCAAGGGCGTCAAGTTCTCCAACGGCCAGCCGATGACCTCGGCTGACGTGAAGTTCTCCATCGACCAGAACCGGAAGGCCACGCAGGGCTGGGCCTACCTGGACTCGGCCATCTCCTCCGTGGACGCCCCGTCACCCGACACCGTGGTCATCCACCTCAAGTTCCCGTGGGCGCCGCTGCTCGCCGACCTGTCGATCTTCGCCAACGGGATCGTGCCCAACAACTACGGCGGCGAGACCGAGAACGCGTTCTACCAGCACCCGATCGGCACCGGCCCGTTCAAGTGGGACTACTGGCACAAGGGCTCCGCGCTCAAGCTGGTCCGCAACCCGAACTACTGGCAGAAGGGCAAGCCGTACCTGAACAGCGTCACCTGGACCGACGTGCCCAACGACAACACCCGTTTGCTGCAGCTCAAGGGCGGCCAGGCCCAGATCGACCAGACGCCCGCCTGGTCCACGGTGGCCAGCCTGAAGTCGACGCCGAACGTCAACATGTTCCTGTTCCCGTCGACGCAGACCAACTACCTGGCCTTCAACGAGAACGTGAAGCCGTTCCAGGACGTGCACGTGCGCCGGGCCATCTCGCTGGCCATCAACCGGAACGCCCTGGTCAAGGCCGTGCTGTTCGGCAACGGCAAGCCAGCGAACTCGCTGTTCCCGCCGCAGGTGCCCTACTACCAGGCGAAGACCCCGGGCCTGCAGTTCAACATGACCCAGGCCAAGCAGGAGATGGCCAAGTCGACCGTCCCGCACGGGTTCACCACGACGATCCTGATCCCGTCCGGCAACTCCGACTACCTGACGATCTCCACGATCATGCAGTCCGAGCTCAAGCCGCTGGGCATCAAGGTCAAGATCCAGCAGCTCGACCCGAACACGGCCAACACCAACTTCCAGAACCAGAAGTACGACATGACGCTCACGCTGTGGACGATGGACATCCCGGACCCGGACGAGCTGGCCACGTTCGCGGTCGACCCGAAGTCCGGCGCCAAGTCGTTCTTCACCAGCTACAACAACCCGACGGTCGTGAAGGCCACGCACCAGGCCGAGACCACGACCGTCCCGGCGCAGCGCCAGACCCTCTACAACACCGTCCAGACGGGCGCGGCCAACGACGCGTTCATGGCGTTCCTGTACTACTCGCCGTACCCGTACGCGACCACGAGCAACGTGCACGGCTTCTTCGTGACGCCGCTCGGCAACATGCACATGGAGGATGTCTGGCTCAGCAAGTCGTGACAAATTCCATAACGAAGC
This sequence comes from uncultured Actinomycetota bacterium, assembly GCA_963739645.1. Lineage (GTDB taxonomy): Bacteria > Actinomycetota > Actinomycetes > Streptosporangiales > Streptosporangiaceae > JASHPR01. Next base: position 123,173 of record CAVUBM010000074.1, read on the forward strand.
ATCCCGATGCGAGGTGGTGACGGCCCGTGGGCCGGATGACGTTCGTATTCCGGCAGGCTGCTGATGCTCATACCAGTGGCCTTCGGGGTGACGCTCATCGTGTTCTTCATGATCCACCTGATCCCGGGCGACCCGGCGCGGACCATCCTCGGAATCCACGCCACGCCTAAGGCCATCGCCATCTTGCACCGGGAGTGGGGCCTGAACCGGCCGCTGATCAGCCAGTACCTGCTGTTCCTCGACCGGATCCTGCACGGCAACCTCGGGCCCAGCCTGTACTACGGGGTGCCGGCAACCACTGTGATCCTGCAGCGGTTGCCGGCCACCCTGTGGCTGATCGTCTACGCCACGGTGCTGGCGGTGCTGATCAGCGTGCCGCTGGCGATGATCGCGGCCAGCCGCAAGGACGGCGTCCGCGACCACGTGGTCCGGGTGGTGCCCCTGTTCGGCCTGGGGATGCCGCCGTTCTGGCTCGGGATCATTCTGATCTACGTGTTCTCCGTCACGCTCAAGCTGTTCCCGGTCAGCGGGTACGGATCAGGGTTCTTCGGCCACCTGCACGCGATGTTCCTGCCCGCCCTGACCGTGGCCATCGCGCTGTCGCCGGTGGTCATCCGCAGCCTGCGGGCCAGCATGCTCAACGTGCTCGGCGCCGAGTACATCACCACCGCCCGGTCCAAGGGCGTGCCGAACCACCGGCTGTTCATGCGGCACGTGCTGCGCAACGCGGTGATCCCCGCGGTCACCGTGCTCGGCATCAACATCGGCTTCCTCATCGGCGGGACTGTGATCATCGAGAACGTCTTCGCGATTCCCGGCATCGGCCAGCTCATGCTCAACTCGATCTTCGAGCGGGACTTCCCCGTGGTGCAGGGAGTCACGCTGGTGTTCGCGGTCATGGTGGTGCTGCTCAACCTGCTGGCGGACATCGCGTACGCGACGCTCGACCCGAGAGTGCGGTTCGAGCGGTGAGCGCGCTCTCCTTCCCCGAGCACCCGGAGACGTTCCTGATCCCGGCCGAGCACGCGGCGCCGCGTGCCCGGCGCCAGTGGTACCGCCAGCCCGCGCTGATGACCGGGATCCTGGTCATGGGGATCATCGTCTTCCTGGCCGTCGCGGCACCGCTGCTCACCTCCTACAACCCGAACGCGCAGAACCTCAACGAGACGCTGCAAGGGCCAAGTGCCCAGCATCTGCTCGGCACCGACCAGCTCGGCCGGGACGTCTGGACCCGGTTGCTCTACGGCCTCCGGCTGGACCTGTCGATCGCGTGCCTCGCCGTGCTGTTCCCGTTCACTCTCGGCGTCGTGCTGGGCAGCATCGCCGGCTACTTCGGCGGCTGGGTCGACAACGTCATCATGCGGGTGGTCGACGTCGTGGTCGCGTTCCCGTTCTACGTGCTGCTCATCGCGCTGGTGTTCGTGCTCGGCCCGGGTATCCGCAGCATCGTCATTGCCATCACGCTCGTGGGGTGGGTCTCCTACGCGCGGATCATCCGCGGCGAGATCCTGGTGGCCAAGCGGCAGGATTATGTGACGGCGGCCAGGTCCGGCGGCCTGTCCAGCACGCGCATCATGGGCCGCCACGTGCTGCCCAACGTGATCTCGCAGGCGATCATCTACTCGATGTCGGACATCGTGCAGGACATGCTGGCCATCGTGACGCTCAGCTACTTCGGCCTGGGCGTGCCGCCGCCAACAGCGGATCTGGGCTCGATGATCAGCGACGGCCAGAACTTCATCACCACGCACTGGCAGCTCGCCACGATCCCGGGCCTCGTCGTGGTGTTCGTGGGCCTGGGGCTCTCGCTCATCGGCGACGGGCTCGCCGACCTGATCCGGCCGGGGCAGACATGACGGTGTCAGGAACCACGGGAAGCACGGGGAACAGCGACTCGCCTGCCGCGGGACCTGTCCTCGAGGTCCGCGACCTGCACGTGGAGATCACCAGCCGCTCCGGGGTGGTCCACGCGGTGGACGGGGTCTCCCTCGAGGTACCCAGGGGCGAGGCCATGGGCCTGGTCGGGGAGTCCGGATCCGGCAAGAGCATGACCCTGCGCGCCTGCCTCGGCGTGCTGCCCGCCGAGGCCAAGGTCACCTCCGGGCAGATCCTGCTCGACGGCGTGGACATGGTCCCGATGGGCCAGCACGACCTCAACCGGATCCGCGGCCCCAAGGTCGCGATGATCTTCCAGGAGCCGATGAGCGCGCTCAACCCGGTCATGCGGGTCGGGCCGCAGATCGCCGAGGGCCCGCAGGTGCATCTCGGCTACAGCCGGGCCAAGGCCAAGGAGCGCACGATCGACCTGATGCGCCGGGTCGGGATCCCGGACCCGGAGCGGCGGTACCGCGCCTACCCGCACGAGTTCTCCGGCGGCATGCGGCAGCGGGTGATGATCGCGATCGCGCTGTCCTGCGACCCGGAGATCATCCTCTGCGACGAGCCCACCACCGCGCTCGACGTCACGATCCAGGACCAGATCCTGCGGCTGCTGGCCCGGCTGTGCCAAGACTCGGGCGCGAGCCTGGTCTTCGTCACGCACGACCTGCCCGTGGTGGCCCAGATCTGCCAGAACGTGGCGGTCATGTACGGCGGGCAGATCATCGAGACCGGCGACGTGCGCGACGTGCTGCTCGATCCGCGCCACCCCTACACGCTCGGGCTGGTCAGGTCGGCGCCGGACTTCGAGTACGTCCGCGAGTCCCTGGTGCCCATCCCCGGATCCCCGCCGAGCCTGATCTCCCCGCCCGCGGGCTGCCGGTTCCACCCGCGGTGCTCGTTCGTCGAGGAGGACTGCAAGGTGACGCCGACCCCGCTGCGGCCGCTGCCGGGCGGCCGGGCCACCGCCTGCCTGCACTGGGAGCGCTGCCTGGAGGCAGTCGCGGCCGACAAGGCCAGCCAGTGACCGCCGCGCCCGCGCCCGCGCCCGCCGGGACGATCGCCCCGGAGGAGCCGCTGCTCTCGGCGCACGGGATCTCGGTCTCGTTCCCGGTCGGGTCCCAGCTGACGGCCCGCATCCGGCACGAGGAGCGCCTGCTGCGCGCCGTGGACGGGGTCGACCTTGAGATCGGCCGCGGCGAGGCGCTGGCCCTGGTCGGCGAGTCCGGGTCCGGCAAGTCCACGCTCGCGCCTGACCCTGGCCGGGCTGCAGCCGCCCACCGGCGGCGAGATCCGCTACGACGGCCGGAAGCTGGCCGCCCGGCGGTCCCGCGCGGACCAGCGCCGCATCCAGATGGTGTTCCAGGACCCGTACTCCTCGCTGAACCCCCGGCTGACCGTGGGCGGGATCCTGCGCGAGCTGCTGCGCGTGCACCACGTGGTGCCCCGCAACGAGGTAGACAGCTACAGCCGGACGCTGCTGAGCCTGGTCGGCCTGGGCGAGGAGGCCATGGCCGCGTACCCGCGCCAGTTCTCCGGCGGGCAGCGGCAGCGGGTCGCGATCGCCCGGGCGCTGGCCCTGCGGCCCGACGTCCTCATCGCCGACGAGCCGATATCCGCGCTCGACGTCAGCGTCCAGGCCACGATCCTGAACCTGCTCGCCGGCCTGCGCGAGGAACTCGGCCTGTCGCTGCTGCTGATCTCTCACAACCTGGCCGTGGTCCGGCATCTGTGCAGCCGGGTCGCGGTCATGTACCTGGGCCGCATCGTTGAGGTCGCGCCCACCGAGCAGCTGTTCAGCTCCCCCCAGCACCCGTATACCCGGAGCCTGCTGGCGGCGATCCCCAAGCTGACCCAGGGCATGGGGGACGGCGCCCCGGCGCTGCGCGGCGACCCGCCGAGCCCGCTGGCGATCCCGTCGGGCTGCCGGTTCCGCACCCGGTGCCCGATCGCGCAGGAGCGCTGCGAGCGTGACGACCCGGTACTCGAAACCGGGGCCCCGGACCACCAGGTGGCCTGCCACTTCGCGTTCACCGAGGCCGGCCAGGGCCGCCCGCACGATCAGGAGGACCCGTCATAACGCCAGTAATGATCGCCAGCGAACGCGGTGAGGTCGGCCTGCCCGCGGGCATCGGCCTGCTCCGCGCCGGGGGCAGCGCCATGGACGCCGTCGAGGCGGCCATCCGGGTGGTAGAAGCCAACGAGGCCGACCACTACGTCGGGGTCGGCGGGCTGCCGAACCTGCTCGGGGAGGTGGAGCTCGACGCCTCGATCATGGACGGGGCCACCCGGCGGGCCGGGGCGGTGGCCGCGGTCACCGGGTTCCCGCACCCGATCTCGATCGCCCGGGCCGTGGCCGAGCGGCTGCCGCAGCACGTGCTGCTGGTCGGGGCGGGCGCGGAGCGGTTCGGCGACGAGGCCGGCATCGAGCGCGGGCCCACGCTCACCGACGAGGCCCGGCAGATGTGGCGGGACGGCCTGGACCCGGCCACGCTGGACGAGATCGAGCGGGTGCGCGGCCCGGGTGAGACCGCCTACCGGCGCGAGGCGCTGAAGCGGATCGCGGCCATGTCCCCGCCCGACGGGCCGTGGGGCACGGTCAACGTGCTGGCCCTGGACGCGGCGGGCAACCTGGCGGTCGGCGTGAGCACCAGCGGCTACCCGTGGAAGTACCCGGGCCGGGTCGGGGACTCGGCGGTCATCGGCGCGGGCAACTACTGCGACAACCGGGTCGGCGGCGCGGCCTGCACCGGCCGCGGCGAGCTGGCCATCCGCGCTACCACGGCACGCTCTGTGCTGCTCGCGCTGGCCGAGTCGGCGGCGACCCGGCGCAGGCCTGCGCCACGGCCGTGGCCGAGACGCTGGACCTGCCCGACGACTTCCGGTCCGGCCTGCAGGCCCTGTGCCTGACCCCGGACGGCCGCCACGGCGGGGCCTCCACCCGGGGCGACGCCACGTACAGCGTGATGACGACCGAGGACGAGAGCTTCCGGACCGAGCAGAGGAGGCAGGTGTGAAGGTCTTCCTGTCCACCGACATGGAGGGGACCGCCGGGGTGGTCGACTGGGAGCAGTGCATCGGGGACGGCCCGCAGGCCGCCGCCGGGCGCAAGCTGCTGCTCGATGAGGTCAACGCGGCGATCGAGGGGGCACTGGCCGGCGGCGCGACCGAGATCGTGGTGAATGACTCGCACGCGACCATGCGTAACTTCCCGCCCGGGGAGCTGGCCGGTGCGGCGTCCTACATCTCGGGCAGCCACAAGCCGCTCTACATGATGCAGGGCCTGGACGGCAGCTTTGACGCGGTGCTGTTCATCTCCTACCACGGTTCCGTCGGCGCGCCCGCCGGGCTGTCGCACACCTATAACCCGCGCGCGGTCGTCGAGGCCAGGCTGGACGGCGCCGTGACCGGGGAGGCCGGCATCAACGCGCTGGTCGCCGCCCACTACGGCGTGCCGGTCGTGCTGGTGACCGGGGACCGGGTCGCGTGCGAGGAGACCGCCGCGCTGATCCCGGGCGTGCACTCGGCCGTGGTCAAGGAGTCGGTCAGCCGCCTGGCCGCGCACAGCCTGCACCCGTCCCGCGCCTGCGCGCTGATCCGGGAGACCGCCGAGAAGGCGGTCGCCGGCGCGGGGAGCGCCGAGGCCCCGCCGCTGGGTTCGGCCACGCTCGAGGTCTCGGTCCGCACCTCCGACATCGCCGAGGCGGCCAGCTGGGTCCGGGGCGTGGACCGGTCCGGCGACCGCGAGCTGCGCATCCGCGGCCACGACGCGCTGGAGACCTACCGCGCGTTCTGCGCCGCGATCCTGCTGACCCGGACCGTCGCGGAGACGGTGTGACCGAGGCTGCGACACGGGTGGCGGTCGTCACCGGGGCGGCGGGCGGGATCGGCGGGGCCGTGTGCCGCCGCCTGGCCGCGGACGGCTTCGCCGTCGCCTGCCTCGACGTCCGTGAGCCGGACGCGGCCACGGTGGCCGCCGGCCTGCCGCACGCCCGCGGCTACGGCGCCGACGTGCGCGACGCGGCCTCCGTGCGCCAGGCCGCCGACCGGATCCGCGCTGACCTGGGTGACCCCTGGCTGCTGGTCAACGCCGCGGGCGTGTTCAGCATCCAGTACCTCACCGAGCTCGACGAGGGCGAGTGGGACCGGATCCTGGACACCAACCTCAAGGGCCCGTTCCTGACCTGCCGGGAGTTCCTGCCGGCGATGGTCGCGGCGCACGACGGCTGCATCGTCAACATCGCCTCGACCGCCGGGGTCCGCGGCGGCCGGCGGCGCGCGGCCTACTGCGCCTCCAAGGGCGGGCTGGTGATCCTCACCCGGAGCCTGGCGATCGACCACGGCCGCGACGGCGTCCGGGTGAACTGCCTGTGCCCCGGGCTGATCGATACGGAAATGGCTGACTGGATTCGTCACGATGAGGAGGCCCTGACCCAGTGGGCGTCGAGACTTCCTGCAGGCCGGATGGGCACCCCCGAGGAGATTGCCGACGGCGTCGCCTTTCTGGCCTCGGACGGCGCAAGTTACCTGTACGGCGCCGTCCTGATGGTCGACGGCGGCGGCACCGCTTGAGCGGGCAGTCTCATGGAACCGCCTAAGCCCGCGAAGGGCGGCCAGCGCCGCGCCTCCCGGCTGGTCGACATCGCCGAGGCCGTCGGGGTGCACGTATCGACCGTGTCCCGGGTGCTCAACGGCGACCCGGCGCAGTCGATCCGCCCCGAGATCTACGAGCGGATCCTGAGCACGGCACGGCAGCAGGGCTACCGGCCGAACGCGCTGGCCCGGGCGCTCAAGCGCCGCCGCACCGGCGCCTTCGCGTTCGTGGTCCCGCTGCTGCGCAACCCGATCTGGTCCATCCTGCAGGGCGGCGCGCTGCAGCGGGCGCGCGAGCGCGGCTACGTCGTCATGATCATGGAGGAGCCGATCGAGGACCCCAAGCCGCCCAGCGCCTACCGGTACCTGGTCGAGGAGAGCCGGGCCGACGGCCTGCTGCTGGCCACCCCGCTGCGGGTACCCGAGCACGCCGCGGGGGTGACCGCGGTCCCGCACGTCTACGTCAACCGGCGCGGGCCCGACCGCGGCAACGACGTGGTCATGGACGAGCCGGGCGCGGTCCGGCTGTTCCTGGACTGCGCGGCCGGCCTCGGCCACCGCGACTTCGCGATCATCGACGGGCGGGCGGCGGTTGACACCGTGCACCGCCGGGTGGGTGCGGCCCGGCGGACCTGCGCGGCGCAGGGTTTCAGCCTGGCCGTCCGGCACGCCGAGGCGACCGAGGACGGCGGGTACGAGGCCACCGTGCGGCTGCTGCGCCGCGGCCCGCGGCCCACCGCCCTCGGTGTGGGCAGCCTTAACCAGCTGTTCGGGGTCATGGCGGCGCTGCGCGAGGCCGGCGTGGGCGTGCCCGGCGAGATGTCCGTGGTGTCCTTCGACGAAGACGAGTGCCTGGCCTTCCTCGAGGTCCCGGTCACCAGCGTCAGCATGCCGCTGGCCGAGCTGGGCGCCGCGGCCGTGGACGCGCTGATCAACCGCATCGACGGCGTGGCCGCGGGCGATGTGATGATCCGCGAGCCGATGAGCCTGATGCAGCGCGGGTCGGTGGCGCCGCCCCCGTCCGCCGGGCGCCGGCTGTGACCGGCCAGAACCGGCTGGCGGGCACGCCCGACGGGGCGGCCCTGTTCGCCTACGGCACGCTCCAGTTCACCGAGATACTGCGGGTCCTGCTGGGCCGGCTCCCCGAGCACCGCCAGGGAGCCGCGGCCGGCTGGCGCGCCGCGGCGCTGGCAGGCCGGGTCTACCCCGGCCTGGTCCGGGCCGACGCCACCGTCGCCGGACGGCTCATCACCGGGCTGACCGCGGACGAGCTGCGCATCATCGACGAGTACGAGTCCGGTCCCTATGAGCTGGTGCGGCTCACCCTGGACGACGGGCACGGGTGCTGGACCTACGCCTGGACCGAGCCCGCCGCGGTGCTGCCGCACGACTGGTCGGCCCGGGACTTCGCCGACCAGCACCTGGCGGCCTTCGCCGAGAACTGCCGCGTCTGGCGGGACGCCTTCGAGGCGGCCGGGCGGACCGGGCTCGGTCTCCGCCGGGCCCACGACCCCGGCGGGCGGTAACCGGGCTTAGCCCGGCGCCCGGGGCCTAAGGCGGCCCCGTCCCGCAGATAAGTCAGTTGCCCGATGCGCGCAGCACCGCCTTACGGCGAACCTTCAGAGTGCGGGGCCAGAAGATGGCCCGCACTCGAGGAGGACGAGATGCACGCCACGATCATCCAGGCCGTAGGGGCCGAGCGGATCAGGGAATTTCATGAGCAAGCGGCCAGGGACCGGCTCCTGAGCGAGGCGCGCCGGGCCCGGCGCGCACGCCACGCCGAGCTGGCCAGGCCGCGGACCGGTCCCAGGTGGCCGTCGCGGCGGGTGACCGCGCCCGCTGCGGCGCTGGACGAGCCGCAGGCGCACGACCGCCAGCCCGTGGGCAGCCGGGCCGCGTGAGCAGCGTAGCCGCCGGGCAAGGACTGACCGCGGCCACGCGCGACGCCCGGGGTGCCGCCGCCAGGTGGCATCCTGGGGACATGGCCGTGCGCATGACCAGCCCAGTCCTGGTCGGCCGCACCGAGCAGCTGGCCGAGTTCGCCGCTGCCCTGGCCCCGTCATCCAGGAACAGCCCGTCCGTCATCCTCGTGGGCGGCGAGGCGGGCGTGGGCAAGTCCCGCCTGGTGAAGGAGTTCGCGGCTCGTTCCCGGGCCGCCGGGACCCGGGTGCTGACCGGCGGCTGCGTGGAACTCGGCACCGATGGGCTGCCGTTCGCGCCGTTCACCGCCGTGCTCCGTGAGCTGGTCCGCGAGCTGGGCGCTGACGGCGTGGCCGGGCTGCTGCCCAGCGCGGTCAGCCGCGACTTCGCCCGGCTGCTGCCGGAGTTCGGCACCGCCGCGCCCGAGGCCGGCGACATCGTGGCCCGGGCGCGGCTGTTCGAGCAGATGCTCGCGCTGCTCGAGCGGCTGGCCGACGACGGTCCCGTGGTCCTGGCCATCGAGGACGCCCACTGGGCCGATCGGTCGAGCCGGGATCTGCTGGCCTTCCTGGTCGGCCGCCAGCAGATCCTGGACCGGATCCTGATCGTCGTCACCTACCGGTCCGACGAGCTGCACCGCACCCATCCGCTGCGGCCGCTGCTGGCTGAGCTGGGCCGGCTCAGCTGGGTGGAACGGATGGAGCTGCCCCGGCTCGACCGGCTGCACGCGGACGAGCTCGTGGCCCGCCTCCTCGGCCACGAGCCCGAGCCGTCGCTGGCGGACGAGGTGTACCGCCGGGCCGAGGGCAATCCGCTGTTCATCGAGGAGCTGCTGTGCTCCGACTGCGCCAGCGGCCTCACCGGCGGCCTCTCAGAGTCCCTGCGCGACCTGCTGCTGGTCTCGGTGCGGCGGCTGCCCGAGGAAACCCAGGACGTGCTCAGGACGGCCAGCGCCGGCGGGCAGTACTGCGGCCACGCGCTGCTCGCGGCGGTCACCGGGCTGACCGATGACGCGCTGTCCCGCACGCTGCGGCCGGCGGTGGCGGCCAACGTGCTCACCGCCGACGCGGACGGTTACGCGTTCCGGCACGGCCTCATCCGGGAGGCGATCCTCGATGACCTGCTGCCCGGCGACCACACCCGGCTGCACTCGCGGTTCGCCGAGGCGCTCGAGGCCGACCCCGGGCTGATGCCGCCCGGCCGGGCGGTGATCGAGCAGGCGTACCACTGGTATGCGGCGCACGACACGGCCGGGGCGCTGGTCAGCAGCTGGCGAGCGGCCGAGGCGGCCGGGCGCGCGCTCGCCCACGCCGAGCAGCTCACGCTGCTGGACCGGGTGCTCGAGCTCTGGGACAAGGTGCCGGACGCGGACCAGCGGATCGGCGCCAGCCAGCTGAGCGTGCTGGAGCGGGCGGCCGTGGTCGCCCGGACCGCCGGCGAGATCGATAAGGGGGCGGCATACGCGTCGGCCGCGCTGGACCTGATCGACCCGGCCGCCGAGCCGGTGCGCGCGGCCCTGCTGCTGGAGGCGCGGGCGATGCTAGGCCGGCCCAGCAGCCAGGACGAGGTCGTCGCTGACCTGCGGACCGCGCTGGACCTGGTGCCCCAGGGGCTGGCGGACGAGGCGCGGGCCCGGGTGCTCATTACCCTGGCCAAGCACGCCTGGAACACCTACGACCCGCCCGCGATAGTGGCCTTTGAAGAGGCCCTTACGCTGGCCCGCCAGGCGGGAGACGGCGGGTTGGAGGCGAGTGCCCTGACCCACCTGGCGGTGCTGGCGTCTCAGTCCGGCGATGACGCGGCGGCCCTCGACCTGATCGGCCGGGCGCGCTTGATCGCCGACCAGGAAGGGGCTTACGACGTGCTGCTGCACGCCGTGACCAACGAGTCCCACGTGCTCCAGGGCATGGGCGAGCACGAGCGGGCCGCCGCGGCGGCGCGGGCCGGGATCGTCGGCGCGGAGGAGTACGGGGTCGCCCGGTCGGCCGGGACGTTCCTGGCCATCAACGTGGCGGAGCCACTCATCTCCCTCGGCCGGTGGGACGAGGCCACGGAGGTGCTTGAGCACGCGCTCGCGCTCTCCCCGCCCCAGCAGAACATCCGGGCCAGCCTGCGGCAGCTGGCCGGTGAGATCGCGCTGCGGCGCGGCGACCTGGGCAGCGCCGGTGACCATGCCGCGGCCGCCCGGACCGCGCTGGTCGCCGGCCGTTACCAGGGGCACCGCGGCCAGTACTACATGCCGCTGGCCCAGCTGGAGATCGAGCTGCACCTGGCCGAAGGCAAGACAGCCGACGCGGTGAGCGCGGCGGCCGAGGCGGCCGCCGGCCCTGAGCTGGCCCTCGACCCCCGGTACGCGTGGCCGCTGATCACCGCGGCGGCCCGCGCCGCAGGCGCTCACGCCGCCGACAGGGAGCAGGCCGGTCAGGCGGCGGACCTGCTCGCCCGGGTCCGCGCCGTGGCCGCCGGACTGCCCGCCTACGGACCCGTTCAGCGGGCGAACCAGCTGACCTTCACCGCCGAGGCCCTCAGGGCCGAGGGGTCGGCCACGCCGGACCCGGTGACCCAGACACGGGACCCAGACCACAGGGACCCAGACCACAGGGACCCAGACCACAGGGACCCAGACCACAGGGACCCAGGGCACGGGGGCCGAAGCAACGGGGCCGCACCACACAGGGCCGTCAGACGTGGTGGCGGCCTTTGACGCCGCGGCGGCGGCCTGGGAGCGCATCGCCCAGCCCTATCCGCTGGCCGCCGCCTTGCTGCGCGGGGCGGAGGCGGCGCTGGCCGCCGCCGACCGCGACGGGGCCGCGCAGCGCCTGCAGCGCGTATCGGACCTCGCGGAGTCGCTCGGCGCGCGGCCGCTGCGGCAGGAGGCCACGGAGCTGGCCAGGAGCGCGCGGATCCGCCCGGCCCGCACCACCCGGGGCCAGGCCCCGGCCGCGCCGCTGGGTCTGACCGCCAGGGAGTTCGAGGTGCTGCGGCTGGTTGCCGATGGCCGGTCCAACCCCGAGATCGCCGCCCGGCTGTTCATCTCGCCCAAGACGGTCAGCGTCCATGTCTCGAACATCCTGGCCAAGATGGGCCTCGCCAGCCGGGGCGAGGCCGCCGCCGCCGCGTACCGGCAGGGTCTTTTCGACGGCGCGGGCGAGCCTTAGCGGGAGGGTCAGCCGCCCGGGCCATCGCCTGCCCACTACCAGCAAGCACATTGTTGACCGGTGTGCCTTTAGGCCACAGTTGGCATGTGGAGCAATGGAGTGCCTGGGAGGTTGGGATATGAGCGATCCGCAAGTCTTGTCGTTTCGGCCCGAGGCCGAGCAGTTCGCGTGGACGTTCGGGGGTGCTGCCCCGGTCGCGCGGATCAGCCCGGGAACGGTACTGGAACTGTGGACGGAGGACTGCTTCGCCGGGCGGGTACGCGGCCAGGGTGATCTCGTCTCGCAGGTCTGCGAGTTCCCGTTCCTGAACCCGCAGACCGGGCCGTTCTACGTCGAAGGTGCGGAGCCGGGTGACACGATCGCCGTGCACTTCGTGTCGATCGAGCCGAGCCGGGACTGGGCCGCGTCCACCACGGTCCCGCTGTTCGGCGCGCTGACCTCCACCCATCTCACCGCCACGCTGCAGGATCCGCTGCCCGAGGTCGTGTGGATCTGGGAGCTCGACCGCGACAAGGGCAGCTGCCGGTTCACCGCCAGGGACAGCGACTTCACCGCCGAGCTGCCGATGAACCCGATGCACGGGACCGTCGGGGTGGCGCCCGCCAACCTCGAGGTCCGGTCGGCGCTGGTGCCCGATGCGTTCGGCGGGAACATGGACACCCCCGAGATGCGCGCCGGGGTCACCTGCTACCTCGGCGTGAACGTGTCCGGCGGCCTGCTGTCGGTCGGCGACGGGCACGCCCGCCAGGGTGAGGGCGAGACCTGCGGCGTCGCGGTGGAGTGCGCCATGAACACCGTCCTGGCCGTGGAACTGCTCAAGGGCGTGGCCACCCCGTGGCCGCGGATCGAGTCCGACACGCACATCATGTCCACCGGATCGGCCCGGCCGCTGGAGGACGCGTTCCGGATCGCCCAGCTTGACCTGGTGCAGTGGGTCGCGCAGGAATGGGGGCTGTCACAGCTGGATGCCTACCAGTTCATCACCCAGGCGGTCGAGGCGCCGCTGGCCAACGTGTGCGACACGAACTACACCTCCGTGGCCAAGCTGCGCAAGGACTGGCTGCCCGGTGGCGGTTACACCATGCGCGGGATGCACGAGCAGCTCAGGGAGACGGCCAGGACCTACCTGGGCCGCTGACGCGCCGGACAGCGGCGAACCCGGCCCGACTGATCTGGCGCTGCCTCCGGCGACGTATCAAGCCCGGAGAGCTGTCAGCCGTCAGGAGTCCAGATGCCTGATCGTGAGGTGCCTGGTCCTGGGCCTGCTGCTGGGCCCGCTCGCCGACCAGGCCTTTGACCAGGCCAGGGGGCCAGCCCTGATCGCGCTCCTGGTGCTGGCCGCCGCGGCGCTGGTGTTCTGGCGGCTGCGGCGGGGGAAGCGGGCCGCGTCCGACGCGATGTTCGCCGCCGCCCTGGCCGCCGGGCTCATCGCCGGGGCGGTGGCGCCCGCCGTGGCCTCGGCCGGTCTCGCGCTGCGCCACCAGGGTGCGTTTGACACGCCGTTCGAGACTGCCCGTGAGGCGGACGCCAACGACACGCGCCCGCCCAGGTCGCGCTCACGATCCAGCGCCTGCAGGACGCCCAGCTCGGGGCGCCGTACCTGCTGGCCGTGCAGACCTCGGCCCTGGCGTCGGTGTTCATTTACGCCAGCGGCCTGGAGGCACTGCCCATCGGCGGGTTCACCGGCACGACCCCGTCACCGACCCTGCCGGAGCTCAAGGCCGACGTCCGAGCGGGCCGGTTCCATCTGGTGCTGGCCACCAGCATCGCGGACCCGCGGCCGAGGTGGATCGCCGCGCACTGCGTGAGCCTCGGCCGCGACCAGACCCGGCTGCACCGGTACTACTGCGAGCCCAGCGACGCCGGCTGACCGCCGCAACCGGCGGACGGCCGGGGTTCTTCTGGTCACCGCCGCGCTGCTGCTCGCCTGACCTGAATACCGGTCTAGATATGCAGTGTCCCCTCGGCCACGACCAGGCCTGTGCCGCCCACCCGGACCCGCTGGCCGGACACCGTGACCTGGATCCGGCTGGGCCGGCCCAGCGCGTGACCCTGTTCCACGATGGCGGGTTCGCCCTCGGCGACCTGACCCTCGGCCACGAGCCTGGCGACCAGCGGGCCTGCCGCGGTGCCGGTGGCCGGGTCCTCCGGGATGCCCATCGTCGGATTGAAGAACCTGGCGTAGGCGACCGCGCCGGCCCGGCCCACCGGATCCCGGCTGTACACGTAGCAGCCCTCACCGCTCACGCCCCGCAGGACCGCCGCGAGCCGCTGCGCATCCGGGGCCGCCCGGTCTACCGCGGGGCGGTCACGCACCGGAACCAGCAGATGGCCGGCGCCGGTCGAGACCACCTGCGCGGTCTGGCCGGCGGACCAGGTCCTTTTCGGCCAGGCTCAGCGCGGCGGCCAGCTCCGGCCGGTCCTGGACACTGGCCCCGACTACCGGCGGCGACTGGTCCATGGTCACCGTCACCGGGCGGCCGTGCTCGCGGGTCACCTCCACCGGCAGCACCTCGCCGGCTATCTCCTGCGCCAGGGCCAGGCGTCCGCTCCCGGCCGGGAGCCGGCCGGCGGCCGCCAGCCACAGCCAGGCCCCGAGCGCGTTGTGGCCAGCCCCGCCCACCTCAGCGCCGATCGGGGTGAACGAGCGCAGCCGCCACGTGGCCCCGGGCCGGGTCGGGCGCAGCAGGAAGGTGGTCTCGGACTGGTTGAACTCGCGCGCGATCGCGCGCATCTGCGCTTCGTCCAGGCGGTCCGCGTCAGCCACGAGCGACAGCGGGTTCCCGGAAAGCGGCTGGCTCGCGAACACGTCCACAAAGTAGAAAGACACGGCCACTGTCATCGGCTGCTCGGTCTCCGTTCGTAGGCACCTTCGACGATCCGACCACCCGGCTGGTCTCGCTGCGGCCCGGTCACCCGCTGCGGCGGCGCGACATGTCGTTCCCGCCGCCCGGATAAGCCGCCGTAAAACGGGACCCGGCCCGGCCCGGCGGCGCTGGCCCGGTAGGCGCCCAGGTCGTCGGGCTCGGCCTGGGCGGCCAGGTCGGCGGCTACGGCGTCGCGGTACCTGGTGATCTCCTGACCGGTCCTGGCCTCGTCCCAGCCGAGCTCCGGCGCCATCAGCGCGGCGGCGTGCGGCGCGGCTTCCACGCCGCGGTCGCGGACCTCGATCGCCGCGCGGGTCCGCCGGGCCAGCACGTCGTCCAGGCGGACGGCGCCCTCGTGGGTGCAGGCGTAGACGATCTCGGCCGCCAGGTAGCCGCCGGCCCCTTCGACCGGCCTGCCGAGCTCAGGGCGCAAGCGGATCAGGCCGAGCAGGTCATCGAGGCACGACCCGTACCGGCCGAGCAGCCGGTCGATCTGCCGGACGGGCAGGCCGCTGTCCGCGGCGATCCGCTGGTGGCCGGCTTGCCGCTCGGCGTACCCGGCCGCGCCCACCAGCGGCACCGTGTCCGTGCGCGACGGCGGGACCGGGCGCGGCAGGCCAGCCGCGGCGACGTCGACGAGGTCGCGGGCCATGACCCGGTACGTGGTGTACTTCCCGCCGGCGATCGCGGTGAGCCCGGGCGCGACCGAGCTCACCGTATGCTCGCGGCTGAGCTTGGTGGTGTCCGCACCCTGGCCCGCCGCCACCAGCGGCCGCAGGCCGGCGAACACGCCCTCGATGTCGGCGCGGGTGAGCGGGCGGCGCAGCATCTGGTTGGCCTTGGCCAGCAGGTAGTCGATATCCGCGCGGCTCGCCGTGGGCCGGGCGGGGTCGTACGCCCACTCGGTGTCGGTGTCACCGATCAGCCAGTGGTCGCCCCACGGGATCACGAACAGCACGCTCTTCTCGGTCCGGGTCAGCAGCCCGGTGTCCATCCGGATGCGGTCGCGCGGGACCACGATGTGCACGCCCTTGGAGGGCCGCACCTGCAGTTGCCCGTCCTGGCCGGGTGATCCGCTGATCCCGGCCTGGCTGGCCCACTCCGCGGTGGCCGTCCAGGCCCCGGTGGCGAGCACGGTCTGCCGGGCGCGGATGCTCAGGTCCGCGCCGGTGAGCAGGTCGTGCGCGGTCACCCCGGTGACCCGCTGGCCCTCGGTGCGCAGGCCGTCCATCCGCACATTGGTAGCCAGCGCCGCGCCGTGCCCGGCAGCGGTCCGGGCCAGGCAGGCCACCATGCGCGCGTCGTCCTCCTGCGCGTCGTAGAACTGCACCGCCCCGACCAGGGCGTCCGGCCGCAACGCCGGGGCCAGCCGCAGCGCACCGGTCCGGGACAGATGCCGGGCCCGCGGCACCGCCCGGCGCCCGCCGATGCTGTCGTAGAGCAGCAGCCCGGCACCCACATACGGCCGTTCCCAGCCGCGGTGCGTGAGCGGCCAGAGAAAAGGAACCGGCCGGACCAGGTGCGGGGCCAGCTCGGTCAGCAGCAGCTTGCGCTCCCGCAGCGCCTCCCGGACCAGGCCGAAGTCGAGCATCTCCAGGTAGCGCAGGCCGCCGTGGATGAGCTTGCTCGACTTGCTCGACGCGCCCGCCGCGTAGTCCCTGGCTTCGATGAGCGCCACGTTCAGGCCCCGTGTGGCCGCGTCCAGCGCGGCCCCGGTCCCGGTCACGCCCCCGCCGACCACCAGGATGTCGAACTCCTCGCTGGCCATCCGGCCCAGCGACCAGTCCCGGTGCCGCGGGCTCAGCTCGGTGTTGTTGAGCACTGGGTTGTTGAGCACTGGGCTGCCCGGGGTCATGGGCCGTCAGCCAGCGACCGGGCCAGCACCGTCTGCCAGGCCTGCCGGACCGCGCGCCGGGCGTCGTCCGGCAGGGCCGGGCGGATCGGCCTGCCGGTCTCGAACGGCAGGCCCTCCAGCGCGGCCAGGTCCCACAGGCCGGTCCCGAGGCCGGCCAGCGCCCCGGCGCCGAGCGCGGTGACCTCGGTCGCGGCCGGGCGTTCCAGCACGGTGCCGGTCAGGTCGGCGATCGCCTGCAGCAGCGAGTCGTTGCGGCTCATGCCGCCGTCCACCCGGATCGTCCGCAGCGGCGCGCCGATCCCGCCGGACACCGCGCCGATCGCGTCGGCCACCTGGTGCGCCACGCCCAGCAGCGCAGCCTCGGCCACGTCGGCCGCGACGGTGTCGGCGGTCAGGCCCACGATGTCCGCCTTCGGCGCCCCGCCCCAGCGCGGCGTGCCCAGGCCGAACAGCGCGGGGACGCACCACGGGCCTGACGCCCCGCGCCGGGCGGAGCCGGCGACCGCGCCGTCGCGGATGACCGGCCAGATCCCGGCGGCCAGCACGCCGATCTGCCGCAGCCACGTGGTGACACCGCCCGCGTTGGGCACGAACCCTTCGAGGGCGTAGGCGGTTTCGAGACCCGCGGGCCCGCCCTCGCCCAGCCCCCAGGCGCAGCTGGAGACCACTCCCGCGGGCACCTGGGCCAGCGGGACACCGCCCGCGTGGCACCACAGGAACGCGCCGGTGCCCAGGGTCAGCTTGGCCATCCCCGCACGCCAGCAGCGCTGTCCGAACAGCGCCGCCTGCTGGTCGCCGGCGCTGGCCGCGATCACCACCCGGCCACCGCAGACCTCCGGGTCGGTCACGGCCAGCCGCCCGGCCGTGCTGGCCACCGCGGGGAGCATCACGGCCGGGACGCCGAACAGCTCGAGCAGGTCAGGGTCCCAGGCCAACGTGGCCAGGTTGAACAGCATGGTCCGCGCGGCCATGGACGGCTCGGTGACATGCGCAGCGCCGCCGCTGAGGTGCCACATCAGCCAGCAGTTCACGTCTCCGAACAGCAGATCCCCGGCGGCGGCCCGGCGGCGGGCGTCCGGCACGTCGCTGAGCAGCCAGGACAGTTTTGAAGCACTGAACGCTGCTTCCACCGGCAGTCCCGTGCGCCGCCGGATCTCGGCCTCGTGGCCGGTCCGGCGGAGTTCGTCGCAGCGGCCGGCGGCCCTGCTGTCCCGCCAGCTGACCGCCGGGTAGACCGGTTTCCCCGACGCCCGGTCCCACACCACGAACGTCTCGGTCTGCGCGGCCAGCCCGATCCCGGCGATGTCGGCCCAGCTCACGCCCGCCTGGCCGGTCGTGTCGGCGATCGCCCCGAGCACGCTGTCCAGGAGCTCGGCCGGGTCATGCTCGACCCAGCCCGGCTGCGGGAACGAGCTCGCCACCGGGCGGCTGGCCTGGGCCACCGGCCGCAGCGCCCGGTCCAGGGCCACGCACCGGCTCGATGAGCTGCCCTGGTCGACGGCCAGGATGATGCCGGGAGACGTCACGTGGTTCCCGGGTCCTCCGCGGCGCGTAGCACCTCGCTGATCTGCCCGGCGATCGAAGGGCCGCCGGGCAGCTGTCCCTCGAAGATCGCGCCGCCGATGGTGAAGCCCCAGGCCCCGGCCTTGTCCAGGGCCCTGATCTGGGCCACGCTGGCCACCGACCCGGCCGCGATCACCGGGCCGGTCGCGGCCCGGACCACCGCCCGGGTCAGCTCGGCCGCGTCCGCGGTCTGGTGCCGGTAGGCGAGCAGGTCGAGGCCGTACACCCCGTCCAGCTCGGTGATCAGCCGGCCGCTCTCGGCGATCTCGGCGATGTCGCCCTGCAGGATGCTCGGATGGCCGACCACGACGCCGGGGAATGGGCAGTATTTGACTCCCGTGCTGCCGTTCAGCACCCGGAGCCCGTCCTCGGGATGGGTCCCGCCGAGCAGCCAGTCCACGCCGATCTCGGCCGAGGCCGCGACCGAGCGGAGCTCCTCCTCCTTGGTGGTCGACACCACCTCGAGCATGACCTCCAGGCCGTCCGCGTGCGCCCGGGCGCAGACCTCCTGCAGCTCCTTGACGCCTGCACCGATGTCCTTAAAGCCGACGTAACGCAACCCGCACCCGCGGATCTGCTCGTAAACGCCGGTCGGGTTGTCCACGGTCCGGTCGTGGTGGGTCAGCATGAACACGAACTCGATCACTGGAGCTCTCCTCGGTCGGGCGTGGCGCATCGGCCCGTGGTTTATCAGCCCGTGGTTCGTCAGGCAGCAGGGCGGCGATGCCGTCGATGACGTAGTCAGGGCGCTGCGGCGAGCGGGCGGCCTCGTCCGCGGCGGTGACGCCGGACAGCACCAGCACGCTGGTCATGCCCAGCGAGCGGCTCATCGCGACGTCGGTCGAGATGCGGTCGCCCACGATCGCCGCCTCGCCGGCCGGCACCTCCAGCCGGCGCAGCAGTTCGGCCGCCATGTGCTCGCTCGGCTTGCCCATGATGGCCTCGGCGCGCGCCTCCGTGCACGCCTCCACCGCGGCCAGCATCGCGGCGCAGTCCGGCAGCCCGCCGTCCGGGGTCGGGCAGAACGGGTCCGGGTTGGTGGCGACGATCGCCGCGCCGAAGTGCCGGACCGCGCGGTAGGCCCTGAGCAGCTTGTCGTAGCTGAACGTGCGGTCGAAGGACACCACGACCACCCCGGCCTCGGCCGGATCCGTGGTCACCGGGATTCCCGCCGCGGCCAGCGTCTCGTCCACCAGCGGCTCGGCTACGGTGAGCGCGGCCCGCCCGGGATGGCGGCCGGCCAGGTAGGCGGTCAGCACCCCGAGCGGGGTCACCACGTCGCCGGGGTCCGCGGGTATCCCGAGGCCGGACAGGGCCTCGGCGTAGCTCGCCGGGCTGCGCAGCGGGTTGTTGGTCAGGAACACCAGGCGCGAGCCTGCCCCGCGGATCCGCGCGATCGTCTCCGCGGCACCGGGGAGCAGCTTGCCGCCCAGGTAGACGGTCCCGTCGAGGTCGAGGGCATAGCCGCGGAAGACCCGCGGTGGGCGCAGGAAGCCGGGCGTCATCGCTGCCCCCGCCCCACCGTGGTCCCGGCCAGCACTGCCTCGACGTCCGCGTCCTCCCACGCGCCGAGCAGCATCGCGAGGTCGGCCACGCCGAACCGCTGCCGCATCAGCGGGCTGTTGGCCACCGCCCACCGGGCCGTCTCGTCGTCCACGGGCTCGGTCAGGTCGCAGAACCGGGCCGGAAGCCCCGCCGTGTGAAGCGCGGTGACGAGCGTCGCGGGATCGGTGAGGATGCCGGCCAGCGCCTCGTGGTGGGCCGGCCAGGACGCCCGCAGGCCGGCCAGCGGGTCGCCGCCGGAACCGAGCCGGCGCAGCTTCTTGGCGTAGTCGGCGAAGCACTCCGCGGCCATGGCCCCGGACGGGTCGATGGCCGCGAACGCGCGGCCGATGCGGCCGGACACGTCGTCGGGGTCGGGCAGCGCGGTCGGCCGGCTCAGGGCGCCGTCGGCGATGCGGCGCAGCACGTGGGCCCAGGTCTGAGCGGCGACGACGCTCGCCACGCCCACCTGCGTGCCGTGGAAGCTGGCCGGCTCCCCGCGTGCGGCCGCGGCCATCTCCAGCAGGTGGCTGACCGCGTGCTCCATGCCCGAGGCGGGCGCCGTCGACCCGGCCACCCCCATGGCGACGCCGCTGAGGGTCAGGATCCCGGCCAGTTCCGCCAGCGCGCATGATCGATGTGAGTTTGGTGCACACCCAACTGCACCAGACTCACATCGATCTTCAGGGACCGGGGCTCCCGAGGCCGGTGGTCCGTATGGGGAGGATGGGAACGCCGCGGCGGCCAGTTCCAGCAGCCGCGGGCCGCGCGCCCGGACCAGCTCCGCGACGGCGGGGTGGTACGGCGGGTCGCCGGGGTGGGCGGCGGATCCGGGCGCGGGCGGGTCGCCGGGATGGGCGGCGGATCCGGGCGCAGGCGGGCCGCCGGGATGGGCGGCCGGGGTTCCGGGGACGCGTCCGGCTACGGCCGAGGCCAGGTACCAGTCCGCGGTGGCGGTGAACATGGCCATCATGTCGCCGGCGCTGGCCCGGTTCAGGTCCGGCGGCGCGTCCTGCAGCACGGCCGGGTCGATGATCAGGGCGTCCGGCCAGCGGGATGGTGTGGTCCGCTTGACCCCATGGCGCAGCAGCACAGAGAACGGGTCGGCGTAACCGTTGACGCTGGTCGCGGTCTGCACCGTGACCAGCGGGGTCCCGGCGGGAGCTGCGGCCTTGCCGATGTCGGTGATGGTGCCGGAGCCGACCGTGACCACGCAGCCGGCGTCCGCGGCCGCCGCCGTGGCCGCGGCGACCGTCGCCTCGTCGGCATGGACCTGCCCGTCGTCCGGCCCGAGCACCACCCAGTCCACGGCGAAGCTGCGGTCCAGTGCCTGCTCGACCGCGCCGCGCAGGTCCCGGCCGTCCGCGGAGATCGGCGTGGCCGCGGCGAGCACCACCACCACGGCGCCGCCCGTCAGGCCCGCGACCACCTCGGCCAGGCCGTCCACGGCGCCGGCGCCGGTCACGACGCGGCCCAGGCCCAGCGGTTCCAGCCGGCCGGCGTCGTCGGCCAGCTCGCGGCGGATGCCGTCGACGTCCAGCCCGATCTCGCCGCCGGAGCTCAAGCGAGCGCTCCTTCCACGCCGTCGTAGAGCGCGCGGTACTGCGCGTACCTCTCCTGATAGAGTGTCCGCGCCCGCTCGTCGGGCTCGTAACTGCGGGTCGACGGCGTCACCGTCCGTGCCACCGCGTCGGCCGTGTCGCGGAACGTCCCCGCGGCCAGGCCGGCCAGGATCGCGGCGCCGAGCGCGGTCGGCTCGTCCGCCAGGACGGGCCGCACGGTCCGCCCGGTCACGTCGGCCTTGATCTGCAGCCACAGCTCGCTGCGGGCCCCGCCGCCGACGACCCGGATCTCCTTGTCGGCCAAGCCGAGCGCGTCCATCCGTTCGAGCACGTCGCGCAGCGCGAACGAGCAGCCCTCGACCACGGCGCGGGCCAGATGGCTGCGGTCGTGGTTCATGGACAGGCCGGCGAAGACCCCGCGCATCCGGTCATTCCACCGCGGCACGGTGGCCCCGGACAGGGCCGGCACGAACAGCACGCCGTCGGCGCCGGCCGGGGCGCGGGCGGCCAGCTCGAACAGCCCGGCCTGATCGATGCCGAGCACGGACGTCGCACACCACAGTGTGCAGCCCCCGGAGACGAAGCCGGGGTTCTCCACCAGCAGCAGCCCGGTGATCGCGTGCGCGTGCGTCTCCACCACGTGCTCGGCGTCGAACACCGGGCTCGGCGCCGTCGCCGCCACCGGCTCGGCGGTGCCGGTCACGTCGGCGACCAGGCCAGGCACCACCGCCCCCGCGCCCACGCAGGCGGCGTGCTCGTCCCCGGTCCCGACCACGACCGTGGCGTCGCGGCTCAGGCCGAGGTCGGCCGCGGCCTCGGCGGTCAGCGTCCCCGCGACCTCGGCGGACGGGCGGATCTCGGCCAGCACGGCGGGATCGAGGCCGGTCGCGTCGAGCATGCCGTCGTCCCAGGTGCCGCTCTGCACGTCGTACAGCAGCGTGGACGACGCGTTCGCGTGGTCCTGCGCCAGCGTCCCGGTCAGCCAGGCCAGCATGTAGCCGCCGACCGGGGGGAAGCACCGGGCCTGGCGGAAGGTGTCCGGCTCGTGCTCACGCAGCCACATCAGCTTGGGCGCGATGTGCGACGCGTCCGCGTTCAGCCCGGTCGTGGCGAAGATGTGGTCCGGGCCGAGGTCGCGGGACAGTGCGGCGGCCTGACCGGTGGCCCGGCGGTCCAGCCAGATGATGCCCGCTCGCAGCGGCTGGAGCTGGTCATCAACCGGGACCACGCCATCCACCTGCGAGGCCAGGCCGAGGTGCGTGACGTCTGACGCCGCGATCCCGGAACGCGTGATCAGCTGGCGGACGGCGATCGTGAGGCCGGTCTGCCAGTCCGCGGGATCCTGCTCGGCCCAGCCGTTGGCCGGGTGCAGCATCGCGCAGCCCTGCCCGGCCGACGCGACCGTCCGCCCATCGGGGTCCAGCAGGACCGCCTTCACGCTCTGGGAACCGATGTCAGCGCCGATCAGGTAGCCCATCACGTGCCCTTATCCCGGACCGTGCGCTAGATGGCAGCTGGCGGGACTCATTCCGGCGGCTCCCGGTCCCTGGCCCGTTGCCAGGCCGCATCGGCCCGACCCATGCAGCACTGGCTTCCCACCAACCTCAGCTGCCTGATCATGCCTGCACCCAGCCTGATCACCAGCATCCTGCCTGCGTCGAGCCTCAGCCGGGCACCGGGCCGGGCCCGGGCAGGCGCGGCCGCGCCGACGGCGGTGCCTGGCCCGGTGCCCGGGCCAGGCACTGCTGTCGGCTGCGTCATCCGGCCGGTGCTTACAGGCCCTCATTGATGAGACGGCCGGCCGACTCGTATTTCTCCCGGTTCCGGTTCTTCAGGTAGAACGCGAACGCCACACCAACGGCTACCACCAGGATGTCGATCGGCCCCAGCCATTTCGCGTAGCTGTACCCGCTGCCGAGGAAGTCGATGTTCTTGAACAGCAGGAACACCACGAACACCTGGGAGATGAAGGCCAGGCCCGGCGCGACCATCGTCTTCCACCAGTGCACCTCATCCCCGTGGTGCCGCCGGAAGTAGATGAGGATGCTGAGCGAGACCAGCGCCTGGACCGACAGGATGATGATCACGCCCATGACCGCCATCAGCCCGTAGAGCTGGAGATAGGCCTGGCTGGCTGGGTCGCTGGTCCCGGTGAACAGCGCGAACCCGAGCACGATCAGGGCCGCGATCACGGACTGGGTGACGGACGCGATGTACGGGCTCTTCCACCTGGGATGCGTCCGGCCCAGTGCCCTGGGGAGCAGCCCTTCCCGCCCGAGGGAGTAGAAGTACCTCGCCGTGGTGTTGTGGAACGCCATGCCGCAGGCGAACGACCCGGTGATGATCAGGTAGCTGAGTATCGAACCCACCCAGCGTCCGCCGATCGCGTTCGCCGGCTGCAGGTAGTACTCGGCCGCGTTGGTCTGCGCCTGCTTCACCGCGTCGTGAATGGTGGCGTACCCGGCGAACGGTGCCCAGCTGGTGATGATGTAGAAGATCCCGAGCCCGATCACCGAGATGTACAGCGCGCGCGGCACATTGCGCTTGGGGTTCTTGGACTCCTCGCCGTAGTTCGGCGCCATCTCGAACCCGACCCAGGACCAGAACGCGAAGAACAGCCCGATGCCCACCGCGCCAGCCGCCAGCGTTCCCGACGCCGGGAAGCCCTTGAACGCGTTCACCGGGTTGATCGCCGCCGCCGGGAGGTGGCCATGCCCGAACATGAACCCGTCGAAGATCAGCAGCATCACGATCTCGGCGATCAGGCCGACGCCGAGCACGATGCTGGACACGCGGACATCGAAATAGGTCAGCAGCGAGATGATCAGCACCATCGCCAGCGCCAGCCAGGGCCAGGCGATGTTGATGCCGAACTGGGCGAGCTTCAGGTTGAGGAAGTAGGCGAACCCGCCGCACAGCGACGCCTCGAACACCGAGTAGGCCAGCAGCGAGCCGTACCCGGTGCCCATGCCGATCTCCCGGCCGAGACCGTAGCTGATAT
The DNA here is from genome assembly GCA_963739645.1 of uncultured Actinomycetota bacterium. Taxonomy (GTDB): domain Bacteria; phylum Actinomycetota; class Actinomycetes; order Streptosporangiales; family Streptosporangiaceae; genus JASHPR01. The sequence continues at coordinate 147,112 of CAVUBM010000074.1, forward strand.
AGGAGTAGAAGCCCCCCGCCGTGGTCTTCTTCCTGGCCATGGCCACGTAGCCGACCGAGAAGATGACCAGCACGATGGTCGCGAAGATGAACGCGGCCGGTGCGCCGACGCCGTTGCCGAAGCCGACCACGATCGGGGTGTTGAACAGCATCGCCGAAATCGGCGCGGACCCGGTGACGGTGAGGAACAGCACGCCGAGCAGGCCGACGGCGCCCCTCCGCAGCTTGTGGACGTCTGCACGCTCGGAGATGTCCACGCTCTCCAACATGCCGATCTTGCGCACGGTGATGGGGGCACCGTCGCCACCGGCTCCTGTCTGCTCTTGGGTGTCGGACATGCAGCCAGCCTCCTCAGTGGGCCAGGCCTCGTGCGCTGCTCTCGGGAGCCGGGCACGACGGGGGATATGGCCGCCGGATCCCCGGATGGCAGTCCGGCCGGCGGGAAATGCGGAAGCCAGGGAGGCTTAGAGGCTCATCGGAGGCGGTCCGCCGGTTTGTGGTGCGACCGATCACGGCCGTCATGTCCCCTCCTCGGCATGCCAACTGGCATGTGCCCGTGGGGACTGCGTATGCCGAGATCGCCGAGGTATACCGCGGCGCTAATCGACATGCTCACGTCGCCCGCCGGAACCCGACCGTAACATACCGAATTCTCGGGCGACAAGGGTTTTGGCCCGTTACTGGCCTGTTATAGTAGGCCCTTGACTATTAGGTCGGACCGATACATGATTTGGTCTGGTATGGGTACGCGGCAGGGCGCAGGTCCGGGCCCGCCGCACGCAGGGGATCAGGGCTTTCGGCAACGAAGGCGGGGCGATGCACGACTACGACGTCTTCTCTGTCGAGTCCAAGGCTGAGGTCCTGGATAAGTCGCGCGAGTTCTGGAATCCCGGCAAGACCGACTTCTGGTCCGAGACCGGGGTCGACCTGGTCATCGACCGCCGGGAGAGCTACTTCATCTGGGACATGTCGGGGATCCGGCTCATCGATGTGCACCTGAACGGCGGCACGTACAACCTCGGGCACCGCAACCCGGAGCTGGTCGAGGCCATCACGGTCGGCATGCGGTCGTTCGACATCGGCAACCACCACTTCCCCTCCAGCGCCCGGGCGGCGCTGGCCGAGGCGCTGGTCCACACCGCGCCGCCGAACCTGACCAAGGTGGTCTACGGCAGCGGCGGGGGAGAGGCCATCGACATCGCGCTGAAGACCGCGCGGCACGCCACCAAGCGGCGCAAGATCGTCTCGATCATGAAGGCCTACCACGGTCACACCGGCCTGGCCGTGGCCACCGGGGACGACCGCTTCTCCCAGCTGTTCCTCATCGACACCCAGGACTTCACGCACGTCCCGTTCAACGACATCGCGGCCATGGAGCAGGCGCTGGCCGGGGACGACGCGGCGGCGGTGATCATGGAGACGATCCCGGCCACCTACGGCTTCCCGCTGCCGGAGCCCGGCTACCTGGAGTCGGTCAAGGCGCTCTGCGAGCGGCACGGGACGCTCTACATCGCCGACGAGGTGCAGACCGGGCTGATGCGCACCGGCGAGATGTGGGCGATCACCAAGCACGGCATCGAGCCCGACATCCTGGTCACCGGCAAGGGGCTGTCCGGCGGCATGTACCCGATCGCCGCCGTCCTGGTCAGCGAGCGGTGCGCGGGCTGGCTCACCGAGGACGGCTTCGCGCACATCTCCAGCTTCGGCGGGGCCGAGCTCGGCTGCGTGGCCGCGCTGAAGACCCTCGAGATCTGCGGCCGGCCGGAGACGCGGTCGATGGTCCACTACATCTCCGACCTGGTCGGCCGGGGCCTGCGCGGCATCCAGGCCCGCTACCCGGACTGGTTCACCGGGATCCGGCAGAACGGCGTCGTCATGGGCCTGGAGTTCGACCACCCCGAGGGGGCGAAGATCGTCATGCGGCAGCTGTACCGCAACGGGGTCTGGGCCATCTTCTCGACCCTCGATCCGCGGGTGCTGCAGTACAAGCCCGGGGTGCTGATGACCCCCGAGCTGTGCGAGGAACTGCTCGATCGCACCGAGGCCGGGATCGGCGCGGCGTACGCCGAGGTCCGCGGCGGTCCCAGGAGGGCCGGCCGGTGACCGGCCCCAGCACCACGGTGTCCAGCAGCACAGGTCGAGTCCAGCAGCACGGGCAGCGGCCGGACGCCGCGCCAGAGGCCGGCCAGCGCGGCGGCGGGAGGCGCGGTGCCCGTGGGCGGGGCGGCGGCCACCTACTGGGCGAAGCAGATGCTCGCCCGCGCGCACTGGGCCGCGGGCGCCTTCGCCAGCTACGACCAGGCCACGGTGCTGCGCATCGCCGAGGCGGTGGCCACCGCGGCCCACGCGGAATCCCGCCGGTACGCCGAGTGGGCGGTCAGGGAGACCGGGTTCGGCGTGGTGGAGCACAAGATCATCAAGAACGAGGCCAGCTCGCTCGGGATCATGCAGCGCTACGCCGGCGAGGACTACGTGAGCCCGCGGATCGACCCCGCGGCCAAGATCCTCGCGCTGCCGCGGCCGGCCGGCGTCATCCTGGCCCTGACCCCGTCCACCAACCCGGTGTGCAGCGTGTTCTTCAAGGTCATCCTGGCCCTGCTGACCCGGAACGCGATCGTGGTCAGCCCGCATCCGATGGCCCAGGGCTGCTGCGTGGACGCGGCCCGGCTGCTGTCCGACGTGGCCACCGAGGCCGGGGCCCCGGACGGCGCCATCCAGGTCGTGCCGAACGCGACCGTCCCGCTGATCGAGGCGCTGATGGCGGACCCGGTCACCGACGTGATCGTGGCCACCGGAGGCACGGCCGTGGTGCGGGCCGCGCACCGGTCGGGGAACCCCGCACTCGGCGTGGGCCCCGGCAACGTGCCGGTGCTCGTGGACGAGACCGCCGACCTGGCCGCGGCGGCCCGCCGGATCGCCGACAGCAAATCCTTCGACAACTCCGTGCTGTGCACGAACGAGTCCGTTCTCGTGGTCCAGGACTCGGTGGCCGACCGGCTGTTCCGCGAGCTGCAGCGGCAGCAGGTGGCCCTGCTCGACGACGCGGACACCGCCAGGGTCCGCGCGTACCTGTTCCCCGACGGCCGTCTCAACGGCGAGGCGATCGGCAAAGATGCCGCCTGGATCGCGAGCCGGGCCGGGGTCAGAGTCCCCCCGCGCACTCGCGTAATGCTTACGCCTTTTGATCATGTTGTGGTCGAGGAGCCACTCGCGCACGAAAAGCTCTGCCCCGTGCTCGGCGTGGTCAGGACCGAGTCAGCGGAGCGCGGGATCGAGACCGCGCGCGCGGTGGTCAGGCTCGGCGGCGCGGGCCACTCGGCCGCGATCCACAGCACCGACCCGCGCGTGATCATGCGTTACGGCACGCGGGTGCCGGTGCTCCGGGTCGCGGTCAACGTGGGGAACAGCACCGGCAGCGCCGGGCTTGACACCAACCTCGCGCCGTCGATGACGCTCGGGCACCGGGTTCATCGGCCGCAGCTCGATCGGCGAGAACCTCGAGCCCCGGCACCTGGTGAACTGGACCAGGGTCGCCTACAACGCCGCCGCCGACGTGCCGTTCGACGACTTCGCGGAGATCGCCGCCTGGCAGCCGCCGGACGGCCCGGTGCCCGGCTACCCGCAGGCGTCGAACCTGGCCGGGACGGCCGGCGCGGCGGACCGGCGGCCGGCGGGGCGGCGGTACCCGACGCGGTCAGGGAACAGCTGCGGGCCCTGATCGTCGAAGAGCTCGAGCAGCTACTCAAGAGGTAGCCGTGGCCGAACTGCGATCGTTCATCTTCCTGGACCAGCTCCAGCCGCAGACCATGTGCTACCTCGGCACCTGGGTGCGCGGGCGGCTGCCGCGGTCCGGCGTGGCCGCGCAGGTCATCGAGATCGCACCGGGCCTGGACATCGAGCCGCTGACCGACGTCGCGCTCAAGAACGCCGACGTCCAGGCCGGGATCCTGGTCGTGGAGCGCCAGTTCGGCTACCTCGAGCTGCACGGGACCACCGACGCGGTGAAGGCGGCGGCCAGCTCGGTGCTGGAGACGCTGGGGGTCAGCGCCACCTCAGCGACCAAGCCGCAGGTGCTCGCGTCGCGGATCATCACCCGTGTCGACGCCCAGCACGCGTTCCTGGTCAACAGGAACAAGCTCGGCTCGATGGTGCTGCCCGGTGAGTCGCTGTTCGTGTTCGAGCTCCAGCCCGCGTCGTACGCGATCCTGGCCGCCAACGAGGCCGAGAAAGAGGCGCGCATCAAGATCGTCGACTACCGGATGATCGGCGCCACCGGCCGGGTCTACCTGTCCGGCCTCGAGGACGACGTGCGCCAGGCCGCGGAGGCGGTGACCGCCGTGCTGGGCGAACCGCGGTGACGGCGATGGACGCGGATCGCGCTCCGCCAGCTGGTGCGGGAGGTGCTGCGTGACCTGCTGCCCGCGCAGGCCCGGCCGGCCGCCGCCCGGCGCCGGGACCGGGCCGGCCACTGTCCCTGGCGCTGGCCCAGCCACCCGGCCCGGGCCGTCGGCCCGGCCGCTTCCTGCGGCCCGCCGACCTCCGACCCGGCCCCATCCCGGCCCGCCGCCCCCGTCCACGGCGCGGAGACCGGGGCTGCTGCCCACGGGGCCGCCGGGTCGCGGCCCGACGGCACGCTGCAGCCGGTCCGGCTGGCCACCGACGAGGACCTGCACGAGTTCGTGCTCCGGGTGCTCCGGCTGGCCGACAACCCCAAGCGCCGCCGGGACCTGCTGGCCGGCCGGCTCCGGTTCACGCTCGCGCCCGGCGGTCCCGCCAGCGCGGCAGCGGCGGGGACGCCCGTGCCTGCCGGCCTGCCTGTGCCCACCGGCGTGCCTGGCCCCGCGGCCAACGGGGCACGCCCTGACCGTGGCGATCACCGGATCGACAAGGGAGCGGTCACCGAGCGCGCGGTGCAGGCCGCGGCCAGCGCGGGGGTGCGGCTGGTGCTCGGCCCGCGCGCGGTGCTGACCCCGCTGGCGCGCGACCGGGCCCGCGCTCTCGGAGTCCCGATCGAGAAGGAGCGCTGATGCTGCAAGCAGTGGTCGTCGGGAATGTCTGGTCTACCAAGCGCATCGACGGGCTGCCCAGCGGGGCGTTCCTCGAGGTCGAGGTGACCGGGTCCGGGGAGCGGCTGGTCGCCTTCGACGTGCTCGGCAGCGGCCAGGGCGAGCGGGTCCTGGTCGCGCAGGGCTCGGTGGCGTCCGGCTGGCTGCCGGGCCGCCCGCCGGTCGACGCGCTCATCGTCGGCTCCATCGACGAGCCGGCCACCTCGCCGCGGCCGGGGCGGCCACCAAGACCCGCCGGAAGCGGTCGGAATCATGAGCGCCGGGTGCGGATGGCCCGGGCTGACACTCGAGAGAGGGATAGCTAGATGGCGCAGAATGCTCTCGGCATGATCGAGACCAAGGGGTACGTGGCGGCCCTGGCCGCCGCCGACGCCATGGTCAAGGCGGCCAACGTGGTGATCGTCGGCCGGCAGGAGGTCGGCGACGGGCTGGTGGCCGTCATCATCAACGGCGACGTGGGCGCGGTCAAGGCGGCCACGCGAGGCGGGCGCGGAAACCGCGTCGAGCGTGGGCGAACTGGTCTCGGTGCACGTGATCCCGCGGCCGCACGGCGAGCTCGGCAAGCATTTCGTTGTCGCCGAGTAAGACCGGCCGCCAGCCCGCGCCGGTCGCGGCGCGCATCGAGCTGCGGGTGTACCTGCCGATCGCGGGCCTGCAGCGGCAGTTCGCTGCGTACCTCGCCGTGCCCACCCGGGCCCGGGGCTACCCGCCCACCGAGGGCGACCACGCGCTGATCGTCGAGATCGCGCCCGGGCTGGCCATCGAGCGGGTCACCGACCTGGCGCTGCGGGCCGAGCCCGCGGTCGAGCCGGGGATCCTGTTCGTGGAGCGGCACTTCGGCGTGCTGGAGGTGCACTCCCGCAGCGAGGAGCACGTCAGGCGGGCAGGCCAGGCCATCCTGGACGGGATCGGGCGCAGCGCCAGCGATCAGCAGCGGCCCCGGCTGCTGTACTCCGACGTGATCGAGGACATCACCGACCAGCAGGCGATCATCATCAACCGGTCCCGGCAGGCATCCATGATCATGCCCGGGCAGTCGCTGCTGGTCTGCGAGATGGCGCCCGCGCTGTTCGCGGCCGTGGCGGCGAACGAGGCCGAGCGGGCGGCACCGGAGAACACGCTGGTCGACGTGGCCATGATCGGGGCGTCCGGGCGGCTCTACATCGCGGGGACCACCGAGGGGGTCGGCCGGGCCGCCGCCGAGATCGAGCGGCTGCTGGCCGGCATCGAGGGCCGCGAGGCCTCGGCATGAGCGTCGTGCCGGAGGCGCGCCAATGAGCGTCGTGCCGGAGGCGCGCAAATGAGTCACCGTGCCGGAGGCGAGCACATGAGCACTGCGCCGGACGCCCAGGGCGCGGTCTCGCCGGACGAGATCCTGCGCGGCTACGACCCGTTTGCCCAGGCCGCGCTGGAGCCGTTCGGGTTCTCCGCGCAGGCCCGGCTGGCGCTGCTCAGCCTGTCCGAGAACGCCACCTACCGGGTCGACGACCCGCGGGACGGGCGCACCGCGGTGCTGCGGGTGCACCGGACCGGTTACCACCCGCCGGGCGCGGTCGCCTCCGAGCTGGCCTGGCTCCAGGCGCTGCGCCGGGACGAGGGGCTGCTCACCCCCGCGGTGTTCACGGCGCCGGACGGCCGGGAGGTGGTCGACGTCACCGTCGGCCCGCTGACCCGGCAGACCGTGCTGTTCGAATGGCTGGACGGCACCGAGCCGCCCGAGGAGGACCTGGCCGACAAGTTCGAGCTGCTCGGGGAGATCTGCGCGCAGATGCACCGGCACTCGCGCAGCTGGGCCAAGCCCGCCTCGTTCGTGCGGTTCTCCTGGGACTTCGACAGCTGCGTGGGCGAGACCGGCCGCTGGGGCCGGTGGCAGGACGGCATCGGGGTCGGCCCGGAGGAACTGGCCACGCTGGAGCGCGCGTCGGCGCTGATGCGGGACCGGCTGCGCCGGTTCGGCACCGGGCCGGACCGGTTCGGGCTCATCCACGCGGACGTGCGCCTGGCCAACCTGCTCGTCAGCGGGCCCGATATCCAGGTGATCGACTTTGACGACTGCGGGTTCGGCTGGTTCCTGTTCGACCTCGGCACGGCCCTGAGCTTCTTCGAGCATGATCCCCGGGTGCCCGCGCTGTGCGACGCCTGGCAGCGCGGCTACCGCCGGATCCAGCCGCTCCCGGCGGACGACGCCGCAGAGATCCCCACGTTCGTGCTGCTGCGGCGGCTGCAGCTGGTCGCCTGGGTCGGCTCGCACCGGTTCGCCGACGCGGCCCGCGAGCTCGGCGCCGAGTTCACCCAGGGGGCCTGCGACCTCGCCGAACGCTACCTGCTCACCACGTCCTGATCCAGAAGCGGCCTTGAGCCGGTTAGGAGTTGCGATGTTCACCTCGATCGGCGGCCGGTCGGTGCTTGTGACCGGCGGCAGCAAGGGAATCGGCAAGGGCCTGGCCGCGGGGTTCGCGGGTGAGGGCGCCCAGGTGATGATCGTTGGCCGGGACCGTGAGGCCGGCGAGCAGGCCGCGGCGGAACTCACCAAGGCCGACGGCCCGGTGACCTTCTTCCAGGGGGACGTCAGCTCGCCCGAGAGCTGCGCGGCCGCCGTGGCGGCCGCCGATGAGCGGCACGGCGGGCTCGACATCGTGTGCTGCAACGCGGGCATCTTCCCGGCCGCGTCGCTGGCCGAGATGACCCCGGACCAGCTGGACGAGGTGCTCGGGGTCAACCTGAAGGGAACGTTCTTCATCGTGCAGGCGGCGCTGCCCGCGCTCGAGCGTTCCGGTCACGGCCGGGTCATCGTCACCTCGTCGATCACCGGCCCGATCACCGGCTTCAGCGGCTGGACGCACTACGGCGCGAGCAAGGCCGGGCAGCTCGGCTTCATCCGCTCGGCCGCGCTCGAGCTGGCCAAGTACGGCATCACGGTCAACGCGGTCCTGCCGGGCAACATCATGACCGAGGGCCTGGCCGACCTGGGCGCGGACTACATCGCCACGATGGAGGCATCTATCCCGCTCAAGCGCCTGGGTAGCATCGAGGACATCGCCAACGCGGCCTTGTTCCTCGCTACCGACGAAGCGGCCTACATCACCGCTCAGACGATCGTGATCGACGGTGGGCAGACCGTGCCCGAGTCGCTGGAGGCCATGGGTTGACGCAGATGCCGGCGGAAGGCGCGAGGCTGCATCCAGCGGCCGGCGCCCGGCTGCTGCCGCGCGCCGTGCCCGACCGGCGGCTGGTCGAGGACGCGCGGCACCGCCTGCTCGACCTCATCTCCTCCGGCGGCCTCCGGCCCGGCGACCGGCTCGGGACCGAGCGGGAGCTCGCCGCCCAGCTGTCGGTCAGCCGCTCGACGCTGCGCCAGGTGCTGGCCGTGCTGGCCGACAGCGGCATCATCCGCCGGGTGCCGGGCCGGCCGGCGGGACCTTCGTGGCCCACACGAAGGTCGACCGCGACCTGTCGGTGATCGTGGGCCTGCCGGAGTACCTGCGCCGCCAGGGCTTCGTGGCCGGGACCCAGGTGCTGTCCGCCACGATGTCCGGCGCCGATGACGTGGCCGCCAACCACCTGGCGGTCCCGGCCGGGAGCCTGGTGATCGACATCGTCCGGATCAGGCTCGCGGACGGGATACCGATCTCGCTGGAGCGGGTCCAGCTGCCCGCCGAGACCTTCCCCGGCCTGCTCGAGCTGCCGCTGGGCGGGTCCATCTACGGCCTGCTCGACTCCCACTACGGGATCAGGCCCGACGAGGTGGTTGAGCATCTCGAGGTCGTCGAGGCCAGCTCCGACGAGGCCGCGCTGCTCGGGGTGACGGTGCGCGCGCCGCTGCTCGCCATTACCCGGACGTCGTCCACATCGGCCGGCGTCCCTTTCGAGTTTTCTCACGATCTATTCCGCGCCGACCGGACCTGCGTTACATTCCGGACCAGGGCCGACAGAGCGGAAATCGTCAGGCGCGAGACCGGGGTAGCCGACCTGCGGCCTTCGGCGAATTCCGGGCTTGGCTGACGCCCATTCGGGCGAACCTTAACGCCCTATATCCCGATTGCTCTGCCTGAATTCCTGCCATTGTCCGGCGAATATGCGTGCGCCATGCCTCGACATTGGGCAGGGTAGGGCCTATAAAGCACCCAGCGTGCGCGATGGGTTACTGTGGGTAACCCGTGACGCCCTGAACCTGCGTCAAGTCCGCACGCCGCTGCCGGCACGTCAGGCAGTTGACCTGGGTGGAAGCGCGAGCACGCGCTGCGTGCCCGACCAGGGATTAACCTTGTCCGCAATCAGGACTCTTTTCCCGAAATCCGTACGGTTCTCGATTGTCGTAGCAGGTTTGGTCATAGCGATGGCCACGGCTGACGCAGGTGCGGCAGCCGCGTCATCCACCGTCCACAATGGCCGCGTCGCGGCCCACGTGACCAGCGTTCCTGCGCCACAGCGGGTAGCCAGGAAATTGCTTCCGTCTTTCGGGTGGAAGCGGCGCCAGTTCAAGTACCTGAACTGGCTGTGGGAGAAGGAAAGCAGCTGGAATGCGTCCGCCCAGAACCCGAGTTCAGGAGCATACGGCATCCCGCAGGCGGTTCCCGGCTCCAAGATGGCCGCCGCCGGACCGGGCTGGCAGACCAGCGCCAGGACCCAGATTCGCTGGGGGCTCGGCTACATCCGTGCGGTCTATGGCTCACCGCGCCATGCCTGGCTGCACTGGGTGGCCGATGGCTGGTACTGAGTAACCGCCCGGGGCAACGTCTCCGCCCCGGGCCGGGATCGTCCGTCGGGCGGGCGGCGTGGCCGCCCGCCCGGCGTGACGCACCGCTAGCTGATCGGCAGCGGGTCGGTGGCGAGGCTCTCCTCGCCCTCGAGCAGCGCCGGGGCCTGCGCCAGTACCTGCGGCCGCCAGGCGCCCAGGATCAGCGGGTAGGCGATGCCCACGGCGATCAGGCCCAGCGTGAGCCAGGGCAGCACGTTGAACGGGCTGGGCTGGCCGGGGCGCAGGTCGCCCCAGATCGGGATGGCCAGCACGATGATCCCGATCACCGGCGTGACCAGCCACAGCCAGGGGTTCTTCCTGATGCCGCGGCGGCGGAACTTCTCCCACTCCACGACCAGGGCGACGTTCGCCACCAGGTACATGATGATCAGCCCGAGGATCCCGTACGTGCCGAGGAACCCGGAGGCGGTGCCCGGGTCGGTGAACGCGGTCGACACCACGCCGATCAGGATGCTGGGCGCCACGAACGCGATCGCGGCCGCGGCCGGGGTGCGGAACCGCGGGCTCACCGCGGCCAGGCTGCGGGTCCACAGGCCGCCCCGGGCGCCGGCGAAGATCACCCGCGCGGTCTGCGTGTTCGCCGCCACGTACGAGCTGGTCACGCTGGACAGGAAGACCCAGGTGATGAGCGGCGCCACGAACGGGACGAACGTCTTGGCCGCGGTGTGGAACGGGTTCGCGTCGGCGGCCAGCGCGCCCGCGTGCCCGACGCCGAACGCGGTCACCAGCGCGTACGAGCCGATCACGTAGATGATGCCGCTGACCACCACCGCGCCGAGCACCGCGATCGGCACGTTGCGCCGCGGGTCGCGGGTCTCCTCGGCCAGCGGCGCCGCGGCCTCGAACCCGCCGAAGGCCAGCACCGCCAGGCTGAACGCGAGCAGCACGTCGGTGGACCCGCCCGGCCACGTGAACGGGGTGGCCGACAGCCCGCTCGCACCGCCCCGGACCAGGATGGTCAGGCTCAGCACGAGCAGCAGCACGACCTCGAACACGTACAGGACCACGGTCACCCGCACCCCGAACTTCAGCCCGATCACCACCGGCGCCACCACGAGCGCGCCGTAGATGATCGTGATGATCTGGGTGAAGCCCCAGATGTGCGGGCTGCCGAACACGTTCTCCGCGATGTAGCTGCCCACGAAGATGTAGATGCCGCCGAACGCGATGATGTACCCGAGCAGCGTGATCACGCCGACCGCCACCGCGACCTTGGTCCCGATCGACCGCGTGATGTAGGTGATGAACGACCCGGCGCTCGGGTACACGCCGGCGAACTGGGCCAGGCTGCTGGCGGTCGCCATCATGCCCACCATCGAGATCAGGAAGACCAGCGGGGCTGAGGCCCCGGCCAGCGCGACCATCACCCCGGTGGTGAAGAACAGGTTGAACGCGGGCGCGATCTGGGCCAGGCCCGGCATGATCACGCCGAACAGGCCGAGCTGGCCGCGTTCGAGCGACTTCCCGGATGTGGTGGTCATGGCTAGCCCTTTCCGTGCCGTCGGACGAAGTCGAGGTAGGTCCGGTTGAACTCGGCCGGGTGCTCCCAGACGCAGGCGTGACCGCCCTTGGTCGTGGCCCACTCCGAGCCGGGTACGGCCTCGTGGATTCGCCGCGACAGCGAGACCGGAATGAGAATGTCCTCCTCCCCGGCCAGCACCAGGGTGGGCACGGCGATCTGGCCGAGCCGGTCGGTGGTGTCGTGCTGCTGGATGACGGCGAGCTGGGCCAGGTACGCGTGCACCGGCTGGTCCATGTACCGCATCGCGGTCTCGAACTCCGCCAGGTCGTCGCCGCGCTGCTCGAAGAACGGCACGGTGAAGGCCCACAGCGTGACGTCGCGCATGACGAACGGCACGCCGAGCACCGGCGCCATATCCGCCCACATCGCGAACATCCGTGAGCAGAAGGGCCCGGGCGCGGCATACGTGCAGCCGAACGTGACGGTACGCAGATCGCCGGGGTACGCGAGTGCGTATTCCTGGACGATCATCCCGCCCATCGAGACACCCATCAGGTGGAAGTCGGTCACGCCGAGGTGATCGACCAGCGCCTTGGCGTCGTCGGCGAGCATCCGGCTGGAGTAAGGCCCGGCGGGCTTGGAGCTCGCGCCGATGCCCCGGTTGTCGAACCGCAGCACGCGGTAGCCGGCGGCCAGGAAGTCGTCCATCTGGAGCACCCAGGTCTCCAGGTCGTCGGCCAGTCCGTTGACCAGGACGATCGTTTCCTCGCCGTCGCCTTCCAGCTTGTAGTTCAGCTCGATGTCATTGACCTTGGCTACGGGCATGGGACTCCCCTGCGGTTCGAAGGCTGATACGGGCGTAGAGCTCGGTGAGCATGTCCTCGGTGAGCGAGAAGTGGGAGGCGGCGCAGTCGGCCGCCCGGCCCTGGTCGCCGGCGATGACCGCCTCGGCGAGCTCCGGATGCTGGTGCAGGGCCCGGTCCCTGACCTCGGCGGTGTACGGCTCGGCGTCGAAGCCGAGGCTGACCTCGCGGCGGATCCTGGCGCTGAGGTCGACCAGGCGCGCGTTGTGCGTGGCCCGCGCGATCGCCTGGTGCAGCGCGTGGTCGGCCAGCCGCGAGGCCTCCCGGTCGGCCGCTGCGGCGTAGTCGTCGACCGCCGCACGGATCGCGGCGATGTCGTCGGCGTCCCGCCGCTGGGCGGCGGTCCGCGCGATCAGCTGCTCGACCAGCGAGCGGAAGTCGAGGATCTCGGTGAGCTCGGTCCAGGCCGGAACGAGAGTCCGGCGGATCATCTCGTCGGAATCGGGTCCCCGGTCGGTCTTGACGAACGTCCCGCCGCCCCGGCCCCGCTTGGTCGTCACGTACCCGGACGCCTGCAGCCGCTGCAGCGCCTCCCGCACGGTGGTCCGGCTGACCTCGAGCATGGCGGCGAGCTCACGCTCGGTGGGCAGCCGCTGGCCGGGCACGAACTCGCCGAGCGCGATCGCGGTGACGATCCGCTCGGCGATGCGCTCGCCCGCGGTCCGCATCGGGACCGGGGCCGAGCAGCTCGCCGAAGACCGGCTCGGTCATCGCCGCTGGCCGACCTCCGGCGGCCGTCGCGGCTGGCCCCTGCTCGGCTGGGCCGCTCCTGGGCTCGCCGCCGCGGCGAAGCCGGCGATGAACCGGGCCAGGGTCCGCGCCCCGGACACGATGCTGGCCAGGTCGACAGCCTCGTCGATGGCGTGGATGTTGCGCGACGCCGGGCCGTAGCACAGCGCGGGCCGGCCGAACTGGTTCAGGTAGAAGCGGGCATCCGTGGTGGCGCCCAGGACGCCCCGCGGCGGCGCCGTGCCGTGCGCCGCCTCGTGCGCCCGCGCCATCGCGGCGGCGAGCGGGTGCTCGCGGTCGAGCAGGTAGCCCTCGGCGCGGAAGCCCACCGGCCGGACCGCGGGCGGGTGGTCGGCCAGCCACGGGTCGGTAGCGGCGGCCTTGAGCACCGCGGCCTCCGCCCGGCTGAAGGCGTGGTCCGGCGTCCAGCTCCGGGGGAACCCGACCCGCACCCGCAGCCGGGCCCGGCCCGGGACGCTGGAGGCCCAGTCTCCCGCGGCGACCGTGCCCACGTTCACGTTGTAGGGCCGGGCTACCTCGCTGAACGCGGGATCGTCGGCCATGGTGTTGATCTCGTCCTCGAAGTCGGCCAGCCCGCGGAGGATCGCCGGCACGCAGCGCACCGGGTTCACCGCCCGGTCGGCCGCCTCGGCGTGGGCCGGAACCCCGGTGATCTCGATCTCGATCCACAGCACGCCCACGCCGCCGAGCAGCAGCGCGAGATCGGTGGGCTCGAGCAGCACCACGGCGTCGCCGAGCACCCCGGCGTTCCCGGCCGCCAGCGTGCCGTTGCCGGTGCACTCCTCTTCGATCACCGACAGGAACGACAGCTCGCCGGTCAGCGCGTCCGGCATGACGTCGCGCAGGGCGGCCAGGGCCAGCAGGCCCATCGCGAACCCGCCCTTCATGTCGCCGGCGCCGCGGCCGATCAGCCAGCCGCCCGCCCGCACCGGCGTGAACGGGTCGGACGACCAGATCTCCGCTTCCGCGGGCACCACGTCGATGTGCCCGTTCAGCAGCAGCGACGGTGCCTGGCCCGGGTTGATCCGCCCGAGCACGTTGTCGCGTCCCGCGTAGGGGGCCTGCGCCACGCCGCCGGGTGCCGCCGCGGCCGTCTGGTCCGGCACGGCCAGCCGGGTCACCTCGAACCCGAGCCGGGCCAGCTCGGCGGCGACTATCTCCTGGGCTTCCTGCTCGTGGCCGACGGTGCTAGGCGCGGCCACGAGCCGCTCCAGGAACGAGAAGGCCGTCTCGGCACCATCCGCGATGGCGGCGTCCACCGCCGCCCAGGTCGGGAAGGGCTCGTCCGCCCCGCCACCGTGCCCGTTCATGCCGGCCCCTGACGTCCATGCGGGTCTGCGGATCGCCCGCGTCGCACTCCCCAGCCGGGCTGGGCTGCTCGCCAGGCCCGGCCCCCGCTTGGGCCGCCGGCAGGCCTGACGAGCATCCGGCTAGCTGCGCAAAAGTGGTCTAGCGGACTGATCTTTAGACCATTTTTCGCGAGTCACCGGCTTGGTGTCAATAGCTCGGCGCGCCCTCCTCGCGGTCGCGCCGCCCGCGGCTCACCGGCGGCCGGTCGGTCGGCGCGGGTTGCAGGTCAGTTCATGCGGGGGAGGAGCCTTATGGGACCCGCTCGCCAGCCGCTGCGGGCGGGCATCAGCACGCTGAGTACGCCCGCGATTACATGCATGATGTACGGCCAGATGGCGCTTATGCTGGAGATTATCCGTTGTATGGCCGTGGCGACAGGAGGACTTCCGGTGACATCGAACATCGGCCAGCCCCGAGTAGACGCGATCGCGCCGGCGCGCGTGCGTGAGGTGCTCAGCCAGCACGTGCTCGCTGACGGCTTCAGGATTGTCTACGACACCAAGGCCAGCCAAGGCTGCTGGATCGTCGACGCCATCTCCGGCGAGAAGTACCTCGACCTCTATACGTTCTTCGCCTCCTCCCCGCTCGGGTCCAACCCGCGCGGGCTGGCCGACGACCCGGAGTTCCTGGCCGTGCTGGCCGAGGCGGCCTCGAACAAGCCCGCCAACCCGGACATGTACACCACGCACTACGCGCAGTTCGTGGAGACGTTCACGCGGGTGCTCGGTGACCCGGCCCTGCCGCACCTGTTCTTTGTCGAGGGCGGCGCGCTCGCGGTCGAGAACGCGCTGAAGACCGCGTTCGACTGGAAGAGCAGGCGCAACGAGGCCGCGGGCCGCTCACCAGAGCTGGGCACCAAGGTGCTGCACCTCACCCGCGCGTTCCACGGCCGGTCCGGGTACACGCTGTCGCTGACCAACACCGAGCCGGGCAAGACCGCCAGGTTCCCCAAGTTCGACTGGCCCCGGATCGACGTGCCCGCGGTCAGGTTCCCGCTGGAGACGCACCTGGCCGAGGTCGAGCAGGCCGAGGCGCGGGCGCTCGCCCAGGCGCGGGCGGCGTTCGAGGCCAGCCCGCACGACATCGCCTGCTTCCTGGCCGAGCCGATCCAGGGTGAGGGCGGCGACAACCACATGCGGCCGGAGTTCCTCCGCGCGATGCAGGCCCTGTGCCACGAGTACGACGCGCTGTTCGTGCTCGACGAGGTGCAGACCGGGGTCGGCCTGACCGGCACGGCCTGGGTCTACCAGCAGCTCGGCCTCGAGCCCGATGTGGTGGCGTTCGCCAAGAAGGTCCAGCTCGGCGGCATCATGGCCGGGCGGCGCGTGGACGAGGTCCGCGACAACGTGTTCACGCTGTCCGGCCGGATCAACTCCACCTGGGGCGGCGGCCTGGCCGACATGGTCCGCTCCCGCCGGCTCCTCGAGATCATCGAGCGCCAGGGGCTGATCGACAACGCGGCCAAGGTCGGCAACTGGTTCCTGGGCGAGCTCAAGGCGCTGGGCGAGCGGCGGGCCGTGGTGTCGAACGTCCGCGGCCGCGGGCTCATGTGCGCGCTCGACGTCCCGACCGAGGCGGCCCGCGACACCGCGGTGCAGCGGCTGCTGGAGGAACATGTCATCGTGCTGCCATGCGGAGAGCGCACGGTCCGGTTCCGCCCGCCGCTCGACATCACCGAGCGGGAGCTCGAGACCGGGCTGGCCGCGCTCGACCGGGTCCTCGCCGGCCTGCCCCAGTAATCCCCACCAGCACGTAAGTAAGGACGCTTTCAGATGGCTGACTCGCCCCGCCCGCCCCACCCTCGCACCGTTACCTCTGTCATCGGCGGCCGCCCGGCGGCCGAGCGCCCCGGCCGGCCGGGTCCGGTCCACCAATCCGGCCCACCTCGACGAGGTGGTCGCCGAGGTCGCGCTGGGCGACGCGGCCCAGTTCGTCGCGGCCGCCCGGGCCGCCCGCGCCGCGCAGCAGGCCTGGGCCGACGTGCCCGCACCCGTGCGCGGCCGCGCGATCGCGCACATCGGCAGGCTGGTCGAGGAGAACAAGGAGGCCCTGGCCGCCCTGGTCACCCGCGAGATCGGCAAGCCGTACCCCGAGGCTCTCGGCGAGGTGCAGGAGATCATCGACACCTGCGACTTCTTCATCGGCGAGGGCCGCCGCCTGTACGGGCAGACGGTGCCGAGCGAGATGCCCGACAAGCAGCTGTTCACGTTCAGGAACCCGGTCGGCACGGTGGCGGTGATCACCGCGGGGAACTTCCCTGTCGCGGTCCCGTCCTGGTACATCGTGCCGGCGCTGCTGTGCGGCAACACCGTGGTGTGGAAGCCCGCCGAGTACTCGGCGGCCGCCGCGGCCGCCTTCCACGAGCTGTTCTGCCGGGGCGGCGGGCTCCCCGACGGGGTGTTCAACGTGGTCCACGCGGACGGCCAGGAGACCTTCGCCGGTCTTGAGCAGGCGCTGGATGCGCACCTGATCGACAAGGTCGGCTTCACCGGCTCCAGCGAGGTCGGCTCCCGGATCGGCGAGCTCACCGGCCGGCACCTGCAGTCGGCCTGCCTCGAGCTGGGCGGGAAGAACCCCATGGTCGTGACGGCCAACGCCGACATCGACCTCGCGGTCGAGGGAGCGCTGTTCGCCGGGTTCGGCACCGCCGGGCAGCGGTGCACCTCGCTCGGCACGGTGATCTGCCACGAGTCCGTGCACGACGAGTTCCTCACCCGGTTCGCCGCGGCGACCGCCGGGGCCAAGGTCGGCGACCCGTTCCAGGACGTGCTGTACGGGCCGATGCTCGACGTGAAGTTCGCCGAGCGGTTCGACAAGTTCCTCGGCTGGGTCAGCCCGCAGCACAAGGTGCTCGGCTCGACCGGGACCGGCCGGATCACCGCGGCGAACCCGCGGGAGGGCTTCGTCGGCGACCCGGAGGCGGGCATCTTCTACCACCCGACGATCGTGGACGGCGTGCGTCCCGGCGACGAGATCTTCGACAACGAGACGTTCGGCCCGCTGGTCGGCGTGACCACGTACCAGACCATGGACCAGGCGATCGAGCTGGCCAACGCGCCCGGCTACGGGCTGTCCTCGTCGATCTACACCAGCGACGCGAAGGAGGCGTTCACGTTCCGGCGCGGCGTGTCAGCGGGCATGCTCAGCGTGAACAACTCGACCTCAGGCGCCGAGGCGCACCTGCCGTTCGGCGGGAACGGCAAGTCGGGCAACGGCTCGCGCCAGTCCGGCGTGTGGGTTCTCGACCAGTTCACCCGCTGGCAGTCAGTCAACTGGGACTACTCCGGCAAGCTGCAGAAGGCGCAGATGGACGTCGTCGAGCTCACGCCCGACCGCGACTTCCGGCTGGCCTGAGCCCCATGACGACCGCGGCCGAGCTGGACCAGCATTTCGCCGACGCGGTGGGCGGCCTGCCCGGTGGTCCCGGCCGCGCGGGCGGCACGAGCCGGTCAGCGCCGGTGCGGCCGGACAGCCGGCTGACCGGCGCCACGCTGCTCGCCATCTTCGACGCCCAGGCCGAGAGCAGGCAACTGGATCTCACCGCCCGGTGGATGCAGCAGCAGGGCCGCGGTTTCTACACGATCGGCTCGGCCGGGCACGAGGGCAACGCCGCGGTCGGCCGCGGCGCTGCGGCCCACCGACCCGGCGCTGCTGCACTACCGGTCCGGCGGCTTCTACTGCGCCCGCGCCGCACCAGGTGCCCGGCATCGACCCGGTGCTTGACGTCCTGCTCGGGGTGGCCGCGTCCGCCGACGAGCCGATCGCGGGCGGTCGGCACAAGGTCATCGGCCGGGCCGAGCTGGCCATCATCCCGCAGACCTCGACGATCGCCTCGCACCTGCCCCGGGCGCTCGGCGTCGCGCTCGGCATCGGCCGGGCGGCCAAGCTCGGGGTGCCGTGCCCGTGGCCGCGCGACGCCGTGGCGGTCACCTCGTTCGGCGACGCCTCGGCCAACCACTCCACCGCGGTCGGCGCGATCAACGCCGCCTGCCACACCGCGTACCAGGGCATCCCGGTCCCGCTGCTGCTGGTCTGCGAGGACAACGGGATCGGGATCAGCGTGCCCACCCCGCAGGGCTGGGTGGCGGCCGCGCTACAGCGACCGGCCCGGCCTCAGCTACCTGGCCGCCGACGGCTGCGACCCGGTCGCGACCTACGACGCGGCCGTCGAGGCGGCCCGGCTGGTGCGGTCCCGGCGGCGCCCCGCGTTCCTGCACCTGTCCATGGTCCGCTTCCTCGGTCACGCCGGCAGCGACGCGGAGGCGGCCTACCGCCCGCCCGCGGCCCTGGCCGCCGACCTGGACCGCGACCCGCTGGTGGCGACCGCTAGCGCGCTGGTCAGCGTCGGCCTGCTCACCCCGGACGAGGCGGTGGCCCGCTACCGCGCGGTCGGCGAGCGGATCCGCGACGTGGCCGAGCAGGCGATGTCCAGCCGGCCGCTGGCCAGCGCGGCCGAGGTGATGGCCCCGCTGGCGCCGCGTCACCCGGACCAGGTGGCCGAGCGGGCCAAGCGCGGCCCGACGGCCGAGGACGACGCCGTTGCCCCGCTGACCCTGGCCCAGGCGGTCAACCACGCGCTCGGCGAGCTGCTCGAGACCTACCCCGGCATGTGCGTGTTCGGCGAGGACGTCGGGCGCAAGGGTGGCGTGTACGGCGTGACCAAGGGCCTGCAGCGGCGGTTCGGGGCCAGCCGGGTGTTCGACACCCTGCTCGACGAGCAGTCCATTCTCGGCGTCGCCCTGGGCGGCGGCCTGACCGGCCTGCTGCCGGTGCCCGAGATCCAGTACCTGGCGTACGTGCACAATGCTGAGGACCAGGTACGTGGCGAGGCTGCTACCGAGCAGTTCTTCTCGGCCGGCCAGTTCCGCAACCCCCTCGTGCTGCGGGTCGCCGGCTACGGCTACCAGAAGGGTTTCGGCGGCCACTTCCACAACGACAACGCGGTCGGGGTGCTGCGCGACATACCCGGCCTGGTGATCGCGTCGCCGGCGCGCCCTGACGACGCCGCGGCGATGCTCCGCACCTGCCTGGCCGCGGCCGCGGTGGACGGCTCGGTGTGCGTGTTCCTCGAGCCGATCGCGCTGTATCACACCCGCGACCTGCACGACGATGGTGACGGCGGCTGGCTCGCGCCCTACCCCGGCCGCGATCGCGCACGTGCCGCTGGGCCGGGCCCGCAGCTACGGCGACGGCGGCGACCTGACCATGGTCACGTTCGGCAACGGGCTGCGGATGAGCCTGCGGGTCGCCCGCCTGGCCAACCAGGGCATCGGCGCCCGGGTCGTGGACCTGCGCTGGCTCGCCCCGCTGCCCGCGGACGACGTACTGCGGGAGGCACGGGCCACCGGCCGGGTGCTGGTCGTGGACGAGACCCGGCGCACCGGCGGGGTCTCCGAGGGAGTCATCGCCGCCCTGGTCGACGCCGGTTACCAGGGCCGGATCGCGCGGGTGGCCAGCGAGGACAGCTTCATCCCGCTCGGCCCGGCCGCGAACGTGGTGCTGCTGGACGAGCCGACCATCGAGAAGGCCGCCGTCGACCTCGTCCACGCCGGCTGACCCCACCAGGAAGGGCGCAGATGACCAGCCAAAGCCAGAAGGCCGCGACGTTCGCCGCGCTGCACACCGGCGAGCCGTTCGTGATCCCGAACCCGTGGGACGCGGGCTCGGCCCGGATCCTCGCGGCGCTCGGATTCCAGGCGCTGGCCACCACGAGTTCCGGCTTCGCGTTCACGCTCGGCCGGCTGGACGGCGACGTCACGCTCGACGAGGTGGCCGAGCACACGGCCGCGCTGGACCGGGCCACCGATCTCCCGGTCGCCGTCGACCTGGAGAACGGTTACGGCCCGGACCCGGCCGACGCCGCGGCGGCCATCGAGCGCGCTGCGGCGGCTGGGGCGGTCGGCGGCTCCATCGAGGACTACGACGGCGCCACTGACCGGATCTACGACCGGTCCCACGCGGCCGAGCGGATCGCCGCTGCGGCCGAGGCCGCCCACGGTCTCGGCTTCCCCTTCATGCTCACCGCGCGGGCCGAGAACTACCTGCACGGCCACCCTGACCTCGGCGACACGATCAGCCGCCTGCAGGCGTTCGAGCAGGCCGGTGCCGACGTGCTGTACGCGCCGGGGCTGCGGACCGTCGACGACATGCGCGCGGTGTGCCAGGCCGTCTCTAAACCGGTCAACGTGATCGCGGTGCCCGGGCTGTCGTTCGCGGACATGGCCGGCGCGGGCGCGCAGCGCGTCAGCATTGGCGGCTCCCTGACCTGGGTTGCCGCTAAGGCGATGGCGGACGCGGCGACCGCGATCCGTGATCGCGGCGACTTCACCGCGCTCTCCGCGCGACTGCCGCTGGCCGACTGGTTCGCCAGCTGACCGACGATTCCCCGGGGCACACCTGGAGCACAGGCCCCGGGTAACTGCCCGAATTCGAGAGCGCATGATCGCGAAAAGCCGCACACCATTCAGGTGTCCCAGAACTAATTTGGGTCTTGTCCGCGGTTCATTCCAAGACCCGCTTAATCCGACCCCAGCCGGCCCCTGAAAATCTTGGACCAATTTCCGGCGGTTCGCTCGTACGGGCGAGAAATGTCAGAGGTGCCCGATAGCGTCAGTACATAACTTCGATAACCAAGATCCCGCAATAGCACGCCGTCGGTACCAGGAATGGCGCGCCGGTCCTGAGCTTTCCCGGGAGGTTTATCGCCTATGTGCCAACCCGGCCAGTCACCCACCGCACCTGCGCCTGTCACCGCCAAGGACGCCGTAGCGATGGCGCGGGCTGGGCTGGCGTGGCTGGCCGCCGCGGATACTGCGGCGCTGACCACGGCCGAGCAGGCCGACTGCCTGCGGGCGCTGGAACAGGTCGAGTCGGTGCACACCGCCGCCCGTGCCCAGGTGCTCCGCGCGTTCAGCGCCCAGGCCGGGTACGAAGACGACGGTCACCATAGCCCGCGGACGTGGCTGAGGTGGCAGACCCGCATCGGCGGCGGCGCAGCGTTCGCGGTGGTCAAGTGGATGCAGCGGCTGACCGCCCACCACACGGTCGCTGATGCTCTGGCGGCGGGAGAGATCTCGGCGTCGTGGGCCCGGCAGATCTGCGAGTGGACCGAGAAGCTGCCCGACAGCGCGCGGGCGGACGCCGATGCGATCTTGCTCGGTGCGGCGGCGGGCGGGGCGGCACTGCGGGATCTGGCCGGCCTGGCGGAGGAGATGTACAAGCACACGGCGCGGCCCGATCGTGACGGTGATGATGACGGGTTCCGGGACAGGAGCCTGAGCCTGGGCGCCACGTTCCGGGGTGCCGGGAAGCTCAGCGGTGATCTGACCCCCCAGTGCACCGCCGCGTTGCAAGCGGTGCTGGAGGCGCTGGGTAAGCCGATGGGCCCGGCGGATCTGCGGTCGAAGTGGCAGCGTCAGCACGACGCCCTGGAGGAAGCGTGCCGACGGCTGATCGGCTCCGGGTGCCTGCCGCAGCGTGCCGGTCAGGCTACCCAGATCCAGCTGCATATGAGCCTGGACCAGTTGCGTGGCCTGCCTGGCGCCACCGACCTGCAGTCGTCGTGGCCGGGCGCACCAGCGGGCCCGGGGTATGACTGTGACGCCAGTATCGTGCCGGTCGTCACCGGCCACGTCGACCCCGAGGTTGTCAACCAGCTCGCCGCCGCCCTGTTGCGCAGCCCGGCCGGGCAGGCCCGCATCTCAGGGGTGAAGGGCCCGGGCGGGCTCGGTGGCATCACGCCGCTGAGCGACCTGGACGGGCTCGGCCGCGGGCCGGGATGGCGTGAGCCGGGCGAAGACTCCGACGCCGCGGCGGCCCGGCGTGGGCTGGCCGAGCGGGCGGCGCGGCAGCTGATCATCGCCCGCGCCCTCGACGTGCTGTCCGGCCCCGCCGGCCTGGCCGCCTATCTCAGGACCGGGATGCTGGACGGCCCGGCCGCTTCCATCAGCCTGCCCCTGGACGTCGGCACCGCGACCGAGTCGATCCCGGCGCATCTGCGCCGGCTGGTCATCGCCCGCGACCGGCACTGCCAGTTTCCCGGCGGCTGCGACCAGCCCGCCGCGGCCTGCCAGCCGCACCACATCGTTCCTCGCTCCAAAGGCGGCAAGACCGCCCTGGTCAACCTGCTGCTGCTGTGCACCTTCCACCACTTGATCGCGGTCCACCGGTGGGGCTGGCAGATCGTGTTGAACCCCGACGGGACCGTCATCGCCACCAGCCCCGACCGCACCCGCACCCTGCACAGCCACAGCCCACCAGCCCAGGCGGCCTGACCGGCCGCGTTGGCCTGCGCCTTAGGGCTGCAGGTACCTTGCGGTTCCCTTGACGGGCACGTTTTCGGGGTGACCGCCGGCCTGAGACATCTGCTTGATCTTGAGGTAGCGCTGGATGTCCGCCCATTGACTGGCGACGACGAGGCCCAGTCCTACCGGAATCAAGAGTGACAGCACCTTGAGCATCGTCCGATCCTCCTTCTGGCACGGTCCCCTGCCCTGCCTAATGCCATCTTCTCACCGACGGCGGGAGTACCCGTCGAGGCTGGACGTTGCTTCCCGGATGCCGAGGGCTTACTCGTCCGGCTCGGGCCAGTTCCTGGCGATGTCCTGCAGCCGCGCGGCCGACTCCGCCAGCGGCTGGCCACCACCCACCGCCAGGCCCAGCAGGTAGGAGGTGAGCGGCGCGCCGCGGCGGTCGACCTTGTGCGCGATCACCCGGGCCAGGTTGAGGATCGTCTTGGTGTACTCATCGCCGGGCTCGACGCCCAGTTCCGCGCAGGCCGTCTCGATCCAGGTGTCCAGGCGGTCGGGACCATCCGGGGTGCTCATCATGCGCTCCGTATTCTCATGCCGGACCCCAGCCGTCGGGGTGCACGTCGCCGGGCACCGGGGCAGCCGGGTCGTAGGGGGTACGCGTATAGGTGTGCGAGGCGAGGTCGAGCGCGACGATGCGGCCGTCCGAGCCGGGCACGGGCCGTAGCAGCTCGCCCGCGAAGTAGCCGTCCAGGCCGATCCACTGGCCGTCGCCGTTGCGACGGAACCGGAACGCCCGCTCACCGGACCGGCCCACCCTGAATTCCAGCTCCCCGCCGTCCGTCCCGCCCACCATGTTCACCAGGAACGCCGACGGCCCCCAGTACCAGGTACCGACCAGCCCGAGTACGTCGTCCGCCACGCCAGTGGCGATCCACTCGGGCCGGACCTGCGGGTCGTTCTCGGCGAGTATGCGCAGCAAATCGGCCGCGAATGACGACACGCCGAAGCCGGACGTTGAGTTGCACAGCGCGATGGCTGCATCGCCACTGGCGGTGTCGATCTTCAGGATGCCGACGAACCCAGGCATTGAGCCGGTGTGCCCGTGGCTCCGGCGCCCGCCCTCGTTCCAGAGTTGCAGCCCCAGGCCATAGCCCTGGGCCCAGGGCTGGCCGGCCGTATCGTCGATCCCGATGGGCTCGCGCATCTCCGCCAGGCTGGCGGCAGAAAGCAGGCCGCCTGGACCCTGCCCGGCCAGGAACCCGGCCCAGCGGGCCAGGTCGGCCACGGTGGTCCAGAGCTGACCCGCGGGCGCCATCGCCATCGCGTCGTGTTCCGGCTCGGGCAGCAGCAGGTCAGCGTGCGGGTGCACGGCGAAGCCGGTGGCGTGCGGCATCTGCGGCCGCGTCGTGGTTCTGGTCATGCCAAGCGGCGTCAGCAGCTCGTCGGCGACCACGTCGTGCCAGGGCCGGCCGTGAACCTTGGTCACGACCTGCCCAAGCAGCGCGAACCCTACGTTGGAGTAGTGGAACTGCCGTCCGGGCCGGAGCCGCCGCGCATCCGGGCCGAGCGATCCCTCGGTCAGGGCCTCGTACGACGATCCCGGCGTGCGCTCCCACCACGGCCCGGAGGTTTCGGCCCGCAGCCCGGAGGTCTGGGACAGCAGCTGGCCGACGGTCAGGTGCGACACGTCCGCCGCGTCAAGGTACTGGCCTACCGGGTCGGACAGGTCAAGCTTGCCCTCATCGCGCAGCCGCAGCACCGCCACGGCGACGAACGTCTTGGTGATCGAGCCGGCCCGGTACTGCACATCCGCGTCAGGAACCGGCCCGTTCGCCCCGTCAATCCGGCCGCGCCCGCCCGACCAGACCAGCGCGCCGCGGCGCGCCAGCCCTGCGGCCAGCGAGGGCAGCCGGTGGTCCGCTTGCTCCGCCGCCGCCCGGGCGGCCAGGAGTCGCTGCATACGCTCATCGGTCACGAGCGCCTACGCTAGTCGTCGCGGCACTCAGTGATAACCGCGGGTGCGCGAGACTGGCCTGTGGCCAGCCCGATCGGCTGGAGCCTGCACCGAAAGGATCACGAGTGCCCTACAGGACCCCGGATAGCGACGTCGTAGCGATCATCGATGCGCCTCCCACGCCTGCGGCGCTGCTGGCTCCCGGAGGGCTGTATGCCGCGCTGGTGCACTACGTGTCGCATCCTCCCATCGAGATGCTGGCGCGGCCGTACCTGCCGCTGGCCGGGATCCGGGTCGATCCGGTGCTGGCCGGGCGCCAGCGGGTGCGCCCGCTGACCGGGCTGTCGGTGCTGACGGTGGCGGACGGGACCCAGCGCCCGCTGAGCCTGCCGGACGGGGCGCGGCCCAGCGTGCCGACGTGGGCGCCGGACGGCCGCAGGTTCGCGTTCACCGTGGACGAGCCAGGCGGCATCGGCGTGTGGGTGGCCGACGCCGAGTCGGCGACCGCCCGGCAGGTTCCGGGGCTGCGGGTCCGCGACGTGCTTGGCGGCGACCCGCTCACGGTGGGCGCGACGGTCAGGTGGTCACGCGACGGCACGTCGCTGCTGGCCCTGGGCGCGCTGGCCGGGGCGCCGGACCTGCCCGAGGCGGTCATCGAGCCGCGGGGCGAGGAGACGGCGGGGAAGCGGTCGCAGATGGCGACCTACCAGGACCTGCTGACCACCGCCACGGACGCCGATGCGTTCGAGGCGCTGGCCACTACGATTCCGCTGCGGGTCGACCCGGAGACCGGCGCGGCGAAGGAGCTCGGGCCGCCCGGGCTCTACCAGCGGCTGACCGAGTCGCCGGATTCCGAGCACCTGCTGGTGCACCGGCTGCAGCGCCCGTTCTCGTTCCGGGTGCCGTATCAGTACTTCGCCCGCAGCGTCGAGGTGTGGTCGGCCACGGGCGAGCCGGAGCGTGTGGTCGCCGACCTTCCGGTGAGCGACGAGGTGCCGAGGCAGGGGGTGCCGACCGGGCCGCGCCTGGTGTCCTGGGAAGAGCGCGCGCCGGCCAGCCTGGTCTGGACCGAGGCCCTGGACGGCGGGGATCCGGTCACTCCCGCCGAGCACCGCGATCGGCTGATGCGCCTGGCGGCCCCGTTCGCCACCGAGCCCGAGCCCGCGTTCGAGGTGCGGAACCGCTGCCTGGGCTGGATGGACCTGAACGAGCCGCACAAGCTGCTGCTGACCGAGCACGACCGCGACCGCCGCTGGCTCACCACCTGGATCAGCGACCTGGCCGAACCGGACCGCAACCGGGTCCTGTTCGACTACTCGATGGACGACGCGTACGACGACCCGGGCAACCCGCTGTCGGTGCTGAATCCCGACGGCACCCGGACCGTGCTGCAGGACGGGACGCTGATCTACCTGGCGGGCGACGGTGCGACCCCGGAGGGGGACCGCCCGTTCCTCGACCGCCTGGACCTGGACACGGGGGAGAAGACGCGGCTGCAGACCAGCCCGCCCGACGGGCTCGACCGCGTGCTGGGCTTCGCCAACTCCCGGTCCGGCCCCGGCACCGGGCGCAGCGAGATCGTGCTGTGGCACGAGAGCCAGCGCGAGCCGCCGAATCTGTACCGCGTCGCGCTGGACGGCTCGGGTGCCACGGCGCTGACCGGCTGGCCCGACCCGCATCCGCAGCTGACCGGGATGGAGAAGCGGCTGGTCGTGCACGACCGCGGCGACGGGGTGAAGCTGTCCGGCATGCTGCATCTGCCGCCCGGCTACGACCCGGCCGCGGACGGCCGTCTGCCCCTGCTGATCTGGGCCTATCCGCTCGACTTCGGCGACGCGGCCACGGCCGGCCAGGTCCGCGGCAGCAGCCAGCGGTTCACCCGGCTGAACGCGCTGGACCCGGTCTGGTTCGTGCTGCGCGGCTTCGCGGTGCTCTCGGCCGCGACCATGCCGGTGATCGGCGATCCGGAGACGATGAACGACACCTACATCGAGCAGGTCACCGCGGCGGCACAGGCGCACGTCCGGGCCCTGGACGAGATGGGCATCGTCGATCTGGCCCGGGTGGTGGTGGGCGGGCACAGCTACGGCGGGTTCATGACCGCGAACCTGCTCGCGCACACCGACCTGTTCGCGGCGGGGATCGCCCGCAGCGGTGCGTACAACCGGACCCTGACGCCGTTCGGCTTCCAGACCGAGCGGCGCAGCTTCTGGGAAGCGCCGCAGGTCTACGATCAGGTCTCGCCGTTCCGTTACGCGAACCAGATCACGGCGCCGATCCTGCTGATCCATGGGGCCGAGGACAACAACTCCGGCACGTTCCCGATCCAGTCGGAGCGGCTCTACCAGGCGATTCAGGGCAACGGCGGAACCGCGCGACTGGTGCTGCTGCCCCACGAAAGCCACGGGTATCTGGCCCGCGAGTCGGTGCTGCACGTGCTGGCCGAGCAGTTTGACTGGCTGGACCGCTGGCTCAACAGCCCGGGATCTGAGCCCGGACGGATGGAGTCTAGGGTCACCCGGAGCCCGGCGGGGGTCCAGGGCCGGGCCTCCGGGTGACAGACGCGGCATGCCGGATTTGGGAGCAGGACCGTTCCGGCGAGCCCTCGGCCGCGCTGTAACTACCAGCAGACCGCGGCAAGATGGGGCCAACCTCCAGAACGTCTGAGGATCCGCTGGGCAGCGAGGCCCGATAAGTCCGGACGCTGCCTGATTCGATGGGTTCGCAGGGTGACGCCCGGTGGCCCTGATCGTGCTGCAGCGCGGTGTTAACGTTGTCAACTTAGTCGCTGTGCTGCACTATTAAGCGATGACACAGACTCGCGTCAGCCGGGCGAGCTACCACCACGGCGACCTGGCCAACGCGCTGGCCGACGCCGCGACCGACCTGGCCCGCAGCGGCGGCCCCGAGGCGGTCGTGCTCCGCGAGGCAGCCCGCCGGGTGGGCGTCTCGGCGGCCGCCGCGTACCGGCACTTCTCCGGCCATAGCGAGCTGCTGCAGGCCGTGAAGCGGCGGGCCATCGCGGCGCTGGCCGAGGCCATGGAGGAAGGTCTGGACCGTGGCAGCCCGCTGCCCGACCCGGCCGCCGAGGCGGTCCGGCGGTTCCGCAGTTTGGGTTCGGCCTATATAGGGTTCGCACTATCCAACCCCGGCCTGTTCCACACGGCGTTCTGCCGGTCCGACGGCGTGCCCGGTGACGTGCGGTCCCGCATCGAGGCATCCCGCCCTTACCAGCTGCTCGCCGAGTCCCTGGACGGGCTGGTCGCCGCCGGCCTGCTCGATCCGGCCAAGCGCCCGCTGGCCCCGATCGCGTTCTGGTCGGCCGTGCACGGCCTGTCCACGCTGCTCGTCGACGGCCCGCTGACCGTGCTGACCGAGCAGGAGCGGGCCGGCGCGATCCAGCGCACCCTGGACATCCTCATCGACGGCATCGGCACCCCGGCCTAAGGCACTGGGTCGAATACGGTCGTAGACGGCGAGCTACCCGAATCCGAGCATGATTTTCGGGTGGACGTCACAATGGCACCGAAGTGGGGCATTGCGTGTGGGCAGCAAAAGCGTCCACGCGGGGCCCGGTGGATTTCGGGTGGCCGGGTAACCTGGGAATTGTCAGCGACTACAACTCTTCGGGCCTCGCGGAATGAGCCTCTGGCTGGATATCCAGTGGGGCTTGTCATGGCCGATCCGCAACAGTCAGAGGAGTCTCTGATCGCCCTGGCCGGCATCCTTGTCGCCGAGCAGAGCCTGGAGAAGACCCTTGGCCAGGTACTTGATCTGGCTTGCTCCGCGCTGCCCTGCGGCGATGACGGCGGGGTCACGCTGCTGGACCGCGAGGGACCGCGCACGGCGGTGGCGACCAGTGACCTAGCGTTCCGGGTCGATAGCTTCCAGTACGACTCCGATAGCGGCGGCCCGTGTCTGGACGCCTACCGCCGCCAGCAGGTCTTTCGCATCGACTCCACCACCGAGGATCCGCGCTGGCCGGGATTTGCGCAGGCGGCCGCCGAAGCGGGGATCATGTCGACGTTGTCGCTGCCGCTTGTGGTGGCAGGAGACGGGCTCGGCGCGCTGAACATCTACTGCCGCGAGGAAAATGGGTTCTCCGAGGCTGACGAGGCGCTGGCGAGGACGTTCGCTTCCTACGCCTCGGTGGCCCTGGCCAATGCGCGGGTGTACTGGCGGACCCAGCGGCTGGCGGACCAGCTGGAGGAGGCGCTCTCCACCCGCGGGATAATCGAGCAGGCCAAGGGCATCATCATCGCCGAGCAGGGCTGCTCAGCTGACGAGGCATTCCAGTTGCTGGTGACCATGTCTCAGCGCAGCCACATGAAGCTGCACGATCTAGCGACCGAGCTGGTCGGACGGGCCAGGGACCAGGCCGCACACGGACAGCATGCAGAGCGGGCAACTCCGGGGAGCGCGGGCTGACCCCAGCCGGGGGGGAAGGCTTGGAAGCCAGCCCGCTAGCCCCGGCTAGCTTCTTAGCCGTGCCGCCAGGTTACGGCCCGTCACCCAGCCGGTCAAGGCGTTCATTTCATCGGGAGGCCGAGCGTTTTCCGGATCGTCACGAGATGCGCGCCGAATATGTTCAGCAGTTGACTGAGCCGTTTTGCTGTCCGGCATCTTGATATTCAGCCAGATTGCCGCAATAGTCGGGGACAGCTATCCCAATTCTTTGCGTGGCTGGCGCACGTCGCGGCCCCCGGATCAGCCGGGAAGGCACGTGGTGAGTCAGCGCCCAGGACCATGAAGCCGCCACCGGCTTACGAGTACGTGCCCGCGCAGGCAGCGCCGGCCGGATCCTGGCGGGTGGCCGCTGACGCTTAGTGAACAGGTGCTTCGTCAGCCGTGGAAAGACTCAGGGCCAGGCGAGGCATCAGATACGTGCCGGGCCGGGGGCGTGCCAGACCGATTCGGGGGGGTCAGGTGGCCGCCCCCGGCCCGCACTACAGGGACCGCAAGAGCATCGGCCGAACGTGACCGCAGGATCTGCAATCCCATCCAGCGCGGGTGATACGCTACCGTAAGTCACAACAGGCTCGCTGGCCCCGCGTATGTGGGCGGGCCTTACGTGATCCCTTTCCGCTCCAGTCCCTGGCGGCATCGGCAGACTCGCCACTTTCCGCGGCGCTGCGCAATGACCGGGGTTTCAGGAGGGGAGGCCCCGGCCTTGCGCGCTGCGCCTGGGCCCGGGGACCTGGCTATAGCAGGTAATTCACCACGATCATGAGGTCTGCCCGGCCCGCGCCCGGCTAGGTGCCATGGGCGGGCCGCATTATGTTGACACCGTTTACTTCTTCGGTCAGACTTGAGATGTAAACGATGTAAACATTGCTTCGAGGGGATGAGCCCATGATCGACATGCAGCTTCTGAACGACGGACTGCTGATCGTCGCGGCCGTGGCCGGGTTGGCGATCGCCGTCGCGATCGCCGTCGTGGCGACCGCCTGGCTCCGGCAGCGGCGGGCGCGCACGGCCCACGTCCGCGCGATCGAGCAGCACCTGGCCACGGTGGCGGCGCAGCAGACTCCGGCAGCGAGCAAGTAGATCCTGGGGGAGGCGCCGTCATCGCGGCGCCCGGCCAGCCGGTTTTCGACTGGCTGAACCCCACGCAATTGCCTCTCATCGCAGGTCACCCCCCGCTTAATGGCCCGAATCGCTCATCTGGCAGAGTGCTTCCGCGGCCGGGAAAATTGTTGGAATGTCGGCAGTTGAGGCGAGGTTGGCTGATCATGCGAATCGGGCTGATCGGAGCGGGCAACATCGGGAGCACCCTGGCCCGGCTGGCGGTTGAGCACGGGCACGACGTGATGCTCAGCAACTCGCGGGGGCCGGAGACCCTGGGCGGTCTGGTATCGCATCTGGGGGCCAGGGCCGTGGCCGGAACCGCGTCCGAGGCGGCGGCGTTTGGCGACGTGGTCGCGGTGGCCATCCCGCTGAAGAACTACCGCCGGTTGCCGGCCGCCGAGCTGGCGAACAAGATCGTCATCGACGCCAACAACTACTACCCGCAGCGCGATGGGCAGATTCCCGAGCTCGACGACGACGCCGTGACCACCAGCGAACTGCTCGCCGCGTTCCTGCCGGAGTCGCGCGTGGTCAAGGCGTTCAACAACATCTACTACGCGGACCTGGCCGCTCAGGGCGAGCCGGCCGGGACCCCAGGTCGGCGGGCCCTGCCTATCGCCGGTGACGATCCGGAGGCCAAGAAGGCCGTGGCCGACCTGATCGAGGAGTTCGGCTTCGACGTCGTGGACGCGGGCGGGCTGGCCGAGGGGCGGAGATTCCAGCGCGGCACACCCGCGAACGTCACCCGCCTGGACGCCGACGCCCTGCGCGCCGCCCTGGCCGAGGCCTGAGCGCCCGCCCTCCGTCAGCCGTCGTGGTCGCGGAGGAACGCGCGCAGGTGGGCGAGGTAGGCGCTGCGCTCTTCGACGAAGGCCATGTGGGAGCTGTTCTCGAACACGCTGAGCTGAGCGTTGGGCAGTTCGCTGGCCACGGCCCGCATCTTCTCCGGCGTGGCCTCGTCGTGCCGGCCCGCGGTCACCAGCGCGGGCACACCGATCCGCCCCAGCCTGCCGCGCACATCGAAGTCCCGCAGCGTGCCGGTGACCGGGCCGAACTCGGTCGCTCCCCACATCGCGTGGTAGATCTCCGTGTTCGTCCCGGCGAACGACCGCTCCACGCAGTCCGGCCACGGTGAGAGGCGGCACACGTGCCGCTGGTAGTAAACCGCGGTCGCCGCCACGTACTCCGGGCAGGTCAGCCAGCCGTTGGCCTCATGGTGATCGAGGGTCGCCTGCACCTGCGCCGGCAGCTCAGACCGGAGCCGGGCGGCGTCCTCCAGCCACTCGTCCACGCTGGCGCTCGCGCTGGAGATGACGACGCTGCGCGGCGGCGCCGGGTCCCGCAGCAGGTACTCCAGGGCGAGCCAGCCGCCCCACGAGTTGCCGAACAGGTGCATGCGCTCGAGCGACAGCCCGGCCCGGACCGCGGCCAGCTCCTCGACCGCCCGGTCCACGGTCCACAGCGCGGGGTCGGACGGGCCCGCCGACCGGCCGCAGCCGAGCTGGTCGTAGAACACCACGGGCCGCTCGTCCACGAGATCCGCGAGCGGCTCCAGGTAGTCATGCGTCGAGCCAGGGCCGCCGTGCAGGCAGAGCAGCGGAACGCCGGGGGCGTCCGGTCCCGCGATCTGGTACCAGACCCGCCCACCGGGAACGTCGATATGACCCTCCGCCGCGGTAGCCATGCTGCCTCCCGGCTCTCAGCCGGCAGCCCCGGGCGAGGCGGCCGGGCTCACGCTGGTACGGGCGCGCCCACCGCGTAGCGCGCGGGCGCGGCAGTCACCGCCGGCGGTGTGCGTAACGCATCATGGCTGAGAGTTCCCGGGGAAAGCGGCTCAACGCTGATCCGCAGCGTGCGCCGGTCCACCACCAGGACATGCCGGTTGGGCACGAACGTCCAGCCGTCCTGAGGCCACCCGGACGAGGCCACGACGACGGCGTCCTGGGTCACCCGGTAGGCGAGGTCGAAGTAGCGCTCGGGCACGCCGGTGTAGCCGCGGACCGCCAGCCCCTCCACGGGAATGCGCTCCGGGTGGTAGCAGCAGATCGCGTAGAGCGCGTCCGGGCTGAGCAGGATCGCGTTCAGGCTGTTGGCGGTGAACACGGCGTCGATGTGATCGATGGTGCTGGCCAGCGCCGCGACCACGTCACCGCCGTTGCGCTCCAGGTCGGCCAGCACGTGCAGGAAGTACCGCTCGCTGTCGGTGATGCCGGTGCGCTGCCGGTCCCACTCGGGCGGCAGCAGCTCACCCAGCCGGTCCTGCGGGTGGATCGCGCCGTTGTGCGCGAGCGCGAAACCGTCGCGGGTGAACGGGTGGGTGTTGCGGGCCTCGACCGGCAGCCCGGGCGTGGCCATGCGCAGGTGCACCAGGCCCGCGTCGCCGAGCGCGCAGTGCGTCAGCTTGTCGTAGGCCGGCTCGTCGATGGCCCGCCCTGGGGACTTCTCGACGTGCAGCTGCTGATCGTCGTACCAGGCGATGCCCCAGCCGTCGCCGTGCCACTGGGACAGCGCCGAGAAGTGGCGCAGCCCAGGTTCGGTCATGAGGTCTGCCAGCGAGGCGCGGTCACGCGCGCAGTAACCAAGCAGTCGGCACATGGTGTCAGCTACTCCCCTACAGGAACTTCCCCAAGCCCCCGGCCACGTCGACCGACGAGCCTGTGATGTAGCTCGCCCGGTCGCTCGCGAGAAACGCGACCAGGCCGGCAACTTCATCGGGCCGCCCGAACCGCCCGAGCGGCACCTCGTCGCCCACCAGCTGGGCGAAGAACTGCTCGGCCGGGATGTCCGGCGCGCGCCGACGATGAATATTCTCCCACTGCGGCGTGGTCACGAAGCCGATATTCACGCTGTTGACCAGGATTCCTTCGTGCCCGAGTTCGATGGACAGCGCCTTGGCCAGGCTGAGGCAGGAGGCCCGGTTCACCGACGAGGCCAGGAACGCGGGGTCCGGGTAACGGGCGAAAACCGCGTTGATGTTGATCACCCGCGCGGCGGCGCTCTGCCGCAACAGCGGCAGCGCGGCCCGGGTACACCGGATCTGCGAGAACAGCTTGACCTCGATGTCCTCGTGCCAGTCGGCGTCGGTCAGCGACTCGAACCGGCCCGGACGGGCGCCGCCCGCGTTGTTGACCAGGATGTCCACGCCGCCCATGGCCGCCGCGGCGGCCGCCATGAACGCACTGACCTGGGCGGGATCGGTGACGTCGCACCGGGCGGCGAACACAGGCCCGGACTCGCTCAGCTCGGCGGCGGTCGCCTCCAGCTCGGCCGCGTTCCTGGCGCAGATCGCGACCTGCGCCTTCTCGGCGAGCAGCTCGGCGGCGATGGCCTGGCCCAGCCCCTTGGAGCCGCCGGTGACGATCGCGCGACGGCCGGTGAGCCCGAGGTCCATTAGCCCGGCTCGTCCGATTGCTGGGCCTCGGCCAGCGCCAGCAGGCTCTTGCGCGGCGGGCTGAACACGTCCACCTCCAGGCAGGTGGTGTCCGTGGTCCATGCGCCATGGGGCACCCAGGCGGGGATGACCGCGACATCGCCTTTACGCATAACCCGCACGTCTCCGTCCAGGTCAAAGGTCATCTCGCCGTCGAGGATGATCACGATCTGCTCTTCCTCGTGGACATGCCGCGGGGCCTCGGCGCCCGGCTCGAAATGGACGAAGTTCGTCATCGCCCGCTGGCCGAGCACCGGGCGGAAGGTCAGCCCGGGCACGAACTCCGCCGACTTGACCGAGTCGATGTTCACGTAGCGGCCGGGCCCCGCGGGCTCGCCGAGCGCCTCGGTCGTGAAGTGGCTGGCTGCGTCGCTCACTTTCCCTCCAGTGCGGCCTGGATCAGGCCTCCGAGGCGCTGCGCGCCTTCGCCGATGAGATCGTCGTCGACCCGGCTGTAGGCCAGCCGGAGCTGGGCGGTCCCGCCCTCGCCAGGGTAGAAGGGCCGGCCGGGCACGTACGCGACCTTACGGGATCTTGCTGCCGCGGACAGCGCCACGGTGTCGATCCCGTCGGGCGCGGTCACCCACGTGAAGAACCCGCCGCGTGGCGTGGTCCAGGTCGTCCCCGCGGGCATGTGCTCGGCCAGGGCCCGGCCCATCAGCGCGGCCCGGCGCTCGTAGAGCGCGCGGGAGGCGACGAGCTGGCGGTCGAGGTGCCCGGCGCGGCCGTACTCCTCGAGCATCCGCTGGCCGAGCGCGCCCGAGCACTGGTCGGAGTTCTGCTTGGCCGTGACCAGCTGCGCGATGACCTCGGGCGGGGCGGCCGCCCAGCCGAGCCGGACGCCGGGGAAGAACGTCTTGGAGAACGTGCCCGCCTGGATCACCACGTCGGGGGCCATGGACCAGAGGCTGGGCGGCGCGGTGTCGGCGAAGCCGAGCTCACGGTAGGCCACGTCCTCGAGGATCAGGAACCGGTACCGGCGGGCCAGCTCGACCAGGGCCACCCGGCGCTCCGGCGACAGGGACAGGCCGGTCGGGTTCTGGTGGTCGGGGATCGTGTACAGCACCTTGGGCCGCAGGCCGCGGCCGAGCATGTCGGCCAGCACGTCGACCTGCATGCCGTCGTCGTCCATGGGCACGCCGTGGATGTCCGCCTCGTAGCTGCGGAACGCCATGATCGCGCCGAGGTAGGTCGGCGCCTCCACGACCGCGGCGTCGCCCGCGTCCACCAGGCTCTTGGCCACCAGCTCCATGCAGTCGATCCCGCCGCTGGTGACCATCAGCTCGCCCGCGCCCGGGCGCCGTCCCTGCGTGGCCTCCAGCCGCCCGGACAGGTAGTCGCGCAGGCTCGCGATGCCCTCGGTCGCGGAGTACTGCAGCGCGACCGCGGCGTCGTTCGCGACCAGGCCGGCGATCTCGCCCAGCACGTCCGGCCGGGAAGGTCTGCGGGTCGGGGAAGCCGCCCGAGAACGTGATCACGTCGGTGGCGCCCGCGAGCGAGAGGATCGCCGTGATCTCCCCTCCGCCGAGGGTCTGCGTCCGCCGAGCGAAGCTCGTGGTCCAGTCGGTCAGCTCCAGCGCGGCGGTCATCCCGGCCTCCAGATTTCGTCCTCTTGACATCGGAGTCTGGCAAACGTAAGAATTCTCGGCAAGAAGACATACATTTGCGCCCATCCTGCGCCAATGATACACGACGTCATTAAAGCCCTACGGTGAGGTGTCCTTTCAATTGACAATCACCTCAGCGCCGCTGGCCCGCCTCGCGGACGTGGCCGCGGCCGTCAGTCCGAAGGTCGAGGTCGACGATCTCGACCTGACCCTGCTGCGGGCGCTCGCGGTGGACGCGCGGCAGTCCCAGCGGGCCCTGGCCCGGGCGGTCGGGATGTCGCCGCCCGCGATCGCCGACCGGCTGGCCCGGCTCGAGCGCGCCGGGGCCATCCGGGGGTACCGGGCCGACCTGGACTGGGCCGCGCTGGGCTACCCGGTGGTGGTCTACATGGCGGTCACCGCGGGACCGGGCATGGACCTGAGCCAGATCATCAGCGCGATCAGGGCCCTGCCCGAGGCCGAGGACATGAGCGTGGTCACGGGCGGGTTTGACCTGCTGGTCCGGTTGCGGGTGCGGGATCACGAGCACCTGCGGGAACTGCTGCTGGCCGAGATCTTCCAGATTCCCGGCGTGCAGCGCACCGAGACCTTCCTGTCGCTCGGCGACGCCGAGCCCGACAACTTCGCGGTGGCCCTGCTCGAGCAGATGAGCCAGCGCGCCAAATCCGGCAAGATGTGACCCGATAGGAGCAGGTACGTGAGCACTGCACCCCAAGGCCCGGCCCACGGGAACCTGAACGCGGCTGGCGTGGGCCAGCCCGGCTTCATCGCCACCCACGGCCTCTACACCGACCAGCAGGCCAGCGCGGCCGAGGTCGTCTCGGCGCGGATCAGCGAGCTAGGCCTGCGCACGGTGCGCTTCGTGGTGGTGGACCAGCACGGCATGCCGCGCAGCAAGTCGCTGTCCGCGGACGCCGCGCTGGCGGTGCTGACCAACGGGCTGGACTTCTCCGGCGCGATCTACAGCCTGGACACCGGCAACCAGGTGTTCGTGCCCGCGTTCGCCCCGGGCGGCGGCTTCGGCATCGACGAGTTCACCGGCTTCCCCGACGTGGTGCTGGTGCCCGACCCGACCACGTTCCAGGTGCTGCCGTGGGCGGACCGGACCGGGTGGATGCTCTGCGACGTCTACTTCAGCAACGGGCAGCCGATGCCGCTGGACGGCCGCGGGCTCATGCGCCGCTGGCTCGGCGAGCTGGGCGACGCCGGCTACGACTACGTGGCCGGCATCGAGATCGAGTACTACATCGTCAAGCTCGAGTCCGACCGGATCCGGCCCGAGAACGCCGGGTTCACCCCGGAGCCGCCCGAGGTCAGCGTGTTCGAGCGCGGCTACCAGTACCTGTCCGAGGTGCGGCTGGACAGCGTGACCGACACGCTCGAGGCGATCAGGGACGCGCTGTGGGAGGTCGGGCTGCCGCCGCGGTCCATGGAGGACGAGTGGGGCCCCGGCCAGATCGAGTTCAGCTTCAGCCCGATGAGCGGGCTGGCGGCGGCCGACGCCGTGGTGCTGTTCCGGTCCGCGGTCAAGCAGGTGTGCCAGCGCCGCGGCCTGCTCGCGAGCTTCATGTGCCGCCCGGGGCTGCCGAACTTCTTCTCCTCCGGCTGGCACCTGCACCAGTCGCTGGTCTCGCGCCAGGACGGCAGCAACGTGTTCGTCAGCCCCGACGCCGCCATCTCCGACCTGGGCCGGCAGTACGTGGCCGGGCTGCTCGACCACTCGCTGCCGATGATGCTGTTCTCCACGCCCACGGTGAACGGCTACAAGCGCTACCGCCCGTACTCGTTCGCGCCGGACCGGGTGAACTGGGGCGTGGAGAACCGCGGCGTGCTGGTCCGGGTCCAGGGCGGGCCCGGCGACCAGAGCAGCCACGTGGAGATGCGGCTCGGCGAGCCCGCGGCCAACCCGTACCTGTACATGGCGGCCAACATCGCCGCGGGCCTGGACGGGATCCGCCGCGGCGCGGAGTGCCCGCCGCCCGCGGAGGGCGACCCGTACGCGTCCGAGGCGCCGATGCTGCCCACGTCCCTGGCCGACGCGGTCACCGCGCTGGACTCCGACAAGTTCTACCGGGAGGGGTTCAGCGACACCCTGGTCGACTACCTGCTGCAGATGAAGCGGGCCGAGCTGGCCCGCTACGACGCGGCGGTCAGCGAGAACCCGCCGCCCGAGGGGCAGGACATCAGCGACTGGGAGATGCGCGAGTACTTCGAGTTCTTCTAGCCCAGATACGGAGCACACCGTGGCCCTGCAGCACATCGTCCTGTTCAGCTTCCCCCGCCCGCTCAGCGCGGACGAGGAGGCCGAGATGCGCGCGATGGTGGCGAGCTGGCCCGACCAGATCGGGCTGATGGACAAGTGCCGGTTCGGCACCGACCTCACCGGGGCGCGCACCCGTGGCTACACCCAGCTGCTCTACACCGAGTTCGCCGGACGCGGAGACGCTCGGCCGCTACCAGGCTCACCCCGTCCACCAGCGGTTCCTGAGCTGGGTCATGGAACGCGACTGCACCCCGCTCGCGTTCGACTACCACCTTGATGAGGACACCGTCCTCATGACCGAGTGACCGGCCGCCCGACGGCACTCGCCTAACGGAGTGAAGGAGAGGGCACCATGGCAGACGTCGACCGCGCGGTAACCACCGCCACTGGCCAGAATGAGCTGGCCCACGGGACCCTGCGGGTCTGGGACGCGATCGCGATCTCGGTGTCGCTGATCGCGCCGGGGATGGCAATGCTGCTCAACGTCTCCGGCGTCGCGATCGTCGCCGGCGGCTCCACCCCGCTGGCGTTCCTGCTCGGCGGGATCGCGTGCCTGGCCCTGGCCTTCGTGGTGATCGGCTTCACCCGGCGGATGGCCTCCGCGGGCTACGCCTACACCTACGCCAGCCGCAGCCTGGGCAAGGAGGCCGGCTTCATGGCGGGCTGGCTCTACTTCGGCGGGTTCATCTGCTTCGTGCCGATGACCATGTCCGGGGTCGGCTACCTGGCCGCGAACCTGCTCGGCGTGAACCCTGACCTGTGGATCCTGTTCTTCTTCATCGGCATGGCGCTGCTCCTGGTGCTGTCGATCGTCAGGATCAAGGTCACCACCCGCATCCAGCTGGTCGTGGGCATCGTGACCGTGGCCGTGATCGTGATCGTCGACCTGTTCACCACGGCCAAGGGCGGCGCCAACGGCCAGGCCCTGTCCGCGTTCAGCTTCGGCCATACGGTCAGCGGCGGCTTCAACGGCGTGTTCTACGGCATCATTCTCGGTGTCACGTCCTATATCGGGTTCGAGACCGCGGCCGACTTCGGCGAGGAGACCGCGAACCCGCGCCGCAACATCCCGATCGCGATCATCGCGGCCACCTTGTTCGTCGTGGTCTTCTACCTGTGGACCACGTACTCGATGGCCATCGGCTTCGGCGTCAACAACGGCGCCAAGTGGGGCGCCGACCCGGTCGGGCTGCAGACGATCGCCAACACGTACGTGGCGCACTGGGTGGGCACGCTGGTCGAGATCGGCGGCATGTGCGCGGCGTTCATCGTGTGCGTCGCGTGCGTGACCGCGGGCACCCGCACGCTGTTCGCCATGGGCCGCGAGGGCGTGCTGCCGCGGATCTTCGCGCGCACCCACCCGCGGTTCAAGACGCCGATCTACGCGACGATCACGGTGGTCATCGTGGCCAGCGTCATGGCGCTGATCATGGGCTACCCGCTGGCCGACCCGACGTTCGGCGCCCCGTTCAGCAACTACTACTTCTGGGCCACCGCAGGCACGCTGCTGATCATCGTGGTCTACATCATGCTGTGCATCGGCGGCATCGGGTTCTTCCACCGCACCAGGGACTCCCGCCGCTGGAACCCGCTGGTGCACGTGGGCATCCCGGTCATCGGCGCGATCGTGTTCGGCGCGGCCCTGTACGGCTCGGTGCACCCGACCCCGCCCGGCATCCTGAAGTGGACCCCGTACCTGGCCATCGTCTGGGTCCTGCTCGGCATCGGCGTGGTGCTCTGGCTGCGGGCCAGCCGCCCGGACGCGGTGGCCAGCATCGGCTCCATCCTGGGCGAGGAGGGCGGCACGGACGCGAAGCTGCTGGACTAGCGGCAGCGTTTACTAACCACAGGGTCACCAACCACGGGCGCGAATCAGCTCGGCCACCCGGTCCCGCGGCAGCGCGGGACTGCGGTGGCCGTCGCGCCCGGTCATGTCCTCGTTGGCCACCAGCGCGTTGGCCACGGCCTCCTCGGTGGCCTGCACCACGGACGCATAGAACGGGTCCATGGCGCCCCACGGGATGAACCGCAGCTGGTCGTAGCGGCCG
Source organism: uncultured Actinomycetota bacterium (assembly GCA_963739645.1). Classification (GTDB taxonomy): domain Bacteria; phylum Actinomycetota; class Actinomycetes; order Streptosporangiales; family Streptosporangiaceae; genus JASHPR01. The sequence goes on from CAVUBM010000074.1 coordinate 186,483, forward strand.
GTGATGTCCTCCTGCATGGCGGCCGCGCCCGAGGTGATCGCGCCCGGGTTGCCGGCCGAAAAGGCCAGGAACAGGTCGCCGGAAAAGTGCGACCCGGTGGTGCCGGTGCGGGCCAGGCCGAGCGTGACCCGGCGGGCGAGCGCCTGGCACTGGTGCGGCAGCAGCGGCGCATCGGTGGCCACGATCGCGATGACCGAACCCGCGCCGTCAAGATGCCAGTCGCCCAGCGGGTTGTCGTCGGCCAGCAGCCGGCCGACCGGCACGCCCGCGAGCGTGAGCTCCTGCCTGCTGCCGAAATTGGCCTGAACGAAAACCCCCGTGGTGAATGTCGTCTCCCCGTACGGCACCAGCCGGGAGGCGGTGCCCGAGCCGCCCTTGAACTCGTAGCAGTTCATCCCGGTCCCGCCGCCGACCGAGCCCTCCTCGACCGGGCCGGAGGCCGCGGACTCCAGCGCGTCCAGGCAGGCCTGCTCGGTGACGTGCGGGGAGTTGATGTCGTTGAGGTAGCCGTCCCAGGTCTCGCCCACCACCGGCAGCAGCCAGGCCGCGGCCAGCCGGGGATGGTGCCGGACCGCCCAGGCCACGGTCGCCGCGTGCGCGGCACCGACGGCGTGGGTGTTGGTGATCGACACCGGCCCGGTGAACGTGCCGGACTCCCCGATCCAGGCGATGCCGGTCATCTCCCCGTTGCCGTTCTGGGAGAAGAACCCCGCGGCCACCGGGTCGCCCGCGCCGGCGGCGCCGCGGGGGTGGATCGCGGTCACCCCGGTGCGCACCGACGTGCCGCTGATCAGCGTCGTGTAGCCGACCTCGACACCGGGCACGTCGGTGATCGCGTTCCACCGGCCCGGTGTCCCGTCGAAGCCGATCCCCAGCGACCTGGCCCGCGGCAGGCCCGACGGCGTCTGCGCGTGCGGGTCCACTAGGCCGGGCGCCCGAGCGCGCGGTAGTGCCAGCCCGCGGCCCGCCAGCGGTCGGCGTCGAGGGCTCCGCGCCCGTCGGCGATGTTGCGCTGGGCCACGGCCAGGCCGAGCACGTCGGGGTCGGCGTCGATGAACTCACGCCACTCGGTGAGCAGCAGCAGCACGTCGGCCCCGGCCGCGGCGTCCAGCATCGAGCTGGCGTAGTCCAGCTCGGGATGGACCTGCCGGGCCCGGTCCATGGCCGCCGGGTCGTAGACCGTGACCCGGGCACCGAGGCTGTGCAGGGTGCCGGCCACGTCCAGCGCGGGGGAGTCCCTGATGTCGTCGGACTGGGGCTTGAACGAGCAGCCCAGCACCCCGACCGTGAGGCCGTCCGGCGACCGGCCGGCCATCTCCAGCGCCAGGTCCACCATGCGGACCCGCCGCCGCAGGTTGATCGCGTCCACCTCACCCAGCCAGGAGCTGACCGAGTCGACGCCGAGCTCACGGGCGGTGGCGGCGAAGGCCCGGATGTCCTTGGGCAGGCAGCCGCCGCCGAACCCGAGCCCGGGCACCAGGAACCGCCCGCCGATCCGGTTGTCGTGGGCCAGCGCCTCGGCCAGCGGCACGATGTCGGCGCCCGCGGCCTCGCAGACCTCGGCCATCGCGTTGATGAACGAGACCTTGGTGGCCAGGAACGCGTTGGCCGCGACCTTGACCAGCTCGGCGGTGGGCAGGTCGGTGACCAGGAACGGCACCCCCGCGGCCAGCGGCGTGGCGTACACCTCGCGCAGCAGGGCCTCGGCCCGCTCCGAGACGACCCCGGCCACGATCCGGTCCGGCTGCACGGTGTCGGCCACGGCGTGGCCCTCGCGCAGGAACTCGGGGTTCCAGGCCATCTCGGCCGCGGGGCCGACGGGGGAGAGCCGGGCCAGGCGCTCGGCCAGCAGCGCGGCGGTGCCGACCGGGACCGTGGATTTCCCGACGACCAGGCAGGGCCGGGTCAGCCGGGGCGCCAGGGCCTCGACGCACGCCTCCAGGTGCGACAGGTCGGCCGCGGAGGAGTCGGGCCGCTGCGGGGTGCCCACGCACACGAAGTGGATGTCACCGAACTCCGCGACCTCGGCGTAGCTGGTGGTGAAGCGCAGCCGTCCCGAGTTCAGGCCGCTGCGCAGCAGGTCCTCGAGGCCGGGCTCGTGAAACGGCAGGCTGCCCGCGGCCAGCGCCTTGAGCTGGGTCTCGTCCGTGTCCAGGCCGAGGACCTCGAATCCGAGCTCGGCCAGGCACGCGGCGTGGGTCGTACCCAGGTACCCGGTGCCGAGAACGGTGATACGCGGCATCATTGCCCTTCCGGGGGCCAGGGGTGCCGCCGCGGCGGCACGCCATGTGCAGTTCCGTCAGACGCGACCGAAGCGGCCGCCCGATCCCCCGTCCTGCCCCAACCCGCGAGCACCAACCCGTCATGAGCCGCTAAAACGGGACACCCGGGTGAAGCATAAAACGTCGCCAGATCAGCGGGATGTGGCTTTGGTGTGGCCGATACCTAAATTTTGTCGGCTGGTCACCTGGGGCTGGTGATGCCCGCTACGAGATGTACTTATCCGCCAGGATCTGGTAGTCGTACAGATCGCCCTCGGAGAACCAGACGTCGATCTCCCGCTTGGCGTCCTCGCGGTTCGCCGACGCGTGCACCAGGTTCGCGACAGGAAGCTGGTTGGCGTTGGCGTACGCCTTGCTCTGGTGGGCGTAGTCACCCCGGATGGTCCCGGGTGCGGCCTGCTCCGGGTATGTGGCCCCGACCAGCTTGCGGACGATGGCGACGACCTCGACGCCCTCGAGCACGAGGGCGAACACCGGCCCGGTCTGCATGAACGTGGCCACCGCGTTGTAGACAGCGGGCCCGAAACGCTCCTCGAGGTCGAAGTAATGCTGCCGGTTGAGATCGGCATCCATCCAGACCATCTTGAAGGCGACGATCTTCAGTAGAGCATCCTCGAAACGCGTCAGCACACGGCCCACGAGCCCCCGGGATACCGCATCGGGCTTGAGGAGGACGAGAGTCCGCTCTACCCCGGTGACGTCACCCATAGTTAATCGATCCTTCCAGCGAAGATTTGCGCGGATAGCTTAGCGATCAATGTGAGTAACAACGACCGGCCGCCCGGGGAGAGTACCCCAAATCGATATGGAGCGGCCAGGCGCAGGCCGAAATGCAGGCCGGGCCGCGTGACCTGCGGTACCGCCGGGGCCCACGCGGCGCAGGTCACATACGGTTACGAAGTGACCGCTAGGCGGGCCGGCCACCGGCGCGCCGGTAACCTCGGCCGCAATGGACGAGACAGTGCTAGCCCGGGGGGGCGACCCCCCGGAGCCCCCCGGGGGCCAACCGCTCGGGCCGACCTCCGGCCGGCCGTCGCGGTCGGCCCAGCGCCTCCGGCGCTTCCCGGCGACTGCGACCGCATTCCGTGCCGTGCGGTGGCGCTGGCCGTGGCTGCTCTCGGGCGGGCTGCTGCTCGTCTTGATCCTGCTGACGATCGACGTGCTCACCAACGGGCCGCTGGTCGCCGCCGACCATCACATCCGTGCGGTCGTGCTGGCGCACGCGGCGTCCCCGCGCTGGCTGTGGCTGAGCCAGGGCCGGCTCGCGCCCGGCCAGCTGCTCGTCAACCTGGGCAACAACCAGGTCGCGATCCCGGTGCTCGCGGTGTGCGCGCTCATCGCCGTGGCCCGGCGCCAGACCCTGCGCCCCATGCTGGCCGCGGCCGTGGCCGTGGTGCTGCTGCTGGCCACTGTGGTCCCGGCGAAGATCCTGATCGCCCGCTCGGGGCCGGGCCTCGGGCCGGTCGCGGCCGGCCACCTGGGCGTGTTCCCTTCCGGCCACACGTCCACGTCGAGCGTGTGCTACGGCCTGGCTGTGCTGCTGCTCGTCCCGGTCCTGCCCGTCCGGGCCAGGACCCCGGCGGTGGCGGCCGTGGCGGCGGTCTGCCTCCTGGTCGGCCTGGCCCTGGTCTGGTGTGACTACCACTGGTTCACCGACGTGCTGGCCGGCTGGGCGCTGTCCGGGATCATCATTCAGGTCTGCCTGCGGCTGTCGCAGCCACCGGCACCCGGTCCAGCACGATCCCGAAATGATCACGGTACGCGGCCAGGATGACCTCGTCGTCGGTCAGCTGCTGCTGAGTGCGGTTCTCGCCGCTGGTCACGATCAGGGTCCGGCCGCTGAGGGAGACCCGGCCGTCCTCGGTGAGCCGCGAGCAGATCGTGCTGCGGGTGAAGTGGGACTCCGGTGAGGTCTGCTGAAACCAGCAGGTGGGGACGAAGTCGGCCAGCGAGCGCCCGCGCCGCTCGATCCGGTACTGCAGCTTGCCGTCCTTGAACACATCGAGGTCCCCGTGCTCGGCGTCGGCCAGCAGGAACGGCCCGGCCGGGTCCGCCTGCTCCGCCCGGTTCTCCAGCTGCAGCGGGTAGTCGCTGTGGCTGCCGAAGCCCACGTCGGCGAGCCAGAGTCCGCTGCCGTCGGCGGGCCGGACCACCAGCGCGAGATGGTCGAACGGCGGCCCGAGCTCGGCGGTGCCCTGCACCCGCGCGGAGACCAGCGCGACGTCGGCGCCGAGGGCCTGCAGCAGCAGCGCGAAGGCCCCGTTGAGTTCGTAGCAGAACCCGCCCCGCCGCCTGGTCACGATCTTGTTGAGCAGGTCGGCCACATCCAGTGAGATCGGTTCCGACAGATGGATGCTCAGGTTCTCGAACGGCACCGCCACCTGGTGCGCCCGGTGCAGGGCGCGCAGCGCCGCGGCGTCGAGCGCGGCGGGCCGCGGGGCGTTGATCCGATCCAGGTAGGCCGCCAGCGTCTGCTCGTCCATAACGCCAGCCTGCATGGTCGGCCTCGTCGAGGGAACAGCGGCCCCCGTCAGGGAACAGCGCGCCCGGGCCGGGGGGAACGAGCGGCGCCGGCCAGGCTGTTCCCCGGACGGGTAGCGGGCCGGTGCGTAAGGAGCAGATCTCATGACCGAGCATCCACATCTGGGCCGGATCGGCGTCTGGCGCAGCGCGGGCCTGGTGACGGCCGAGCTGGCCGCCGCCCTGGAGCAGTTCGGCTACGGCACCCTGTGGCTGGGCGGGTCGCCCGGCGGCGACCTCAAGCAGGCCGAGCAGCTGCTCGGCGCGACGACCCGGCTGACCCTGGCCACCGGCATCGTGAACATGTGGCAGGACGACGCCCACACGGTGGCCGCGTCGTTCGCGCGGATCGAGGCCCGCTACCCGGGCCGGTTCCTGCTCGGCGTGGGCGCGGGTCACCCCGAGGCGACCCAGAAGTACGCCCGGCCCTATGAGACGCTCGCGAGATACGTCGACACGCTGCTCGGCGACGGCGTCCCGGCGCAGAGCCTGGTGCTGGCCGCGCTCGGCCCCAAGGTGCTGCGCCTGGCCGCGGAGCGCACCGCGGGCGCCCACCCCTACCTGGTCACGCCCGAGTACACGCGCCGGGCCCGCGTGATACTCGGCACGGGGCCGCTGCTGGCCCCGGAGCAGAAGGCGGTGCTCGACACCGACCCCGACCGGGCGCGCGCCATCGGCCGCCAGCGGGTGCGCCACCCTTACCTCGGGCTGGTCAACTACACCAGCAACCTGCGCCGCCTGGGCTGGAGCGACGCGGACCTGAGCGACGGCGGCAGCGACGCGCTGATCGACGCCCTCGTGGCCTGGGGGAGCGCGGACCAGGTGGCGGCCCGGCTGCGGGAGCACCTCACGCTCGGCGCCGACCACGTGTGCGTGCAGCTGCTCACCGAGTCCGACGCCGGCCTGATGGACGGCTACCGGCGGCTGGCCGAGGCGCTGAAGCTATAACACTCGGGGGGCGACCCCCCAGACCCCCCCGCGTGCCATCCGCTCGGGCCAGCCTCCGGCCGGCCGTCGCGGCTGGCCCAGCGCCTTCGGCGCTCTAAGAGCCCGGGCGGTCCTTCTTGGGCAGCTTGCTGACCACGGCGTCATAGGAGGCGTCGATCGCCTCGAGCAGCTCGTCGCCCGGAATCCCGCCGCCGATCCGCAGGCTGTTCCACCCGGACCGCCCGATATAGGCCATGACCGTCGCGTCGTCGGGGTAGCGCAGCAGCCACTCGTCGGCCGCCTCCCTGGTCGGGCCGCACTTGAGTCCGACCGCGGCTCCGCCACCCAGGAACGCGAAGATCTTGGGGCCGACCTTCACCACGGGATCGCTCTCCCACGGCTCGTCCTGCCACGCCCCCGGCTTGGCCAGGCAGTAGGCGAGCACCTCATCCCACGTCATCGTCGCCTCCCGTCGTCGGGCCAGGAGCGGCTGCTCAGCACCAGCCGGTACCCGTCCGGGTCCGCGATCGTGACACCCCACCGGTCCCAGTACGGATTGCGCGCGGGAACCCGGGTGCCGCCGGCCTGGATGAGCCTGCGGACCAGGTCCCCGTCGGCCTCGCCGTCGAGGTAGAGCACCAGCAGATCCTCCTCGGTCGGCGTGGCGGGCGCCGCCGGGTCGCCGACGAGTTCGAGGTGCCAGGCCGCGCCCGGCCAGCCGACCATCAGCAGCGCGTGGCCGCCCTCGGCCGATGAATCGGCCCGGTACAGGACGCTGAGCCCAAGGCCTCCGGCCCAGAACCGCTCGGCCGCCTGCAGGTCGCGGCTCGGGCGCGCGACGCGCAGGTGGCTGTCTGGCTGTGGTCTCATGGCCTGCAGTCTGCGATCGCCGCCACGACCGCGTGCGGCAGGTGCCGGGGGTGCACCAGCAGCGCCCTGGCTACCTGGCGGATCTTCAGCCGCAGCGGCTCCAGCAGCTGTTCGCTGTACCGCCACGCGCCGCGCTCATCGTCCCCGAACCGCGCGGCCAGCGTCCGGCGGAACCGCCGCGCGTCCCCCTCCCGCCAGGTCGGCAGCCACGCGCGCAGCTCGTCGTCGCGCTCGAGCATCGTCCAGGCCCGCAGCCGCTCGGCGATCTGCCCGGCGGCGTCGATGACAAACGTCAGGTCGGTGCCGCACCTGATGCCGTGGACCCGGCCCTCGTTCCTGTGGCCGTGGTGGATGCTGGCCGAGCTGAAGCTGGCCCCCACGGCCAGCGCCGCCACCGCGTGCCCGGCCTCGTGCCACGCGGTCTCGACGGCGGCCGCCCTGGCCGGCCCGTAGCTCGCGAAGCAGCCGCAGTCGTAACGCTGCCTGACCCACTTGTCGTTCACGATCGACTCGTCGTCGTAGCGGATCATCCGGCTCAGCTCGGCCTCGATCCCGGCCACGGCGCGCTGGTCTGAAGGCTTCATGCCACTAGCGGGATCGCGGGTGACGGACGGACCGGGACTTCGCGCCGTGCTCGCGCTGAGGGGCCTCGGGCGGTCTCCCCTGGGCCGGCCGGATCGGGGGGATGGGCTTGACCGGACGGGGGCGCGGGCCGGACCAGAGCGCGGGCACGATGTCGAGGGCGTAGGCCACCGCGTAGGCGGCCTGCTCGTAGTTGACCCGCCAGCCCACGAAGTCCGGCCACGCGTCCTTGGGGTCGCGCTCGATCGGGAAGTCCACCTTGCGCATCCGCTCGATCGCGTCCAGGAACTCGTCGTAGCTGAGGCTGATGCCCGCGCTCGGGTCGGGTTCGTCCGGGACGTCGATGCCCATGGCCCGCGCGACCTCGCGGAAGCAGATGAACCCGCTGCGCAGGCACAGCCGGGCCGGGACCACGGGCGCAGCCTCCGGGGACAGCGCGAGGAACAGCGCGGCCGAGTCGAGCACGGCCAGCAGCGCGGTCACCCAGGACGACAGCGGCCTGGGTGAGCGGAACCGGACCAGCGGCAGGTAGGTGGTGTGGCTCTCCGCCACGTCCGCCGCCCAGCGCTCCCACTGCTCGTAGAGACCGGGCAGGGTGTCCAGGGTCGACATGCCCGAGCCCAGCGCGTAGTGGGTGCGCGCCAGCAGCTCAGGCCCCCAGGACGGGACGCCCCCGCGCGCGTTCAGCAGCGTCACCTCGGTCTCGCGCCGGTTGAACTCCGAGTACAAGGTGGGCAGGTAGGCGATCTGCAGCGTGAGCGTGATCAGCGCGAAGAAGGCGGCGAGATCGGCGATCGTCTTCTGCGCGGCGCCCAGGGCCGGGTTGGGCCCGAACACCGCCGGGCCCGCGGTGTCGAACGCCTCGGCGATGCCGCGAGGCTCGAACGGCCAGAGCAGGAGCGAGAACCCGACGTAGAAGAGGACCAGCCAGCCGACCAGCTGGACGAGCAGGATCGCGGCCGCCTGGCCGGCGAGTATCCGGTCGCGGACTTTGTGGTCGTCGATGCGGGTGGTCACCATGCGGTAGATGCCGCTCACGATCCGGTCCACCCACCGGGTCAGCCAGCTGCCCACCGGCCGGGGCACGATAACGGTCCCGATGACGCTCCGGGCTCCCGTGATCACGAGCAGCGCACCGATGACGGCCGCGATAACGCGGACGGCCAGCGGCATCACCATGGCCATCTCTCCTTCCCGGCCTGCCACCGGTCCGCGAACAGTATCAGCCGGCGCGGGCGCCGTGGCCCGGAGCGCCCGCCGGCAGCGGACGGTTACGGCCAAGTAGCACTTTGCCAGTGCTTTGCATGGAGTCCCGCAGTGCGGGTAGTTGAGGGCGCGCAGGTGTCCACACCCTCCGCCTGCAGAGGGAAGTGATCTGAATGAACGGGATGCTGCGGGTTCCGCGGAGCCGAGGCGCGCTCAGCGGCTTGCTGCTGGTCCTGCTGGGCGCGTGGGGGGCTCTGATCCCCTTTATCGGCCCGTACTTCCACTACGCCTACACCCCGGACAGCGCCTGGATCTACACCACCGGCCGTTTCTGGCTGGAGATCCTGCCCGGGTGCACCACGGCGATCGGCGGCCTGATCGTGCTGGCCAGCTCCAGCCGGCCGTTCGCCATCTTCGGCGCCTGGCTGGCGGCAGTGAGCGGCGCCTGGTTCGCGCTCGGTAGCGTGCTCGCGCCGATATGGGGCACCTCTGGCCTAAGCATGAGCGCCGGGACGCCGGTAGGCGGGACCATCCACCGCGCGCTGGAGCAGACCGGGTTCTTCACCGGGCTCGGCATTGTCATCGTGCTGCTGGCCGGCATGGCGCTGGGCCGCTTCTCCGTGATCGGGGTCAGGGAGACCAGGCAGGCCGAGCGGGCCGCGAAGGCCCGCGCCGAGCGGGAGGCCGCCGCGCAGGAGACTGCGCCCAGGACCGAGCCCGTGACCACTGGCCCGGACGCTCCGGCCAGCACCGCGCCGAAGGCGCCAGCCAGCACCGCGCCGAAGGCGCCAGCCGGCACCGAGCCGACGACCCCCGTGGCCACCCAGCCGAACGCCACGACCGGGCCCCGGAGGTTCGTCCCCGGCCGCAAGACATCCGCGGACACCGGCACCACACCGGCGGAGACCAAGCCCGACGACGAGCGGGCGGACTCCAGCACAGCAGCGCATTAGCGCACAGCTGGGCGCGTCGACGGTACCGCCCACCGTCGGCGCGCCCGCCCCCGGCATCCCGCGTCCCTAGTGAATCCCGCGCCCCTAGCGAGCGGATGAATCCCATGAAACAGACCAGGCCCATGGGCCTCGACCCAGGTCCTCCCGACCGGCAGTTAATCCGCACGCGCAGCGGGCTGGTCGGCAAGCTGATCGCGCTGGCGGCAGCCATCGCCGTGGTCATCGCCGCACTGCTCGTGCTGTCCGCGGTGCACGTCCTGCCGCAGCTCAGGAACCCGTTCCGGGAGACCACCACCGACCGCAACGGACCGGTGCTGCTCAAGTCCATCACGGCGCTGAGCCGCTACGAGGCGGCCAGCGGCTCGTTCCAGGTAGTGGTGGACCTGTCCAAGCGCACCGCGTTCCTGCCGTCCTTCCTCGAGGGCAGCGACACGCTGTTCATCGCGCAGGGCAGCGACATCGCGTTCGTCAACTTCTCCGGGCTGACCGGGAAGGCGGTCCAGGTCTCGCCCGACCGCACCGCGGTCACCGTCCGCCTGCCCGGCGCTCAGCTCGAGCCCGCGACCCTGAACGTCAGGCAGTCCTACGTCTACGCCCAGCAGCAGGGGCTGCTGAACCGGGTCGGGAACTTCTTCTCCGGCAACCCGAACAGCCAGCAGCAGGTCTACATCCTGGCCCAGCAGAAGATCCAGAACGCCGCCCGGCAGAGCCAGCTGCGCGCCGAGGCCGAGAAGAACACCAGGAGCATGCTCGAGGGGATGCTGCGCTCACTGGGGTTCAGCCAGGTCAGTGTGACCTTCGCCCGTGCTGCCTAGCGCACCTCAGTCCCGCACTGCGACGGGGCGGATGGGCGGCTGAGCGCCGGCGTGTGCGGGTGTCCCGCCCACGCCGTGAGCCGGTGCGGGCAAAGGCTAGGCTGCTCCGGAATGAGCGAAGGCGAGCTGCTGACCGGCGATGGCGTCACCCAGGGGATCGTGCGGATCGGGGACACCGTGCGGCGGCCGCTGCGGCCGTTCAGCCTGACCGTGCAGGCGTACCTGGCCCACCTGCGCGACGCCGGGTTCACCGGCGCGCCCCTTCCGTTCGGCGTCGACGAGCAGGGGCGCGAGATGCTGTCGTTCGTCCCCGGTGACGTGCCGCGCAACCCGCTGCCGCCGGAGACGGCGGGCGACGACGTGCTCGTCGCCCTGGCCCGGCTGATCCGTGCGCTGCACGAGGCGTCGACCGGGTGGGCGCCGCCGCCCGACGCGGTGTGGGGCGGGACGCCGGCCAACGTGGGACAGATCAGTCTGCGGGCCGAGCTGGTCAGCCACCGCGACTACTACCCGGGCAATGTGGTCTTCCGCGACGGGCTGCCCGCCGCGCTGATCGACTTCGACCTGGCCATGCCGACCACCCGGCTCTACGACATCGCGAACGCGTTGTGGTACTGGGCGCCGCTGCGCGATCCGCGGGACCGGGCGCCCGCGTTCGCGGACGCCGACATCCCGCACCGGGTCGCGGTGTTCGCGGACGCCTACGGCATGACGGCGCGGCATCGCGCGGAGCTGGCGCCGTTCGCCGTCGACATGGCGCGCCGCTATCACGAGGATTCCCGCGCCTCGGCCGAGCTGGACCCGGTGTTCCGCAGGCTATGGGAGGACGGCGCCAAGGACGAGCTGCCGCGCGCCGAGGCGTGGCTGCGCGAGGCGGCCCCGGCGATCACCGCTCGCCTCAGCCAGCCGGGCTAGGCCGGCCCCGGCGCCACCTGGAGCTAGCCCGGCGCTGTCCGCCGTGCTTGGCGCGGGACCTGGCTGTCAGGTGCGGAGGTAGGAGGCACCGTTGACGTCGAGGATGGCGCCGCTGGCCCACTCGGCCTGGGGTGAGGCCAGGTACAGCACGGCGGCCGCGATCTCCTCGGCCTCGGCGATCCGGCCGAACGGGCTGTCGGCCCGGATCGCGTCGCCGTCCGGGCCGGCCAGGTACTCGGCGGCCATGTCGGTGGCGACGTACCCCGGGGCCACGGTGGCGACCGCGATGCCGTGCGGGGCCAGCGCCTTGGCCAGGGACTGGCCGAAGGAGTTCAGGCCGGCCTTGCTGGCCCCGTAGGCCGGGTGGCGGGGCTCGCCGCGGAAGGCGCCGCGGGACGAGACGTTGACGATGCGCCCCCCGCCTCCGCGGATCATGTGCTGCACCGCGCACCAGGTCACGTTCGCGGCGCCGGTCAGGTTGACCGCGAGGGTTTCCTGCCAGGCGGCCTGCCACTGCTCGTACGAGACCTCGGCGACCGGGTGCCAGAGGTACACCCCGGCGTTGTTGACCAGGACGTCCAGGCCGCCCAGGGTCTCGCAGGCCTGGTCCACCATGCGGCGCACCGCGTCCGGGTCGGCCAGGTCGGCCTGCACCACCGCGTGCCCGCTGCCGGGCAGCCAGGGCGGCACGTCAGGCAGGGCAGCCCGGCCGCTGTGGTGCACCGCCACCCGGTCGCCCTGCTCGGCGAACGCCTGCGCGATGGCGCGGCCGATACCGCGTGAGGCCCCGGTTACCAAGATCGCTCGCTCGGTCATCTGCTGACCTTAACCGGACGGCCGGCACCGGGAATCTGCCGGGGCGGTGGCTTGCTACCGATTGAGCGGGAATGACGTCATCCGGGAGAATGACCCCGCGCGACGCAACACGAAGGGACACGTGATGGCTGACAGTCTGCGTGCCGAGCGCACGACCACGGCGGGCCAGGCCAGCCCCCTGCAGATCGAGACAAACGGCATCAACGTCATATCCGACGCAGAACGCAAAGGTCGCCCGCGCAGCCTCTTCTGGCCCTGGTTCGCCGCCAACGTCTCGGTCCTGGGCCTGAGCTACGGCTCGTTCGTGCTGGGCTTCGGGATCTCGTTCTGGCAGTCGGTGATCGTGGGCGTGGTCGGCATCGTGGTCTCGTTCCTGTTCTGCGGGTTCATCGCGGTGGCGGGCAAGCGCGGGTCGGCGCCGACCATGGTGCTCAGCCGGGCCGCGTTCGGGGTGCGCGGCAACAAGCTGCCCGCGGTGATCTCCTGGCTGCTCACGGTCGGCTGGGAGACCGTGCTGATCATTCTCGCCACGCTGGCCACGGCCACGGTGTTCCAGCGCCTCGGCGTGGGCGGTGGCACCGGGACCGAGATCATCGCGCTGATCGTGGTGGCCGCGCTGACCGTGGGCGGCGGGGTCATGGGCTTCGACCTGATCATGCGGATGCAGACGGTGATCACGGTCGTGACCGGGGTGCTGACGGTCGTGTTCATGGGGCTGGTGGCCAGTCACATCCACTGGCACACGGTGTCCGCGATCCCGTCCGGCGACGCGGAGAAGCTGATCGGGGCGCTGGTGTTCGTGATGACCGGCTTCGGGCTGGGCTGGGTCAACGCCGCGGCCGACTACTCGCGCTACCTGCCCAGGAGCTCGTCGAGCCGGGGCGTGATCGGCTGGACCACGTTCGGCTCGGCGGTGGCCCCGATCGTGCTGATCATCTTCGGCCTGCTGCTGGCGGGCTCGTCGACGAGCCTGGCCACCGCGATCGGCGCGAACCCGATCGGGGCGCTGGCCGCGCTGCTGCCCACCTGGTTCCTGGTGCCGTTCGCGATCGTGGCCGTGCTCGGGCTGGTCGGCGGGTCGGTGCTGGACATCTACTCCTCCGGCCTGGCCCTGCTCACCGCCGGGCTGCGGGTGCCGCGCTTCGTGGCCGCGCTGATCGACGGGGTCGTCATGATCGGCGGAACGGTCTACGTGGTGTTCTTCGCCAGCAACTTCGTGGGCCAGTTCGAGGGGTTCCTGATCACGCTCGGGGTCCCGATCGCCGCCTGGGCCGGCATCATGCTGGCCGACATCGCCCTGCGGCACCGCGACTACGCCGAGCCCGAGCTGTACAACCCGCGCGGCCGGTACGGCGACATCCGGTGGTTCCCGATCGGGGTGATCGTGGTCAGCACGGTCCTGGGCTGGGGCCTGGTCACCAACACCGCGGCGAGCTGGCTGACCTGGCAGGGTTACCTGCTCGGGCCGTTCGGTCTGGGCGGCAAGACCGGGGCCTGGGCGTTCGCCAACCTCGGTGTGCTGCTGGCCCTGGCGCTCGGCTTCGTGGCCACGCTCATCTTCAGCCGGTCCGCGGTGCGGGCCCAGGAGGCGGCGCCGCTGCTCGAGCCGGCCGCGTCCGCGGCATGACCGCGCCAGCGGCGGTGCCGCCGTGGCTGGCGGTCATCGACATGCAGCGGGTGTTCGCCGAGCGGGACAGCGGCTGGTTCACGCCCCGGTTCGCCGAGGTCGTCGGGCCGATCCGCCAGCTGGTCGAGGCGTTCGGGCCCCGGGTCACGTTCACCCGGTTCGTGGCGCCGCAGACCCCGACCGGGGCGTGGCGGCGGTACTACGACCAGTGGCCGTTCGCGCTGCAGCCGCCCGACGCGGCCATCTACCAGCTGGTCGACGACTTCGCCGATCCGGGCCCGACGCTGGACGCGACGACGTTCGGCAAGTGGGGCCCGCGGCTCGAAGCCCGGGTGGGCGACAGCGGGCTGGTGCTCGCGGGCGTGTCCACGGACTGCTGCGTGCTGTCGACCGCGGTGGCCGCGGCCGACGCCGGGGTCGCGGTCCAGGTCGTCGGCGACGCCTGCGCCGGGGTGAACGACGAGACCCACGAGCAGGCCCTGGCCGTCATGCGCCTGTACAGCCCGCTGATCGAGGTGGTCCGCCTGGCCGACGTGCTGCCCGGGCGATGACCGGGCCTGGCGGGCGGCGGGTGGCGGCGGACGTTGCGTAATGGATGAAAGCAGAGCCCTCGGGGCGCTGTACGGGCTGGCCGTGGGGGACGCGCTCGGGATGCCCACGCAGTCGCTGCCGCGGGCGCGGATCGTGGCCGCCTACGGCGGGCTGGTCACTACCTTCGAGCCCGCGCCGCCCGATCACCCGCTCGCGGCCGGGCTGCCCGCCGGGTCGGTCACCGACGACACCGAGCAGGCGCTGCTGCTGGCCCGGCTGCTGATCGAGGGCGGCGGCCGGGTCGACCCGGCCGAGCTGGCCCGGCGGCTGCTCGGGTGGGAGCGGTCGATGCGGGAGCGGGGCTCGCTCGACCTGCTCGGCCCGTCCACCCGGCGGGCCATCGCCGAGCTGCTGGCTGGCGCGGACATCGACCTGGCGGGCCGGCTCGGGGCCACCAACGGCGCGGCCATGCGGATCGCGCCGGTCGGCATCGCCAGCCCCGGCGCGGATCTTGGGCTCCTGGTCGACCGCGTGGTCGAGGCCAGCCTGGTTACGCACAACACCGGCGTCGCCCTGGCCGGCGCGGCCGCGGTGGCGGCCGCGGTCAGCGCGGGGATCGACGGGGCCACGGTCGCCGAGGCCACCCGGCAGGCCGCCGCGGCCGCGGAGCTCGCCGCCGGGCGCGGGCACTGGGTGGCGGCGGCCGATGTCGGCGCCCGGATCGGCTGGGCCGCAGACCTGGCCGCCGGGCTGTCCCCGGACGCGGCCGCGTCGGCGGTGAGCACGCTGGTCGGGACCAGCCTGGCCGCGCAGGAGTCGGTCCCGGCCGCGTTCGCGGTGCTCGCGGCCTGCCCGGACGATCCCTGGCTGGCGTGCCGGCTGGCCGCCTCCGTGGGCGGCGACTGCGACACGATCGCCGCGATGGCCGGCGCCATCGGCGGGGCGTGTCACGGGGTGGCGGGCTTTCCCGCTGCCGCGCGCCGCACCGTCGACCAGGTGAATGACCTCCACCTGGCCGAGGTCGCCGCCGGCCTGCTCGCGCTCAGGTCGGGCCGTTCGCCCCGGCGGGCCCCGCAGGGGCGGGCCCCGCAGGAGCGGGCGCGGGCAGGCGCCGGCGCGGCCGTTCGGCCGGCTGCTGCACCTCGGCAACGTGGTCATCGACGTGGTGCTGGACGTCGGCCGCCTCCCTGACCGCGGCGGCGACGTGCTGGCCTCGGCGGCCGAGGTGACTCCCGGCGGAGGGTTCAACGTGATGGCGGCCGCCCTGGCGCGGGGGCTGCCGGTCGGCTACGCGGGCGCGTACGGCACCGGGCCCTTCGCCACGCTGGCCCTGGCCGCGCTGGCGGACGCCGGGGTTGAGGTGCTGCAGCGGCCGAAGCCGGGCCGGGACACCGGGTTCGTGGTGGCGGTGGTCGAGGCCGGGGGGGAGCGGACGTTCCTGACCAGCCGCGGGGCCGAGGCCACGCTGACCGCCGATGACCTGCGTACCGTGCGGGCTGGCCGCCGCGATGCCGTTTATCTGTCCGGGTACAGCCTGGCGTACCCCTGCAACCGGGACGCGATCCAGGACTGGCTGGACCGGCTCGATGACGCGAACCTGGTCTTCTTCGACCCGGGGCCGCTGGCGGGCTCGATCCCGGGCCAGGCGCTGGACCGGGTGCTGCGGCGGGCGGACTGGCTCACCTGCAACGCCACCGAGGCCGCCCTGCTGACCGGGTGTGACGACCCGCTGGCCGCGGCGCAGGCCCTATCCTCGCGGGCCCTGTCCTCCCGGGAGCCTCACAGCTCCCGGGAGGACTCCCAGCGGGGCCCGCACCAGCCTCCCGAACCGCGGTGGCGACCGCGCGGGGGAGTGCTGGTGCGGACCGGCCCTGACGGGTGCCTGCTCGCCGACCGCGGGGACGTGGTGCACGTGGTGCACGTGCCCGGCTTCGAGGTCGGCGCCGTCGACACCAACGGCGCGGGCGATACCCATACCGGAACCTTCGCCGCGGCCCTGGCCCGGGGCGAGGACCCGCCGGAAGCGGCCAGGATCGCCAACGCAGCAGCGGCGCTGTCGGTCACCAGGCGCGGGCCCGCGACCGCGCCGTCCGAGGACGAGCTGACCCGATTCCTGACGGATCGCTAAGAACCGCCGCTAACCGGCGTCATCCGCGGTCCGGCCCAGGTAGCCAATAATCTGATCCCTCAGATCGACCAGGTCCTCGCCGTGGACCATCACCGGCGGCGTGGCTCCGCGTATCCGGGCGTGCCATAGCCGGTCAATTCCCTGCCATGCCTCCCACCCGGGAAACTCCGCGGCGATCTCGTCCGCGTAGTTGTTGTAATCCATGGCCCCGATCATACAGCCATGTCAAACCATGTTAAGCATTGCCTTGTCTGGTTTCCCCATGTCGCAGTTGGTTAGGTTACCGGCGTGAAGATCGACGAGACGTCGCCGGAGCACCCGTATCTGCAGCTTGCGGGGCTGCTGCGGGCCCAGATAGCGTCCGGTGAGATCGCGAACCAGCTGCCGTCGATCACCAAGCTGACCGAGGAAACTCACCTCGCGGTGGGCACGGTCCGCCGGGCCATCAACATCCTGGTCAAGGAGGGCCTGGTGGAGACCGTCCCGGGCCGGGGCACGTTCGTGATCGAGCAGCGGCCGTCGGGTTCCCCCGGCGGGCAGCAGACCCCCGCGCGGCCGCAGGCGGGCCGCTTAACCGGCCGTCCCCGCCCGCACGGCCACATCCGCCACCAGCCCAAGTCGCCCTAGCCCCAGCCTGCGCCCTCATCACGCCCGTCCGCACGGCCACACCCGCCACCGGCCGGCGGCCCCCAAATCGCGCTCAATAGTGTGGATGGCACTTAGGTGCGGAAACAACAACAGTAGGGTGCCGTTCACCCTATTGGGCCCCGCCGGCGGCGCGACTGCACCGGCGTGCGCCCGGGCTCGCGTCGCTGGCTGATGGGCCGAGGCGGGAAGGTGGCGTGGCATGAGGTACCGGGAGATCCGCGAGCTGATCCGGATGCGTCCCTTTGAGCCGGATCACGACCGGCGGGTCCTCAGCCGGTGCTTCGACGTCGGCGACCTGCGGCGGGAAGCGCGGCGCCGGCTGCCAGGCCCGGTGTTCGGCTACCTCGACGGCGCCGCCGACGATGAGTTCACGCTGCGGGAGAACCAGGCCGCGTTCCGCCGCTGGCAGTTCCGGCCCCGGGTGCTGCGCGACGTGTCCGAGCCCGACCTCAGCGTGTCCGTGCTCGGCTCGGACCTGCCCGCGCCGCTGGGGCTCGCCGCCACCGGCTTCACCCGGATATTCCACCAGGCCGGGGAGCTCGCGGTGGCCGCGGCGGCCGCCTCCCGCGGGCTGCCGTACGGCCTGTCCACGGTCGGCACGCACACGATCGAGGAACTGGCCGCGACCGGCCATCAGGACCTGTGGTTCCAGCTCTACGTGCTGCGCGACCGCCCGCTCGCCGAGGACCTGGTCAAGCGGGCCGCCGTGGCCGGGTTCCGGGTGCTGGAGATCACGGTGGACACCCCGGTGGGCGGCCGCAGGACCCGTGACCTGCGGAACGGGTACGCACAGCCGCCCGCCCTCACCACCCGCGCCCTGCTCGACATCGCGTCCCGGCCCGGCTACTGGATGTCGATGCTGCGCGGCCCCGCGCTCAGGTACGCCAGCTTCACCCCGGTGGGGAACACGATCGCGGGCGTCACGGCGATGTTCGACCCCACTCTCACCTGGGACGACGTCGACACCTTCCGTGCGCTCTGGCCGGGCGCGCTGCTGCTGAAGGGCCCGCTCGGCCCGGAGGATGCCGCCCGCGGCGTCGCGGCCGGGGTGGACGGCATCCACCTGTCCAACCACGGCGGCCGTCAGCTCGACCGCTGCGTCCCCCCGATCGACCTGGTCCGGCCGGTCCGGGAGGCGGTCGGCGACCGGGCCGCCGTGGTCGTGGACTCGGGCGTCCGCCACGGATCCGACATCGCGGTGGCGATCGCGCGCGGAGCCGACCTGTGCCTGGTCGGCCGCGCGTACCTGTACGGCCTGGCCGCCGCCGGGCAGGCCGGGACCGAGCACGCCATCGACCTGCTCACCGGGCAGCTGCGGCGCACCATGCAGCTGCTCGGCGTCACCTCCATCGCCGAGCTCCGGCGCCACGGCGACGAGCTGGTCGTGCCGAAGGATGGCGGGGCGGCCGGCATACCCTGAGACGTGCGCTCCCTCCCGCTGGTCCTGCTGCACGGGCAGCCTGGCTTGGGAGCGGACTGGGAGCAGGTGCAGGCGCGGCTCCCGGACGGGACGCACAGCCTCGCCCTGGACCGTCCCGGATACGGGTCAAGCCGGCAGCCCGGCGGGGGCTTCACCCGCAACGCGCGCGCGGTGCTGGCCGCGATGGACGCTCACGGCATCCCGCGGGCGGTGCTCGTGGGGCATTCCTACGGCGGCGGGGTGGCGCTGACCGTCGCGGGCCTGGCCCCGCACCGGGTGCGGGCGCTGGTCCTGCTCGCGAGCGTGGGGCCGGGCTGCCTGAACGGCTGGGACCGGCTGCTGGCGGCGCCCGTGGCGGGGCCGCTGTGCTCACTGGCCGCCTGGCGGCTGACGCCGTGGTTCGCCCGCGGGTGGCTGGCGGGCGCGGCCCGGGTCAGCGGGCGGCCTGCCGACCCAGACCAGCATGTCAACTGGCATGTCTGGGGTAACTCCGGCAGCGAGCACGTCCCGCTGTGGCGCACGTTCCTGGCTGAGCAGCGGGCCCTGGTGCGCGAGGCGGACCGCCTGGCGGACGGGCTGGGGTCGGTGCGGATGCCGGCGCTGCTGCTGGCGGACCCGCGGGACGCGATGGTGCCGGTGGTCACCGCCCACCGGCTGGTCCGGGCCCTGCCGGACGCCCGGCTGCGGCTCATCGACGGGCCAGGCCATCACTTGCCCCGGCGGGCCCCGGCCGCGGTCGCGGCCGCGATTACCGGGTTCCTGGCGTCGCTGGACGCCAGCTGACGATCAGAGCTTGGTCAGCTTGCTAAACGGCGTAGGGATCCGTTCTTTCTGGGTGCCGAAGTCGACCAGCACGGCGACCTCGTCCTCGATGCCGACGACCACGCCGAGCCCGTACCTGTCATGCGTCACTTGATCATGCAGGGCGTACTGCTCGACGTGCCGGACCGGCACGGGCATGTTGTTGAACGGACTGCCGGGGAATGAGCGCCGAGTCGCGGCGCGGACTGGCTTCACGATCTACCAGTATGGTCCCCCTAGGGGGAATTTGAGGGCGGACTCGCTTAGGTTGGGCCCCCAATTTGAACATCGTGGCCGCCGGCGTCCGGGGCCACGAAGGCCAGCAGCCGCGTGCCCTCGGCGGTGACCGCATCGGCCTGCCCGCGGCGCAGCGGGGTGAACGCCTCCACCCTCAGCACCGCGTGATCGCCGCGGCGGGCGGCCGTCCAGGTCGCCGCCCAGAACCCGTCCACGAGCACGGTGCCGCGGCTGCCGCCGTGGCCCGGCGGCAGCGGCACGCTGCGGCGGCCGGGGATGACCCGGGCCCGGTCGGCGTGGGACAGCAGCACGTTGTCGTACTCGGGCAGGAACCGCGGCGGCGCTGGCGTGTCCGGCTCGGGCCGCGGGGCGTCGGGCAGGTCGAAGAGCTCGCCGCCGCCCTCGGCCCGGAAGGTGCGCAGCCGCGGCCGCAGCCGCTCGGCGACCTCGCCCAGCCGGGTCAGCCCGCACCAGGCCTGCACGTCCCTGACGGTCGCGGGCCCGAACGCGGCCAGGTACCTGAGCACCAGATCGTCGGGCGCGAGCCCGGGCGCGGCCTGGCCGCCGAGCCACGCCTCGGTCGTGGTGAACGCCGCTGGCCCGGTCCGCCCCCAGATCCCGCGCGGCGGAACCTGAACCGTGGGCACCAGGTGCGTGACCGCGTAGGCGAGTGACGCGGGGTCGCGGTCCGGCCAGCGCGTGGCGAGCACCCGGCCGAGCTCGGCCCGCGTGCGCGGCTGCTCCCCGAGCAGCCCGCGGCCGGCGGCGGTCAGCACGCCGAGGTCCACGCCGTGCAGGTTGCGGGCGAACGGGGAGCCGGCGAACCGCTGCCTGAGCACGACCTGGAACAGGCCGCCCAGGGCCAGGCAGTCGGCCGCGGTGACCAGATGCACCGTGTTCCGCATCAGGTGCGTGCGCACCACGGCCCGCTCGGTCAGCAGATCCGCCAGCTGGGCCGGGCGGAAACCGGCCAGCCGGGTCCACAGGCCGACATACGGCGCGTTCGGCGCCTGGGCCTGCAGGCCCGCGAGGTGGCCGATGGCCTGCAGCGGCGGCACGCTCGCCCGCTCGAGCAGCAGCTGACGGTGCAGCAGCGCACGGTTGAGCGCGCGCTCCCCGAGCACGCCGGGCATCAGCGGCCGCGGTCGTAGTCGGCCAGCAGGCGCTTGGGAGCCTTGCGCCGCCAGGACTCTTCGATAAGTTCCTGAACGCGATCCGACGGGGCCACGGCCAGATTCACCCGGACTCCGCGTACCTGCTGCCCCCACCGCAATGGCTCGAACGCCGCCGGGTCCTCGGCGACCGACGCGGCGATCTCGGGTTCGTCCACGAACACGTGCAGGTGCTCCTCGTCCGGCGGCACCGTGACGAAGATCTTGCCGCGCACCCGGAACGAGGACATGTCGTGGTGGGGCTGCTCGGTCGCCTCGGGCAGCGACAGCGCGAACCGCCGGGCCTGGTCCAGATCGCTCATCGACCCAGGCTAGCCACGTCGCCGGGACCGTCACCGGGCGAGCGTAAGGTGATGCCCGGCCGAACCGGAAGGAGCCCGCCAGCAGATGAACGCGACCGCGCTCTTGGTGATGGACGTCCAGCAGGGAATCGTCGCCCGGTTTGCGGAGGACGACGCCGGTTACCTGCGGCGGCTGTCGGCGGCGATAGCCGCGGCCCGCACCGCGGGCATCCCCGTGGTGTACGTCACCATTCACTTCCGGCCCGGGTATCCCGAGGTCAGCTCCAGGAACGCGTCGTTCTCCGCGATCTCGGCCTCGGGCCGGTTCGTCGCGGGCAGCCCGGACACCGAGATCCATCCGGCCGTGGCTCCCCAGCCGGAGGATGTGGTGGTCGTCAAGCGCCGCGTGTCCGCGTTCACCGGCAGCGACCTCGACGTGGTGCTGCGCGGCCTCGGTGCCGACACCCTCGTGCTGACCGGCATCGCCACCAGCGGCGTGGTGCTGTCCACGCTGCGGCAGGCCGCCGACCTCGACTACCGGCTTACGGTGCTCGCCGACGCCTGCCTTGACGCCGACCCGGAGGTGCACCGGGTGCTGACCGAGAAGGTGTTCCCGCGGCAGGCCGCGGTGCAGACCGTGGCCCAGTGGACGGCCGAACTGGACGGCGCACCCGGGTAATGCCGACGTCGCCCGAGGTGCTGAGCCGGCCGCGCGCTGAACCGCGCCCTGCTCGACCGGCAGCTGCTGCTGCGCCGGGCTCCGCTGCCCGAAGGCGCCGGGCGCGACCGGGCGGGTGATCGGAACGGTCGAGCACCTGGCCGGGCTGCAGGCCCAGGCGCCGTTCCCGCCCTACTACGGCCTGTGGTCCCGGCTGGACGGGTTCCGCCCGGAGGATCTGGCCGGGCTGATCCTGGACCGCCGGGTGGTCCGCATCGCACTGATGCGCGGGACCATCCACCTGGTCTCGGCGCGCGACTGCCTGCTGCTGCGCCCGCTGGTCCAGCCCGTGCTTGACCGCGCCGTGACCGCGTTCGGCCAGCAGCTGGCCGGGGTGGATACCGAAATGCTGGCCGCTGCGGCCCGTGACCTGCTGGAGCAGCGGCCGCTGACCTTCAGCGAGCTTGGCGCCCGGCTGGCGGAGCGGTGGCCCGGCTGCCCCGGCAACGCCCTCGCCCAGACCGTCCGGGCCCTGGTGCCGCTGGTCCAGGTGCCGCCGCGGGCCGTGTGGGGCCTATCCGGGCAGGCCGCGCACACCACCGCCGAGTCCTGGCTGGGGCAGCCGCTGGACACCAGCCCGGAGCTGGAGCAGCTGGTCACCCGGTACCTGGCCGCGTTCGGCCCGGCCTCGGTCAGGGACATCCAGGCCTGGTCCGGGATGACCCGGCTGGGTGAGGTCGTGCGCAGGCTCCGGCCCGGCCTGCGCACGTTCCGCGACGAGCAGGGTGCCGAGCTGTTCGACCTGCCCGGCGCCCCGCGGCCCGCGCCGGATACCCCGGCCCCGGCGCGGCTCGTGGCGGAGTTCGACAACCTGATCCTGTCCCACGCCGACCGCACCCGCGTCATCAGCGAGCAGAACCGCAGGCGGCTGTACTCCAAGAACGGCATCTTCCCCGGGACCGTGCTGGTCGACGGCTTCGCCGTCGGCATCTGGCTGCTCGACCGGTCCAGGTCAGCGGCGGTGCTGACGATCGAGCTGTTCGACACGATCGGCAACCGGGACCGCGACGCGGTCGCCGGCGAGGCCGAGCGCCTGCTCGGCTTCGCCGCGCCGGACGTGCCTGCGCACGACATCCGGATGGTGCCGCCCGGTGACACCGGGCCTGGCTCGGTTTAGTAGGGATCCCGGACGGTTCCCTCGCCGCGGCCGTAGTCGAAGGCTATAGATCTCGCGGCCGTCCAGGAACGCCCGCTCGGCGCGGCTCATCACGTCCAGCGGGTCGCCGGACCAGATCACCAGGCTGGCGTCCTTGCCCGGGGCCAGCGAGCCGATCCGGTCGGCGACCCCGAGAATCCGCGCGGGGTTGATCGTCACGGCCCGCAGCGCCGTGTCCCGGTCCAGGCCCTCCTTGACCGCGAGCGTGGCCTGGTGGATCAGGAAGTGGATCGGCACGACCGGATGGTCGGTGGTGATCGCGATCGTGACCCCGGCCGCCGCCAGCTTGCCCGGGTTGGCCAGCGACCGGTTGCGCAGCTCGACCTTGGACCGGCTGGTGAACAGCGGGCCGATGATGACCGGGATGGCCTGCTGCGCGATCAGGTCGGCCAGCAGGTAGGCCTCGGTGCCGTGGTCGATCACGAGCCGGTAGCCGAACTCCTGGGAGATCCTGATCGCGGTCGCGATGTCGTCGGCGCGGTGGCAGTGCTGGCGCCACGGGATCTCGCGGCGCAGCACCTGGCCGAGCGCCTCCAGGTTCAGGTCGCGGTCCACCGGCTTGCGCTCCGACGGCGGAGCGTCCTCCGCCGCGGCGATCCTGGCCAGGTAGTTGGCGGCCTGGACGAACGCGTCCCTGATGACCCCGGCCGTGCCCAGCCGGGTGGACGGCGTCTCGTTCTTGTCACCGTAGACCCGCTTCGGGTTCTCGCCGAGCGCCGACTTCAGGCCAGCCGGCTCGCGCAGCACCATCTCGTCCACGGTGCGGCCCCAGCACTTGATCGCCACGGTCTGGCCGCCGATCGGGTTGCCGGAACCCGGGTTGACGTTCACGGCCAGCACGCCGCCGCTGATCGCGTCGCGGAAGCCCTCATCGGCCGGGTTGATCGCGTCGAGAGCCCGGACGAAGGCGGTGACCGGCTTGGTCATCTCGTTCGTGTCCTGGCCGGCCCAGCCCTCAGCCTCCTCGTGCACGCCGACATGGGCGTGCGCGTCGATGAAGCCGGGCAGCACCCACTTGCCGGTCGCGTCGATCACCTCGGCGCCGTCCGGGACGCTGAAGCCCGGCCCTTCGATAGCGACGATCTTCCCGGCTTCCAGCAGCACGGTCCCGTCGTCGACCGGCTCCGCCTCCACCGGGATGACCCGGGCACCCACAATCGCGGTGATCATTCCAGCCACGCCGCATTCTCCCAGCTCGTCCGTGATCATCAGCCCATTTCTGGCCTGAGACTAACAGCGTGGTGATCGGGGGCACGCGTCCGTTTAACCACGGGCCCGTTCGGTGACGGGCGTGCGCTAGGACCGCAGCATGCTGCGGTAGACCGCGAGCAGGGCCGCCTTCTGCTCGTCGGCCAGGCGGTCGTCGGCGTCGATGGCGGACTCCACCGACGAG
This sequence comes from uncultured Actinomycetota bacterium, assembly GCA_963739645.1. GTDB lineage: Bacteria > Actinomycetota > Actinomycetes > Streptosporangiales > Streptosporangiaceae > JASHPR01. The sequence continues at coordinate 210,481 of CAVUBM010000074.1, forward strand.
ACCGCGGGTTCGCCCGCGGTGCTGGCCGGCCGGGCCTGGTCGATCAGGCCCGCCTGGGCCAGCAGCGTCTCCGCGGACACGTTGAGCGCTCCGGAGAGCAGCTTGAGCACGCGGACCGACGGCTGGTGCAGGCCGCGCTCGATCTGGCTCAGGTACGGGTTGGAGAGCGTGGTCTTGTCGGCGAGCTGGCGCAGCGACAGGTTGGCGAGCTTGCGCTGGCTCCGGATGAACGCGCCCAGTACCTTCATTTGCGCATTCCAGGAATCCGTTACCCGCCGCGGTGAATCGTCCGAATCCGGTGCCATGTCCGCCCTGATAAATCGGTAGTGCCGCACGGCGAGCCGCGGCGGACTCGCCGTGCGGCCGGGTAATTACTTGTCGGCTGAGCCGTTCTGGCCGAGGGCGTCGTTCTTGCCCTGGCGCAGCGGTGACGTCGCGTGCCGTACATTCTCGGTCAGCCTCCGCTGGCTGGCCAGCAGCTTCCCGGCCAGCTCGTAGGCGTTCCCGACGAGCTCGTCCGGCTTGGGCAGCCGGTCGGCGAACGGCAGCTTCAGCTCGGGCAGCTTGATCTCGGGCAGTTTCAGCTCGGGCAGTTTCAGCTCAGCCGGGCGCGGGGCGGCCGACCGGACTGTGTCGGCCCAGGCCTTGACGGTGCCAATGGTGATAACCGCGACCTCCTGGCCCCGGCGGACGGTCTTGATGATCTCGGCCTGGACTTCCTGGCCGACGTTACGGGTCTCGTTCACGATGCCTCCTGTCTTGCTAACTATACTAAGCAAGCCGATTGGTTTGTCAAGCTGAGGGTTTTCGTCCCGGTGAGATGCCTTCGACCTGCCCAAACGCCAGCCGTTTCGCACCGTGTCCTGGCCATTGCGTTAGGTGAGTCTGCACAATGCCTCTTGCGCCCGTTACTCTTTGGGATGTTTAGTGGCCATTAGCGGTGCCCCGCCCCCGCGAGGTTAAGGGAAGAGCCGGATGGGAGGACCCATGTCGGTTGAGTCTGGCGGTGCGCCTTCCGAAGATCGTTCAATGGCTGAGGGCCTGCGGGACGCGGGCCGGGATGTCTTCGCGTATCTCTATGAGAGCTTCGCGGGGCCCCTTTTCGATTACTGCGCCGGAATTCTCGGGGACCCGTGGGCCGCCGCCGAGGTGGTGCAGGACAGCCTGGTCGCCGTCGACGCGCAGATGAACAAGCTGCCGGATCCTGACCAGGTCCGGCTGTGGCTGTACTCCAGCGCCCGGCAGCAGTGCCTGGGCCGCCTGCCCGGCCACCAGCTGGCCAGCCGCCCCGAAACGGTCACCCTGGACGAGTTCATCGGCGAGCAGGCCGGGCAGCACGGACCGCTACCCGGACGCCGGGACCGTAGCGACCGAGCGGGAGAAGCTGCGGATTGTCAGCGCCGCCCTGGACAGCCTGCCCGATCGCGATCGCGAGGTCGTCAGCCTCGCGTACCGGCACGGCATCGCGGAGGCCGACCTCGCCGCCGTGCTCGGTGTCAACGGCCGCCGGGCGAACACGCTGCTGTCCGGCGCGGGCACGGAGTTCCGGGCGTCGGCGACGGTCATCGCGGTCCTTCGCGCGGGCCGGCCGGGGTGCCAGGTCCTGGAGGCCACCGCGGTCCAGGGAGATCACGCCAAGGCCCTGCTGACGCCGAAGGTCCGCAAGCGGCTGGTCCATCACGTCGGGCACTGCGCCAGCTGCGCCCAGCGGCGCGGGGACCGGGATTTCGGCCCCGAAATGGTCACCGCCATCCCGTTCGCCAGCCCTCCGGTCAACCTCGGGATGCGGATCTCGAGAACCGCGACCGCGCTCGGCACGTACCGCACCGAGGCCGCCAGCCGCTCGCTGAAGGGCGGTACCTCCCGGGGCACCAAGTCCGGGACCCGGCGGGGGGTGTCGCGGACCGTGGTGGCCCCGGTGGCGATCGCCGTCTTCATCGTCCCGGGGATGCTGCTCTTCCACCTCGTCGCCGCGTCGTTTCCTGGACCGACCCCGGTGACGGTGGCGGCGGCGAGTGCCCAGACCACGGCGCAGGCCGGTTCCGCGCTGAGCTCCCCGGCGGCCGCGCTGCCCACGCTGGCCAGGAAGACGCGTTCGCACCAGCCGGTGCTCGGGCCGCTGCCCGGATTGCTCGGCCCGACTCCGCTGGGAGTGCTGCCGACTCCGTCCGGCCGGGGCGGGTCGTCATCGCCCGGCTCGCCGCATCCTCAGCCCAACCCGCCGCCGTCGGCCGGCTCGCCGTCGCCCAACCCGCCCCCTGCCTCACCCACCCCGAATCCGACCACGCCGCCCGTGACCACCCCGCCGCCGACCACGCCGCCTCCGACCACGCCGCCGCCGGTCACGCCGCCTCCGACGACGCCGCCGGCGACTCCGTCACCGGACCCGCCGCCCGCTTCGCCTGACCCCAGCGCGATGGACTCGCCGTCCTGACCTCCGCCGCTATCGTGTTCTGAGCGATCGGGGTCCTGGCCCGCCGGGGCGCCGTCGCGGCAGTTCCGGGGGATCCGCCGGCGAGCTTCGTCTGGAGTTGGGCATGCCGCATCCGCACGTCGTGGTCGACCGCAGCCACGAGGGCTATGTCCGGCTGCTGCTGTCCCGCCCCGAGCGGCGCAACGCGTTCGACCCGGGCATGGTCGGCGCCCTGACCGAGGTGATGAAGGCCGAGGACGACGCCGTCGTGATCCTCGGCAGTACCGACCCGACGGTGTTCTGCGCCGGAGCCGACCTGACCATCCCGGTAGCCGAGCGGGCCGTGGTCTCGGATCTGCTCTACGAGTGCCTCGAGCACATCGTCACCCGGCCCGGCCCGGTCATCGCGGCCATGGGCGGCGCGGCCGTGGGCGGCGGCGCCCAGCTGGCCGCCGCGGCCGACATGCGGATTGTCAGCCCCGAGGCGCGGCTGCGCTGGACCGGGCCGCCCGGCGCGGGGCTGGCGGTCGGCGCGTGGATCCTGCCCGATCTTGTGGGCCGCGCCGCCGCGCTCGAGCTCACCATGACCGGGCGCTGGGTCGGCGCGGCCGAGGCGCTGGCCCTGGGCCTGGCGAACCGGATCGACAACGACCCGGACGGGGCCGCGGGCAGCCTGGCCGGGACGCTGGCCGGGCTGGGCCCGGGGGCGCCGCAGAAGATCAAGAGGATCATGTCGGCCGACGGCCTGCTCGGCCGGCTGCGCGCCGAGCGGCTGGCGAACCGGGCGGCGTGGGATCAGATGATCGCCGAAGGCACCGGCTGAGCGGGCTGGCGCTCCGCGGCCGCGGAGCGCAGCGCGCGGTAGAGCAACTGCTGATCGCCGAGCCGCCGCCGTAGCTCCCGCTCCAGCCCGCCGATCGGGACCAGGTTCTGCGGGGCGCGCGGGTCCTTGTGCGGCACGCTGGCCAGCGGGGGGAGCAGCCAGGCGGTCAGGTCGGCCAGCCGGGCCGCGGCGGCCGCGGGCAGATCCGGTGAGCACTCGAGCCGGACCACGCCGGACCAGGGCACACCCGGCGTGCCGGGCAGCCGCAGATACCAGGAGTGCCGCCGCCAGGAGGTGCCCATCGTGAAGACCGGCGTGCGCTGCCCGGTGGCCAGCGCGCCGACGACCGCGGCCTGCCGGGGCGGCAGGTAGGACGCGTGGTGGGTCTTGATGTAGCCGACGGTGCGGTCGAGGTGGGTCCGGCCGCGCAGCGGCCCGTCGACGATGAGCAGGTCGTCCGCGTCCGGGTGGCTGGCCCGGAACGCCATCGCGAGCTGCACCTCGGCGGCGCCGAGCCGCTGCTGCAGCGCGAGCGACAGCTTGTCGGGCCCGGGGCCGTCGGCCCGGCGGGCCGGGTAGCGGCCGTAGCGGGTGACGACGTCAGCGGCGTCGGGCGCCGCGGTGAACATGCCGCGCTCGACGGCCACGTCGGCGATGCGCGCGGCCCCGTCGCAGGCCACGAGGCCGGCCGCGAGCGACGCGGCGATGCCAGGCGCGGGCTGCCCGTCCGCCTCGCTCCCGTGCACCCAGACCCGGGCGTCGATGCGCCGGACGCCGTCGAGGAACAGCACGCTGGCGGGCCGGGCCGGCCGGGATCCGGGTCGACCGGGCGCCACCGGTCGGCGGGCAGCTCCAGGTCCAGGTCGAGCTCGGCGCTCGACGCCTGCAGGGACCCGCCGTCGGCCTCGTCGCTGAACGCCTGGCCGTACCCGGGATCCCAGGGATCGACGGTAAACCGGGAGGCGAGGTGGCCGGGCCGGGCTGCCGCGCGGGCGGGACGGCCGGGACGGCGGGACCGGCGGGCTCGGTCACGTCCGCTCCTTCCGCAGCGCGGACGTGGCGCCGGTGTGGCTGACCACGAACCGGACCGGGACCCGTTCGGCGAGCGCCGCGACGTGGGTGACGATGCCGATCATGCGCTCGGAGTCGTCGGCCAGCCGTTCCAGGGTCGACGCCACCGTCTCCAGGGTGTCCTCGTCGAGCGTGCCGAACCCCTCGTCCAGGAACATCGAGTTCAGGTCGCGCATGCCCTGCCGACAGCCCGACGACCTGGCGGGACAGCGCCAGGGCCAGCGCCAGCGAAGCCTGGAACGTCTCGCCGCCGGACAGCGTGTGCACCGGGCGGCGCGCCGCGGCGTCCTCGTAGTCGATGACGACGAGCTCGTTGCGTTCGTCCCGGTCGAGCTGGTACTGGCCGCCGGACAGCTCCCTCAGCGTGGCCGACGCCTCGGCGACCAGCGAGTCGAGCGCCTCGCTGCACAGCCAGCGCTCGAAGGTGTTGGCCCGGAGCAGACCGCCGAGCGCGTTCGCGACCTGCTCCTCCTCGCGGGCCTCGGCGATCTGCCGGTCCAGCCGGTCCGCCTGCTGGCGGGCCTGGCGCACGGCCTCGAGCTCCTTCTCCGCGCGCACCCGGCGCCCGGCTACCGCCGCCGCGACCCGCGCCGGGTCGGTGACGCCGGTGATGCCGTGCTCGGCGAGCAGGTCGGTCAGCGCGCCGGCCGCCGCCGGCGAGCTGCCGGTTCAGCGCCCGGGCCGCCTCGTCAAGACCGGCCTGCCGCCCGGCCCGCGCGTCGCGCTCGGACGCCGCCCACGCGGCCAGCGCATCCCAGGCTCCGGCCAGGCCGCCGCCGTCGACCTCGGGGGCGCGGAGGCTGACCACCCGGTCCCTGGACCGGCGCAGCGCGGCCCAGGCCTGCTGCTCGTCACCGGCGAGCGCGGCGCGCTCCCGCTCGGCCGCCCCGACGCCGGCGCGCTGCGCGGCCGCGGTCCTGCGCGCGGCATCCAGCGCCTCGTCGGCCTCGGCGATGAGCTTGAGCTGCATGGTGACCTCGGCCTCGCCGGGGGAGCCGCGCAGCGCGGCGGTGACCCCGGCCAGCTCGCGGCTGGGTGCCGTCGGCGGTGCCGCGGGCGGCCGCCGTGGCCCGCGCCGCGTCGCGTGCGCCCGGACCAGGCGCTGGTGGTCCCGCACCGCGGCGTCCACCGCGGCCCTGGCCTTGACCAGGTCCCCGGCGGCCGGATGGTGCGGAAGCTCGGTGACCGGCCGCAGGCAGACCGGGCAGTCGTCACCGGGTTTCAGCGTCGCGGCCAGGTCGCTGGCGGCATGCGCGCGCTGGGCGTCGGCGAGCGCGTCCCTGGCGGCCACCGACGCCCGCTCGGCCGCCTCCACGTCGCGGCCCAGCGCCTCTTCGGCGGCCTTACCGCCGGCGCACGCCTGTTCCTGAGTCTCCAGCAGCGTGAGCAGCCGCTGCTGCTGCGCGTGGGCGTGCCGGAAGCGTTCGGCCTGAGTCTTGTCCTCCAGGGCGGCGCGGGACTGCCTGGCTTCCTCCTCCGCCTGCTCGGCCCTGGCCTGCAGGTCCTTGCGCTCGGCCACGCGCGCGTCGGCGCGGGTGATCCGCTCGGCCAGCCCGGGGACGTCCGCGGGAGCCCGGATCGCGGCCAGCAGCGCGGTCTCGGCGCGCACCCCGGTGGCCTGCTCCTCGGCCTCGCTGGCCCGCTGGGCCAGCGTGCTGAGTGCGGTCAGCCGGTCGTCGACGGTGGCGGTCAGCTCGGTCAGCGCGGCCAGGCGCCCGGCCCACCGCTCCTGCGCCTCCTCGCTCGCGTCGGCCAGATCGCCGCGGGCCTGGCGGGCCAGGCTGGCCCGGTCGGCCGCGACCCTGGCCCGCTCCCTGGCCCGCTGCCCGATCTGCTCGTACACGCCGAACGCCAGCAGCTGGACCAGCAGGTCCTGGCGGTTGCGCGGCTTGGCGTGCAGGAACTCGGAGAACCGGCCCTGGGGCAGCAGCACCGACTGGGTGAAGTGCTCGTAGCTGAGCCCGAGCAGGTCCTGAACCCGGGCCTTGACCTCGTCGGGGCCCTCGGCCAGCGGCTCGATCACCGCCTCGAGCACGTCCCCGATGGGGGCGTCAGGCGGCACGGACGGCTCGAGCCGGTCCAGCCGGGCCTCCTTGGTGTGCACCTGGCCGCGGGCGTCGCGGGTCAGCGCCCGCACCGCGGCGTACCGGGCGCCCGCGGTCTCGAACACCAGGCAGACGCGGCAGCTGTTCGCGGCCGGGGCGAGCGCCTGGGCGATCGCGTTCTCCTTGCCCCACCGGGGCACGGTGCCGTACAGGGCGAAACACAGGCCGTCGATGACCGTGCTCTTGCCCGACCCGGTCGGGCCGACCAGCGCGAAGAAGTCGACGTCGGAGAAGTCGAGCCGGCGGGCTGGCGGTAGCAGCCGAACCCGTCGAGCAGCAGGCGCAGCGGCCGCATCACGCCTCCCCGGTGACCGTGTCGAGCAGCTCGGCGAACATCCTGGAGATCCGCGGGTCGTCCATGTTCTGCTCCGCGAGGTAGTCGCCGAACAGCTCGAGCGGGCTCCGGCCGCCCGGCTGGCCCGCGGGCCAGCCGGGGCCGCGCCCGGCTGCGGCCGGTGCTCGTCGTCGAGCTGCACCTCCAGGACGTTCGGCAGCTTGTCCCGGACCAGGTCACCCAGGCCCGCCCGGCCCGGCTCGGCCAGCACCACCCGCAGGTAGGCGTCGCCCGCCTGCTCGCCCTCGGCGATCACCTCGTCCAGCGTCCCGCGCAGCGTGCGCAGCGGCCGGCCGCCGGTCACCGGCACCGGCCGGACGTCGGCCCGGATGCCGGGCCCGGCGGTGACCACCAGCGCCACGCTCTCGTTCGCCTCCTCGCCGAAGTCGATGGCCAGCGGCGAGCCGGAGTAGAAGGTCGGGCACGCGGCGGAGATCTCCTGCTGCCGGTGCAGGTGGCCGAGCGCCACGTAGTGCGCGGTGGCCGGGAACATGCTCGCCGGCAGCTCGTAGTCCAGGGTGGTCTGCGCCTCCCGCTCGCCGCCGCCGCGCCGCCCGCCCAGCAGCGTGACGTGCGCCATCACCACGTTGACCGCGTCCGGGGTGAAGCCGTCGGTGAGCAGCGCCACGATCTGCGCCACCCGGCGGGCGTAGTCGAGCGTGTGCTCGGCGATCTCGTGCAGCAGGACCTCGGCGGCGCGAACCGCGTACCGGTGGGACAGGAACGGCAGCGCCGCCACCCGCAGCGTCCTCGCCGCCCCGGGTGCGCAGCGGCAGCGTCCCGCCCGCGTCCGGCCGCTTCGGCGTGCCGAGCACGTGCAGCCCGAGCTCGCCGAGCACCGGCCGGTACACCGCGTCGAGCAGGCCCTGGTTGTCGTGGTTCCCGGCGATGACCACGACCTGCCGGCCGTCCTCGCGCAGCGCCAGCAGCGTGCGCATGACCAGGCCCTGCGCCTGCGGGTTCGGCGCCGCGGTCTCGAACAGGTCGCCCGCGACCAGCACCACGTCGACGTCCTCGTCGCGCGCGGTGCGCACGATGCTGCCGAGCACCGCGACGTGCTCGTCGTGCCGGTCCCGGCCCTTGAGGACCTTGCCGACGTGCCAGTCGCTGGTGTGCAGGATCCTCATCCACGCCTCCCGGTGAACCCTCGGCTGTGTTCTACCACCCGGGACGGACAGTCCCGATAGGCCATGACGCTCAGAACGGCGGCGGGTCGTCGTCCGCCCCGGGGATGGTGGCGAACGGGTCGGCCGGCCAGACCGGGCCGTCGTCGTGCCCGGCCCACTCGCCCTTCTCGCTCGGCCGGGTGGCCCAGGCCGGGAACGGGAAGTCGACGGCCAGCGGCACCGGGATGTCGGGCTGGGCGATGAACATCGTGCCCGGCTTGGCCAGCGTCGCGCGCTGCCGCTGCGCGGGCGGCAGGTACCCGTACTCGGGCCGCTCGGCCTCGGCCGCGTCGAGCCGCCCGGCCACCCGGATCGCGCAGTTCGCCAGGATCCGCCGCTCGACCTCGCTGGCGGTCTGCTGCGCGCCGATCAGGATCACGCCCAGCGACCGGCCGCGCTCGGCCACGTCCAGCAGGATCTGCTTGATCGGGCTGTCGCCCTCGCGCGGCGCGTACTTGTTCAGCTCGTCGAGCATGACGAACATCAGCGGCCGCGCCGTGCCCTGCCGCTCCTTGCGGGCGAACTCGCCGCGCAGCGTGACGCCGACCACGAACCGCTGCGCCCGGTCGGGCAGGTTGTGCAGGTCGACGACGGTCACCTGGGCGCGCGAGGTGGTGATCGAACGCTCCCCGCGGTGCGCCAGGTCGCCGCGGATGATCACGGACAGCGGCTTGACCGCCGACCGCAGCCGCCGCAGCAGCGCGTTCACGCTGCCCGGTCACCGCGGCTGCCGCGCCACCCACTGCCCGCGCTGGCCCTCGTCGCCCAGCTCGGCCTCGAGCAGCGTGACCAGGTCACCGAAGCGTGCGGATGATCTTGTCGTTGGCCGGGTCCACGCCGCGGACCCGGATCGCGCCGTCGTCCCCGGCCGGGACCGCGTCGCGCCGCAGCCGCGCCGCGACCTGGGCGATCAGCATCGTGTACTGGGCCCGCTCGTCCTCGGCGTCGGCGAACACGAACGGCAGCAGCTCGTCGGCGCAGAACTCGGCCAGCGTCCAGTAGAACGGGCTGACCGCCCGGTCGCGGGCGGAGACGTCCGGCGTGCCGGACGGGTCGCCCCGCCGCGGCGGGGCGAACACCCGCACGTTGCCGAACGGCGTCGCGGGCAGCCCGAGCGTGCCGTAGCGCTCCCGCTGCCTGGCAGTGAGCCTGCTGTTGGCGTAGTCGAGGAACAGCAGGTCCTCGCCCTTGACGCTGAAGATCAGCGCCTTGGTGTTGTGCGCCTCGCCCGCCAGCACGCCGCAGTTGGTGATCGAGTGCAGCAGGAACATCGCGAACGAGGTCTTGGTCGCGATCCCGGAGACCCCGGAGATCGACACGTGCGCGCCCCGGGTGCCGTCGACGAACTCGAAGTTGACGTACACCGGCTGCCCGTCCCGGCCGAACCCGACCGGCACCCGCGGCTGCCCATCTCGTCGAAGTACAGCGCCGACTCGCGCTGCGTCCCCGGTGCGCCCGGGCCACGGCCGCGCCCGGCAGCGGCGGCACGTACACCTCGGGCTCGACCCGGGTCACCGTCGACCTCGGCGACCTCGCAGACCTCCGCGGGCAGCGCGCCCTGCTCGATCAGGAACACGTCCGAGGCGAACCGGGCCCCCTCGTGCACCGCCTCGACGTTGGTGACCACACCGGAGATCTGCATCGGCGGCTGGCCCGGCAGCTCCCGGCGGGTCACCACCACGTCGTCGAGCTGCAGATACTGCCCCGGCGCCAGCCCCACCGAGAACTGCAGCGGGGTCGCGGGCACCGTGCCCACCACCAGGCCCACGGCGTTACCAGCGGGATCTGCCACGAATCCCCCTTAGGACGGCTAACTCCCCGAGCCTAAGGGCCGCCGCCCCGCCATGCGGCTCAGCGCGCCGGACGGACCGTGAAGACCTGCCCGCCGGGCGCGGCCCGCTCCCGTCCGCTCACCGGAGCGATCGGGCCCAGGACGGTCACGACGGGGCCCCGCTCACGTCCCGGCCGAGCAAGGCGACGAGCCTGTCGATCGCCGGAGCATCGCCGGGCACGGGCTGCGGCGGCGCAAACGGCGTACGGCCCTGAGGGATGTCCCCGAGCTTGCTGCGGCTGAACGCCAGTTCCTGCTCGGCGAGGTCCTCGGGGAACACGGCATCCTGCCCGGTGGCGCGGGCCAGGTCCCAGCCGTGCACCAGCACCTCGGTGATCCGCAGATGCAGCGCGGCGATGCCGGGCACCGGGCCGATCGGCACCGTGTGAACCCGGTCGAGCACGCCCGGCTGCCGGAACGCGCCGACCAGCGCCGCCGCGGAGTCGCGGTAGGCATCCACCAGCCCGGCATCCGGCCGAAGGGAGTCCGCGCCGCCGCCGGGCGCCTCCGGCGCTGTGCGGCCTGGCGCCTCCGGCGCTGTGCCACCCAGGATGCGGACGAACGCGTAGTTACTGGTCACCATGTGCCCGACCAGGTCACGCACGGTCCACTCCGGGCACGGTGTCGGGGCGGCCCACTGATCGTCCCGCACCGCGCTGATCAGCAGCCCGGTGGCGTCGATGGCGACGCAGAGCTGGTCTACCGGATCTGTGGTCATCGGCATGGCCCCCTGCTCTGAACGGATGACTGTACTTCAATAAGCTATAGTTCTAAGTACCCAAAACTCAAGCGAGTTGGCGAGGTCCCTGCGCACCGGAGCGCGCGACGGAGAAACGCGCGGAGGGAGAACGCGCGCGCTGAGGCGACGAAGGACGGGCCGAGATGACGGTCAAGCGGAGCTACCGCCAGTACTGCGCGGTGGCGCAGGGCCTGGACATCATCGGCGACCGGTGGACGCTCCTCATCGTGCGGGACCTGCTGCTCGGGCCGAAGCGGTACAAGGACCTGCTGACCGGGCTGCCCGGGATCGGGACCAACCTGCTCGCCGCCCGCCTGCGGAAGATGTCCGCGGCCGGGCTCATCGAGTGGACGGAACTCCCGCCGCCGGCCGGGTCCTCGGTCTACCGGCTGACCGACTCCGGCTACGCGCTGGAACCGGTCGTCACCGCGATCGGCCGCTTCGGTGCGCGGTTCCTCGGCGAGCCGCGCAGCGACGACGTCCTGCTGCCTCGCGCGTACTTCGTCGCGATCAGGTCGGCGTTCCGCTCCGACCGTGCGGAGCTGTCCGAGACGTACGAGTTCCGCATCGACGACCTCGTCTTCGCCGTGACCGCGAAACCCAGCGGCTGCAGCACGCGCGAAGGCGCCGCTCACGATCCCGACGCGGTGATCACCACGGACGTGGTCACGCTGAACGCCCTGCTCCTCGAGGGTCTCTCACCCCAGACCGCGCTGGCCGACGGCCGAGCCGAGATCACCGGGGACCCAACCGCCCTGGACCGCTTCACCGCCATGTTCGCCCTCCGCCCCGCGGCAGCGCTCCCCTAGCGGTCCGCCCGAGCGTCCCGTTTTCATGAGAACCCTGACCGAGGTGGGAGCGGGCGGGTGACAACCGCGGGCGTCGCCGCTGGGTGGTGGGCATCCTCCGTGCGTTCGGGCAGGAGCAGCAGGGCGCCGACGAAGAAGCACACCGCACCGACCAGGGTGCCTAGGTTCGACCGCTCGGCGTTGTGAATCTGGCCCGTCGCCGGGTCGATGTAGCCGGCGACAGCGGATACGCCGAAGGCGACGGACCCGATCAGGTTGACCAGGGTGATCCACCAAGACCACGACCGCGGGCGCCACGCGGCCCACCCGTGGCAGACCTCGATCCAGGCCAGCGTGCTCGCGACCAGGAAGCAGATCGAGCCAACCGCATCGGGCCGCCACACGTGCTGGTGCGCGGCCTGGGCGGCGAGGTCCACCCGCAGCGCGTTCCCGGTGCTGATGTTGAAGTAGACGGTTCCCGCAAGTTGCACCGCGGTGGCGCACCAGTCGATTCTGCGGGGCTGGAAGACGAAGAAGCGTCGCCGGGTGGCGTTGAGCCTGCGGGCCGGCATCCACGGCTTCTCGGTAGGTCAGAAACCCGGCCGCGGTGAAGAACAGCGAGCCTATGAAGAAGGTCATTGCGTCCCAGCGGGCCCCGACGGCGCTGGTGTAGCCGGGGACGGCGCCGAGGGCGAATAGCAGCGACCCCACGGCGAACAGGACGGCGATCCACCATTCCCTGGCCCTGGGTGCCCACCACGTCGAGCCGGCAGCAGGGACGTCCTGCCGGTGCTTGCGGTGCCGGCGGGAACCCCAGCGAGCTGTGACACCGTCCAGGCGGACGTGATCGACGAAGGTCACGAAGGGGCCGATCCTGCCCTCGCGGACTTCACGGTCCTGCACGGGCATGGACGCGTCCTATCTGATCGGTTCGATCTTCCCAGCCGCTGAGGCGTTACAGCTCGTCGGCCAGGAACGGGTAGTGGTGGTATCCGGACCCGTCGAGTACGGCAACCGTCGATTCGGGAACTTCGATGAAGGCCCCGGGCAGGTCGTTGAGCGGCTCCGAGACCACGACGTGGGCACGCTTACCGAAGGCGCGCAGTTGCTCGACATCCGGGTACATCTCTTGCAGCGTGGCGATGTCGGCAGAGTGGAACAGGGTACGCGTCTGCCGCTGCGACGAGTACCGGAAGGCCCACACGGTGGTGCCATCCGAGACTGCGACCGTCCCCTGCACCGGGAATCTCACGCCGTGCTCGTGGCCGACCGACTCAGCTGCCTGAATGGCTTTCCCCATCGCGGCTACGGGATCCTCGCGCAGCCCCAGCGTCAGGGCGAGGTGGAACAGAACCTCAGAGTCCGTGGTCCCCTGGATGTGGGGGTACAGCGACGGATCGACGGCAAAGGTCAGGTCGCGCTTCACCGAGCCGAACTCAGCGAGGGCGCCGTTGTGCATGAACAGCCAATTCTGGAACCGGAAGGGGTGACAGTTGGTCTGCTGAATCGGCGGGCCAGCGGCGGCGCGGACGTGGCTGAAGAACAACGGGGACTCGATGGCTTGAGTGAGCTCTCGTAGGTTCTGGTCATTCCATGCGGGTTCGATGCTGCGGAAGAGCCCGGGAACATTGCCCTTCTTGCGGGTCCGTTGCATACCAGCCGAAGCCGAACCCATCACCGTTGACCGTCTCCGCTCCGAGCGGAGAATCCAGCGACTGCGCAACGAGCGAGTGCTGGGGGTCCAAGATCAACTCGGAGGGCTGCAGCGGCTCCCCGGAGTACGCCAGCCAACGACACATGCTGTGGACCTCCTCGAACCCTGCACAACTTGTCGCACGATAAGGGTCTTTGTCGCGGATCAGGTTTGACCCTACGCGTGGGCTGTCAGCCGGCGGAAGGCATCCGTGATCCCGCGGCAGCGGGCGAAGATGTTAGACGTCGTGGCCCGGGGCGGTCAGGACGGGTCGCGGGTCAGGGCGCTGTCCTGGTGAGTCCGGCGGCTGTGGCCTGGCGGCGGACCCAGGAGGCGGGCTGGCCTGACTCCGCGGCGATTGCCTGCCAGGTCCAGCCCGTGGCGCGGCGCTCGGTGAGGTAGTCGCCGATGCAGCCGAAGCCGAGACCCGCGGCCACCTCGGCGGCGCGCTGGCTGGCCGCGTGCCGCTTCGCGGCGTGCGCGGTCATGTCCATCCCGTGGCGGCGCAGCGCCGAGCCGACCGCGTGGTGGGAGAGGCCGACCTCGGCCGCGATCGCGCTGACGGTCCGGTGCTGCATCATGTGGCGGTCGCGCAGGTACCCGGCCACGTCGGTGAAGCCGAGCCGGCGCACGGCCGGCAGCCACCGGGCATCCCAGCGGTCGGGACGCCGCGGCCGCACCGCGGCGGCCGCCTCCGGATCCACGTCGGCGAGGTGGCGCGACAGCCAGTCCTTGTGCAGCCCGGCCTCGCGGCTGATCGCGGCCAGGCTCGCGCCCTGGCCCACCCGGGTCAGCACGAAGGTCCTGACATCGGGGTAGCCCGCCCGGCGGGCCACGTCAGCGGCGATCCCGGCCAGCCGCCGCCTGGCGCGCTCCGCGTTGGCCTGGGCGACGACCGCGGGCGGGATCGAGGCCAGCGCCTGGAGCGACTTCCGCCGCCGCTGTTCCGGGATCGGGCGTCCCCGGGCCGCCGTGGCCGCGTCGCGGGTCAGCGCGCCGGAACGCGCCCGCTGCCTCCCCGCGGCGCTGCCCTCCCGGATCGAGGCGTCGAAGACCAGGCGCGCGGCGAACGCGGCCGCCCTGAGCTTGCGGGTCTGCGGGCTCTCCAGGGACTGGCCGCGTTCCAGCCCGAACGCCTCGCAGTAGGCCTCCTTGGTCCAGCCGTGCGCCTTGAGGTGCGCCGTGACCGAGCGCAGCGACCGGCCGCACAGATGGCAGGTGACCAGCGTGTCATCGACCACGACGACCTCGCCGATCGGCGCGTAGTACGCCGTGCCGTCGGCCAGAACGCCCGCGACCGGGCGGATCCCGCCCGATCGCCGCGTGGCGGCCCGCCGGGGTGCGCCCGCCGGGCTGATCATCTCGATGGACATGACCGGTCTCTCGCTGGGAGCAGCTGGCACCACAGTAGTAACACTGAGACTACCCAGATGCTGGCCCATGTGGAAGGGAGGTGCTGGCCGACCGGGGAGACCCTCGTAGCCTTTGGGCATGCCCGAACCGGAGGAACGGTCGCTGTCGCTGGCCGAGTGGCTGGTGCTGTGCCTGGTCTGCGAGAAGCCCAGGCACGGCTTTGACATCGCCAGGGTCCTCGGCCGCGAGGGCACCATGGGCCAGGTCTGGCGGGTGCCCAAGCCCGTGGTGTACCGGGCGCTGCAGCGGCTCGAGCAGCTCGGGCTGGTGCACGGCGGCGAGCAGCAGCCGTCCAGCCAGGGGCCGGTCCGCTCGCTGGTCGACGCCACCAGGGCCGGCCGGGATGCGGCCGCGGACTGGCTGACCCGGCCGGTCGAGCACACCCGGGACGTGCGGTCCGAGCTGCTGATGAAGCTCGCCCTGCTGGACCGGGCCCGCGCGGATCCGCAGCCGCTGCTCGTGGCGCAGCGCGAGCAGCTGCTCCCGGTCGCCGCGGTGCTGCGTGACCGGCTCGGCGCCGCGCACGGGTTCGACCGGGTGCTGCTGCTGTGGCGTTATGAGACGGTATCGGCGACCGTCCGGTTCCTCGACACGCTGCGCGAGCAGGCCGCGGCCGAGGCGCCAGCACGCTGAGCTGGGCTAACGGGCCGGCGCTCGGGGTAGGCAAGCGGGGGTGATGCGTACGGGGTCGCAGGAACAGGCGGGCCGGATGCGGCCGATGCTGGCCACGACGGCCGGCCTCCCGCCCGACGACGGCACCTGGGCCTACGAGATGAAGTGGGACGGCCTGCGCGCCATCGCCGAGATCGACCACGGCCGCCTGCAGCTGTGGTCACGCACCGGCCGCGACATCACCCCCGGCTACCCGGAGTTGCAGGAGCTTGCGGCCGCGGCCGGGGTGGACCGGGCCGTGCTCGACGGTGAGATCGTGGCCTTCGGCGGCGAGGCCTGGCCGAGCTTCGAGGCTCTGCAGCAGCGGATGAACATCTCCGCGCCGGCCCAGGTCCGGGCGCTGATGGCGTCGGTGCCCGTCACCTACCTGGCGTTCGACCTGCTGTCCCTGGACGGCCAGCCGCTGCTGGACCAGCCGTACACCGCGCGCCGCGCCCTGCTGGAGCAGCTGGAGCTGAACGGCCGCCACTGGCAGACCCCGCCGTCGTTCACCGAGGCCGCGGGCGCGGAGCTGCTGGAGGTCTCCAAGCACCATGGCCTCGAAGGCGTGGTGGCCAAGCGGCTGCAGTCGCGTTATGAGCCAGGGAAACGG
The DNA here is from genome assembly GCA_963739645.1 of uncultured Actinomycetota bacterium. GTDB lineage: Bacteria > Actinomycetota > Actinomycetes > Streptosporangiales > Streptosporangiaceae > JASHPR01. The sequence continues at coordinate 226,121 of CAVUBM010000074.1, forward strand.
ACTTCCGCCTGGCGCAAGATCAAGAACGTGCATCGGCAGGAGGCCGTGGTCGGAGGCTGGAAGCCGGGCGCGGGCGGCCGGGTCGGGCAGATCGGGTCGCTGCTGATCGGGGTGCAGGAGCCGGGCGGGCTGCAGTACGCCGGGCACGTCGGCACCGGGTTCACCCAGAAGGCGCTGGCCATGCTGGGGGAGAGGCTGGCGCCGCTGCGCCGGGCCACATCCCCGTTCGCCACGCCGATCCCGCCCGAGCACGCCCGCGCAGCCGTCTGGGCGGAACCGTTGCTGGTGGTCGAGGTGGAGTTCGCGCTCTGGACCAACGAGGGGCGGATGCGCGCCGCCTCGTACAAGGGGCTGCGCTCCGACAAGGACCCGGCCGAGGTCATCCGTGAGCCCTGAGGCCGTGGAGGAAGATGAACGTCATGCCGGAACCCAGGGACGCGAGCGGACTGGCCCTGCGCCGGCGGATTTCCCGGGCGCATTACGCCACGCTGGGTCAGTTGTTCGACCCGACGACGTTCCGGCACCTGGACAGGCTGGGGCTTCAGGCCGGCTGGCGCTGCTGGGAGGTCGGTGCGGGCGGGCCGACCGTGCCGGCGGGGCTGGCCGAGCGGGCCGGCCCCACCGGACGGGTGCTCGCCACCGACATCGACGTCTCCGCGCTGGAGGAGGCGCCGGAGCCGGGGTTCGAGATCCGCCGCCACGACGTCACGGCCGAGCCTGCGCCGCTGTCCGGCTGTGACCTGGTCCACGCGCGCCTGGTGCTGATGCACGTAGCGGACCGTGACGCGGCGCTCAGCGCGATGGTCGGCGCACTGCGGCCGGGTGGCTGGCTGCTGGCCGAGGACGCGGACCTGTCCCTGCAGCCGCTGGCCTGTCCCGACGAGGCGTTCACCGTGGTGTCGGCCTGGGGCCGGAAGGCACCATGAGCAGCCGGCCCGCCGATTCCCCGGAGGGGCGGGTGCCCGGCCCGCTCCGGGAGCGCCGGCGGTTCGGCGGGCTGCTGTGGCAGCGCAACTTCCGCCTGCTGTGGATCGGGGAGACGGTCAGCCAGGTCGGCAACGCCATGGCCATGGTCGGGGTGCCGCTGATCGCGGTCCTCGTGCTGCACGCCAGCACGTTCGCGGTGGGCGTGCTCACCGCGTCCGCCTGGCTGCCGTGGCTGATCATCGGCCTGCCCGCGGGCGCCTGGGTCGACCGCTGGCCGGCCCGCCAGGTGATGATCGTGTGTGACGTGATCTCCGCGGTGCTGTACGCCAGCGTGCCGGCCGCCACCTGGGCCGGCGCCCTGACCACCGGCTGGCTGATCGCCGTCCAGCTGGTCGCGGGCGCGGCCAACGTCCTGTTCATGACCGCCTACCAGGTCTACCTGCCGTCCCTGGTGACCCCGGGGGAGCTGATCGAGGGCAACACCAAGATGCAGGGCAGCGCGTCCGCGGCGGCGTTCGCCGGCCCCGGCCTGGCCGGGCTGACGGCCCAGCTGCTCGGCGCCGCCTCCGCCCTCCTCGGCAACGCCATCAGCTTCGTGGTGTCGGCCGCGTGCCTGCTCGGCACCCGCCCGCCCGGCGGCCAGGTGCCGCCGCCCAGACCGGCGACCGGCGAGACCACGCGGCGCCGGACCGTGCGGCGCAGGACCACACGCGTGCGGCGCGCGACATCACTGCGCCGGGAGATCGCCGACGGCACGGTGCTGGTGATGCGGGACGCGTACCTGCGGGTGCTGAGCGTGTACGGGGCCGCCGCGAACCTCGCTCTCAGCGGGTACTCGGCGCTGCTGGTCGTGTTCCTGGTCCGCGACATCGGGCTGGCGCCCGCCTCCGTCGGCCTGCTCACCGCGATTCCCGGTATCGGCGGGATCCTCGGAGCCCTGATCACCGGCCGCGTCACCGCGCGCTTGGGCACGGCCCGCGCCCTGCTGGTGTGCACGCTCGGCGCCGTTCCTTTCGCCCTGCTCATCCCGCTGACCGGGCCGGGGCCGCGGCTGGCGTTCTACGTGGCGGGCGTTCTGGTGGCGACCACCGGCATCGCGGTCACCAACATCATCATCGCGGCGTTCCGCCAGTCCTACTCCCCGCCGGGCATGTGCGGCCGGGTCACCGCCACCATGCGGTTCCTGATCTTCGGCACCAGCCCGGCCGGCGCCCTGCTCGGCGGCAGCCTGGGTACGTGGCTCGGCATCCGCAACGCCCTGTGGATCCTGCTCGGCGCCCTCGTAGCCTCCGGAGCGCTGCTCCTCACCCGTGCCCTCATCGGCCGCCGTAACCTCCCCGACCAGCCCGGCGCTACTCGGAGCGCAGCACGGCCGCAGGGTTCTGGTGGGCGGCATGCCGCCCGGACGGGAACGTGATGGCGTTGGCCGTGAGCACCGCGCACGGTGGGGTGAGAATCACCAGCAGCAATGGCGTAATGGATGTGGTGGAGAGGCCGACTTGCGCGGCGAACAGCCCCCAGGCCCAGTGGCCGGCGGCCACCCCCAGTGGCACGCCCACAGCCACCGCGAGCACGGTGAGCGCCGTGACCTGCCAGGCGGTGACCGCGGTGAGCTGGCCGCGCAGCAGCCCGAGGGTCTTCAGGATCGCGAAGTCACGGCGGCGGCGCCGCGCCGAGGCCACAGCGAACTGGCCGAGCACCGCGAGCCCCAGGAGGGCGAGGATGCCGGCCAGCACCTCGGGCGTGGCGTCGATGCGCGCGTAGTTGGTGGCGCCGTTCGGGCGCTGGTCGGTGATCAGGCAGGTGGGCTGCTCGACCGTGGCGCAGAACCCGGCCATCGCCCGCCGGAACGCGGCCATGTGCGCGGCCTGGTGGGGTCCGGGGGCGAACCGGAGCAGCACGAAGTTGTAACCGCTGCCGTTGGCGGCCGAGGACTGCGGCGCGAGCGTTGCGGCCGTGACCACCGCGCCCTCGCCCAGGTCGGTCGGGGTAAAGCTGCCCTGGCCGAAGAAGGGGAAGACCGCCCGGCCGACGATCACCGCCGGCGCTTCGCGGCGGCCGCTGGCCGCCACCCGCACCGACTGCCCGACACCGGTGCCGGCCCGGCGCAGGACCGAGGTGCCGAGCACGATCTCGCCGGGCGCGCGGGGCGCGCGGCCTGCCAGCAGGGTCGGGGAGGTCACCGGGCCGCGGCCGGGCGCCAGACCGATCGCCGGGATGACGTCGCGGCCGATCTGCACGGTGCCGTGCACGCCGAACGTCCAGCCGGACAGGCCGGGCACGCGCGCCGTCAGGCGGCCGAACTGCTGCGCGGTGATGGTGGAGAAGCCGAGATCGACCTCGGCGTCCCAGTCCTGGCCGTACAGGCGCGGCGTGTGCACGAGGTGGAGCAGGTTCGCGCCGAATGTCGCGGCGGCGGCCACGGCCGTGGCCGACACGATCAGGCCGATCAGCGCACTGCGGACCGGGACCGCGGTGCGTCCCTGGCCGGGGTCGAACGCGAGCCGCACCCCGGTCACGGCCGCGATCGGCGCGCCGACGTGCGCCAGCCATTCGGCGGCCTGCGAGCGGCGGCCCGGCAGCCTCGCGTCGCGCCCGGCCGCGTACCGGGCCGACGCCAGCTGCCAGGCCGGCCAGGCCACCCGGGCCAGCAGCAGGATCACGATCGCGGCGAAGCCGGCGGTCAGCACCGGGACGTCGGCGTTCAGGCCGGGGTCAGGTTCCGCCAGCCGGGCGGGGCCGATCGGCATCAGCGGGGAGGCCGCGACCGCCACGCCGCAGGCCAGCACGGCTCCGGCGGCGGCCGCCACGGTCACCTCGATCAGGCCCGCGGTCAGGAGCTGGCCGCGGGTCATCCCGAGCGCGGCGAGCGTGCCGTTGTCCCGGGTGGCGGCCAGCAGCTGCCGCGTCGCGACCTGGCCCACGATGAGCAGCGCGGTGATCGCCAGGGCCAGGGCGAACAGGGCCAGCGCGATCGCCTGCGGCCGGATCGACCGCTCGATCGTGGCGGCCTGCACGCCCTCATCGGCCACGAAGATCTGGCCGCCGGTCGCCTTGTACTGGCGCGTCAGGGCCTGGGCCCGGTTGCTGAAGTCGCTGACCGAAACGCCCGGCTTCAGCTTCACGTACGCCCCGTCGAAGGCGGCGTACCTGTGCCCGAGCTCGCGGTACAGCGCGTGGCTGGCGATGATGGTGGGAGCCCCGTCCAGCTGGGTGACCGGGACGACCGAGCCGCGATCGACCATGATGCCGACGACGCGCTCGGATAGCCGGCGGATCCGGCTGAAGTCCGAGCCGGCCACGGCCCCCAGCTCAAGCCGGCTGCCCACCCGCAGATGCAGCTGCTGGGCGGCGATCTGGTCGATCATCACCTCGTTCGGGCGGGCAGGGTCCGGCTGGCGCCCGGCGAGCAGCTTCGGGATCTCCAGGATGTGGCCGAACCTGCTGTCCTGCGCCGCGGCGACAGTAGCGGCGCCGATCAGCTTCCCGCCGGGGGTCAGCGGCAGCGCCTGCAGCCCGACGAGCGGGGCGATCGCCGCCACGCCCGGCAGCCTGGCCAGCGCGTCGTCGTATCCGCCGAGCCCGCTGCGGCCGGCCCGACCAGCGCGTCGGACGCCCGGTAGGCCGTCAGGAACCGCGGGTAGGCGCTGTCAGTGCGCCGCGCACCCGCTGCCGCGGTGAGCACCACGCCGCCCGCGAGCCCGACGATGAGAGCGAGGACGGCCCAGCTCAGCCACCGGGCCCGGAGCTCATGCCCGGCCAGGCGCAGCACGACCCGCATGCCCGCCCCCTTCCGCCGCCAGCGTGGACTGACCGTCCCTCGCACCATCGTGTCCCGCCTGACCCGCCCCGGCCAGGGTGCTGCCCGCCCACCGTCAGGTGTGCCCAGCACTACCGCTATCCGTACTCTGCCCCAGACCTGGACAACGTCGTGAAGAATCGTCAGTGGCGCCGCCTCCGCCTGCTGTCGATCCGTGCTGCCTGGACAGGCGCTGAGGTGAGGACCACGTCGATGGATGTCTCGTTGCACGATGTGCACCAGGCTCTGCTCAAACTGGGGAAGCTGCGCTTCGGTGAGATGGGCGTGGAGGACGCGATCCGCGAGGTCGTGCAGACCACGCACACGATGTTCGCCGTCGACGGGCCGGCCTGATGCTGGCCGACACCGACCAGCACCTGCGCAAGGTCGCGGCCTCCGACGACAGGTTCGCGCACCTGGAAGAGCTGCAGATCCAGCATCGGGAAGGCCCGTGCATCGACGCGTACGAGGGCAAAGAGCTGGTCGGCGTCGAGGACCTGGTCGAGGACGGCCGCTGGCCGGCCTTCCGGGCGGCGGCGGTCGGGCGGAACGTGCGCGCCGTGCTGGCCAGCCCGCTGCCCTATAACCAGGACGCCGTCGGGGTGGTCGCCGTGCTGTCGGAGGACAGCAGGCCCTGGTCAGCCGAGGGCGAGCTGGCGCTGCTCGCCTTCACCGACCTGGCCGCGCTGCTGATCGCCAGCATGATGCAGGGCGAGCAGCAGTCCGAGCTCGCGGTCCAGCTCCAGGGGGCGCTGAACTCCCGGCAGATCATTGAGCAGGCCAAGGGCGTGCTGATCGGCAGGCAGGGGATCTCGGCGCGTGCGGCGTATGAGCAGCTGCGGTCGCGGGCGCGGTCGGAGCGCCGCAAGCTGGCCGACGTCTGTGCCGAGGTGGTGGCGAAGGCGGCGGCACGCTCGGCGTGACCGTTTGCGCCCTGGCGGGGGTGCGGCATACTGGGAACGCCGTCATGACGCCGCCCAGACCTCGCGGTCCGTCGTAACGTCGATGCTGGTTCCCGCGCTGTAGCTGGAAGTCTCCAGGCAGGCGCCCCCTGACAGCAGTCGGCCGAATCCCACGTCGCTACTGCTGGACAGGAGTCCCTCATGATCATCCTTGGTCTTATCCTGCTGATCATCGGCTTCATTGCCAAGATCCCGATCGTCTGGACGATCGGCATCATCGTCCTGGTGATCGGCCTCGTCTTCGTTCTCCTTGGCGCAATCGGCAGGGGCGTCGGTGGCCGCCGGCATTACTGGTGACCGCGCGCGGGCGGGCCTGGCCTCGGACGGCGCGCCGGGCCCGCTGCACGCGGTCCGCCAGGCGGACTTGGCCGCGGTCCATGCCGCGGGTCACGTAAGGCGGCGTCACATGCAGCCGCCAGCGGTCGAGGTGGACATCAGCCGGGGAACGGCCACGGTCGTCATCAGCGGCGAGCTGGACGTTCTGGTCACGCCCGCCCTCTCGGCGTACCTGGCCCTGGTCCTGGGCCAGCCGCTCCAGCACCTGGTCTTCGACCTGTCCGGGCTCGGTTTTCTGGACTGCGCGGCCGCCAGGCTCATCGCCAGCACCGGCCGGTCCCTGCCCCTGGGCAGGCGGCCGGTCATCCGGGGCGCCAAGCCAGCGGTCCGCAGGATCCTGCAGGTCTCCGGCCTGGACGCACACTGTGACCTGGAGGAGCAGTCCACACCCGGGAGCTAGACGTCGCGCGTGCGCAGTACGACCCCGCCGGCCAGCAGAGCTCCGGCGGCCCAGATGGCCAGCACGCCCAGCCCGGCCCATGGGCTGATCGCGAGGTTCCGCAGGCCGGTGGTGGCCTGGATGGCCAGCCCGGCGTTGGTCGGCGTCCAGCGCTCGAGCCGGCGCTGCCAGGTCGCGTTCCCGACGAAGGCGAGGATGATCGGGAACAGGTACAGCACCGCGAGCACGGCCCCGATGGAGACCGCGGAATCCCGCACCATGGCCGCGACGCCGAGGCTGAGCAGCGCGATCAGGGCCAGGTAGAGCACCGAGCCGCCCGCAGCCCGCAGCGTGGGCCCGTAGGCCAGCGACACGGTGTGGTAGCCGCGCGCCGCGGTGAAGCCGTGGCCGGGCAGGATCAGGTGCCCGGCCAGCACCGACCCGAGCACGGCCACTGCCCCGGCCACCAGCACCACGCCGGCGATGATGACCGCCTTGGCCGTGAGCACCAGCAGCCGCCGCGGCATCGCCGTGAACGTGATGCGGATCATGCCGGTGCTGTACTCGTTGCAGATGGCCAGCACGGCCAGGATCGCCACCACGGCCTGGCCGAACTGAATCCCGGTCAGGCTGAGCTTGGTCGTGTCGACCGGGCAGTCCATGGCCGCCGGGCAGCTGGTGGCCCCGACGGCCGCGGCGCTGACGGCCGCGGTCAGCAGCACGACTCCCAGCAGCAGCCAGGCCGGCCCGGAGATGCTGCGCAGCTTGGTCCACTCCGCGTGCAGCGCCGTGCTCATGCGTCCCTCCCGCGCAGCAGGACGAAGGCGAGGGCCAGCGCGGCGGCCGCCCAGGCACACAGCACCGCGAGCCCAGCCCAGGGCGGCAGCGGGTAGTAGCCGCCAGCGGGCGAGGAGACGGTGGTGACCTGCGGATACTGCGGGATGCTCTGCTGGATGGCCAGGCCCGCTGCCGGGGTGACCCGCAGCAGCCAGGCCCCGACACCCGCAGGGAAGACATTCAGCGCGGTCAGCAGGAACGGCATCACGACGGTCACGATGGCGAGCGTGATAGCCGCGGCGCTGCGCCGCAGCGCGGCGCCCAGGGCCACGGCGAACACGGCGGTCACGGCGAGCAGCGCCGCGGTACCGACCACCACCCGCACCTCGGTGAGCCCGGAGACGGGCAGGACGACCTGGCCCTTGTTGCGTTCCATCGGAACGCCCAGCCCGATCGCGACCGCAGCGGCCACCAGGCCGAGCACGAACGCGGCCGCACCGGCCACGACGGCCTTGGCGGCCAGCACCTGGCCCCGCCGCGGGGTCGCGGTCAGCGTGGTGCGGATCAGGCCCCGGCGGTACTCGGCGGTGAAGAACATCGCCGCCACGACCACGATCGCGATCAGCCCGATGAACGCGCCCGCCAGGCTCTGCTCGACGGTCACGGAAGGCAGCGTGCTGGCGGGTCCGGGAACCACCGGTGCGATGTCCCCGGATCCGGTCAGGGTGTAGGTACCGCCAGCCTCGGTGAACCCGCCCGGCCCGGCCCGGCCTGGCCCAACCGGCCCGCCGCCGCCCACCGCGGTGTCGGCCCACGTCCGGCCCGCCGGCGCGCCGGACAGCCTGACGTCGTCGAAGACCCCGGTGGCCTGGCTGGGGCCGCCCTGATTGCTGCTTCCGCCGAAGGACCGGGATGCGACCACGTAACTCGGCGAGGTGCCGAACAGGCCGACCTGCACCGTGGCCGGCAGGCCGGCCAGCCGGGCGGTGCCGACCTCGGTCCAGTGCGCACCGTCGGCGGAGTCGTAGCCGGTGATCGTGTCGCCGGAGCGGGTCAGCCGGAGCCAGCGGGGATGTGCCGCCGAGACATGGCCCGGCAAGCCAGCGGTGTCACTGGTGTAGTTGTACTGCATCCGCACGCCGTTGCTGCCGGTCACCATCATCGCCGCGTAGGCGGAACCCTGGTGCAGGCTCTGCTTGATGATGATGCCGGCCTTGGACCACGGCATCAGCCCGGGCCGCAGGTTCGGCCCCGAGCCGACCTGCACGGGCTGGCCGGTGACGTTCGCGTGCTCCCCGGTAAGCGACGTCACCCTCGCGGTAATGGTGCCGTTGCCGGTCAGGGTCTTGTGCGCGAAGTTGAAGCTGTCGGTGACAACCTGGCCACCCGGCCCGTGCGGGATGAACGGCAGGCACGCCCGGCCGGTCCGCGGCGCGCCGTTGGCGCTCTGGCAGCCGATGTTGGAGTTCCCGGCGGCGAACAGGCCGACGAACACGATCAGCACCCCGGCCAGAATCATGCCGATGACCCAGCCGCGCACGGTGCGGAACTTGGTCCACTCCGAGCGCAGCACCTGGCCGAACCGGGCGGCTGCGGTGCCGGCCTCGGCACTCGCGCCAGTGCGGCCTGCCGAAACGGTGCCCGTGGTCATCGCGCGACCTCCTCAGCAGGCCCGGCGACCGAATCGTCGGGACGGAACTCGACCGAGTCCTTGGTGAGCTCCATGTAGGCCTGCTCCAGCGTCGCGCGATGCGCGGACACCTCGGAGAACGGCACGGCTTTCTCGGACAGCAGCGCCACGACCCGCTCGGCCGGCAGGCCCGAGATCGTGAGGGCGTCCGGCCCGGTGGCGGCGACGGTGGCCCCCGCGGCCTCCAGCACCGCCGCCGCCTCCGGCCGCACTGCGGTCCGCAGGATCACCCGGTCACCGGACGCGGCCGCGAGCAGGCTGGCCACCGTGGTGTCGGCGATGACCTTGCCGCGGCCGACCACGACCAGATGGTCTGCGGTGTCCTGCAGTTCGCTCATCAGGTGGCTGGACACGAGCACCGCCCGGCCCTGGGCGGCCAGAGCCCGCAGGAAGCCGCGCATCCACACGATGCCCTCGGGGTCCATGCCGTTGAAGGGCTCGTCCAGCATGATCGCCTCAGGGTTGCCCAGCATGGCCGCGGCGATACCCAGCCGCTGCCGCATGCCCAGGGAGTAGCCGCCTGCCCGCCGCCGCGCGACGTTCTCCAGGCCGGCCTGCTCGATCACCTCGTCAACCCGCCTGGCCTTCAGGCCCTGCGAGTGGGCCAGCCACAGCAGGTGGTTGCGGGCGCTGCGGCTCGGCTGGAGCGCGCCCGCGTCCAGCAGCGACCCGATCCGGAGCATCGGCCGCCGGATACTCGCGTACCGCTGCCCGCCGATGAGCGCGGTGCCCGCGTCGGGCGCATCCAGGCCGAGGATCACCCGCATGGTCGTGGACTTGCCGGCCCCGTTCGGGCCGACGAAGCCGGTCACCTGGCCCGGCTGGACGGTGAAGGTCATCCCGTCCAGCGCCACCGCCGGCCCGAACCGCTTGCGCAGCCCGCTGACGTCGATCGTCACCTGCATCGTGGTCCTTCTCTCTAGCCGCTTCAGGCGGCGCTTCGGGCGTGCCCGGGAGCCCGCCCGGTTTCCTGTGAGCTCTTTCTACGGAGCCGGCCATAACATGGGCCAAACCGGCGCTGTTATCTCGTTGTTAGGCCTGACCAGGCATGCTGGAGCCGGGCCTGAACCTCTGAACTGGGCAGATACCGGCCAGGGCGACCATCACAGGCGGGCCGCAACGCACCCAGACGCCAGGAGGGCCGATGCGAATGGCGGAGAACCAGGAAGCCAGCCTGTCCCGCCCGGCCGGTGCGCCCGGTTCGGCCCGCGCGCCCGCCCGGACCACCTGGACGCGGATGCGGGGCACCGCCCGGTCCGTGCGGTGGCGGCTGACCGCGCTGTACGGTGTGCTGTTCTTCCTGTCCGGGGCCGTGCTGCTGGCGGTCTCGGGCGGGTTCGCCATCAACCGCAGCTCGGTGGCGGCGGCGACGCGGACCACCACCCCGGCCCCGAGTTCCGAGGCGGCGAGGCTGGCCGACGCCAATGCGACCATCCGGCAGCTGCAGCACCAGCTGGCCGCGCAGGCAGGCTCGTCGCAGTCGGCCTTCTCCCGTGACCTGCTGCTCGCCTCGGTGGTCGCGCTCGGTTTCATGACGATCGGGTCCTTGCTCATGGGCTGGGTCCTGGCCGGGCGTGCGCTGCGCCCGGTCCGGCAGATGACCGCGGCCGCCCAGCAGATATCCGCGCACAACCTGAACGAGCGGCTCGCTGTGCCTGGCCCTGAGGACGAGCTGAAGCAGCTCGGCGACACCATCGACGGGCTGCTGGAGCGGCTGGAGGCGGCGTTCAGCGCGCAGCGCCGGTTCGTGGCCAACGCCTCGCACGAACTGCGCACGCCGCTGGCCACGATCCGGGCCTCGCTGGATGTCGCCGTGGCCAAGCCGGAGGGAGCCCCGCCGCAGACGATCGCCCTGGCCGCCCGGCTGCGCGCCGAGCTGGACCGGATCGACAGCCTGCTCGAAGCGTTCCTCGTGCTGGCCCGGGCGCAGCACCGGAACCTGCCCGGATACGCGGTCCTGCCGCTTGACTACATCGTCGGCGCCGCGCTGGCGGACCAGCAGGCGGTGATCAGAACCAGGAACCTGACCGTGCAGGACAGCACCGGTCCCGGTGGCGCGTGGGTCAGGGGCAGCCAGGCGCTGCTGTCCCGCATGGTGGAGAACCTGATCGACAACGCGGTCTGCCACAACGAGGACGGCGGCTGGATCCACGTCACGGCGCAGACCGAAACCGGGCGGGCCCGGCTGATCGTCGAGAACGGCGGCCAAGTCCTTGATCAACGGCAGGTGGACGAGCTGTCCCAGCCCTTCCGGCGGCTGGACGCCGACCGGATCGGCACGGACCAGGGCTCCGGTCTCGGCCTGTCGATCGTCGCCGCCATCGCCGACGCGCACGACGGAGGCCTGGATCTGCAGGCCAGGCCAGGAGGCGGGCTGCGGGTCTGCGTCGAGCTGCCCGCCGTGGCCGCGGCCGGTGCGGCGGCCCGGGCTGGTGTCCCGGCATGAGGGTCCTGGTGGTCGAGGATTCCGCGTCGCTCGCCGAGGTGCTGGTCGAAGGGCTGCGTGATCAGGGCATGGCCGTGGACGCCGCGCACGACGGGCTCGAGGCGGCCGCCAAGGTCGATCTCAACCGCTACGACGTCGTCGTCCTCGACCGTGACCTGCCAGGCCTCCACGGGGATGTGCTGTGCCAGATGATCACCGACCGCGACCAGCGGGCCATGGTGCTGATGCTGACGGCGGCGGGCGCGCCGGGCGACCGGGTCACCGGGCTGGGCCTGGGCGCCGACGACTACCTCGGCAAGCCGTTCCACTTCCCCGAGCTGGTGCTGCGCATCCACGCCCTGGCCCGGCGGCAGCCTGCCGCGCGGAGCCGCCGGCTGCGGGCGGCCGGGATCGAGCTTGATCCGCTGCGCCGCAGCGTCACCCGCGACGGGCGGCACCTGGACCTCTCGGTCAAGGAATTCGGGGTGCTGGAGGCGCTCATGCTCGCCGCGCCCGCCTTCCTGCGTGCCGAGGACCTGCTCGAGCAGGTCTGGGACGAGCAGGCCGACCCGTTCACCAATACGGTCGCCGTGACCATCGGACGGCTGCGCCGCAAGCTCGGCGACCCGCCGGTCATCACCACCACTCCCGGCGTCGGCTACCGCATCAGCGAGCCATCCGGCTAGTCGCCGGAGCCCGCCCAAGGTGACATCCCGCCACCAGGCCGGCAATCCGCGAGGCAAGCCGTCGCAGCTCTTGCGAGCTAGACCAGAAGAGCCATCACAGCATCATCTGGCGGCTCCTGGCCCGTCTCCACGGATGGCGCCTGATCGCTCATGGCGGCCAGTTGGGCTTCGATCAGAAATTCCATGATCACACCGTGGTCGGGGGCCAGATCATTGAGCGACGGCAGCGCCCCGCGGGCTCGGGCAGTCAAGAACTGGATCGTCCTGTCCGCGGTGAGAAGAAGCTCGATCGGCCTGGCGCGGTCAGGCTTGGTGATGCCCAGCGCGACCGCCCTGGCGCCGAGTAGACAGACCTGACCGCTGCTGTTCATGACGGTGCCTTGACACCAACCACGGCGTTCGATGATCCGGCGCATCTCGGCGATGTTGTCGGCGATCTCTTGCATCGGGCCTCACCTCACAAAGTCGTCCTGGCCCAAAGTCACTTTGCCGCCATCGAGATCTTGAGCGACGCCCACGCTTCGTTCAGGGCCTCGACCATCATTAAACCTCTGCCGCCCAGCTCGCCGCGGCCAGCCCGGCGAAGCACTGGCAACTCAGGGCTCTCGTCGTCCCAAACCATGATCACGAGCCGGCTTGTCCCGCAAGAACAGCCGTACGGTGGTCATTGCGGGTCCTGGGCGATGCGTCGACGGCGCTGGCCATGAATACCACGCCCGGTCCGGTTTCTGGTGAGGCAGGAGATGAGCCACATGAGATGCCTAGCTCGGCGGTCCACGGTCGCCGATGCGATATCTGACCTCACAGCCACGAACATGACGGCGCGGATGCGGGCTGCCGACGGCTGGCGGGCGTGGCGGCGAGGAATCGCCTTAGGCCTGGTCGCGGTGCTCGTGTCCGTCGCGCTGAGCGCGTGCGGCTCCTCACCGGGCAAAGCACCGGGAACGGCCTCAGTGGTGTCGGCGCCCGTGCGAACCGCTCACACCAGGCTCGGCGCCATCGGGTACCGGGTCGTCGGGAGCGGCCCCCCGCTGGTCTTGATCATGGGCTACGGCTGGACCATGGAGGGCTGGGATCCGCGGCTGGTTCACGCCCTCGCCCGGCACAACCGGGTGGTGATGTTCGACAACTCCGGAGTTGGCCGTACGCAGGCGCTGCCCCCGCCGTTCACCATCGACTCCATGGCCGCCCAGACCAGTGCGCTCATCGACACTCTCGGCCTCGGCAGGCCGGACGTCCTGGGCTGGTCGATGGGCGGCATGATCGCCCAGGCCCTGGCGGTCCTGCACCCTGCCCAGGTCCGCCGCCTGGTGCTGTGCGCCACCTACCCCGGCACCGGCGCGGCCGTGGTGCCCACGCAGGCGGCAAGGCGGGCCGGCAGCGATTTTCCTGCTAATCAGGGCAACGCCGTTGCCGCGTTCAAAGCAGCGATCGCGGAATACCCAGCCGCTCCCGCGGCGTCGGCCGCCGCGAGGGGAGATCAGGGGCTCGCTGTGAGTAATTGGTGGACGGGCATCGACGCAGCCGGACGCCAGGTCACCAGGATCTCGGTGCCTACGCTCATCGCCGACGGCACCGACGACCAGCTTGTCCCGGCCGCTAATGACCACACCCTCGCCCGCCTCATCCCCAGGGCGCGACTGGTGCTCTACCCCGATGCCGGGCATGCGTTCCTGTTCCAGGAACCAGCGCGCTTCGCTTCCCTCGTCGAATCGTTCCTGACCGGGCACCCAAACTCGTAGCGACAGGGAGCTCGGCAGGCGACCGGCCCTTGCCGAGTTGTGGCACCAGGCCAGTGGAAGTCGCCTCGGTTGCGGCACTGCGACCCGCTGATTTCCGAAGCTCCGCGGGTCCAGACGAGCGGCCTGTAAGGCGCCTGGCTCCCCTTGCGGTCTTGGACTAAGCCCGCGCTTCCATTGTCCGTGGCGAGCAAGATCGGCCGGGCGGTTAAGGGGTGAGCCATAGCAGAGCCGTCACGCCGCGCCGCCGGAGCTAGCCGTTGACAGCTGTATTAGAGGGATCTAAAGTCTTAGCACCATAGTACTTTGAGGACATGGTCATGATCAGCTTCCGGCTCGATGGCCGCTCGGTCGTGCCGCCGTACCTGCAGATCGTCCAGCAAGTCCGGCAGGCGCTCCGGATGGGCGTGCTCGACGTGGGCGACAAGCTCCCTACGGTGCGGGAAGTCGTGGCGGCCACGGCGATCAACCCCAACACGGTGCTCAAGGCCTACCGCGACTTGGAACGGGAGGGCCTGGTCGAACCCCGGGCCGGTCATGGCACGTTCGTGGTGCGCCGGCCGCCCGGCCCGCCTCCCGGCACGCACTCGCGGCTGGCGCGCAGCCTGGCCCAATGGGTGCGCGGCGCCCGCGAGGCCGGGCTGGACGACGAGTCGATCGAATCGCTGCTGCGCGTCACGCTGCAGGCGGCGGCCGAGGAGGAGATCGCGTGATGGACACCCAGGACGCAGTCCATCCCGTGATCGAGACCCGCGGGCTGACGAAGCGCTACCGCAAGGTCACCGCCCTCACCGATTGCACCATCACCGTTCCCGAGGGCCGGATATCCGCGCTGATCGGCCCGAACAGCGCCGGCAAGACCACGCTGCTGCGAGTGCTCAGCGGGCTGGCCAAGCCGACCGGCGGCGACGTCGCGGTGCTCGGCGGCACACCGCGCCAGGACCCGGCCTTCCTGGCCGAGATCGGCTTCCTCGCCCAGGGGATCCCGCTGTACCGGCGCCTGTCCGCCGAGGATCACATCGCCGTCGGCGCGGCACCTCAACCCCCGCTGGGACGCCGCGTCGGCGCGGCAGCGGCTGAAAGGCCTGAACATCCCGCTTGACCAGGCTGTGGGGACACTGTCCGGGGGCCAGCGTGCCCAGGTGGCGCTGTCGCTGACACTGGCCAAGCGGCCCCGGCTGCTGCTGCTCGACGAGCCCGTCGCGGCGCTGGACCCGCTCGCCCGGCGGCAGTTCCTGGCCACTCTGGCCGAGGCGGTGGCCGTCGGCGGGCTGAGCGTCGTGCTGTCCTCGCATCTGGTCGCCGATATGGAACGGGTCTGCGACCACCTCATCCTGCTGGCGGCATCCCGGGTCCAGTTGTGCGGCGATATCGAGATGGTGCTCGCCGAGCATCAGGTCCTGGTCGGCCCGCGCAAGGACATCACGGCGATCGAGAAGGCCCACACGCTCGTGCAGGCTACCCACACCGCCCGGCAGAGCACCCTGCTCATCCGCGTAGGCGGCCCGGTCGTCGATCCCGCCTTCGAGGCCGCCGACGTCGGCCTCGAAGAACTGGTACTCGGTTACCTCGGCCAGGGCGCCTCGCCAGCGTTCGCCCACCTGACCACGGTTGGAGAAGATCAATGACCTGGCTTGTCTGGCGCCTGCACCGCAACCAGGTGTATCTCGCCGCCGCGGCGCTCGCCGCGTTCGCGGTCCTGCTGCTGGTCACCGGCCGGCAGATGGCGTCGCAGTACCACTCCGCCCTCACCTCGTGCGCCGCCAGCCATACCTGCGGCAACCTCGCGGATACGCTGACCCTGGGTACCCCCGTGCTGTTCTTGCTGGTCACGCTGACCTTGGTGGTGCCGTGCCTGCTGGGAGTGTTCTGGGGCGGACCTCTGGTGGCCCGGGAACTCGAAACCGGCACAAACCAGTTCGCCTGGATGCAGAGCATCATCCGCGGCCGCTGGCTCACCGTCAAGGTCGGCTGGGCCCTGCTCGCCGCAGCCGCCTGGGGCGGCGCCGTCTCGGCCCTCGTCACCTGGTGGTCCAGCCCGGTGAACGCCCTCAACCACCAGAACTTCCAGCCCGGCCAGTTCGACATCCAGGGCATCGTCCCCATCGGCTACACGCTGTTCGCGGTGGCCCTCGGCATCGCCGCAGGCACGCTGCTCCGCCGCACCCTGCCCGCGCTCGCCATCACGGTCGGCGTCTTCGCTTTCCTGCGCCTGCTGATCGGCCAAGACCTCCGCTCGCACTACATGACCGCGTTCACGATGGCCTTCAGCTTCCTGCACCGCCCGGTCTTGCCAAAAGGGTCCTACTGGCTGGTCTCGGGCGGCGTCGTTGGCCCGGGCGGCCAGATACCGAGCAGCCAGGCCCACGGCGGGCCCGGCATTTCCTTCGGCGGCGTGTCCGTGCCCATCAGCGCCATGCCGTCCGCGTGCCGGGCGCTCGTCTTCCAGGGTCCCCTCAAGTTCGGTTCCTGCCTGGCTGCTCACGGATACCGCGGGTTGATCACCTACCAGCCCGCCAGCCGGTACTGGGCATTCCAGGGCATCGAGACCGGCATCTTCGTGCTCCTCGCCGCCGCCCTCATCGCCGTGACCGCGATCGCGGTCCTCCGCCGCGACGCCTAGCAACGAGCGGATCCCCACAGCCAGCAATTCCATGTCCGGGCTGAGTCTGGCCAGTTCACACGGTGGGTGCCAGGGGAACCCACGGATGGCTCACCGGACCGGGCCGGAGTACAAGGTGGCGTTGGTCAGCTGCCGCCGGCTGAGGCGCGGACGTCGCTGCAAGACTGCTTCAATGAGATCAGATAGGCGCCGGACGATCGTGCCATCGGGGTCGAGCCGAGGGTTGAAGATCGTGACCTCCAGCCCACACACCTTGCGGCTGGCGAGGAGGCCGCCGAGAATATGCTCGGCTTCTTGCCAGCTGAGGCCGCCGGGATGGCGATAGTCGACGGCCGGCATCAGGGCGTCGTCAAGGACATCGACGTCGAGATGTACCCAGAATCCTTCCAGCTCCGGTCTGATGAGCGTGGTGACTGCCCGCTCTAGCGCGTGGCCGGCGCCGTGTGCCTGGATGTCGCGGAGGTCAGCGACCGTTATTGCGGTGCTGCGGATGTGTTCGTCGAGGAAATGGTCGTTGTCGTCGAGGACGCGGTAGCCGATGAGCGCGACATCGCCGTCGCGGACCAGCGGCCTGAGCCCGTCGATGTCAGCGAGGACACCAGGGCCGCGCCCCGTGGCCACCGCCAGGTCCAGCGAGGCGACCTCACCGTTCGGTTCGTCGCGCGGATGCTGGAAGTCGGCATGGCCGTCGAGGAAAGCAAGGCCATACCGGCCTCGCCGCCGCAGGGCGAGCAGCGGTCCGAGCACGATGCTGCAGTCCCCGCCCAGCACGAGCGGGAAGCGGCTGTTGCCGAGCGCTGCGCTGACGGCGCCGGCAGTGTGACGCGCGACAGCGGCAATGCCGCGCGGGTTCAGGATGTCCGTCGCCGGATCACGCACGCCGGAATATGACGGCACTTCGATGCGCGCCACATGTGGGCAGCCCAGACGCTCGTGCAGGCCTGCGCTCCGCAGCGCGTCGGGAGCATGCTCCAGCCCGCTCGGGCGAAGCCCCAGCGGCGATGGGACCTCGATGATCTGCAGATTCACCACCCGGCTCCTATCGTGCAGCGTTCAGACGTTGCCCGCGTCGTGGCTGCAGCCGCAGCCTACGATGGCCACTGATCCGGCCGGTGTCCTGCATGCTGCCCTCGAACAAGCGCGGCTACGTAATCACGGCAGCGCCAGGCGTTCTTGTCTTCACCAACCGGGGTGAGGGATTTCCTTAGTTGGTGATGCGCGCGACTATTACGACGCCACAAGGGGCCACCGCTCGAGTCATGCTGACTCCGCCATCGGAGCACACGGTGACGAGCCGCAAATCACCCGGAGCCCGCCGGCATCGACAGCCCACAGTCACCATGTCCGCAACCACGGGCAACCAGACACCGACGGGTTCCTGCGCCGCCACACCCGGTACGTCACCCGGGGAGTGCCCCTTGTGCCTAACGCCGGTTTTCGCCGAGACCCAGGAACAGTTCCGTGGTCTTGCGCTGCGCATAGTTCATTTCGTCCACCACGCTGGCCACACGCCGCGCGATCCGCACAATCGTGGTCATTGCCATGCTCCTCTGCTTTTCACCGGTCGCCTCTGCGGCCATATCCTGAGCATCGCCGTAAGACCCCTGGCGCCGAATCGTACGAATGCCTTAATTCCTGCCCGGCACCATCCCTAAGCCGGTCAGCCCCTGAGCAGGCCGCCGTAGGGCGATCTCCGCCGATCGGCGCGGCTGAGGACATACCGCCCGGGTGCCGTCACGCCGCTCAGATAGGACTTTCTGAAAGAGCTATGCGCGATGGCGGCGTTCTTGTTCAGTCTGCTGCCACAGTTCACGGCGGGGAGGCCAGCCGCGGCCAAGCGTTTGTCCTTCTCGGTGCGGTTCTTCCGGGTGATGACGTTTCTCTGGCTCGGTGCCTACGCGCTACATCCAGCTACAGCTCCGGGCCTCCCGGCCAGTGTGTCCCCCGGCGCCGGCCGTCGACCCGGCATGGCGCCGCGCGGGAGAGTTCTTGGCCAGCACCTGCCGGTGCACGGCGGGAGCTGAACGCGGCTAGCCGAGGTGTCTGGTCCCCGGGCCCGGTTGCTTCCTGGTCAGCTGAGCAGGTCGGCGACGCCGGCGATGGCGGGTTCGATGGCTCGCTCGCGGACGTTTCCGAAGCCCATCACCAGCGCGGGTGGCGCCGCGGTGTCAGGGTTGCCGCGGTAGGCGCCGATGCCGTGCAGCCCGACCCGCCGTTCACGCGCCGCGGCGATCACTGCCGTCTCGTCGGCGCCGGGTGGCAGCGGCGCGACAGCGTGGAATCCGGCCGCGAGCCCGGTGAGCTGGACTCGGGGGGCGTGTCTGGCGAACGCGTCGGTCAGTGCGGTGCGGCGGGCGGCGTAGACAGTTCGCATCCGCCGCAGGTGGCGGTCGTACCGGCCGGTTGTGAGCAGGGTTGCCAGGGCGAGCTGGTCTAGCGTGCAGGAGCCGCGGTCGCTCATTTCTTTCTCGGCGGCGACCGCTGAGGCCAGTGGTGAAGGGGCGTGGACCCAGCCGAGGCGGACCGCGGGCGCCAGCGCCTTGCTGGCCGTGCCGAGCAGGAAGACCTGGTCCGGGGCTAGTCCCTGCAGCGCGCCGACGGGTTCTTTGTCGTAGCGGAACTCCGAGTCGTAGTCGTCCTCGATCACGTACCCGCCGCCGCGCCGCGCCCAGTCGGTCAGGGCGTGCCGCCGTGGCGGGGACAGGACCACCCCGGTGGGGGACTGGTGTGCCGGGGTGACCACGACAGCCTGGGCTCCGCTGGCCGCCAGCTCGCTGACCACGAGGCCTTGCTCGTCGACCGGCACGTAGGTGACGTGGATGCCCATCGCCAGGGCCGCGCGGACTGTTTCGTCTGCCTGCGCGCTGCCGTAGCCGGGGTCTTCGAAGGCCACGCACGTCACGCCGCTTTGGCGGGCCAGGGCGCGCAGTACCAGGTTGATTCCTTGCGCAAAGCCGGTGCTGATGATCATCTGCGCAGGGCTGGCGGCGGCGGCTCGTACCCGCCGCAGGTACCCGGCGAGGACCTCGCGCAGCACCGAGCTGCCGCGCGGGTCGCCGTATCCCAGGTCCGCGGAGGCGGCCTGGGTGCACGCCTGCTTGACGGCCCAGGCCCAGTCGGTACGCGGGAAGCTGGACAGGTCCGGTACGCCGGGTTGGAAGTCCGCGATCAGCGGCAGTTCCGAGGGATGGCGGCCTGGCGAGGGCGCCGAGGGCGAGACCACGGCCGGGCCGGCCACGGGCTGGTCACCGGCTTGCTGGCCGCTGATGCCGGCGACCCGGGTGGCGGACCCGGTGCGGCTGGTCAGGTATCCCTCGGCCAGCAGCTGCCCGTAGCACTCCTGCACCATGCCGCGGGAGACGCCGAGCTCACGCGCTAGCTCCCGCGAGGACGGCAGCCGTTCCCCGGCGCGGAGCCGGCCGCCCCTGATCGCCTCGCGCAGGCTCGCCTCCAGCTGGGCGCGCAGCGGCTGGCTGGCCGAACGGTCGAGCCGAACCAGCAGCCCCGGGCTCAAACCGGACCACTCAATCGCCATGAAATCGGACCTTACCAGCATGCCGGCTGGGTTCTAGCGTGCGTGCTATGAGCACCTTGACGCAGGCGCAGCCTGGTACCGCGGTCCCGGCCCGGCTCCTCAGCGTGCCGCTGGCAGCCACGTTCCTGGCCGAGTTCACCTCGCTCACCAGCTTCTTCCTGCTGCTGTCGGTGATGCCGATGCTGGCGGCGGCGGCCGGCGCCGGCAGCTCCGCTGCCGGGCTGATCACCGGGTCCCTGCTGCTCGGCACCGTGGCTGCCGAGGCCGTGGCCGCAGCAGCGATCAGGCGGTTCGGCTACCGGATGGTGCTCGCGGCCGGAGCCGTGCTGCTCGGCGCGCCCGGCCCTGGCCATGCTCGTACGCGAGCCCCAGGCCGTCATGGTGAGCGTCAGCTTGGTGCGCGGGCTCGGCTTCGGCCTGTGCGGCGTGGTCACCGGCGCGCTCACCGCCAAGCTGCTGCCTCCCGGACGGCGCGGTGAGGGGCTCGGCCTGCTCGGCGTCGTCTCCGGCGTCCCGGCCGTAGTCGCGCTGCCGGCCGGGGTCTGGCTCGCCGGACACCACCTGGCCGCCGCGGCCGCGGCGATGGCGGCCACTGCCGGCCTGCTGCCGCTGGTGGCGATCCGCTGGCTGCCGGGCGGGCGCGAGGCACGCCGTACCGCCCGCGCCAGACGGATGCCGGGCGCCCGCAGCTCCGGGCGGATGGCGGGCGCCGCGCTGCGGCTGCCGCTGATCTTCGCCGCCGCCACCATCGCGGCCGGCGTGCTGGACTCGTTCCTGCCGCTCGCGAAGGGGATCCCCAGCAACCTCTCCTCGGCCGCCCTGCTCGTGCAGGCGATCACCGCCACGCTCAGCCGCTGGCAGGCTGGCAAGCACGGCGACCGGTACGGTCACGCCCGGCTGCTCATCCCGGCGCTCGCCGTGGCGGCGCTCGGCATGGCCGCGATGATGGTGCTGGGCTCGCCCGTGGTGATCTTCGCAGGCATGGTGCTGTTCGGCGCCGGGTTCGGGGTGATCGAGAACGCGACGTTCGCGCTGCTGATCGAGCAGCTGCCTGAGGCTAAGGCCAGCGCGTTGTGGAACCTCGCCTACGACGCCGGGTACGGCGCGGGCCCGGCCGTCTTCGGCCTGATCTGCGTCCGCACCGGCTACCCGGCGGCGTTCGCCCTTACCGGCGCGTTGATCCTCGCCGCAGTCCCGGTCGCCTTGCGCGAGCGGAAGGCCGTGGCCAGCGTTGCACGGCCAGTGTGACCACGTCTTGAGCTCGGCGCCGGACGCTCAACAGGCCGCCGGTCAGCCGTCGACGACCACGTACTTGTCGCGCAGTCCCTGCTCGGCCTCGAATGTTGGGAACGCCCGGCTCGTCCACCATGAAGGCCTTCCCACGATCCGGCTGCACGACCCCGGGGCATCTCGGTGAGTACCGTCAACACCACGTCCGCGTCCGCAACATCTACGCCAAGCTCCAAGCCCTGTGATCGCTCCTCGGCGGTGCGACGCGAGAGCTGTGGCTGCTATCGGCGGGCCTGACGCGGTTAGCGCAGCAGTCACCTGATCCTGGTGATGAGGTTTCACCTGCCAGCGCCCGACCATGGCTGCATGGACCCAACGGCAGCCTTGTACATGATCCGGATTAAGGGTCAGCTCGGTGCCACGGTACTTTCTGCTTTTCCGGCGTTGGTGTCCCGGCGGCACGATGCTGACACCGTGCTGACCGGCCTGCTGGACCGGTCGGCGCTGTATGGCGTGCTGGCCGAGGTCGAGGCGCTCGGCCTTGACCTCGTCGAGGTCCGCCAGCTCACGTCAGACCGCAAATCACCAGGATCAGGTGACAGCCTCTCGCCTTGACGGTCGTTAGCTTCCGGCACGCCGCCAGGCCGCGACCACTACACGCAGGCGCTGGCCATCGCCCGCGAACTCGGCACCCCGCCGGAGGAAGCACGCGCTCTCGATTCTGCATGCGAGCGCACGTAATACCAGAACTTGAAAGGCGAGCTATCGGCGGCTCGGCGCGCGGTTATCAAGAGCTCTGCCCTCCGTTGGCAACTCCCCGACCACGGCCGACCAGGCAGGCGGCCAGGCCGTATGTTTTATGCATCGTCAACGCTGGGCGTGAACGCTCACTTCGGCCGCCGGTAGTGTGTCCACGCAGCTGTCGGGCTGGCCGAGGGTAGGGCGGTTAGGCTCCGCGCGGACCTGGCTGATGGCAGGAGGCGTGCACATGGCTGTTATCGCGCTGCGCCCGGTAGCGGACGGGGATCTAGATGCCTTGTTCAAGCAGATGCGTGACCCCGAAGGCGTCCGGATGGCTGCCTTCACGCCCGAGGACCCTGACAACCGCAACGCCTTCGACGCGCACATGGCCAGGGTGAGAAGCGCACCGGACATCACAATGAGGGCAGTGATCTGCGACGGCCACCTCGCCGGAAGCATCGCCAGCTTCCCCGTCGGGGGCCAGAGTGAGGTCACGTACTGGATCGACCGCGCGGCCTGGGGAAGGGCATCGCGACCCGGGCCCTGGCGCTGCTCCTGGAACTGGTCACCGCCCGGCCGTTGTACGCCCGTGCCGCCAGCGACAATGCCGCCTCACTCCGCGTCCTTCAAAAATGCGGCTTTAAGGCAGTAGGGACCGAGACATCATTTGCTGCGGGACGGGACGAGGACATCGAGGAAACCATCCTCCGGCTGGACAGCTGACGGCCCACACCCCACACTTCTGCCGCGATGGAGCCGCTGGGCTGGCCGGAGCGAGCAGCAACCAGGCCCTGGCCGGACCATCCCCATCGTCAGGTAGTGGCGCCAGAGCCAGCCGGATCCTTGGACAAGATGCAGAACTCGTTGCCCTCGGGATCGGCGAGTGTGATCCAGCCGCTGCCATCGGGCCGCCGGTGATCAGCAAGCTGTGACGCGCCCAGCGCCAGGATCCGTTCGACCTCCTGCTCGCGAGTGCCGTCGACCGGGCGCAGGTCGAGGTGGACCCGATTCTTCACCTTCTTGTTGTCTGGGACCGTGATGAACAGCAGGAGCTGGCTCAGGTCGCGCGAGGTGATCAGGCATTCCTCGTGACCGGGCTCGTTCGGATCATCAGGATCTTCAACGAAGTCGAGAACCTGGGACCAGAAGACCGACTGCGTGTAGGCGTTACGGGCATCGAATGAGGTATGCGAGATACGGCTGGTCATGGCGACAGCCTTGATCGCTCGCATGACGACCGTCAAACGATTTCCGGTACGGCAGCCTCAAGCGGATCCATATACCCACCGCAATCGGCACCGAGGGAGCCGAATATGGCCTCCTGGCGGGCATCAAGGGGCTGGGTGCTCAGAAGCTGACCAAGAGCCTGCGCAATTCCTTCTACGCAGCGCTTGTTTGTGGAAATGTACTGGTTACCGTCCTCGAGGCGCGACTGACCCGCTCGCGCGTCGAGACCGGTGACATCCGCACATGCCGCCTATCGCGGCTGCTGCCATCCGGGTGATGCCGGCCTGGCGTCATGGCGGTGTCAGGGTCCGCCCTCAAGGCTGTAGGCTCGGTACTCGTCCGGGCCGGTACGCAGGTAGACCACCATCGCGCATACCAGCGACCTGCTCACGGCCAGCCGCAGCAACCTGGGCGAGGCTGCGGCGAACAACTCCTGGCGTGACCATCCAAGCGGCGGGTACTGGCCCACGGCATGGACCGGGACCGGTTCCTGCGAGGTGATCTGCTGCCAGGTCCGCGGTGGCCCGCCGAAAGACTCATAATCCCGCCCGCACCAGTGCACCCGGGCAGAGGCCCCCTGGCCCGGCCACACGTTGTAGGCCTGGCGGTACCAGACGGCCAAGCCGCACGCAGCGACGACCATCAGGGTCAGGATGCCGGATGCGGCTCTGATTCCCAAGCGTGTGCCACGCGTGGCTAGGTTGGCGCTCACGCCGGCCATCATGGCTGGTTCGCCGCAAGCCCTTCAACCTGTGCGGAGTATCCGCTTCTTCCGCATGGCGCGGTGGGTGTTCGCCTGCGGTCAGCGCGCCGAACGGTTGCGGGATGATTCTGATCGAGAGACGCGTTGATAATGGAGGACACGACATATCGTGTTGTTTGGGCAGGTCTGGGCCCTTGACGGGCTCAGAGCCTTGAGAGGTGAGCGTGATGACCGGTTGGTATGCGGAGCGAACGCCGGACAGGTCGGCCAAGGCCATGATCACCGTGCTGTTGCTCGCGCTGCTGCTGGTGGCGGTCGTGCCGGTGGCCCTGCTGGCCGCAGTGGTCATGATGATGCTGGGGTACGTCGTCGGCGGGCTCGCGCTGTTCGGCGGCTCGGTCCTCGCCGCCGCCATAGCTGTGGCGCTCGCGGGCATGAGCGGGATGCGGCACCTGCGCAAGCTGCTCTCCGGGGACAGCGTCCGCGTCGTGCGGCTGAACGGCAGCCAGTACACCGACGTCGCAGAGCCAGAGGGCAGCGACTACACCAACCTCGTGCAGTTGGACCGCAGCGAGTACAGCGAAGTTCGCTGACCGGCCCGGCCCCTTTTTGCGTGTATTTCGGGCCGGATATCCGGCGGCGGATTCGGCTGGTGGTCGCAACGGTGAACTGACCCGTGTTTCGGCAGCCATTGGTGCGGGCCGCTGACGTGCCGTCGGTGGAGTTCGCCGGTGGCGCGGTACGGCGCCCGCCAGCGGGCACGCTACAGGCCCAGCGCACGCAGAGAACATCCGGTCATGCCGCATGTGGTGCGTCAGGTCAGCATGACGTGGCCGCAGTGCTAGATCGACAAGCACCTCGGCCAGCAGCCAACTGTTGCCTCCAGCAGCAGGTCACCACTTACAAGATCGCTCGCCCACGGGAACAGCTCCACTGGCAGCCGGTAGTTGATCGGCGTGGCCGTGGCCTAAGATCGCGCGTGTGCCTTGCCCGGCCGCAGCCTTGTCTGCCGATCCGAATGATTCCGCGAGGTCATGGCTCGACAGAGCCACCAGCCCGAGCCGCTCTCCAAGGCGGTCGACGCGAAAGGAGCGGCACCCATGCCTGACGAGCGAGTAGGCGACCCTGGCAACCGAGGAAGCACGATCGCTGACCTCGCCGAGGCCGCAGCTCCCGGCTCAGTCGATGACCGCCACCTTCTACTGGTCGGCGCAGGGCCTGGCCTTGGAATGGCCGTGGCACGTCGCTTCGCCTTGGGCGGCTACCGGGTAACCCTGGTGGCGCGTAGCACGGGCGGTCTCGGCGACCTCGCGGGCGCCTTGGCCGATACCGGTGCCAAGATCAACACCATCGCGGCCGATGCCAGCGATCCCGATGGCCTGGGCGCCCGAATTAGGCAGCTTTATGTCGGAGATGGCGCACCGGGCGTCATCGTTTATAACGCAGTCATGGGAGCTCCAGACCGGCTGCTGAGCTCAAATGTCGCCCACCTCCAGGCGGCGTATTCAGTAGATGTCATCAGCGCCATCGTCGTCGCGCAGGTGGCCGCCCCGGCCATGCGGGCCGCCGGCTTCGGGACCATCCTCGTCACCGGGGGCGGGTTCGCCGACCACCCGATCCCGGCCCTTGCGACCGTTTCCCTCGGCAAGGCGGCTCTCCGGTCGGCCGCGACAATGCTCGGCGCTGACCTGGAACCTGACGGCATCCGTGTGGCCACACTGACGATCGCAGGGACAATAGTTGCAGGCACCGCCTTTGACCCGGAGCGCATCGCCGAACGCTACTGGGAGGTTGTCCACGTGGACGGTCCATGGCAGGCAGAATTCCGATTTACCGGCGAGTAGGCGACGTCTTACGGATGCGGCCAAGGGAGGCTGATCGTGGCATCTGCACGTCTTGTCACAGGATGCCTTCGAGAGCCTTCCCTCCTGCCACCGCGCAGTTGGATGATCTGTGTGGCTATCTGCTGAGGGGCCGGAACACGCGGACGTCAGCGACCTCGGGGCCCTGGACGTGGCCGACCTGCGAAATCTCAGAGCTGGCGGCCGTGGGGAAGAGGCCCGTGGCGCGCCAGTACCGGTGTTGATCGTCAGTTTTGATGGCCGTGCTGGCTGAATCAGGCACGGCAAATTAGCTAGCTTGGGGCGCGAGCGCACGCTCATCGACCAGCGAGATGATCCAGCCCTGCGCGTAGAGCGCCGCCCACAGCTGGCTCGCGCAGTGCAGGCACAGGTAAAGCTCGCCGTCCCGGTCCACGCGGTACACCGCACGGACCGCCGGTCCGCACCGGTCACACGTTTCGTTCATCTCGCGCCTCCCGCCGCCCGGCTGCACGGTGGCAGTCGAGCTGTGCACCCAGCCTGGCCGCGGCACCATGTTCCCCGGCGGGCACCTCAACCGTCGGTGCGCTGGCCTGGCTGGCAGTCCTGAGAGTCATGACGGTCCTCCGTTCCTGCTACCTGCTATTGAAGAGCGGCACGCCACATCGGTGATACGCCTGGCGTGCTGGTTCAGCAGCGCTTTCGTCTGAGCATCGTCGTGCTCCAGCGCCTGCGCCGCCAGCCCGAGCTTGCTGGCCGGTCCGGCCAGTTGACGCTGCGCGCCGTGCGGATGTCGCGTTCCAGCCGCCGACGTTCCCGGTCCTGCGCGGTTACCAGGCGCTCGCGTGATGTTCGGAGCTCAGCCAGCCTGGCGAGGAGTTGCTCAGTGAGCCCGACGTTGCGCAGCACCAGCCCGGCTTGCGCGGCGAGGTTGCCGACCAGCGTGTCTCGCTGGCTAGCTGTGCTGTCCGGCCGGAGTTCCCCGCAGGTAGCTGACCTGCGGCTCGGGCTTGGAGAGAACGCGACGGCGAACTTGCCGCCCGCCCGCCAGCCAGGCCATGGCGCAGCAGGGGCGTGGCTATCGCAGGCTTGCCTGGCCCGGCTCGTCCACTGCGTGCGGCAGGCCGCGCTTGACAGCGGCGTCCACTGCTGTACCTTTGTCTTATGGATATAGATAAAGGATCACCGGGAAGGACCGGGCCGGCGTCTCCCCGGCGGATGCTGGCGGCGGGGATCGGAGCACGGCCCAATCCGGGCGGGCCGTGGCCGCGTCGCCGATCGAGTTCCGGCTGGATGCGGCCTCGGGCGTGCCGACCTACCTGCAGCTTGTGCACCAGGTGGAGCACGCGCTGCGGCTGGGCTACCTCAAGCCGGGCGATCAGCTGCCTAAGGTCCGGGACGTGGTCGCTTCGCTGGCGATCAACCCGAACACGGTGCTGAAGGCCTACCGTGACCTGGATATCAAGGGCCTGGCGGCCGGGCGGCCCGGCCAGGGCACGTTCGTCCAGGCCACGCTGAGCCAGGTCGCGCTCCCGGAGCTGACCGCGCTGCGCCGCTCCCTGTCGGGCTGGCTGACCGCCGCGGACGGGGCGGGGCTGGACGAGGACGGGATGGTGGCGCTGTTCACCAGCGCGCTGCGGGATTTCTATGAGCGCCGCAGCGGGTCGCGCACCCAGGGCGGCGGTGCGAGCGGCGGAACGGAGGGCGTCGCATGAACGTCATCGAGGCCAGCGGCCTGGGCAAGCGGTACGGCAGCACGTGGGCGCTGCGCGAGTGCACGCTGGCGATCCCTGCCGGGCACGTGGCCGCGCTGGTCGGCCCGAACGGCGCCGGCAAGACCACGCTGCTGAACCTGGCGGTCGGCCTGGCGGAACCGACCGCGGGCGGCGTCACCGTGCTCGGCGGCCTGCCGCCCGGGTCCCCGGCGGCGCTGGATGGCATCGCGTTCGTTGCCCAGGACACGCCGGTGTACAAGAACCTGTCGGCCGCGGACATGCTGCACCTGACCCGCAACCTGAACCGGCGTTTTGACCAGCGCTACGCGGAGGCCCGGCTGGCCGAGCTCGGCATCCCGCTGAACCGGAAGGCCGGGAAGCTGTCTGGCGGTCAGCAGGCGCAGCTCGCGCTGACCCTGGCGCTGGCCCGCCGGCCGCGGCTGCTGGTGCTGGATGAGCCGGTGGCGATGCTCGACCCGGTCGCCCGGCATGACTTCATGGCCACGGTGCTGACGGCGGCGGCCGACGACGGGGTGTCGGTGGTGCTGTCCTCGCACGTGCTCGCCGAACTGGAGCGGGTGGCCGACTACCTCATCCTGCTGTCGCGGGGCCGGGTGCAGATGGCCGGGGAGGTCGACGACCTGCTCGCCAGCCACCGCGTGCTGACCGGCCCGGCCGCCGAGGCCGGCAAGTATGCCGAACGGCCGGTGGTGCACGTGCGCCGCGGCGCGGCGCAGGCCCACCTGCTGGTCCGGGCCACCGCGGACGACCCGGTCCCGCCCGGCTGGGAGGCGCACCCGGTCGGCCTGGAAGAACTCACCCTGGCCTACCTGCGCGAGCCCGGCGCCGCGGCGCTGCCCGGCCCGGCCCGCGGCCGGGACACCCAGCCGTCGGAGGTGACGCAGATGACCGCGCTGACCATGCCCGCCCGCCCGAAGCACGACGCCGGCCTGCGGCCGGTGCCGTGGCGGCGGATGGCCTGGGTCACCTGGCGGCAGCACCGTGCCGCGCTGGCCGGCGTGGCCGTGTTTCTCGGCGCGCTGGCGGTGTACCTGTGGCTCACCGGCCTTCAGATGCACCACGCCTACGCCGCGGACTGCCACCCGGCAAGCTCACTCGCCTGCGCCATAAACTTCACCGGCAGATACGCGGTGAATGTGAATATCGTCAGAGCCTTTCTGCAGGTGGTGCCGGCGCTGATCGGGGCGTTCGCCGGGGCGCCGGTGCTGGCCCGGGAGCTGGAGACCGGGACCTTCCGGTTCGCCTGGACCCAGGGCATCGGCCGGTGGCGCTGGACGCTGGCCAAGCTGGTGCTGCTCGCGGTCGCGGTGGCAGCCGCCGCCGGGGCGTTCACCGTGCTGTTCTCCTGGTACGCCAGCCCGTTCTTCGCCGCGGGCTACGCGATCCCGTTCGCTACCGACCTGTTCGACCTGCTCGGGGTCGCGTTCGCCGCCTGGACGCTGGCCGCCTTCGCGATCGGCGCCCTGGCCGGGATGCTCATCCGCCGGGTCGTCCCCGCGATCGCCGCCACCCTGACCGTCTACGCCGGGCTCGCCCTCGCGACCGCGCTGTACCTGCGCCAGCACTACATGACACCGCTGCTCACCAGCAAACCGAACCTGCCCGGTTCCGCGTGGATCGTGAGCCAGTGGTACACCAAGGGCGGCAAGTTCGCGTTCCCCGCCCGGGGCTCCGGGATAGTCAACGCCGTCTCGCAGCTCTGCCCTGGTGGGACCTCCGGACTCTCGCCCGCGCAGTGCCTCTCCCAGCACGGCTACACGGCGTGGACCAGCTATCAGCCCGGCAGCCGGTTCTGGCCCTTCCAGTGGATCGAAGGCGGCTGGCTGCTCGCGCTGTCAGTGCTGCTCATCGCCGCCACCATCTGGCTGGTCCGCCGCCGGGCGGCCTGAACCCCCGCCAACCACGTCTATCCCTGGCACGCCGGACACCAGAACCTGACCCGCTCTTCGCCTGTAGCGCCCTGCTCGGCTCTCCTGATCCTGGTACCGCATCGTCGGCACGGCTGGCCCGCCCGCCCATACACCCAGGTCCGCCGCCCCGGTGCCCTGTCGCCGGTCGTCACCTGGTCGATCCGCGTCTTGTTCGCGTCAAGCAGCCGCCGCCCGAGTTCTACCAGGGCATCGAGGTCTTTGACTTGGCCGACGCTGCGCCAGGGGCTGACTCCCCGAAGGAACAGCATCTCGGCAAGAAACAAATTACCTACCCCGGCCAGGTTCCGCTGATCGAGCAGTGCCTCGCCGACCGGCCGGTCCGGGCTCGCCCGAAGACGCCTGACCGCCTCGCCGGGATCCCAGTCCGGGCCGAGCAAGTCAGAGCCG
Organism: uncultured Actinomycetota bacterium; assembly: GCA_963739645.1. Taxonomy (GTDB): domain Bacteria; phylum Actinomycetota; class Actinomycetes; order Streptosporangiales; family Streptosporangiaceae; genus JASHPR01. The sequence goes on from CAVUBM010000074.1 coordinate 255,774, forward strand.
ATATGGCCGACGACGCTTTCCTCCTCCGTGGTGGGCAGCACGTCGACCACGCCGAGCAGCCTGCCGATCGCCTGCCAGGCGTCATTGGCGAGCACCAGCCTGACCCGGTGATCACTGAGGGGCGGCGGCGGCCCAGCAGCCCGGATCCGCCAGGATCCGTCCATGCGCAGGTGGGTATGAATCGTCAGGCCGTTGTCCACCCGGGTGAGCAGGTGCTTCCCGCGGGACAGCGTCTCGGTAACCGTCCGGCCAGCCAGGTCAGTGGTGGCGTACCTGGGCACCCGGAAGTCGCTGCGGTTGAGTACTCGTCCGGACAGCGCGGCATCAAGCATGCGTGCCGTGCGCCAGACCACATCACCCTCGGGCATGCGTCCAGCATCGCACCAGCGGATCGCGGCCTGGCGCTAGATGTCAGGCCAGGCCGGATTCCCGCAGCGTGATGTTGCTACCTGAGCTTCCTGAGGCGAAGCAGGTCAAAGATGTTCCCCTCGACCTTCAGGCGGCCGTTCAGCCAGGCCCGGGCAAAGCTTCCCGGGTCGTCGGTGATCGATACGACGACATCGCTGTCCGCCGTGAACCGGACCTGGGCCGGCTCGGTCTGGCCGTCCGCCTCCGTGACCGGATCTGCGCCGTGCGCTCCCAGCCTGGTCAGAAACGTGATCCCCAGGTCCGGTATCCGGCAGCTGAGCGTCCGGTCCACAAGATGGTTCGCACGAGCATCCGGATCCATATCCGAGATGCGGGCCGTGAGGCTCTCCAGAGCCCTACGGCATTCTTCCGCAGTCGCCATCATGACCTCGCTTTCCAGGTCATTCTCTGTCCTCTCGCCGCCGACCTGGCCCCGGGGGCGCCCGGAGGATACCGGGAAGTCTGCCGCTGGCCGGATCAAGTGCGCCGGAAGGGTTCCCTCGGGCGGTAGCGTTCCTGAAGGGAGCGGGCCGCTGCGCCTAAGTGCCGGGCCGGTATGAGGAGAGTGATGGCCGATGGAGAATCGTACCAACGAGCCCGGCCTGCAGCCGCCCGCCCGGCCGGCGGGCGCCGCGCCCGCGGAGGCCGGGCCTGCGGAGACCGGCTCTGCGGAGGCCGGGCCCGGGCCTGCCGAACAGCGCCCAGTGACCGGCGAGCCGCGGGTCGATGCGGCGCTGGCCAGGCTTGATGAGCTACGGGAGCTGCCGGTGACCGAGCACCGGGTCGTCTATGAGCACGTGCACCGGAGCCTGAGCGAGGTGCTCGGAGAGCTGGATACCGGGGGCCAGCCGGGCTGATCGGGCCGGGCGCAGAACCATGAGCAGGCGGCTGCGGCTGGACGCCGAACTCGTGCGCAGAGGGCTAGCCCGCTCGCGCGAGCAGGCCGCCGACCTGATCTCGGCCGGGCTCGTAACGGTGGCAGGCCAGTCCGCTGGCAAGCCGGCCACCCTGGTGGGCACCGACGCCGCGATCACGATCAAGGACTCAGGGACTCAGGGACCGGATTACGTCTCACGAGGCGGCCGCAAACTGGCCGGGCGCGCTGTCGGCCTTCCCGGGGCTGGTCGTGGCCGGGCGGCGCTGCCTGGACGCCGGCGCCTCGACCGGCGGTTTCACCGACGTCCTGCTCCGGGCCGGAGCCGCCCACGTGATAGCGCTCGATGTCGGCCACGGTCAGCTAGCCTGGAAGCTGCGCACCGACCCGAGAGTGACTGTGCTTGACCGCGTCAACGTGCGCAGCCTAACGGCGGAGCAGGTCGAGCCGGCGCCGGGCTGATCACGGCCGACCTGTCGTTTATATCGCTGGCCCTGGTGCTGCCGGCGCTGGCCCGCTGTGCGGCCCCGGACGCCGACTTCGTCCTGCTGGTGAAGCCGCAGTTCGAGGTCGGCAAGGGCAGGGTGGGGGCAGGCGGCGTGGTGCGGGATCCGGCCTTGCGGGCCGCGGCAGTCGAATCCGTCGCCGCGGCGGCGTTCGCGCTCGGCCTGGGAGTACCGGGAGTCGTGGCGAGCCCGCTGCCCGGGCCGTCGGGCAACGTGGAGTACTTCCTGTGGCTGCGGCGCGGAGCCGACGCTCTCGAGCCAGGTGCCCTGCAGCGGGCGATAATGGAAGGGCCGCAGTGAACACGGAAGGGCCAGTGAACTCAGCTCGGACGATGCTCCTGGTGGTGCACACCGGGCGCGAGGACGCTGTCCGCAGCGCGCGCTCGGTGGCGAAGCGGCTGGCCGCGGCCGGCGTGGCGGTGCGGGCTCTCGCGCCTGAGGCCGCGGACCTGAATTGCGCGGCCGTTATCCATGAAGTTCCGGTCTCGGAAGCGGCCGCCGTCGGCACCGAGATGGTCCTGGTGCTCGGCGGCGACGGAACGCTGCTGCGGGCCGCCGAGCCTGGCCCTGGCCTGGCCGGGACGCCGCTGCTGGGCATCAACCTGGGACATGTCGGCTTCCTCGCCGAGGCGGAACTGGCGGATCTGTCGGACGCCGTCGACCGGGTCGTAGCCCGCCGGTACCTGGTCGAGCGGCGGATGACTATCGACGTCACCATCCGGAGCAACGGAACGGTGACCGCGGCCAACTGGGCGCTGAATGAGGCCACCGTGGAGAAGGGGGCCAGGGAGCGAGTACTCGACCTGGTGACGGAGGTCGATGGCCGGCTATCTCGATGGGGCTGCGACGGCGTCGTCTTCGCGACCCCGACCGGTTCCACGGCGTACGCGTTCTCGGCGGGCGGCCCGGTGGTCTGGCCCGAGGTGGAAGCACTCCTGCTGGTACCGATCAGCGCCCACGCTCTGTTCGCGGGCCCCATGGTCGTCTCGCCCAGATCGGTGCTCGCGGCCGAAGTTATCGGGCCTGCCGGCGGCCAAAATGAGGCGTCCACCGCCGTTCTGTGGTGCGATGGGCGTCGTAGGGTCGATCTGGATCCGGGTGCACGCATCGAAGTGCGGCGCGGCACGAAGCCGGTCCTGCTGGTGAGGCTGCGGAAAGCCAGCGTCGGCGCGGCGGGCGCAGAGGCTGGCGCGTCCTTCACCGACCGGCTGGTGGCCAAGTTCGGATCGCCGGTGGCCCTGGCGGGGCCGCGGGAGTGCGCGCTGGAGCCGGCGGCGCGACTGGCTGACGCACGTGAGCCGGACGGTGCAGCTGAGCCGGACGGTGCAGCTGAGCCGGACGGTGCAGCTGCGCGAGGCGCCCTTCGCCAGCCGGGCGGTGTGCGCCAGCGAGACGAGGAGCCAGGCGGCGATGCTTGAGGAAGTCCGAATCACCGGGCTCTGGAGCAATCGACGAGGCGGTCCTGGAGTTGTCCGCGGGCTTCAACGTGCTCACTGGCGAGACCGGG
>CAVUBM010000075.1:0-148207 GCA_963739645.1 uncultured Actinomycetota bacterium
ACCACACCGACCCATGGCGCTTGCGGTGTCTGCGGGGTGAAAGCGATGTCCTGCGGGCGCTTCCCGCCGCGGACGGGAGATGTGTACACCCCAGACGCAGGCGCGTCACAGGCGCTGCCGCCCTGGGAGGCGGTGAGTTCGCAGGTGCCGGAGGCCAGCGGGATGACCGTGCGGCTGGACACCCTGCATACCGCCGGCGTGTCCGACTGGAACGACACGGCCAGCCCTGACGAGGCGGAAGCCGACAAGGTCACCGGCTCACCGACCGTCATGGCCCCCGGCGGGGTGAAGGAGATGTCTTGCGCGGCCTGCCCGCCGCGGACCTGGGACGCGGCCGCCACGTCGTGCGCAGGCGCGAAGTCGGTGCTGCCGCCCTGGACGGCAGTGATCACGCGAGAGGCCCGGCGTTGTGGGAGTGACGGCGGATCCCGAGACTCTGCACACCTGCGGCGTGTCCGAGCGGAAGGTCGCCGTCAGCCCTGAGGTGGTGGGGGCCGACAACGTGACCATCTCGCCACGGTCATCTCCGCGGGCAGCGTGAAGGAGGTGTTCTGCGTGGCCTCCCCGGCGCGGACCTGCGAAGTGGCCGCCATGTCGGCTGGAGCGAACCTTTCATTGCCGCCCTGTGAGGCGGTGACAACGCAGGTCCCTGGGGTCACCGGAGTGAGATCAGAGCCCGAGACGGTACACACGGCAGGCGTATCCGAGCGGAAGATCACGGCCCTCCCTGAGTCTTGGCCTGTAGACGGACCGTCTCGCCGACGGTAGGGTCCCACAGGCATTCCGAATGAGATCTGCTGCGTGGCATTCCCCGCTCGGACCTGAGACGCGTGCGCCACATCGGAGGCCGGGGCGTAGGTGGCGTCGCCGTCCTGAAAGGCGGTGATGACGCAGGTGCCCGGCGAGATCGGGGTAAGGGCAGAGTCTGAGACGGTACACACCGGCGGGCGTCTGAGCGGAACGATACGGCAGCCCAGTGCCGACGGGCTACGACGCCGTGGTCACCGATGATGCGGTCAAAGCGACCGGCTGCTGGCCGACCGTGGTGTCTGCGGCTGGCCGAAGGTGATCTGCTGCGGGATCCGGGTCTGGGCCTGCGACTGCGGGATTCTGGCCACATCGGCTGCGACGAGGGTGTGCTGCAGTTTTGCCGGCCGGGCTCGTTCCGTGGCCGGGCCGCCGGCCAGCCGCGGCCGGAGCGCCCACCATGGCGGCGAGGAAGCAGAAGCCCAGGAACATCCACAGCCAGGACTGGGGCATGACTAATGGAGAGGTAACCCTTCTGGTCAGCCTCCTCAGACCAAGCACCTTGTCCATCGACCGCTGGCCCATGACCGCACCCCTTGCCTCCTCACAGGACGTCCCTTAGGGATGTCAATCCGTCATATGGAAGGAGTCACGGATTCGCCGGCAGATACATGCCTGCAGTGGGGAAGTGCCGGTGCTGGGTGGGGAGGTGCGAGTGCTGGGGGAGCGCTGGCTCGAGCGCGAGAACCGGCCTGAACCCGCGTGGCAGACTCCGGTCCATGGCCTCGGACTCTATTTCCGCGGCCGCCGCGGGTACCTGGCGACTCGGCGATCTGACGGTCAACCGGCTCGGCTTCGGCGCGATGCGGCTGACCGGCGGCGCCCTTCGGAGATGGCGCGCCCGAGCGACCGCGGGCAGTCGGTCGCCGTGCTGCGCCGCGCGGTCGAGCTCGGGGTCAACCACATCGACACCGCCGCGTTCTACTTCTCGCCGCTGCGCTCGGCCAACGAGCTGATCAACACGGCGCTCGCGCCCTACCCGGACGACCTGGTGATCGCCACCAAGGTCGGACCCTGGCGGGACCCGTCGGGGAGAGTGGCAGGGCATGGCGCGGCCGGACCAGCTCCGCGGCCAGGTCGAGGAGAACCTGCGCCAGCTCGGCCGCGACCACCTCGACGTGGTGAACCTGCGGACCTTGTCGGTCACCAAGCCGGTCGGCGAGCACTTCGGCGCGCTGGCCGACGCTCCGCGACGCCGGGCTGGTCCGCCACCTCGGCCTGTCCAACGTGACCGCGAGCAGATCGACGAGGCGCTGGCGATCGCCCCGGTCGTCTGCGTGCAGAACCGGTACAGCATCGACTCGCGGCGGCCGGAGGCCGATGACGTGCTCCGGGCCTGCGCGGAGCAGGGCATCGCGTTCGTGCCGTTCTTCGCGATCGCGGGCGACGGGCGCGAGGCGGGCGGCGGGCGGCCGCCGACGACGACGGGATACTGGCCGTCGCCCGGGCGCACGGCGCGACGCCCGCGCAGGTCCGGCTGGCCTGGACGCTGCAGCAGGGCACCCACGTGCTGGCGATTCCCGGAACCGGCAGCCCCGCGCACCTGGCCGAGAACGTGGCGGCGGCGCGCTGCGGCTGTCGGAGGACGAAATGACCCGCTTTCGAACCGTGCCGCCCCCGGAGTCGTGATCCCGGTTGACGGGCCTTTGTAGCGGCTGTTCGGTGCGGGTATGGCTACGGGGGATCGACCGGGGAGGTCGCCATGATGGGGGAATTGCTAGCTGCAGATCCGCGATCAGTGGGGCCGTACCGCCTGCTGGGGCGGCTGGGGACCGGGGGAATGGGTCACGTGTACCTGGGCCGCTCCGCCGGGGGGCGGCTGGTCGCAGTCAAGATCATCCGTCCGGAATTAGCAGGCGAGCCCAGTTTCCGGGCCCGGTTCGCGCGTGAGGTAGTCGCGGCCAGGAACGTCAGCGGGATGTTCACCGCGCTGGTGATCGACGCGGATGTGCAGGGCCCGGTGCCGTGGCTGGCCACCGCGTACGTGCCCGGGCCGTCGCTGGCCGAGGCGGTGGGAAGACCACGGGCCGCTGCCGGTCGCCTCCGTGCTGACGCTGGCCGCGGGGCTGGCCGAAGGCCTGCAGGGGATCCACGCGGCAGGCGTGGTGCACCGGGACCTGAAGCCCTCGAACGTGCTGCTGGCCGACGACGGGCCGCGGGTGATCGATTTCGGGATCTCCCGCGCCGTAGAAGCGAGCATGCTGACCCAGTCCGGGACGGTCATGGGCTCGCCCGGGTTCATGTCACCCGAGCAGGCCGAGGGCAGCGCGGTCGGCACCTCCAGCGACGTGTTCAGCCTCGGCGCGGTGCTCGCGTTCGCAGCCACCGGCGAGGGGCCGTTCGGGGCCGGGCCGACCCCGGCGCTGCTCTACCGGGTGGTCCACTGCGAGCCGGACACCGCGCACGTACCCGCGGAGATCCGGCCGCTGCTCGAGCGCTGCCTGGCCAAGGACCCCGCCGTGCGGCCGACCACCGGTGACCTGCTCGCGGAGCTCGGCGCTGGCCAGCTCGCCGCCGACTGGCTGCCCGCACCGATCACCGAGGTGTTCCAGAGGTACGTCCCGCCGCCCCCGTCATCTCCGCCGGTCGCCGCCGGATTCGGTGGCCCACCGGGCTGGACGGATTCCGACGACGCGACCGTCGGCTTTGACGCGGTGCCCGCGGACGCCCCGGCGGGAGCCGAGGCCCCGCTGGGCGCCGGCGGCCTGGCGGAGTCCGCTGGCTTCGCCGAACCTGCTGGCCTGGCCGAGGCCCTCGGCCTGGCGGGCGCCGGCCTGGTGGGCGCCGCCGCGGCGGCACCGGACGGCCCCGCGCAGCCCGCTGATCAGGCCGGGCCGGGGGAGCCCGCCGGCCCGGGGAAGCACGAAGGCCGGGCGCCGTCCGGGGCCGGAAAGGGCCGCCCGCCCCGCAGCACACGGGGGCGCATGGCCTGGGCCGCGCTCGTCGCCGTGCTGATCGCGGGGTCCGCGGCGGGGGGCGTGGCCCTGCGCACTGCCCTGGGGCATCAGCAAATCAGCACGGCGTCGTCGACGCCGCCCACGGCGGGCGCCGCATCGTCCTCCGCGTCCTCGCCGTCCGCCGGGCCGACGTCCCCGAAGGCGGCCGACGCGCCGAAGAACGACCCGGGCACCCAGGCCCCGGCCAACTCGGCCCAGGCTCCGCCCAGCGCCGACCAGGTCCAGCCGTCGACGTCGCCGGACTCCCCGGACTCGCCGACCTCGCCGGCCAGCAACCCGCCCGCCAGCCCGGCCACGGCGGCCGTGCCCAACGTCGTGGGCAAAACGCTCTCCGCGGCCACCTCGGGGCTGAAGGCGCGCGGCTTCAGCAGCATCTCCTCAATCACCGGCTGTTACGGCGGGACCGCCGGCGACGTGGTCAAGCAGAACCCCGGGCCCGGGGTGCAGGCCGCTCTCACGTCGGCCATCCAGCTGTCGGTCCAGGCCAGCAACTGCGCCACGGTCCCGAACGTGGTCGGGATGACGCAGGCGGATGCCACGTCCGCACTTCAGGCGGCGGGTTTCACCGACGTCTCTGCCGAGGACGGCTGCTTCGGCTCGACGAGCCCGGGCGACGTAGTGACCCAGACACCAGCGGCGGGCACCAGCTACGCCGGCGACCAGCAGGTGACGATCAATATCCAGGCTGCTGGCTGCACCTAAGGCTTACGGGCCACGCCGCCGTGGGCCGACTTCCCGTCCGGGGGCACGATGTCGCCCGGGTCGGGCCGCCAGGTATGCACGTACACGATGCCCGGCGGGACCGGCTCAAGCCCGTCGAAGAAGCGCTCCACCTCCTCGCGGGTCCGCAGGGTCTGCGGGGTGGACACGCGCTCGTTGTAGCGTCGCTGGGCTTCGGCTTGCGCGGTGACGTGGATGTCGCTGGCCGGATGCGACAAGGCCAGGTAGCTGCCGGAGGGCAGCGCGTCCATCAGCTGGGCCACGATCCGGTACGGGTCCTCGGAATCCTGGATCAGGTGCAGGATGCCCAGCAGCATCAGGGCGGTCGGCTGGGTGAAGTCCAGGATGGTGGCGGCTGCCTCGAGGATGGCGGCCGTGTCCCGGATGTCGCCGTCGACGTACTCGGTCGCACCCTCCGGCCCGCTGGCCAGCAGGGCACGGGCGTGGGTGAGCACGATGGGGTCGTTGTCCACGTAGACGATCCGGGCGTCCGGCGCGACCGCCTGGGCGACCTCGTGGGTGTTGTTCGCCGACGGTATGCCGGTGCCGACATCGAGGAACTGCCTGATCCCGGCCTCGGCGGCCAGATACCGCACCGCCCGGGCCAGGAACGCCCGGTTCGCCTGGACCCGGGCCCGCAGGCCGGGCGTGACCGCGAGCACTCGCTCGGCCGCCTCGCGGTCGGCCGCGAAGTTGTCCTTGCCGCCCAGCCAGTAGTCATAGACCCGGGCTGGATGCGCGACGCTGGTATCGATCCCGGCCTTCCGGCCCACTGCGGCGGAACCGTTGGGGCCGTCCGCCTGTTCCTCAGCCACGTCGTGCCTCTTCCGTTCTGACCCGGGTTCTCACCGGTATCCCCGGCGCTGCCCACGGTAACCGTTGCTCAGGGAAAGGCCACCTCGATGTCGAGGCCGCCGTCAGGCCGGGCGCGCGCGGAGCGCGGCGCTGTGGGCGCTGGCGATGGCCTGGACGATGGTGAGCCAAGCCCGTGCCCGTCAGTGTGCCGGATCCGCTCGCCGCCAGGTTGCTGGAATGGCTCGAATAGCCCGGCTAGCGGTCAGGCGGGATCAGTATCCCGGTGTTGCTGACCGATTTCACGGCCCGCCCGGCGTCCTGGGCCGTTGAGATCTCCACCCGGCCGCCTGCCACAATGTGGGAGCGCGTTGTCGCTGCCTGGGCATTCGCGGCCCTGCTCGCCGGCGGGCTGCGGCTGGCGCTCAGCGACGCCTGACGGGCGGGCAGCGGCGAGTGAGACGTAACTCACAAAAGCCGCCAGTCCGGGCGTTCTGGCGGCGTACCGTGAGGTGATGTTCTTCGAGCCTTTGCCGGTCGGCGAAGAGCCGGACCCCGGCGGAGTACCAGAACGACCGCCCTGGTCGGGTCCGCCCGGCCTGGAAACCGGCACGGTACTTCCCATTGAGCGGACAGTTGCCCGCAGCGCGAACGTCGTCGTCCTCTTGCCCACCATCCGTGCCTTCCAGCCCGGCTGCATGCTGGACGTGGAGGTCGTGTCCCGGCAGGACGGGCTGTCCGAGGACGACTGGTGGGACCTGTGCACGTGCGCCCAGCGCGGCGGCTTCGGGGTGCGCGGCGGCGCGCCGCTGCCGGACAAGCTGCTGCGGCTCGGCGTCCAGTACGCCGACGGCACCAAGGCCACCACGATCGACCAGCACCGCAAGGTGCGGCCAGGTGAGGACCCGCCGGCCGGGCCGATGCTGTCCTGGTGGCCAGGCAGCAGCGGTCAGCGTGGCCGGGGGCTGTGGTTCAACCGGCTGGGGCTGTGGCTGTGGCCGCTGCCCCCCGCGGATGCCATCGAGTTCGCCGTGGAGTGGCCGCTCGGCGGGATTGAGCTGACCACCATCGAGCTCGACGGCGCGGCGATCGTGACCGCAGCCAAGCGGTCCGGGTATTACTGGCCTGATTCCCAGTAGGCCGCCCGGCACTGGCCAGCGCCCAATTGCCTGCGGACCCGAGCGGCATATGCTGGTCCTGGAAAGCAGGATCATGCAGACAGGGTTTCCGCGGGCGGATGCCCGGGACGATTTCGACCGCGCTCGGCGGCAGGCGCGCTGGGCGAAGCTGGCTGCATGGCTGAGCGGTCAGCCGTCCGGCGCCAACCGCCTGAAGCTTTTAGGCGAGGTGACGATCGTCGCCGGCGCGGGCGCCGCCATGGCCGGAGGTCTCAGGCCGCGGCTAGAGCATGCGGGCTCGCTGGCTCAGGCCAGGCAGGCGGCGGTGCCGATCGACACCATCGTCGGATCGGTCGAGCCGACGATGAGCTTCGACCGGCATTTCCGCCCCACGTCGCAGGTGCCGCGGGATCGGTTCGAGCGGATAGCGATCAGCCTCCGGTCCGGTCGCGGCATGGACCCGGTCGAGCTGTATCACTGCGGCGGCGAATACTTCGTGCTCGACGGGCACCACCGCATCGCCGTCGCCCGAGCGCTCGGTGAACGCTCGGTATGGGCCATGATCACCGAGGTCCGGCCGGTCGGGCTGCCCCGCGCGGCGGGAGAGCGGCGGTAGCAGATGGAGGGCTGGCGCTCGGTCGGGGAGCTGACCCGGTGGGGGTTCGCGCACGCGCCGGTGGTGATGGCCAACGAGGCGCACGACCGGCTGACCCGCTGCGTCCGCACCCGCGTGTCCGGGATCAGCCTCATCGAGGGCGCCCACGCCGCCGGGGTGCGGCGGCTCGCGATGGAAGCGCTGCCCTGGCTGGCGGGCGGCGTGCCCGGCCCGATCCGGGATATCCCACCCGGGGGCGGCTACCTGGCCCAGCCTGACCTGCGGGAGCTGATCACCACGGCGCTGGATCTGGGCTGGAGCCTATGGGCGTACGACCCGGAAGAGCTCCCCGCGGGTACCGATCGCGCCTCGGTGTTCTCCATGGAGTTCATCAACTGGCGGGACCGTGAGCAGGCGCGGAACCTGAGCCCGGCTGGTGGCGGATGCTCCCGGCAAGCCGCTGCTGGTCTGGTACGGCGGCGACCACGCGAACAAGGTCCCGACCGGGGAGTGGGTCACGATGGGGTGCCACTTCGCTGGCCTGTCCGGCGTTGAGGCCTTCGTCATCGACCAGGCCGTGACCATCGAATGGAAGGGCCGGCCCCAGCCAGGGATACCGGAGCTGCTCGCGGAGCTGAGCGGCACCCTGGCGGAGCACGGCGGCACCGCCGGCATCCTCCGCGAGCAGGCCCCGCCGCCGCTGGACACCCACACCGGGGTCGACGCCGTGGTCGCGTCCACGGACAACACGCTGACCTAACCAGATGACTATTGTGCGGCGGGGCCGCGCGGGCCGACCCTGAGACGTATGAGTGGATCCACGCTGGCCGCCGTCATCACGCCGATCGTCGCGTTACCTTTCCTCGCGCTGTGGCTGTCCCTGGTGTTCTACGCCGACAGGCACCCGCAGCACGGCATCCATGCCTCGGAGCCTGGGCGGGCACTCCCGGCCCCCCGCGAGCCTGCCCGCCCGGCCGCACCACCGCAGCCGCGCGGCAGCCTTCCGGATACCGGAACGGCTGGCGCGCGTCACCCCGACCGACCGGGTTGAGGTTGTCGGCCACGCCGTCACCGGCGGCCGGCTCGACCACCATCCAGGTGCGGTCCAGGGCGAGCAGCTGCCGCAGGCACGGGCTCGTCTAGCGCGGCTGGCGCTAGATCGGCGCGGTCAGGCAGGTCGGGCCACCGTCGCCCTTGAGCGAGATCTCGGAGCCGCGCAGGCCGATCCTCGGACTGAAGGCAGGGTTCAGCCTTGTCCCGATTGTCACGTGTCGTGTCCCGGCTGCCCGGTCTGGGCCGCGGTAGCCAGGACAGCCACGGACAGCAGGATCCCCAGGGCAGCGGTGGCCGTATCCGGGATCGTGTACGGGGCGTGGAAGCCGGACACGGCCGCCTGCGGTGCCGAGATGACGCCGATCAGCAATGCTGCCCAGCAGGCCCACCGCTGGCCGGCCTGGCATCCGCGCGCGGTTCGCACGGTCAGAGCAGCTGCGGCAAGGCCGACCGCGATCAGCCCCGCGGTCGGCGCGGGATGCCGGGCCGCCACCATGACGAGGCCGCACCGGGTCAGGTCTAGAGCCGCCGCGGCGAGCAGCATCGCGGCGATCAGGCGCCGGCCGGGCCGGTGGTCCGCGGCCAGTGACGTCGTCCGCCTATTGGCAGAGGCGGCCGGGGTGCCCAGAGGCACGCGGCTGTTCATCAGCACGCGATCGCGTCGTGCTCTTCTTGCAGTTGCTGGCGCAGGGCGTGCAGTGCGTAATGGAGCCTTGATCTGGCTGTGCCGTGCGGTATCCCGAGCTGGCGGGCGACCGTCGCCGTGCTGCCCCCGTGGTAGAAGGTCTCTACCAGCACGGTCCTGTGCGCGGGCGACAGGTGCTGGAGTGCGGCGGAAACCAGTTGCCGATTCAGGACCTGGTCTAGCCCTGAATCGGTTCCGGCATCCTCGGCCGGCTGCGCCTGGACGGTCGGCGGCCGTGACCGCGCGGCCCGGTCAGCGTCGATCAGCAAGTTGCGCGCGACCCGGAACAGCCATGGCCGGATTGGCCGATCATCGGCGCTCAGCTGCGGCAGGTGACGCCACGCCCGGATGAAGGTTTCCTGCACGATGTCATCCGCGCTCGCCCGGTCAGGACAGAAACGCTCGACGTAGCCGTGCAGGGCCTTGGCGTGGCGGGAGTACAGGTGGCGGATCGCGACATCGATGTCGTCGGGTCGCTGGCCGTGTGAAGCATCCGTGATATCAGGCATATCTACTATCACGGATAGTAGGTATGTTCCGTTCACCCGAGCCGCTTCGACGCCCGCGGGCGACTGCGGCGCACTGCGGTGCCGAGTGCCGTCATAAGGCCGGTCCGGTCGTCCCTGAACAGGGACAGGTCTGAGATGACCCGGCGACGTGACCGGTCGGCCCGGCAGGCGCGGAGACGGGCCGAAGAATCTGGCATGCTGCCTGAACCGCTGGCTTAACCTATGCGTGATAGTAGATAGCGTCGGAGCGTCGACGGGATTGGCTATGTCCGGGAGAGAGGGATGCGGCGGTTCGGTGAGCTGGAAGCCGTGATCATGGACCGGCTGTGGGAGCAGGGCCGGCCGACGCTGGTCCGCGAAATGCTCGACGATCTAGGCAAGGACCGGACGCTCGCCTACACCACCGTGATGACGGTGATGGACAACCTGTACCGCAAGGGGTGGCTGCGGCGGGAGCGGGACGGCCGTGCGTGGCGCTACGAGCCGACTGGCTCCCGGTCCGGTTACACCGCGGCGCTGATGAACGACGCGCTGGCCACCAGCGCGGACCGGCGCACTGCGCTGGCGCATTTCGCGCTCCAGATGAACCCGCATGATGCTGCGCTGCTGCGGGACGCGCTCGATCAGGCGCTCCGCGAGCCTGAGGCCGGAGAGGCCCGGTGACCATCGCGGCGGTGCTGGTGGCGTACGCGGCCTGCGTCGGCACGCTTGGCTCCAGGATGCTGGCCCGGGCCGGGTGGACGGCCCGGGCGCCGCTGCTGGCCATTGTCACCTACCTGACCGCCGGATGGTCTGTCGTTGTCGCGCTCGGGCTGGCCGCTGACGCTGGCGGTTCATGCGACCGCACTCGGCGGAGGTCTGAGTCACCTCGTCGGAGCCTGCGTGCTGCGGCTCCGCGCCACCTACGGAACACCGGGCGGCGCCACCGTGGCCGGGCTCGGCCTCACCCTAGCGGGCGCGGTCGCGGCCCGTACCGCGCTCACCGCGATGACTCACCTTCGCGCCGCCGGGCGGCAGACGCTGCAGCACGCGCAGACTGCGCGGCTGGTCGGCCGTCCCGAGCCGGCCCTGGGGGCCGTGCTGGTGGAACACTCCCAGCCGGCCGCCTACTGCGTCGCCGGCCTGGCACCCGACGGTGATCATTACCACCGGCGCGCTGCAAGCGCTTGATCCCGCCCAGCTCGATGCGGTCCTGGCGCACGAACGAGCGCATCTGGCCGGCCGCCACCACCGGCTGATTGCTATGGCGCAGATCGGCCGCCAGGTGCTTCCGTTCCTGCCGCTGATGCGAGACGCGGACGCGCAGGTCGCGCGGCTGGCTGAGATGCACGCCGACGATGCGGCCAGACGCTCCAGCGATCCGCGGTCCCTCGCCACCGCCCTGCTCGTCCTCGCCACGGCCAGCAATCCCGCTCCGGCACTCGCGGCGGCTGCCACCGACGCGGTGCAGCGGATCCACCGGCTGCTGGGCCCCGCCGAGCCACTGGGTCGCGCACGCCGGCAGCTGCTTCGCACTACCGCTGCGGCGCTCGCCCTGACCCCGGTGCTGCTGGCCCTGGCCCCAGCCGTACTCGCACTCGCCCTAGGCCGGCTTCCCGCCGCCTAGCAGCCCAGCGCGACCGCCAGCCCACCTGCCCGGGCCGGCCGCTCTCCCGCCGATCCTTCCTTGCTGCGCGACGCCTGCGAGCAGCGTCAGCCCGGCAGCCGGCGATGAACAACCTCCCGGCCAGGCTCGTGTTGCCAGATATGAGGATCCATCGCCAGAACGGCCTGCCCGGCTCACCCGCCGGGCAGGCGGGGCGCCCGGCGGACACGCCGGCCCAACGCCGCCGCTGGCAGCCACGTCGCCGCAGGGATCGCGGGAACGTCCGGCGCGCGCCTGGCACGGGCGCCCTCCGGGGCCAGACCGCGGCCAGCGAGACCGCGGCCAGCGAGACCGCGGCCGGCGAGACCGCGGTCGGCAAGCCCCCGGCCGGCGAGCCCGCGGCCGTGCAGCCCGCGCCTGGCGAGACCGTGGCCGCCGCCATGCAGCTGGCGATCGGGCTTCTCACCGCGAGCCTGGACTCGCCCGAGCTGGAAGCGTGGGCGGCAGAAGTCCTCATTCCGCAAGACGCGGACGGCCTGGGCAACTTCATGGCCGGCTTGCACGTCGTCTCCGAGCTGCTGCTGCACGAGCTGTCTGAGGCGACAGGGGAGCCGCCGGAAGCCACCCTGCAAAGGCTTGCGATCCTGGCGCAGCAGCTGCCGGGGACACCCTCGGTCGGGTAGAGCAGCGGCGCCTGGCGCAACCGACCATTACTTGCGCCGGGCACCTGGGCACGAGGTGATCGCGCGTATCTGATCGTCAGCTGCCGACGATGAACAGCCGCTATCTGCTATCCGTGTTAGTAGATGAGCCGGCGGAGGATCGCCCGGGGAAGCCGGACGTGCTCAACCGGACCTTCGCGGCGACAACCGTGTCGCCGCGAACCTTGAGGAGCTGGTTGGCTTGGCCCGCATGACATTCATGAGTTTCATCGGCCGTTGGCACCTTGGGTTGAGCCGGCGGCGCCCTGGGTGGAGGGGGCCCGGCCGCGGGTCTAGGGTGCCACGGTGACGGCGGATCTATATGCGGCCGCGACCGGTCTTATCGAGCGATCGGCGGCTGCGTATGTGTCCGGCGTGCCCGAAGACGCCGCAGATGATGGTCTATACGGGCCCGCCAGCGTCACGTGGCAGGTGAGCGCTGACCTGGCCTCACCAGTTGCCGGGTTGCGGTCCCTGCTGTTGCAGGCGTTGCATCCGCTGGCGATGGCCGGCGTCGACGAGCACAGTGGCTGGCGCCGGGATCCCGCCGGCAGGCTTGCCGCCACGTCGGCGTACCTTGCCACGATTACCTTCAGCGAGCGGGCCGTGGCCGTGCAGGCTGCGGCTAGGGTGCGGCGTATCCATGATCATGTTCGCGGCGTCGACGCGGCGACCGGCCGCCCGTACGCGGCGGGCGATCCTGCGCTGCTGCTGTGGGTGCACATGGCCCTGGTCGATTCCAGCCTGGCCGCCAGCCGGGCGTTCGGGACGCCGCTGCTCGGCTGACGACAAGGACCGCTACGTCGCGGAGATGATAGTCGCGGCCGAGCTCGTCGGCGTGCCCCGGCCGCTGGTCCCGGCCAGCGCCGCTGACCTCGAACGTTACGTCGCGTCGGTCCGACCCGAGCTGCGCTGCACGCAGGCGGCCCGGGAATCGGCGGCCTACCTGCTCGACCCGCCGGAGCTGGACGACGAGATCGCCGGGTTCTGGCAGGATGTCCGCGACGCCGCGATCGCCATACTGCCGGGGTGGGCGCGGGAAATGTATGGCTACGCCGAGCCGCAGCCCCTGACACCCGGCCGCCGGACGGAAATCCGGCAGTCGCTCGGCGTCCTTGATGCCATGCTCCTCAGTGAGCCTGGCGTGCTCGAGGCGCGGCAGCGGATCACCTTGCGGATGCGCACAGCGAGACCCGCATGAAGCCCCGGAGGCCCCTCGCCACGGTAATGGCCGGCGGCGCGTCCGCGGGCCTGACCCTGCTCCTGCTGCGCCGCCGGCCCGGACGGCTACGGTACGACCGCGCTCTTGCGGCGCTCCGGCTCCTCGTGCGCGGCGGCATCCGCTACGCGGGCAGTGCGCCGCGGCTATTCGCGGCCGCGGGCGAGCAGCGCCAGCTGCTGCGAGAGGACCTGGCCCTGCAGACCGCCGAGGACGTCGCCGACACCCTGGGGGCGATGAAGGGCGTCATGATGAAGATCGGCCAGATGGCCAGCTACATCGACGACGGCCTGTCCCCGGCTGTCCGCCACACCCTGGCCCGCCTGCAGGACAGCGTCCCGCCGATGAGCGCGCAGCTAGCCGCGGCTGTCGTGGAGGAAGAACTGGGCATGCCGCCGGAACGGGCGTTCGCTCGCTGGGATCCGCGGCCTATCGCCGCGGCCTCGATCGGGCAGGTGCACCGCGCGGTCACCCGCGACGGCCGCGCAGTCGCCGTCAAGATCCAGTACCCGGGTATCGCCGAGACCATCGCGGCCGACCTGCGCAACGTTGCGCTGCTGCGCCGGATGCTGCGGATCACCGCGCCGGCCCAGGACGTCGACGCGCTGCTGACCGAACTACGGGAGCGGGTCCTGGAGGAACTTGACTACCGCCGCGAGGCCGGCAACCAGAGCCTTCTGGCCGCCTACTACGACGGCCATCCCACCATTCACATTCCCGGGATCATCAGCGAGCTGTCCACCCGCAGGATGGTGACCAGCGAGCTATCCGGGGGACTCCGCTTCGCCGAACTCGCCAGCTGGCCGCAGCACGAACGCGACCTGGCCGCCGAGACGATCTACCGCTTTGTCTTCCGCAGCCTGTACGAAGTCCGCGCATTCAACGGTGACCCGCACCCGGGCAACTACCTGTTCCACCGGGGCGGCCGGGTCACATTCCTCGACTTCGGGCTCGTCAAGCACTTCACCCACGCCGAACTGCAGCCGCTCCTGCAGATGGCCCGCAACATATGTGTGGAGCACGACCCCGAGGCATTCCGCCGCAGCCTGGAGAACGCCGGCTTCCTGCGCCCGGACGCTCCGCTCAGCACCCAGGCGATCGTCGAGCACCTCGCTGTCTTCTACGACACCATCCGCGAGCCAGGGCCCCTCACCGTCACCAGCGATTACGCGTCCTCAGTCGTGCGTCGCTTCTTCGACGTGCGCAGCCCGGTGGCCGAGTACATCAGCGTCCCTCGGCCTTACGTGATCCTCCAGCGCATCAACCTGGGCCTGTTCGCGGTGCTCGGCGAGCTGTCCGCCACCGCTGACTGGCGCGCAATCGCCGAGGAGATCTGGCCCTTCGCCCAGGGGCCGGCCTCTACCCCGATGGGCGAAGCCGAGGCCGCATGGCGGACGCGGCGCCAGCTGATCGCGGCGTGACTGGCGAAGATCAGCCCCGCAGGAGCCTGCCGGGCGCCAGGCCAGGACAACTGGCCCTGGCGCCCGTCGGCTGGCTGCTTCAGCAAGCGACCGTCTGGCTGTAGAGCGCTGCCCGCCGCCAGTCCCACCCGCTGATACACGCAGCTATCAGCGGGTCTGCGGCTTAGCACCCCGCCGGTGACCTACGGCCGGACGACTCGACGTGAACATCGCGATGAACTGCGCGGCCAGGCTCGAGCTCACGGCCTTGATCCGGGCCGCGGATGCCGGCCGCCTCCGGGCCGTGTGATGCATGTCGCACCCACTCGGCCCTGCTCAGCTGAACTCTGCCGCGTCTCCTATACGTGTTAGTAGTTGAGAACGGCACAACCCGCTGTCCCGTCGCGGCGCCAGGCCCGCGGGGACCGGCCCTACTACAGGAGGACACCAATGTTTGATCGCATGAGCCAATCGCCGCCGGTGCAGGGTGCGGATGTGATCGCGCGCGCGGTGGGCGCTCTGGCGCTGGCCGCGCTGGCGGTGATCCACGTGGTCGACCTGCCGGACACCCTGGGCCCCCCCCCCTGGTCGGCGTCGGGTATTTCGGGATCATCGCTTCGGCGGTGCTGATCGGCGGAGTGATGATCGCCCGATCGCACTGGCTGGCGTGGGCGGCTGCGGGCGCCGTGGCCGCTTCGGCCATGGGCGGCTACGTGCTGACCCGCACCCTGCCGGAGGGCTTCCTCGGTGATCACGGTGACGTCGGTAACTGGCGCTGCCCGCTGGGCATTGCCGCGCTAAGCGTGGAGACCCTGATCATCCTGCTCGTCGTGCTCGCCGCCTGGCAGACGCGAATCCGGGCCACGAGCCCGGCCCCGCGGCCCCGGCCTGCCGTGCGGCGCGCCCCCGAGTACAGCCAGCCCCGCTGAGCATGTCCTGGCTGGGCCTCCCGGCCCGGCCAGGCTGCCGCCTGACCCCGCTGGACCCACCCGGCGTGCCGCCGGGCACCCGATAAGACTCTGAGGAGCACGGCAATGCGCATGTCCCGGTCTGACCCGCGCGGCCAGGCAAACGCGGCCCCGCGGTGGCGGTGGCTGCTCCCGGCGGCTGTCACGTTCGGCTTCGTGACGCTGCTGGCCCTGTCGGCGGGTGCTCCCCGCGGTATGCCGCTGACCTATACCCAGTTCGTGGCCGACGTCGGCGCCGGTACGGTCCGCACCGTGACCATCGGCGCTGCGGGCCAGGTGACTGGCAGCCTCGCCGGCGGGCAGCCGTTCACCACCACCATCCCGGTCGCGCTCGGCGGCAACGGCCTCGCCAGAGACCTGGCCGCACATCATGTCCAAGTTTCTGCGGCCGCCGCCATGCCCTCGTCGCTGCTGTCGGCGCTGATCGGGCTGCTGCCCCTGCTGCTGATCGGCGGCCTGGTCTATATGGTCATCCGCAGCGTCCGAAGGCAGGCCGGGGGCCTGGGCGGGCTGGGCGGGGCGGCCGGCCTGGCCAAGGCGAGGGCGAAGGTCATCGACGCCGAGCGGCCGGTCACCCGGTTCGCCGACGTGGCCGGCTACCCGGCGGTGAAGACGGAGATCGGCGAGGTCGTGGACTACCTGCGCGACCCCGCCCGTTATCACCGGGCCGGGGCGCGTGGACCGCGCGGCGTGCTGATGGCCGGGCCGCCCGGCACCGGCAAGACCCTGCTCGCCCGCGCGGTCGCCGGCGAGGCTCATGTCCCCTTCTTCTCGGTATCGGGCTCGGGTTTCGTGGAGATGTTCGTGGGCGTCGGCGCAGCGCGGGTCCGGGACCTGTTCGAGCAGGCCCGCACCCGCAGGCCGGCGATCGTGTTCATCGACGAGATCGATGCCCTCGGCGCTCGCCGCGGCCACGGCGGCTTCGTCGGCAGCGATGAGCGAGAGCAGACCCTCAACCAGCTGCTCGCCGAGATGGACGGCTTCGAGGACTCCGGCGGGGTCGTGGTGCTGGCCGCCACCAACCGCCCGGATGCCCTAGACCCGGCGCTGCGTCGCCCCGGCCGGTTCGACCGAGAGGTCATCGTCCCGCTGCCCAACCGCGCCGAGCGGCGTGCCATCCTGGCCTCCCACGCCCGCGGCAAGACCCTCGAACCCGACGCCGACATCGATCAGGTCGCCGCCGCCACCCCCGGATTCTCCGGCGCGGACCTCGCCAACCTGGTCAACGAGGCCGCCGTCACCGCGGTCCGGGCCGGCCGTACCAGCGTCACCGCCGCCGACCTCACCGACGCCCGCGACCGGGTGGTGCTCGGCACCCGGCATACCGGCCCGCCGGCTCCTGGCGAGCTCGCCACCGTCGCCGTCCACGAGGCCGGGCACGCGCTGGTCGCTGCCCTGTCCCCGCACGCCGACCCGGTCAGCCGGGTCACCGTCCTGGGCGCTGGGCAGGCCCTCGGGCTGACCGAGACGCTGCCCGCCGACGACCGCCGACTGTACGGCCAAAGCTACCTCGCCGATACCCTCGCCGTTCGCCTTGGCGGCCGGGCCGCCGAGCGCCTGATCCACGGCGAGGCATCCACCGGCGCCGCCGACGACCTGGCCTCCGCCACCGCCCTGGCCACCCAAATGGTCCGCGAGTTCGGTCTCAGCGACGTGCTCGGCCCGGTCAGCTACAGCGACCCGCCCGGCCCCCCCGCGCTCAGCGGCCAGCGCGGCTACTCCGAGCACACCCAGTGGCTCGTCGACCAGGAAGTCGCCGCCCTGCTGACAAGCGCCGAAACGCGCGCCCGCGACCTGCTCGCCCAGCACAAAGAGGCCCTCAACCAACTCACCGCCGCGCTCCTCGAGCAGGAGACCGTCACTGGCGACCAGGTCCGCGCCCTCGTCCAGGCCGCCCGCCCCGCGCCCCGCGGACCCGGACGCCCGCGTCCCTCCCGGACGGCGTTCCCGTGTCCCTCCCGGCCCGGATCTCGCCGGCCCCCACACCCGCGGCAACCCGGCCATGACCCGCAATCCGGTATTCCACTTCGCGATCGTGGTCTTCATGGCCGGCTGGGACCGACGGCAGTCCTCCCGGCTGCCCGCACTCACCGCCGGGAAAACCCGCCTGCCGGGCGAACTGCCCGTATCTACTATCCGTGTTAGTAGTATACCCAGCCAATACCACTAGGAGTTAACCATGCGACACCCCAAGATCATCATCGCTCGGCCTGCCGCCGTGGCCGCCGCAGGCGGCATCACCGCCGCCTCGGCAGGCGCCTCGCCGGCCAGCAGCACGCACTCCGCCGCCAGAGCCCCGCGGCGACCGTACGCACCGCGTCGGCGACCGTCGGAGGCAAGACCGAGACCATCCTGGTCAACGGCCGCGGCCTGCCGCTGTACTACTACCGGCCTGACACGGCGACCAGGTCGCTGGCCACCGGGAGCTTGCTCGCGCTGTGGCCGGCGGTCACCTCGACCACGCCGGCTGCGGGCGCCGGGGTGAACGGCACGCTCACCGTGCTCAATGACGCCCACGGCCAGCAGGTCACCTACAACGGCCACCCGCTGTACACCTTCGCTGACGATCATGCCGGTCAGATGACCGGCCAGGGCGTCGAGGACTTCTTCGTGGCCACCCCCGGCGTGGCCACGATCAACATGTCCTCCACCGCGGGAATGGCCCCCGCCGCCCCCGCTGGCGGTTCTGGCTACTGACACCGTCCGCTGACCCGATCCGCTGGCCGCCGCACTTTCGGGCGGAGGCCAGCGGGCAGGGGGCGTCGCCACCAGGCCCGGGCCTCCGGTCATCTCCATCGCTGCACTAATCGCCCGGCACCCCGCGCCATGCGGGGCCTCCAGCAGGGTCGCGCGGCCCACGAAGGCGCACGGCCTCAGACAGGCAGACATGACAGTCACCAGACCCGCCCCGGCCGACCGTCGCCGTATCTCGCTGCGGCCATCAGCGCCCCGCCAGGCCGGCCCGTCCCCAGGCTCGCCCGCAGTCCCGGCCACCGCCCCGGCTCCCGCAGCGTCGAGGCGGCAAGGGGGTGACCCGCGTCGCGGCCGCCGCCTTCGCCGTGGCTGCGGTGGCGATCGGCGGGCTGGCCCAGCGGGCTGGGGTAGCCGCATCGTTCGTGGGGCTGGGTCATCTGCAGTGGCTCTGGGTCCCGGCCGCCATCGTGCTCGAATCGGCGTCCATGGCAGCGTTCGCCATCATGCTGCGGCGGCTGCTCGCTGCCGGCGCCGCCAGCGTCGGTATCCGGCCCATGCTGGCTACCGCCTATGCGGCCAACGCGCTGTCGGTCTCAGTCCCCCTGGCCGGACCCGAGCTAGCCACAGCCTTCACCTTCCGCCGCTTCACCCGGCAGGGCGCCGATGCGCCGCTGGCCGGCTGGTCGCTGCTGGTCGGCGGGGTGGTCTCCACGGCCGCCGGCGTCCTGGTCGTGGTCGCCGGCGGCCTGGCGTCAGGGAACACCCTGGCCACGGCGGCCGCCGTTCCCGGGGGCGTGCTAGCCCTGGCCGCCCTGGTCGGAGTGGCCGCCGCCACGCGCAGGCCGCGGCTGCGCGGCGCACTCGAACGGCCCGCCGCCTGGGCGCTGCGGTACGGGTCCCGGCTGCTGCGCCGACCCGCCGACGATCCCCGCCAGACCGTCCGGGCCTGGGCTAACCGGCTGGGCTCGCTCCAGCTTCCGCCGTCGGGCTGGATGACGGTGACCGGCCTGGCCCTGGCCAACTGGCTCGCCGACGTGGCGGTTCTCGCCATAAGCATCCACGCCGCCGGCGCGGCCGTGCCCTGGCACGACCTCCTGCTGGTCTATGGCTCGGGAATCGCCGCGCAAAGCCTCAACATCACACCCGGCGGGCTCGGCGTCACCGAGGGAACCCTCGGCCTGGCCCTGGTAACCACCGGCCTGCACACCAGCCAGGCGCTAGCCGCGGTGCTGCTCTACCGCCTGGCCAGTTTCTGGCTGGTTGCATTGACCGGATGGCTGATTCTCGTCTGGCTGAGCCACCGCCGCCGTGCCTGGCGACATCGACACCGCGCGAAGGGCGTGAACAGCCTACGAGTCCTATCCGTGTTAGTACTACGGGGCTCCAGCGCGACGGCGGATCCACTGTCATGCAGCCGAAGGAAGGGAATCAGGTGGCGAATACGCGTCACGGCCATGCGAAGGGCAAGTCAACAAGGTCGCCGCGAGGCTCTCAGGCTACGGCGCGGGCCCGCGAGCGGATCGCCGCCGAGCGCGCCGCGCGGAAGCGCGCCGAGGCACGCCGACGGCTCCTAGTGCCGATCGCGGCGGTCACCGCCACCCTGGCTATCATCGGGGCGCTGGTCGCTGTCAAGCTGACCTCAGCTCCGCCGGCCGCCGGCGAATCGCCGGCCTCCGCCGTCGTCGCCCGGCAGGTCACAACCGTTCCGGCTGCCGTTCTGACCCGGGTGAGCCCAGGTCAGGCGGCCACCCCGCTGCAGACGGTCAAAACGCCGGGCCCGCTGCTCACCATCGGCGGCAAGCCAGCGATCGTCTTCGTCAGCGAAGAGTCCTGCCCGTTCTGCGCGGCCGAACGCTGGCCGTTGGCCGTCGCATTGGCTCACTTCGGCACCTGGAGCCACCTCGGGTCCACCCGATCATCAGCCACCGACATCTACCCGGATACCGCCACGCTCTCGTTCCGCACGGCACGCTATGCCAGCACCGAGCTCACCCTGCGCACCACCGAGCTGGCGGACAACACCGGTCACCTGCTGCAGCCCCAGACCCCGCTGGACACCAGGCTCATTGACACTTACGACGTGCCCCCTTACGTCAACAGCGCCGACCAGTCCGGGGCCGTCCCGTTCCTCGACATCGGCAATCACTACGTCCTGGCCGGCGCGCAATACAACCCGCAGGTCCTCGCCGGCCTGTCCGCGGCCCAGATCGCCAGCCGGCTCAGCAACCCGTCCAGCCCGGTCGCGAAGGCAATCGACGGGTCAGCCAGGGTGATCATCACGGCCATCGACCAGGCCCTGCACGACAGGACAGTCCGCAGCTAGCGTCCGCTGCCGGCCTCGCGCCAGATCGGCGCGGTCAGGCAGGTGGGGCCGCCGTCGCCCTTGAGGGAAATCTCCGAGCCGTCGTAGGTGTGCACCTCGCACCCGGCCGCCTCGAGCGCGGCCCGGGTCTGCGGGTTGCCGTCCAGCATGATCACCCGCCGTGGCTCGGTCGCCAGAACATTGCAGCCCATGGTCTCGTACTCCCCGGCGGGGACGGCCACCACCCGGATGCCCCGCTCGGCGAGTGTCTCCATCAGCGCGACCGGCGCCAGCGGCGGGTAGACGACCGCGAGGTCGTCGGCGACCGGGGAGATCAGTGACATCAGGTGCAGCACGTGCCCGGGGCCGCGGTCGTGCGGGAGGTCGACGGGCTCCAGGCGGGTGCCCTCGGCGGCGAGGATCCTGGTCAGCTGGCGCAGGCCCTCGGCGTTGGTGCGGTAGCTGCGCCCGGCCAGCATGGTGCGCTCGTCCAGCCAGATGAAGTCGCCGCCGTCGGCGCGGGCCGCGCCCTCCAGCGTCGCGGCCACCGGGACGCCCGCCGCGGTGAGCGCGGCACCCAGGTGCGCCGGCTCCGCGGCCCGGGCCGGCTTGGCCATCTGGAACAGCACCGCGCCGTCCCCGGTCACCAGGCCCGGGTCGCGGACGTAGGTGGCGTCGACCAGGCCATCGACGGCGGGCACGACCTCGACCTCGCAGCCGAGGTCGGTGAGCAGCTGGCCGAACGCCTCGTGCTGGCGGGCCAGCAGCCCGGCGTCCGGCGGCCGCCAGTCCGCACCGGCGAAGTCGCCGGTGACGGCCGGGCGGCGGAGCAGGACGCGGCGCAGCGGGGCGGACATGGACCGCACCCCGTAGCGCGGCGTCTCCGGTACCGGGGTCACAGTGCGTTCCTCTCTTCGACCAGATCGTCCGGCGCGCGCATCCGCCACGCGTCGGTCACCAGCTCCGCCAGGCGTCCGGCGTCCACCACGTCCAGGCGCAGCATCACCAGCGGCCAGCCGTCGTAGCCCGGTGCGGTGAAGAAAGCCTCGGGCTCGCCGAGCAGCAGGGCCTGCTTCTCGGCCTCGTCGCCGACATACAGCACGGCGATGTCGGTCCGGATCACCCGCGGCCGGCCCGCGCGGCGCTCGGGGTAGGACCAGACGAACCCCTTGCCGCCGACCCGGAAGTCGAAGCCGTCGCTGTCGATCTCCTCCACGTGCGGCAGGGCCAGCGCCAGGCGGCGCACGTCGTCGGCATCAGCCATCTCGGCCTCCTGGTCGCGCCAGCATGCGCACATGCTAGGCCCCGCCCCGGACAGTCGGCGGCTACCCGCCGGCCGCAAGGACCAGGCTGGCGGGGATCGCCTTGACCGCGCCATCCAGCCGCTCGATGAGCGCCCGGCGGCCGCCGCGCCCGTCGTGGCGGACCCAGTGGCGGCCGGAGACGCTCCAGGCCGTGATGATCAGCTCGGCCAGGACGTGCAGCCGGAGGTCCTCGGTATCCAGGCCGAGCTTGCCCGCGAGGCACGCGATCACCTGGTTCTTGACCCCGGCCGGTAGTGCTCCACGTAGGCCAGCAGGGCCGGCTCGACGTACATGTCCTGGCTGCTCAACGGGGCCAGCCCGCAGACCCTGGACGCGGTCCTCAGCAAGTTCCCCCCGCCGCTGCTCACGGCGTACCGCGAGCAGTGGGGGCCGAGGTACGCGGCCCTGAGCATCTGGGACGCCGTCGGCGAGCCAGCCGCCTAGGAAACCCGGGCCCCGGCCGGGTCCGGCTGGCCGTAGGCGGCGGGGAAGCCCTGGCGCCAGCTCGGGTAGCGGAGCGTCCAGCCGAGCTCGCGCTTGGCCTTGGCGTTGGAGGCGCCGCGGGACTCGGTCGCCATCGACCACGCCCTCGCCCGCGATCAGGCGCGCCGAGCCAGCGCCGGAACGTGGCGCGGCGGCTTGGCGCCGAGCGCATCCGCGAGCACGGGCAGCCATTCGCTCATCGGGGCGGGCTCGTCGTCCACGACGTTGTAGATGCCGGGGCGTCGTGCTCGAGCGCGAGCACGGTCGCCGCGGCCGCGTCGTCGAGGTGGATGAACGACGATGACGCCGCCGCCGTCGCCGACGATCGGGAACTGCCGTTTGCGCACCGGCCCGACCAGCCCATCGTTGGCGGCGCCGTAGAAGCCGCCGTAGCGCAGCGCGATCCCGCCCGCGCGCGGTGACCGCCTCGTCGAGGTGGCGCATCGCGGCGATCGGTCTCGCGCGCCGCCGGCGGGCGGGCTGCGGGTCGAGCGGGTCGTCCTCGGTCTTGACCGGGCCGCCCTCGCGGGCGTAGCGGTAGCTGCGCGAAGCTCTGGGCGACGAACCGCCGCACGCCCGCCTCGCGCGCGGCCGCGAGCAGCGCGTCGGTGCCCTCGGTCCGCAGCCGGTTGGTCGGCGCGAAGCTGCGGTCGAGGTTCCGCGAGAAGCCCCGCCCGCCAGCGCGGTCGCCTCGTGGATGATCGCGTCGGGCTGCGGCTGTCGCGCACGGCCTGGCGCACGGCCGCGGCGTCGAGCAGGTCGAGCGCGCACCGGCTGCGGCGCCGAGCGCGCGCAGCCGCTCGGCGTTTCGCGGCGCGACCGGTAGGTCCCGATCACCTCGTGCCCGTGCTCGATCAACTGGGGGACCAGCCGGGTGCCGATCGCACCGCTTGCTCCCGACGACGAATACTCGCATGCACTGTCCTTCCACTCGGTGTCTCCTCTGTCACATCGGCGTGTTTCGGGGGTCACTGTGTTGACACCTGAGCAGCGGGAGGATGTGACCGATGGACGAGAACGAGTGGCTGGCGGACCGGTTCGAGGAGCACCGGGCTCACCTGCGGGCGGTGGCCTACCGGATGCTCGGCTCGCTCAGCGACGCCGACGACGCGGTCCAGGACACCTGGCTGCGGCTGAGCCGGTCGCGGACACGGACGAGGTCGAGAACCTCGGCGGGTGGCTGACGACGGTCGTGGCCCGCGTCTGCCTGAACATGCTGCGCTCGCGCAACACGCGCCGCGAGGAGTCGCTCGAGGTGCGCGTGCCCGACCCGGTGATCAGCCGACGGACGGCGGCGCTGCAGCCCGGAGGAGCGAGGCGGTGCTGGCCGACTCGGTGGGCCTCGCGCTGCTGGTCGTGCTCGACACGCTGACGCCGGCCGAGCGGCTGGCGTTCGTGCTCCACGACATGTTCGAGCTGCCGTTCGAGGAGATCGCCGCCGATGGTCGGCCGGACCCCGGCGGCGGCCCGGCAGCTGGCCAGCCGGGCCGGCGCCGGGTGAAGGGCGCCGAGCGTGCCGGCGCCCGACGCGGACCTGGCGCCGGCAGCGGGAGGTGGTCGACGCGTTCTTCGCCGCGGCGCGCGACGGCGACTTCGACGCCCTGGTCGCGGTGCTCGACCCCGACGTGGTGCTGCGGATCGACGCGGGCACCGCGGCACCCGTCAGCCTCGATGGTGCGTGCGCGGCGCGGCCGCCGTCGCCCGGCAGGCGCTCACCGGGCTCTACTAGCGCCTCGCGGCGGCGCCGAGGTGCACCCGGCCCTGGTGAACGGGGCCGCCGGGGTGATCGTCACCATGGCGCGGGCGGCCGTGACGGTGATGGGCTTCACCGTCGCCGACGGCAAGATCGTCGAGATCGACGCGATCGCCGACCCGGAACGCGTCCGCAAGATCACGGAGGCCGTCCGCGGCGAGCTGTAACCTCAGGCTGCGAAGAACTCCAGCAGTTCCGGAGCGAGCGCCTCCGCCGACACGTTGTGGGTCTGGCCGTCGAGTACCCGGTGCGCCGCGCCCGGGATGGCGCCGGCCACGGCCTGGCCCGCGCCGACCAGCCACGCTGGGCTCGCCCCGCCGGTGAGCAGGAGCGTGGGCTGGGCGATGTCGGCCAGCCGCCCGGCCGGCAGCGCGTTCCCTGGCCCCATGACCACGGCCTCGTTGGCCAGGGTGTG
Source organism: uncultured Actinomycetota bacterium (assembly GCA_963739645.1). GTDB lineage: Bacteria > Actinomycetota > Actinomycetes > Streptosporangiales > Streptosporangiaceae > JASHPR01. The sequence continues at coordinate 24,061 of CAVUBM010000075.1, forward strand.
CGCGACCGCCTCGGCCTCCGCCCACCCTGGCTGCTGGCGCATCGCCGCGACCGCCCCGGCGTGAGCCGCGGCCGCCTCGGTCAGGAACAGCTCGACCGCGTCCGCGCGCCGGCCCTGGCCGACCAGGGACTCGAGCCGGTCCGCGACGTCGTGCGGCAGGCGGGGCGCGCTGTCGTCGACGTGGTAGGGCGGCTCCCACAGAACTAGCTTCGAGATCGCCGGGTTCTGGGCCGCGGCCTCCAGGGCCAGGGCGGCGCCGGACGAGCCGCCGAACACCATGGCCGAGCCACCCGCGACCCCGACGACGGCCATCAGGTCCTCGATCTCGCGCTGAACGGCGTAGGGCCGGGTGTTCCCGCTGCCGCCCCGGCCGCGGCGGTCGTAGTTGAACACCGTGAACCACGGCCCCAGGGCGGCCGCCACGTCGGACAGCGTGGGGTGGGCCCGGCCGGTGAACGCGCCGTGCACCAGGACGATCGCCGGGCCCGCGCCGTAGCGGTCAAAGACGATCGTGGTGCCATCGGCCGAAGCCACGTGGCCCGTTGTCCCGCTCATCGCATCGCACCTGCCGTTTCCCGGTCAGACCGGCGCTGGCCTCAGGTCAGCCGGCGGCTCCTCCAGGCACAGCGCTTCCCAGTGGTGGCCGTCAAGATCGGCGAAACCGCGCTGGTACCGGCCGCCGCCCTGCTGCGGGACGCCAGCCGGGCAGGCGCCGCCGGCCAGGGCCTTGTCGATCAGCTCATCCACCTGGGCGGGGGTCTCCAGGCCCAGCACCAGGATCGCCTCGGTACCTGCGGTCGCATCGGCGACGCCCTGGGTCGTGAACGAGGCGAACGTCGGCTCCGCCAGCAGCATGACCTGGGTGTGCTCACTGATGATCACTGACGCCATGTCATCGGTCATGCCGAAGAACTGAAAATCCAGGTCGGTGAAGAACGTCTGCGACCGGGCCAGATCCTTGACCGGAAGATTGACAAACAGCTTCGTAGACATCTGCGGGGGTCCTCTCCCTCGTAGCGCCCGCGCCAGACCGGTGCGGACCCTCACAGTCTGCGCAGCACCGACGGGGCCGGTCTTGGATGCACGTGCCAGCTAGTTGACTGTCCTGGCACAGACGCGGCGGTACTCGGCGGGTGGCAGCCCGTACGCCCGCCGGAACAGCCTGCTGAAGTGCGCCGCATCAGGAACGCCCCACCTGGCCGCTACGGAACCCACCGGCACCGACTCCAGAGCAGGGTCGGCCAGGTCCCGGCGGCAGCGCTCCAGGCGCCGCTGGCGGATCCAGGCGGCCACGGTCGTGTCCTGCGCCTCGAACAGCCGGTACAGGTACCGCACGGAAATGTGATGCGCGGCCGCGACGGCCGGGGGAGAGAGGTCCAGCTCACCCAGATGCTCTTCAATGAACGCGTGGATGCGCAGCAGCAGCGTTCGTTCCCGTGACTCGATGGGCTGCGCCTCGATCTGCCCGGCCCGCTCGGCCACCGCCGCGGTCACCAGGTCCATCATCACCGTGCACAGCCGGGACGCGCTGGCCGGCGGGTAGGTCTCCAGGTCCAGGGCCACCCGGCGCAGCAGCGGCGAGGTCAGGGCGGCGGTGCCCTGGTCGGCCGCCAGCGGAACCGCGGCGAGCGCGCTGACGCAGTCCGGCGACAGGGTGAGCAGGCCGCGCGGGAAGCCGAAGACCGCGAGCTGGACGGCTGAGTCATAGGCCAGGTCGTAGGGCCGGGAGAAGTCGTAGATCGCGAACTCACCCGGGCGGAGCTTGGCCTCCCGCCCGTCCTGCTCCAGGCGAAGACTGCCCGAGATGGCCAGCACGACCCGGTACAGCTCAGCGTCGCCGCGGCGGATCAGGCCGGGCGTCCGGTGCACGCTGTGCGGCGTGGACGTCAGCACCCGGCCCACGCTGACCGGCCCGAGCTGGCCGCCCTCGATCTCACCCGACAGCGGCACGTCCGGGTCGCTGCGCATGTCCAGCGGGCCGAGCGTGTCGCACACGATCCTGCGCCAGGCTTCGTAGCGGCGCTCGGGAGGGACATCGCTCGTACGGATCAGAACGGGCATCGATTTCGCCTCCGTCGCTGCCAGGCCATGCTACCGACCGCGCACAGGGGACGACCTGCGGCAGCTCGCCGACCCGGCCGGCTTGGTCCCGGGCGGATAACGGACGCCTGCCGGCATTTTCCCGGGGCCTGAATCGCTCTACAGTTGGCGCGTGGACGCTGAAAAATCCCTTGCGGGGGGTGCTGCACCACCGCTTACGGTGCGGATCCAGGGATTTGACCGGAGCCTGCCGGCCGGCCATTCGTACCTGATCGGCCGCAATCCCGAGTGCGACATCGTGGTCTCCGACGCCCGGGTGTCCTGGCAGCACGCCGAGCTCCGGCTGGAGCACGGCCGCTGGGTGCTGGCGGACAACGGCAGCACCAACGGCACCTTTGCCGAAGACCAGCGGGTGGACCGGATCGAGATCGACGGGGAGTGCCTGGTCCGGCTCGGTCATGCCGGGGACGGGCCGGTCCTGAGCTGCACCGTCAGCGCAGGCCCGCCTGTCACGGAAGTCAGCCCGGTAGCCGGGGACGGCACGGCCGCCGCCTGGCCCTTGGAGGCCATGCCGTCTCCCGAGCCGGGCCCGCCGGAGCCCGTGCCCAGCGCGGGGCCACCGTCGCCTGTCACCACGCTGCGCATCGGCCGGGCACCGGATAACGACATCGTGCTGGCCGATTCCGGCGTCTCCCGCTACCACGCGGAACTCCGGGACGTCGCAGGCGGCTACCACATTGTGGACCTGGGCAGCAATAACGGCACCTTCGTCAACGGGCAGCAGATCGCGGCCGCGCCGCTGGCGGAGGGGGACATCGTCGGCATCGGCGCCGCCACGTTCCGGCTGGCCGGCCACGAACTGCAGGAGTTCGCCGGGGAAGCGCTACCGCCGGCCGCGGCACCGCCGGTCGGCCTGGCCGACGTAACGGCGGGCGAGGAAGCAGGCGTCGGCCCGCTCGAGATCCGGTACGCGGTCCGGTGGCTGGTGCCGAGGGGCGAGCGGTTCGCGAACTTCGACATCCTCAACGACAACGACACGCAGCTCGACTACTACCGCCGGTTCGGGCACATCTACGCGGTCGGGATCCCGACGAAGAAGTGGCGGCTCGTCGTGGTCTCTGATCCCGAGCTGCTCGACCAGGTGGCGGGCGACGAGGAGCAGTTCGGCAAGCGCGTCGAGGAGATCAACTTCTTCGCCCAGCTGGCCAACTCCCGTGGCGGCGGCATCTCGGTGATCGGCGACGGCGAGCACTACGAGCGGGTCCGCCGGGTGATGCTGCCGTGGTACGCGCCGTCGCATCAGCGAACGCAGCTCGAGCGGATGAAGGAGCAGGCGCGCAACCTGGTCGCCGCGTGGGCGGCGCTGCCCGATGACGCGCCGCTTGACGCGCGGGCCTGGATGGAGCGGTACACCCTGGAGGTCTCCGGTCGCGGCGCGTGCAGCTACAACTTCGGCCTGCTCGACGGCAGCCGCGAACCGCACCCGTTCGCGGCCGCCGTCCCGGAGAGCACGAAGGAAAGCATCCTGAGGGTCGCCGAGCCCCGCCCCGACTTCACGTTCTTCGCCGGGCCCGCGAAACGCGCCCGCCGGAAGCGTTACGTCCGTAACAACGAGGAGCTGTTCCGGACGGCTAACGCGCTCGTGCGGGCCCGCCTGCACACGTGCCCGCTCGGGCAGCAGACGGATCTGCTCAGCCGGCTGGTGAGCACGCCTGACCCGGAGACAGGCGAATTCCTCGACCCCGTGACCATCCGCGACCAGATCCTCATGCACCTCTCGAACGGCTTCAACGGAGCGTCGATCACGGGAGGATGGCTCGCCTACGTCCTGGCCACTCACCCGGACGTCGAGGAGAGGCTGATCGCTGAGATCGACGCGATCACCGGCGGTGACCCGGACTACGACCTGCAGTACGACGACCTCATGGCGCTGACCTACACGACGCAGGTGATCAAGGAGACGATGCGGATCTACCCGCCGATGCCGGTCACGATCCGCCGCAGCCTCAAGGACGGGATGCTCGGCCGCTACCGCGTCAGGAAAGACGACATCATCCTGGTCGGGACGCTGGCGGCGCAGCGCGACCCGCGGTACTGGGGGCCAGACCCCGACCGGTTCGATCCTGAGCAGTTCGCGATGGAGAAGGTCGTCGGCCGGCCGCGGCACGCCTTCATCCCGTTCTCGATCGGGAAGCGGCAGTGCATGGCGCAGGAAGTCACGTTCATGATGCTCCGCGTCGTGCTGTGGGAGATCTACCGGAACTACCGGCTGCGTCTCGCACCGGGCGCGACGGTGGTCAAGAACACGGTCGTGACCACCAAGCCGGCCGCGGTCCCCGTTGTCCGGCTGCCGCGTGAGCAGCAGGCACGGCAGCAGGCGTCGGCCGCGGTGCTCGAGCGCGAGGATGCCCTGGCTCCCGCCGCGGCCCCAGCGGCCCCGGTGTCCGCGGCTTGGACGGCCGCGTCCGGGTGGGGAGAGCCGACGGAGATCCCCGAGTCGAGCGCCTACCGCCATCTCGTGATCGCGTACGGCAGCAACTTCGGCGCGAACAAGGAGCTGGCCGAGCGCTTCGCCGAGCGGAGTCACTTCCACGGCTACACCAGCGACGTGATCACGCTCAACGAGCTCGCGGAGTCGCCGCCGGGCCCGCAGCCCTGGCTGCTCGCGATCATGACCTCTACCTACACGTCGAACCCGCCCTCGAACGCGACCGCGTTCAAGGCATGGCTCGAGCGCACCGAGCCTGGAACCCCGGCCTGGCAGAACTGCCGGTACCTCGTCTGGGGGCTCGGCAACAGCCAGTGGAACGCGTTTCTCGCGTTCCCCCGTTACGTGCACACGAAGCTGGCCGAGCTGGGCGCGGTGCCGCTCACCGACTTCGCGTACGGCGACGTGGGCTCGCCCGTGTGGGAGCGCCTGCACGCCGACTGGAACGGCCGTGTCTGGCCTATCCTGCTCGAGCTGTCCGGGGCGCGGCCCACCGCGGCCGCGGCGGCCCGCGCCGCGGCCGAGCAGGCGGCCGCGGGCGCTCTGACGGGCTCCGACTCGAGCACCGCGATGCACAGGTCGCTGCTCGCCGCCGAGGTGGCGCCGCCGCCGCAGCCGGTCGGCCGGGCGACGAGCTTTACCTCGATCATGCGCCTCATGTCACCGCGCAGGCGGGACTCCTCGGGACCGGGCGAGCGGAGCCGGAGCCAGCCGCGGGTGCTGCTCGCCCCGGCGATCCTTCCCAACGCCGTCGGGATGGACACGGTCGAGGCGCGGGCCGTCGTGTGCCGGGAACTCCTGGCGCCCGGCGCACCGAAGCAGGCCCGGCATCTGGAGCTCAGCCTGCCGCCGGGCGTTGGCTACCAGGTCGGCGACCACCTCGGCGTGTGTCCGAAGAACGACGAGGACCAGGTCGAACGGCTGGCCCGGCACCTAGGGGCCGAACTCGACAGCCTTCTGATGGTGCCGAACACGCTGAACGTCAGCGCGGTGCCGAAGGGCACCGTGCTGCAGGTCCGCAACGTGCTCACCAGCCTCGTCGACATCAACGGCCGGCCGACGGCCCCGCTGCTCGATCTCCTGCTCGGGAAGGCGGCCGACCCGGCCGAGCGGTCCCGGCTGGCGGAGATCAGGGACGTGCTGCAGACGCCGGACGGCCCGGAGTCACCGCTGCGCGCGGCGATCGACGCGGGCGGCTACGACGGGCTCAGGCTGCTCGACGAGTTTCCGTCCTGCTCGCTGAATGTCTTCGAGTTCCTGCAGGTGGCGCAGCCGCTGCGGCCGCGCTACTACTCCACGAGCTCGAGCCCGCGGGTCCACGGCGACGGCGTCGCCCACCTGACCGTCGGCCTCGAGGCCACATCGGTGCCTGGCCAGCCCGGCCGGGATTTCCGCGGGATGAGCTCGCTCTACCTGCACGCGCTCCGGGAGGGCGACCGGCTGAACATCTTCCTCGACAGCGCCGACGGGTTCCACCTGCAGGACGACGTGACCAAGCCGATGATCTTCGTCTCCGTCGGCACCGGCTTCGCCCCGATGCGGGCGTTCCTCTGGGAGCGGCTGGGGATGAAGCAGGCCGGCGTCCCGCTCGCCGAGGCTGCGCTCTTCAACGGCATCCGGTCGAGCAGCGTCGACTTCATCTACCGCGACGAGATCGGGAGGTTTACGGCCGAGGGAGTGCTCGATCACGTTCACGTCGCCACGTCGCGCGAGCGGCCGGACCGCCGCGAGTACGTCCAGGACCGGATCCGGGACCAGGGTGCACTTGTGTGGCGCCTGCTTGCCGCTGACGGCTACGTTTACGTCTGCGGCTCGCAGCCGATGCGGGACGCCGTTCGCGCCGCCTTCGTCGACGTCGTCGCGGAACATGGGTCGCTGCCGCATGCGCAGGCAGAGGCGTACGTCGGCGAGCTGGAGACAACCGCTCACTACCGCCCAGACCTCTGGGGCTGACCCCTGGGAGCCGCATGGACGCCCTCGCCCTCATCCTGACCCTGGCGGCCCTCGGCATGTTTGTTTTCGCCGCCGCCGGCCGTGAGCTGCGCCGCTTCAACGAGATCGCGCTCGGGCTTGTCTTTCTCACCGCCGCGCTGATCTGCCAGTTCACCTCGATCACCAACACACACATCGGCCGGTGAGCACGCGCCGGCGGGCTCGGCCAGGGCGCGGCGGCCGGCCCCGCGGTCACTGATTCATGGTCGCCAGGACCCGCCCGGCGGAGATGGCGTCGAGCAGCCGGCGGTAGTCCTGCTCGTTCTGGTCGGCATAGGCGACCGCGAAATCCGCGACGGAGTGGTCGAAGTCCTCGCCCGTGCCCAGGTAGCCGGAGATCATGGTGGCCCGCCCGGTCCTGGCGTGCGCGCGGGCGAGCGCCCAGCCGCAGAGCTTGCCGTAGTAGTCGAGCTGGAGCGGGTCCATCAACGGGACGCTCATGCTGCCCTTCATGTCGCGCAACTGCCGCACGTAGTAGTGCTTGCTGGTCACGCCGTTGCTCCCGGAGCCGGTCGTCCAGCCCAGGAACGGGTCGGCCGCGGCCTGGGTCAGCCGCTGGCCCCTGACCACCCGCTCCCCCTGGTGCTCGTACTCACTCTGGCCCGCGAACGGGGCCAGCAGCGAGTCCTGCGCTTCCTTCATCTGCAAGAACAGCGGCTCGTCGGCACGGTCGCCGAGCAGCAGCATGACGAAGGCCTCGGTGCCCACCGACCCGACGCCGACGACCTTGCGCGCGAAGTCGCCGAAGTAGTACCGGCGCAGCACCTCGCGCCGGTCCTCGGCCAGCGTGTCCTTGTAGAGCGCGACGGCGCTGCGCAGCTCCTCCTGGACGCCGGGATAGAGCTCGATAGGGAAGCGGACGATCACCGGGTGAGCCGGCCGGATGCGGTACTGCCCCTCGACCTCCTCGCACATCTTCAGGAACGCTTTGAGGCTCGTGCTGCGATGCGCTTTGGCGATGTCCTGGTGGCGGCGGCGCACGGCCGCCTTCGACTGGAGCGCGTCGAACAGCCTGCTCACTTCGTCCACATCGATCCGGGAATACCAGACTTTGAGGAAGCGCATGGTGGCATAGTTCGCCATCTCCATGCGATAGCTGCGCACGGTCAGACGCGCGGCGGTACGGGCGTCGCGGTCGTTGAAGCCGTTGTCCCTGGCCGCGACGGCGATGCTGGCGGCCAGCCGCTTGACGTCCCATTCGAACGGCGCAGGCAGCGTCTCGTCGAAATCGTTGACATCGAAGACCAGGCGCCGGTCCGGCGCCGCGTACATGCCGAAATTGAGCAGGTGCGCGTCCCCGCAGGCCTGCACCCGGATATCCGTCGTGGGCGTGTGCGCGAGGTCCCATGCCATCGGCGCCGCCGCGCCGCGGAAGTAGGCGAACGGCGACGCGGCCATCCGCCCGTAGCGGATCGGGATCAGGTCCGGAACCCGGGCCTTGGCCTGCTCCTCGAGAATGGCGACCGGGTCCGGCCGGTCCGCTGGCGGTGCCCACTGGGCGTGGCTGGACCGGGCCGCCGTCCTGCGTCGCTCGCGGCCCTTGGCGCGCCACTCGTCCGGCGTGAACACCTCATGTGGCGGGGCAAGAATGCCCGGAGAGATCTTGCTCATGAACACCACCGACCCGCCGATCGTGACCGCGAACGGCAACTGAGCCCGGTCAGCGGAATCCGCTGGGGCCCACAGCCGTCTCCATGACCTCGTCATCACTCGACTCTAGGTCGACGGCGGTGCCCCGCATAGTCCGGGGCTGCGGCGACGCCTGCCAGCGCAGGTCCGCTGCGGTGCCGGCGCCCGCCCGGCCTGTCCAGCACGTCAGGCAGGAAGGACCGGCTGCCGCAGGATGAGCACGATCGAAAGAATCAGCAGCACACTGCCAAACGCGACCAAGGCGTAGCGGATACCGGGCAGCTTGAACGAGCTCCCGATGCCGACCAGGAACAGCACAGCGGCGAGGAAGACCGTGATCCGCACGTAGTCGTCGCCGACGAGCGCGGCATCATTGCCCTCCGCGAACTTCGCGGCGGCCTGGCTGTCGAGCTTGTTGGCCTGCGCCTGGATCGGCTGCTTGTACTGGGGCATATAGGTCGGGCCGGGCGGGGCATGCGGGTTGTGCGCGGGGTCGGTCGCCATCCAGGCGTTGAAGGCGACCCGGAATGCGGGCCGGAAGCGGCGCTCCGCGACCGCCTCCTTCTGCGGGCTGTTCAGGGTGAACGCGATGAACCACGCGTTGAAGGTCGACGCGTCGAACTCGCGGAGCGACAGTGCGGTGAGATCATCCCGGGTGGCGAGGTTGCGCAGCGTAGAAGACTGAGCGATATCGACGCGTGATGCCGTGCCCCACCGCGCCGCCGAGTAGCCCGCCCAGGCCGCCGTGATCGTGACCAGCGCGAGCAGCACCGCCTCGCAGATCTGGACAATCCGGGAATGACGGGCGTGGGCCTCGTCTGCTGACTCGGTCTGCCGATCCAGCGTCTCGCCGTGTTCATGCAGTTTCTTGCCAGCCTCGATCGGGTTCAGTCCCTCGGGCATCAGCGAACCCCCGCTTCCACGGACAAGGCCAAGCTCAGGCTAGCTGCCTCTCGGTGTGAGCGTAAACCTCAAGATCAGTGGCCTTGACCGTGAGCCACACCTGGCTGCCCGAGTGCAGCGACAGGTCTGCGACCGCTGCGGGCGTGACGTCTACCAGCGCGGGTGGCTGTCCTTCAAGGTCGAGCCGGACGCGGTCGGCCAGCAGCGAGAGACCGGTGACCGTCGCCGGCCAGGTGTTCCTGGCGCTGCTGGGCTGGGGCCGTTGACTGCTGACGACCACTGCGGACGGGCGGACCGCGACGAGGACGTCACCGTGCTGGCCCCGGTCGGTGACGACGAAGGCCCCGCCTCCGCTGAGCGCCACCTGGGAGCCGTCGGCCCGGCCGGCATACAGGTTCAGGCCGACGAGCTTGGCGACGTACTCGGTCCCGGGCTGACGGGCAATGTGAGCGGGTGTGCCTTCCTGGACGATGCGCCCGCCTTCGAGGACGATGAGCTGGTCAGCCAGCACGAGCGCTTCGAGCGGGTCGTGGGTGACCAGCAGGCACGGCCCCGCAAAGTCGGCCAGGTGCCGCTTGAGCTCGGCCTGCACGTCAAGGCGGGTTCCGGCGTCCAGAGCTGACAGGGGCTCGTCCAGCAGCAGCAGAGCTGGCTGCCCGGCCAGGGCGCGGGCCAGTGCCACCCGCTGCGCCTGCCCGCCTGACAGCTGCTCAGGCTTGCGGTCGGCGAGGTCAGTCAGTCTGAGCCGGTCAAGCCAGTGACTGGCAGCCGACCGGGCCGCCCGTTTCCCCAGGCCCCGGGCACGTGGCGAGAATGCCACATTCTCGGCCACGGTCAGGTGCGGGAAGAGCCGGTAGTTCTGGAACACGAAACCGACCGGCCGTCCCGAGGCCTCGACAAAGGCTCCTGCGTCCGCGTCGTCCATGACGTGCCCCGCGAGCGTGATGCGCCCGGCGGAGACGGGGGTCAGCCCGGCTACGGCGCTGAGCAGGGTGGACTTCCCGGCCCCGTTTGGCCCCAGCAAGCCGAGGACCTGACCGGGTGCTGCGGTGAGGCTGACGGCGAGCACAAAACCGCCGCGCCTGACCTCGGCATCGACGATGAGGCCGTCGCTGCCCTCGTGCGTCATGAGGCCGAGCCGCCGCGCAGCCAGTGATCGCGGAGGGAGACCAGCACCACGATGGAAACCACCAGCAGCACCAGGCTGAGAGCGATCGCCGCATCGGGGTCAGTCTCCAGCGCGTAGTAGACGGCAATGGGCATCGTCTCTGTCTGGCCGGGGAAGCTGCCGGCAAATGTGATCGTCGCCCCGAACTCGCCCAGGGCCCGCGCCCAGCACAGCACTCGCGCCCGCCCCCAGGGAGGGAGCGACCAGGGGCAGGGTGACCCGGCGGAACACGGTCATCCGTTTCGCGCCCAGCGTGGCCGCCGCTTCCTCAAAGCCCTGATCCGCGGATCGTAGTGCTCCCTCGACGGTGATGATCAGGAAAGGCATGGCCACGAAGGTCTCGGCCATCACCACGGCAATGGGGGTGAACGGGATCGTCAGCCCGAACCAGGAGTCCAGATACTGGCCGAGGAACCCGGTCCGCCCGAACGCCAGCAGCAGCGCGACCCCGCCGACCACCGGCGGGAGCACCAGCGGCAGGGTCACCAGCGCACGGAGGAGCCGCTGTCCCGGGAAGCTGCTCCGGGCCAGCACCCACGCCAGCGGTACCCCGACGACCAGGGAGATCGCGGTGCTCGCGGAAGCGGTCCACAGCGAAAGAACGAGCGCCTGGGTGGCATCGGACCCGCTGAGGGCCGCTGCGAGATGGCTCCAGGGAGCGCGGATCAGCAGCCCGACCAGGGGCAGCACCAGGAAACCGACCGCGATCAGTGCCGGCACCAGCAAAGGCGCCGGCACTGATCGCGAAGCACCGCCCCGCGTGGCCCGCCTGGCTCGTTCCCGGGCTGTCAGGTGCGACGGCGCGGGGAAGGTCACCATGGCGGCTCCGGATACTAGGTCAGGGCTTCTCGAACCCCGCGGCTGTGAGCACCTTCTGGCCTGCAGGTGACAGCACGTAGTCGACGAAGGCCTGAGCGACGGACTTGTGCTTGCTGTCGCTGATGGTAGCGATCGGGTAGAGCGTCGAGGCGTTGTCGCTGGCCGAGATCTTCACGCCCTTGACCTTGGTGCCGGCCGCCATCACGTCGGTCACGTACACCATGCCCGCGTCGACGCTGCCCAGCTCGACCTGGGTCAGCACCGACTTCACGTCCGGCTGGAGCGTAACCGGCTTGACCTTGATACCGGCGTTCGTGAATACCTCGGCCGCCACGACCCCACACGGTACCTGCGGCTGGCACAGCGCCACCTTGACTGACGACTTCGCCAGGTCGTTGACGGATGTCACGTTCGCCGGGTTCTTCGGGGGTACCGCGACTTCCATGGTGTTCTGGGCGAAATTCTGCGGGTTGGCCGCGTCGCCCGCCTTGACAACCGTGTCCATGTTCGCTGGCGCCGCCGAGGCGAACACGTCAGCGGGCGCGCCGCTGGTGATCTGGGTCGCCAGCCCGGAGCTCGGCCCGAAGCTGAACTTCACGGTGTCGCCGGGATGAGCGGCGTCGAATTGCTGTCCGAGCTGGGTAAAGGTTCCCATCAGCGATGCCGCGGCGAAGACGGTTATCGTCCCTGTCGACGCGGCCGCGGACGGACTCGGGCTGGACGCCGAACTGCTGGAACCGCTGCTGGAGCAGCCCGCAAGGGCGACTGCTGCCAGCCCGGCTACGGTGATCATTAAACGTCGCACTGTTAAACCCCCAAGGTTGAATCTGCGCAAGCCGAGATCAGTCCCTCTTGGGAATCTCGACGGAGACATTAGTGGCCTTAACGGCGGCAACCGCCAGCATCCCTGGCTCCAGGCCGAGTTCGTCCGCGGCCTCGCGACTGAGCAGGGACACGAACCTGTGCGGTCCCGCCTGGATCTCTACCTGAGCCATCACGGTGTCGCGGACAACCCGGCTGACGAGGCCGCTGAACCTGTTCCGGACCGAATGAGCCACCACCAACCTGCGGTCTGCATCATCGGCCGACTCGGCTCGATCCTGGGCAAACTGGGCAAGCGCCACTCCTTCCACAGCCAGCCGCCCGGAGTCGTCGGTGATCGTTTCGATCCGCCCTCCTTCCGCCCAGCGGCGCAAGGTGTCAGGGCTAACCCCGAGCAGGCTCGCTGCCTCCTTGATCCGGAAAGTCGGCACCTCGCGACTCTAACGCAAATGCGGCGGCAAGCTCTAATGACAGGCGCGTTCACGCCAGCTGGCGTGCCCTCAAAACGCATTTGCAGCTGGCCGCGGGCGGGAAGCGTCGGCCTGGAAACCCTCCGGGGCGGTGATGGGTGGTCGGTGGGGTCAGCTGTCGTTGACGCTGGCGCCTCCGGTGGTTCGTCCGCGGCGGTCTGCGGGCGCGAGGGGACGGACGCTGCTGGCGAGCAGGGCGGCGATGCCCAGGAGGACGGCGACGGCGGTGAACGCCCGCAGGACACCGATGTGGTCACCGAGGAAGCCGATCAGGGGTGGTCCGGCGAGGAAGGCACAGTAGCCGATCGAGGCGACGACGCTCACCCGGGGCGCGGCGAATCTGGGGTCGTCGCCGGCGGCGCTCATGCCTACCGGGAATCCGAGCGATACCCCGGCGCCCCACAGGACGGAGCCGGCGAAGCCGACAGGGGTGGCCGCGCCGGCGATGAACAACACCACGCCGACGATGCCGAGAATGGCGAGCCAGCGGACGACCGGAACCCGGCCGTATCGGTCGAGCAGGGGCGGCCCGAACCAGCGTCCGATGGTCATGGCGGAGAGGAAAACGGCAAGCCCGAGAGTGCCGATCGCCGGTGAGGTCTGGTAGCCGTCAATGAACGCGACGCTGGTCCAGTCGTTGCCGGTTCCTTCGGCGAAGGTGAACGCGAGCACGAACAGCCCGATGAGGCAGGTTCGAGGCTCGAGCCATGCGGAGAGAGCGCTCCGCCCGGCGCTGCCACTGGCCGGCCCGGTGGTCTGGTCGCCGTCGCTGTCGGGCAGGAAGCTGCGGACCGCGACGGGGACGACGCCGGCGATGAGGGCGGCGGCGACCACCAGGTGCACCGTGACGGGCACTCCGAGGGCGACCATGACGGCTCCGATGAGCGCGCCGGCGACGGTGCCGACACTGAACCCGGCGTGGAACCGGGACATGATGGCCCGACCGAGGCGCCGCTCGGCGGCGTTGCCCTGGACGTTCACCGCGACGTCCCAGGCGCCTTGGCCGAAGCCCAAGCCGAACAGCCCTATGACCAGCGGGATCACGCCGAACTGGTACCCGATGCCCACGAAGGCCAAGGCGGCGGCGTTGATCAGGGCCATGACGGTAACGGTCAGGCGTGACCCGTAGCGGCCGACGATCGTGCCGGACAGGGGCAGCGAGATCAGCGAGCCTGCTGCGATCGCCAGGAGCACCAGCCCGAGCTGTGCCGGATTGAGGTGCAGTCGGTCGCGGACCTGCGGGATGCGTGAGGCCCAGCTGGCGAAGCTGAACCCGGTAAAGATGAAAGCCACGTACGTGGCCCTGATCGTGGCGGTCACGGCTGGGTCGGCGGTCCTGGTGATGACCGTCTGGGGCATGTAGACGTCGCCTTCGCAGGTGAGTGAGGGTCGAGGGCCGGGGGCGCATCTCTACGATGAGAGTCATGTGCGTGGATGACAGCCCGGGTGGCCAGGCCCCTGCCGTACTTCATGATTTCGAGCCTGACGTGGAGATCGAGCTGGATCCGGTGGACGCGGTCGTGGTGACCACGCTAATGGACAACGTCACCGACGGCCTGATGCCCGATCAGGGCCCGGCCCGCCGGCCCGTGTTCGGCAGCGGGCCGCGGCGCCCGTCGGCCGTGATGGAGGCCGGGCAGACGCCCGACGTGCTGATCGCCGAGCACGGGTTCTCGGTGCTGGTCACGGTGACCAAGGCCGGGCGTGAGCACCGGTTCCTTTTCGACGCAGGGACCAGCCCCGACGGGGTCACGGAGAACATGCGGCGCCTGGACATCGACCCGACCACGATCGAGGCCATCGTCTGCAGTCATGGCCACTTTGACCACACCACCGGGATCGACGGGCTGATGCGGGCCGTCGGCCGGGCGAACCTGCCGGTGCTGATCCACCCGCACTTCTGGCGGCGGCGCCGCATCCAGCTGCCCGGCCGAGAACCGCTGGAGATGCCCACCACCAGCCGCCGGGCCCTGGCCGAGGCCGGCTTCGACATCATCGAGGAACAGCAGCCCAGCTTCCTGTTCGACCGGTCCGTGCTGATCACCGGCGAGGTCCCGCGGACCACCGGCTACGAGCCCGGCTTCCCGCCGCAGCAGGCGTGGCTCGGCGGCAGCTGGCAGCCCGATCCGCTCGTGCTCGACGACCAGGCCTGATCGTCAACGTGGCCGGGCGGGGGCTGGTCGTGATCACTGGCTGCGGCCACGCCGGCGTGGTCAACATCGCCAGGTACGCTCACCGCCTGACCCGTGGCCAGCCGCTCTACGCGCTGCTCGGCGGCTTCCACCTGAACGGCCCGGCGTTCGAGCCGCTGATCCCGCGGGTCCTGGACGACCTGGCGGCCATGAACCCCGGCGTGCTCGTCCCGGCGCACTGCACCGGCTGGCGCGCCCAGCACGCCATGGCCGCCCGGTTCCCCGGCGTGTTCGTCCCGAACACCGTCGGCACCAGCTTCTACCTGTGAGGCGCGGGCCGTTCAGTCGAGCAGCTCCACGGTCACGAACCGGAGCGGAGTGTCGCCCGCGTTCTCCAGGTCGTGGATCGCCGGCTCGTCCGGCGAATGCTCGGAGTAGACGGTGTCGCCGTCGTGGTACTCCCGGGTGACCAGCGAGCCGTCGGCGCTGCGCTGGCGGGCGGTCCCGCCGTCCACCGCGGTCCAGAAGTAGCGCCGGGTGTGCGCGTGGAACGGTGTGCGCTGGCCGGGCTGCAGCGTGACCTCCCACACCCGGATGTGCTCGTTCTCGAACCGCAGCCGGGTGCCGACGTCCAGGTTCCCCGGCGCCGCGTCGAGCTCGCCGGCGTAGTCGGCCGGGTCGAAGCTCTCCTCCCGAATGATCGTGGCCATCTCGTGCTCTCCTTTGTGTCGTCGTCCCGCGCCGCGCTGCCCGCGCCGCGCTAGTTGCCCGGGCTGTACAGCCCGAAGATCAGCTGCGGGTCGCCGGGCCGGAAGGTCCCGGAGAACTGCGAGCTGTCGCCGATGTCCCGGCAGCGGGCCAGCAGGCTGCGGCCGAGTGCGAGCTGACGGCGCTCCCAGGCGGCGAGCGCGGCCGGGACATCCCCGCCGGCCGCGGTCAGCTCCTCGGCCAGGGCCCAGCCGTCGGCGGCGGCCTTGGCCGTGCCCGCCGCCGCGTGCGGGCGGACCGCGAACGCGGCGTCGCCCACCAGGCAGGTGCGGCCGAACGCCATCCTGGACACCTCGATGTCGTAGACGACCTGGACGAACGGCTCGGCCAGTGCGGGCGATGGCCTCGGCGATCGGCCCGGCGAGGAGCTCATCGGCGGCCTGGCGCATGCCCGACGACGGCCTGTCCGGTGGCGGTGCCCGGCGGCAGGGACACCGGGCGCCGGATGCCGTCCCGGCCCGTCATCAGGGCCTCCAGCGGCTCACCGTCCGGGACGTTGACGTACCAGACGATGTTGATCAGCCGGTCGCCCTCGCGTCAGCGAGCCGTCCAGCGCGGGTATGGGGTAGACGAGGATGTGGCTGCCGGGCAGCACCTGGTAGGTGATCGCGTTGCCGAGCAGCTCGCGGGTGCCGGGAGACAGGTCTCGTCTCGGGCACGGTGCCGCGCCAGGCCACGTAGCCCGCGTAGGTCCGGCCGGCCGCGGGCGCCAGCCGCTCCCGGCCGAGCGAGCCAACCCCGTCGGCGCAGACGAGCAGGTTCGCCGTCGGCCTGCTCGCCGGAGGCGAGGGTGACCATGACCGTGTCCCCGGCCTGCCGGAAGTCGGTCACCTCCTGCGCCCAGCAGGTACCGGTCGGCGTCGAAGAGGCCGAGCAGGGACCGGTAGATCGTGTTCCAGGACGAGAACAGGTACCGGTGCCGCTGCTCGAACTGCGGCGGTGCCGTCCCGGTGCAGGAAGCGGATCCAGTCCGTGGCCGAGCACACGTCCCGCGCCTGGAATCCGCCGCGCTTGACCAGGTAGGCGAGGGTGGTGCTGAGCGCAGCGATCCCTGCGCCCCGCGCGGTCAGCTCCGTCGACGAACGCTCGAGCACCCGGACGTCACAGCCGGCGTCCCGGAGCACCAGCGCCGCGGTCAGGCCGCCGATCGACCCGCCCATGACGATGACCCGCGGCATCCCGGACATCGGCCGTGGCCCTCCGGCGGCTACGGGCGGCCGAAGGTCGCGACCTTGACGACCTCCATCTCGAACAGCACCCGCCGCTCGTCCATGGACGGGTCGCGCAGCGCATAAGGCGGCTCGTTCCCCGTGTACTTCACCCAGATCCGGTCCAGCTGGTCGGTGACGCGCTGGCCCTCCGCCGGGTCGTCCTCGGAGATCTCGCGCTTCACGACCGTCTTGATGCTGAGCCAGTGGTAGGTGTTCTCCGGGTTCATCAGCAGGAAGGTCGCGTACGGGGCCTGGCGCAGCCAGTCCACCTTCTTGCGGTGCGTGGCCAGGTTGAGCAGCACCGTGTCACCCTCGTAGTCGAACCACACCGGGGTCAGGTTGGGCTGGTCATCCCGGCCCATGACCGCGACCACCGCGGTGACCCGCTCATCCAGCAGCCGCTTGTAACTCGGGTCGAGATCGGCCAGGGACGACACCGGCCTCCCGTTCGCCGATCATGAACTGGCCCGGCTGGGTGCCCTCGGCGACGTCCCTGAACTTCGCGACGGTGATGGCCACTGCACACGCTCCTTCGCATTAGAGCAGCCCTACGGGCGATGGACAACTGCGGGCTGGCGTCCTGCCTCGCCCCGGCTCAGTTCCATGATCAATGGATAGCTCGACGGGTCAACCCGGGCGTCGATCACGGTCGGGCCGTCCCGGCGCAGCGCCACGTCCAGCGCTTCGGCCAGCTCGGTCTCGGTCCGCACGGCCGCGCCCGCGGCGCCCATCGCCTCGGCGGCCCGGGTGTAGGAGACCGGGCCGTAATCGACCGCCTCGCCGCCGCCCTGCCCGGCCGGGCGCTGCTTGATCTTGATGAGGCTCAGGGCCGCGTCATTGAACACGATCACCACGATCCGCAGCGCCAGCCGGACCGCGGTCTCGATTTCGGCCAGCGTCATGCTCAGCCCGCCGTCGCCGGTGAAGGCCACCACCGGCTGGCCCGGCGTGCAGAGCGCCGCGGCGATCGCGGCCGGCAGCGCGAAGCCCATCGTGGCCAGCCCGCTGGAGATCAGCAGCTGGCGCGGCTGGGCTACCTCCCACAGCGGCATCACCGCGAGCATGTGGGCGCCCGCGTCCACGGTGGCGATGCAGTCCGCGCGGCAGGCGCGCCCGCGCCGTCGCGGCCACCTGCTGCGGAGCCAGCGTGCCGGGGGCGGCGCTGGCGGCCTCGGACGAGCCGCTGCGCGGTACCCAGCCGGGTGTCCCGGCCGACGTCAGGCGGCCAGTCGTGGCCGTGGCCGGCCGCCAGCAGCTCGGCCGCCGCGGGCCAGCGGCACCCGCAGCGCGCGGGCACCGGTGAAGTAGGTCGCCGGGCCGGGCCTGGCCGGGAACCCGGCGACCAGCATCATGGGCGCGGGGTATGGCCACGGGGCCGGGATCATCTCGGCCTCATCGACGCCCAGCCCGATGATGAGGTCGGCGGCGGCCAGCAGCGGCCACTCCATCGTGCCGCCGGTGACCAGGCCGGCGGCCTCAGCCGCCGCGTCGGGCACGATGCCGCGCGCCCGGTAGGTGTGCAGGGCCGGGATGCCGCTGCCGACCAGCGCGGCCCGGATCGGCCCGGTGTACGGGATGGCGCCCGCGCCGAGCAGGACCACCGGCCGCCGCGCCGCGTCCAGCGCCCGGGCCAGCCGGGCGAGATCCTGGTCATCGCGGCCCCGCGGGGTCCGCCGTGCCGCCGGGGACCGATCCGGGGCCGGGGGCGGGCGGGGTGGCGCTGTCGTCCATGAGGGCGACGACCGGCCCGGGCGGCGGCGCGAGCGCCAGCCGGACCGCGCCCCCGGCCGCGTCGCGGGCCTGGGTCCCGCCGATCGTCACCACCGCCTTGGCCACCGACCGGCCCAGTGCGGCCAGATCCAGCCGCTGGTGGCTGATCCGGTCCGCCTCGGCCGAGCGCACCGTGTCGGCGATGACCACGACCGGCAGCCGGTCCAGGGCCGCATGCGCGATCCCGTTCGCCGCGCTGGCCAGCCCGGGACCCCGGGTCACCACTACCGCGCCGGGCGAGCCGGTCAGGTCGGCGTCCGTGGCGGCCATGATCGCGGCTGCGGCCTCGCCGTGGGTGAGCACGAAACGCAGCCCGGCGGCGGCTGCCGCGCCCACCACGTCCAGGTTCGGCCCGCCGCCGGGCAATCCGAACAGCACCCGGGTGCCCGCCCTGGCCAGCGCGGTCACGATCTCCGCCGCACCGGCATCGGGCGGGGGCCGGCGGCCGTTCTCGATCACCGGCTCATACTTGAGGCGGGCACTGCGTCCCGTCAAGAGAGAGATGGGCCGGTTTACCCCTTCCGGGTCTGCTGGGCGGCCAGCAGGGGGATGGCGGCGATCTTCTCCTCGGTCAGGTCCTCCCAGCAGATGCCGGGGGACGGCCGCGGGGCGCGCCCGCCTCGGCAGTCGATGACGCGCTCGGGCGTGACGATGAAGTCCACCGGAACGTCGTGGCCGGTCAGCGGGATCGTCCCGGCCGCGCGCAGCTGAAGCTCGTGCACGGTCGTGACGCACACGGTGCGCGGCCCGATCAAGCCCGCCGCCGACGCCAGCGCGTACTCCAGGTCGGCGAACCCGCCGCCCTTGCCGAGCCGGGCCCCGTCCTCGCCGGCGGCCACGCTGCCCATCACCACCAGGTCCACCGGGGACAGCTCCGCCAGCGTGACCCGCCGGGCTGAGCGGGCGGCCCCGCTGATCGAGGCCGCCTGGCGGGGCGGCTCGCTCAGGTGGTCGGGATCCAGCGCGAAGAACGGCTCCGGCCCGGCCAGCCGCGGGACGGCCATGAACACGGTCTTGCCGTCCTCGAGCGCGCGCTGGCGGACCGGCAGCTGTGCGGAGTCCGGGTTGGCCTTCACCGTTCCGGCCTCCTGCCACTGCGGCATGGCGCGCAGCCGCTCGGCGGCGGCCTCGGCGCCGGTGAAGTTCGGGATCCGCCCGGCCGCGCCTGGGAACCTGGCCACCTTGGCCGCGCGCATCGCGGACCACACCTCCTCCCGCAGGGCGGCCTTCGCGGCCAGCACGTCGGCCGGGCCGCCGGCATCACGATCGTGACGCGGCGCGGGACGGGGCATGCCCCCATCCTGCCGCAACCCCCAAGTCGCCGAAGCCGGGCCGCGGCAGGCCGTCCGCGGCGGGAGTGGCCGGGACCGGGGCCGCGGCGCGGGTGGCGAGCCAGGCCGGGATGGTGCCGAGCAGCGCGGCCCCGGCCAGGGCCAGCGCGGCGCCTGCCGGGCCAGGGTTGTGAGGTCCGGCCGCCCTGGATCCCCGGCGCTGATCTCCACAGCGGCTCCATACCGCCCTGACCTGGGGCCTGCCTAGGCTGGGTCGAGACCCGGGGGAGGGCTGGCTCGGCGCAAGGGAGGGGCGATGGCGCAGGTGGCAGGCCGGCGGATGACCGCTGAGATCGACGGGGACTTCGTCGTGTTTCTGATCGGGGCGCGCTTCGAGCGGTTCCATCTGCTGCGCAGCATTCTCGACCTCGGCGGCCGCCGAGGGATGAAGCACATGCTGGACTACCTGGTTGCGCACCCGGAGAAGGGCCTGCTCGGCTACCAGATGGGCCTGCCGGTCATCGTGCAGTACTGGCGGTCTTTCGAGCACTTGGAGGCCTTCGCCAAGGACGCCAGCGATCCTCACCTGGCGGTGTGGCGGAACTACTGGCGCCGGGTCGGCCAGAGCGGCCGTACCGGAATCTGGCACGAGACCTACCTGGTGCGGGCCGGTGAGTACGAGGCCGTGTACGGCAACATGCCCCCGTTCGGGCTGGGCAAGGCGGGCCGGCTCGTGCCGGTGGCGGAATCCTCGACCGCCCGGAGCCGGCTCAAGACGGCCGAGCGACGGTAGACCACCCCGCCTGGCCGGGGCGAGAATGAGCTGAGCAGGCCCGCCCGGCAGGCATTTACGTCATGCGCATCATGCGTCGCGGCAGGCCCTCGCCCTGAACGGCTTCAGCGAAGGGGAGGATCGGCATGGCTGGCATCGACGGGACCGGGATCGACCAGGTACTGCGGGATGCGGTGGAATCCGGCGGGGTGCCCCACGTGGCCGCGATCGCCGCCGACCGCGACGGCGTCATCTACCAGGGTTCAGCCGGGCCGCGGGCCGCAGGGGAGAGCGACCCGGTCACCGTGGACACGCTGTTCCGGATCATGTCGATGACCAAGATGCCGTGCACCGTGGCCGCGCTCCAGCAGGTGGAGCAGGGCCACCTCGACCTGGACGCGCCCGTCGCCCAGTACTGCCCGGAGTTCGCCGACGTACGGGTGCTGACCGGCTTCGACGGGGAGACGCCGCAGCTGCGCGCCCCGGCCAGCCAGGCCACGGTCAGGAACCTGATCACGCACACCACCGGCCTGGGCTACTGGTTCTGGAGCGAGGACCTGGTCCGGTGGCAGAACGCCGCCGGCGTGCCGGCCCTGGTCGAGGGATCCCACGCGAACTTCACCGCGCCGATGCTGGCCGACCCGGGCCAGGCGTTCATCTACGGCATCAACATCGACTGGCTGGGCAAGGTCGTCGAGGCGGTCACCGGCACCGGCCTCGACGTGGCCATCAAGGAGGGCATCACCGGCCCGCTCGGGATGGACCACACCACGTTCCTGATGAACGACGAGCAGCGGCCGCGATCGACTCCGGTGCACGTCAAGGGCGAGGACGGCACCTGGGTGGCGATCGGCGAGGTGCTGAACCAGTCGCCGGACTACTGGGCCGGCGGCCACGGGCTGTACGGGCCGCCCAGCGACTACATCAAGTTCGAGCAGGCGCTGCTGCGCGGCGGGGAACTCGACGGCACCAGGATCCTGCAGCAGGCGACCGTGGACGCGGCGTTCACCAACCAGATCGGTGACCTGGACTTCCCGGCCGACCTGCCGACGGCCGACGCGGTGTCGAGCTGCGACTTCCGCGCCGGGACCGGGTACAAGTGGGGCTACGGGCTGCTGCTCAACACCGCGGACATCCCCGGTATGCGGCGGGCGTGGTCCGGGGCCTGGGCCGGGCTGTGCAACACCCACTTCTGGGTGGACCGCACGCACCGGCATCTGCGCGTCGATCTACAGCAACTTCCTGCCGTTCGTGACGCCCGAAGCCGTCACGATGTACAACGACTTCGAGCGGGCGCTGTACGCCTCATTGTGACCCGGCCTCGACCCGCGCGGTGATCTGCTCGGATGCCGTGCGCAGCTGACGCAGCTCCGCGGGACTGAGCGCGTCGATCACCAGCTCGCGCACCTTCGCGACGTGCGCGGGCGCGCAGGCGACCAGCAGCCGCAGTCCGTCCGGGGTCAGGATCGCGTTGGTGTAGCGGCCGTCCGTCGGGTCGGGCTCCCGCCGCACGAGGTTGCGCTGCTCCAGGCGCTTGATCAGGTGGGAGAGGCGGGACAGCGAGGCGTCGGTCACCTCGGCGAGCTCGCTCATCCGCATCGTGTGGTGCGGGTTTTCCGACAGCCTGGCCAGCGCGTGGTACTCGATGAAGCTGAGCCCGGCGTCGCGCTGCAGCTGGCCTTCCAGCGCCCAGCGCAGCTTGGCCATCATCCCGTTGAAGACGCGCCAGGCGGCCTGCTGCTCGTCGTCCAGCCACCGGGGCTGGTCCGCCGGCGTCGTCTGCGCGTGGCTGTCAGGCACGTCGCAGATGGTACCCGCACTGTCACTTGACAATTCAAGTCAGCGTCACTAGCTTTACTTGAAAGTTCAAGTAATTGACGATCGCGGCCCTGAGGACTGCGAGATCCCGGCCCAGGAGGACGACGTGAGCACGACACAGGCACCTGATCGCTTCACCACGCTCCCTGACGACCAGACGCTCGCGGCGACGGTCGTGGCTCTGGAGGAGCACGGGTTCAGCGTGGAGGTCGCCGACGGCCTCGACGCCGCGCGCGCCGCCGTCGTGGCCCGCATCCCGGACGGCTCGTCGGTGATGACGAACACCTCGGTGACGCTGGCCGAGACGGGGATCGCCGACGCGATCAACGACGGCGACCGGTACGACTCGGCGCGCAACAGGATGATGGCGCTCGACTTCGCGACCCAGGCCCAGGAGATGAAGGTCATCGGCGGCCAGCCCGACTACGCCCTGGGCAGCGTCCATGCGGTCACCCGCGACGGCACTCTCGTGATCGCCTCGGCCTCCGGCAGCCAGCTCGCCTCCTACGCCTGGGGCGCCGCCAACGTCATCTTCGTGGTCGGCGCGCAGAAGATCGTGCCCACCCTGGAAGAAGCACACCGGCGGATCTACCAGCACAGCCTCAAGCTCGAGGACGCCCGGGCGATCGCCGCCTACGGCCAGAACAGCTTCGTCGGCAAGGTACTCGAGATCCACCAGGAGCTGCCCGGCCGCATCCACATCGTGCTCATCCGGCAGCAGGTCGGCTTCTGACCGGCGTATCCGCGCCCAGCTCGTACTTCCGGTACCAGTAGATCTCGTCGACGAAGCCGAGCCTGCGGTAGAGCGCGGCGGGGCGGCCGCCGTCGTCGGCGTTGATGATCAGGGACCGGCAGCCTTCGGCCAGGCCCGCGTCCACCCAGCGCGCCAGCATCGCCTGGGCGATGCCCCGGTGGCGGTAGGGCACCCGGGTGCCGAGGTTGAACACGAGCTGGTCGGGGGCACCCGCGTAGTAAGCCATGACGGCGATGGGCTCACCGCCGAGCAGGCCGAGCTGGTGCTCGGTCAGCGCGAGCTCGGCACGGTGGGCGGCGACCTCACCGGCCAGCCGATCGGGCGGGGGAGCGGCCTCGGTGTCGCCGAAGCACCGCAGCTTGACCGTGGCCCATTCCTCGAGGCGGGCCTCGCCGATGGTCTCGACCACCAGGTTCTCCGGCCCGGCCCACCTGGCCATGGCGCCGACCAGGGCCAGGTGCGTGGTCGCCTGATCGGGCTGGCAGCCGGCGTCACGCAGCGCCCCGTCGAGTCTGGCGGCCCGCTCCCTGTCGTCCACCCAGATCGTGAGTTCGCGGTTCCCGCTGGCCGATCTGGCCTCGGCCAGGGCGGCCGGCACGCGGCCCGGATCGTCGATGACGAGAATCAGCCGCGCCGTGGTCTCGCTGATCTCGCTGAGATAGCCGTACCAGTGCTCGCCGACCTCATAGCCGATCTCGGGCGCCGAGGTGGTGAACCAGCCCCGTATCTCCCGGGCCACCGCGTCGTGGTCGGGGTGAGTCCCAGGACGCGCGGACGGCTCCCGGGTATCGCTCACCCGAAGATTCTGGCACCGGCCGGGCCGTCAGCGCCTGGCCGGTCCGCTACATCCGCGCCGCGGTCTCGCGCCGCTCGGCCTCCTGGATGAACGGCGCGAAGTTGATGCCGTAGAACAGCTTCCGCAGGAACGGCTTCATCACCAGGCCCTGCACCTGGTTCATCTGCTGCGAGGCGTCGATCGTCAGCGTGCAGTGGTCGGCGTCCACGGGGTGGATGGTCCAGGTGGAGCGGGCCGACGGCGATCCCGCGTAGGTCCGGTGGATCACCAGGTCCTCGCCGCGTTCGTACCGGTCCTGGGCATGCACCCGCCGGCCGATCCACGTCTTCCTGTCCGCCACGAACTCGGCGCCGTTGTCGTCCCGCCTGACCACGCTCACATGAATCAGCGCCGGGTTGAACTTCGGGTAGTTCGGATAGTCGGTGAGCACGTCAAAGAGCGTCGGTGCCGATGCGTCGGCCATCCGTGTGGCGTTGAAATGGATGTCCATGCCGGCAGTCCACCGCGACCCTGTCCACGCCCGGTGGCGGGCATATGCAGACCGTGTGGGGTTCGCCGTAGGGTGGAGCGCTGTGGCCCACAGCGTGCTGATCACCGGGGTCTACGGCTCGGGCAAGAGCTCGCTGGCTGAGGAGATCGCCTACCTCCTCGACCAGCGTGACGAGCCGTACGCCCTGCTCGATCTGGACTTCCTGGGCTGGGCCAGCACCGGCCCCGGCGAGCCTGGGGCCGGGTTCGGGCTGATGCTCAGGAACCTGGCGGCGGTGGCATCGAACTACCGGGACAGCGGGATAGACCGCTTCGTGGTCGCCTACTTCATCCGTGGCCCCGGCGCGCTGGTCAGGGTGCAGGAGGCGCTCGGATCACCACTGACGGTGGTTCGCCTGGCCGTGCCGTTCCATGACATCGAACAGCGCCTGGCCAGCGATGTCACCAGCGGCCGGCGCGAGGACCTGGAGGTGGCCGCGGCCTCGCTCGCGACGTCTGAGGGTGTCGGGGTGGAGGATCTGCTGGTGCACAACGACCGCCCGATCGGGACCGTGGCGCGGGAGGTGATGTCCTGGCTCGGGTGGCTCTGAGCACCGGCGGCCCCGCTAGCATCACTGGCGACCCCTGAGGGAGGCAGCATGCCGGACGGTCTGCGGCGTACCCGGCCGCTGGGCGGGACAGAGCTTGAGGTGTCGGTGATGTCGCTCGGCTCGTGGCGCACGTTCGAGCGGCTGCCCGCCGATACCGGGGTGGCCATCATGCGGGCGGCCCGCGAGGAGGGCGTGAACTTCTTCGACGACGCCCGCTACAACGACGAGACCGGCACGGCTCCCATGCCGACCGGGTACTCCGAGGTCGTGTTCGGGAACCTGTTCCGCGGCGCGGGCGTGCCGAGGGACCAGGCGGTGGTGGCCAACAAGCTGTGGTGGGAGTTCTGGCCGGAGCAGAGCGCCGCGGCGGAGCTTGACGGCTCCCTGGAGCGGATGGGGTTCGGCCACGTCGACCTGATCTACGCGAACGAGCCGCCGCCGGGCCTGTCCGTCGCGGACCTGGTCGCCGACACGGCCGCGCTCGTCACCGCAGGGAAGGCCCGGGCGTGGGGCCTGGTGAACTGGGCCGCGGATCTCGCCGTCCAGGCCGTCGACGCGGCGGCTGAGCTCGGCGTCATGCCACCCTGCGCGATCCAGCTGCCCTACAGCCTGGTACGCCGCTCCTGGGTGGAGGATGCCGTCATGGGCCAGGCCCTGGAGTCGTCGGGCGCGGGCCTGATCGCCTCGTTCTGCCTGGCCGGAGGCGTGCTCACCGGCAAGTACCGCGACGGCGAGGCCGCCGGGCGCGCGGCTGGGGCGCTGGGCGAGCCGCGTTACGCAGCGGCCGCGGCAGCGGCCGGGGACCTGGCCCGCCTGGCCGAGCGGCTGGGCACGACCGCGGCCGCGCTGGCGCTGGCCTTCCCGCTCACCAACCCGGCCACCGCCAGCGTGCTGTTCGGGGCCACCAGCCCGGAGCAGCTCCGGGCCAACTGCGCCGCGGCCGGCCTGGCTGGAGCGGCTCAGCCCGGACGACGTGGCGGAACTGCAGGGCATCGGCGCGGCCTGACCGGGGGCGTCTTCGCGTCAGGACCCGGCGATGACCTGGGCTAGCACGGGCAGGTCCCGGTCCGGCGTCACCAGGTAGGACAGGCCGAACCGCTCGCGCCGGGCCTCGAGGTCCTCGCGGATCTGGGCCACGCTGCCGATGAAGATGGTGGGCATCTGCCAGACCGCCTCGGCGCCGATCCCGCCCCAGCCGCGCTGCGCGATGAGCTCCTCGGTGCTGGAGCGCCGGGTGTCGGTGATGCTGACCGTGGCGAACGCGCTCAGCTCCAGGTCCGCGAACCGGTCGCCGGCCGCGGCGCGCAGCACGGCGAGCTTGGCGTCCAGGGCGGAGGGCAGCCGGTCGGACGGATCGTCGCTGTCGTCGGACTGCCTGATCGGGGCGGGCAGCAGGCTGACGATGTCGGCGTGCCGGGCCGCGATCCGGAGCATGCGGGGGCCGCCTGCGCCGATCAGCAGGCGCGGCCGGCCGTGGCGCCCCGGCATTACGTCCAGGTCCAGGCCGTCGACCTGGTACCAGGTGCCCGCGTGGTGCACCGGGCGGCCGTCCAGCAGCCCGCTGAGGATCACGAGCGACTCCTCGAGCCGGTCGATCCGCCGGCCCGCGGGGTCGAACGGGATACCCGCCGCGCGGTACTCGGGCTGATACCAGCGGGCGCCGAGGCCGAGCTCGAACCGGCCGCCGGACAGGTGATGCAGGCTCGCGGCCTCGTGGGCCACGATCGCCGGGTGCCGGAAGTCGTTCGAGAGCACCATCGTGCCCACGCGCAGCCGCTCGGTCACCGCGGCCGCGGCCGCCAGGGCACTGAACGGGGCCAGCTGCGGGCCGAACGCGCCCGCCGAGAAGTGATCGCGGATGAGCAGCGAGCTCACTCCCGCGTCCTCGGTCCGGCGGGCGTGATCGGCCCACGCCCTGCCGTCCAGGACGGACTCGCTGACCACCCCGAACCTGACCTGACCTGTCACGTACTGCCTCCCGTGGTCGGCGGATGGCCAGCCAACGCGCTCATTACCGGAGCGGTGAGCGGGCCAGCCCTTCGCGGGTTCGCAGGAGCAGCCCGATCAGGTGGCCGTCGGTCGGGCTGCCGGCTTCGAGGAGCCGGTTGAAGTGCATGTGTACGTAGCTGTAGACGATGGCGTCCAGGGGTTTCGTGAGGTGGCCGCTGAGCTCGAGTGCGTTCAGGCGCTCGGCCAGCGGGGCCAGGACCAGGCGGCGGGTCCGGAGCACGCGCGCGAGCGCCGCGCCGCCCGGTTCCGCGGCGGCCGCGGCCGGGTCGCCGAGCAGGCGGCGGAGCACGGTCTGCCGCTGGCGGTACTCGGCGCCGGTCTCGGTCTTGGCCGCGGCCTTGCCGCGGCACCAGCCGAGCCTGCGGGGTGCGTCGAGGTTCAGTGCTTCAAGGAGAGCGTCGGCGCTCAGCACGGCCAGCGTAGTCCGGTCGACGGTCGGCACGGCCGCCGCGGATGAGCTGCAGAGGAGCTCAGCCACGGCCGCACTGTCGGCGGCGAAGATCGACTCAGAAACGCCGATCGCGGCCGCGGCCGCCGTAGCGCTCGATCTCGCGCTCGTAGGTGTCGAACGCCACGCGGTCCGGACTGCCGTCGGCGATCAGCTCCGCGGGCCAGCACGCACACCTGCGGCAGGAGCTCGACCGAGCAGCGCGGGCGGGCTCGCCGCGGAACCGTATCGCGCAGGTGCGGATCCGGATCCCGGTAGCGCAGGAAGAACCAGCGGTCGGCCAGGCCGCTGCGGGTCGGCGAACTGGCCGAACTCCCGAATCGGGCCCGCCAGCAGCTCGTCCTGGCCTTCGGGCGGCCCGTAGAGCTTCAGGTACAGCCAGTCGCTGCCCGGCGGGCGCAGCCGCTCGCCTGGCTGAACCGGAACGGCGACCGTGGGCAGCTGTGCGGCCGGGGGATCCGGCGCGGAAGCGGCGCGGGCCGGAGCCCGTCGGCCTCGGCTTGCGGGACATCGGCCTCGGCCTGCGGGACAGGGGGCTGGACCAGCGAGACCACCAGCTCACACAGGTAGTGGCCGCCGTCGGGCCGGTAGCCACGCGTGCTACGGCCCCGGGAGCGCCTCCTGCAGCAGGACCGCGCCGTCGCGCAGCCGCCACAGCTCGCCGCGCAGCTGGTCGACCTGCTCGGTGACCTCGAGGTCGAGTAGCAGCCGGTGGTCGCCGACCGCCAGGTAGACGCGGCGGGGTGACCAACCAGCGGGCTCGCCAGCGGCAAGCGCGGTCAGGGAAGTCGGGGCGGGCACGGAGTCGGCGTCCCGCGCCGCCGGATCGACCCGCCACCGCGCGGGCGATAGGACGACCCGGCCGCACCCGACGCGGGGCAGGAAGGGCAGGCGGCCGACGATCCCCAGTCGAACGGGTGCAGCCGCCGCCGCTCGCCGCGGGCGACTTCGTCCAGGAAGCGGGCCGCCGGTGGGCGCCGCAAGCGGGTTGAGCATGTGCCGGCGTGCACGCCGACGATCGCCTGATCCCGGGCCAGCGGACGCTAGAAGCGGCCGGCGCGGACGCCGACGACCAGGCTCGTGGCAGCGGGATGGCGCGCCCCTCTGCCGACACCAGGCGAACGGCGACCAGCGACTTCGTGGCGGGTAGACCGGTGGCCGGATCAGCAACGTTGGCTGCGCGCGGCCCGGGGCAGGTAGACGAGCTCGGCGCAGGCGCAGCCGGGGGCGAGCTGTCTCTGACGGCGGCGATCTCGCGGCGAGCGCCGCTCGGCGTCCGCGCCCAGCAGGTCCGCGAAGCGCCCGAGGTTGCGGCCAGCCGCCGGCGCGCGCCGAGGTTGGGCCCGAGCGAGCAGCCGGAAGTCGCCAGCGTCGATGTCTGCCGCTGACGTGGGCAATGCACGAAGACGGTGAGGTCAAGGGACCGGGGGGCAGTGGCCGGGGTCGGGCGTCGAGGTCGGGCGATCCGTCGATCGCCGGCCGTATCGAGGTGGACCGCCAGCCGCCGGTCGCGGCAACGCGTCGACGGCGACTCGCGCGGAGCGGTCGCGGCGTGATCTGGCCAGGTGGTGCCTGCTGGCCGTCGTCCCCAGCTGTGCATCCGACGGCGGGCACCAGCCCGCGGTCGGGATCGAGCAGCTCGAGCAGCGGGAATCTCGCGATCTGCTCCGTAGCGGGTCGATGAAACGCCTGCCGGTAGGCCTGGCCAGCTGACGGCCGGACGGGTGCGGGCCCAGGCGCAGCAGCAGCTCGGCGGCCCGCGCGGCTTCGGTGCTGACCGGTGCGGCCAGGACCGTCATGCCGGCCAGCGGCAGGGCGGTGTCGACCTGGGCAGGCGCGCCTTCGTGTCAGCGCACGGCATCGCGGCCAGGCTGCCGATGCAGTGCCGGGCCGGCTGTCCGGCGCGCTCCTGGAGCGGCGAGCGGTCCCAGCCGGCCATCGCCTCGAGCCAGCTCGGCGAGCGCGGCCAGGTCGGTTGCGGCGGCGGGCACCGCGGCCAGACGCTCGCCCACGTAAGGGGCCGGGCCGGCGGGTCAGCGGCGGCCGCAGCTCGGCGAGCAGGAACGTCTGCGGCCCAGAGCTCGGTCCAGCAGCCGCGTCGACCTTCTCCGGGGTCGCGCCGGGCATAGCCAGGATCTGCACCGGCCAGGTCGCCCCAGGGCGACCGGCGCCCGGGCGCGGTCCAGCGCGTGCCGTACCGCAGCGGTGGCCCGGATGGTGACCGGCCGCGCGTCGCGGTCACGCTCGATGCTGGCGCGCTCGGCCAGGCAGGCCCGGTCGGCTAGCATCGACACGGCGGGTTGGCCATCAGCGGCAGCCCGGCGCCGGACGTCGGGCGCGTCCTCGACCGCGGCGACGAACTCCAGCAGCCACGCCATGTCCGGCCGCATGCGCGTGCGCGGCGGGCCGTGCCCAGGCGCGAGATCGGTCTGCTCGCCCAGGTGCCCGACAGCGACGCCGGCGAACATGCCGTAGGGCGTGGGGCGGGTGGACATGCGGATGAGGTAGCGTTGCAGCTTGGCCAGCATCCGACTGCTCCCGCCGCGGTCGCTGACGCCCTCGCGTGCGGGCGTGCGCGACGCAGGTCGGCGGGCTCCCGACGGCGACCGCGCTACGCACCAGTCGAATCAGCGCAGCGGCGGCCCGGGGATCTGCGGGCAGCGTGAGCATAGGCCTCGACGCGGCAAGCAGCGGAGCCCGCAGCAGAACCGTGACCAGCGGCTGGTACAGCGCGCCGCGGTGATCCCTCCCGGGGGCCGCTGCCCGAGCCGGGGCCGCAGCTTGGTGTCGCTCATGCCAGCAGGAACAGCCGGTCCCAGGCGGGCGGGACGATCGTGGCCGCGGCGAGCAGCACCAGGGCGACACTCCGGGCGCGCCGTCGAGCAGGCCGGGCTGGTCGACCCGGGTACCGCCCGGCTCGAGCGCTGCAGAAGCCGAGCAGGGAGTCCGGGCGGTAGGCACCGAGGAGCTGGCCGGCGAGGTCGGCGGCAGCGGCGTGTGAAGACCGGCAGCCCGGTGTCGTGCGCAAAGCGGAGTACGACCTGCAGCAGCCCCGCCACGCCGTGGCAGAACGTAGGAGAGTCGATGTTGCGGGCCAGGGAGCGGCCGCCGGTAGACGGCCTCCATCGCGGCGACCGCGAGCGCCGCGCAGGCTGGTCTCGTCCCCGAGCACGGATCCGGCCAGCCAGAGCGCACGCGCCACGCCCGGGCTGCCGTAGCACCAAGCGGCGCGGGCGGCTCGGCGGGTCGAGCCGATCCCTCGGGCAGCCCGATCACGATGGGCCAGTTGACTCCCCACTCGTCGTCGCACCGGTGCGCGACCAGCCAGGCCGCGGCGGCCGCGGTCGCGTCGCTCAGGCCGGGCACGTCCACGCCCTGGGACAGGGCCAGCGCCATGCAACGCCACGACTCCGGGGATCCCGTGGGCCAGACCGCAGTTCAAGACGCCCTGCGGGTACCGGTCGGCCAGGCTGGCCTCGCCCAGCAGCTCCCGCGGCGTGAACCACGCGGGCACGCAGCCGTCGCGCGCCAACACGATCTCGACCAGGGTGCCGAGCACGCGCTCCAGGCACGCGCCGACCGGGTCCCGGTCTCGGCAGGTGAGCAGGCAGGCGCCGATCCCGGCTAGGCCCGAGATGACGTCGAAGTGGCCGAACGCCAGTCCCGGGCTTCGCTCGCGTGCCGATTGGGCCAGCGCCAGTGACCGGGGCAGCAGCGCCTCATCAATCGCCCGGGTCAGCCGCTGGTAGCGCGTCCCATCACGGCTCAGCAGGTGGGTGACCAAGGCGATGCCGCTCAGGCCGCTGAAGAGGCCCGGCGGAGGTTCGACGCGCTCGGCCGCGCGGGCCGCCGACGCCAGCAGGTCATGCGCGCGAACGTCCCAGGAGTCGCCAGGAAAACAGGCGTCGAGCTGGGCGCACAGCAGGGCGAGGCCCGCGTCACCCTGAGCCACGTCGTATGCCGCCCAGCCCACGGTCCGCGGATAGCTCGTCCGGGAGGAAGCGGATTGCACTGCGGACCGTATCCGGTCCGGGTCGGTGATACGGATCCCGACGTCGAGGGCCGCCGTGATCGCCGCACTCCGCCGCGTGGGCGTGACCGCTGCGGTCCAGCGGCCCGGCTGCCGCCGCGCCCTCGGCACGAGGGCGATCAGCGCTCCAGGCACGGCTGCTGGATGCTTCCCGGGTCCAGGCACGGCTGCTGGACGCTTCCCGCGTTGGGTGGGCAATTCGGGCTGGGACAGTCGCAGCTCCAATCCACGCAGGTGGCCATGCCGCAGCAGGTGGCCTGGCCTGGCGCAGGTCGCGCACGTTACTGAGGTATCTATAACCTCCGGTTGCAGGCAGGGATCGGACACGGAGAGATTCGGCAGTGAGTGGGTAGCCTTCCGGCTGCCGACCCTGATGTCGAGGTCGAATGCATCGACGGCGCCGGCCGGGCGGGAATGCGTGATGTCCACGGGCGCGTCTCGCCGCAGCGTCACCCGCGTCGCTTGCTCGCCGGGAAACGGACTCCGATCCGGCGGAATCTCGGCCGCGTCGAGGACATCGGCAACCCGGAACTCGGCGTAGGAGTCGAGCGACGCCGAGAAGTACAGCCGCCGGAAGCCGGGCCGGTCGCTATCGCCCCAGAAGCCCTGCAGCGACCGCATCGGGGTAGCGGGCTGGGCTGGATCAGGCCGGTACTTCCCGACGCGCGGATCGGGCTGCCGGGACTCGATGTCGCTGGATCGGGCTTCGCTGGAGGTCTCGTCGTCGGGCTCAGGCATCTCTGCTCCTTGACGTCAAACGTCTACGCTTCCGCGCTATCGGAGCAGCGGAAGGGCCGCAGGATGGCTGCTGCCTATGCGCAATGACGTTCGCCTCGGGGCGCAATTCCGGCCGGGCCAGCCAGCAGCGCTCGTGGCGACGGGGCGGGTCGCAGAGACTCAGCCTGAAAAGGTGGTCAAAAACGACAGCGTTGATCGCTTTTGCCAGAATTAGCCATTTCCCCCGGGCATCCCTCCCCCCTGACCGAAGGGTGGACCATAGGGGTCCCTTACGTCAATGCCTAAACGGCAGACACCAGGGCGGCGCGGCCCAGCAGCTCGTAGCCGTTGATCACCGCGGGCGCATCCGGCTCGCCAAGCTGCCTGACCACGTCCTGGGCGACGCCGTGCAGCGCGGGCAGCACGTCGGCCATCCACGGTCTCGCCAGGCGGGACAGCCTGTCCTGGTAGAGGCTGCCCAGGGCGAACCTCCGGGGGAAGCCGTACTCCAGCGGTACGCACCAGCCGTCGGGCTCCACCACCAGAGGCGACAGAACCTGGCTGAGCTGCCCGCCGGGGTCGGTGTGGGGCGGGGTGACGAGCCCGTCCAGGTGCCCGGCGAACGCCTTCGCGGTGGTGAGGTCGAGCTGGAACCGCAGCCTGTCACCGAACGCCCGGCGCAGGCGCGCGACCTCGAGCATGGCGTAGGAGGCTTCCATGACGTCGGGGACCGCGTCCAGCATGAGCTTCCCGCGCCCGCTCGGCTCGAGGGGGTGGACCTGGAGCAGCGACGCGCCGCTGGCCGCGGCGAACTCGGCGGCCCACTCCAGCTGGTGCACGTTGTACTGGGTCAGGGTGAACAGGAACCCGAACGGGATGCCGCTCTCCCTGACCGAGGCCAGCCGCCGGGTCATGGCCTCGTACGCACCGTCCCGCGCGCGCATGCGGTCATGATCAGGGCCCGGCCCGTCCAGGCTCAGGACCAGCAGATCCAGGCAGCCGGGCACTTCGCCGAGGCGCCGCAGGGCGGCCGGGGTGCCGTTGCTGGTGAGCAGGCACTGCAGGCCGGCGGATTTGGCGTGACCAAGGAACTCGGGCAGCGCAGCGTACAGGAAGGGCTCGCCGCCGGAAACGGCCAGCACCTCGTAGCCGAGCGACGCCGCATCCGTGATGAGGTCGTCCAGTACCGCAAGCGGGATCTCATCGCTCGCCTGGGGGCCGGAGTCGGAGTAGCAGTGAACGCAGGTTAGGTTGCACCGGCGCGTCGGGTGCACCTGCAGCACGCCGCGCGTGCCGGTGAACCGCATGCCGTCAGCGGCTTCGCTGCGAACCTGCTTTGAAGGTGACGTCGAAACCCTCAACGGCCACCACGCCGAAAGGATTCACGATCACCTGCGGAGGGGTGCGCTGCTGCCAGATAGCCGCGAGCAGTTGCTGGATCTGCTCCATATTCACTCTCCAGGTACCCGACGCGCCATCAAAGGCCGGGACACCAAAAGGAAAGAAGTCGACCAGCTGAACGCCGACGTTCTCACCCACGGCGAGCAGGTGCTGGACGTCCTCTTCGCTGTACCGTTTGGTGAGGAATTCAGAGCCTCGCGGCTTTTCTTCGCTCATCGGCAATCGACCCCCCGATGTATGCCAGAAACACTGGCACTGTGACAGATTTTCACCATCAGATCAAGGGCAGCATGGGCGGGCTGGGCTCCGTGCGGCCGGCGGTTCAGCTCACAGGCGGCCCTCCTGCAGGGCGGCGCTGATCGCGAGCACGGCCTGGACGGTGGGGCCCGCGGCCGGGCTCAGGGCGGTCGGCCAGGTGGACAGCTTCGCCACCACGGTCTGCGACGGCACGTGGACGAAGACGTTCTGCCCGTTGATGCCGGAGCCGTGGAAGAACGGCAGGCCCGGGTCCCGGACCCACCAGCAGTTCCGGTAGTGCGCCCCCGCCGGGAAGCCGGGAGTGTCTCGCCGTCGGTGAAGGCCGCGGCGCCGTCGGGCGCGCCCTGGATCGTGTCGTCGATCCAGGCCTCCGGCACGATCGCCCGGTCCCCGGCCCGGCCGCGCTCGGCGAACAGCTGGCCGAACCGGCCCAGGTCGCGCAGCGTGGCGCAGATGCCGCCGTCGGCCATCGGGTTCCCGCGCGCGTCCACGGTGATCTCCGCGTCGAACTCGGCGCCCATCGGCTGCCACAGCTCACGCGCGATGAGCTGGTGCAGCCGGTCCCCGGCCGCCCGCTCGATCACCCAGGCCAGCACGTCGGTGAGGATCGAGCGGTAGCGGAACGGGCCGCCGTGCGGGCCGTCGTTGGACAGCGTGGCGAAGTAGCTCAGCGCGTCCGGCGGCCGGGGGTCGTCGTCGTCGGGCCGCCACAGGTACACCCGCTCGTAGGTGCGCACGTCGGCGTCGAGGTTGTCGTAGCTCTCGTCGAAGCGGGTGCCGGCCCGCATGTCCAGCAGGTGCTGCACGGTTGCGCCCGCGAACGAGGTGCCGGCCAGGTCCGGCACGATGTCCTCCACCGGGGCGGAGGTGTCCAGCTCGCCCCGGCCGGCCAGGATCCCGGCCACCGTCGACGTCACCGACTTCGAGACCGACATCAGCAGGTGCGGGACGTCCGGCGCCATGCCGTTGAAGTAGTGCTCGGCGACGACCTGGCCCTGGTGCAGGACGAGGAAGCCGTCGGTAAAGGTCTCGTCCAGCAGTTCGGCGACGGTCAGCTCGCGGTCGCCGTAGCCGAACCGCAGCGCCAGCACGTCGCGCTCGGCCCGGGGCAGCGGCCGGGCCGGCCCGGCCCCGCGGGAGATCCGCGCGGTCGGGATCAGCTCGCGGATGTGCTGGAACGCCCACCGGTTGAACGGCGGGTCCTGCCAGTTCGCCAGCGTCACCCGGGCCTCGGGCGGGAACGGCGGCGGCCCGGCCATCAGCGCGGGCCCGGCGGCCTCGGCGTTCACAGCGGACGGCGGTCGGGGGTGTCCAGCCAAGGGAAGCGCTCCTCGTGGGCGGCGGCGATCCGGAACACCGTTATATCGTCGTAGGTCTTGCCGACCACCGACAGCCCGGTGGGCACCCCGTCGCGGGACCGGCCGGACGGGATGCTGAGCACCGGGCACCGGCTGGCGATGTTGAACGGCAGCGTCATCAGCACGTCCAGCCAGTCCTCGCGCGGCTGGCCGTTGACGTGCACCGGCTGGTCGGTGTCGTACTCCGCGGGCAGCGCGGGAACCGCGAACGTCGGGCACACCAGCGCGTCGAACTCCTCAAGCAGCTCGCCGAGCGGGGCGTAGATCCCGGCCTCGAGGGCCAGGCCGGCCACCCAGTCGGCCTTAGTGATCTCGTCGGACTCGGTGATGAAGCGCCGCGCGTAGGTGGTGAGCTCGTCCGCGTGCTTCTCGTAGATGTCCCGCACCGACGGCCCGAAGATCATGCCGAAGTGGATCCTGGCCGCCCGGTTGATGGTCTCCAGCTGCCACGGCAGCGAGACCTCCTGCACCGTGGCCCCCGCGTCGCGCAGCCGGTCGGCGGCCGCGCGGGTGTTCGCCGCGACGTCGTCGTCCACCGCGTAGCAGCCCAGGTCGGCGGAGAGCGCGATCCGCATCCCGGTCACCGGCTCGAGCCGGCCCGGGATCTCCAGCTTCGGGCGCAGCGAGGCCACGTCGCTCGGGTGCGGCCCGGCGATGACGTTCTCCAGCAGCGCGCAGTCCGCCACCGACCGGGCCAGCGGCCCCTCGTGGCAGTAGTGGTCGAGGTTGAAGATCTCCATCTCCGGCACCCGGCCGTACGGCGGCTTGAACCCGGTCACGCCGCAGAACGAGGACGGGATCCTGATCGAGCCGCCGATGTCCGAGCCGGTGGCCAGCGTCGCGGACCCGGCCGCCAGCGACGCGGCCGACCCGCCGCTCGAGCCCCCCGGCGAGAACGCGGTGTTCCACGGGTTGCGGGACACGCCCCACAGCTTGGTCCAGGTGAACGGCGCGCAGCAGAACTCCGGCGTCGCGGACCTGGCGTGCACGATGCCGCCCGCGTCGATGATGCGCTGGACAAAGGCGGCCGTGTGGTCGGCGACCACCTCGCGCAGGGGCAGCGAGCCGAGCGTGTTCTTCTGGCCCGCGATCGGCGCCTCCTCCTTGACCGCGACCGGCAGGCCCGCCAGCGGCCCGGGCGGGTCCCCGGTGCCCGCGTACCGCTCCTGCGCGGCGCGCGCGGCGTCCATCGCCTCGTCGAAGCGGGTCTCGGCGAACGCGTTGATGGCCGGCTCGACCTCCTCGGCGCGCGCGATCACCGCGGTCATCAGCTCGACCGGGGACAGCTCGCGGGACCGGAACAGGCGCAGCGCCTCGTTCGCCGACAGGTAATGCAGATCGCTCACGGCCCGCTCTCCTCCTGCGCTGTGACGTCTGGGACGGCCCGCGCCCGGCGGACCGGCTTCCAGCCCGGCCGCGGGACGCTGGCCCGCAGCCGCTTGGTGTACTCCTCCTGCGGGTCGTCCAGCACCCGGGGCGTCGGGCCGCGCTCCACCACCTGGCCGCGGTAGAGCACGACCACCTCCTCGGTGAGCTGGCGGACCACCGCCAGGTCATGGCTGATCAGGATGTAGGACACGCCCGTGGAGTCGCGGATGTCGGCCAGCAGGTTGAGCACCTGCGCCTGGATCGACACATCCAGGGCGGCGACGGACTCGTCCAGGATCAGGATCCGCGGCTCGGCGGCCAGGGCCCTGGCGATCGCCACCCGCTGCCGCTGCCCGCCGGACAGCGCCCGGGGCAGCGCCTTGGCCTGCCGCTCGTCCAGGCCCACCAGCTCGGTGAGCTCGGCCACCCGGGCCCGGCGGTGGTCCGCGGGCCAGCCGTGGTGCAGCCGGAGGATCTCGTCGATGGCCCCCTCGGCGGTCTGGCGCGGGTCCAGGCTGGTGTACGGGTCCTGGAACACGATCTGCACATCGCGGCCGCGGCGCCGCCGGTCGGCGGCCGACCGCGCGGGCCGGGACCGGTCGCGCCCGCAGGCGCTGATCGACCCGGCGGTGGGCCGCTCCAGCCCGACGATCATCCGCGCGATCGTGGTCTTGCCCGAGCCTGACTCACCCACGATCGCCATCGACCCGGCCTCGGCCACCCGGAACGACACATCGTCGACCGCCACGAGGTCACCGAACTCCTTGCGCAGCGAGGTCACCTCGAGGACTGGCGTAACGGCACGGTCAGGCATTGGCCGGCGCCCCCAGCTCCCCGCGCAGCTCACGCGCGCGGACGCACCGGGACAGCCCGCCGTCCAGCTCG
Organism: uncultured Actinomycetota bacterium; assembly: GCA_963739645.1. Classification (GTDB taxonomy): domain Bacteria; phylum Actinomycetota; class Actinomycetes; order Streptosporangiales; family Streptosporangiaceae; genus JASHPR01. The sequence goes on from CAVUBM010000075.1 coordinate 61,238, forward strand.
GTGATCTCGGGCAGGCCCGCGCGGCACTCGTCCCTGGCGTACCCGCACCGGGGCGCGAACGCGCACTCGTCGGGCGGCGCCTCGAACGCCGACAGGGGGCGGCCCGGGATCGCCAGCAGCCGGTCGGCCGTCTGCCCGATGTCGGGGCGGGCCGCGGCCAGCGCCGCGGTGTAGGGGTGCAGCGGGTCGTCGTGCAGCTGGGCGGACGCGCGGATCTCCACGATCTGCCCGGCGTACATCACCGCGGTGCGGTCGCAGATGGCGGCGGCGAGCTCCAGGTCGTGCGTGATGAACACCATGGCCAGGCCGAACTCGTGCCGCAGGTCGTCGAGGATGGCCATGACCTCGGCCTGGGTGGTGACGTCGAGCGCCGTGGTCGGCTCGTCGGCCAGCAGCAGCCGCGGCTTGGTGAGCAGCGCGGTGGCGATCATGACCCGCTGCAGCATCCCGCCGGACAGCTCGTGCGGGTACTGCCGCAGCCGCCGGGCGCCGCCGTCGATGCCGACCTGGGTGAGCATGTCCGAGGCGCGGCGGCTGGCCTCGGCGCCGCTCACGCCGAGGTTGGTGCGCAGCGCCTCGGTCATGTAGTCGCCGATCCGGCGGACCGGGTTCACGTGCGCGCGGGGATCCTGGAAGATCATCGCGACCTGGTTCCGGTAGCGGCGCAGGTCCGCCCCGGACAGGGCGGCGACGTCGCGGCCGTCGAAGCTGATCGTGCCGTCCACCTCGGCCCCGCGGGGCAGCAGCCGGTCGATGGCCCGGGCGGTCATCGACTTGCCCGAGCCCGACTCGCCGACCAGGCCGAGCGCCTCGCCCTGGCGGACGGTCAGGGCCACGTCGCGCAGCACCGCCCGCTTGGCGTCGCGCACGTCCAGGCGCACGGTCAGCCCGTCGACCTCGAGCAGCGGGTCGCTCATCGGCCTGCCGCCTGAGCCTGCTCGAACAGCCGCTCACCCAGCACGTTGAACGCGATGACCACCGCGACGATGCAGACCCCGGCGGACAGGGCCGGCAGCGGGTAGCCCTGCAGGATGCCGGTCTGGTTCTCCGAGATCATCACGCCCCAGTTGGCTTGCGGCGGCTGCACCCCGAGGCCGAGGAACGAGATCGCGGCCAGGTCGACCATGGCCCAGCCGAACATGATCGTCGCCTGGGCCACGATCAGCGGCAGCATGTTCGGGATCAGATGCCGCAGGCAGATCGTGGTGGCCGACGAGCCCTGCACCTCGAGCGCGGCCACGTAAGGCTGGGTACGCTCGCGCAGCGCCACGCCGCGCAGCACCCGCGCAACGTAGGGCATGTACGCGATCGACAGCGCGATCGCGGCGGCGGTCAGGCCCGCGCCGAAGATCGCTGTGGCCAGCACGGCCAGCAGGATGCCGGGGAAGGCGAACAGGATGTCGAGCCCGGAGGAGATCACCGAGTCCACCGTGCCCCGCCGCCACGCCGCGGCCACGGCGAGCAGGGCGCCCGCGGTCATGCTCAGCACCACCACGGCCAGCGGCCCGAGCATCGAGGACTGCGCGCCGGCCAGCAGCCGGGAGAACACGTCCCGGCCCTGGAAGTCGTACCCGAGCAGGTGACCGCCGCCGGGCGCGACCCAGGCCAGGGACAGGTTCGGCAGGTTGGGGTTGTACGGGGCGATCAGCGGGCCGAAGACCGCCGCGAGGGTCGCGAGCACGATCACCGCCGCCGACACCATGCCCGCGGCCCCGGTGCCGCGCAGCCCGGACAGCGACCGGGAGCGCCTCGTGCCGGGCGCGACGACGGTGAGGCCCGCGCTCACCGGTCCCGCGCTCATTGGGCCCGGCTCCCCAGCGAGACGCGCGGGTCCAGCAGCGCGTACATCACGTCGACGAGCAGGTTGACCACGACGAACGCGGTGACCAGCACCAGCGAGATGCCCTGCACGACCGCGAGGTCCTTGGACTGCGCGGCCTGGACCAGGTAGGCGCCGAGACCGTTCAGGCTGAACGCGGTCTCCACCACGGCCGCCACCGCGATGAGCGAGGCGATCGTGATCCCGGTGATCGTGGTGATCGGGATCGCCGCGTTGCGCAGGATGTGCCGCCGGATCAGCTGGCGGCCCGGGATGCCGCGGCTCACCGCGGTCTGCACGTGCTCGCGCTCGCTCTCCTCCCGGATCGACGCCCGGGTGACCCGGGCCACGATCGCGAGCGCCGAGAACGCCAGGGCGATCGCGGGCAGCGTGAAGTGCCGCACGTTGCTCAGGAAGTCGGTCCCGTTGCCCAGGGCGGGGAACCAGCCGAGCTTCACCGAGAACAGCAGGATCAGCACGATCGCCGCGACGAACGCCGGGATGGCCGCCGAGACCGCGGTCACCACCAGCGTGCTGGTGTCCAGGAACCCGGGCCGGAGGCCGGACACGATGCCCATGCTGATCCCGAACAGCAGGATCAGCACGGACGCGTACAGGACCAGCCCGGCGGTGGTCCAGACCCGGGACGCGATCAGGGTGGACACGTTCTCCCGCAGCGTGATCGAGATGCCGAGGTTGCCGTGCAGCGCGTTCGTGAGCCAGTACCAGTACTGGGCGAAGAACGGCTCGTTGAGGTGGTAGCGCGCCTCCAGGACCCGGATGCTGCTGGCGGGCAGCGCCCGGCCGCCGGACAGCGCCGAGATCGGGTTGCCCGGCGCCAGGTAGACGGCAGCGAAGATCACGAAGCTCGCGATCAGCAGGCTGGCCAGCAGCATGGCCAGCCTGCGGGCGAAGAACCTCCAGTTCACCGCCTCAGCCGGCCCCGCCCAGGCTGTTGGCCCAGGGTGCGAACATGTACGCGAACGACGCGGTCGCGCCGGTCAGGCTCTTGTTCAGCACCAGCAGGCTGGTCGGCTGGGCATTCGGGATCCAGGGCAGCAGCTGGTTGTTGATCTTCTCGGCCTGGACCATGAGCTCGGCCCGCTTGTCCGGGTTGGCGGTGCCGCGCGCCTGCTCGAGCAGGGAGGTGAGCTTGGGGTCGTTGAAGTTGTCGTAGTTCTGCGACCCGCCGGGGATGTCGAAGGTGGACAGCATCGCGGCCGGGTCGGCGTAGTCCCCGTAGTTCACGGTGAGGAACCCGTCGATGCCCTGCCGGGCGGTGGCGTCGGTGAAGAAGTTGATGTAGTTCTGCGCCGAGACCGACTTGAGGTTGGCCTTGAGCCCGATCGCCTGGGCCGCGGCCTGGTACGCGCCGGCCACCGCGGAGATGTTGGCCAGCTGGCTGGAGGTGCCGATTGTGAACGTCTTGCCGGTCGCGCCCGCCTCCTGCACGAGCTTCTTGGCCTTCGCGAGGTTCTGGCTCATGACCGGCGTGCTGGCGTAAGCGGCGTCGAACACCGACTTGCCGTAGCCGAACGTGCCCGGGTTCGACTCCCACTTCGGCATCAGCGCCGCGCCCTTGTAGACCTGGTCGATGATGCTCTGGCGGTTGAGCGCCAGGGACAGGGCCTGGCGCACCTTCACGTTGCCCAGCACGCCCTTGAAGCTGGACACGATGAACGCGTCCGTGGACCAGCCGGGGCCCTGGTAGACCTTGATGTTCTTGCTGTTCTTCAGCTGGTCCAGCGTGGGCAGCGCGAACGAGAAGGAGCCCTGCAACCCGTTGGTCAGCATGGCCGAGGTGAACGCGGAGACGTCCGGCGCGCCCTTGATCAGGATCTGCTTGACCAGCGGCGGCTTGACCGTGGTGTTCCAGTAGTGCGGGTTGGCCACGGCGGTCACGCCGACCCCGGGCTTCCAGGTCTTGAACATGTAGGCACCGGTGCACATGATCCCGCCGGCCGGGGTGCCGTAGTTCTTGCCCTGTTTCTCCGCGTAGCTCTTCTCGATCACGATCCCGGGCATCGAGGCGAGCTCGCCCTCGAGCCAGTAGTCGGCCTGCTTCAGCGTGATCGTCACCTGCGTGGGACTGGTCGCCTGGATCGACTTCACCCGGCTGAACACCAGGCCGTAGAACCCGCCGAGCTTGGGGTCCGTGTTCCGGTCCAGGCTGTACGCGACATCGGCGGAGGTGACCGGGTGGCCGTCCCAGAACTTCACCCCGGGCCGGAGCGTGAAGACCATCGTGGTTGGCGACGGGTTCGAGATCGTGGCCAGGCCTGGTTTCAGGGAGCCGTCCGGCGCCTGCAGCAGCAGCGACTCGCACATCAGCGAGATCGCGGTGTTCTCCGGGTAGTCGAAGGCGAAGATGGGGTCGAGGGAGTTCACGTCCCTGTAGACCGCCCAGGTGATCGAGGGCACCGTCTTGGTGCCTGCGGGCGTGGTGGTGACCAGGCCCTTCGTGGCCGAGATGTTGCCTGACGCGGCATTCCCCCCGGCCGACCTGCCGCAGGCGGAGGCCACGAGCGCGAATGCTGCCGCGACGGCCACGGCCGTCCACATTCTTCGTCTGCTGGCCATCTCTCCTCCTGGTTCTGTGCTGCACCCCGCCGGAGCGGGTTCATCACTTCTGAAAGGCGATCTGGCCACGGACCAGGGTCGCGGTGACCTCGGCCTGGCAGATCTCGTGGTCACCGATCTCGCTGAGGTCGGCGTCAACCACGGCGAAGTCCGCGTCCAGGCCCTCGCGGATGGAGCCGGTCACCTCGTCCAGGCCGTTGATCCTGGCGCTGCCCGAGGTGTAGGCGGCCAGGATCGTGGTCAGGTCGAGACGCTGCTGGGGCAGGAACGGGTCGAGGCCGTGCCCGCCCGCGCTGGCGGGCAGGCTCCTGTTCACCGCCACGTGCGCGCCCCACAGCGGGTTGGGGCTGCTCACCGGCCAGTCGCTGCCGGCGCACAGGCTGCCCCCGGCGTCCTGGAGCGAGCGGAATGGGTACTGCCAGCCCGAGCGCCGCTCACCGAGGAACGGGATGGTCAGTTCGTCCATCTGCGGCTCGTGCGTCGCCCACAGCGGCTGGATGTTCGCGGTCGCGCCGAGGCGGCCGAACCGTGGCACGTCATCCGGGTGGACGATCTGCAGGTGGGCCAGGTGGTGCCGCTGGCCGTGGTCGCCGAATTCTCTGCGGGCCGCCTCCACCGCGTCCAGGGCGTTGCGCACGGCGCGGTCGCCCAGCGCGTGGAAATGGACCTGGAAGCCCTCGCGGTCGAGGGCGGTCACGAACCGGGGGAGCTCACGCGGGTCGATGAGGTCCAGGCCGATGTGGTCGGTGGCGCATCCGTGGCCGTCGAGGTAGGGCTCGAGCATGGCGGCCGTGTGGCTCTCGGCGATGCCGTCCAGCATGATCTTCACGCTGGTGGCCCTGAAGCGCCCGGCCCGCCCGCTGTGACGGCGCTGCAGCAGCTCGGGGAGCTGGTCCAGGCCGCGGTCGCGGTCCCACCACTGCGCGCCGACGACGTTGGCCAGCAGCGTGCCGGCCTGCGCCGCCCGCAGGTAGGCGTCCAGGGGGTCGGCGAACTCGTCGCCGTAGGCCCGGCCCACGATGGCGTCCTGCCAGCCGGTGATGCCCAGTGACAGCAGCCGGCCCTGCGCGACCAGCAGGGCCTGGTCCCAGTCGTCATCGGTCGCGGTGGGCAGCAGCCGGGAGACCATCTGGGCGGCGCCCTCCTGCAGCATGCCGGTGGGCTCGCCGTCGGCGTCGCGCTCGATGCGGCCGTCCGGCGGATCCGGGGTCGAGCGGTCGATCCCGGCCAGCGCGAGCGCCTTGCTGTTGACCCACGCGCCGTGCCCGTCCCGGTTGGGCAGGAACACCGGGCGGTCGCTCACGATGGCGTCCAGTGTCTGGCGGTCCGGCAGGCCGCCGGGGAACGATTCCAGCGACCAGCCGCCGCCGAGGATCCATTCCTCGTCCGGGTGGTCGCGGGCGTAGGCCGCGATCAGCTCGGCGTACGCCGCCGTGGTGGTGGCGTCGTGCAGGTCGCAGCGCCGCAGGTTGATCCCGGCGAAGAGCGGGTGAGCGTGGGCGTCGATGAATCCGGGCAGCAGGGTTCCACCCTGGAGGTCGACCACAGACGCAGACCCGAGCGGCTCGGCCGGGCCTACGCCGGTAATGCGCCCGCCCCGGACGCGGACGCAGGTGCCAGAAGGCAGAAACCGGCGGCCGTCGAAGACCTTGCCGTGACAGAAGACAAGATCATCGTGGGCAGCGGGCATCCGGGACCTCCCTGGCGAGGGAGACATTGCCGGATATTGCATCACTGATGTAAATCCATTGTCAACGCTTATGACATAGGGTTTGACGAGCGTAAACTTGCGCGACAAGAACTTTGGGCGGCGGCCCACCAGCACGGGATAGGCAGATGACCGCACCCGATGTCAGCCGCCGGCAGCCGCAGAGCCGCCGGCCCGGTCTCCGGCGCGGGAGCCTGACCCCGGAACGGATCGTCACGGAGAGCCTCAGGCTACTCGACGAGGATGGCACGGGCGGGTTCAGCCTGCCCAAGCTGGGCCGTGCCCTGGGGGCGGACCCGACCGCGATCTACCGCCATTTCGCGAGCAAGGACGACCTGGTTCTCGCGATCGCCGACCGCCTGATCGAGGAGGGAATGGCCGGCCTGGAGCCCCATGCCTGCTGGGTCGACACGATCATCGACATCGTCGGGCGGCAACGCGCCGTGTACTGTGCGCACCCGGCGGCGGCCACCCTGTCCGCGCACCGCACCACGCAGCGTCCCGCGGAGATCAGGACCATCAACATCCTCATCGGCGCCGTGCTTGAGGCCGGGTTCGAGGGCGCCGAGGCCGCCCGCGTCTGCCGGGCCCTCGGCGAGTTCGCCCTGATCGGGTCTGCGCTGGAAGCGGCCTACCTGGCCATGGACGAGCAGCAGCTGGCCACCGACGAGGCCGCGTGGACCTCCGCCTACCTCACCGTGGACCGGGCCGAGTACCCGCACATCTGGCAGATCCGCACCGAGCTGCCCGGCGTCACCGACGACCAGATCTACGAGACCATCATGTCGCTGGTCATCGGCGGGCTGCTGCAGCGCGCGCCCCGGCCCTGCCGGTGCGGCAGGCACGCGTCAGCGCCGTCAGGAGGAGATGCTCTGCAGGCCGCGGATGGCCAGGTTCGCGTGCAGGAGGCAGCCGTCGGCCATGACTGAGTCGTCGAACTGCGCCAGCGGGCTGTGGTTGTCCTCGGCGGCGTCGAAGTCGTCACGCGTGCAGGCGCCCAGGAACAGGTAGCAGCCGGGCACCTGCTCCAGCACGCGGGAGAAGTCCTCCGCGCCGGCGTCAGGGTCGCGCATTGGCGCGAACCGGTCCGGCCCGAAGACCTCCTCGACCACCGTGGTGGCGAACGCGGCCTGGGCCGGGTCGTTGACGGTCACCGGGTACTCGGCACTGAACCTGACGTCGGCCTCGAGGCCATAGGCCGCGGCGATCGACTGGCACAGCCGCACCGACGCGGTCTCGATGCGCTTCCGCGCCGCCGGGGAGAACGTGCGGATGGTGGCGTCGAAGGTGGCCTGCTGCGGGATGATGTTGCGCCGGGTGCCCGCGTGGAAGGTGCCCACGGTGACCACGACCGGGTCGAATATGTCGAACTGGCGGGTGACCATCGTCTGCAACGAGGCCACCATCTCGGCCGCCACGCTGATCGGGTCCCTGGCCCGGTGCGGCGCCGAGCCGTGCCCGCCGGTGCCGATCACGGTCACGAACAAGCCGGAGGTGGAGGCCATCATCGTGCCGGGCCGCGTGGTGAACTGGCTGCGCGGGAACTTCCCGGCGATGACGTGGATGCCGTAGGCCCGCTGCACCCGGGTCCCGGCCGCGTCCAGCACGCCCTCGGCGATCATGTGGCCGGCCCCGTCCCAGCCCTCCTCCCCGGGCTGGAACATGAACACCACGTCTCCCGGCAGCTCGTCGCGGTGGCCGCTGAGCAGCCGGGCCGCCCCCACCAGCATCGCGGTGTGCAGGTCGTGGCCGCAGGCGTGCATCGCGCCGTCGATCGTGCTGCTGAACTCCACGCCGGTGGCCTCCTGCACGGGCAGCGCGTCCATGTCGCCGCGCAGCAGCACCGCGGGCGCGGGCTGGCCGTCCACGTCGGCCGCGCCCGTGCCCCGCAGGACCGCGGTCACCGACGAGCAGGAGGTGCCCGTGGAGATCTCCAGCGGCAGGCCGCTGAGCGCCTCGAGGACCGTCCGCTGCGTCTCGGGCAGGTCCAGCCCGATCTCGGGCCGCTGGTGCAGCTGATGCCGCAGGCGGGTGATGTCGCCGGTGAGCTCGTGCGCGTCATCGCGCAGACGGTCCTGCAGTGCCATGTTTCCCCGCTCAGGATGGAGGGTTGCGGTCAGGGCCAAGCCTGCCAGCCGCGGCGACCGCATCCCAGCCGGGCTGGCAGTTAGCCCTGCGCCGGGCCGGCGCTAGCCGAGCGCGGCCCCGACGCGCTCCCTGACCTCCTGCACGGCCCAGTTGTTGCCGTCGGGGTCGGCGAAGAAGACGAACTTGCCGCCGTCGCGGGGATCCAGCGTCTGCACCGGCGAGACATCGATGCCCCGCCCGGCCAGCTCGGCGCGGGCCGCGTCGATGTCGGCCACCACCAGCTGGAAGCTGGCTCCCGGCCCCCGGTCGGCGTCCGCGCTCACCACGGTCGGCCCGATCACCACGGAGCACGCAGATCCCGGCGGGGTCATGTGCACCACCCGCATGGCCGGTGTCGGCTGGGTGTCGGCATCGAGCCGGAACCCCAGCTTCCCGGTATAGAAATCCTTGGCCCGGTCGATATCGGTCACCGGCACCACCACAACTTCCAGCTTCCAGTCCATGGGTCCTCGCCCTTCGTGTTCCGCGCCCCGGTGGCGCTCTCAGCCCAAGGACACGGCTGCGGCGCCGGTTTCGACATCCGCCCGCGGCTCTATTCCTGGGGTTCCGGTGACGGGGCGACGGTCCCGCCGCTGCGCCAGTACTCACCGCCGGACCGGGACAGGAACTCCTCGTCCACGAGATACCGGCGCAGCGCGGCGAAGTCGGGGTGGATGGCGCGGAGGAACAGGCTGACCCGGCGCTCGGAGTAACGCACACCGGGCTCGAAAGCCTGGGCGATCGCATCGAGCAGCAGGAGCCGCCGCGACTGCCGCGCCGGAAGCGTCTCGATCCGGCCCTGGCCGATGAACCCCCGCAGCCGGGGGTCGCGGGCCACCGCCTCGAGTACCGGTACCGGGTCAAGATCGGCCATGACCACATTGTCCACCCCGGCGCTCGGGGACGGCCGGCCTGTGCCAGCCAGGAAGACCCCGCAGAGGGGGCAGATGCTGCCCGGGAACGAGAAAGACTTCGAGGCCGTGATCGGCGACGACCCGGGCAGCGCCCCGAACGTCTCCCAGTGGGAGCTCATCTTCGATGGCTACCACGGGGCCGGCGCGTACCCGATGGCGGCCGGCTAGACACGCCTGGCCCCGGCGCGCGGGCTGCGCGCCGGGGCCGGGCGGTGGGCCGCCGGGCGAATCCGGTCAGCCGACCGGCTCGAGCTCGGCCGCGGGCTCGGCCGCTGCGGCCGGCGCCGTCACGGTCCGCAGCCGGGGCAGCAGCAGCGCGGCGCCGGCGGCGAGGGCCACCGCCGCGGCGCCGACCCAGACCGCGGCCGACAAGCCGGAGACGAAGGCCGGCCCGCTGGTGTACCCGCCGTGCGCCGAGAACACCGCGCCCAGGACCGCGATCCCGAACACCCCGCCCAGCTCCCGGATCGCGTTGTTCGCGCCGGAGGCGATGCCTTCCTGGTCACGGCGCACCGACCCGAGCACCACATTGGCCACCGGCGCGAAGAACAGCGACATGCCGATGCCGGAGACGACGAAGGCGGGAACCAGGGTCAGGTAGCCCACCGTGGGGCTGCTGACCGCGGCCAGCCAGCCGAGGCCGATCGCCTGCAGGGCCAGCCCGGTGACCAGCAGCGGGCGGCCGCCGATGCGGTCGGACAGGGCGCCGGCGATCGGGGCGATCAGCACCGGCATCCCGGTCCAGGGCAGCGTGCGCAGTCCCGCCTCCAGCGGCGAGTAGCCCTGGACGACCTGCAGGAACTGCGCCAGCAGGAAGATCGAGCCGAACATCCCGAAGAACATCAGCATCGAGGCCACGTTGGTCAGCGTGAAGCCGCGGCTGCGGAACAGGCCCAGCGGCAGCATCGGCTCGGGTGCCCGCCGTTCCCAGGCGATGAAGGCCGCGACCAGCAGCCCGCCGATGACCAGGGGCGGCAGCACGGTCAGGCTGGTCCAGCCGTGGTCGTTGCCGCGCACCACGCCGAGCACGATCCCGAACAGGCCCAGGCTCGCGAGCACCAGGCCGGGCAGGTCCAGGCGGGTCGCCGGGCCGTAGCTCTCGGTGAGCCGGGTCCAGGCCAGCGGCAGCACGGCGAGGCCGATCGGGACGTTCAGCCAGAAGATCCACTGCCAGGAGGCGCCTTCCACCACGGCGCCGCCGACCAGCGGGCCGATCGCGATGGCCAGGCCGCCCACGGCACCCCAGGCGCCGAGCGCGACCCCGCGCCGCTCGGGCGCCACGGCCGCGGACAGCAGCGTGAGCGTCAGCGGGACCAGCACGGCGGCCCCCACTCCCTGCAGGGCCCGGGCGGCGATCAGCAGGCCGATGCTGGGGGCGAGCGCGGCCGCGGCCGAGCCGAGGGTGAACAGCCCCAGGCCGGCCACGAACATCCGGCGCCGCCCGTACCGATCGCCGAGCGTGGCGCCGGTGAGCAGCAGCACCGCGAACGTGAGCGTGTACGCGTTGACCGTCCACTGCAGGCCGGCCAGTGACGCGTGCAGATGGTCCCGGATCGACGGCAGCGCGGTAGTGACCACGAGGTTGTCGAGCGAGGCCATGAACAGGGCTGCGGACGTGATGACGAAGGTCCACACGGTGCGGCGCTTCGCGGTCATCTCCTGCTACCTCCTAGAAAGTGATTGATCACTTACTTATTCGGTGAAAAAAAATTCCGGCTCAGGCTCACCGCTGGCACCAGCTGGTCCACCGCTCGTCGACGGCGGGCAGGTTCATGGCCGCGGCGACATTCATCAGCATGCCCATGGCGAAGAACGACGTGACCCGCTCGAAGGGCATCCCGGTCAGCTGCTCGACCAGCAGCCACAGCCGCCGGAAGCCGGTGCGGGTCGCCTCCCGGATGCCGGGGTCGTCGCACGCCGCGTACGCGTGCATTTGCAGCAGCAGCAGGGTGCGGTCCTCGAGCAGCTGCTGGTAGGCGTCGCCCATGGCCGCGAGGGCCTCCTCGCCCATGCGGTCGGCCGCCGCGGCGGTGAACGCCTCCGCCACCCGCTGGAAGCACCGCTCGACCAGGGCGATGAACAGCGCCTTCTTGGTCGGGAACAGGCGGAACAGGTACGGCTGGCTGATCCCGGCCCGCTGCGCGACGTGCTCGGTCGACGTGCCGTCCAGGCCGCGGGCGGCGAACTCGGTGATGGCCGCCTCGAGCACGCTCTCGCGCCGCTCTTCGGCGCTCATCCGCGTTCCGGTCCGGGTCATGGCCACTAAGTTAGTGACCACTCACTACTTTGTCAACCCGGCGGCACCTGCGGGTGGCGGCCTATCCTCCCCAGCTGGCGACCGGGGTGCCGGGTGCGTAGAGGTAGCCTCCCGCACCCTTGTTGGCGCCGGGGTCGGCGGACAGGTGCTTGTAGTCGATGTCGAACTGGTATTCCGCACCCGGCGCGACCCGGTGGCCGGCGGGGCTGGGCGGCTCGGTCACGCCGTGGTTGATGTACGACCCGTCCTGGAAGTAGAACTGGGCCGGGTTGACCACGAACCCGGCCGCGCCGCCGATGATGGTCCAGGCGATGATCGCGCCGCCGCTGCTGTCGCCCTGCGTGGACACCATCGCGATGCGGGACCCCTTGGGCGTGGTGTACCAGGAGAAGTCGCTGGGGTTGATGCTGTCGGTGGCCTTAAGCGCCGCCTCCGGGGCCGTGATGCCCTTCACCGCGTCGAGCCGCGCGGCGCTCTCGTCCAGCAGGCAGTGCGCGACGTCGACCGCGTCCGGCTGCCCGTCGCCTGCGAAGGCCTTGACGCACAAGGGCTGGCGGGCGGACAGCCAGGAGCTGTCGTCGGCGAGGATGGCCGTCCGCCGCGCTGGCGACCCGTTCTGGAACGCGGGCTGCTGCACGTCGTCGATGGACGCGTCCATGTTCTCGGTCCGGGCCTGGTAGCACTGCTCGACGGCCTGACTGGTCGCCTGGCCGCCGCAGGTGACCGGGGCAGGCTTGGTCATGGCCGGGTGCCCGGGGTCGAACGGCTCGACGATCGGCACGAACGCCGCCGTGCCCCCCGACGCCGTCGCGGACGGGGCGGTGCTGCCCGACGGCGCGGCCGATGGCCCGGGCGCGGAGCTGGAACTGGAGCCGGACCCGCCGCACGCGGCCAGGGCGCCGATCATGACGGCGGAAACCGCCGCGCTGACCAGCCGCGGAGTGCTCGCCCACCACACCCGACCTGACCCGCACGTTTGCCGCATCGGGCCACCTCCCAGTCCCCGGTCCGTTATCGCCCGCTTGACCCGAGGTGATCGTAGCGGGCCGGGGAGGAGCCGGCCGGGCCCTAGATCATTCCTTGACCGAGCACCGGTAGCGCAGGTGCGTGACGAACGGGGACTCGATCACGCCGGCCGGCTCGAGCGTGAGGCCGGGGCGCAGCCCGCGATAATTCCGTTCTGGGCCTTGCTCGGCCGGGCCCTGATGGAGGTGAGCATGCGCGTCCTGCTGTTCGATGTGTTCGGAACGCTGGTGGACTGGCGGTCCAGCCTGATCGACATCGCGGAGGCGGCGGCGGCCCGCAGCGGCGTGGCGGGTGACTGGGCGGCCGTCGTGGACGACTGGCGCCGCGCCTACCAGCCCGCGCTGGACCAGGCCCGCCAGGAACCCGCCTGGCGTGATCTGGACACGCTGCAGTACGAGACCCTGGACACCGTCCTGGCCCGCCGCGGCCTCGCGCTGCCCGCCGCGGACCGGGACACGCTGGTCCGGGGCTGGCGGCAGCTGCGGCCCTGGCCCGACACCCGCGAGGGCCTCGACCGGCTGCGCCGCGGGCACATCACCGCCACGCTGTCGAACGGGCACGTCGCGCTGCTTGCCGACCTGCTGAAGTTCGGTGACCTCCGGGTCGATGCGGTGCTGTCCGCGCAGCTGGCCGCCAGCTACAAGCCCGATCCGACCGTGTACCTGACCGCCCTGCGGCTGCTCGAATGCCCGCCCGAGGAGGCCGGGATGGTGGCCGCGCACGCCGCCGACCTGCAGGCGGCCGCCGCGCTTGGCCTGCGCCCGCTGTTCATCAGCCGGCCGCTCGAATGGGGACCGGCCGCGGGCCCGCCGCAGCCGCCCGCGCTGGACCGCATGATCGGCACCGGCGGGCTGACCGAGCTCGCCGACGCGCTGGACTGCTGACGGCCCAGAAAAGGCGGCACAGAAAATCGCTTGGGCGCCGCGGCGGGGGCTCCTATGATTCAGCACGGCCATCAGTCGTGCCGACCCAGGGAGATCCGAGGCGGGGAGCAGTGATGAGGAAAGCGTTCATGTCCATCGAAAAGGGCCTTTTGACCTGTTCGGAGGGTATGACGCTTGCTGCGTTCCACGCTGAATCTGGGCATCCTGGCGCATGTAGACGCCGGTAAGACCACACTCACCGAGCGGCTGCTCTACGCCGCCGGGGTCATCGACGAGGTCGGCAGCGTCGATGACGGCACCACGCAGACCGACTCGCTGGCGCTGGAGCGCCAGCGCGGGATCACGATCAAGTCCGCGGTCGTCTCGTTCGCGATCGGCGACGTCACCGTCAACCTGATCGACACCCCCGGCCACCCTGACTTCATCGCCGAGGTGGAACGCGCGCTGAGCGTGCTCGACGGCGCGGTGCTGGTGATCTCGGCCGTGGAGGGCGTGCAGCCGCAGACCCGCATCCTGATGCGCGCGCTGCAGCGGCTGCGCGTCCCGGCCCTGCTGTTCGTCAACAAGATCGACCGCCGCGGCGCGGGCTACGACCGTCTGCTCGCGGAGATCTCGCAGCGGCTGACGCCGGAGATCGTCGCCATGGGGACGGCGCGCGGGCTCGGCACGCGCACGGCCGGCTTCACGCCCTTTGCCATGGACGACGGCGCGTTCACCACCAGGCTGACGGAACGGCTCGCCGAGCACAGCGAGCCGATTATGTTCCATTACGTCAGTGGCGACCCGCCGGTGCCGCCGCCCAGGCTGCGCGCGGAGCTCGCGGCGCAGGTGCGGCGGGCGCAGGTGCATCCGGTGTACTTCGGCTCGGCGCTGACCGGGGCCGGCGTGGACGCGCTGATGAGCGGCGTGGCGGAACTGCTGCCCACGGCGGGCCGCGGACCCCGGCGGCCCGGTGTCCGGCCGGGTGTTCAAGATCGAGCGCGGCGCGGCGGGGGAGAAGATCGCGTACGTGCGCATGTTCTCCGGGACCGTGCGGGTCAGGGACCGGGTGCGGTTCGGCCTGGGCAGCCAGCAGACTGGCCCGGGCGGCGGCGAGCGGAAGGTGACCGCGATCAGCGTGTTCGCGGACGGCGCGGCCGCCCGGCGCCAGGCGGTGTCGGCCGGGCAGATCGCCAGGCTGTGGGGCCTGACCGAGATCCAGGTGGGCGACGCGCTCGGCGCGCCGCCCCGGCAGGCTGAGCAGCAGGAGGGGCACCAGTTCGCCCCGCCCACCCTGGAGACCGTCGTCGTGCCCCGCGACCCGCGTGACAATGGTGCGCTGCGGGTCGCGCTGGGCCAGCTCGCCGAGCAGGACCCGCTGATCAACGTCCGGCAGGACGACGTCCGGCGGGAGATCTCCGTCTCGCTCTACGGCGAGGTGCAGAAGGAGGTCATCGGGGCCACGCTGGCGTCCGGCTTCGGCGTCGAGGTCAGCTTCCGCGAGTCGACCACGATCTGCGTCGAGCGGCCGGCCGGCACCGGGGCCGCGGTGGAGCGGCTGCACCAGCCGCCGAACCCGTTCCTGGCCACGATCGGGCTGCGCGTCGAGCCGGCCGCGCCAGGCTCCGGCGTGGAGTTCCGCATCGAGGTGGAGCTCGGCTCGATGCCGATCGCGTTCTTCCGGGCCGTCGAGGACACCGTGCGGGAGACGCTGCGGCAGGGCATCTGCGGCTGGGAGGTGACCGACTGCCGCATCGCGATGACGCACGCCGGCTACCTGGGCAAGCAGAGCGCCGGCCACCAGCGCTTCGCCAAGAGCATGTCCAGCACGGGCGAGGATTTCCGCAAGCTGACGCCGCTGGTGCTGATGGCCGCGCTGCAGCAGGCGCGGACCGTGGTCTGCGAGCCGGTCCACCACTTCCGGCTGGACGTGCCGGCCGACACGCTCGGGACGCTGCTGCCGGCGCTGAACCGGATGCACGCGATCCCGCATACCCAGCTGCCGCGGGACGGGTCGGTGACGCTGGAGGGCGACATCCCCGCGGCCCGGGTGCACGGCCTGCGCCAGCAGCTGCCCACGCTGACCCGCGGCGAGGGCGTCGTGGAGGTCACCTTCGACCGGCACGAGCCGGTGGCCGGCCCCGCCCCGCCCGGCCGCGGACCGACAGCAACCCGCTCAACCGGACCGAGTACCTGCAGCGCGTCACCCGGCGCGCGAACCTGACCGCGGGCGAGCCGGGTGCGGCCGCGCCCGGCCGCCCGGGATGACGGTCAGCGGGGGTCGGCGCGGACCGGCCGGCCGGGCAGGGCGCCGGCCACGATGTCACCGTCCTGCACCACGAACGTGCCGTTGACCACGACGTGCCGGATGCCGGCCGACGGGCGGGTGCTGTCGCGGTAGGTGGACTGGTCGCTGATCGTGGCCGGATCGAACACGACGATGTCCGCGTCGCGGCCGGCCTGCAGCCGGCCCTTGCCGCGCATCGCCGGCACCCGGTCGGCCAGCAGCTGGGCCGGGAGCAGGCTGCACTTGCCCAGCGCCTCGGCCAGGCTGAACGGCCCGGCGTCGCCCGGCGCCGGGCCCCGGGTGAGCAGGCGCAGCGCCCGGGAGAACGTGCCAGCCGTCCGCGGGTGCGTGATCGCGGTCCCGGGCAGCGGCCAGGCCAGCGGGTCGGGCTCGGGCCCGGTCCAGGTCAGCGGCATGGCGTCGCTGGCCACGATCGCGCCGGGAAAGGTCAGCGACCGCATCAGCAGCTCGCGGTCGGCCGGGTCGTCCTCGTCCAGCAACTGGATGATGGCCAGCCCGCCGGGGTCGGTCTCCCGCAGCTCACGCAGCCGCGCCTCGCTGGCCACCCGCTCGCCGGTCGGCGCGAAGGTGAGCGAGGAGGGGGTGAGGCCGCGCTCGGCGAGCCGCTCCGGGGCCAGGAACGCGGCGCCGATGCCGGTCATGCCGGAGCCGTACGGGTACGCCTCGGTGGTGACGCGCGACCCCGCCGCCTGCGCCCGGCCGACCAGGCCCAGCACCCGGTCGATGTGCCGCTGCGAGGTGCTGTTCACGTGGCAGTAGTGCATCTGGGCGCCGGTCTCGCCCGCGGCCCTGACGATCTCCTCCGCACCGTCGATCAGCGTGTGCGGGACCATCTCGACCAGGTCCCGCGCATGCGTGAACGTGGGTGCGCCCGCCTCCGCGGCCAGCCCGGCGACCTGCAGGTACTCGGACGGGTCGGCGGCCGGCGCGTACCCGGCGAGCACGCCGATGCCCAGCGCGCCGTCGGCCAGGTCGGCCGAAAGCCGGGCCAGGATCGCGGTCACCTCGGCGGGCTCGGCGCGGCGCTGCCAGGCCGGGCTGGCGATGTTGCCCAGGAACGTGTCCAGCCTGCCGTCCATCGGTATCCCGGCGACCGTCTCCATCCGGGCCAGCGCCCAGGACGTGGCGAAGCCGTAGTTGACCGGCCGGCCCTGGGCCGCGGCCCTGGTGTACGCGGCGTCCACCGGGGTGATGCCCGCCTCCAGCTCGAGCGCGGTGGTGACGCCGTCCCTGGCCTGCAGCCGGAGGCCTGCGATGTCGTTCACGTGGCTGTGCAGGTCGATGAACCCGGCCGTCACCACGAGGCCCGCGACGTCGTATTCGGCTCGCGCGGGCGGCAGCCCGTCCCCGATCCCGGTGACCCGGCCCCGCGTGATCGCGACGTCCCTGACGGCGTCCAGGCCCGATTCCGGGTCGATCACACGTCCCCCGCGCAGGGTGATGTCCGCGTCGGTCACGCAGCGCCTCCTTGATCAGCGGCCGAGCCGGGCCCGCGCCACACGGGACCAGGCGGCGGCGCCCGTGAGGGGCTGGAACCGGGCCGCCGCGGCCTGCAGGGCCTGGTACTCGACGTCGGTGAGCTCGATCTCGGCCGCGGCCACGTTGCTTTCCAGCTGCTCGACGCTGGACGCTCCCGGGATCGCGACCACCGACGGGTGGTGGATGACCCAGGCCAGCGCGATCTGGGCCGGGGTGGCGGAGTGTGCGTCGGCCACTTCCCTGAGCGCCGCGATCAGGCCCTCCGGCGCGCTCGAGGTTCTCGGGCAGGAACAGCGGGTTAGCTGCCCGGACCCGGTTGGCAGGCCGGTGGTCCCGGTCATACCGGCCGGACAGCAGCCCCTGGGCCAGCGGGCTGTAGGCGATCACGACACGGCCGTGCGACTCGGCGTACGGGAGCAGGTCATGTTCCGGCGACCGGGCGACCAGGCTGTAGGGGACCTGGTTGCTCAGCACCCGGCTGCCGAGCGCGTGCTCGGCCGCACGCCAGCGCTGCAGCGAGTAGTTGCTGACGCCGACCTCGCCGACGAGCCCGACCTGCTGCAGCGCCCGCATGCCGCGCATGATCGTGCCGTCCCTGACCACCGGGTTGGCCTGGTGCACCTGGTACAGGTCGAGCCATCGCGCCCCCAGCCGGTTCGCGCTGGCCACGGCGCGCTGCTCGACGACCGGGGCGACCGGCACGACCGGGAGGATCTTCGTGGCCAGGAAGATCGACTCCCGCTTCTCGCCCAGGGCCCGGCCCAGGATCCGCTCGCTGCGCCCGAACCCGTAGATCTCGGCCGTGTCGAAGAGGGTGACGCCCAGCTCCAGCGCGCGGCCGACGATCGCGCCGGCCACCTCCTCGGCGTAGCTGTCGCCGTACCCCCAGTCCTTGGACCCGAACTGCCAGGCGCCCAGCCCGATTCTGGAGATCTTCTTAGCGGTGTCGACGTTCAGATAGCGCATGATCCCAGTGTCCGCCTCACGGTCACAGGCCCCTGCCCCCGGGGGCGAAGTAACCATCCTGGAAGATGGCGACGATGGCTACGTCATGGTTCAGCGTGCATCTGCAGGCGCGCGCCCCGGAGGGCGCCGCGCACATCATCGTGGATGATGATGCGGCGGGCAGGCTGATGGACCTGCTGGTGGGGTACGACGGCATTGTCACCGCCGGTGCTGGGCAGTGGGCCGTGACCCTTGGCCTGGAGGAGCCCGACCCGGTGCGGGCGGCGGCTGTGGCCGCAGCGCTCGTGGCGTCCCTGGCGGCCAAGGCGGAGTTGCCGGACTGGCCGATGGTGCGGGTGGAGGCGGTCCGCGAAGACGTGCTTGAGGAGGAGAGCACTCGCTCTGAATGAACTCAAGCCCGGCCCCAGCGCGGGACCGGGCAGCGGAGGCGAGGCCGATGGGGTGGGCCGAATCGGGCCAGGCCTGGGGTGAGCGAGCCACGGACTGGGCGTACCTGATGGAGCCGTATGCGCGGCGCGCCAACGACGCGCTGTTCGACCGGGCTGGCGTGGGCGCGGGAACGAGGCTGCTCGACATTGCCTGCGGCTCCGGGTACGCGGCCTGGGTCGCAGCAGGCCGCGGGGCCGAGGTCGCCGGGCTGGATGCCTCCGAGGCACTGATCGCGATCGCGCGGGCGCGCACGCCCGGTGCCGATTTCCGGGTCGGCGACATGTACGCACTGCCGTTCGACGATGACCAGTTCGACGTGGCGACGAGTTTCAACGGGATCTGGCAGGGATGCGAGGACGCGCTGCGGGAAGCCCGCCGGGTGGTACGGCCGGGCGGGCTGGCCGGGTTCAGCTTCTGGGGATCCCCCAAGCGGCTTGGCCTGCTGCCGTTCTTCGCCACCCTGCTGGAGCTGTCGCCGCCCGGCCACGTCGATGCCACCCTCAATCAGGGCGACACCGGGCGGCCGGGCGTAGCCGAGCACATGCTCGCCGACGCCGGCCTGGAGTTCGTCGACCGGGGAACCGCGCAGGTCATCAACGAGTGGCCCGACCTCGACCTGGCCGCCCGGGCACTCGCCTCGGCCGGCCCGTCCTGGCCGGCCCTGCAGGCGGTTGGCTACGACCGGTTCGCCGAGGCGATCCGCGAGGCCATCCGCCCGCTCGGCACCGAAGGGCTCGGCGTCCGGATCGTCTCCGAGTTCGGCTGGATCATGGGACGGGTCCCCGGCGCCTGATGCGCCACCGGACGGGCTGGATACGTCACCGCAATTCCGTGCCGGACCACTAGGCCTTGCGCGCCACTCCCGCCCACAGGGCGGCCGGGCTCGCCGCCTCAGCGTCGCTGTCGGGCCGCCATTTCGACGCCTGCACCATTCCCGGTTCCACCAGCTCCAGCCCGTCGAAGAACCTGACGACCGAGTCGCGGTCGCGGAACGTTACCTTCTCGGCCATCATCCGGTTCAGGGTCTCGGCCATCTTGGCCATCTCCGCGGCGTCGATATCCTTGGCCGGATGCGACAGCGCCAGGTAGCTGCCTGACGGCAGGGCGTCGACCAGGGTGGCCATCACCTGGTACGGGTCGTCCTCATCGCTGAGGTGCTGCAGGATGGCCATCAGCATCACCGCTATCGGGCGGCTGAAATCCAGCACCTGCTCCGCGCCGGCCAGGATCTGCTGCGGATTGCGCAGGTCAGCGTCGATGTAGTCGGTCGCGCCCTCCGGGTCGCTGGCCAGCAGCGCGCGGGCGTGAGCGAGCACGACCGGGTCGTTGTCCACGTAGACGATCCGGGATTCCGGCGCCACCGTCTGGGCGACCTCGTGGGTGTTGTCCGCCGAGGGAATGCCGGTCCCGATGTCAAGGAACTGGCGGATGCCCGCCTCCCCGGCCAGGAAACGCACCGCCCGGGCCAGGAACGCGCGGTTGGAGCGGGCCGACAGCACGATGTTGGGAAAGGCCTTGATCGCCTGTTCGCCCGCGGCCCGGTCGGCGGCGAAATTGTCCTTTCCGCCCAGCCAGTAGTTATAGACCCGGGCGACATGCGCCACGCTCGTATCGAATGTCGCAGGCTCACCCTCGATGGTCATTAGTCCCGGCTCCATTCGCGTGCCTTGGGCGCGTTTTGTCCGTGGCCCCCCGCCAGCCATGTAGCGTACGCCGTCCGGGGATCTGCCGCGGGCCCAGACCCGCGGTACCGGCGGCCCGGCCCGGGTGCCAGGCCGGATCCGGCCGGACCGCGATCGCCCGTTCTGCTACGTTCGGGTATCCGGTGATCTTCGCCTGTGGCGATCTTCCTGCAAGGAGCCGCTATGGCCGGAAGGCCGCTGACCGTCCTGTTCATGCCGGAGAGCGCGTTCGGGCCGACCAACAACTGCATCGGCATCGGGAACGTGCTGCGCCAGCGCGGGCACCGGGTGGTGTTCGCGGCGGAGGCGTCGTGGCGCGGCCGGCTCGAGCCGCTGGGCTTCGAGGAGGACCTGGTCGACCTGTCCGAGCCCGCGGCGGGGGAGCAGGACGCCGGGCAGTTCTGGAAGGACTTCATCGCGGACACCGCGCCGGAGTTCCGCAAGCCGACCATTGAGCAGCTGCAGACCTGGATCAAGCCGGTCTGGGACGAGCTGATCACGGGCGCGCGGTACTGCCAGCCGCAGCTCACCGAGATCGTGGCGCGGGCCAGGCCCGACGTGATCGTCGAGGACAACGTGGTGAGCTTTCCCGCGCTGCTCACGGCCGGGGTGCCGTTCGTGCGGATCGTGTCCTGCAACCCGCTGGAGGTCAAGGATCCGGCGCTGCCGCCGCCGTTCTCCGGGTATCCCGCGGCCGGCCAGGCCGGATGGGCGGAGTTCCGGGCCGAGTACGAACGGGTGCACCGTGAGGCCTGGGCCGAGTTCGACGCCTGGGTCGCCAGCCAGGGCGCGCCGCACCTGCCCGACCTGGAGTTCATCCACGAAGGCGCGGTCAACCTGTACGTGTACCCGGAGCTCGCCGACTACCCGCGGGCCCGCCCGCTCGGCCCGCGCTGGCAGCGGCTGGACTCCTCGGTGCGCGAGACGGACGAGCCGTTCTCGCTGCCCGCCGGGCTGGACGGCGACGGGGCGCTGATCTACTTCTCGCTCGGCTCCCTGGGCTCGGCCGATGTGGGCCTGATGCGCCGGGTGATCGAGTGCCTGGCCGCCACGCCGCACCGGTTCATCGTGTCCAAGGGGCCGCTGCACGCCGAGCTCGAGCTGGCGCCGAACATGTACGGCGCGGAGTTCCTGCCGCAGACCTCGGTCCTGCCGCTCACCGACCTGGTGATCACGCACGGCGGCAACAACACCACCACCGAGTGCCTGCACTTCGGCAAGCCGATGATCGTGCTGCCGCTGTTCTGGGACCAGCACGACAACGCGCAGCGCGTGGATGAGCTCGGTCTCGGCGTGCGGCTCGACACCTACCGGTTCACCGACGCGCAGATGCACGGCGCGCTGTCCCGGCTGCTGGGCGACGCGTCCTTGCGGGCCCGGCTGGACAGGGCGGCCGCGCAGATCCAGGGCCGGCAGGGGCTGCGCGTGGCGGCGGATGCCATCGAGCAGGTGGCCGGGGCATGACAGGTCAGAGAGGTGCGCGATGCGGGTTCTGGTGTCGGTGGACATGGAGGGCATCGCCGGGGTGGTGGACGCCGACGACGTCCGCCCCGGCCATGCCGAGTACGAGCGCAACC
Source organism: uncultured Actinomycetota bacterium (assembly GCA_963739645.1). Taxonomy (GTDB): domain Bacteria; phylum Actinomycetota; class Actinomycetes; order Streptosporangiales; family Streptosporangiaceae; genus JASHPR01. Next base: position 82,973 of record CAVUBM010000075.1, read on the forward strand.
GCGGGCAGATAACGGCCGAGGCCAACGCCGCGGTGCGCGGCGTGCTCGCCTTCGATCCGGACGCCGAGGTGCTGGTCACCGAGGCGCACGCGGGGTTCAGGAACCTCCTGCCCGAGCGGCTGGACCGGCGGGCCGAGCTGCTGCGCGGCAAGCCCAAGCCGGACGGGATGATGGCGGGCCTGGCTGAGGGCGCGGCTGCCGTGCTGTTCATCGGTTATCACGGCCGGGCCGGTACGCCACGGTCGGTGATGGCGCACACGATCCACGGCGGAGTCGTCGCCGACGTGCGCTGCCAGGGGCGCTCGATCGGGGAGCTCGGCCTCAACATGGCGCTCGCGGCGCACAGCGGCGTGCCCGCGGTGCTGGTGTCAGGCGATGACTCGGTCGCGGCCGAGGCGGCCGAGGTGGCGCCGGGCATGCACGCGGTGGTGGTGAAGCGGGCGCTGGGCGCCCGGGCCGCGGCGCTGCTACATCCCGACGAGGCGTGCGACCGGATCGAGCAGGCGGTGCCGCAGGCGCTGGAAGGCCGCGGCTCCGTCCGGCCGCTGCGCTTCGACGGCCCCGTGCAGCTCGAGGTGGACGTACTCGTGCCGGCGATGACCGAGCGGGCGCTGCTGATCCCCGGTGTCGAGCTCGCGGGCGGCTGCACCCTGCGCTACGCGGCGCCTGACTTCCCCACGGCCTACCGGATCACCCAGCTCATCACCGTGCTCGGCGGCGTCTGACTCGCGCCGGCGCCGCCGGCGGAGGCCGGCTGTGGTGCGCCTGAACTCCCCTCCGGGTCCAGGCGCACCACAGGGGCTATGCCGGCCCTCCGCGCAGCACCTCGATGCGGTGCAGAAGGCGCTCGGGGAACCGGTGCCGGCCGGTGACGGCCAGCGCGAACCACAACCGCGTCTCCCGGTCGGAGCGGTGGATGTCACACCGCAGCAGGGCCCGGGCCATGTGGTTGCGCACGGTCAGCGGGCGGACTCCCAGCCGCCCCGCGATCTCCTCGTCCGTGCTGCCGTCGGCGTAGAGCTCGAGGACCTCGCGCTCGCGCGGGGTCAGCTTGCGCGACAGGCTGGCCGGCCAGTCGCCGGCCGCCGGCGGGTCGGCTGGGCCGGGCACCGCCGCGGCCGGGAGCCGCAGCCGGTCCAGGCCCGCCCGCACGCACACCTGCCTGATCCGGGTGATCTCGTCACCCAGGCCGTCCTGGCTGAGCCCGGCGGCCTCCATCACCTGGGCCCGCGGCATGCCGCCCGCGATGTCGCTGAGTATCGCGTGATGCCGCACCGCGAGCGGCAGCGCGCCCGCGTCCACGGCATCCAGCAGCGCGTGCGCGAGCTGGGGCTTGATGTCCTCAGGGATGTGCGCCGCGTCCCACACCGCCTCCGCGAGCGGCGGGCCGAACACATCCTGACCCAGCACGGCGTGGGCGCCGCGGGCCCAGGCCGCGACCCGCACCTGCCAGTCCTCGCTGGCCGTGCAGACGACCACCTGGCGGGTCTGCAGCAGCCGCTCGATCTCACGGGCCGACCCCACCCCGACGAGGTCAAGCACACAGACGTCGTAGGCGGCTCCGGTCACGCCCGGGGCCAGGTCGGCGATGCGGCGCACCACCGCGACGACCCGGAACCGGCCCGCGGGATCGCTGCGCAGCACCTCGGCGGCACCGTGGCCGGTGATCCCGTGATCGTCGACGATCGCCACGGAGAGCACGGTGGCCGCGGGCGGGCTCATGCCGCACCGCCGCGGCCGTCGTCGGTGGCCAGCTCCGCCCCATCCAGCAGGCGCAAAAGAATGAGGATCCGTGCTATCCGCCATTCGAACCCGACCTGCGCGCTCTCATCCTGCGCTGGCCTGCCGGAATGACCCGCACCAGGGACAATGACAGCGTCATTCTGACGCGGGAACTCTGCTTTTGGGTCGCCTTGATTCACGCCGCACCGGTGCCCTCCCTAAGCACCCGGCGCTGCCCCCGACAGCTCCGGAAACGCCCTCGCCCGACGCCCCCGCATTGCTCTCTCATAGACCAAGACGCGCCAGAACCGCCCGGCGGGTACAGGCGACGCATACAGAATGCGGTTCTGTTTAGGCAGGAATGCGGGAGCCAGCCCGAAAAGCAAACCCAGACGATGTGCCGTTAGGCAATACGGGTTCCGACCAGCAGCGAATTCTGCAGGTCAGGAAGCACGACCTCGGCCGAGACCAGCCGGGGGTCGGTGCGGAAAAGCCGCCGCTTGACGTCATCCGCGCGCAGGGGCGAGTCCGGCGGCAGGGCCCGCACCGGGGTCACGTCGTCCACGACGAGCGTCCCGCCCACGGCGACCAGGTCGACGACCGCTCCCGATCTCATCTGGTCCCGCGTGCTGCCGCCGTCCGCGAACAGCAGGTCAAACGGTCCCCGGGCGGGCAGGATCTCCCAGGCGTCACCGCACACGACCTCCACCCGGTCGTCCGCGGCCAGCAGCGGCGCGGCCGCGGCCGCCCGCTGCTCGTCGTACTCCACGGTGACCAGGGTGCAGTCGGCGGGCATCGCGCTGGCTATCCAGGCCGCGCCCACGCCCACCCCGGTCCCGGCCTCGGCGATGCGGCCGCCGCGGCAGCCCGCGGCCAGCACGGCCAGGAACAGGCCCACGCCGGGCAGGGAGGCGGATGCGCCGCCGGGCGCCGCCTCCTGCCTGGTCAGCGGGAAGCCCGTCGCCCGGGCGAGCGCGTTCGCGTGTTCCACGAGGGGCGGGAACTCATCGATGGCCATCGCTATCGCCCTTTCCCGCCCCCGGCCGATAATTTCACGCCGCGACCGCTGGGGGTCGGCGTGCGCGCGCCCTGACCGCATGATTGGCTCTGCACGGGGTCACCGCAGATAGGGGGCAGCCGTGACCGGGAACTCAGCGGGCTCGGCCGGGAGCCGAGCGGCCACCACGGACGCGTCGTGGTCAGCGGTCGCCCGCCAGCGGCGGCGCGCGGCCGGGATCTACGGGACGATCGTCACCGCGGCGGTCATGGCGGCCGCGGGATCCCGGCTGCCGACGCTGGAGCTGGAGACCTCGATCCTGGTCACGCTGCTGGTGCTGCTGCTGGTCCGCGCGGCCGGGACCTCCGCCCCCGCCGCCGCCAACGCCGGGCTGATCTCGGCCCTGGTGCTGCTGGTGTTCTACGACTGGTCCGCCGGCCGCGCCGCCGACCTGCGCGGCGCGCGGCTGCTCTTCATCACGTCGATCGCGGCCGTGCTGGGCCTGCTGATGATCGTGCTCAAGAACGTGGTCCTCGTTCATATGCACTGACCTGTGCTTTTTTGCCCTATCGGCGCCGGTCCCGCGGCCGGTACGCTCGGCATGCCTCGTGGCGGCCGGAGGAAGGAGCATGATGGCGCAGGAGGGGTTCATCGAGGTCCCGGGCGGGCGGGTCTGGTACCGCTCGGTCGGCGAGGGCGGAACGCCGCTGCTGTGCCTGCACGGCGGGCCCGGCTTCACCCACTACTACCTGGAGCCCCTGGAGGCGCTGGCCGACCGGCGCCAGGTGATCTTCTACGATCAGCTGGGCTGCGGCCGCTCGGACCGCCCCGAGGATCTCAGCCTCTGGACCGTGGACCGCTTCATCGAGGAGCTGGCCCAGGTCCGCGCGGCGCTCGGGCTCGACCGGCTGCACCTGTTCGGCAGCTCCTGGGGCGGCATGCTGGCCATGCAGTACGTGCTGGACCGGCAGCCCGAGCTGGAGAGCCTGATCCTCTGCGGCAGCCCGGCCAGCATGATCAGGTGGGTCCAGGACTGCGACGAGCTGCTGGCCGCGGAGCCGGCCGAGGTGCGCAGGACCATCCGCGAGCACGAGGCGGCCGGGTTCACTGCCTGCCCGGAGTACCAGGCGGCCATCCTCGGGTTCTACCGCGAGCACGTGTGCCGCATGTCCCCGTGGCCCGCGGGCCTGGAGCGCTCGTTCACCGAGGCGGGCTACGCCGTGTACACCACGATGAACGGCCCCAGCGAGTTCACGGTGACCGGGACGCTGAAGACCTGGACCGTGATGGACCGCCTGGGCGAGATCACGGTGCCGACCCTGCTGGTCGGCGGCAGGTACGACGAATGCACGCCGGGCCACATGGAGGAGATGCAGCGGCGCATCCCCGGGTCGCAGCTCGCCACCATCGAGGACGCCTCCCACCTCTGCTTCGCCGAGCAGCCGGATCGGTTCAACGACCTGGTGAACGCGTTCCTCGACCGCCACTGAGGGGCCGACGGCGCGGCTCGCCCGCCCGTCGCCTGCCCGGCTCGCCCGCGGGTCAGCCCCAACCGCGCTGTCAGGAGTTCTTGACAGGTCCCTCGTGTGTCAGGATATCCTGACACTATGGCAGCCGACGACACCCCGGCCGCGCTGGCCGGGCAGATCACCAGCAAGGATCCCGCCGTGGGCCTGCGCGCCGTGGCCGCGCTGCGCCGCCTGCTGGAGGAGCTCGAGCGGCTGCACGTGGACAGCGCGCGCGATCAGGGCTGGTCCTGGCAGGACATCGCGTCGGCGATGAAGGTGAGCCGCCAGACGGTGCACGAGAAGCACGCCAGCCGGCGCAAGGCAGCGGGTAGGGAGAACTGACGTGTTCGAGACATTCACGAACCTGGCCAAGCGTTCCCTCACGTTCGCCCAGGACGAGGCGGTCACCCTCAGGCACGACTTCATCGGCACCGAGCACCTGCTGCTGGGGCTGGTCCGGGTGCGTGAGGGCGTGGCCGGGGAGCTGCTGAGCGAGCACGGTATCACCCTGGAGCGGGCGCACGGCGAGGCGCTGCGCGTGCTGGAGGCAGCCGGGGTCCCCGCGACCGGCGGCCGGGAGGCCACCGAGGCACTGGCCGCGATCGGCATCGACGTCGACGAAATCCGGCGGCGGGCCGAGGAGTCGTTCGGCCCTGGCCGGTTCTACTTCCCGCGCCCGGGCTTCACGATCCGCGCGAAGTCAGTGCTGGAACTGGCCCTGCGCGAGGCGCGGGATCTCGGCCACGACTTCGTCGGGACCGAGCACCTGCTGCTCGGCATGCTGACCGAAGGTGACGGCGTCGGCGTCGGCGTCATCACCGCGCTCGGCGTGGACCCGGCCACGCTGCGCCCGGTGATCCTCGGCCGGCTGGCGTCGCACGCCTCGTAACGCCTCTCGTAACGCCGCGATCCGGCTGCTTGAATGAACGGGTGCCGGACATACTGACCGTTTACGCCGCGAGCCAGCCGGACAAGCTGGCCGTGGTCGACGACCGGGGCGGCGGGCGCGTCATCCGCTGGACCTACGCCGAATTCGAGGCCCAGGCCAACCGGCTGGCTCACACCCTGCTCGCGCTGGGGGTCACCCCGGGCGAGAACGTCATCTGGTGCGGGCCGAACTCCGCGCCCGTGGTGGCGGCGATCAGCGCGATCAGGAAGGTCGGGGCGGTCAACGTCCCGCTCAACTACCGGCTGACCCCGGAGGAGGCGCTGCACGTCATCGGCCACTGCGGGGCCTCGATCGCGTACGTGGACGCCGAGCACGCGCCGATGTTCGCCGCGCTGCGGGACCGCCTGGACCGGCTGCGGCACGTGATCGTGTTCGGCGGCCCGCCGCCCGCCGGGGCGGACGGGATGCTCGGCGAGGATGCGGTGGCGGCCGCGTCGTCCGCGCCGCCCGGCGACGACCCAGGGAACGGAGCCGCGTCCACGATGATCTACACCTCGGGGACCACGGGCAAGCCCAAAGGCGCGGTCCGGCGTGGCCAGGCGGGCGGCAGCTCGGTCATGGGGCTCGTCCAGCTGATCGGCTACCAGCCCGACGACATCTACCTGACCTCTGGCCCGCTGTACCACAGCGGGCCCTACGGCTTCGCCAACGGCGCCCTGGCCCTGGGGCAGACGATCGTGGTGCAGCGCAAGTTCGGCCCGGAGGACTGGCTGCGGCTGGTGGCCACCTACCGGGTCTCGTCCACGTTCTCCGCGCCCGCGCCGATCCGGATGGTGTGCGGCCTGCCCGCCGAGGTGAAGGCGCGGTACGACCGGTCGTCCATGAAACGGATGATCGCCAACGCCGCGCCGTGGAGCTTCGCGCTGAAGCAGCAGTACCTGGCCGACTTCCCCGCCGACTCGCTGTGGGAGGTGTACGGGTCGACCGAGCTGGGCGTGGACTGCGTGCTTGAGCCCCAGGACCAGCTGCGCAAGCCCGGGTCGTGCGGCAAGCCCGCCCCCGGCGTGGAGATCCGCCTGCTCGACGACACCGGCGCCGAGGTGACCGGCACCGGGCCCGATCACGCGGGCGAGCTGTACGTGCGGTCGGACGGGGTCTTCGACGAGTACTACAAGCAGCCGGACAGCTACGACTCGGCGCGGCTCGGCGACTTTCACACGGTCGGGGACATCGCCTACCGCGACGACGAGGGCTACTACTTCATCTGCGACCGCAAGACCGACATGATCATCACGGGCGGGATGAACGTGTACCCGGCCGAGGTCGAGGCGGCCCTCGAGCAGCACCCGGCGATCTACGAGGCCGCGGTGTTCGGGATCCCGTCCCCGGACTGGGGCGAGGCGGTGCACGCCACGGTCGTGCTCCGCCCCGGCGGGTCGCTGTCGGACCAGGACGTCATGGCGTTCAGCCGGGAGCACCTGGCGGGCTACAAGACGCCGCGCTCTGTATCGTTCGCCAGCGAATTGCCCAGAACCGGCTCGGGCAAGATCCTCAAGAGGGTGCTGCGCGCCCCGTACTGGGCCAGCGGCGGCGCCCAAGATCTGCGGAACATGGCCTAGCCTGACCCACGTGATCGCGGAGATCCTGCCACCGCCGGTGGCCGCCGTGGAGGCCTTCGACGATCCCCCCGGGGTCACGCTGTTCCCGGAGGAGGAAGCGGCCATGGCCCGGGCGGCGCCCAGGCGGCGCGGCGAGTTCACCGCGGGCCGGGCCTGCGCCCGGGCCGCGCTGGCCCGGCTCGGCCTGCCGGCCGTGCCGATCGTGCCCGGCCCGCGGGGCGCCCCGCAGTGGCCACCGGGCGTGGTGGGCAGCATCACGCACTGCGACGGCTACCGGGCGTCGGCGGTCGCGTTCGCCCGTGATGTGCTCACGCTGGGCCTGGACGCGGAGCCGGACGGCCCGCTGCCGGCGGGCGTGCTGGACGTGGTGGCCCTGGCCGAGGAGCGCGACCGGCTGCCCGGGCTGACCGCCGCCGCCGCGCACGTGCCGTGGGACCGGCTGCTGTTCTGCGCCAAGGAGGCGGTGTACAAGGCGTGGTTCCCGCTGACCGGCCGCTGGCTCGGCTTCGAGCAGGCCGCCGTCACGTTCGCGCCGGACGCGGGCACGTTCACCGCCCGGCTGCTGGCGGACGGCCCGGTGGCGGGCGGGCGTCAGCTGGACAGGCTCTCCGGCCGCTGGCTGGCCCGCAATGGCCTGGTGCTGGCCGCGATCGCGTTGCCCGCCTGATCGGCAAACACGGCCGTTACGTGAGATCCGCCCCTAATCAGCCTGCGTCAGGCGTCGACCCATCCGCGCTTTCGGCCAAACTCGAGCAGGCTTTGGCGGACGGCCATGATCTGCCGGGAGGTCAGATCGGGCACGGCCTCCAGGAGCAGCTCCGTGACCTCGCCGGTGAACTCGGCCTGGGACAGGAGGTCACACATGGTCTCGCCGTCGGCCGGTTCGGGCACGGCCAGGGCGGAATCCGTCTGATGGATGGGCACGGAGCCATTATTCGCCAGATGCGCGGCGAATGCCTTCCGCCCCCGGTCTCCCGCCATTGTCTGGAATTCGACCCGGGAACCGGGGGTAAGCGTTTTGGGATCACCCTCGAATACCGATGAGTGCAGGAATACATCCTCGCCGCCGTCATCCGCCGCGATGAACCCGTACCCGCGTACGTCGTCGAACTGCAGAACCCGCCCTGTAGCCAATGCCGACCGACCTCTTCTCCCGTCCCCCCGTATTTTCCCTCGTAGCAGCCGCCGCCCGCAGACCGGTGAACTCCCGGCTGCCCGGCGCCATCCTACGCCGCTGATATCCTGGTCTTCTGCCCGTTATCCGCTTCGCTGGACGGAGGCTCTATGGCACGGCGTACGCCTGACCAGCCAGATGACCAGCCACTGGAGGAGTTCCACCGCAACCGCCGCGATCACCCGGGGAAGCTGGCCCGCTACGACGACGACCAGCTGGCCCGGCTGACCGAGGAAGAACGCGTCGAGGCCGGGCTGGACGCCTACGACCCGGACGAGGTCCCTCCGGCCACCGACGCCCCGCCCACGCCGGACATCACCGAGTCCGACGTGTACCAGGAGGCGCGGGCCGAGATCCAGCACGAGCTGGACGAGGACGAGCTGCGGGTCCGCGGCGAGCGGGACCCGTTCCCGCCCACGCGCTACGACCGGACCTGAGGGCCGCCCGGGCCCCTGACCCAGGCCAGGCCCCGCGTCAGCTGGCGGCGGCCAGGCTGCGCAGGCCGCTGAGGTCCACGCAGTTCATGCTGCGCACCTGCGAGAACACCATGAGCACCTGGCCGCAGGCCGGGCACCGGACCACGGTGCCCGGTGCCTGAAGATAGACCATGAGCTCGGCTACCAGACCGACCGCGCCGCAGTGGCCGCACGTGGCCGTGGCCGTGGTCATCTCCACGCCGAAGACCTCGAGCAGCAGGCCGCCGATCGCATTTCCGTCGAGCGCTTCCATCAGCGTCCTCCCGAGGCCCCGAACCGTTCGGTCTTGACCCGTCCCGGCGGGTAGCCGAGCCCGACCAGCCCCGCCGCCACGGTCTCCACGAAGCTGGTCGGGCCGCAGACATAGGCGAGCGGCGCGGTGTCGGCGGGCCACGCCACGTCGCCGAGCAGCTTGTCGTCGACCCGCCCCGCGTGACCCGTCCACCCCGGCGGCTGCTGCCGGGTCAGGGTGTAGATCACCTCGACACCGTTAGCGTAATGGCTCAGTTCAGAGTGGTAAATCACGTCGGGCAGCGTGCGGGACGAGTAGAGCAGGCGGGCCGGGGCGTCGCTGCCGCTGCGCTCCCTGTGCCGCAGGATGGAGCGCAGCGGCACGATCCCCGACCCGCCTGCCAGCAGCATCAGCGGCCCGCCGTCACCGGTGTCCCAGACGAAGTAGCCGCCGATCGGGCCGCGCAGCTCGAGCTCATCACCGGACCGCAGCTCCTCGGTGAGATACGGCGAGACCTCGCCGTCGTCCAGCCGCTCGACCGTGATCGCGACCGGCTCGCCCGGGGCCGAGGCAATGGAGTACGAGCGCTCGGCCCGGTAGCCGTCCTCCGCGGTCAGCCGGACGTCCAGATGCTGGCCGGCGCGGTGGCCGGCCCACTCCGGCACCTTCAGGTGGATGGTGCGGACCTGGGGCGTCTCGTCGACCACCTGGTCAACGACGGCGACCTGCCAGGTCAGTCGCCCGCGTACCGCTGTTCCTTCCATGGGTCTCCGTACATGTTGTAGCCGTACGTCTCCCAGAAGCCGGGCACGTCACGGTCCAGCAGCTCGAGCCTGCGCACCCACTTGGCGCTCTTCCAGAAGTAGAGGTGCGGGACCAGCAGCCGCGCCGGGCCGCCGTGCTCGGGATCGAGTGGCTCGCCGCCGTAGTCGAAGGCCACCCAGGCCCGCCCGCCGGTGACGTCCGCGAGCGGCAGGTTGGTCGTGTAGCCGCCGTCGCAGTGGGCGAGCACGTAGCTGGCGTGGTGCTCGACGTGGCTGAGCAGCGTGTCCACCGACACGCCCTGCCATATGGTGTCCAGCTTCGACCAGCGGGTCACGCAGTGGATGTCGACCGTGACCCGCTCGGTAGGCAGGTCAAGGAACTCATCCCAGGTCCAGCTCCTGGGCTGGTCGCCGCCGGAGACCGAGAAGCTCCACGCGTCCAGCTTGGTGTGCGGGGTCGGGCCCGCCGACAGCACAGGGAAATCCTCGGTCACGTACTGGCCGGGCGGGACCCGGGACGGGTCGGCCACGGGCCGCCGCCGGCCACGGAATCCGCGCGAAATGGGGCTCACCGCCGGTCAGCTCCTCCCGTAATAGGCGAACAGGAGCTATGTTTCCGCATCGGCCCCATCGCACGCCAGTAACAGGGCGTCAATCCGGATGACGCCGCCGGGCCGCCCGGGTGCGCCGTCCGGACGACGCCGCCGGGCGCACCCGGTCACCGCGCTAGCGCATCCACGTCCGGTAGCGGCGGCGGGACGCCCGCTTCCAGGCCCGCCGCGCCCGGTGCTGGAGTTGCTCGGCCTCGTGGGTATCGTCGGCGTAGAGCAGGCCGTAGGTGAACGCGTTTTCCCCGGCCAGGTGGGCACGGATGCCGAGCTGGCGTTCTTCCTGGCGCGCGATGACCGTGTCCTGGTGGTCACCGAGCACGGTCTGGATCTGCTTCATCCGCTTGGTGAACCGCCGGGCCGGCTGGCCGATGGCGGGGGAGGCCGCCTCGCCGGCGTAACGGGCCTGCTTGGCCGCCTTGCGGGCCTCGTGCCACGCAGCGTCCCTGGGCTGGCCGGGCGGGACGTGCCTGGCCCGGTCCATCCGGCGGGCGGTCTTCCGGTAGGCGCGCCGCACCGCCTTGGCCACGGTGGCGGCCGCCGGCTGGTCCGCGTCGGGGCCGAACGGCGGGTCGGCCAGCAGCCGGTCGAGCTGGTCGAGCAGCGCGAAGTACCGCTCCGAGTCCAGCGCGGCCAGCGCCGCCTGGCGCGCTGCGGCGCGGGCGGGCGGGAAGTGGCCCTGTATCCGCGCCTGCACCGGTCCGATCAGCAGCTCCACCGGGATCCGGCCCAGGCGGGCCTGCAGGTGCCCGTCGAGCACCTCGGCGTCACGCGCCTCGCCGAGCACACCGCCGAGCCATTTGAGCTCGTCGGCGAGCTCGCCGGTCTGGTCGCGGCGGATGATCTTCCTGAACGACCGCAGCGTGCTGCGCAGCCGGCGGGTAGCCACCCGCATCTTGTGCACGGAGTCGGGCTCGTCGCGCCGCACCATCGGGTCCATCGACGTCAGGGCCGCTGCCTGTTCCCGCAGGTAGGCCACGACAACCTGGCCTGCGGGCGAGGACGGCGTCAGCGTCGGCGGGCCCGCAGGCGCGCGCGGCGGCAGGCTCAGGGCCCGCTCCAGCTTGGCCGCCCGGCCCGCCGGGTGCAGGCCCGCCCGGCGCAGCAGCTCGTCCGCGGCCCGCAGCAGCCGCCGGTCACCGTTGGTCAGCTCGACCTCGACCTCATCCCAGCGGGACACCGTGGTGCTGTCGCCCAGCGTCTGCGCGTGGACGTCATCGACCGCCACCTCGGCCAGCGACTCGCCATCCTGGCCGAGCAGCACAAGCATCCGCCGCCGGGTGGTCAGGTGGGCGATGGGCCGGAGCGGCTCGCCGCGGGTATGCACCCGGACCAGGCTGGCCAGCTCGCTGGGCACACGCTGCCCGCTGCGGCCCGGCGGCAGCCGGATCTCGCTGCGGCTATTGGTTCCGGCCGGCAGCTTCAGGTGCCAGCCGGCGTCACCGCCGCCCCGCCGCCGCCGCAGCGTGATCCCGGCCCGGATCAGCCGCAGGTCAGCGGTGTCGTAGTAGTCGGCCTCGAGGACCTGCTCGTCAGGCCCGGCGGTTCCGGCCACCTGCGGCAGGTCCTCCAGCGGCGGCAGGGTGGCTCCGGCGGGCGCGTCGTACTTGGTCTCGGTTTCGTTGGCCGTAACAGTCATGCCGGTCCGCTACCCCCCGTGCGGGGCGCAACCGCCCGGGCGGGGAATCGCAGGGCCGGGCTACGCCCCTGACCCTCGGGCCGCCGGTTCGCTGAGATCCGGTATAACCCGATAAATGAGCGGCGATCACACCCAAGCGGAGGACCGGCGCCCGCCCTCGGAAGACCAGGTTCAGCCGCCGCCGTACCGGCGCAACCTCCTGGCGGGTGTGGCGGGACGCCAGCGATCCAGGCCGGGTCCTTGAGCAGTTCGTCGTCGCGTCCTGGGCCGAGCACCTGCGCCAGCATGGCCGCGTCACCCAGCGCGACCAGGACCGGCTTGACCTGGTGCGCGGGCTCACCGAGGCGGGCCAGCCTGCCACGGTGACGCACTGGATCGCGCGGTAGCCAGGCCGTGCGGCCGCGCCGCGGGACGGCGGCGGTTGGGCGTCAGCTGGCCGGGCCGCGGACAGCGCCGCGGCTCGCGGCCAGCACGCCCCGGTAGTCCTGGTGGCAGGGATCGCAGCTGCGCAGGTGAGCCTCGACCGGCGCGTAGTTCCGCGCCGGGTCCAGCCCGCGCCGCTCGATGTCGACGTAGCCGTCCAGGTTGCGGAACGTGATGTCGCATCCGGCGTCGCCCTGGGTGACGCCGACCAGCCGGTCCGGGCCGGGCGCGCCGCCCAGGAGCTGCCGGGCGACGGGCACGAGGTCGAGGCCGTCGGCGGCAAGGCTGTGACGCAGTTGTCTGCGCGCCTCGAACAGCGCCTTGTAGACGGCGTTCCGGGTCGACCCGAGCTCCATGGCCAGCACGTCGATGGGGATGTTGCCGAGGACGACGGCCTGGAAGGCGGCGCGCTGCTGCTCGCTGAGGTCTTCGGTGACGGCCCGCCGGAGTGCGGCCAGGACCCCGCTCCAGCTGGCCTGGTCGTCAGCGCCGAGGCCGAGCAGGCCGGGCAGCCGCGCCCAGTGCTCCTGATCGGCCGGGATCGACACCGTGCGCCAGGCCAGCCGGGCGATCTCCGCGGAGATCTCCGCCACCACGTACTTGCTGGCCCAGATCGTGAACGGGGTCCGGCCGTCGTGGTCGCCGAAGTTCGCGGTGATCGCGGCCAGGACGCTCTTGGTCACCTGCTCGGCCAGATCGTCCGCGTCGAGGTCGCCCATGGGCAGCGCTGCGCGCCTGGCGGCTGATCTCGTTGCGGGCCGTTCTCAGCAGCATCTCGTTCAGCCGCGCGGCGGTCTCATCACGCGGCGGCTCCGCATCGCGCAGCGCCTCAGCCCAGACCGTGCCCCCTGCCGCCGCTGATGGTCCTGGCCTGGTCCTCGTGTCCAAGGTGCTCACTTCCTGCCCCGGCCGAGGCAGCGCGACAGGGACGTATGTAGGGAGGTGATCCCCAGCGGTGTACTGGCCGGTCCCAGGGTCCAAGGCATTTGTTTCATCTGAGCCCACCAAGTCGCCGATCATAAGTCAACGGCCATTATCGCCACCGCCTGTGGCAGATGGGTCACCCGGAGCGGATGGTTCTTCCTGCCGTCGGCCTAGGGCCGAGACAGCATCGACCGTCAGCCCGGCCAGGCTGGTGAGAACCAGCCTGGCGGCCGCCAGCGCGTCGGGGTCGGGCGGGTACTGCGGGTGCGGCACGGCGATGACCTGCAGGCCAGCCGCGGCCGCCGAGCGGAGCCCGTTGCTGGAGTCCTCGACCGCGGCGCAGTCGGGCGGGCGGACGCCGAGTTCCGCCGTGACGGACAGGTAGATATCCGGGGCGGGTTTCCCGTGCGCGACCTGCTCGGTGGACATCACGACCGCGAACGACGAGCGCAGGCCGGCGGCGGCCAGAACGGTGTCGATCAGCCTGGTCGGCGCCGAGCTGGCCAGCCCGAGCGGCCAGTGCGCGGCCAGCCGCCGTACCGTCTCGGGGGCATCGGGCAGGAGCGGCAGCCGCTCCCGGTAGCGGGCAGCCATCCGGTCGATGACGTAGTCGGCGACCTGGTCGGGGGACAGGCCGACGCCCAGGTCCTCGCTGAGGTACCTGGCCCACTCCCGCGTGCTCATGCCCATGATCCGGCGCTGCGAGTCCGGGGCCCAGTGCCCGCCGTGCTCGGCCACCAGCTCCCTGCGGACCTCCTCCCAGACCGGCTCTGAGTCGACAAGCACGCCGTCCAGGTCGAATACCACGTGCCTCGATCATGCGGAACCCGCCGGGGACGAGAGGAGATTCGGCGCTATCAGGCTGACGCGGGACACGCACTGGATCTTGCCATGTCCCGGTCCGGGGCCCGGCGCTAGGCCGGCGCGGCCACCCGCAGCCGGGGGTGAACGGCCGGGGGCACCAGCCAGCGCAGCAGCTCCCGGCGGCCGAGCCGGCCCAGGTGGCGGAGCAGCTCCGGCCGGGCCGCGGACTGGCTGACGTGCGCCTGCGCGGCGCACTGCTGCAGGGCGCGGGCCGCCGCGGCGTCGGTACCCAGGTCGATCATCCAGCTGCGGCGGGTGCCCGGTTCGGTGCGGGCCACCACCGGCAGGCCGCACGCCTCTGCGGCCAGGCACGCCGCCTTGGCCACGCGGGCGTCATCGGGATCACTGGCCGCCGAGGGGTCGACGACCAGCAGCAGATCCGGCTGGTAGGCACGGATCGCGCGCCGCACCCGCTCGGTCAGCTCGGTCACCGGGGACAGGCGCAGCCCGCCATCCGGGTAGTCGGACACCGAGACCGACGAGACACCGAGCAGCCCCGCCGCGACCTGCAGCTCAAACGGCCGGATGGTCTCCAGCCGCTCGCACGTGGCGTTCTGGGGTGAGGCCTCGCCCCGGGTCAGGCATAGCAGGGCCAGGCTCGCGCCCTGGCGCCGGAACCCGTACAGCAGCCCGCCGAGTTCGGCCGATTCCTGGCCGGGCCGTGCGATGACGGCCAGCACCATCCCGGCCGGGGGCAGCGACCGGACGGCGAACCCGGCCGCCTGGCCCGCCTGGGCCAGTGCCTCTGGGGCCAGTGCCTCGGGGGCCAGCTCGGTCGCGTCCTCGGCGGCGGCCAGCATGTCGCCGCCCGCCGCGGCCAAATCCGCGCTATCGTCCCAAAGCGGCGCTTCGCCGTATGTCCTATGGGGAACGCTGGTGTACACGGTCGGAGTGAGCGTGTTGTCCATGACAGTGATCCCTCGTCTCCTCGCTGGCATCTGCATCAGACCGGGAAGCCGTGAACCCCTGGTGCGGGGGAGATGGAGATGGCATGGATACGAATGTGACGGCGGCCACAGGATGACGAGATGACTGAGGCAGGCGGGCGATGACCAGCGAAGGACTCATTCAGCAGCGCGTCGTAGTCGGAGTCGACGGATCAGCGGAGTCGGTGGCGGCCCTGGGCTGGGCGGCCAGGTACGCCCAGCAGACGGGCGCCACGGTCCGGGCCGTGCTGGCCTGGCACTACCCGGGGGCGGTCGGCGGGCCGCCGATGGAGCACTCGCCGCTCCGGCCGCAGACCGAGCAGCAGATGCAGGACCGGCTCAACGAGGCCATCGCCCAGGTGTACCCGGGTGCCGGGCGGAACGGCGTGGAGGCCAAGGTCAGCTACGGCCACCCGGCGGAGGTGCTGATCGACGAGTCCGCCGACGCCGACCTGCTCGTGGTCGGGCACATTGGCCACGGCGGGTTCGTCGGCATGCACATCGGGTCGGTGAGCATTCACTGCGTGAACGCCGCGCAGTGCCCGGTGACCGTCGTCCGCTCGAAGAGCTGAGCCAGTCGCCGAGCCGGCGTCCGCCCACCCTGTGTCGGCGTCTCCCCGTTCAGCATGCGTTTCGGCGCTATCCCGCGGACAGGTAATTGAGGCTGAATCGATATTCGATTACCCTTCTTAAAACAAATTATTTGTGCTATGCTATTCGCACGTGGTGTTAACATGCGCTAATGCCCGAGAATGAAATCACCACTCAATCCACCGGTGTATTGGCCGCAGATGTTTCGGCCGGGGCCCTGGCCTACAGCGACGCGGATACCCCGCTGACCGGCATGCTGTACCGGGACCAGGCCCGCCCCGGCCGGCGGCCGGGGATCATGCTCGTCCACGGCGGTGCCGGTCTCGATGAGCACGCGCACGACCAGGCGCGGCGTTACGCGGCGCTCGGGTTCGTGGTCCTCGCGGCCGACATGTTCGGCGACGGCGTCGCCGGGAACCGGGAGCGGGTGATCCAGACGGTCACTGGTCTGCGCGATGACCCCGGGCGCCTGGTGCGGCGGGGCCAGGCCGGGCTGGCGGCGCTGGCCCGCTGCCCGGGCACTGACGGGCGGTTCGCCGCGGTCGGCTTCTGCTTCGGCGGCCTGGCCGTCCTGGCCCTGGCCCGGGCCGGCGAGAACCTGGCGGGCGTGGTCAGCATGCACGGCAGCCTGGCCACCAGCACGCCCGCGGAACCCGGCGCGGTGCGAGCCAGCGTGCTCGCCTGCCACGGCGCCCTGGACCCGCACGTGCCCCTGGCTGACGTCACCGCGTTCGCCGATGAGATGGACCACGCGGGCGCCGACTGGCAGCTGATCATGTACGGCGGCGCCCAGCACGGGTTCACGCACTCCCGCGCGACCCCGGGAGCCATCCCGGGTGTCGCCTACGACCCGGTGGCCGACGCCCGCTCGTTCACGGCGGCGGGCACGTTCCTCACCGGGATATTCGCCGATCCTGCGGCCACTGCGGCAAGCGGCGCTCAGCGGCCGAGCTGACCGCCGAGCCGCAGCTGGAGCCAGCTGGCGGGGTCAGCTGGCGGGGTCAGCCGGCGCGCCGGTAGGCGCGGACCGCGAGCGGGGCGAACACGATGAAGATCGCGGCCAGCCACGCGATGCTCCACCACAGGTTGGCCGCGATCGGGCCGCCCAGCGCCATCGCGCGCATCGCGTTGACCACGTAGGTGACCGGCTGGTGGTTGGCGAAGGCCTGCATCCAGCCGGGCATGGTCGAGACCGGCACGAACGCCGAGCTGACGAACGTGAGCGGGAACAGCCAGATCAGCCCGAAGGCCTGCACCGACTCCTCATCGCCGATGGCCAGCCCGGTGAAGGCCGCAACGCAGCAGATGGCCAGCCCGAAGACGGTGGCGAGCACGATCATGGCCACGGCCATGGCGAAGCCGTTCTCGAACCGGAAACCAACCGCGTATCCCACTCCGACGATGATCAGGATCGTGATGAGCATCCGCCCGGTGTCGGCCACCAGGCGGCCCGCCAGCACCGCCGACCGCGCCATCGGCATCGACTTCAACCGGTCGATCACGCCCTTCTGGAGTTCCTGGGCCAGCGCGATGGCGGTACCGAACGTCGCGAACGCCGCCGTCTGCGCGATGATCCCCGGCATCAGGAAGTTGACGTAGCTGGTGCCAGGGACCGGGATCGCGCCGCCGAACACGTACACGAACAGCAGCACGAACATCACCGGCTGGATCACGGTGAACACGATGTACGCGGGCACGCGCATCCAGACCAGCAGGTTGCGCCGGGTGATGGTGAGCGTGTCGCTGACTGCCCAGCGGGTCCGGGTGACCAGGCCCGGGTCGGCCACGGGAACGGCGACGGCGGTCATGATGCTGCCCTCGCGGTGTCCTTTTCCTGCTTGGCCGCCCGGCGCCGGCCGCGCCGGCCTTTCGCTGGCTGTTCCTCCTCCTCGGCGGCGTGCCCGGTCAGCGCCAGGAACACGTCGTCGAGGGAAGGCCGCCGCAGGGCCAGGCCCTGGGTCTTGACCCCGGCGCCATCCAGCCCGCGCACCGCCTCAATGAGCGCGTCGGAACCGCGCCCGCCGACCCCCATGTTGATCACTCCCGTCTCCTCGTCCACGTGCGGCTCGCTCTCGCCGATCTTCTTGACCGCGCTGACCGCGTCGCCGATCCTGGTCCGGTCGGGCACGGAGAACTCGAGCACATCCCCGCCGACCCGGCTCTTCAGCTGCTCGGCCGTGCCGGCCGCGATGACCAGGCCGTGGTCGATCACCACGATCTCGTCGGCCAGCTCATCGGCCTCATCCAGGTACTGCGTGGTGAGCAGCGTCGTGGTTCCGGCCGCCACCAGGGACCGGATGATGTCCCACATGCCCAGCCGTGATCGCGGGTCCAGGCCCGTGGTCGGCTCGTCGAGGAACAGGACCTGCGGCCGGCCGACCAGACTGGCGGCCAGGTCCAGGCGGCGCTGCATGCCGCCGGAGAAGTTCTTGGCCGACCGGTCCGCGGCGTCGGTCAGCCCGAACTGCTCCAGCAGCTCGGTGGCGCGGCTGCGGGACTCGGCCTTGCTCAGGTGGTAGAGCCGCCCCACGATCTCCAGGTTCTCCCGGCCGGTCAGCTCCTCCTGGATGGCGGCCGACTGCCCGGACAGGCCGATCGAGCGCCGGACCGCGGCCGCCTCCCGCACCACGTCGCGGCCCTCGACCAGGGCCCGGCCCTGGTCCGGGAGCAGCAGCGTGGTCAGGATGCGGACCGCGGTCGTCTTGCCCGCGCCGTTCGGCCCGAGCACCCCGAGCACGGTCCCGCGCGGCACCGAAAGGTCGATGCCCCGCAGCGCGCGCACGTCCCCGAATGACTTGGTCAGGCCCTCCACCAGAATCGCCGGCCCCGAGCTCATCTGTGACACCACTCTTTCCTGATCAATGTCCGGAACCCCGAACCTACCGGCAGCCCGGTCGAACTTGCGAACCAAATTAACCGGCCCGGCTGGCCGCACCGTAGCTGGTTCCCGGTCCGCGCGTCCCGGTCGGGGCGCATCGATGGTGGTGACGAACGGGCCCGCGGGAACTCATCGGCGCTGCCGCCGGCGCGGCTTCCCGGCCAGCCCAGGCTCCCGGCCCCGGCGCGCGGCTTCCCCCCGCTTCCCGCCAGCCCAGGCTCCCGGCCCGCGGCGCGGCTCGCCGCCGGTATCACGGACGTGATCAACCCGGACAGCGCCACGAGGCCGCCGGCCGCCCGGGCGCCGACCCCCAGGTCACGAGCCCTGACGCGTGAGGGCCACGCCGCCCAGGACCAGGGCTGTCCCGGCGATGGCCTGCGGGCCTGGCCCGCCTCGTGGCCAGGACGCCTGTTACGCGTAACATAAGCAGATGGCTGACACCCGGGACTGCGAGCAGTGCGGCACGGAGTTCGCGCCGCGCCGCGAGCATGCCCGGTTTTGCTCGGCCCGATGCCGGGTGGCCTGGAATCGCGAGCACACGAGCGAGCGCGCGGCCGAAGGGAGCGCTCTCGACTGGTCTATCACCGCGATGCGGGAGACGACCGGCCGGCTGCTGCGGCTGACGGCCCGGGACCGGCCCCGGGCGTTCGCGGTGATCAGCGAGGCCGTGTGGTGGGTCACGATCGTGGACGGCACGCTGGTGCGCTACCACCCGGACACCTATGACGGCGCGCTGGGCGCCCAGCCCCCGGCCCAGCGCCGGCTGATCGAGGAGACCCTCGGCGGCCTGCGTTTCGTGCGGAACCGGATGGGTCACTATCTCGACCCCGATGACCTGATCCGGCCGCTGGCCCCGCCTCCGGGCCCGGCGACGGCCCGATCACGGACTGGAGCTGGAAGCCGGTCCCTGAGCCGTTGCTTGAGTCGCTGCCGCCGCGCGGGCAGGCCTGGGAGATGACGCGGTACCTGGCGTACCAGGCCCAGCTGGCGAGTCACACCGTCGGGGAGACCTTCGAGCGGGCGGTGGCGTTCCTCGAGCTGGCCGCCGGCGAGGCGAAGCTGGTGGCTCCCGCTGCGGCGTCCCTGACGCTACTGTCGCGGTCCCGTTCCCGGTAGGAGTCACCGGGCCGGCCGTGATCGACGCCGGTCGCCGGGTCAGGCTCCGGCCGCCGTGACAATGGCATCCGTGGCGAAGCCCAGCAGGACACCGAGCAGGATGCCCCAGGTGGTGATCTCCTTGAGGGCCTGCTTGCGGGCCACCGCCAGCAGCTCGATCACGACGTAGAGAATCGAGCCGGCGGCCAGGGCCAGGAAGCCGATGGAGATGGTCTCGTTCACCACGCTCTGGCCGACCAGGGTGCCCACGAACGTGGGGCCGCCGCCGACGAGCCCGAGCACGGCCAGGTAACCCCACGACGGGCGCCGGCCGGCCGCGGCCATGGGCGCGACGATGCCGAAACCCTCGGTCGCGTTGTGCAGCCCGAACCCGATGACCAGCAGGACCGCGAGCTGCAGCTCACCCTGGGCCGCCGAGTTGCCGATGGCGAGGCCCTCGGCGAAGTTGTGCAGGCCGATCCCGACGGCGATCATCATCGGCAGATCGCTGAGCCGGGCCAGGCCGGTCAGCTTGGGTTCCAGTTCCGCCACCGACGCCGTACCCGGGCCGAGCGATCGCGCGCTGCGCCGGGCGACCCACCGGTCGAAATAGACCAGGCCGGCCAGGCCAGGCGCTGAAGCAGAGCGCGAGCACGATCCCGTTGCCGAACGCCGATGCGTACCGGTGGTCGCTCAGCGCGGCGTCGACGGGCTCCCACGCGTGGTCAAGCACGTCCCAGAGCAGGAAGATCAGGATGCCCGTGGCGGTGGCGCTCAGCAGCGCTCGGAGCTTGGGCATGGGCTCGCGCAGCCTGCCGATGGGCAGGCCGAGGAAGATGGTGAACCCGGCTATCGCACCGAGCGCGGCGATCTGCGCGGAACTCACTGCGGGCCTCCTCAGGCCACCAGGGCGGTGCTGCTGCCGAGTATTAGGAAAGGCTAACCTAACCCATGCTGCCCAGTGTGGCAATGACGGTACGGCACTAATCCGTCCCCGCCGGCCGGCTGCTAGGCGTGCGGGCCGGTCTGGGCGGCGGGAGCCCGGTCGTAGACGAGCTGGGCGGCCTCGATGCGCTGGTGCACGGCCATGGTCAGGGTGAGCGCGGCTGTGCCCGAGGCCAGCGCCAGGGCCAGGGCGAGCGCCGCCGCCCAGGGCCGCCGCCGGGGCGGCGGGCCGGTCAGGGCGCGCACGCGGGCGCAGGCGTCCGTCTCGGCCAGGGCGAGCACACCGGGTGCGGGGGTGCCGGTCGCGGCCGCCGCCAGGCTGGCCCGGGCCAGGGTCCGCGCGACGACCCGCCGGTCCCCGACCTCGTCCGCCGCGGCCGCGTCCGCCTGCAGTTCCACCGCGAGCCTGACCTGGCGGGCGAGGGGCCGCAGCAGCGGGTTGGCCGCGGCCGCGAGCCCGGCCAGCACCACGTAGACGGCGTGGTTCTGCCGCAGGTGGGCGTCCTCGTGGGCGATGAGCGCACGCCGCTCGTCGGCGCTCAGCAGCCGCAGCATGCCCGTGGAGATCACGATGGCCCGCGGCCCGGCGGGCACGGCATAGGCCAGCGGGCGGTCGTCGCGCGCGATGACGAGCCGGCCCGCGCCGCCCAGCCGGCGGCTGGCGCGGCAGGCCCGGGCGGCCTGACCGAGCTCGCGGCCGGCCCGGATGGCGAACCCGAGCGCGGCGGCGAGCAGCGCGCTCGCGACGACGCCGGCCAGGAAACCCCAGGTCGGCTCCGGCTGGCCCGTCCGCAGCGCCTCGGCGGACCAGCGGCCGAGCGCGGCCAGCGCCGGCAGCTGAGCGGCCGCGCCGAAGGCGATCAGGCAGAGCACGAGGCCGGTGGCCAGGGACGTGGCCAGGGCCAGCAGGGTGAGCAGCGGGACGGCCACACGCGGTGCGAGGCAGCGGGCCAGCCAGCCGCTGCCGGCCGCGAGGGCCGCGCTGACCGCGAACGGAACCAGGCCGAGCAGGCTCATGCCGGATCCTCGGGCAGCGGGCGGCCCTCGGCGAGCAGGTCACCCAGCACCTGCTCGTCCTCCGGGCTCAGGTCGGCGACGAACCGCGACAGCACCCCGGCCCGGTCGCGGCCGCTCTCCAGCAGCTTCAGCATGCGCCGTGCGGTCATGGAGTCCTGCGCGTCGGCCTGGCCGCCGCGCAGCGCGTACACATACCCCCGGCCCGCAGGCTGGCGGGAGATGGCGCCCTTGGCGTGCAGCCGGGACAGGGTGGTCATCACCGTCGTGTAGGCCAGCCCGCCGCCCAGCTCGGCCAGCACGTCGCCGGGTGTCAGCGGGCCGTCAGCGGCCGCCAGGCAGGCGAGGACCTCCTGCTCCAGTGCCCCGCGCGGCCGTGCCCGTCCATCCGGCGGCATCGGCCGCTCCTCTACTATGATGTTTGTAGTACGACGTTTCCTGTAGTCAATACTCTCACGGCCGTCCCGCCCCTGACCACGGAAGGGCTGCATGTCGCACTCCGCTCCGGTCGCGCTCAACCTGCTCGACCCGCACAGCCTGCTGGCTAGCGCGGGTGCCCTGGGCATCTTCCTGGTCCTGTTCGCCGAGACGGGCCTGCTGATCGGGTTCTTCCTGCCCGGCGACTCGCTGCTGTTCACCGCGGGGCTGCTCTGCGCCAGCACCAATCATTCGGCGCTGCACCTGAGCCTCCCGGCGGTACTGATCGCGGCCACCGCAGGTGCTCTGGCTGGGGCGGAGGTCGGGTACTTCATCGGGCGCGGCGCGGGCCAGGCCCTGCTGATCCGCTCTGACCGGCCCCGGCTGAGAGCCGGCGTCGACCGGGCGCGGACGGCCATCCAGCGATACGGGCCGCGGCGGGCCGTGGTCCTGGCCCGCTTCATCCCGGTGGTCCGGACCGTGATGAACCCGCTGGCCGGTGCGATTGGCATCCCGCTGGCCCTGTTCACGATCTGGCAGGTCGTCGGCGGAGTGCTCTGGACCGTCGGCATCACGCTGGCCGGGTACGCGCTGGGCTCCCGGGTCTCGGGCATCGATCACTACCTGCTGCCGATCATCGCGGTGATCGTGGCCGTCTCGCTGATCCCGCTGCTCCTGGAGGCATGGCGCCACTCGGGCCGTCATTCCGGGAACGGCCGCGGGGACCGCGGCCCGGCCGAGCACGAGGGGAGCTCATGAACGCCGCGCATCACCTGACCTACCTGCAGGCGGTCGTCATCGGCCTGATCCAGGGCCTGACCGAGCTGTTCCCGGTGTCCAGCCTCGGGCACACGGTCCTGATCCCGTCGTGGCTGGGCGGCAGCTGGGCCGCCCTGGTCCGCCAGGAAGACAGCGGGGAAAGCCCCTACCTGGCCTTCATCGTCGGCCTGCACCTGGCCACCGCCCTGGTCCTGATCGGCTACTACTGGCGGGAGTGGCTGCGGCTGGCCCGCTGGTTCCGGACCCGCACGCTCACGCCGTTCGCGGTCTACTGCCTGGCCGCCGGCCTGCTCAGCCTGATCCGCTTCACGATCTGGTGAGCCCGCCTTACACGTGATCAGCCTGGGGCGCCGCGAACTGCAACAGGATCCGCGGCCCCGGCCTGGGACGGCAGCGGCGCGGCCGGGTTGATGATCAGGATGTTGCTGCTGGTGTGCCGCCAGAGCTCCCGGCTGGCGCTGGCGTCCATGAGGGCGGCCAGCCCACCATGGGTGGGCGCGCCGATCACGATGGTCGACGCCCCGGCGGTGTCGGCGTACTCGGCGACCATCCGCCCGGCCGCGCCGTGGTCGGACACGTGCAGAAGGATCTGCCCCTCGGCCGGGACGCGGTGCGCAGCGAGCTGGTCCAGGTGGCTCCGGACCAGCGCCCGGGCCGCGGTCAGGCTGTCGCCGTCGACCCCGGCGTCACCGGCGACCGCCGCTTCCTGGGCGTGCACGACATGGACGATGCGGTCGGTGGCCGCCGCCAGCTCGGCCGCGGTCTTCGTGACCAGCCTGGCCACCGGGGAATCGTCGACCGCGGCGATGATCACGCTGCCGGGGGGCATGTCCCCGGCGGGCGCCGTCCCGTTGCCTGCCACCGGCACCACGGCCGGCTGCGCGGCGCCGCTGACCTGCTCGGCCTGGACCTGCTCGGCCTCGGCGAGCAGGCTGTGGGCGGTGGCGAGGATCGCTATGCCCAGCACGATGGCACCGGCGGCGATAAAGAACGGCACGTGGATGCCCGCGGCGATGACCAGCCGTCCCGCCACGTACGGCGCGAGCCCGCCGCCGATGAAGCGGACGAAGCTGTAGGCGGCCGAGGCGACCGGACGCTCGACCGGGGCGACGGTCATCACGGCCTGGGTGGTGACCGTGTTGTTGATCCCGATGAAGATCCCGGAGATGATCACCGCCGGTATGAGCACCGCGCGGTCGGTCGTCCAGGCCGCGATGACCAGGACGACCACGGCGAACGCCGCGAGGTTGCCGTACATGGTCCGGGCGATGCCGTAGCGTTCCTGCAGCCAGGGCGCGCCGAACACCGCAAAGATCGCGACCAGGATCCCCCAGCAGGTGAAGACCAGCCCGAGCTTGATCGGGCTCAGCTCCATGGGGAACGGCGCGTAGCCCAGCACGGTGAAGAAGCCCCAGTTGTAACAGAGTGCGGTCAGCGACATGGTCAGCAGGCCGCGGTGGCGCAGCGCGCGCAGCGGCTCGGACAGGCCGGTCTTGCGCGCAGGCCGTGGCGTGCGTTCCACCAGCACCACCGTGGCGATCAGCGCGATGGACATCAGGGCGGCGACGCCGAAGAACGGACCGCGCCAGCTGATCTCGCCCAGCACACCGCCCAGCAGCGGGCCCATGGCGATGCCCACGCCCAGGGCCGTCTCATACAGGACAATGGCCCCGGCGAACCCGCCGCTCGCCGAGGCGACGATCACCGCCAGCGAGGTGGCGATGAACAGGGCGTTGCCCACGCCCCAGCCGGCCCGGAACCCGATGATCCCGTTAATCGTGGGCGAGGCCCCGGCCAGCGCGCTGAACACGACGATCAGGATCAGGCCCACGATCAGCGTCGGCTTGGCCCCCAGGCGGCTGGACACCCAGTTGGTGATCAGCATCGCGACCGCGGTGACCACCAGGTAGCTGGTGAACAGCAGCGTTACCTCGCTCGGCGAGGCGTGAAGCTCGTGCGAGATCGACGGCAGGATCGGGTCGACCAGGCCGATCCCCATGAAGGACACGACACAGGCGAACGCGACCGCGAACACGGCCTTCGGCTGCCGGAAAGGGCTCGCGGCCGAGCCTGCGGGTCCCCTGTTCATCAATGCGCTCCGTTCCGGGAGGTCTCTGAGGTGGTGAGTGCCCGGGCCGCCGCCGCCCCGGTTGGTGCGGTCAGGAGTACTGGTGCGCCACATCCGCGAAGTCATCGCGCCGGGCGCTGGCGAGTGCGTCCATGGCGGGCAGGGCCGCGGCCAGGGTGGTCCGCTGATCCGGACTCAGCCGGGCCAGCACCCCGGCCAGCCGCTCGGCCCGCGACTTGCCGGCGGCGGGCCAGCGTCACCTTGCCCTCGCCGGTGATGCACACCTGGACCACCCGCCCGTCGGCCGGGTCGTGGTTGCGGGTGACCAGGCCCGCGTCCTGCAGCCGGGCGACCAGCTGCGTCATCGCCGGCTGGGTCACCCCCTCGCGCGCCGCGAGCGACGTCAGCCGGCGCGGGCCGGAACGCTCCAGGGTGGCCAGCGTCGCCGCCGCCGTGAGCGACAGCCCGCTCGGCGGGCTCAGCGAGCGGAACAGCCCGAACAGCCGCTCGAGCCCGGCCGCTACGTCCGCC
This sequence comes from uncultured Actinomycetota bacterium, assembly GCA_963739645.1. Classification (GTDB taxonomy): domain Bacteria; phylum Actinomycetota; class Actinomycetes; order Streptosporangiales; family Streptosporangiaceae; genus JASHPR01. The sequence continues at coordinate 108,057 of CAVUBM010000075.1, forward strand.
GCCAGAGGCCCGCAGGCCGCCTCATCCGCGATATCCATAACACATTTATATCAAGTACTTATGCTTTAGCTGCTCGTGTCCTGTCGTTCGAGGGTGAGATGCGGTCGTGGCTGGACACCTTGGCGCGCGCTGGCCTGGGGCTCAGGGGATTGTCGCAACGCCTGGCTTTTCGGGAGGGCGTGGTGGGCAATCCGGGGTTGCGGCCGGAGCTGGTGCGGCTGGTTCTGGGTCATCTGGCGGCGGGGCTGAACCCGCGTCAGGTGGCGCGGGCGACGGGCGTGTCGAAGACGTTCGTGTATGACCTGCGGCGCAAGATGGGCGGGGTGTACCGGCCAGCGGATGCGATTTACAGTGAGCGTTACCTGTCCCGGGAGGAGCGTTACGAGCTGGCCCGGCTGCGCGAGAGCGGGCTGTCGGTCCGCGCGGTGGCCGGGCGGCTGGGCCGCAACCCGTCGACGATCTGCCGGGAGCTGGCCCGCAACGCCGCGCCCGGCGGCTGGTACCAGCCTGAGCTGGCGCACCGGCGGGCCTGGGCGCGGCAGCGGCGGCCTAAGCCGTCGCGGCTGTCGCAGCATCCGGCGCTGCGGCGGGAAGTCCAGGCGATGCTGGCCCGGCGGTACTCGCCGGAGCAGGCCGCCGGGCGGCTGAAAGCGCTCTATCCCGGGCAGGCGGACATGTCGATCAGCCACGAGAGCATCTACCAGAGCATCTACCTCTACCCGCGCGGGGGGCTGCGCCGCGAGCTGCAGGCCAGCCTGCGGTCCGGGCGGGCGATGCGGCGCCGCCGCGGCAGCCGCCGCGGCTGGGACCGGATCGTCGGCGCGGTGCCGATCGGGCGACCGGCCCGCCGAGGTCGAGGGCCGGCTGGTACCCGGCCACCACGAAGGCGACCTGATCATGGGATCGGCGGCCTCGAACTCCGCCGTCGCCACCATCGTCGAGCGCACCACCGGGTACCTCACCTTGATCCCGCTGCACTCCGGCCGCGACGCCGGCACCGTCGCCGACGCCATCATCGAGCACCTCAGCGCCCTGCCGCCCTGGTTCGCCCAGACCCTGACCTGGGACCGCGGCAGCGAACTCGCCCAGCACCAGCGGATCACCGCCGCCACCGGCATCCAGGTCTACTTCGCCGACCCCTACTCGCCCTGGCAGCGCGGCAGCAACGAGAACATTAACGGCCTGCTCCGCGAATACCTCCCCAAGGGCAGCGACCTGAACGCCTGGACACACCAGCCACAGCTCCAGGCCATCGCCGCCGAACTCAACGACCGGCCACGCAAGCGCCTCGGCTACCGCACCCCCGCCGAAGAACTCGCTAAGCTCCTCGCGACGACCGATCGCGTTGCGACGACTCCCTGAATCCGCCCTGCCAGAGTGTCCAACCGCGGGTTCGGGGCGCCCGGTGAGCCGCGGCGTGGCCGGAGCGGGCGAGCTCGGGCCGCGTTCCGGTCACTACGCTAATCAGGCAGAGACGGCGGCGCGCGCCGCCGCCGCCGCACGTGGCGGCACTGGCCGGGACCCTAACCACAGGGAGGGCATGGTCATGGAAGCACACTGGCGCCTGCCGGCCGGGCTGCATGCAACGTCGGTTCGGCTGCCCGTCGAGGGTGAGCTGCCATCTCTGGATGGCGCGACCGGGTGGCTCAACTCGCCGCCGCTGACGGCGGCCGGGCTGCGCGGGAAGGTCGTCCTCGTTGACTTCTGGACCTATACCTGTATCAACTGGCTGCGCCAGCTTCCCTATGTCCGCGCCTGGGCCGGGAAATACTCCGGCCAGGGGCTGGTAGTGATCGGCGTCCACACCCCCGAGTTCGCGTTCGAGAGAGACGCCGACAACGTCCGGCGCGCCGTGCAGGACATGCGGATCGACTACCCGGTCGCGACCGATAACGACTATGCGGTATGGCGTGCCTTCGGCAACCACTACTGGCCCGCCCTCTACTTCGCCGACGCGCAGGGGCGAATCCGGCATCACCACTTTGGCGAAGGTGAATATGGCCAGTCAGAGATGGTTATCCAGCAGCTGCTGGCCGAAGCCGGATCCGCCGGTGCAGGTAATGAACTGGTCTCGGTCGACGCGCGCGGTGTGGAAGCCCCGGCCGACTGGGCCAACCTGAGATCATCAGAGAATTACACCGGCTATGAGCGCACCGAGAACTTCGCATCGCCTGGCGGGGCCGTGCCGGGCAGGCCCCACGTCTACACCGCCCCCGCCCAGCTGCCACTCAACCAGTGGGCCTTGTCGGGGGACTGGACGATGGGAGACCAGGGCACCACGCTGAACACGGCGGACGGGGAGATCGCCTGCCGGTTCCACGCCCGCGACCTCAATCTCGTCATGGGGCCTGCCGCGCCAGCAACCTCGGTGCGATTCCGCGTCCTCCTCGACGGACAGCCACCAAATGCGGCTCACGGGAGCGACGTTGACGGCGAAGGCCGCGGCACGCTCACCGGCCAGCGGCTGTACCAGCTCATCCGCCAGCCCGGCCCCATCACCGACCACACCTTCGAGATCACATTCCCGGACGCGGGGGCACAGGCCTACGTCCTTCACCTTCGGCTAGATCAGCAGGTCAGCGAGTACACCGTTAATTACTGCGTCCTCCGCCTTTGCGATAGACGGTGACGCTGAATGCATCGGCGAGGTGGTATTCGTCAGAGAACACGACCGCCTCGCCTTCGCTGAGGTAGTCGACCTGGGAGATCCGCAGGAGCAGCGAGTTCCGCTTGATCTGGAGTCGGCGGGCCTGGGTGTCGGTGGCCATGGCGGGGCTAATTTCGGCGATGCCGTGGTGGATGACGAGCCCGATCTTGTCCAGTGCCCGTTGCATGGATTCGGTTTTGGTGACTATGGCGGCCATCTCGTCGGCGGCGATGCCCGTTTCGGCTAGCCGGGCGACGGGCAGCACGTCGGTCACGTCGGCGACCGGCGTGCCGTCGGCGGTGCGGGTGCGGGCCAGGGTGATGACGTCCGAGGTTTGCGGGAGGCCAAGCGCCCGGAGTGCCCGTGACGATCCACGGCCGAGCTTGACAGAGACACTGACGGATCCTGGCTGCCGGCCCGCGGACTCAATGACGTCGGTGATACCGAAATTGACGTTCATGTTGTTTTTCAGGCCGGCCGACGGGAGCAAGTACGTGCCTGAGCCGTGGCGCCGGTCGACGAGGCCTTCGCTTTCCAGCAGCGTGATGGCTTCGCGCACGGTGGCGCGGCTGACTCCGAGCATGGCGGCTAGCTGCGGCTCGGAGGGTAGTTTGCCGGTGGACGGCAGGGTGCCGTCAGCGATAGCGTCGCGCACGCTATTCGCAACGAGCTCGGGGAGGTTCCGTCCCCGGGTTACCGCGATCTTGCGCACCATCGTGGCCACGTCCACCGAATCTTGAAAACGGAACTCGCTGTCCTGCTGCCGATCTTAACTGTCCATCTCACCGGCGGCCGCACCTGCGCAGACGGCGTCGGCGGGTATCACGCCAGGCCCGTCGTGAGGTCGTTGACCAGCGGCTCGCCGGCGCAGAAGCGGCGAACGTTATCAACAACCAGCGTGTGAATGCCGAGCCGTCACCTCGGCGGTCGCACCAGCGATATGCGGAGTCAGCACGACGTTGTCCATGGCGAGGAACGGATCGTCTGCGCCTAGCGGCTCTTCATGATGGACGTCGAGCCCAGCGCCGCGGATGCGCTTGCTCGTGAGTGCCTCGATAAGCGCGGGACGGGAGACCAGGGCCGCGCGCGCCGTGTTGATCAGCACGGCGTCCGGCCTCATCAGGCTGAACTCTCGCTCGCCGATCATCCCAGCGGACTTCTCGGTGACGCGCGCGTGGATGGACACTATGTCGGCCTCGGCGAGCAGCGTGTCCAGGCTGCACATCTGCACGTCGCCCGCGTCACGTATGTACGGGTCGTGGGCTAGGACGCGCATCTCGAAGCCCCGGGCGCGCTTGACCATCTCGCGGCCAACCGTGCCGAGACCCACCAGGCCTATCGTCTTGCCGCTGAGCTCGACACCCTTGAACTTGTTCCATGGATCCTGCGGGCCCATGCCCCACCCGGTCTCACCGCTGTCATCGTCAGGATCGCTCGCTAGCCGTCCCGTCCGCAGCAGCCGGTCGGTGAAGCTGATGTGCCGCAGCACGCTCAGCATCAGGCCAAAGGCGTGATCGGCAACCGGTTTGGCCTCGCGGCCCACCGTGCCGGTGACGGGGATCCCGCGTTTCGCTGCCGCGGCCAAGTCGATGTTGGCGCCAGGACCACCCCGGATCGAGGCCAGGTACTTCAGGTCCGTCGCGGCCAAGACCGCCTCTGTGACCGGCTCGTAGCCGATGGCGACAATGTCGGCGTCGGCGAACATCCGCGCTGTGTCGGCTTCACTGGCGATGACGCCGGTGACACCCCAGCCGTCCACGGTGACCTTGCCTAGTTCTCGCAACTGCTCCAGGCCGGCGTGAGAGAAGTCGGCGGTCACCAGAATTTTGCGAGTCATTTACAGCTTCATCCTCTGTCACGTAGTTTCATCGTTTGCCGCTGCGGCGTGCGGTGATCGCGTGGCTCACCGGCCCCACCGCCCGGACCAGCTCCTGGTAATCAGCGAAGATTTCGTCATAGGCCTGCTTACGTGCAGGATGTGGCTCGAATACCTTGGTCGCGCGCACCCAGGCGCGGATCGGGTCGGCGGCGGAGTCGAACAGGCCCGCGCCGACTCCGGCCAGGCATGCTGCGGCGAAGCAGCCTGTCTCGTCGACGTTGACGGTCGAAATCGGTTTGCCGGTAACGTCGGCTTTGAGCTGAAGCCACTGCGGAGATCGGGCGCCGCCGCCGGTGGCGCGCAAGCCGGTGATCGGGATGCCGGCTCCCTCGATCCGCTCGATGTTTGCCCGCAGCTCGAAGGCTGTTCCTTCGAGGATGGCTTTGACGAATTCCCCGCGGCTTGTGGCCAGGCTCAGGCCGACGATCGCGCCGGTCGCGGCGGGGTCCATCCAGGGGTTGTAGGAACCCTGGAAATGTGGCAGCACGATCATTCCGGTCGGCTCGTCCGGCAGATCCCGCAAGATCACGTCGAACGGGTCGGCATGGCTCCGTCGTGCGCGGCGCACCTCGTCGGCGCCGAAGTTGTCCTTGTACCAGCGCAGCAGCGATCCGCCGCCGGCGTTGCTGGCCAGGCAGAAGAACCGGCCGGGAAGGACGTAGCAGCCAAACGGGTAGCCAGCCTCTAGCATCCGGCCGGTCAGCACCGGAGCGTCGGTGATGGCGACCAGCGCTTCCCACGTTCCCGTTCCGACACCTGCGTCACCTGCGTCGATGAGCCCGGAGCCCAGGGCGGCCATGGGCTGGTCGAAACCGCCCGCGATGATCTTGGTGTCGGCCTGAAGGCCCAGATCAGCGGCGACCTGTGCGGGGACTTCGCCGACCGCCGTCCCTGACGGCGCCAGCCCGGGCATAAAGGAGGAGGTGATGCCCGCGGCGGCTAGTACCTCCTCCGACCACTCCTGGCGGACGATATCGAACGCCATGGTGCGAGAAGCGACGGAATGGTCGCTGACGGCCGCCCCCCCGAGCAGCGAGGTGATGAGCTCCGACCAGCACAGCATCTTCGCCGTGTTCGCGAAGACCTCAGGCTCATGCTCGCGGATCCACATCAAGCGGAGCAGCGGGTGCATGCCGTGCACTGGCAGGCCGGTGATCTCGTAGATGCGTCGCCGCCCGACCTTCTGGCCGAACATCTCGGCTAGATCGGCGCTGCGGTTGTCCATTGCCATGATGCACGGCCGAAGGGGCCTTCCGTCGGCACCGACCGGGATGGCCTCGTCCCCCGAAACCGACAGGCTGACCGCTGCTATCTCGCCGCCGCTCGCCCGTGTCTGCGCGGTGACCTGCCGGATCAGAGAGGTCACCGCCGCCCAGACAACGGTCAGGTCGAGTTCGACCCAGCCGCTGCCGAGGTAGGCCAGCTGGTACTCCACGCGGCCGCGCGCCATCTCGCGGCCGCCCTCGGCGAGCACCAGCGCCTTGCAGGAGCTGGTGCCGACATCGAGGCCGAGCAGCGCGAGCTCAGCCATCAGGCCTCGGCCTTGACATCCTCGGCGGGTGCGCCGGTCTCGGGCAGGACGAAGCTCTTGCCGACGAACACCTCGGGCCTGCGAGCCCGCAGCCATACGACATACGCCAGCGCCACGAGGCACCAGGCCACAGCGAACACAACGACGCTGCGCCCGGTGCCGAACGGCCCGTCCCAGAGCGCGACGAAGAACGACTGCCACAGGACGTAGAGATCGAGTCCGATACCGATCACCGGCACGATGAGGTTCAGGACCGGGTTGAACCGCTCGCGGAGGAAGCGCCGGTAGAAGGCAATGCTCGCGATGTTGACCAGGACGTAGGTAACCAGAGCGAAGAACACCGAGGACTCGCCGAACCAGACGTAGGCGTTGTAGTAACTGTGCTGCAGCAGGCTCATCAGCAGCGCGCCGAGCGTGCCGACGATGAGGACGAGACTAACGCCGTTGGCCGGGATCTGCGTTCTCGGGTGAATCGCGGCGGGCCTGCCCGGCTGCCGGGAGTTCCTTGCTGACCATCGCATAGCTGATCGCCGTGGGGAGCGATATGAGCAGTGCGAGCAAGAAGATGAGCGGGGCAATCTGGCCAGTCGTAATGCTCATCGGCGCCCAGTTGAAATACAACCCGAGCGACGGCGACATGATCACGGCGCCCATCGTTGCCACCGCCACCAAGCCCAGAACGTTCCGCTTCAGCCTGAGGGGCCTCGGAGGGATGCCGACAGGCCCGGTTGACGGCGTCTTGGTCATGACGGCGCTCTCCTCACTGCCCTTCGGCGGCTAGCCTATGACGGCGATACGCGCATGTTGTCTGATGACCTGGTCACTAGTCAAGGGTTGTCTCATCGGTATCCTGGCGTCAGGCGCCGCGTGGGAGGACTACATGGCAGACGACTTCGCTCATCGCCGCAACGCGGCCTACCGCAACTCCACGCGGATGCTGATCGCGCATGGCCGCCAGACGCAGGCTGCCTGGCTGCGCGAGCTTGCCGACTGGATCGAGCAGGCGGCGGGGGGCGTTGATCCGCTGCCTGACCGCCGCGGCGTCGGCGCCGAGGTGACAGACCTTGAGGAAGAGGTCGCCGATCTGCTCGGCAAGCCGTCCGCCGTTCTGATGCCGAGCGGGATCATGGCCCAGCAGGCTGCGCTACGGGCCTGGACCGAGCGTGCCGGGCACAACACCGTCGGGCTGCACGACAAGAGCCACTTCCTTGTATACGAGCTGGATGCCCTGCGCGAACTGCACGGCCTGCGCCCGGTGGTGGTGACTGAGCCGCCACGGCCGACCCTGGCCAGCGACCTGGCCAAAATCCCCGAGCCTCTCGGCGTGCTCACCGTGGAACTGCCGCTGCGCGACTGCGGGCACGTGCTGCCCTCCTGGGACCAACTGGTCGAGCTCTCGGAGGCGGCCGCGCATCGCGGCGTCCCGTTCCACATCGACGGGGCGCGGATATGGGAATCGGCACCATTTCTCGGCCACAGCTTTGCCCAGATCGCGGACCTCGCCGAGTCGGTATACGTCTCGCTGTACAAGGGCCTCGGCGGCCTGGGAGGCGCCCTGCTCGCCGGGCCGGAGGACTTCATCGCGGACGCGCGGCGCTGGCGGGTCCGGCACGGCGGAAACCTGCCGAGCCTCTTCCCCCTCGCCGCCGCTGGGCGACTTGGCCTGCACCGGTACCTGCCCCAGATGGAGACATACGTGGCGTGTGCCCGGGAGATTGCCGCCGCGATCCAGGCGTCCGGAGTGGGCCTGACCTACCCCTCACCGCCTCACACGAACACCTTCCGCGTGTTCCTCAACGCACCCGCGGCAGCACTTAACCTCGCCGTGGTCACGCACGCGGAAGCCACCGGAGTATGGTCCTTCCCGCGCGACTTCCGCGACACCGAGGTACCTGGCTGGGCGGTGGCGGAATTCATCGTCGGCGACGCCACCCTGACCTGGCAGCCAGACGAAGTGGTCGACCTGCTCGCCGAGCTTCGTGACCGGGCCCGCAGCGGGGAAGACTCCGCGCCCGTCCTGGACCCGCTATCCCGGTAATCCGGATGACGGCCCGCCATGTTAGGCGACCGGGTGGAGCGTTTAGGCTGGTGAGCAACGTGCAGAGAGGCGACTGATTGATGCTGATCGTGCGAGGCGACGCTCAGACCCTGCCGTCGGAACTGAACAAGGCGGCCACCGGCGAGGTGTGGGTCGATCTGATTTTCCCGAAGACCGATGGTGTGGATGTCGGCACCGTCGTGTTCTCACCGAACGGGCGGACGGTCTGGCATCAGCATGAGTACGGGCAGTTGCTCCAGATCACGTCGGGCTCTGGATTCGTCGCCAAGGAAGGCGAGGCCCCGCAGCGGGTGCGCGCTGGCGACACGGTATGGATCGCGCCCAACGAGCGGCACTGGCACGGCGCCACCTCGAGCACGCTGATGTCACACACCACGACCACTATTGGCGCGACCGAGTTCCACGAGGCGGTGACGGAGGCCGAGTACGCCGCGGCGAACGCGACCCCGCGCGACTAGCACATGACAGCCGTGAGCTGACAGCCGCGGATGCGGCACCACGATGACCGGCGTCAGCCGCGGGCGATCCACGCTGCCTGCTCGATGGTGATCTCGTGGATCAGCGGGTCGGCGTGGCGATGTGCCAGCCTCCAGCCCGGGCCCTCGCGGCGGAAGACCAGGGTCACTCGCAGCGACCAGTCCTGGTCGGGCAGCCCGCCGACCTCGCCGTGCTGGCGTTCGACGGCCACCAGAACCACCAGGTCGCCGGACGTGTAGGACTCGAAGACCTGCAGATCCGCCTCGCCACCGCCGCGGAAATACTCGGCAAGCGCTTCAACGGCTTGGTCCGAGGCGTCAAATCCACGTCGAGGCTCCCCACCCGAGGGCGCCATCAGCGTGTAGTCATCAGCGTGGCGGATGAGCGTGAGGTACCTGCGGATGTCTCCGCGGATCAACGCGGAGGCCGCTTCCGCCGTAGCCTCGACGAGGTCGGTGAGCTCCTGGTCGGTGACATTGCCTCTGCCCATCTCCTCATCCCTCCCGGCTCGCGGACCTGGCGGGGCCGGTCATCACCTGGTCGTTAACTCGGCTAGCCATGCTCGGTGACCTGCGGCTGTAGGACGACCGTGCAGGTTGTCCTACAGCACGTGCCGGGGGTGGCTGTTAGGCGGTCGCGGCTGGCGGGCCGTGTTGCGGGGATGGTGCGGCGGCGGTGGCGGCGTGCAGCCGGTCCAGCAAGACCCCCGACAGGGCCATGAAGGTGATCGCGCCGAAGGCGCCGAAGACCGCGTACTGACGGTCGACGCCAACCCCGGCGGCGGCGGTGACCGTCCAGCCCAGCGCCCATAGCAGCGGCATGGCCGCCGCCCACACCCAGGAGCGGGCCACCCGGTCGCGGAGCAGGAACGCCTGGACGGCGCCGAGCGGGAGCCCGGTGATGGCGCCCATCACGGCCAGCTCGCCGATGCTGGTGCCGTAGCCGACCACCCAGGCACCGGCGAGCAGGCCGATGCCCATGGCCGCCGCCGTGGCCGGGATCCAGGCCCGTGGGTCGAGCAGACGGCGGGCGACCAGCCACTGGCCGGTGCCGATCACCGCGCCGGCGACCAGGCCCCCGACCAGCGCAGCGACGGCATCATTGATCCGGCCGACGGCGGCCTGAGCGGCAATCCCCGCTATCGGGAAACTGACGAAGCCGGCGGTCCACAGCAGCCAGCCCTTGACATTGAAGCGGCGGCGGTCCCCCATGGTCTGCCCTGGCGTAGGCACGGCGGCCACTCCGGTGCGGTTGCGGGTTGCGCCGGTATCTGTAGTCATGGGGTGCCCCGTATTCGGTTGGTATTCAGTTCTGGAGCCAAAGGCGGGCCGGTGTGAGCGGTATACGGTCCGGATGTAGATCGCGAGGAGATCAAGCTCGGCACCCATACCCGAACCGAGGCCGTCGAGCGCGCCCGCGCCCTAGGCTTGCTGGCTCCCCTCGCACGCCGACACTGACTCAGGCCTGCCCCACGCTCGCGCAGCTAAAGGCCAGCGGGTCCGCCGCGTTCATTTCACCCGCCGCGGGATTCTCGCGGTGGTCGAGGCGCGATGCCAGCCGGGCCGTGCGCGCTATGAGGCGCGGACGACGGCGATGCCGGCGAGAGTCGGTATGATCACGTCCGCGCCGTAGAGCGCGGGTGTCGCGAACCGGTTGGCGACACCAACGTCGACCTGGCTGAGGCTCCTGCCGGTGGACGGATCGAGCGCGTGCAGCACGCCGGCGTTCGTGTCGAGGGCCCAGATGCGTCCGCCGCCGATGACCGATGATCCGGTGATCGAGTCGGACGTGTGCCACAACACGTGCAGCTTGCCAGTGTCGTCGACCCGGACCGCGCGCACGCCGTCGGTGCAGGGCAGGTAGACGACGTTGCCGTCGACTGCCGCCCCGCCGAATGACCGGCAGATGTTCTGTATGTCGACCGGGCCGCCGATGCCGCCCAGGTCACCTTGCTTCAGGACGTACACCGGGCCGGATTTGCCGCCGAGCACCGCCCACTTGGTGCCGATCAGGGCCACCCCCTGCGAACCGAGGCCGACATCGCCCTGATTGTTCGCCGCCCAGTCGGTCGGTGCGAACGAGTCGACCACCTTCGCCTTCGCGTCCAGTTCGAGTACGGAGTTCGTGTGATCGTAGGCGTCGCCCGGGAACGCGGCGCCGTTCGCGGACACCACCAGCAGGTGTCCGGCTGCGTTCACGGTCGGACCGGCCGGGTTCCAGATGCCACCGCCCCGCTTAGTCGGCGGGCTGTAGAAGATGACATCGTTGGCGCCGCCAAGGGGTACGCCCACGACCCGGCCTTTGTAGTCGCCGCAGTCGCCGGCCTGCGCACCGTAGGACACCCAGACCCGGTTGTTCGCGATCGCGAGCGCGCCGCGTTGCTGCATGTCCCGGGCGCTCACACCGGGCAGGTCGACGTTCTTGCTCCACGCCACACGACCGGATGCGGCATCCAAGGCATACAGTTCGTGGCGCACCGACCCGCCGTGTTCGGCCACGACAAAGACGTGGTTCGTCGCGGCGTCGTAGACCGGCGTACCGGTGACGCCGAGCGGATCGATGTCGCCGCACTGCCGCTCCTCCGCGGGCGACGGCGATCCGAGACTGCGCTTCCACACCTGCCGGTACGACTGATCGAACGCGTACACGGTGTCCTGTTCGGTCGCGACGATCGTCAGCCCGCGGACGACGATCGGTGAGGCGTAGACCGCGCCGTCCAGCTTCAGCGACTGGGTGCGCTTCGGTGTCCCGCTCGCCGCCGGCATCGTCGTCGACACGCCCGCCCGGCTCATCGTCCCGTGGTAAGTCGGCCAGCCGGCGGCGCCAGCCGCCCCGCGCGAGGAGGCAGGCGCTGTCGCGGACGACACCGGCCTCGGGGCCGTCGCGGTCGGCGATGCCGCGCCGGATCCGGTGCACGCGGACAGGGCCAGGATCACGATCATGGCCGCGGCCAGCGCCGTATGTCGTGAGGCCATATCAGCCAGTGTGCCATCGGATCGCCGCAAGACCGCGCCCCGCGCAGGCGCATGGAGGCGCCTCAGCCGCCCGCCCCGCATCTCAGGTCCTCATCGAGCATGGGCGCGGAACTGCAGTGATTTGCTGGCCGACCTGCGGAACCGGGTGGTCACCATCCTGATGACGTGCAGGATGGCCGTTCTCGCCGCGCGGGCGTCACGAAGGGAGCAGGTTGATGATCATAGGTTCCTACTCCCGGGCCATCATCGCCTGGGCCTCGCGCTCCAAGTCAACGTAGGGATCGCCGCTGACGTCGACTGCGACCCGTTTGATCGTGCCGCCGGTGAATCGGTGCGGGTGATCGCCCGGGTAGTCAGCCGTTACCGGCTCGCCGCTGTCGCGGCCGATGCACAGGCCCTCGCCTGCCAGGCTGAACATTCCGGGCTGGGTCTTGATGCGGCCTTCGCCGACCTTCTGGTCCCCGTGATACAACGACAGCATCCCGGTGGCAACGTTGGGGGGATCCTCTCCGTCCTTGTCGAATGAGGCGGACAGGATCAGGTTCTCGCCCGTGGGCAGGTCTTCGGTCCCGTCGATCTTCTGCTCGAGCAGGCCAACGATGTTGTTGACGTAATGCAGCCGGTTGTCCTTGACGTACAGGGCGTGCCCGCCGAACCGTGAGCCGTGGGCGAACAGGACGCCTTGCGCGCCGGGGGATGGGATGTCTACCTGCGCCCCGATCGTGAAGGAGCGGTTGCGGATATTCACTGCCTGCGCCTCGGGCACCTCGGCGGTGCCGGGGAAGTAGATATACCTGTCGCGGGCCGGGGATAGCTGCGGCCGCGGCGTGACAATGATCTCCAGCGCTGATCGGTCATCCAGTGGGAACGCTCCGTTGTCGCCGGCCTCAGCGAACCACAGGTTCACCAGCTCACGGAGCTTGCCCGGGTGCTCGGCCGCCAGGTCGTGCAGCTCGGCGCGGTCAGTGTCGGTGTGGTACAGCTCCCAGGTGTCGTCGTTGAAGTCACTCCATCCGCTGAGGGTGGGGTGCGTGGTGACCGCCTTCCAGCCGTCGTGCCAGATGCCGCGTGAGCCGAGCATGGAGTAGAACTGCGTCTTCCTCGCCGACGGCGCCGACGGGTCGCCGACGCTGTAGCGCATGCTCACGCCGTCGAAGCGGCTCTGCACGTGGCCCTTGATCGTGGCCGGGGCCTCGACGCCCAGCGTGTCCAGGATCGTCGGCACGATGTCGATCGCATGGTGATACTGGTGCCGCAGCTCACCCTGGCCTGCCGCCTCGTCTTTGCCGGTCGCGGCCGAGGGCCAGGAGATGATGCACGGGTCGGCGGTGCCACCGTTGAACTCATACCGCTTCCACATCTTGAATGGCGTGTTGAAGGCCATCGCCCACCCGTTGGGGTAGTGGTTGTAGGTCTTCGTTCCGCCGAGTTCGTCAATCATCGCCAGGTTCGACTTCATGTCATCGGGGATGCCATTGGCGAACTTCATCTCGTTGACAGATCCGTCGGGGCCGCCCTCGCCGCTGGCCCCGTTGTCAGACACCACGATGACCATGGTGTTGCCCCGCTGCCCGGACTCCTCCAGGTAGTCAAGCAGCCGCCCAATGTGGTGGTCGGCGTGCGCCAGGAATCCCGCGTACACCTCGGCCATCCGGGCGAACAGCCGTTTTTCGTCGGCGTCCAGCGAATCCCAGGGCCGGGTGACGTCCAGCGGCGGGAACGGCTGGCCCGCGGGCCCCTTGCGGGTTTCCGGGGTGCCGATCGGGTTGACCGGCGGCAGTTCGGTGTCGGCCGGGACGATGCCCAACTGCTTCTGCCGGGCCAGCGTCTGCTCGCGGATCGCCTCGTACCCCATGTCGAACCGGCCCTTGAACTTGTCGGCCCATTCCTTCGGGACATGGTGCGGCGCGTGGGCCGCGCCTGGGGCGTAGTACAGGAAGAAGGGCTTGTCCGGCGCGACCGTCTTGGCGTCCTTGATGAACTCCAGCGCCTTGTCGGTGAGGTCCCCGGTGAGGTGGTAGCCCTCCTCCGGCGACCTCGGCTGGTCCACCGGGTGATTGTCATAGACCAGGTCCGGATACCACTGATTGGTTTCCGCGCCCAGGAACCCGTACCAGCGCTCGAACCCCCGGCCCGACGGCCAGTTCCGCCGCGTCGAGGCCAGGTTCATCTCAACGGTCGGGCATAGATGCCATTTGCCGACCATGTAGGTGTTCCAACCCAGCTCGCCCAGGATCTCCGGCAGCATGCCGTTCTCCGGCGGGATGGTCCCGCTCGCGTTCGGGAACCCCACTGCGGCCTCAGTGATGCAGGCCATCGAGTTGCGGGTGTGATTACGCCCGGTCAGCAGGCACGAGCGCGTCGGCGAGCACAACGCCGTCGTGTGCCACTGCGTATAGCGGACCCCATCCGCGGCGATCCGCTCAATGTTCGGCGTCTCAATCGGGCCGCCGTAGCACGACATCGCCGAGAAGCCCACGTCATCGAGCACGATGTACACCACGTTCGGCGCTCCCTCGGGCGCTGTCGGCGGCTCGAACGGCGCCCAGTCCGGGACCGAGTCACGGATATCGACGTTGATCACACCACGGAATTCCCTTGAAGCCATCTCAGATCTCCCTCGCAGCCCCGTCGTCCGGACGCAGCATGGTCACGGACGGCACCGACCTGCGCAGCCGCAGCCTGGATCCAAGCCCGGTCACTCAAGGGACGGCGCCAGTCACGAAGCTGTCACGCCCCCGACGCATGCGCACCACCCTGCCAGGGTGACTCCCGCGCGGCGCGCAGCACTCACGGCCCGGAAGTCGTCACCGCGCGGCCAGGCTGGCCGGCCGGGAGCTGGCACCGCCACGCGCGGACCGCCCGGGCCGGGCTCGCAGGCAGGCCTGACCTGCGATGTCTGTACGTCTAGAGCGCGGGTAGCTGGAAGCCGTTGTAGTACCACAGCGACGAGGTGTACCAGAGCACGCCGATGACGACGGCGAGCGTGCCCCCGGCTGTCGGCAGCAACCAGCCCGGCAGCCGCCTGGTCTGTACGAGCAGCACCTTGGCGGTGAAGGCGCCGTAGAAGAAACAGCCCGCGATGGAGTGCACGGCAACCCGGAGGCTGGTGAGTTGCACGCCGTAAGCGAGCAGGCAGTGCACGGCGATCGGCACGGTGAGCGCGAACAGCCCGAAGCCGATGACCCGGTGCGCCAGCCGCGCCGGGCGCGGCGGGCTGCCCGCCAGCGGCAGCTTCCGGTAGAGCCACAGAGCCAGCAGGACTTGCAGCACGGCCAGGCCGAGCGCGATGGTCGCCAGCGCGGACTTGAGCGCGATCGCGTCCAGGCCGGACCGCCCGAACAGGCTGGCCGTGTAGTCCGGGGTGTGCAGCCGGCCACATACAGCGCTGCGGTCACCCCGGCGGCGAGCAGGGCGATGCCGGCCAGGCGCACCGCGACCGGCCTCCGGCCCGTGGCGCTGGGTGTACTCATGTCAGCGCACCAAGCCACAGGTAACCAGGGCGGCAGCCCTCATAGTTTCCCCTCCTCGGCTGCGGGTGTGGCCAGCCCCTTCGGCAGGCCAGGGTTCAGGTGAGTGCCAGCACCGCGTAGACGGCCAGCCAGTGTTCGACCATGTAGTCCTCGCCGATGACGTGCGGCAGCGCTGCGTCCAGGTGGGTGCGCGCCGCAGCCAGCGCCGGCCCGATCCTCGCATCGCCGTCCGCCAGGTTCTCGGCGATCCGTCGCCAGCAGTAGGCGCGGCTCGCGTTGAGGCCATGCAGGTGGGCGATTTGCCCGTCGCTGGCATCGGAGACGACGGCGGGAGTGAACAGCGTGACTGGCTCGCCGTCGGCGATCCCCGGCAGGAACGCTGCCAGCCAGTCGGCGAACTCCGGCTGCGCGAGCAGCCTGCTCATCAGCTCGGCCTCGGTCAGCGCGGGAGACAGGAAGTCGTGGCCTGAGGGCTCGTAGCTGCCCGGATAGTCTGCGTCGCCTGCGAACCAGCCGAGTGCCGTGGCCTCGATCGTCGCGGCCAGGTCCGGCCTGCCTTCCTGCGCCTGCCATGCGGCGAATGGCAGCGCGACCGACAAGGCGAACGCGCTGTTGGCGTGCATGCCGTGCCGGACCGGATAGGTGGCTTTGGGCAGCCAGTCCAGAAGGCCCTTGGTCAGCGCGTCGGCGAGCGGTGTGATCGCGGTCAGCCAGCGGCGCGCCTGGCCGTCACCGAGGCTGGCGATCTCGTGCACCAGCGCGAGCGCCCAGGCCCAGCCGTATGGCCGCTCGTGCTGCCCGTCGACGCTGGCCACGAAGGCGGCCTCCGCCGCCAGCTTGTCCGCGGTGAACTGGGCGTCCAGCAGCTGCCTGATCTCACCGGCCGGCACCAAGTCGCCAGCCAGCCGCAGCAGCCGCACCAGCAGCCAGTGCATCTCAACGCAGGAGTGCCAGTCCAGGCTGCCGTAGAACACCGGCGTCCGGTCGGCAGGCCGGGCAGGGAAGTCCCCAGGCCCCGACATCATGTGGATAAGGAGCGAGGGGAACTCCCTGCCGATGTTGGCGACCGCCACTTCGGCGTAGGAGGCTGCCTGCTCGTGCAGGATGCCCAGGCACTCCGCTGCGACCGCACCGGCCGGGTCGCGCTGGCTGTCACGCACGGGAGCAGCCTACGCTCCCGTCACGGCGCAACGGTGTGTCCTGGGCCGCGCCGGAGTCGGCTCCTCGGTCATCTGCCCGGCCACACCAGGGAACGCCGTCCCTGCGCGGACCTGTACGGCAAGAGTGCCGACAGTCAGTACCGCCGGTTTTCGCGGCGTTCCTTGCGGCGTCGGTGACGACGCATCACGCCCAGCCCGAACCACACCAGTGCGCCGAACAGCGCCATCACGATGGTGTAGAGCCACAACGGCCAGGTGAAGTCAAGGAAGAGGAAGTGGACCTTGACGTTCTCCCGGTTCTGGACGATGAAGATGAGCAGTACCGCCAGGCCGGAGAGCGAGGCGATAGCCCCGCCGCCGAGTCGCCGGCCCGATTGTGTCGCTTCACCCTGTTGAGTCATCAGACTCTCCTAACCACGCATGACATCCATGGAGCGCTTCCTACCCCGATGCTCGCGTCAGCTGTCGCCGAGACGGAGGAGAGGAGGAACGGACAGAAGTGCCGCTTCGGCGCTGCCGGGCAACTCGATGCCGGGAATGCGGCTTCCCACATTGTGCTCACGATAAGTAGCGAAGCAATACGGCAGCGCCGGCGCACGAGCCGGCTGAATGGACCTGGGTGCTGTCTCAGATCTCGGTGGTGGCTTCGGCTTTGCCGTCTTTGACGGCGTTCTGGAGTGCGGTGTAGTCGTCTTCGTTCTGGTCGGCGTAGGTTTCGGCGAAGTCGGCGATGGCCTGGTCGAATTTGGCGGAGCCGCCGAGGTAGGCGGCCAGAGCGATGCGGTCGCCGGAGCGGGCGTGCGCCCGGGCGAGGGTCCACCCGCACAGCCGGGCGTAGAGGGTCATGCCGACTGGGAGCATCTGCTCGATCGGCAGCGAGAATTTCCAGTCCCGCAGCTGGCGGACGTAGAAATCGCGGTCGATCCCGTCTGGGCCGGTGACGCGTGCCCAGCCCAGGAAGATGTCGCTTTGGGCCTGCATCAGGTGCTGCCCGGCGACGACGCGCTCGCCCTGGTTGTTGTGCTGGCTGCGGCCGGAGTAGCCGGCCAGGACCGAGGGCTGGGCTTCCTTGGCCTGCAAGAACAACGGCTCGACCCCGTCGCAGGCGTCCATCAGCAGGACCCAGGCACGGGTACCGACGCTGCCGACCCCGACGACCTTGCGGGCCATCTGGACTAGCGTGTACTGCTTGAGCAGGTGGCGCCGGTCGGATTGCAGGGTGCGCCGGTATTTGGCCAGCACGGCGCGCAGCTGCTCGTAAATCGCGTCGGCCTGCATGTCGGCGAAGATCTCTTCGACCGGGACGATCATCGGGGGGTCGCTGATGATCCGCCGCTGCCCGTCGGTCATTGCGGTCAGCTTGCGCAGCGCCTGCATGCTGTCGCGGGTGTGGGCCTTGGCCAGCAGCGCCTGGACGGCCTTGAACCTGTTCGCCTTGATCTGCGACCGGAACTCGGCGAGGGCCGGCTCGATGTCCAGGTGGGCGTACCACACGTCCAGGAAGGGCTGCTGGGCGAAGTCGCGCATCGCCGTACGGTAGCCCTCGGCCGCCGCCAGGGCGATCTTGCGGCGGGCCTTGGCGGGGTACCCGTTGTCGCGTCCCGCCACGGCCAGGCTCGCGGCCAGCCGCTTGATGTCCCACTCGAACGGGCCGGGCAGGGTCTCGTCGAAGTCGTTTATGTCGAAGACCAGCCGTCGTTCCGGCGAGGCGAACGCGCCGAAATTGGACAGGTGCGCATCTCCGCACAGCTGTACTCGCAGCCCCGAGGCCGGCGTCGTGGCCAGGTCCGCTGCCATCGGCAGCGCCGCCCCGCGGTAGAACGTGAACGCCGATACCAGCATCCGCCCGTGCCGGACCGGCACCAGTTCCGGCACCCGCGACGCTGCCTGGCCCAGCAGCAGCCCCACCGGATCCCGCGACCCGTCCGGCCGGAACTCGCCATGCGATTCCAGCGGCGCTACCGCCCGGGCATCCTTGCCCCGGGCCACCCGGTCCGCGCGGCTCAGCTGCTCCGCCGCCGCGGCCCGCGCCGGACCCCGGCCAGATGCCTGCGCAGCAGGCTTCCCAGCCTGGCGATCAGCCGTTACCGTCATGACCACTACCCCTCCCGGCGCGCAGCGGCGTGATGCCGCGGGCCGGTACGCACCACCGATGGCTCCCTGATGCTGGTATCAGGCAAGCACGGCCACTCCTGGGCAGTATCCCCCCTCAGGGGTGACTAAGTTCCGCGCGAGCCGGACTACGATTCACCGATGACCGACCCGGGCGCTGAGACCGCGGTCGGGCGCGGGACCGGCCTGGTCCTGGTCACGCTGGCGTCCGGCCAGTTCCTGATGACGCTGAAGCAGACGAACCACAGGTACGGCGAACCACGATGACCGGGGGGTGACCCGTGAGCGATTCCGGGGATGCCGGTGTCCCAGCTGCCGAACACCGCGACCTCAACGCCGATGAACGGGGCGAGCGGGAGGCACTGCCTGGCGGGCAGGCCGGGCCTGGCCGCCCGCCGGAGAAGCCTGTACGGCGCCGGAGAGGCTGGCGGACGCCGGTTGCGGTGCTGCTGATCGTGGTCGGCTGCGTCCTGGCGCCGTTGTCGGTGGTGGCGGTGTGGTCGGCGAATCAGGTCTCTGACACCAGCCGGTATGTCGCCAATGTGGAGCCGCTGATCAAGGATCCGGCTATCCAGAACGCGCTCACCGACAAGATCACCAACGAGATCGTCACCCGGATCAACGTGAAGGGCCTGACCGATCAGGCGGCTGCTGCCCTGGCGCAGAAGGGCCTGCCCCGGGTCAGCACGCTGCTGCACGGTTTCTCGGGATCGCTGGCCAGCGGGGTCGCCGGATTTGTGCACAGCCGCATCCACAAGATCATCACCGGCCCGCGGATGGCGAACGCGTGGGTGCAGGTGAACCGGGTGGCTAGCCAGGCGCTCGTGGCGGTGTTGTCGGGCCGCGCCACCAGCGGCAGCGGCGCCGTCGGGGTCAGCAACGGCCAGGTCACCCTGGACCTGGCGCCGCTGATCGCCGTCGCCAAGCAGGACCTTGTCGCGCGCGGGCTGACGATCGCGGGCAAGATCCCCATCGTCCATGCCACATTCGCGTTGTTCCCGTCCAAGAACCTGGAGAAGGCGCAGAAGGCCTACCGGCTCATCAACGACCTGAAAATCGTGCTGCCCATCGTCACGCTGGTGCTGCTCGGCCTGGGCGTGCTGATCGCGCGGCGCCCCCGGCGGGCACTGATCAGCGCCGGCCTCGGGCTCGCCGCGTCCATGGTGGTGCTCGGCGCCGCCCTGCTGATCGCCCGGAACCTCTACCTGAACGCCGTGCCCGCCGGCACGTTGCCGCCCGACGCGGCCGCCGCCGCCTTCGACATCCTGATCCGGTTCATCAAGACCGCGCTTCGCACCCTGCTGCTGGTGGGCCTGATCGTGGCCGTGGGCGCGTTCTTCACCGGCCCGTCCGCGGCGGCGGTACGAACCCGCCACGCATTGTCGTCTGGCCTCGGCCGGATCCGGCACGGCGGCGAATCCGGACCGGCCAGCCAGTGGACATACGCGCACCGCACAGCGCTGCGGATCGGGGCGGTCGCGCTTGCCGCGGTGGTCTTCGTCTTCTGGGGCCAGCCGACCGCCGCGGTCGTGGTGGTGATCGTCATTCTGCTGCTGGTTGTCCTCGGCCTCATCGAGGTGATCGGCAGGCCAGCCGCCCAGCCAAGCCCGGCGTCACCAGCCGCGGACGGGTGAGCCCAGCACAAGGCACGGCGGCATCGGGCCGGGCCCGATCGGTGCGTAGCGGCCTCGGATCTACCGCCACCGAGCGACCAAGACGCACGACCGTGCCAGGACCGGCGGATCTCATCAGATCGCAGCGAGACCGAGCGCACGTTGGGCTGGTCCAGCCGGTCTCCTAGATCACCCTCCCCGGGTGGGCCGGTCGGAGAAAGGTCGCGGAAAGGTTATGCGCAAGCGACGGAGGGTCCCGGTCAGGGACGCCGGCGAGTCCAGCACAGGAGGCAGAAATGACGTCGGCAACAACTCAGCCAGCCAGGCGCGCAAGCGGGCGGCACGCGGACGGCCATGGCTTTGGCCTGGTCCTGTTCGCATCTGTCCTGCTGGTAATCGTTGGCTGTTTCAACCTGATCTACGGCATCGCCGCGATCGCCAATTCACACGTCTTCACCGCCAACGCCCATTACGTGTTCGGCAGCCTGCGTACCTGGGGCTGGATCACGCTCATCATCGGCGCCGTACAGCTCCTGGCGGCGGCCGGGGTGCTGGCGGGCAACCAGCTGGCACGCTGGTTCGCGGTAGCCGTCGTGGGCCTCAGCGCCATCGACCAGATGTTCTTCATCCCCGCCTACCCGTTCTGGTCCCTGATGATCATCGCGGTGGACATCGTCGCGCTGTACGGGCTATGCGCCTACGGCAGCCGCGAGAACCTCGCCGCCTAGCGGTGCAGGGCGCTGGCCGGCCGCAGCTGGGAAACCAGCGCTGCCGTCATCAGGCAGACGGCGGTTTGGCCGGTCAGCGTCTCGCAATCGCCTGAGCGGACCGTACCCGCCTCGGACCGGCACCGGCCCCGAGATCAAGGGCACCTCCGGGGAGATGACGCGCTCGTTCTCCACGCGCCGCGAATCCGTTCCACAGGACATGCGCGCATACGTGACCCAGCTCGCGCCAGCAGTCTCCGATCGCGCATGAAGGCTGGTCCAGTGCACTGGGCGCCATCCGGATCGGTGCCAGGGACAGCGAGGTCTGTCCGTCCGCCAGTCAGCTGGCATGGGTCCCTCTCCGGAGGCGGTTGCTGTTCACCGCCACTACCTGGCACGACTCGTCATGGGACCCGCTGAGCGCGTAGAGGGGCGAGCGGCTGATGCAGCGTCAGGGCCGCCGGTACTGACTCCCCAGCGGACCGGATCCTGATGATGCGGCTTCACCTTCCAGCCCTCGACCATGGCGTCACGGACCCGGCACTCGCCCGGTACGCGATCCGGATCAACGGGGCATCTCGGCGCCACCGCACTGTCCGCGTTCCCGGCGATGCCACCGCGGCCGTACGGCGCGCACACCATGCTCACCAGGCTCCTGGACCAGTCCGCGCTGTACGGCGTCCTGGCTGAGATCGAGGCCCTCAGCCCCGACCTGCTCGATGTACGCCAGCTCGAGCCCCAACGCAAATCACCGGAACCAGGTGACAGCCGCTCACCATGATGACAGCTAGCTTCGGCCGCACCAGTTCCTGCTACGAGAAGGGTGCCGTACCCAGGCCGTCACCTTCGAGATCACGCTCGACGCCTGCCTCCGCGCGGGACGCAGTAAATACAGAGAAAGAAGTGGTGGATGTCATGTCTGATGCCGGCACCGTCAACAGCGCAAGGGACCGGAGCTGGCTCATCCTGGGCGTGATCGGCCTGGCGCAGCTGATGGTGGTCCTGGACATCACGGTGATGAACATCGCACTGCCATCCGCACAGCGCGCGCTGGGTTTCACCACCGCGGACCGGCAGTGGGTGGTCACCGCCTACACGCTGGCGTTCGGCAGCCTGCTGCTGCTCGGTGGCAGGCTGGCCGACCTGCTCGGCCGCAAAGTCACGTTCCTAATCGGCCTGGTCGGCTTCGCCGGAGTGTCGGCTATCGGCGGCGCCTCGGTCAACTTCGCCATGCTGATCACCGCGCGGGCCTGCCAGGGCGCGTTCGCGGCGCTGCTGGTGCCCTCAGCGCTGTCGTTGCTGACCACCACGTTCACCGAGCAGAAGGACCGCGCCAGGGCGTTCGCCATCTACGGGGCGATCGCCGGGGCCGGCGGTGCGGTGGGCCTGCTGCTCGGCGGCGCGCTGACCCAATATCTGTCCTGGCGGTGGACGCTGTACGTGAACCTGCTCTTCGCCGGGGTGGCCTTCACCGGCGGCGCGCTGTTGCTGAAGCGGCAGCCTTCCCCGGTGAAGCCCAGGCTCGATATCCCAGGCGTGCTGCTGGTCTCCAGCGGGGTGTTCTGCCTGGTCTACGGCTTCTCCAACGCGGCCACGCACAACTGGCACACGCCGTCCACCTACGGGTTCCTGGCCGCCGGCGTCGTGCTGCTCGTGGTTTTCGCGGCCTGGCAGGGCCAGGCCGCCCATCCGCTGCTGCCACCGCGCGTGGTGCTCGACCGCAACCGGGGCGGCGCCTACCTGTCGATGCTCATCGGCACGGCCGGGCTGTTCGGGATCTTCTTGTTCCTGACCTACTACCTGCAGCAGACGCTGGGCTACTCGCCGCTCATCACCGGCGTCGCGTTCCTGCCGATGAGCGTCGGCCTCATTGTCGCGGCCAATCTGTCCACGATCACGCTCATGCCCAGATTCGGCCCCAAGCCGCTGGTCGCGTTCGGGATGCTGTCCGCCTCGGGCGGGACGGCCTGGCTGGCCCAGCTCGGCTCACAGACGGGTTATGCTGCGGGCGTGCTTGGCCCGATCGTCCTGGCCGGAGTCGGCATGGGCATGATGATCGCGCCGGCGATCAACACCGGTACCTTCGGCGTGGCCCCGCAGGACGCGGGAGTCGCCTCCGCGACCGTCACCGTCGGCCAGATGCTCGGCGGCTCGGTCGGCACCTCCCTGCTGAACACCATCTTCGCCAGCGCCGTCGCCTCCTACCTCACCGCGCATCTCGCCGCGGCCCGGATCATCGGCCACCGGGCCTTGACCGGGCTGGCGCTGGCCCACGGCTACGACACCGCGTTCTGGTGGATCGCCGGGATCTTCGCCGTCGGCGCGGTCGTGAGCGGCATCCTGCTCCGCCCCGGACCGCTGGTCCCGATGGGCACCCCGTCCCGCGCACAGGCCGAGGTGACAACCGCACAAGCCCAGGCAGGCCCCGCCCGTCCGGCATGATCCCGCAGTTCCTGACGGAAGTCCCTGACCAGTCAGGGCGCTCCGATGATCGGCCGCCCGAGCGCAGGACCCTCATACCGCAGCACCCCCGCCGCCAGACTCAGCGCGAATCACCGTGATCCGGTGACGCCTCCTCACCTGCCTGGCGGCAAGCCTGGCAGTGGCCCGTCTCCCGGCGGGAAATTTCAGCAGCGGATTGACATGGGCGAGCGAGCCTGGAGCGCCGCCAACCAACCCAACTGAAGGGAGATCCTCCGTGAGCACCGAGCAGCGAGAGAACCTCGAAGCAATCCTGCGACAGTCAGCCTTCCCCGCCGACATCGACGTCAACGAGCAACGGCGGCTGCTCCGCGAGTTGACATCGGCGCAGCCGCTGCCCGCCGACCTGACCGTGACCGCAGCCGCACTGGGCGGCGTCCCAACCGCCGAGATCACAATCGACGGAATCGAATCTCGCCACGTTGTTCTTTACTTCCACGGCGGCGTGTACGTACTGGGGGGCGCCTTCCAGGCCGCTGACCTGGCCTCGCAGGTCGGCCGGCGGACGCGCGCCAAGGTCATCTCCGTCGACTACCGGCTCGCCCCCGAGCATCCGTATCCGGCGGCGGTCGACGACGCTCTCGCAGCCTACGAAGCCCTCCTGCACAACGGCACTGCCCCTTCGGACATCGTCTTCGCGGGAGAGTCCGCTGGCGGCGGGCTCGCCGTCGCCACTCTGGTCAACGCCCGAGATCACGGGCTGCCCCTGCCCGCCGCGGCCTTCGTCATGTCACCGTATGCCGACCTCACCTTGGCCGGGACGACCATGCAAACCAAGCGCGAGGTCGACGTGCTGATGAGCCGAGAAGCCCTCCAATCCCGAGTCGCCGACTATACGTCGGGACAAGACGCTGCTCTTGGCCTCATCAGCCCGATATTCGCCGATCTGTCCGGCCTGCCGCCCCTTATCATCCAGGCCGGAACTCACGAGGTTCTCCTCGACGACGCCTTCCGCCTCGCGCGGCAAGCCGCCACCGCCGACGTCGAGGTCACCCTCGACATCACCCCCCGGGTGCCGCACGTCTTCCAAACCTTTTACCCGATCCTCGACGAAGCGGCCGCGGCGCTGGACAGAGCCGGACAGCTCCTGTCGGCGCATCTCGCCGGTGCCGAACGCGTCACCGCATAGCGGGAACTAGGCGGCTTGCGTCATCCCGGGGACGTGGGCCTGAGGGTGCTGCCAGGGCGGAGGGTGCCGTCCTGGTCAAGGTCATCGAGCACGGGCGGCAGGCCCACACGGAGCATCTTCCTGCGGACGTGGCCCAGCAGCTTGGCCATGAAGACTCCGCCGACGCCGGTGAAACCGGTGTGGTCGTAGGTGAAGCGGGTGCCCCCGGCGTGGGGTTCGAGCCGGTAGACGACCTCTGTCACGTCGCCGCCCTCGTCGCCAGTCCACGAGTAGCGCAGCAGCGATGGCTCGTTCACCTCCAGTACCTCGCAGTCAACGACGCCGCTCCAGCCGGGCTTGGGCTTGGCGAGGAGCCGGAACTTGGTACCGGCAACGGGGGCGAACCCTTCAGGCCGGCCGCCGGCGCCGGTGACGGTCCACAGCGGGACGAGCGCCGGGTCGGTCACGGCACGCCAGACCTTCGCGGGGGGATGGGGGTAGTCACGGACGATGTGGATCACACTCATGGCATCTCCTCGGGTGGACGCAGTGGCAGCGAGAGCAACGTATTTTTAGCTACTAGAAGTTTACTGTAACAGGAAAAGTTCTGGCACTGAACTATACTGAGGGCATGACCATGCGAACGGTGGACTGGACGGCACCGCGCACCCCGGGGACCGGAGTAGCGGAAGCCGAGGGGCTACGGGAGCGCAAGAAGCGGCTGATGCGCCAGCAGCTGTCCGACACAGCAACGCAGATGTTCATGGAGCGGGGCTTCGACGCGGTCCGCGTAACGGAGATCGCCGAGGCGTGCGGGGTATCGGAGAAGACGGTCTTCAACTACTTCCCCACCAAGGAGTCGCTGATCCTGGACCGCCTGGAGTCCACGATGGCCTCCCTGAAGAGCGGCCTGAGCCAGCCCGGAGTCGAGCCAGGCCGAGGCGGCGCTGCGGATCCTGAACAACGAACTGAGCGCTATGACGTCCTGGCTCACCAGGCAGGACGACCTGGCCCAGGCCAGCGCCGCGATCCGGCGCTTCGGCACCCTGATCCAGGCCTCACCATCCCTGCGGGCCCATCAAAGCGACATGATGGACCAGTTCGTCGCAGTGGCCGCCGAGATCCTGGCCGGGCGGGCCGGCATGAGCCCAGACGACCCAGAGCCGCAAATCGCGGCCACCGCCTTGCTCGGCCTGTGGCGCATTCAGTTCCAGGCTCTGTCGAAATACCTGGACGGCACCCGGACTCCCGCGCAGGTCCACCAGGCCGTGAGCGCCGAGGTCAACCGCGCCGCCAAGTTCATCGACATCGGACTGCGGTCGCTCCCATCGGTCACGCGTCATACCGGTACCCGCCACGACGCACCGGCCGCCAGCGATAACGCGTAACCGCTCGGTGCCAGCCGCCACAGCAAGCCAGCCGTTCCGTTCCCTTCCTCGACATGCTGGCCCCATATGATCTGCGCCAGCAGGACGTCCTGGCCTGAAAGGGGCACTCATGACAAGCATCGCGGCCGGGGACGGAGGCCCGCTCGGACCTGCGGCCGAGAACCAGGGGCGGCGCCGGGCGGCCGGGATTTACGGCGCTATCATCACCGCGGCAATCCTCGACACGGCCGGGGGACACGTGTCTACCACGGCACTGGTCGTCTCGGTAATGGTCACGTTGCTGGTGTACTGGGTCGCCGAGGAGTACGCCGATGTGCTGGGCGAGCAGGCAGCGGGCGGCCACCTCCCCAACCGGGCTTCCATCCGGGATGCGCTGGTCTCGACCTGGCCGATGGTCACCGCGTCCTACCTGCCGTTGCTGGCGGTGGTGGTGGCCAAGCTAGCCGGGGCTTCCGCGCTCACGGCGGCCAATGTCGGGCTGGTGGTGGCGATCGTGTTGCTGACGGTGCATGGCTGGCTGGCTGCGCGGTCGGCACGGCTCCAGGGCTGGAAGCTCCTGTGGGCCACCTCGATCGCGGCGGGGCTGGGTCTGGTGATGATCTTGCTGAAGGACCTGGTCCTGATCCACCTGCACTGACCGCTGTCCGTGAGTCGCCGTGCCATTAGCGAGCCCGGCAGCCAGCCCGCCACCGATCATCGCGGGCCCAGGCCGATGATCGCGCCAGCGCCGGCCCGCCATCAGATGACGTGCAGGATCCCCGGGACGTTCCCGTCTAGTACGGACGCCTCGGAGGTGAGGAACCTGCGGTCCAGCCCGGTGATCCGCATGATCTTGACCAGCGACGGGCTGGGTGAAGCCAGCCGGAACGGGCAGCCCTTCTGCTCCGCGTAACCGGCTATGCGCACCAGGGCGGCTAGACCGCGGGCATCGCAGAAAACTAGCGCGGCCAGGTCCACGATCACAGGCCCGCGGTGTCGATCGATGACATCCCAGGCATAGCTGACGGCTACCTCAGCGCTGGCGATATCCAGCTCGCCGTCGAGGTCTACGACGGCCTCACCGGTGGGGCAGATCCGGTGGCTCAGCTCCAGCGGCGCGGTTACTTGCGACGCCACGACTATTTTCCCGACGGCTCTTTCGCGAGCAGCGCATGTGCGCATCCTGGGCTCCAGTCCTCCGCCACCCGCGCTGCCTGCGCCTGTTCGCGGAGATTCCCCTTCCCCTCGAGCCGTATCCGTTGACGGACGAGGCCAGCGGGAGTCGGAGTACCTCTGGTTCCGCCTGCCAGCCGCCGACGAATCGTGGCCAGCAGTGCGCGGGTTTGTGCAGCCAGCATGCCTGTCGGCGGGGCTCTGGGTAATCACCCGGAACCGGGTGATTACCCAGGCCACAGGACTTGGCGCTATGGCCGACAATCGCGGCGCCCACGGTGACACTCGATCGTCGGCGAGCTGGAAACGGTCCTGGGGCAGGTCCGTCCACGTCGGTCTTCGCGCCGGCCGCTAGCTCGGCTAGCCGTGGCCCTCTCGACATGGCGCCGAGCTAGGCCAAAGGGGTTCTAATCGTCCCGGGTGCTATAAGATGCCGGTGACATGGCTGGTCCGCCAGCCAGAACGGCTGAGAGAGCTTCTTTTCGGAGCTTGGACTGCTGAAGGCGCCCCAGATCGGGCATCCCCGGATTATCCAATTTCCCGAGGCAAGGTAGTACGTGGCCCGCTCTGCGAATGTGAGAGTCGAGGTATTCGCCGACCTCCATGCCGATGTGGGCGAGGCGCCGCATTGGGACGAGTGGACGAGCACTCTGCTGTTCGTCGACTTGACCGCAGGTGCGGTCTTCCGTTACGACCAGTCCGGGGCCAAGCTGGGGTCCTTCTGCGTCGGCCAAGAGATAGGTGCGGTTGTCCCTCGGCGCAGCGGCGGGCTTGTGCTCGCGGTACGCGACGGTATCGCCGTGGCCTCAGATACCGGGGAGGGATTCGAGCTAACCGCGCCGGTCGAGCGTGATACCCCCGGGAACCGGATGAACGATGCGAAGTGCGACCCTGCTGGGCGGCTCTTCGCCGGGACAACGGCGTTTGATTTCTCGCCGCATTCCGCGGCGCTCTACCGCGTGGAACCGGACTGGTCATTCGAGCAAGTAGTCCGCAGCGTGACGCAATCGAACGGCATCGCGTGGAGCCCTGACGGTAGCCGGATGTATTTCATCGACTCAGCCACCCAGGGTGTCGATGTCTTCGACTACGACGCCGGCACCGGCTCGGCCACCAACAGGAGACGGCTCGTCACTATCGACCGTGCGCACGGCATACCGGACGGGATGACTGCCGATAGTAGGGGCAACTTGTGGGTTGCGTGCTTCGGAGGCGCAGCAGTCCGCTGCTTTTCACCGGCCGGTGAGCAGCTGGGCGAGCTTCTCTTTCCGGTTACCCAGGTGACGAGCTGCGCCTTCGGCGGCCCCGGTCTAGCGGACCTGTATGTGACCTCAGCTGCCTACCGGCTGAGCCCGGGCCAGCTGAGGAGGGAACCGCATGCAGGAGCGACGTTCGTCTGCCGTCCCGGGGCGGTGGGCCTGCCTGCGCCGTCGTTCGCTGGGTAGACGGGCGCCCCGCTCATGGCGTCCGCCGCGCCCGAAGAATCCCGCCGGCGCGTCCGGAAATTCTGCTGAGACTCTGTTTGAGGACGCCGAAAATTCAGATCACAGCATTCCCAGCGAGGCCGCGCGTTTGATGGCGGACGAACGGGACGTAACGCCGAGCTTCATGTAGGCACGGCGCAGGTGTGTTTTCACGGTATTGAGCGACAGGTACAGTTCCGTGGCTATTTCGCTGTAGGTGAGCCGCTCGGCCAGCTTTTCCAGCACGCGCATCTCGGCGGGGGTCAGCGGGTCAAGAAGTTTACCCGGCTGGGAAGCACGCGCGGCGCGCCTGCGCGCTTTCAGACCAGCGGTGATCAGGACCGCCCGCTGCCTGGTCCGGGGATAAAGGTGCGATTCGGAGATCACATGGTCGACTAGCTGGGGAGCTGTGTCCACGACGGTTTGGGCGAAACCGTGGCGCTCGGCCACGGCCAAGGCCTGTCTGACCAGGGCAGGCGCCTGGGGTGAGGATTGGCTGATGGCGATGCTCGCGCGCAGCAGGCGCAGCTCTAGATCGGCCCTGATCGTGGCTGGCTCGGCCGGGGCGCCGCTGAGAGCTTGGGCCGCTTCTTCGGGGTTCCCGGTGGCGATAGCGATGATCGCCGACATGACGATGCGTCGGTCATCGGGCAGTTGCCCGGTGACGCTCGTGGCACCGTTCGGGTCGCCGAGACCCAGACGCAGGCGGGCTTCGAGCTCGTCGGCCATGGGCAGAAGGACCGAGTGGTCGCTCTTGAGCGCCGACCGCGCCGCAGGCAGTGAGGCGAGGGCCTGTTCGAGGTTGCCGCCGGCCGCCCAGATCCGGGCCCGGTCCAGCTGGGCAAGGTAATTGAAAGCGGGCCGGGCGCCGCCGACCATCTCCAGCGCGCGTTCCACCGGTTCGGCGGCCGCGGCCAGCTCACCTCGCTCCAGCGCGAGCAGGGCCGTTGTCCGTAGCGCGTGGAAGTTGAAGTAGTGGCGGTCGAAGTGGAGGCGGGCGGCCGCGGCAAGGGTGCTAGCGGCCAAGGCGTCAGCCTCGTCCAGGGCCCCTTCGAGGAAGGCGGCCTGGCTGATCACTCCGGGGCAGAGAACCTCGGTCAGCGGCGCGCTCACCGGCGTAGCGGTGAGCGCATCGGCCAGCTGCCGCGCTTCGCCAAAGTGGCCCGTGTAGGTGTGGCAGTACATGGCCAAGGTGTCGAGCGTCACGATCCAGTCGCTGACACTCCCGGCCGTGGCTTCGAACGGCCGCGCCCATTCCCGGTGTGCCAGCGCCTCGTCAAACTGGCCGATGAACGTGCAGTAAAGCATGTTCACCAGCGCTAGCCGTACGGCCAGCTCGGGTTGCCGGCCCGGGTCGATACGGCACTGCCGGGCCAGCGTGACAGCCCGCGAACCTCGCTCGAACGCCCCCCGCCACAGCAGCTCAGCCGCCAAGGGCAGCAGGAACTCGGGTGCGTCTGCAAACTGCTCAGGTCCGATCTCGTCGAGGTCCAGCGCGCTGCTGACGGTCGGGTTGGTCAGCACATCACGCACGACCCCCTCGCTGAGCAGGCTGGCGGCCACAGCCCGTTCACCGGCGGCCAGCAATTGCCGCGCTGCCGCGCCAGTCTGACCGGCCTCAATCAGGTAGTGCGCGGCGGCCTCGTGCAGCTGCTTCCCCCAGGCTGGGTCCCGGGCATGCAACTCGGTCTGGAGAACTTCCCTGATCAAATGGTGATAGCGGTAGGTGCCGGCCTGCTCATCCACGATCGCCACGAACATGTGCGCGCTGTAGAGGAACTCGAGCATCTTCGCTGATTCCTGGCCGCACAGCGCGGTGCAGGCGGGCACCGAAAGCTCATCGAGGACCGAGGTGGCGAGCATGAATTCGGTGACTTCTGGCGGCTGGTGGGACAGGACCTCCTCCAAGAAGTACCCGGCGACGGCATGGCGACCCGACCGGACCCGGCCCGCCGCATTGGCCGGATCGGGCGAACCATGGATCGAAAGCGCAGCCAGCTGCAATCCGGCCACCCATCCCTCGCTGCGCTGGTGAACCAGGGCCAGGTCTGGGTCGCCCAGCCGCACGCCGAACCCGGCAAGCAGACTCCTAGTCTCCTCCACCGAGAAGGCCAGGTCCGCGTCCCGCAGCTCGACCAGATCCTGCTGTGCCCGCATCCGGTGCACCCTCAGCGGCGGGTCAACCCGGCTAGCCACAACCAGCTGCAGCGACGGCGGGTGATACTCCACCAGCCAGCGCAGGGCGTCGGCGCCGGGCCGCGCCGGCCAGGTGAAAGTCATCAATAATCAGTACCCGCATCCCATCCGGCGCGTCGAGGTCGTCAGCCAAAGCTGCGACTGCATCGGCCGATACCACGCCATCGAGGCTCATCAGCTGGCGGGCATCTTCGCCGATCCATGGCTGACCAAAGCCAAATCGTGCGGCTTCGATGAAGGCAGCGACGAATCGGACCGGATCCGCGTCGGCCGCGTCGCAGCTCAGCCACGCCGATGGCCTCTCCGGGCGAGTCGCCAGCCAGTCAGCGAGGAGCATCGTCTTGCCAGCCCCCGCCGGCCCCACCACCAGGGCAAGCCGAAGCTGTTCTGCCTGGTCCAGCGAGTCGAGCAACCGTGACCGGCGCACCAGACCCGGCACCACCTTGGGGACACGGAACTTCGAGGACGGAAACCGGGGACTACGGGAGCCAGGCGCAGCCGTCACTGTCGCGTCCGACACCCTAACCCCCAACACAACTGCCCAGGCTTCGCCGTCAGTAAGCAGCACGGATGCCAGTCCTGGCGCTCGCGCAGGAGTTTACCGTCGGATTGGTCAAGGACAAGGCCGCTTCGGCCGCGGGTGTCCTGCACAGCGGGGTGATCACCGGACGCAGAGCGGCACTGGTCTCCTGCCGCGGGTAAGGCCTGGCTGCGGCTATCGCACCGAACTCCGGATCACCCGGAATCGGGTGACGACCCGAACCCCGCCGCCAGGCACGCTGGCAGCCAGTCAGCCACCGACTATGAGGGTGCAATCCCAGTGCGGTCACACATATACGAAGTCACTTTCACCGGCCAGGCAGACAGAACGCTGTGCGCACAATTCGACGACTGCAAGGTCACCACAGGCCAGGGCACGACCACCCTCCGCGCCGAGCTACCCGACCAGGCTGCCCTCTCCGGCCTGGTGCAGCGGATCGCCGGACTCGGGCTTGAAATCACCCACGTGCTGCTCGTAACACCGCCATCTGTGCCATGACCGATCTGGCTGGCGCCAGCGGCGGTACAGCAGTGCGTTCGGACAGGTCGGTGTAGCAGGCCGGCTGGCAGCGCCCGCTGGGCAGGAGTTCCTGCCGTCACGCGTCGGCCGCTTGTGTGCTGGCACCACCTCGGACTTTCGTGGCTGCGTCCTCGCGGCGTGGGCGGATGCGTGAAATAAAGGCCTGATAACGAGGGGGGCAAGCCAGTGATCTGGTCGGCGTCGAGCGTGGCCCGTTACCGGCTGCGCGCCGCGGTCCGCCGGGACTGGGCCGGGTACCTGGTGATCGTCCTGATCGTCGGGATCCTCGGCGGGGTGGCCATGGCCAGTGTGGCCGCGGCCCGCCGTACCCAGTCGGCCTTCCCCAGGATTCTCGCCGCGAGCAACCCATCCGATCTCGACATCGACACGGGCTCCTACAGCGCGGGCGTTGTGCGCGCCATCTCGCGGCTGCCCCAGGTGCGCTCGGCCGAGTCGTACGTAGCCCTCAACGGCCTGCGTGCCCTGCCGTCCGGGTTCGGCGATCTGGGCACCCAGTTCAACGAGCAGGTGGAGTGGGTCGGCTCGCTGGATGGTCTCTACCTGGACCAGGACCGCGTCATCCTCACCGATGGCCGGCGCGCCAACCCCAGGCGAGCCGGCGAGATTATGGTCAGCGAGCAGACCGCCCGCCGCTTTGGCCTTCACACAGGCCAGTCGTTCGACCTCAATCTCTATTCGTTGCAGCAGGCCGGCGACCCGCGCTTCAACCCGATGACCAGGCAGCCGCTGCACCGGGTGCGGCTCACCGTCACCGGTATCGGCGTGTTCACCGACGAGGTCGTTCAGGACGATATTGACCGGATTTACCGGGTGCTGATGACACCCGCGCTGACCAAGAAGATGGCCCGGTGCTGCGGTTCTTACTTCTGGACCGGCCTGAAGCTGGCCCACGGTCAGCGTGACGTGGCCGCCGTGCAGCAGGAGTATGTCCGGCGGCTGCCGGAAGGCACCCCTCCTATCTTCCGGGTCACGTCGGTGGTGGAGAGCCAAGGGGAGCGGGCCGTCCGGCCAGAGTCCGTGGCCGCGGCCGTGTTCGGCCTGATCGCGGCGCTGATTGCCCTCGTCCTGGCTACGCAGGCGATCCGCCGCAAGATTGTCGGCGGCCGTAATCCTCGCGGCGTACTGCGGGCCCTGGGGGCCAGTCCGCTCGCCCTGGTCCTGGAGGCTGTCCTGGGCATCCTGTGCGCCATAGCCGCCGGGGTGGTGCTGGCGCTGGGGGTCGCGGTGGCTGTCTCGCCGGTGGCGCCGCTGGGGGTATTTCACCGCCTCGAGCCGGCTCCCGGCGTGTCGTTCGACTGGGTGGTCCTCGGCGTCGGTGCAGCCCTGTTCCTGCTCGTCTTGTTTATGGCGGCAGTGGCGCTGGCCTGCGGCGACGTGCTGACGCGGCCCCATCGGCGTGGTGCCGGCGACCGCCGCTGGGCAACGGTGACCGCGCAACTGGGTCTGCCGGTCGCGGCGAGGGCCGGCGTCGGCTTCGCGTTCGAGCCGGACCCCGGCGGTTACTCGCGTCCCGCAGGCCCCGGCATCTTCGGCACGGTGGCGGCCCTGGTGATCCTGGTGGGGTCGCTGGTGTTCGGGGCCAGTCTGAGCAACCTGGTCTCGCATCCCCCGCTGTACGGCTGGGCGTGGGACGCTGAGATCCTCGCTGGCTCCGGCTACGGCGACATCCCGGCGGGCCAAGCCAGCCAGATGCTGGCCCGCGACCCCGATGTCGCCGCCTGGAGCGGCGCCTTCTTCTCCTCAGTCGAGATTAACGGTCACAACGTCCCGGTCCTCGCCGTGACCACGACCCGCGTCGGCCCGCCGGTGCTGACCGGCCATGGCGTGGCCGGGTCCGCCCAGATCCTGCTGGGCCCGGAGACGCTGGCTGCGGTCGGCGGTCATGTCGGCAGCACGGTCCGGGTCTACAACGGCCAGACCACCCTGCACATGCGGGTCACCGGGACCGCGACCATGCCCGCCATCGGGGTCGGCCACGGGAGCCATCTGTCCCTGGGCCTCGGCGCTGTGCTGCCCGCCAGCGCGCTGTCGCCGGATCTCAAGAACAGAAACACCCCCAGCCCTGCCCTGCAGGGACCGAATACGATTCTGGTCCGGTTCCGCCCGGGAGCTGATCGCACCGCCGCCGCGCAGCGGCTGGCCCGGATCGCCGGTCGGCTGTCGGCGATCCGGTCCACCGAGGGCGTCGAGGTACTGCCCGTCCAGCGTCCAGCCGAGATCGTCAACTACCGGACCATGGGTACCGCGCCGCTTGTCCTCGCCAGCCTGCTCGCGGCTGGGGCCGTCGTGGCGCTGGCGCTGAGCCTGGCCGCCTCAGTCCGGCGCCGGTCTCGTGAGCTTGCGCTGCTCAAGGCCCTCGGGTTCGTCCGTGGGCAGGTGATCGCGGCCGTGATCTGGCAGGCGCTGGTGACCGTCGCGATCGGGACGGCCGTGGGCATCCCGCTCGGCATCGCGGTGGGCAGGTTCCTCTGGGCCAGGTTCGCAGGTGAGCTCTACGTTGTGCCCCAGCCCGCCATCTCGCCGGCCACGGTATTGGCCGTCACCGCATCCGCGCTGACCGTGGCCACTTTGATGGCCATCCTGCCCGGCTGGCGCGCCGCCAGGACGCCAGTGGCCGACGTGCTCCGAGCAGAGTGAGTCAGCCCAAGGCCATCTGTTCGCCGGAGCCCGATTGCTGGGGGTCTGGCAGGCGCATCATGCGGAACGAGATGAGCAGCCCGGCCAGACCAGCGAGGATGGGTATGAGAAGCGCCACCTGAAGGGCGAGGTGCCTTGCCTGGGTGTTGATCTTGATGATCTCGTCCTGCGTTTTCTGCGGCTGGCCGGCGAGCTGTTTCTCGAGCTGGGTGTTGCTGACCACTTCGGCGTCATGCTCCAGGACCTTGGCGACCTGCTGCTGCTCGGCCCCGGAAAGCACGGTGCTCGACTGGGCCATGCTGGTGAAGCCAACGGACAGCGCCGCCAGCAAGATGGCGCCGGCGAACGCCAGCCCGAACGACAGACCGAACGACCCTCCGGCCGAGTTCACCCCGGCCGCCTCGCTGACGCGTTCCTCAGAGATCGGGGCCAGCGTGTAGTTGTTCAGCTGCGAGACCAGCAGGCCCAGCCCCGCTCCGGCGATTATCAACGGCACCACCAGGTACCAGCCTGACGTCGCCCGGGGCACTATCGGCTCCACGGCGACCATCCCGATCGTGAACAGCGCGAACCCCGCCCGGATGAGGCTCGCCGGACGCCGCTTCCCGCCTCTTCTCCCGGCGACCAGCGCCACCGCGAACATGCTCAGAGAGAGCGGGGCGATCGACAGGCCCGCTCCCATCGCGCTGTACTCGAGCACGATCTGCAGGTAGATCGGCAGTGCGATCATCGTGCCGCCCAGACCGATCTGCTGCAGCAGCTGCCCGGAGACCCCGAACTTGAACAGCTTGGCCTTGAACAGGTCCGGGTCCAGCAGCGTCGCCTTGCCCGCACGCTTGCGCCGTACCAGCCACCACGCCAGGAGCCCGAGCGAGACCGCCCCCAGCGCCAGGAGCAGGCCTACCGCTTCGCCGCCTTCTTGCCACACGAGGATGCCCAGCACGATGCCGCCCATGCCCAGCACGGACAGGACGGCACCCACCACGTCCACGCGCCGCGATCCGGTGTATGGCACGTCGCGGATCAGCCTGATGCCCGACAGCACGACCGCGATGATGACGTCCTCAAGCACAAACGCGATCCGCCACGACAGGTAGGTCGTGATGAACCCTCCCAGCAGCGGTCCGACGGCGGCGGCGATCGCGGCCGCGGCCCCGACCAGCGCGTAGGCCTGCCGTTGCGCGGCGCCCTCGAAGTTGCCGTGGATCAGTGACTG
The DNA here is from genome assembly GCA_963739645.1 of uncultured Actinomycetota bacterium. Classification (GTDB taxonomy): domain Bacteria; phylum Actinomycetota; class Actinomycetes; order Streptosporangiales; family Streptosporangiaceae; genus JASHPR01. The sequence continues at coordinate 143,412 of CAVUBM010000075.1, forward strand.
CATCGCCGGCAGCAGCAGCGATGCGCCGATCCCGCCCACGATCGCCCAGAAGACGATGATCGCGGTCAGCCCCTGCGCCAGGGCCATGGCAAGGGCGCCGATCGCGTAGCCGAGCAGGCCCAGCACGTACGCGCGCTTGCGCCCGATCAGATCGCCCACCTTGCTGCCAATCAAGATGAACGCCGCCGACACCAGCGCCTCAAGCGCGATCGCGGACTGAACCCCGCTGACGGTCGTATGCAGATCGTGAACGACCGATGCGATGGACACGTTCATCACCGACGTGTCGACGACCAGGACGAACATGGCCATCGCCAGCAAGATGGCCAGCCTACGGTCCGCCTTGGCCATCGCCGGGGCGCTGGCGCCGGACTCGCCAGTCATAGCAGGTTCACCATCCCGACAGTCATGCGCCTTCGGCTGAAGGCAAGCCGCGTGCCCTTCGCCCTATCGCGCCCGGCCACACCAGGGAACGCCGTCCCTGCCGCATGCTCGCGGCAGCGCCATCTGCCCGCCTTCTGTCGGCAGACCGGACGCAGCGTACCGGTCAGAGCGCCAAGTGAACACCCCGGCGGGGCTAGTTTGCTCACCCACGGGGGGTGAGCCGATTGACGGCCGCGCTGCATCCCACGGATATCCCACGCAGCCAGGGCAACGGTCAGGCCAGGCGATCCGGCGCTGCTCCGCTGGTGGTGTCGAAGCCGGATCACCTGCGGGGTTGGGTGCTTCGGCATTGCACGGGGCGATGCTTGACATCATTAGTAAACGGCAGTTTACTAATGATGTCGGTGCTCGTTCTCGTTCAGGAGGAGGCAGACATGGCGACCCAGCAGGACACTGGGCAGGCGGAGGCGACGGCGGGGAAGCTCGCGACGCTTCGCGACGACGTGCGCGCGGCCATTGGCCGCGTCGATGACCCGCAGTTGAAGGCGGTCTTGGAGACCGGGGCCGAAGTTCTCGGCGGCCTGCGGCAGGCGTTCGTCGACTACGGCAAGGGCAGCGAGGAGGCCTGGCAACGGTAGCAGGCAGTTGGTCGTGGCGCGGCCGATCGGCACCCCTGACGACGCCTTGCTGGACGCCGCCGACCGTGTCTTGATGACGGAGGGTCCCTCCGGCTTCACCCTCGCCAAGGCGGCAGCGTCCGCCGGGGTGTCCGCTGCGACCTTCGTGAAGCGGTTCGGTTCGAAGGAACGGCTCTTCCTGCGGCTTTCCCAGCGCTGGGCCGCCTCGCTGGATGGCGAGCTCGGCGAGGCGGCCCGAGGCGTGGACTCGCCGCTGCAGCGGCTGCGCGCCGTGGCGTTGTACAACTACCACGACCTGGACAATCCGCTGACCGCTTCCAAGCAGCTCGCGGCATTGGCGATCGACCTCCAGAACGACGAGATGCGTGGCTGGCTGCACGTCGGCTGGGGTCACGTGCGCCGTCACCTGGAACGCCACGCGGCTGCCGCGACCGCCGCCGGTGAGCTAGCCGGCGCACCGCCGTCGGCCCAGCTGGCCCGGATCGTGATGGCCGCAATGGAGGGCGGTTGCCTGGCCTGGTCGGTACACCCCGAAGGGTCATTGATCCGCCGGCTCGCGGCAGACCTCGACGCACTGCTGTCCGGATGGAGCACACCAAAGGAGAAGATTCATGGCCAATGACACCCCACTCGCGGGAAAAGTTGCGCTTGTCGCGGGTGCTACCCGGGGGGCGGGACGGGCGATTGCCGTGGAGCTGGCCCGGGCTGGGTTCTTCGTCTATGCGACCGGCCGCAGCAGCCGGACCTCCGGTCCTTCGGAACTCGACAGACCCGAGACGATCGAGGAAACCGGCGAGTTGATCCGCGGCGCAGGCGGATCGGGCGCCGCCCGTGTCGTGGACCACGAGGACCCGGATGCGGTCGCCGAGCTGGTTGCAGCAGTCGAGCGTGCGGGGGGCCGCTTGGATGTGCTGGTCAATGACATCTTCGGCGGTGACCGGTACATGCAGTGGGACAAGCCGCTATGGGAACACGACTGGCAGGGTGGCCTGCGGATGCTGCAAATGGGTGTGCACACCCACCTGATCACCAGCCGGGCGGCGATCCCGCTGATGCTGCGCACCGCCCGCGCGTATGGCACCCGCGGCCTAGTGGTGGAGATGACCGACGGCACGTCGCAAGCCAACGCCGAGTTCCGGCGCAACGTCGGTTTCTACTACGACCTGGTGAAGGCCAACGTCGAGCGGATCGTCAAAGGCCTCACCGCCGAGCTTGAAAATCTGCCCGTCACGACGGTCGGCGTGACCCCGGGCTGGCTGCGCTCGGAACGGATGCTGGAAAACTTCGGCGTCACCGAGGCCACCTGGCGCGAGGCCTGCGCCAAAACGCCGGGTTTCGCGATCTCCGAGTCGCCCACCTATGTGGCCAGAGGCGTCGCCGCGCTCGCCCGGGCAGGCGATGCCGACCGCTGGGCTGGCACGATCATCTCCTCCCGCCAGCTCGCCGACGCCTACGGCATCACCGACACCGACGGCAGCAGACCCGACTGCTGGGGTCACCTGGCCGCCTACGGCTGGGAACGCGACGACGGCGCAGGCATCGAGGACTTCCGGTAGCGCATGCGGTGCTCCCGGTGGTCATGAGCACAGGCAAGTCTTCACGCCCGTGCAGCTCGCCTCGCCGCTGGTCCACAGGCCGTATGACTTCCGGCATGCCGGTGTCGGGCCCACAGCCCTGCGCCTGCCGGGCAGCGGCGCAAGAAATCTCTCGCAAGAACAAGACCGAAGTCCGGCGGCGTATTGCTAGGTCTTGACGGGCACATTCCTGGTCACGGTTTAGGCTGCGAAGGGGCATCCATGGTGGACACGCCGTCGAAGGTGGCTGATGCGCTGGCGGAACTGACGCTGGAGGAGAAGGCGTCGCTATGTCTGGGCTCGGACTTCTGGCACACCGCGCCAGTGCCGCGGCTGGGCATTCCGGCGATCACGCTGTCCGACGGGCCGCACGGGCTGCGCCGGCAGCCCGAGGGCGGCGACCATGTCGCCATTACAGGAAGCTTGCCGGCGACGTGCTTTCCTGCCGCGTGCGCGCTTGGCTGTTCGTGGGACCCGGATCTGGTGCGCCGGGTCGGGCAGGCGATCGGTGTGGAGGCCCTTGCCCAGGGGGTGGCGGTGGTGCTCGGCCCGGGGATCAACATCAAGCGGTTCCCGCTGTGCGGCCGGAACTTCGAATACTTCTCCGAGGACCCGCTGCTGACTAGCGTACTGGGCGCGGCCCACGTCGAGGGCCTGCAAAGCCAGGGGGTGGGCGCGTCGGTGAAGCACTACGCGGCGAACAACCAGGAGACTGACCGGCTGCGGGTCACCGCCGACGTGGATCGAGCGCACGCTCCGCGAGATCTACCTGCCGGGATTCGAGCGCGTCGTCACCCAGGCCCGGCCGTGGACGGTGATGTGCGCCTATAACAGAGTCAACGGGGTGCACGCCTCGCAGCACCGGTGGCTACTCACAGAGGTGCTGCGCGAGCAGTGGGCCTTTGACGGCCTGGTCATATCCGACTGGGGCGCGGTGCACGACCGGGTCGCCGCCCTCGCGGCCGGGCTGGACCTGGAGATGCCGCCCAATCTCGGCGTGAGCGACGCGGCGATTGCCGCCGCCGTGCGCGCTGGAGGGCTGGACGAAAGCTGCTCGACCAGGCGGTGCTGCGGGTACTGCGGCTCGTCGACCGGGCCCGCACCGCCGGGCCCGGGACGCCGGGTTCGCCGGAGGTGCCGGCGCTGGTGTTCGACGCCGGTGCCCACCACGCCCTAGCCCGGGCCGCCGCGGCCGACTGTGCGGTGCTGCTGAAGAACGACCGTGACATCCTGCCGCTGCGCCCGGGCGCCGGAGACCTCGTCGCGGTCATCGGCGAGTTCGCCCGCACCCCCCGCTACCAGGGCGCGGGCAGCTCCCAGGTCGATCCCACCCGGCTGGATGCGGCGCTGGACGAGGTGCGCGCCGCGGTGCCGGCCGGAGTGGAGGTGGCCTTCGCCGCCGGGTTTGGCGTCGGCAGCACCGGCCACGACAAGGACCTGGCCGCCGGCGCCGTCGCCCTCGCCCGGCGGGCCAGCACGGTCGTCGTCTTCCTCGGCCTGCCCGCAGCCGAGGAGTCCGAGGGCTTTGACCGGCAGCACATGGTGGTCTGCCCGCCCAACCAGACCGTGCTGCTGCCCCAGCTCGCCGCGGCCAACCCAGAACCTGGTCGTGGTCCTCGCCAACGGCTCGGCGGTACGACTGTCGGATCGGCAGCAGCACGCACGGGCCATCCTCGAATGCTGGCTCTTCGGCGGGGCGGCCGGCGGCGCCACGGCAGACCTGCTCTTCGGCGCGGCCAAGCCATCCGGGCGGCTGGCCGAGGAACTCTACCCCTGCGATTGCAGGACAAATACCGTCCTACCTCGACTTCCCCGGCGAGGCCGGGCACGTCCGCTACGGCGAGGGTGTCTTCGTCGGCTACCGCGGCTACGACACCGTCGGCCGCGGCGTTGTCAGCTACCCGTTCGGCCACGGCCTGTCCTACACCACCTTCGGCTACGCCGACCTCACCACCGCTGTCGTCGGCGCGACCGCCTTACGGCGACCTGGCCATCTCCGTGACCTGCACCATCGCCAACACCGGTCGGCGGGCGGGCAAGGAAGTGGTCCGGCTGCGTCGCCGACCCGTACGCCAGGTCGCTTCGCCCCATCCGCGAGCTACGAAGCCTTCGCCAAGATCAGCCTCGAACCGGCGCCGGCGATCTCGGTGACCTTCCGCCTCAGCGCCCGCGACCTGTCCTACTGGTCCACCACGCATCG
>CAVUBM010000076.1:0-21339 GCA_963739645.1 uncultured Actinomycetota bacterium
AAACTGCGGCAGGTCCACTGCGTCCTGGCCGCCCTGGAGTAGCGCCCACCGCGCTGCCTCCAGGGCGATGGAGGTCAGGCCTGAGCGTGGCCGTCTAGAACGGTTCCGGGATGTAGCGCAGCGGCAGGCCGGGGTCTTGGTACCCGTCGCGGCGCCGGCGTTTGGGCAGCGTGATGTCCGGCGGTGGGCGATCGGTGTGCGCGATGTACCAGGGGCCCCAGGCGGTGTCGGTGGCGGCGAACATGGCGTCGCGGGCCCGGGAGTAGTCATACCAGCGGCGGTAGGACTTCAGGTCCATGTCTGAGAGCTTCCAGATCTTCCGCGGGTCGTTGATCCGGCTTTCCAGCCGCCGGGTCTGCTCCCCCGCGCCGACCTCCAGCCAGTACTTCAGGCAGCAGTATCCCGTCATCGGCCATGGCTTTTTCCACGCCGGGTGTCAGCCCCAGGAACCGCTCGCTCTCTGGGCACTCCTCCGCCGAACTCCGGCACCGAGGAGGTGGTGCTGGCCCGGCACGCCCGCAACAAGCGGCTCGCGCGGCGACCCGGTCATATGAGCAGGCCCTCCAAGTACCGCCGGCACCTACACCGACGAGAGGCGCCCTGGCGGTGACCAGCCGCTGCCCGCGGGTTGCTCTTTTAGGTGATGTGGTGTTCGTAGGCGAAGGCGGCGGCCGCGGTTTCGTGAGGTGACGCCGAGTTTGGTGAAGATATTGCTCAAGTGGCGGGCGACGGTCTTTTCGCTGAGGAACAGCTGCACAGCGATCTCGTGGTTGGATTTCCCGGCTGCGACGTGGCGCAGCACCTCGACCTCGCGCGCGGTGAGCCCGCTGGGGTAGGTGGGGGTGATCAGCGTGGCGGCCTCGTGCTCGGCTGGCGCCGTGCCTAGTTCGGCGAAGCTGTGCTGCGCGGCGGCCAGCTCGGTGATGGCGGATTCCTCGTCGCCGAGGGCGCGCAGGGCCCGGCCGAGCTGGACGCGGCACCGCGCCACCTCGTACCGCCCGCCCAGTCGCTCCCAGGCGGCGCGGGCCTGCCGCAGCAGGGGCAGCGCGGCCGTTGGGTCGCCAGACTTGAGTACGACCAATGCGGCGGCCTGGTTGGCCTGCGCCTGCACTGAGTCGCAGCCGAATGAGCTCGCGATAGTTTGGAGCTCAGCGGCGGCGGCGCTCGCCTCGTCCGGTCGATCGGTGGCCAGCAGGACCTCCACGGCGGTCGGCAGCAGTTGCGAGCGGTGGACCGAGTCACCAGCCTCGGCGAGCAGCCGCCGGATGGCCGCGGCCGCCGCCTCGGTACGACCCTGCGCGAGCCAGAGCAGTGCCAGCCCGGGCTGTGGCTCGTGGCCGAACGCGACCGCACGGTCGTAGGCCGCCTGTGCTCCGGCCAGGTCGCCGCGGATGCGCAATACGTCACCGCGCTCGGCCAGCGCGAGGCCAGCTGGACCTGGCGTCTGGTCGGCGAGGTACCGCTGCACGGACAGGTCGAACTCGATGAGGGCCTCGTCGAAGGCGCCTTGCGACCGCATGATCTGTCCTCGGTGGACAGCACACTGGCCGGTGAACGGGACCAGCCCCGGCTGTTCGGCGCACCAGGTGGTCAGGGCTGCCGTCCAGCGGGCTGCCCGGTCGAAGTCGGCGATCTCCTGGCACGCCTCGATCATCGAGCAGTAGATGTTGCCAGCGAAGATCGTGGATACCTCGCCAGCCGCGACGCCGGCCATCGATTCGTCGAGCAGCGCGAGACCGTCCGGAACGCGGCCGGCGTACAGCAGCAGCCGGCCCTGGCTGGACAGCCCCAGCGCAATCAGGTCCGGGTCGCGATAGCGGTGCCCGTAGCTGGTGATCTGCTCGGCGACTTCGTGCGCGGTGGCGAACTCGCCGGCGTAGATGTGCTGGTACATCTCGTGGATGAGCACGTAGCCGCGCTCCACGACATCGCCGCCGACGTCGGCGAGCAGCCGATGCGACCGCGCTACCCAGCCGCCGCCGATCGCCGTCTCCCCGCTGGTGAGCAGCACCAGGGCTAGCCAGAACGCGCTGCGTACCGCGGCGAGCAGCTCACCGGCGTCGAGGTTGAACTGGTAGGCGCGTTGCAGTGCCTGCACGCAGTCGTTGCGCCGCCCGAGCAGGTAAGCCGCGGTTGCAAGCCGGACGAAGTCGTCGGCGGTGAGCTTATCCGGGCTGGCGTCAGACAACCCGCCGTACGCCGCCAGCCATTCGCGGCGGTCATATGCCTCGCGGGCCCGGATTAGCTCCTCGACCACGCCCATCGCGCACTGCCCTGGACCGAGAGTACCGTGAACGCCTTCGGTCACGCGGCGCTCTGGTCCGCTGTCGCCGAACGGGCTGCGATATGGCGCGCGACATAGTCGGCATCCCGGCTGACACCGGGGAACACCATCGAGCTGAATGCGTACTGGAATGACAGGCCGCAGAAGTACAGCCCCGGTGCCGCACCGACGACGCCGCGGTACTCCGCCGGCCAGCCGTGCTCGTCCAGGATCGGCAGCCCGATCCAGTCGAAGACTTGCCTGAAGCCCGTGCACCACACCACGCTGCTGACCTGGAGAGTCGTGCCATCACCGAGCTGGGGCCGGCCATCGATCACCCCGGTCACCCGGGCCTGGTTGCGGATCACACCGCGGCGGTCCAGGTCCTTCTGCTTGATCCGGAAGGCTGGCCCGCCATGCAAGCGCACCTCGGTCATCTCCCGGCGGCCCATGGGGGTCCGCCGGGTCAGCACGTGCCTGAATGCGAACACAGCCACTGGCATCAGCACGTGGGCCCGGCGGGACTCGGGGCGGAACGGAATGTTGCCGCGGCTGGGACCGCACAGGATCGTCTCCCTGGACTCGGCGAGCTCATAGGCAATGTCCAGCCCCGAGTGGGAGGCCCCGACCACCAGGGCGGGACCGGGACGGAGCTGGCCGGGCCGCCGGTACTGGCTGGAGTGCAGTTGCTGGATCGAAGAGCCGAGCTCGGCGGCGAACACGGGCACGTTCCGCGTGCGACCAAAGGTGCCGGTGGCTACGACCACGTTGTCACAGCTGATCGTCCCGTCGCCGACCGTCGCCAGGTACCCGCCTTCGGGCCTCGGCTCAAGCCGTTCCACCCGCGTACTGGTCCGCACCGGAAGGTCGAAGTGCAGCGCGTACCGTTCCAGGTAGTCGCCGACCTCGTCCTTCTGCGGGCAGTGCCAGCGGGCCGCCGGGAACGGCAGTCCGGGGAGCTTGTCGTACTTCGCCGGCGTGTAGAGCCGCAGCGTGTCCCACTGCTGCCGCCAGTTGTCGCCGATCCGGGCGTTGGCGTCAACGATCAGCAGCGGGCGGCCGCGACGCCTGAGGTGGTAGCCGGTCGAGAGCCCCGCCTGCCCGGCCCCGATGATCAGCGTCTCGATGAACTGCGTGGTCATGTGCCTCGCCTCCTGTCTGAGAGAGATGAGGAGAGGCTAGGCATCTGCCGTCGCGCGCCGCGTCGGGCGATTCACCCATCCGTGCCGTGGCGGAATGGGTAGGTTTACCCAGCCCATAGCGCAGATACCAGCCCAGCATCAGCGCAGTACTGACGAGGTAGAACGTGTGCAGCAGCCAGATCGGCGCCGGTGGCAGGCTGTAGACGTAGATCGAGTTCACAGCGTTGCCGAGGTTGGCCAGCCCGATGTTGCCCAGGCTGTAGGACGCTAGATCACGCGACCGGCAGGCCTTCACCAGCATGGGCAGGGTGCTCGCCGCGAAGATCACCGTGGCGGTGAGCCCGGCGAGCGTCGGAACAGTGAGCATCGCCATGGCCGCACGCTAGCCACCTGGCCCCAGCCGTCGCATCCGGCGATATACCCATTCGCCAGGTGCCGACTGGGTGGTATACCGCACCTCGCGGGCGATACCACGGCGCGGGTGGCCGTGCGCAGATCATTCGGGCATCGCGCGGCCAGGAGGATGCGGCCGGACGCTTGTTTGCCCTCAATGGCCCACCGGGTCTGCGATGACCTGGACGTACTGATAGCCCAATTCTGCTGGCCCGCCCACAGGACCCATGTTGTTCTGCGTGGCGAAGGAGAGGAAGTCGCGGTCGAGGCCTGCAGCCTGGCGGGTGTGAGGCGACGGCGTGCTGTTCATCGCGCTTCTGGCCGACCTGGCCCTCACCAGGCTCGCGGCCATAGCTGCCAGGGCACGCGCTCAGCCCTCGGCCCACCGGCCCGCAGCAGCCAACCGCCAGCCGGTCATTGCGGGCGGCGTGCTAGGCCGGGATGATCGCGTCTATCTCGAACTCCACCAGCCATTCCGGGTCGATGAAGCGCGACACCCCGACGAAGGTGCAGGCGGGCCGCACCTGAGCAAATCGCTGCGCGTGCGCGTGGGCGGCCTCCTGCCATCGGCCGATATCGGTGAGCATCACCCGGGTCCGGACCACGTCGGTCAGTGCCGCGCCGGCTTCCTGCAGCGCCTGTTCGGCGATATCGAGGCAGCGGACCGATTGTGCGTAGACGTCCCCGGGGGCTGTGGTGCCGCCGCCCTCGGCGATCGGCGCGGTGCCGGCGACGCAGACGTAGGGGCCCGAGCGTACGGCGCGGGACAAGCCGATTTCTGGTTCAAGGGGCGAGCCTGAGCTCACCAGTTGGCGGAAGGAAGTCATATCTGCAGCATGCCCAGCCCTGCACGCCTGGATCGCCGTCCGCGGCTTCGTGATCAACACGGCAAGGTGGGGGCGGCCCCACCGTCCGCGGCATCAGCGGCTTCAGTGCCCGTCCGGCCGCGGTGAGCGTCGGCCAAGGCCCGGCTCGGCGTCACGGATGAACGGCGTGTCGGCTGGCCCGGTTGTGTGCGCGCTGAGCCGCCTGATTGTGCGTAGGCGTTGCGGGTCTGGCCGGGATGGCAGTGAGCCGGGTCCGTAGCGTTGAGAGGTCCCGGTGGGGTTGGCTCCTGAGCCGCCTGCCGACCCAGGTTTTGGGTCTGGCTTCCGAACGACGTGCCGGCCTGCCGGGGCCTCGACCGTGGCGTGGCTCAAAAGAGGCGCGAGCGCCATGCAAGGAGTTCTGGAATCAGGCGTGCCCGTCACGGTTTCCCAAGGTCAGGTCGAGGAGGGCATGCCATGGCGGCAGTAATTATCGGCGTGGATCCGCACAAGGCCTCGCATACGGCGGTGGTGATCAGCGCGGCTGAGGAGCCGCTGGGCGAGGTGCGGGTGCGCGCCTGCGCGGCGCAGGTGGAGAGGCTGCTGGCGTGGGCGGCGCCCTGGCCGGAGCGGGCCTGGGCGATCGAGGGCGCCGATGGTGTCGGGCACCTGCTGGCCCAGCAGCTGCTGGCTGCGGGTGAGCGGGTGCTGGATGTGCAGCCCAAGCTCAGTGCCAGGGTGCGGCTGCTGGCGGCTGGCGCGACGAACAAGAACGACCCGAATGACGCCCGGTCGGTGGCCGTCGCGGCGTTGCGCTCGCCGTCAGCTCGTGCGGCGGCAGCTGATGACCACGCGGCGGTGCTGCGGGTCTGGTCCAAGCGGCACCGGGACCTGGGCCGCCTGCGGACCCAGCTGGTGTGCCGGCTGCACGCGGTGTTGCGGGCTGCTGCCTGGCGGGGTCGCCACAGAGATGACCGCAGGCCAGGCCGCGCAGCTGCTGGGGTCGATCACCACCTGCGACGCGGTCACGGCGGCCCGCCGCGAGCTCGCCGCCCAGTTCACCGCCGGCCTGCGCGGCATCGACGCGCAGATGCGCGACACCAAGAAGAAGCTCACGGCTGCCGTCCGGGCGGCCGGGACCAGCCTGACCGGGCTGTTCGGGGTCGGCCCGGTGATCGCCGCCACGGTCATCGGCGACGTCCGCGACGTGTCCCGCTTCCCCGGCCGGGATCACTTCGCCGCCTGGAACGGCACCGCGCCGGCCGGGGTTTCCTCGGGCAAGCGGAAGACCTGCCGGCTGTCCCGGCGCGGCAACCGCCGGCTCAACCACGCCATCCACATGGCCGCGGTCACCCAGATCCGCTACCGGCACAGCCCGGGCCGCGCCTACTACGACAAGAAAAGGGCCGAAGGCAAGACCGGCAAAGAAGCCCTGCGCGCGCTGAAACGGCAGATCAGCGACGCCATCTTCGCCTGCCTCCAAGCCGACGCCCGGCGCGCCGCCAGCGCGAACGGCCCGGGAGGGCAACCGGGGAACGACTCTGGCTCCAGCGCGGCCGGCTCACACCCCGGACACCGGCTCTTCGGACAAGCCACTCCCGGGCCTGCTACTGAGCCTATGACCCCCGCGAGCGGACAGCCCGCTCCAGCCGGGCTTTCCCGCCTGGCTGACATCCCGCGCGAGCGGGCAAGCGGGTCCAGGACCGGGCAGAGCCCGGCCGCGCAGCGGCGCCCGCAGGGCGTCCTTGACCCGGCCGCCCGCGAGCCGATAATCCCCGTAGCGGGAAAGCGAGCACGCCAGCAGCGAAAAGCTGCCGCCCAGCGGACGCCTCTCCGCACCAGGCCCACGCGCTCCCCTTGACCCTCAAACAAAGAGGTGTTCGATCTGGACGGGATTCAGTGCCGGCGTTATGGATCTCGCACGTCATTCCTTACATTGGCGGTCTTTAGCAGCGATCCAATCGCAGGTTGAAGTTATCTGAAAGTAGGGCCGTTGGTCCCAACCCGGGCGTCACTCTGCCGTGAGGGGGCTACTACCGCCCGTACCCGGCGCTGCCTCGTTTCCCACCCGGACGGGGTGATGACAGCTCGCCCGTTTCGGGGCTTACCTGGGAGTAAGCAGGCGGCAAGGCGAAACCGCTGGTGGCTTCGTGATCACCGTTCGCGGCGCAGCTGGACCGGCGATGCGCGTTGTCTTCGAGGACGTGGAGCTCACCGTGGCAAACGACACGACGGTGCTGCACGGTTCGGACGGCGACCAGGCAGCTCTGTACGGGGATCCTTCAGCGGGCCCAGGATCTGGGCCTCGAAGTTGTAGAGGTACACCGAACGCAGGCAACACCCACGCGAGTCTCCACACGGGTGCGAGGAGCGGAAGACCGGTGGCGATCAGCATCTCGAGGTCGATCGTCCCCACGCAAGCGTGGAGCAGCAACCTTGGGCGGCGGTCGGCGTTGGGTTGCGGGCCCTCATCTCCAGGTCCTGCTGTGGGCCGCTCCCGCCGGGACGGCGGCTCGAAGTGAAGTCTCGGCGAGAACCAGTCAAAGGACTGCTCGTGCTGTTTGGTACGGGGGACCTCACACCGCACCAACTTCCCGGAGATCCTGCAGCTCTCTCATTACCGAACTCCTGAGACGAATGGAGCACCTGCTGTGAGCACTTTTCCACCGATCGCGGACTACGGGTTCTTGTCGGATTGCGAGAACAACTGTCTCGTGGCACCTGACGGTTCGATTGAGTGGCTCAGCCTGCCCCGGCCGGACTCGCCGAGTGTCTTCGGCGCGCTCTTGGACCGGAACGCCGGGAGCTTCCGGTTTGGCCCGTTCAACACCCTTGTGCCCGACCAGCGCCGGTATCTACCGGGGACGATGGTGCTAGAGACGACGTGGCATACCCCGACGGGGTGGCTGGTAGTCAACGACCTGTTCGTCGTCCGGCCGGTAAGCGACGAGGGCCGGCGTGCTGGCTACGAGCGAGTCCCCAGGGTCGGTGCCGGGGTCGGGACGATCCTGCGCACTGCCACCTGCATCTCGGGGAAGGTCAACGTCTTGGCGATGTGCCTTCCGATGTTCGACTACGGGTCCACGCCAGGCACCTGGAGCTATGACACTGACAGCTACCACTCGATGGCGATACGCCAGCCCGATGGGGACGTGGCCCTCAGCCTGCACTCCAGCTTCCAGCTCGGCGAAGTTGGTGCCCGCGCCTACATCCGGTCCGCCCTCAAAGAGGGTGAGTCGGGCTTCGTCGCCCTCACGTGGTCGGGGCCGGCGCCGACAACCCAGCAAGAGGCGGACGCCGACGTCGAGTCCACCGTCAGCTTCTGGCGGGACTGGCTCAGCACGGGGACATTTCCAGATCACCCGTGGCGCCCGTACATTGAGCGCAGCGCGCTGACACTCAAGGGGCTGAGTTACGCGCCCACCGGGGCGATCATGGCAGCTTCGACGACCGGATTGCCTGAAACCCCGGGCGGGGCGCGCAACTGGGACTACCGCTACACCTGGATCAGGGACACCGGGTTCACCCTGCGCGCTCTCTACCGGCTCGGCTACGACTGGGAGGCGCTCGAGTACTTCGCCTTCATACTTGAGGCCGTCCGGGGGAAGGACTTGAACAAGCCCTTCTCCGAGCTCCAGATCATGTACGGGATCGGCGGTGAGCGAGACCTCACCGAGAGAACGATCGACCATCTTTCGGGCTGGCGCGACTCCAAGCCGGTGCGGGTCGGCAACGGCGCTTGGAACCAGCACCAGAACGATGTGTGGGGCATGCTGGTGGACGCCGTGGACTCCCACCTGCACCGGGGCGCCGAGCAGATCATCGGGTCGGTCTGGGAAGGCCTCGCCGGTTTTGTCGACCAGGCCATCAAGCACGCAGGTGATGCCGACCAAGGTATCTGGGAAATCCGGGGCGAGCCGCAGCATTTCACCCAGTCGGCGGTGATGTGCTGGCTCGCCGCCGATCGTGGCGCCAACCTTGCCCAAGAACGAGGAGAGCCCGAGCGCGCCGCCCGATGGCAAAAAGCCGCCGATGCGATGAAGGCCGAAATCCTCGACAAGGGCGTTGACGAGCGGGGCCGGTTCCGTCAGGCGTACGAGAACGACGAGCTCGACGCCTCGCTGCTGCTGCTCCCCATCATGGGGTTCTTGCCTCCCGACGACGAGCGCATCAAGGCCACAGTACTGGCTATCGCCGACGAACTGACCGAAGACGACCTCGTCTTGCGCTACAAGGTGGACAGCACTGATACCGGATTCGCCGGCAAGGAGGGGACGTTCACGATCTGTTCGTGGTGGCTAGTAAGCGCCTTGGCCATGATCGGTGAGACCGACCGTGCCCGCGCACTGTGCAAGAAGCTCCTGTCCTACGCGGGCCCGCTGAACCTGTACGCCGAAGAAATCGACACGTCAACCGGTGAGCATCTCGGGAACTTTCCCCAGGCGTTCACTCACCTCGCCCTGATCGAGGCGGTGTCCCAACTCATCGAAGCCGAGGCGTGACGACACTCGTCGTCATTGTGATCCCCGCGCACAACGGTTACAACCCGATCATCGCCTATCTCGGAGTGGTACCGGCCCATCGCGGCCATCGCTACATTCACGATGTGCTCGCCGCGGGTACGAGCATGCTCGCAGCAGTGGCTTGGGTGGCTGGAGGAGCGGCGGGGTCGAGAGACACCCGGTGACCGCGGTGCTGGCTCGTTCATGTCCGCGCTGATGGGCAGGCCAGTGGACGCCGAGCGGTGGGCCGACGCAGTCGAGCGGTGCAAGGACGGGGACCCGGCCCGAGGACCCTGCCGCCGAGGCGTGGGGCGTCATGGTCGTCCGCGCTACCTTGTGCCGGCGGGGGGTCGAGCAGATGCGCGCTGACACCGATAAGGCCGTGTGCCTGCTCGCGGGGGAAGCTTCCTGACACCGACACCCGCGCTCCTGCAAGGGATCGCGCGCATCCTGTGCGGTGACCTCGATGGTGGCGACCTGTCCCTGCAGGATGCGGTCAGCATCGGGGAGCAAGTCGAACTCGCCCGTGACTGTCGCGGCCGCGCTGGGCGAGTGGTCGCTGATCGCGATGGCACGCAGCGAATGGGACCGGGCCGAGGCCCTCACCGGCCAGGCAGGCACCCTTGTGCGCCCTGATCCTGAGCGCCTGCCTGGCCATCAGCGGCCTGGTGCACCTGGCCTAACTGCCTCGACCAAGTTCGGGCGTGCCTGCCGGTATTGGCCGGGTGAACCACCGTGGCGCGGTCAGGAACCGGATCGCTCGCCGCGCCTGGGCTGCAGGGTGCTGATGATCTTCCCGACGGCCACGACGAGGAACAGCTGCCCGGTCACCGCCTCAATCACCGCAAGCGTCTGCCCGGGATTGGCGGCGGGGACCAGATTCCCGTACCCGACGGTGGTCATCGTGACGAAGCTGAAGAAGAGGTCCTGGCTAAGTGAGCCGTCCCCGGCCGGGCCGAAGAACGGCACGGTTCCGAACTCAGCGGCCGCCTTGTAGGCGAAGGCGAAGAACATGCCGATCAGCAGGTAGGCGGCGATGGCCCCGAGCAGCGTCTCGGTGTCGACCGCCCGACGCAGGATCAGGTGGCGCACAATGGAAAACGGCGCGATCAGGTACAGCAGGCAGCAGACAGTAAAGATCCCGCCCAGCTGGCCACCCGGCTGGTGCTCGAACAAGCTCAAGACCACGACGACCGCGGCCAGGCCCAGCACAATGTCGGCGACAAGCCGGACCGCACGGCGGGCCTGAGAAGTCCGCAGAGTGAGCCAGACCGTCGCCAGCTGGACGGTCAGCACGACCGAAGCCGCCCACGTCTCAGTCACCGAGACCGACACCACATAGGTCACCACAACGAGCAACAGCACGAGCCCGTAGCTGTCCGCCGAGACGAAGGAGCGACCGAGGCGTCGCCACCACCGGGACTCGGCGCCTGCAACGGCACCGTCGTCAGCGAAATCCGGCAATTGACCTCCAACGTCGTCAGGGAAGGTTCTCACAGCCCGGAGCTCCGGCGTGGCTGAGATTACGCGCCCCGTGAAGGCGGGCTACCCCGATCACGACCGTTTGGCCGCTGAGCTTCCACCACCCGAAAAGCCATATGTGCCGTCGCTCACTGCCAGGCCTGCCACACCGCACACACGGTGATGGACGGCCGAAGAGGCGGCGGTCTGTCTTCCTGCATCGATTCCAGCCACGCAATCAAGGGCCAATTGGGCGGTACGGCAGCATCACGTCGCGCTCAGAGCGCAAGGATGCGCAACGCCCAGTTGGCGTGAAAGGCCGAAGTGGGCACGGCCGTCTCTGGGTCCAGCCTTTTGCACTAGCTGACAGCTGCCCGTTCCGCGCCCAGGACTTGGGTGCGATCGTGGACGAGGTAGGCCACAATGAGCGCGGCCGGGAAGAAGAACAGGCTGAAGATGAAGTACCCAATGAAGCTGTGCCCTTTTCGGCCAGCGACACGGGCGGGCCAGAAAGCGATTGCGACCCAGATGACAGCCAACAAGATCCACCAGATGACCGGCATGTCAGTATCCTTTCCGCGTTCGTGCGGAACGCTTCTACATGCTGCTGAACAGCAGCGTCGTGATCAGTCCACGATTTTCTGAACAAGACGCCCGTTATTGGGCCTGTTTCCTGCAAGCTTCCCCTGACCAGGCCGAGGGGTCATCGCCCATATAGGCTGAAGCGACCCTTCAGGGTGGAACCCGCGACGCTCGCCTCGCGCTGAGTGGGCCGGCCCGCGGAACTTCGTCGCGGGACGGGCGTGGGTGGCTGCCGCAGGGAAATGAAGCGCACCGCAAGCACCTCGCCGAGCACCGTACCGCGAACAGCGATCCGCCCGGTCAGGCATTGGCCGGTCCAGGTCCTGTACTCAACGCGGGCCCATGAGGCGCTCGGGTTGACCTACCTCATCGAGGCATGCATGGGCGCCTTGCTAGACGCGGACTAAAGATCTTCAATGGCGGGAGTTACGGCGTGGTGATGGTGGCGTGCCGTACGAGATGAGGGGCGGCCGCCGCGGCGCTCGCCGTGTGGCTGCTTGTGCGCGGTGCCTGGCGCAGCCACCCCGGCGACCGCCGCTGACTGCTTCCCGCGGCCGGTCAGATCTGTGGCTCGCGAGCGTGCATCGGCAGCCGGAAGATGAGCGCGAACGCGGCGGCGACCGGGACCAGGCACGCCCAGGCGGTGATCGCGAGTGCGTGCGTCGGCGGATGGCTGGCGAAGGCTGAGAAGAAGATCGTACCCAGGGCGGCGACGCCGACCGCGCTCGAGAGCTGCTGCACGGCCTGGAGCACACCGGAGGCGGAGCCGATTTCGTCCATCCCGACGCCGGCGAGGATGAAGTCGAACAGCTGCCCCATCGCCATCCCGGCGCCGGCGCCGAACAGGAACAGTCCGGGAGCGAGGTCCAGCGTCGAGGCCGTATGCGCGCCGGTCACGGTCAGGGCCAGAACGACGGCCCCCGCACCGACGAGCGCGATGCCGACGTGCAGTAGATGGCGGCCGAGGCGAGCGACGAGCGCGAACGAGGCGCCCATCCCGACGATCATTCCGACGACCATCGCAGTCAGCGTCAGGCCCGCGTGGATTGGGGAGAATCCCTCGCCGAGCTGAACGAACAGTGACACGCACAGAAGCACTCCGCTGAAGGCGCCGAAGAAGGCGAGCGCGACGAGGATCCCGCTCGTATAGGTTCGGTTAGCCAGCAGCGCTGGCTCAATCAGCGGATCGCCGTGATGGCGGCGCTCCCACATCACGAACGCGCCGAGCAGCAGCGCCCCGGCCCCCAGCATGACGAACGTCCAGGCGGGCCAGCCCGCCGCGCGGCCTTGAATCAGAGGATAGATGATCGCGGTCAGCGCGAGTCCGACGATGATCATCCCGCCGGTATCGAGCCGGATTCCGGGGTGGGCGACGGTCCGCGGGAGGACTCGCACGGCCCCGGCGAAAGCGGCGATGCCGATCGGGACGTTGATCAGGAACACCAGCCGCCACCCGATCCCCCAAAGATTCGCCTCGACCAGCGCGCCGGCCAGGATCGGTGCGGCAAGTACGGACAGCCCTATCATCGGCCCGTAGGCGCCGAACACCTTGGTCATCTCGTCCTCGGCGAAGACCTCTTTGAGCATCCCGACCCCCTGGGGGATCATCAGCGCCCCGAAGGAGCCCTGCAGCACCCGGAAGGCGATCAGCACCGTCGGCGTGGGGGCGACCGCGCAGGCCGCGGACATCGCGGTGAAGCCGGCTGAGCCGATCAGGAACAGCCGGCGGCGACCGAATATGTCCCCGAGCCGTGCGCCGGTGATCAAGAACACGGCGAACGCGAGCGTGTAGCCAGCGCTCAGCCACTGCAGGGTGGCGGCGCTGCCGCCGATCGCATGCCGGATCGACGGGCCGGCGACGTTAACGATCGTCGCGTCCATGATGTCCATGATGTTGGCGGCGAGCACGACCGCGAGCACGAACCAGCGCAGCGGGTTACGGGCGGTCAACGGCATGGCGGAGCAGGGGAGCTTCGCCAGCCCCTCGGTCTGGACCATCGTTCCTACATCTGCACTCGTTCCCATCGTGGCTCCTTACTGAGTACACCGTTCGCAGTAATCGCTGGCATGACGGTAGCAGACTGGGTACACTGTTCGCAATGAGTTCTAGCCGTGGAGTCATCTGGGACCGTCCCGAGCGGGCCGCTCGCGGTCCTGCCCCCTCGCTCTCGCGCGAGCAGATCACCACGGCCGCCGTGACGCTGGCCGACACGCAGGGAATCGAGGCGGTCTCGATGCGGGCCATGGCGGCCGAGCTCGGTGTTGGAGCGGCATCGCTCTACCGTTACGTCGCCCGCAAGGACGAGCTGATCGACCTGATGGTCAACGCGGTAATGGGCAACGACCTGCAGTTCGAGGTCCGAGGGAACTGGCGCGAGGACCTGCGCTCGTTCGCTCACGGCCTACGGGCGATGACCCTGCGCCACCCCTGGATGGCCGTCCCCAGCGCCGGCCTGCGCAATTTCGGACCAAATACGGCTCGGTGCTACGAGCAGGTGCTCAGCGCGATCGACGGTCTTGGCCTAGAGATCGACGAGATGCTCGTGATGGTCGAAACGCTCGACGCCTTCGTACGTGGTCGCGCACTCGAGGAACTCTCCGAGCAGGAGGCCGTCCGGCGCTCCGGTCTCGACCAGAGGCAATGGATGCAAACCCAGATCCCCTACATCGAGCGTCTGATCGAAAGCGGCCGCTACCCGCTCCTCACCCGCGTCGTCCTCGACGCTCGCGCGCCGCGCGACCCCGACCGCCTCAAGCACGGCTTCGACCTGGGGCTCGAACGAGTGCTCAATGGTCTCGCGACGATGCTCCCCGAATAGCCCACCTGCGCCGGGCGGTTCGCACTGAAAAGATCTTTAACGGCGGGTTACTGACCTGGTGACGGCTGGCCTGTCCTGCGGTATGCCCGTGTCATGAGGTATCCCGATGGTGGCGGGCTGGATGGGGCTGAGCGGGCCGGCCGGGAGCAGGTGCGGCTGGCGGCTGCGAAGTTAAATCGAGGCGGGGGCCAGTGACCGGGAGGTGGCCCGGCACTTCCGGGTGTCGCGGATGTCGGCGAACCGGTAGCGGCGGGCGCTGGCTCCTCGAAGGCTTCCTCGCCAGCACCGGCCTGGACCTCACACCCTTCTGTAACCCCCACCATGAGAGATCTTTAGCAGCTGCGGCAGTCTGCCAGCATGTGATCTCGAACGGACGGCATGTGGTGGGGAGCCGCAATCGAAGCGCCGGACCCGGGCGCCCTGGCGAAGTTCTACTCCGAATTGCTCGGCTGGCCTGCTTGAACAGGATGTCCTGCGATCGCATGATGTAGCCGAAGCTGAAGTTCTCCGGATCGCAGAACGGGCGCCGTTCCATCTCCGCGTCTGCCGGACGCAGGCTCGGGGTGACCGTGGTGGCGTGCTTGTCTTCCATGTGCCGCAGCAGGCCGGCGACGAGGTCGCAGACCACCGACCGCGCCCTCCGTCGCGTCCCGCACATGTTCGCGACGTAAACACCTGGCTGGAGCGCTACAGACAGGCCCGACGGTCGGAAGCTCGACGAAGGCCACCTGGGCGTCTGCTGCGTGGTGAAGCGATAGCTCAGTTTCTCCCGGATGAACGCGCGGACCACGCCGTCTAAGGAGAGTCGTCCGCTGGCAGCGCTTCGATCTGCACAGCGCCTTCCGTTCAGGAAGCTGATCGCCCTACCGGGCGACGCCGGGCGGGCGTGCCGCCCACACGCCATCGGGCTCGGAGGCCGACTGCGCGCTCAGGCCTGAGGCGACGGGTAAGCACCAGGGCGCATGCGGTGGCCCCGATAAACACGAGCAGGGTGAGCACGTAGTAGTTGCCGACGATCAATTCCAGCCCACGCCAAGTGAACTCGACTGCCGCCCGGCTGTTGCCGCGGTTCGGCGCGAGCAGCAGCAACCCGCGCGGCAGCAGCTGGGCCTTAGGGTCGTAGCCGCCCTGGTTGCCAATGGGCACGGGCCACCAGCCAAACAAGCCCACTACCAGCGCGGCGCCGAGGATCCGGTAGCGGAGGCGCCGTGGCCCGTACGCGGCGAGGACAAGTGCCGGTACCACGTAAACGTAGTGGTGCGACCAGGTGACCGGGGACACCAGCAGGCCGGTCGCAGCGCACGCAACCAGGCCGAGTAGCTCGTGGCCACGCCGGCTCGCCAGTATCGAGGTGGCGAGCCCAGCGATGCCGACGACGACCGCCGCGACCAGCCAGTACGCGTGCGCGTCAGGCCCGGCGTGAGTAAGGCGCAGTATGACGCCGTTAAGGGACTGGTTGTCCAGGTAGAAGGGTTTGCTGCCGGGCCGGGTAATCTTCCCGCCCCAGTAGACCGCGGAGGCGTGCGGCAGCAGCGCGAACCCAATTCCTACCGTGACCGCGAAGGTGAGCGCGCTGACCGCCGCGGCCTTTACACGCCGCGTGAACAGCAGGTACGGAATGAAGATCAACGGCGTGAGCTTGATCCCCGCCGCCAGCCCGATTCCGATGCCCTTGCCTTTGATGCGGTCTGGCAGCGCGAGATCGCCCACCACCAGGGCCAGCAGCACGAGGTTGATCTGCCCGAAGAACAGTGTCATCGCAACCGGTTCGAGCCAGAGGCCCACCGCGGCGATCGCAAACGCGGCCGCTGCCCTGGCCAGGCCGGCGGGCCGCCCGGCGAGTCCCAGGGAAAGGTACGCCACCACCGGCAGCAGCCCGATCGTGAGCACAGCCAGCCCGACCTGCCAGGTCACGAACGACGCACCACTCCCCGCAGCGAACAGGAGCGCGGCGAACGGCGTGTAGGTGAACGGCAGCTTCGCCGCCCCGAGCTCCAGCGCGTAGAGCATCGCCGGCTGGTTCCGCGCAGCGATGCCGCCGTCCCGGTAGACGGCCGTGTCGATCTGCGTCCAGTAGTAGTGCGGGGACGCGTGGACGAGCAGGGCATAACCGGCCACGGCCAGCAGGAACAGTGCGACTGCGGCCATGAGCCAGGCGGCTGGCCGTGGTCGAGTCACCCCTCCGTCTCCTCAGCCTTGAACCGGCCTAGTCATGTTCGCTGACCATGATGTCAACGATGACCCAAGGTAACGCGGCCACCCCAGCCGCAAGCTAACCAGCGTCCATGGCCGAACCCTCAGGTGAGGGCTCCTAGCCCTGGCCGCGCGAGAGGAGGCTGGGCGGAGTTTCTGGGACCGATGACCGAGGCTGGGCTGACCGCTACCTGTGGATGATCGAATTCGAGCCGGACTGGCAGCCAGGAGCGGCAAGGACTTCGATGAGTCGGGGGGCGGCCGGGACGCCGGTGATGAGTGGCAGCCTCCTGATGCCGAGGACTATGGCCGTGCTCTGGATGCGCAGGCGGCGCTGTGGGCAGGTCAGGGAGATTGGTTTCCCGGATTTGCTTCTCGCCGCGGTAGCGCGGCGAGAACACGTCACTGTGCTTCACTACGACCGCGACACGAGCTCATCGCGCAGGTCACCGGCCAGTCGATGGCCTGGGTCGTGCCTCGGGGAGACGTCCCCTGATCCTGCGCCCGGGTACGGCACAGAAGTGTCGCAACAGACCCGGCTCTGCTGGGACTCGGGTGCAGGTCCAGGGCCAGTGACCTGCCGGGTGACCTGGTTAGCCCAAGACCATCTGTTCGCCGGAGCCCGATTGCTGGGGGTCTGGCAGGCGCATCATGCGGAACGAGATGACCAGCCCGGCCAGGCCAGCGAGGATGGGTATGAGAAGCGCTACCTGAAGGGCAAGGTGCCTTGCCTGGGTGTTGATCTTGATGATCTCGTCCTGCGTCTTCTGCGGCTGGCCGGCGAGCTGTTTCTTGAGCTGGGTGTTGCTGACCACTTCGGCGTCATGTTCCAAGACCTTCGCGACCTGGTTCTGTTCGGCCTTGGAAAGCACGCTGCTCGACTGGGCCATGCTGGTGAAGCCAACGGACAGCACCGCCAGCAAGATCGCGCCAGCGAACGCCAGCCCGAACGACAGGCCGAACGACCCTCCGGCCGAGTTCACCCCGGCAGCCTCGCTAACGCGTTCCTCAGAGATCGGGGCCAGCGTGTAATTGTTCAGCTGCGAGACCAGCAGGCCCAGCCCCGCTCCGGCGATTATCAAAGGCACCACCAGGTACCAGCCTGAAGTCGCCCGGGGCACTATCGGCTCCACGGCGACCAGCCCGATCGTGAACAGCGCGAACCCAGCCCGGATGAGGCTCGCCGGACGCCGCTTCCCGCCTTTTCGCCCGGCGACCAGCGCCACCGCGAACATGCTCAGAGAGAGCGGGGCGATCGACAGGCCCGCTCCCATCGCGCTGTACTCGAGCACGATCTGCAGGTAGATCGGCAGCGCGATCATCGTGCCGCCCAGGCCGATCTGCTGAAGCAGTTGCCCGGAGACTCCCAACTTGAACAGCTTGGCCTTGAACAGGTCCGGGTCCAGCAGCGTCGCCTTGCCCGCACGTTTGCGCCGCACCAGCCACCAGGCCAGGAGCCCGAGAGAGACCACCCCTAGTGCCAGGAGCAGGCCTACTGCTTCGCCGCCTTCTTGCCACACGAGGATGCCCAGCACGATGCCGCCCATGCCCAGCACGGACAGGACGGCACCCACAATATCCACGCGCCTCGATCCGGTGTATTTCACGTCGCGGACCAGCCTGATGCCCGACAGCACGACCGCGATGATGACGTCCTCAAGCACAAACGCGATCCGCCACGACAGGTAGGTCGTGATGAACCCACCCAGCAGCGGTCCGACGGCGGCGGCGATCGCAGCCGCGGCCCCCACCAGCGCGTAGGCCTGCCGTTGCGCGGCGCCCTCGAAGTTGCCGTGGATCAGTGACTGCATCGCCGGCAGCAGCAACGATGCGCCGAGCCCGCCCACGATCGCCCAGAAGACGATGATCGCGGTCAGCCCCTGCGCCAGAGCCATGGCCAAGGCACCGACCGCATAACCAAGCAGGCCCAGCACGTACGCGCGCTTGCGCCCGATCAGATCACCTACCTTGCTGCCGATCAGGATGAACGCCGCCGACACCAGCGCCTCAAGCGCGATCGCGGACTGTACCCCGCTGACGGTGGTATGCAGATCATGAACGACCGATGCGATGGACACGTTCATCACCGACGTGTCCACGACCAGGACGAACATGGCCATTGCCAGCAAGATGGCCAGCCTGCGGTCACCCTTGGCCATCGCCGGGGCGCTGGTACCTGATTCAGCGGTCATTGGAGATCATCGCTCCGGCCCTCGCACTCTTGTGGCTGGAGGCCAGCGGCGTGCTCTTCGCCCCATCGCGCCCCCCTGACGAAGCCGGCCCAGTCTCACGGACCCTCGCCCACATCCGCGGGACCCTGAGCCGCGAACCCGCTGGTGGTTCAGCTTGACGCGCTCCTCGTACGCGGCGACGCCCGCCGCGATGGAGCAGGATCCATGGATCCGCTGAAGCTTGAGTGGGACGTCGCAATAGTTTGCGTGCATGTTCTCTGCACCGATGCGGTCGGGGCGCCGTGGCGCGAGAGCACTTCGCGGACAGCCGGTCGGAACCTGGGCGAGCCGTTGGATCATACCGGTTTGACCGGTGAGCTCGTGGATCGCACGCATCTCCGCCACTCCGCAAGTCGGATGAAGCCCAGTCCTGACAATCTCTAGCGCATCGGAGGTGGCGAGGAACGAGCCGCCGTCCGGGCTGAGAATCACAACTCCCCGGGTGATGACGATCGCTCCTAACTCCCCAGTCCCGAGGAGCCGATATTGCCGGGGATGTGTATGCCTGGACCGGCTGTCCGTACATCATGGATGTGCCCCCGACTGCGCTGTGGTCTCATCCGGTAGCCAATGGTGCTCTGGCATCCAACCGGTCAAGATCACGGTCAAGAGCGCGTCGCGTCACACGTGATGCCCTGCGAGCACTCTTGACCGTGACCTTGACCGGCCCGGATCAGCGCTACCGGGACGACGGCCCAGAGTGGACAATCCGCATGTTCTCGGCTGGCTGGCTGGGTGGGTGGGCACGAGTGCGACCAGCCCCGGGCCTGGGTACTGTCCATCCGCGGCGGTCAGAACGCTTTCGCCGGGCCCCCGGTCCGGGGCTCATCCGGCGTCCTTTGCGTCTGCGGCTAGGAGTGGGAAGAGGTGGCCGGCGATCTGCCTGAGGACGGTGACGATGAGCCGGGGTGGAAGGTCGGCTTGCGGGTCGTTGAGTTCGGCCGGGAGCTGCACTCCCATCTGCCTGGCTCTGGTGATGAGGGCGGGTGCGATGCCCTTGCCGAGGCTACTCAGGGCCTGGCCGACCACTTCGGGGTCCATCGTCCACGCGGGCACGGGATGTGCGCTGGGGGCCGCCCAGGTTTGCGGGTCGCGGGGGGTGGCGCGGGAGAAGACGTGGTCGAAGGTGCGGGCTGAGGCGTCGCGCTGGGTGAACGGCTGGCCCAGTCCCCAGGTCTTGCGGAGTGTGGCGATCAGGGAGGTGTGGCGGTACTCCTGGTTGTACACCGATCCCGGTTCGACCCATGGCGACACGATGACAGCGGGTACCCGGTACCCGGAGCGGTCGAAGGTGAAGCCGAACTCGCCGGGTGGCGCGGACCGGTCTGGTGGCGGCACCGGCCCGGGAGGGACGTGATCGTAGGTGCCTCCTGGCTCGTCCCACCCGATCAGCAACGGGGTGTTCCACACGTTGGCGCCGGTGGGAGAGGTGGCTGACCGGTAAGCGCGGTACACCCGCTGCAGGAAGGCCTCACCTGAGAGCATCGAGGACGGGGCGTCCATCGCCAAGTCGACGGTGTCGGAGAACGAGCGGCCGAACGCGGGGTGGTAGTCACCGTGGCCTGAGAGCATGTTCGGCTCGATGAGCGAGAAGTCGGGCAGGGTGCCTGCGGCGGCATCGGTCTCAAACTCGGCGAAGGGCACGAAGTGGGTGGCCAGCCGCTCCTTCAGCCGGGGAAAGTGGATCACCCCGGTGACCGAGATCGGCATCGGCTCCATGACGTAGACCTTCCACGTCTTACCGTGCGCCTCCAGCCGGTCGAAGATCGTCTCGGCCGTGTTCTGTGCCAGCCACTTGGTCATTGGGCTGTTCACGACGAACCCCGACGAGGTGGCTGCCGTCCAGAACGACCGGTTCATGAAGGTCTGCGACGGCACCTCGCAGCACCAGTGATCGAACACCCCGAAATCCCGGGCGATGCCATTGAGCACCGGCAGCTGCCCGGGGGTGCAGCCGGTCATGATGTGGGCGTACTCGCCGTAGGTGGGCTGGCGACCGGTCTCCCCGGTGAAGGTGGAGATGTAGTCGGTCACGAGCCCATCCATCGTCGGCTCCGCCCCGGGTGGCGGCGCATTCCATGGAGCCGCCGCCCCCTCACCGATCTTGAACCGGTTGTGATCATCGATCACGTTGAACAGCTGGGTGTTGGTATGGAAGTACTCCTCACCCGAGTCCGGGTTAGGCGAATCCATGTCCGTGGCGACCGTGTAGGGAACCACCTTGCGGTCCGCGCCGTGCTCCGCCCACCCGGGAATCGGGTTGCTCAGGTCCTTGCCGATGACCCCGTCGAAGTTCTTCCCGTCCCCCGGCCCGTACAGGTGCCCGAGCACATTGTCAAAGGAACGGTTCTCAAAACAGCACCACCACGACGTGCTCCAGCGCATGGGACCTGTCCGGTACCGGCATCAGCCATGCCTCCCTACCAACCGACCGCGAGCACAGCCGGTCCGTGACACCGGCAGCGTTCACAAAGCCTCGGGCCCCATCCCGGGGCCCACGCTAAGGATCATGCCTCGGCCCGGTCCCAACATCACCCGCCACAGGCGATCCCGATCGACACCAGCCCGGAGCCAGCTGGCCCTCCAGCGCAAGGAGACAGGACTGCTCTCTTGCGGCTGGCGGCCCACAGATCCAGGGTCTGCGGCGAGTTCCGGCCCACTGAACAGGAAGAACGACATCGTAGAGTCCCGCGCCGTATGCCTAGCGGTCAGCGGTCAACGTGGTGAATCTGCCGTTTCAAGGCTGGCTCATGCCGCTCATGCAGAGGGTCAGCGAATGGCACTTATTTCCAACGCCCACGGTGACGAATTCGCGTGACGCCTCATAGGTTTCACGGCGCGCATATCGCCGATTACGTATTCGCGGGGTCTCTATTTTACAATGCGGTGGGGGCACGCAGATCATCTGGTTCTGGCTCATGATTAGTGTTTGTTCGGCCCGAGATGC
>CAVUBM010000077.1:0-34471 GCA_963739645.1 uncultured Actinomycetota bacterium
AGCCGCAGCCGCCCGCCGTTGGCGCCGCCGCGCTTGTCGCTGCCCCGGAACGACGAGGCCGCCGCCCACGCGGTGGACACGAGCTGGGGCACCGACAGGCCGGACGCCAGGACCTGCTCCTTGAGCGTGGCGACGTCCGCCGCATCGACCAGTGGATAGGTGACCGCAGGCACGGGGTCCTGCCAGAGCAGGGTTTCTGCCGGACCTCCGGGCCGAGATAGCGCACGACCGGGCCCATGTCGCGGTGGGTCAGCTTGAACCAGGCCCGGGCGAAGGCGTCGGCGAAGTCGTCGGGGTTGGCCAGGAAGCGCCGGGTGATCTGCTCGTAGACCGGGTCCATACGCAGCGACAGGTCGGTCGTCAGCATCGTCGGCGGGTGGTTCTTCGACTGGTCGTGAGCGTCGGGGACGGTCCCCGCCCCGGCACCGCCAGCGGGCTTCCACTGGTACGCGCCAGCCGGGCTCTTGGTCAGCTCCCATTCGTAGGCGTACAGCGTCTCCAGGAAGCTGTTGTCCCAGCGGGTCGGGGTGGGCGTCCAGGTGACCTCGATACCGCTGGTGATGGCGTCGCCACCCTTGCCGGTGCGGTACGTGCTCTGCCAGCCCAGGCCCTGCTGCTCGAGCGGGGCGGCCTCGGGGTCGGCGCCGACGTTGTCCGCCGGGCCCGCGCCGTGCGTCTTGCCGAACGTGTGACCGCCCGCGATCAGGGCCACCGTCTCCTCGTCGTTCATCGCCATCCGGCGGAACGTCTCCCGGATGTCGCGGGCCGCGGCGACCGGGTCGGGGGTGCCGTTCGGACCCTCCGGGTTGACGTAGATGAGGCCCATCTGGACCGCGCCGAGGGGCTCCTCAAGCTGCCGGTCGCCGGAATAGCGCTCATCGTCGAGCCAGGTGGTCTCGGGACCCCAGTACACGTCGGCGTCGGGTTCCCAGACGTCGGGACGGCCACCACCGAAGCCGAAGGTCTGGAAGCCCATCGTCTCCAGGGCCACGTTGCCGGTGAGGATCATGAGGTCGGCCCACGAGATCTTCTGGCCGTACTTCTTCTTGACCGGCCACAGCAGCCGCCGGGCCTTGTCCAGGCTGACGTTGTCCGGCCAGCTGTTGATCGGCGCGAAGCGCTGCTGGCCACCGCCTGCGCCACCGCGGCCGTCGCTGATGCGGTAGGTCCCCGCGCTGTGCCACGCCATCCGGATCATCAGCGGGCCGTAGTTGCCGAAGTCGGCCGGCCACCAGTCCTGTGAGGTCCTCAGCACCTCCGCGATGTCCCGCTTCACCGCGGCCAGGTCGAGGCTGCTGAACGCCTCGGCATAGTTGAAGACCGCGCCGAGCGGATTGGCCACGTCCGGGTTCTTGGCCAGGATCTTCAGGTTGAGCTTGCTCGGCCACCACTCGAAGTTGGCGTCCCCCATGGTCGGGTGGACGAGGCCGTGCCGGACCGGGCATCCCCCGACCTGCTCGCTCTGCCCAGCCTCGGGGGTCGCGCCTTCGATGACTGTTGGATCGTGGTTCTCGGTCATGGGAGTCCCTCCGGAGTTAGCGACGGATCAATGGTTGGTTAAGCACTGCGGGCGGCGGAACAGCCGGGGCACAGGCCCCAGTAGATGACCTGGGCCTCATCGATCGCGAAGCCGTGGTCGTCGGACGCGGTCAGGCAGGGCGCCTCGCCGACCGCGCAGTCAACGTCAGCGACGGCACCGCACGACCGGCACACGACGTGGTGGTGGTTGTCGCTGACCCGTCCCTCGAACCGGGCCGGGCTGCCGGCCGGCTCGATGCGGCGCACCAGTCCCGCGTCGGTGAGCGCGTGCAGGGCGTCATACACGGCTTGCAGGGAGACATGGCCGATGCGCTCGCGTACCCCCGAGGTGATGGCCTCGACGCCGAGGTGGTCACCGTCCCGGACGGTCTCCAGCAACGCGACGCGCGCAGCCGTCACCCGCAGGCCAGCCCCGCGCAGTTCGCCGGCGGTGGACGGAGTCGGGGGTACGGTCATGACGCCCAAACTATCGGCATAAACCCGAACGGTTCAAGACAACGAACTGTCACAGTCTGAGACGGTGCCCGGGCACCGAAGGGCGCCGCCAGGACGCTAAAGTGCCAGGCTACGGGCGGTTTAGCGGGCCGCGGGGGGCAGGGCGGCGGAGCCACGTGGCGGCGTGGTGTCAGCCGGCCAGCAGGGCCAGGGTGAGTTCCTCGACCGCGAGAAGCGGGGCGACGTTGACTTCCAGGCGCTCCCGGCAGGTCATGATGGCCTCCATCCGGCGCACCGTGGACTCGGCCGTGGTGTCCGCGGCCACCCGCCGCAGGTCGTCCTCGTGGCCCGCGCTGGCCAGCTCCAGGCCGTCGCCGGCGCCCGGCTCCCGACCGTCCGCGGTGCCCAGCTCCCGGCCGTCGCCGGTGCCCAGCTCCCGGCCGTCGCCGGCGCCCAGCTGGATGACGAGCACGTCCCGGTAGAAGGCGGCCAGGTCGAGCAGCGCGCGGTCCAGCGCGTCCCGCTTCAGCCGGGTGGCCCGGGACTTCTGCCGGTCCTCCAGGTCCTTCAGCGCGCCGGCCGCGCCGCGCACCGCCTTGGCCACGCCCTTACCGGTCGAGCCCTCGCCGAACGCCTTGCGCAGCGCCTCCCGCTCCGGGACGTTCAGCTCCTCGGTGACCGCGGCGGCCTCCTGCTCGGCCCCTTTCACCAGGCCGGCCGCGGCGCTCAGCGCGCTGCCCAGGCTGGTGATGCGGGCGGGCACCCGGAGCACCTCGTCGCGCCGTTGCGCAGCTTCCGGGTCGGTGGCCAGGCGGCGGGCCCGGCCGATGTGCCCCTGCGCGGCCCGGGCGGCGGCCAGCGCGGCAGCCGGGTCCACACCGTCGCGCCGGGACAGCACCTCGGCCACTGCGGTGGCCGCCGGGGTGCGCAGCGTGACCAGCCGGCACCGGGACCGGATCGTGGTGACGAGTTCCTCCGCGGACGGCGCGCACAGCAGCCAGACGGTCCGCGGCGACGGCTCCTCGATCGCCTTCAGCAGCGCGTTCGCGGCCTGCTCGGTGGCCCGGTCGGCATCCTCGAACAGCACCACCTGCCACCGCCCGCCGGACGGCGCGCCGGCCGCCCGCAGCACCAGGTCCCGGGTCTGCTTCACGCCGTAGGACAGCCCGTCCGGCCGGACCAGCATCAGGTCCGGGTGAGTGCCGGCCCGCACCTGGCGGCAGCTCGGGCAGTGCCCGCAGCCCTGGTCCGGGCAGAGCAGCGCGGCGGCGAACGCCCGCGCGGCCACCGACCGGCCGGACCCGGGTGGCCCGGTGAACAGCCAGGCGTGCGTCATGCCCAGCGACGGCTCACCGCGCAGCAGCCCGGCGGCCGCGGCGGCCGCCTGCTCCAGCTGGGCCACCACCGGCTCCTGGCCGACCAGGTCGTCGAACACGGGCGCGGCCATGACGGTCAGTCGACGATGGCCGGGAAGCTGCCGGTGTTCGCCTCGGCCATCGGCGGCACCGGATCGGGCAGCATGTCCCGGATCCGCTCCTGGATCTCCCTGCTTAGCTCGGCCGCTGGCCGGGACGCGTCGAGCACCAGGTAGCGCTGGGGTTCCGCGCGGGCCAGGCCGAGGAAGCCGGACCGGACCCGCTCGTGGAAGTCCAGCGGCTCGGCCTCCAGCCGGTCCGCGGACCGGGCCCGGCGGCCCAGGCCGTGCGCGGGCGGCATGTCGAGCAGCACGGTCAGGTCGGGCACCAGCCCACCGGTGGCCCATTGGTTCACCCGCGCTACCTCGGCCGCGGGCAGCTTGCGCCCCGCACCCTGGTAGGCCAGAGAAGAATCCACATAACGATCCGTAACCACGACTGCCCCGCGATCGAGCGCAGGATTTATCACCGACGCCACGTGCTCCGCCCGGTCCGCCGCGTACAGCAGGGTCTCGGCGCGGGCTGACAAGCCGGCGTGAGCCGTGTCCAGCAGCACGGCGCGCAGCCGCATGCCCACCTTGGTCGCCCCCGGCTCCCGCGTGGTGATCACGTCGTAGCCCTGCTCACGCAGCCAGATGGCGAGCAGCCGGGCCTGGGTGGTCTTGCCCGCCCCCTCACCGCCTTCCAGCGCGATGAACAGGCCGCGCCGGGCCGCCACCTCCGGCGCCGGCGGCTGGTGCCCGTTGACACTGGCCGGTACCGGCTGGAAGTCCTCGCCCCGGACCACCGAGACCAGGTCGTCGCGCAGCGGCACGCCCTTGCGGTCGTCCATGTGCCGGTAGGAGATGAAGCCCACCCACAGCGCGATCACCGCGGCCAGCAGCATCACCAGGTTGTAGCCGATTCCCTCGTAGCTGACGTGCCCGAGGTGCAGGCTCCCGGTGCCGGACGCGCCGCGGACCAGCGCGGTGAACCCGGCCGCGACGAACGGCGCCACCGCGATCACGCTGAGCAGGATGACCCGGATGGCCGAGTAGAGAAAGGCGAACACGCGGCCGCGCGTATCGTCGTCCACCTCGAGCCCGACGATTGTGTAGCCGGTCACGTAGGCCACCCCGGCACACGCGCCCAGCAGCACGACCAGCACCACGACCACGACCAGGTTGGGGATCAGCGCGATCAGCGCCAGCGGGATGGCCGAGCTGGCGATGCTCAGCCCGAACAGCCGGCGCCGGCTGAATCCGGACAGGATGCGCATGCCGAGGAACATGCCGCCCGCCAGGCCGACGAAGATCGCGGCGAACACGACCCCCCAGCCCGCGTTGCCACCGTGCAGCGTGTGCGTGATGTACGGCTGGCCCAGCCCGACCACCACGCCGGCCGCCGCGAACGCGCCCACCATCCCGATGACCAGCCCGCGCACCACCTCGGTCCGGCCGATGAACCGCCAGCCGTCCCAGATCGTCTTCGCCATCGAGGGCGCCGAGATATGCGCGCTGAACTGCCGCTTGGGGATCTCCCGCAAGGCGTAGATGGTCAGCGCGGACACCACAAAGGTGACCGTGTTGAAGTACAGCGCCAGGTTCACCGGATTGGTCGTGAAGTAGTGCGAGATGTTGCCGAGCGCCCGGCTGACCAGCGAGAGCAAGGTGAAGATGAGCCCGGCGACCGGGGCCGTGCCGAACGTGGTGAACAGGCTGTACTGGTTGGCCTCCTCCAGCTTGCCCGGTGGCACCAGGTTGGGCACCGAGGCGTCCTTGGCCGGCGTCCAGAACAGCGACACGCAGGACGCCACGAACTGCACGACGTATATCCAGGTCAGCGGATTCGCGAAGTGAACCGACAGGTTAAGCGGGATGGTCAGGTACAGCACCGCGCGGAGCACGTCGCCAATGATCATGTTGAGGCGGCGATCCAGCCGGTCGGCGACGGCGCCCGCCAGCGGGCCGAGAATCAGCGCCGGCAGCAGGGACGAGAGCCAGACTCCGCCCACCGCGCTGTACTGTGCCGCGGCACCCGACCCGGCCAGCGCGGACGCGAGCGACGCGAGCGCCACCAGGCTCAGCCAATCCCCCAGGCTGGACAACGACGTCGCGATCCACAGCCGGCGGAATGGCCGGATGGACAGCACGCTGCCGCGCCCGTCAGGAGAAGGGGATCGGAAGTTCACTGGGTCAGGGTATCCACAGAGGGGGTCTCCGCGTGGCCTGCAAGCTCGCGAAATGTCCGGCAGGTACGCGTTATCCGGGCGGCCCGGCCGGGGCTGGGCGGACCGCCCTGCTTACTACGCAGCTCAGGAGCGGCTGCCAGTCCGGGCACTGCCCCCCGCCGTACTGCCACTGCCCCGGCGCGTGGTCAACCGGGCCGTCTTGGCGCCCGCCGTCTTGCTGGTGGTCTTCCGCCCGCCGGAGGCCCGCCGCCGCGGGGCGGATGGGGCACCGCGCCGCTCGGCCAGCAATTCCGCGGCCCGCTGCGGGGTGACCGACTCGACGGCATCCCCCTGGCGCAGCGAGGCGTTGGTCTCCCCGTCCGTCACGTACGGGCCCCAGCGGCCTTCCTTGATCACGATGGGCCGGCCGCTGGCCGGGTCGTCACCCAGCTCACGCAGGGGCGGCGCGGCGGCCGCCCGGCCCCGGCCGCGGGCCTTCGGCTGCGCGAACAGCTCCTTCGCCTCGGCCAGAGTGAGGGAGAACAGCTGCTCTTCCGACTCCAGCGAACGGCTGTCGCCGCCCTTCTTGACATACGGGCCATACCGGCCGTTCTGCACGGTGATCGGCTCGCCGTCCAGCTCGCCGATCGTGCGCGGCAGGGTGAGCAGCCGCAGCGCGTCGTCCAGCGTCACCGTGTCCAGTGACATCGACTTGAGCAGCGAGGCGGTGCGCGGCCGGCCGTCCGCGCCGTCCTCCAGCACCTCGGTCACGTACGGGCCGAACCGGCCCGCCTTGGCCACGATCTGCCGCCCGGTGGCCGGGTCGGCGCCCAGTGGCCGGTCGCCGCTGGGCTGGTCCAGCAGTTCCTCGGCCTTCTCTGGGGTGAGCTCGTCCGGGGCCATGCCCTCGGGCACGTTGACCCGCTGCTCGCCGCGCTCCAGGTACGGCCCGTACCGGCCGACCCGGATCACGATGTCGGTGCCGGCCAGCGGGAACGAGCTGACTTCCCGGGCGTCGATGTCGCCCAGGTCGCTGACCATCTCCTTCAGCCCTTCCTCGCCCTCGGCGCCGAAATAGAACCGGCGCAGCCAGGGCACCCGGGCCGCCTCGCCGCGGGCGATCGCGTCCAGCGCGTCTTCCATCCGCGCGGTGAAGTCGTAGTCGACGAGCTGGCTGAAGTGCTGCTCCAGCAGCGTGATCACGGCGAAGGCCAGGAACGAGGGCACCAGCGCGGTGCCCTTCTTGAACACGTAGCCCCGGTCCAGGATGGTGCCGATGATGTTCGCGTAGGTCGAGGGCCGCCCGATCTCCCGGTCTTCCAGCTCCTTGACCAGCGTGGCCTCGGTGTAGCGGGCCGGCGGCCGGGTGGCGTGCTCAGCCGCGGCCAGCTCCCGGGCGGTCAGCGGGTCACCCTCGGCCAGCGGCGGCAGGCGGCGCTCCCGGTCGTCCCGGTCGGAGTCGTCGTCCGCATCCTCCACGTACGCCTTGAGGAAGCCGTAGAAGCCGATGATCTTGCCGGACGCGCCGAACTCGGCCTCCTCGCCGGCCGAGGACCGGCCAGCGACGCGCACCGACACCGACTCGCCGGTGGCGTCCTTCATCTGCGAGGCGACCGTGCGCTTCCAGATCAGCTCGTACAGGCGCAGTTCGTCGCCGGACAGGCCGGCCTGCCGGGGAGTGCGGAACGAGTCGCCGGCCGGGCGGATGGCCTCGTGCGCTTCCTGCGCGTTCTTCACCTTGCTGGCGTAGACGCGGGGGGCGTCCGGCACGTACTCGGCCCCGTACAGCTCGCGGGCCTGGCGGCGGGCGGCCTGGATCGCGGTCTGCGACAGGATCGTGGAGTCGGTCCGCATATAGGTGATGTGACCGTTCTCATACAGCCGCTGCGCCACAGACATCGTGTACTTGGCCGAGTACCCCAGCTTCCGCGAGGCCTCCTGCTGCAGCGTGGTCGTCCGGAACGGCGCATACGGGGACCGCCGGTAAGGCTTGCGCTCGACCGACTTGACCGAGAAATCAGCCGATTGCAGCCGGTCAGCCAGCTCGGCGGCGGACAGGCGGTGCACCACGCCGGGCGGGGCAGGCTGGGCCTGGTCAGCCGGGCTCGATGGCGTTCCGTATAGGTATAGCGCGTCTGGGTTGCGCAGCTCGCCGGACGGGGCGAAGTCACGGCCCTGCGCGACCCGCCGTCCGTCCACCGCGACGAGCGCAGCCGGGAACGAGGCCACGTCGGCGTCGGACACGCCGTCGGTGCGGGCGAAGACCGCCTGCAGGTCCCAGTACCGGGCCGGCCGGAACGCCATCCGCTCCCGCTCCCGCGCGACGACCAGGCGGGTGGCCACGGACTGCACCCGGCCCGCGGACAGCCGCGGCATGACCTTCTTCCACAGCACCGGGGAGACCTCGTAGCCGTACAGCCGGTCCAGCACCCGGCGGGTCTGGTACGCGTCGACTAGGCCCCGGTCGATGTCCCGCGGGTTGGCCACGGCCTGGGCGATGGCCTCCGGGGTGATCTCGTGGAACACCATCCGCCGGGTGGGCACCTTTGGCTTGAGCTCCTCCAGGAGGTGCCACGCGATGGCCTCGCCCTCGCGGTCCTCGTCAGTGGCGAGCAGCAGTTCGTCGGCGTCCTTCAGCAGCGACTTGAGCTTGGTGACCTGGGACTTCTTGTCCGCGTTCACGACGTAGAGGGCCTCGAAGCCGTCGTCCACGTTCACGCCGAGCCGCGCCCACGGCTCCTTGCGGTACTTGGCCGGGATCTCGGCTGCCTTGTCTGGCATATCGCGGATATGGCCAATGCTGGACTCCACCACGTACCCCTGGCCGAGGTACCCGGCGATCGTCCGCGCCTTGGCGGGAGACTCGACGATGACCAAGCGGCTGCCGCCACCGCCGTTCGTCGCGGCGCTGCCCTTGCCCGTCACGCCCTTCGCGGCGGGAGGTGTCCTTGCTGCCACGCATTCACCTTCTAGCCCGGAGCCTGAGCCCGGCCCGTGTCATGTTGCTCAACTCTGCTGGTGGGACTTGTGCGGGAGCAAACGAGATTTCGCTGGTACTGACGCACGCCCGTACGGTCTGTGCCCCGTCTGGACCTCGCTCGCCCATCCAAGCCCCGCTTCTTTACTCAACTGCCGGCCCGGGGGCGGGTGTTCCCTCCCCCGGCAGCACCCCCTGCTGACCTGCGGGGCGGCAACTTATTTCGTCACTGCGATTGAACCACCCCGCCCGCCGCGCACAATAAAGGGTGATGGCTGAGTACTCCTACCTCGTGCTCTATCTGCCGCGAGGAACGTCACGTGACGCCGCACGGCGAATACTGACAGACCACGCTGAGTACGGAGACTGGGAACTGTCCCGGCTCCGGCTGAATGCAGACGGCAGCAGGAAGGCAACCCTGCGCCGGCCGATCATACGCCCGGTACTCACCCTTTGACCACCGCTTGTCAGGCAGCGGAGCTCGCTCCGCAGGCAGCGGAGCTGACGCGGCGGTGACGGCCATGCCGTGGCTGCCCGGCGTTCGTTTCCTGGTAAGGGTGCTGATACCTGCCCCGGTGGCTGAGGCTAAGCCACGGCCGGCCGAAGGCAGGCTGGCCGGCGCCGGGCTGGCCGGAGCGGGACCGGACGAGGCGGTTGCCGCCTGCGCGGAGCTGACGGAAGCGGTACCGGCCTGCTGGCAGACCGAGTTCGCGTGGGGGGTCAGCAGTTGTCGAGGAAGCGGTCCAGGACCCGGGTGCCGAATTGCAGGGCGTCGGTCGGCACCCGCTCATCCACGCCGTGGAACATGCCGGAGAAGTCAAGGTCGGGCGGCAGCTGGAGCGGGGCGAACCCGAAGCAGCGGATGCCCAGCCGACTGAACGACTTGGCGTCGGTGCCGGCGGACAGGCAGTACGGGATGGCTTTGCCGTCCGGGTCCTCGGCCAGGAGTGCATCCTTCATCGCGTCGACCAGGTCGCCGTCGAACGTGGTTTCCACAGCGATGTCATGGTGGATGAACTCGCGCTCGACATGCGGCCCGAGCAGCTTGTCCACCTCGGCGAAGAACCCGTCCTCGTGCCCGGGCAGGAACCGGCCGTCCACCTGGGCCGTGGCGTGCTGGGGCACGACATTGACCTTGTAGCCGGCGTCCAGGACCGTGGGGTTGAGGGTGTGCCGCACGGTGGCTCCGGTCAGCCGGGAGAGCGAGCCGACCTTGTCCAGCAGCTGGGGCAGCCCGGCCGGGTCGAAGTCGACGCCGAAGGCCGCGGCCGCCTCGGTGAAGAAGGCCTCGACCGCCGGGGTGAGCTGGATCGGCCAGTCATGCCGCCCGATCCGCGCGATGGCCTCGGCCAGTTCGGTGACCGCGTTGTCCTTCTGCAGCATCGAGCCATGCCCGGCCGTGCCACGAGCGGTCAGCCGCATCCAGGCCAGGCCCTTCTCCGCGATCTCGACCAGGTACAGGCGGCGGCCGCCGAACGTCACGCTGAACCCGCCGACCTCGCTGATCGCCTCGGTGACGCCCTCGAACAGATCAGGGTGGTTGTCCACCAGCCAGCGCGCCCCATACGTGCCGCCCGCTTCCTCGTCGGCCAGGAAGGCCAGCACGACGTCGCGAGGCGGCCGGCGGCCCTCGCGCATCCGCTGCCGGATCACGGCCAGCGTCATCGCGTCCATGTCCTTCATGTCCACCGCGCCGCGGCCCCAGACGCAGCCGTCCCTGACCTCGCCGGAGAAGGGATGAACCTGCCAGTCACTGGCGTCGGCCGGGACCACGTCGAGGTGGCCGTGGATGAGCAGGGCGGGGCGGCTCTGGTCGGTGCCGGCGATGCGGGCCACCACGCTGGCCCGGTTCGTGTCCGACTCCAGCACGGTCGGCTCCAGGCCGACGTCGGTGAGGAGGGCGGCGACGTGTTCTGCGGCCTGGCGCTCGCCTGGCCCGGAGTTATCGCCCCGGTTAGAGGTGTCGATCCTGATCAGGTCGCGGCACAGCGCGACGACCTCATCCTGGGCAGTGCGGCCGGTGGCTGGCGGGTTGCTGCTGGCAGTGGCTGGGTTCTGCGTCACCACCCCATGGTGTCACCCGTTGCTCATGGCACTGCGGGTGGCTTGGGTACGGGGTATGGTCCCCGGGCTGTGCTGACGCTGGCGGGCGGTGGCTGGCGGTGGTGGCGGGCCGGTGGCTGAGGCTGGTGACAGGCCGGTGGCTGACGCCCGCTGGCTGGGCTTGGGGGCCGGTTGGCTCTCTTCGCTGGACCCGACCGGATTTGCTATCGTGAGGCGGCCGGCCCCGGGCGATACCGTGGTCTGGCCCACGTCCGGGTGGCGGAATAGGCAGACGCGCTAGCTTGAGGTGCTAGTGCCTCGAAAGGGGCATGGGGGTTCAAGTCCCCCCTCGGACACAGATGATCATGGTCTGACCAGGGCTTTCGTCAGGGGTGGTCGGGCAGCGTCCCGTAAATCCGCAGGTCAGAGGCGTGGGAGTTCAACTCCTAGAACCTGGCTTGGGGCTCCGGGCAGCGGGCCGACCCAGCCTGGCTGCCTCCTGGTGCATCGAAGTGACCGGTCAGCAGCGGCGGCTCAGCGCTGCATGCACAGTACGGATTGATTAGGCCGCGCCGAGAACCTGCTGACTATAAGCGTTCGCTTTATGTATGTCCTTCGATGCAGGAGGCGCACATACTTTCCGTTCGGCGGTACACCCAGGACTTCGCTGGATCGGCTGTTCGGTCCAGCGGTGCCTCGGAGTTGGTGTGCCCTCGAATTATGCAGTGTCAGCCGCTGAACCTCTCGGGAGGTCAGGCTTACCAGTCTCAGTCGTCTAA
Source organism: uncultured Actinomycetota bacterium (assembly GCA_963739645.1). GTDB lineage: Bacteria > Actinomycetota > Actinomycetes > Streptosporangiales > Streptosporangiaceae > JASHPR01. The sequence continues at coordinate 11,338 of CAVUBM010000077.1, forward strand.
CTCGCCCGGGATGGCCCGGCCTGGTTTAACGGCTTACGTTGGGACTTAAGGGCCTAAGGGGGGGTTCATATGCGCACACGCGCAGGGAGCCACGTGGCCATGGCAGGCCTGGCAGCGTCAGTGCTCATCGCAACCGCCTGCACAGGTGGCTCGACAGCTCCATCGGGCTTGAGAGCGTCGGGTTCGGGCTTCGTCAGCGGCCAGCAGGGGCTCAACCGTGGTAGGGAGCACCCAAGCGCGGCGGGACGCTGAACATGCTGGGCGCCGGCGACGTCAACTACATGGACTACAACATCAGCTACTACACAGTCGGCTACCTGGGCCAGCGGATGTGGGTGCGCGGGCTGTACGCTTACCCGGCTATTCCTGGCCGGGTCACTACCCCTGAGCCTGACCTCGCCGCTGGGCCGCCTCGGGTGTCTAACGGCGGCAGGACCTACACGGTCACGATCCATTCAGGCGCGCGGTGGGACACCTCGCCGTTCAGCCCGGTGACTGCCGTCAACGCGGTCCTTGGCCTGAAGCGGTCCTGCAACCCGGCGCTGCCGTTCGGCGGACTGCCTGACTTCGTTGGCTTGATCAAGGGCATGGCGGCGTTCTGCACCGGGTTCGCGAAGGTCGCGAAGGCCGTCCCGGCGATAAGAAGCTACATTGACACCCACAGCATCTCCGGCGTCACCAGTTCTGGTCAGACCATCACCTTTACGCTGACCCAGCCGGCCTCCTACTTCGCCGATATGCTGGCGCTGTCGCCGTTTAATCCGGCCCCGCCGCAGAGCCTGAACTGGATCCCGGGCAGCGCGGCAGCCCAGCAAAACACCCTCGCCGACGGCCCGTACAAAGTAGAGAGCTACGTGCCGACCCGAAAGATCGAGTTCGTCCGCAACCCGGCCTGGAACGCCTCGGCAGACCCCATCCGCAAGGCCTATGTCGACCAGATCAACATAAGCGAAACCGGCAACCAGATCATCAACCAGCAGATCCTGCAGACCAACTCGGCCTCGGGCTCGATGGAGTGGGACACCACGCCGCCTGTCGCGGCGGTTCCCGGGCTGGTCACCCAGATGCAGCACGGCAGCACGAACTTCAGTCTAGGCCGCACCTACGCGGCGAGACCGTACGTCCTCTTCAACATCGACTCCCCCAATAACACAGGGGCTCTGAGCAAAGTCGCGGTCCGCCGGGCGATCAGCTATGCGATCGACCGGGAGCACCTGATCCTGGACATCGGCGGCCCAGTTATCAGCCCGCCGCTGACTCACATCCTGCCCGCCGGAATCAACGGCGCCCAGGACGTCCCCGCGGGTTATGATCCTTATCCCCATAACGTGGCCAAGGCTAAATCGACGCTGGCTGCGGCGGGCTACAAGAACGGGCTGACGCTGAGACTCCTGTACTGGTCGTCACAGCCATACACGATGATGTTCGAGACCCTTCAGGCTGACCTGGCCCAGGCCGGTATCAAGGTCACCGGCCTCGGCGTGCCTTCCGCGGACTTCTTCACTAAGAGCGCCCGGCAATAGGTGTGTCACTTGAGCCGTTTGGTGGCCGGGCGGGTGGGCCAGCGGTAGCGTTTGCGGGCACGCTGGATGATTTGCCTGATGACGACCAGCGCGGCGGCGAGGTAGAGGTAGAACTCGACGATCTTGGCGTTGCGGTCGGTCATCCGGCGGAGCTTGCCGTAGCCGTTGAGCCAGGAGTGGGTGCGTTCCACCGGCCAGCGCTTGCCCGCCTGGATCGGGGCGGGGGTGCCCAGGGCCGCGATCTGGGCGTCGAAACCGAGCTGGGTGAGCAGCTGGCGGGTGGGCCAGCTGTTATAAGCGGCGTCCAGGTGGCAGGTGCGCGGGCCAGGCAAGGCGCCGCCGAGCTGGCTGATCGCGGCCTGCAGGGTGGGGGCCAGCAGCGGCGAGTCGTGCCGGTTGGCGCCCGCGCAGGCGATGCCCAGCGGGATGCCATAGCCCTCGGTGGCGACCGAGCGCTTCAGCCCGCCTTTGCGCCGGTCCACCGGCGAAGGCCCGGCGTACTGGCCGCCGCACGGCGCCTTGGTCATGCACCCATCCACCGCCATATCGCCCAGTTCCAGGCCGATGATCTGGTCATAGGCGCGCAGCGCGGCGGCGTGCAGCGCCCCGGCCGCACCCAGCTCTGCCCATTCGGCTAGCCGCCGCCGGATGGTGCGGTCCGAACATCCCGCTGTGGCGATCCGCTCATACCCGCTGCCGTGCACCAGCGCGGCGACCACGTGCTCAAACACCACCCGGCCGGGCACCCGGCGGCGGTGGCAGCCCAGCGGGTGAGCAGGGTGAAACTCCCGGCGGTCCCCGCCGATAACAGCGCAGAACTCGACCCACGCCGGTTCCAGCAGCGATGATGGCACGACAGGCACGGGACACCTCGATGATCATGGACTGTGGTAAGCCAATGATCATCAGGGCCCGTGCCTGTGCCCTGTCACGACACGCCCGGCCCATCCCTATTGCCGGGCGCTCTAAGTATCTTGGGGTACCCAGCGTGGCCAGGCGCGGTGTGTGGGACCTCGCGCTGACCTCATGGAGCCCTGACTGGTTCGGCGACGCGGCGACGTCGTTCTTCAAGCCGCTGTTCTCTGGCCCGGCCTCCTACCCGCCCTATGGCAGCGACCTCGGGTTTTACAACAACCCCGCCGTGACCAGGTTGATCACCAAGGCCGCCGCAGAGAGTAGCGCGTCGGCTGCAGCGAGCATGTGGGCTGTCATCGACCAGGACGTCATGAATGACGTGCCGATCTACCCGATCAGCCAGCCCTACCTGCCGCTGTATCACGCCAGCTACGTGCACAATGCCGTGTATGTCCCGGCGCTCGGGCAATTCGACCCGACCAACGTCTGGCTGACAACGCCGGCCGGATAGCATGCCGCGCGCCCGCTCAGCCAGCGCTGGATGCGCGCAACCCGCGATGCTGACAGGCGCGGGCTTCGCCGATGGCCGAACCAGCAGCGGATCAGGTGCGAGTGCAGCGTGTCAGCGCGCCCGGGCCTGGTAAACGGAGCGGCCACGAGATATCCAGGATGCCTGCACGTCGATGGTCCGCCGGGTCACGTAGTTCATCTCTGCCACGGTCAGCCGGAGCCGGTACCACAGGCTGCGCAGCCGTTCCGGGCCGTCCAGGAGACCGTCTCTTCCAGCTGCTGTCTCCAGTCAATGTCAGCCGGACCAGGACAGGGCGCGGCTGACCTCTCCGGCCGGTGGCCGGCGACTGTGCGGCTACGTGAGCGATGGACTGGGTGCATGGCCGTCTCCCTGGCTGACGCTGTCACGGTCGAGGCCACATCCTCTGGACCCAAATCGGATTCTGAGTGGCACCGGCTTGCCCCGGGTCCTGCGCGGCCGCCGGGCCACAGGGTCCTTGGTGTGGGTATGGCGGCCGTGCAGATACCCGGCAATCTGGCTGGTGTCAGGGATGGGTAGGCTGCGCCGGGGTGGCGCGCCGGCCCACCCGGACGGCCAGCAGAGTGAGCGCCGAAGCCAGCAGAGCGCTGCCGACCGCGATCAGCACGATCTGCCAGCCCACCATCCCGCCCACCACGACAGGATGGATAACCACCTGCGCGGAGGCACCAGAGTCTTCGCCGGGCGGGGGGACATTCATGGCGTGGGCGGCAGGCACACCTGACAGAAGCGTCATGGCTGTGGCCATCAGGACGATGACGCCCCAGCAGACGCGGGTGAAACCCGTGCGGGCCGTCCTGCCAGCGTCAGCGCGGCGGGCACACCGGTGCAGCTCGGTGATCCGGGCCCGCATGAGGTCGTGCTGGATGTTCGGATTCATTGCCATCTCCTCGGTAGCGGATCGGTACTACATGCCGAGGGTGCGGCTTAGGCGGCAGGACGCGGATCTGCCGATCGTGCTGAATTACGGTTGGCAGCTATTTAGATTCCCGCGCACAGTATTTAGGCGTGCGGGGGCGGGATCAGCCCAGCGCGCTCGGCCAGGGCGGCGGCCTGCACCCGGTTGGCGACGCCGAGCTTGCGCAAGATGTTGGTGACGTGAACACCGGCGGTGCGTGGGCTGATGAACAGCTCGGCGCCGATCTGGGTGTTGGTGCGGCCAGCCGCCAGCAACCGCAGCACCGCTAGCTCCCGCTCGGTGAGCCCGTAGGGTGTCGCGGTTTTTTGCGGCGCCACGCTGGCCGCATCCGGCGGCGGGCCAAGCGGGATGCGGGCCCGCTGGGCCAGCGTGCGGATCTGGGCCAGCAGCGGGGCATGCCCGTCGGCGGCGCCTGCGGCAAGCCGCAAGGCGTTCGCGGCCGCTGCCCGGGGCAGATCCGTGGCCAGCTGCGCTTCCGCGCTGCGCCACCATGCGTAGCCAGCGAGGTGCGGGCATTCCAGGGCCTCCCAGGTCTTCGCGGCGATGCTCCACGCCACGGGGTCGCTGTCCCCCTCCAGCCGGGTGCGCTCGGCGCGCCAGGTCGCGCGCTCGGCCGGGATCGTGGCCACGAAGGGGTGGTCGGCAAACGGGGCCCCCACCATCTGGTCCACCCAGGAGGCGATCTCACCGGCGGCCGTCTGGGCGCTGCTCGTGGCGGCGTGGTCGCGGCGCGCCTGGGCCTGCTCAGCCAGGTCAGCGCAGCCGCGCATCGCCAGCGTCAGCAGCCGCCCGCAGAAGATCGTCAGGTCTGGCGCTGTGTACAGGGCGAGCACCCGCCTGGCCTCGCCGAGGGCGTCGGCGGGCCGGCCTGCCCACAGCGCCAGATCCGCGGCCCGCTGCGTGGTTGCGCGTGCCCATTCGATAGATCCGGCACTGTCTGCCCAGGGCTTGATTTGCTGCCGCCGCCGGGTGGCTGACTCAATGTCGCCGTACAGCAGGTCGATCTCGGAGCGGCACTCATGAAGACCCCACGTGTCGCGGTCCGGCGGCCCGGTGATCAGCGGGTCGATCAGTGCCGCCGCCTCTTTCGTGCGCCCGCGGGTGAGCAGCCCTTCACACGCGTTGAGGGTCAGGACCGTGACCCTCACCCAGGCATGCAGGCCCGACTGACGGGCGACCCTAAGACCGCGCAGCGCCACATCGGAGGCATCGTCGAACCTCGCAAGATTTAGCAGGGCTTCGCTTTCGATTATGTCCAGATACAGGCGGGCGGTGCCATCCGCCCAAGTTTCGGCCAAAGTCCGTCCGCGCTGGAGGATGGCGAATCCCTCCTCGATCTGTCCGCGAGTGAACGCCTGAAATGCCAGCCACGGCAGGATGCGGGCCACCAGCGGCGTTGCGCCGGCCGCTTCGGCGATCTCCACCGCGCGTTCAAGAGCGGCGCGGCCAGCCTCCAGCCGACCCTCAGCATGGACCATAAATCGCTGACCGTAATCCAGCAATGCCTCGGCGTGATCAGCCGATGGCGGGGTCTGCGCGAACAGCCGCAACGCTCCCTCGATCAGCGGGAGCCCGGTGGCGGGCGCCTCGATCGACTGGAAATGCGCGACCCGGTGGTGTGCGACAGCGGCCGTGATCGGATCCGGGTGATCAGCGAACTGGCTGTATGCCTCCTCGGCGAGCTCGCGGGCACGCTCAACGTCGCCTGAGCGCTCGAGCGCGTCTATCGCCCGCACATACAGCTGCGGCATGTCGATGCCAGCCGCCCGCGCCGCGCCGGCAGAGTCGGGTGCGGTCTGGCACAGTTCGATCGCACGTTGCAGGTGCACCGCCGCTTCGGCGTACCCGAACACCCGCTCGGCCACTCCGGCTGCCGCTACTCTGGCCGGCAGTTCCTCGGTGGTACGGCCGGCGGCTGCCCAGTGCCGGGCCACCTCCGCGGCCAGTAGCTCGTCGTCCGCGGCTAGCGCGCGGGCCGTCCGCTCGTGGAACTCCACCCGCTCCCCGGGGAGCAGCCCGGTGGCTACCGCCTCGGCCAGCAGCGCGTGCCGGAGCCGGTACCCCCCGCCGCTCGTGCTGACGGCAAGCAACCGGGCCATCAGCTCCCGCAACCCCTCCCGCACTGACTCGGTATCGAGCGCGGCGATCTGGCTGACCAGGGTCTCGGTCAGCGGCCGGCCTGCGATAGCGAGCCCTGCCAGGAGCGTCTGCGCGGCACTCCCACAGCCGGCTGCGCGCGCCGTTAGCAGCTCTGCCAGTCGTTCTGGCAGCAGGCCTGGTGGATGCGGCACATCACCCGCCGGGCCGGCCAGTGCCGCCGCCACGAGCTGCTCGGTGAAAAACGGGTTGCCCTCGGTGCGCGCAAACAGGTCATCGGCAAACTGGTCCGGCGGTTCCTCGCCCACCAGCGCGGCGATCTGCTGCGCCGCCTCGGCCCGCGACAGCGGTCCCAGCCGGATCTCCTCCACCGTGCCGCCGCCGCGGACATGCGCCAACCACCTGGCCACCTGCCCATCCAGTGGAACCTCATCGCTGCGGCATGTCACCATCAACGTCAGCGCGCCCGCACCGGCCGTCCGCACGAGATAGGTCAGGCAATCCAGCGTCGCGCTGTCCGCCCAGTGCACATCCTCGGTCACCAGCAAGAGCCCAGACTCCCGGGCCACCGCGCCCAGGAGCTCCGCCACCGCCAAGAACAGTCGCTCCCGCTGCCACCCCTCCACGGTGCTACCCCGCCCTGGCTCGCCCGCTTCCAGCTGTGGCAACAGCCGAGCGACCTCCGTCCGCACGTACCGCGGCACCGCGCCCAGCGCGACGTCTAGCAGCCGGCCATCCCCGAGCCGACTCAGTTCACCCAGCGCATCTGCGACCGGCAGCAACGGCAACTCCCCGGCCAGCGGCAGGCATGCCCCCGAGACACAGACCATCCCCCTTGCCCCAGCCCGCCGGATAGTCTCCCCGGCGAGCCGCGTTTTCCCAATGCCCGCGTCCCCCGTCACCAGCACCAGGCGTGCATTACCACCGAGCGCCCTCTCTAGGCGAGACAATTCACGCTCACGGCCGACAATGCCCACCGACACGGCCACGGATCCAGCCCACCAGCCCAGACCTGCCAGGTCAATCCCAACCGCCAATTCAACGCCTCGGCATCCTAACGGCGGTCAGCCGACCAAACGCTAGGACGCCTCAAGCACCACCCGAAGGCCGGTGACCGGCAAGATCACCCCCTTGTCACCGGCCACCGTCACGGCACCGTCCCACGGCTCACTCGGCGTGGCGGTCACCCCCTGAGCGGGCCAGGCCGCGAAGACCACCGCCCCGGCCACAGCCCGGCACAGCTCGGCGCTCACCTGCACCGTCCCGATCACCGACGTCGGCCCGTCGGCAGCGTGGCAGCTCAGGCTGGGCGGCCATCTGCCCGCCGGGACCGCGTTCCGCTCCGCAACCGCGGGCCGTGGGCACTGCACGACCCCGCACACCGGCGCCCACGGCGCCACCGTGCAGTGCCACCTAGCCACAGTGCGCGCCCAGGTTTGAGATTCGCGGCCGACGATCTGCTCAGCACGCTCAAGCCCTCGGCCCCGGCCGGGATGGCTGTGGCGAGCTGGCCAGCTGAGTGCCGGCCCCATCATCCGTGGCGGCCGGGAACGGTCACGATCACCTGGGAGCCATGCGACTGCCCGGCAGCACGGGATGCACGCGGCGTCACGTCAAGGTCCGGTGCGACGCTCCCCCGTACGGGGAAACCTGGTGGGCGCCGATGCACTGGCCGGAGCGACGGCTGCTCGGGCAGCAGGACGACCTGGACCGGTAGCCCCCGGGCAGTCCGACACACCCAGTCGTCGTCCGCCTGATCCACATGTCCGCCCCCACCTGTCATGACCGGCCCTCGATAGCGAACTCGGCCGACAAGGCTTGCGCGTAGGCAAATGGTTCAAGTCCCCCTCGGACACTTTCGAATTGCCAATGCTGAGCAGGGCTGATGTGGACTTCGGTTCGAACCAGCCACTGGTTCCGCTGATAGGTAAGGCGCAGGCCGAGGTCCATGCGTACTTCTCCGGCCTCGGCCCGGATTACGACGACCGGGTCTCGCGGTGCTACGCCGCCAGTGCTTAGTGACTCCCGCCGTGACGTCATAGCCAGATCTCACAAGGAATTCATGGCGGTCTTCCTGCCTGCTGGTTCCTGGTCACGCTTGCCCCGGCCGGCCGGGGCAAGATGTTCGTTCACGGCGTCATGCGTCGTCTGCCGCTGCCCCATTGCCATAGTGCTACCCTCCCCGCTGTTCGTGGTGCAGCCTGGGGCGCGTAAATCACAGGGCAGGCGGACAATCAGAGTTGTGAAAAGGGCTGAGCCTTCTAGGCCCGTCCGGATGTAGTGCGGCATGATCGCGGCCGTCTACTACTGGAGGGCGAACAGGCACCGCTCACCCCGGCGAGCCGTGTTTGTCGCCCTGGTGTGCGGGCTGCTGGGCACGGTGACGCTAGGGGCGCTGGCGGGCGCCCGCCGGACCGACACGGCTTACGGACGCTACCTGGCCTCGATCAACGCCAGCGACGTGTTCGTCAACGTCCCGGGCCCGGTCCTCACCTCCATCCGACAGATCGAGCACCTGCACGGGGTCCTGTCCAGCGGAGCGTGGCTGGGGCTGGCGGGCAATCCGGTGATTCATGGCCGGGTGGATGATTCGTTCCGGACTGACAGCCTGGCCGGCAGCCTGGACGGTGAGTACTTCCGGCAGGATCGGGTGACCGTCGTGGCGGGCAAACTGCCGAGCCTCGATTCCACCAACGAGATCGCGCTCACGCCTCAGCTCGCCCAGCTGTTCCGCACCCGGGTGGGCGGGCACGTGACGTACCAGTTCACTCGGATGAACCTGCGGACAAACCGTGCGACGCCGGGCGGGCGGGCGACGTTCGTGGTCACCGCGATCGCTGATCCCCCCCTCGTGCTCGCGGACCAGTTCGACCAGGTGAACTCCGGCCTGCTGCCGCCCGCAGCTACCGCACGGTACCTGAACGGCGAGTTCGCGTTCGGGTGGGTGGGGCTGCGGCTGCGCGGGGGAACGGTCGGCATCCCCGCGCTGCAGCGCGAGCTGGCCGGGCCGCAAGACGCCATGGACCGCGTATTCCGCGTGCCGCCGGGCTCCATCACTTTCGATCTCCGCCGCCAGGACACCATTCACCACCAGGTGCAGCAAGCGATTGAGCCGCAGGCGGTCGCGCTTGCCCTGTTCGGCGGGCTGGCAGCGGCGGCCCTGCTTGTGCTGGCCGGGCAGGGCCTCGCGCAGTTGCTGGACCTCTCGGCGGCCAGCGTGCCCTCGATGCGCGCGGTCGGCGCTACCCGTGCCCAGGCCGCGCTCGCGATCAGCCTGGACGGGGTGGCCGCCGTCCTCGGCGGGATGGCACTGGCGGTGGCAGGCGCCGTCGCCGTCTCGCCCCTGGCACCGGTCGGACCGGTTCGCGCGTTCGACCCGGCCCGCGGATTCCAGGCGGACCCGCTGGTGCTGGCCGGCGGAGGTGGCGCGCTCGCCGTCCTCTTTCTGGCCATCCTCGCCGCGCTGGCCTGGCGGTCGGCCCGCCCGGCAGCGGGCACGCCAGCCGTCCAGCGCTCATCGATCGCCCATGCGGCTGCCATGGCCGGCCTGCCGGTGACCGCGGTAGTGGGAATCCGGGCCGCGCTGGAGCGCCGAGCGGGACGCCAGCGTGCCCCGGTCCTGGCCACCCTGACCGGGTCAGCGGTCGCGGCGCTGGCCTTGGTGATGGCCGTGGTGTTCGGCGCCAGCCTGAACGGGCTGGTGACCCACCCGGCCCGGTATGGATGGAACTGGACCCTGCTGATGGATACCCAGGGAGGTTACGGGACCTGGCCGATCTCACAGATGGACAAGCTCGTCAACGGCCAGCCTGGGGTCACCGCCTGGTCTACTTTCGCGTTCACCCAGATACCGATCGACGGCCAGGATGTGCCGGTACTAGGCCTGACCCGGTACCTGGGCTCGGTCCAGCCGCCGACCACCAGCGGCCATCCGATCAGCGGGCCGCGGCAGATCGAGCTGGGTACCGTTACCCTGCGCGCCCTGGGCAAGCACGTGGGCGACACGGTGACCGCCGGGACCGGACGGGCCAGGCGCAGGCTCACCATCGTGGGCACGGTGACCTTGCCATCGATCGGGCTGAGCCTGGCCGACCACGTGTCCCTCGGCCGCGGTGCCATGCTCCCGGATAGCACCCTGCTGGCGATTCAGGGTCTTTCCGCAAAGCTGACCAATGAGGAGGAGGAGCAGGAGCCCCCGGTATCCGACCCCGCCTTTCCCTCTGCGGTCGCCATCGACCTGGCCCCCGGCACGGACGCTGCCTCGCTGGTCGCGCGGATCAGCGACGCCGGCCCCGGCGGAACCCCGGGCGGGACCTATCCGCAGCCACGGGTGCTGGGCGCTGCGATCGTGAACGCGGCGCAGATGGGCAGCCAGCCGCTGGCGCTGGCGCTCGCGCTCGCCGCGGCCGCGGTGCTGTCGCTTGGGGTGGCCCTGCTGGCATCCGTCCGCCAGCGCCGCCGGGAACTCGCCCTCCTGAAAGCCCTCGGACTGACCAGGCGCCAGATGCGGGAAACCGTGGCCTGGCAGGCCAGCGTTACCCTGCTGGCTGCCGCCGTCGTGGGGGTGCCCCTGGGAGCGGCGGCGGGCCGCTGGGCATGGGACAGTTTTGCCGCTTCCCTCGGCGTCGTCCCGGTGACCGTGATTCCCGGCCTGGCCCTTCTGACCGGTTTCATCACCCTGCTAGTGGCAGGGAACCTGCTCGCCGCCATTGCGGCGTCGGTAGCCGCCCGGACAAGCCCTGCCGCCATGATGCGGGCCGAATAACGCTGCCAACCGCGGCCACCTCCCCAACAAGCACAACTCCCGGCACTGCCCGGCACACCGACCATCCCGATGATCCAACCGGTCTTCATCCACGGGGCCGTCCGCCAGCCGGGGATGCGGGGGAGCAGGAGTTGATGACGGCGATGCAGACCTTGCCGGTCCAGGTCGGACGGCGTGAAGCCGGCGATCAGAACCCGTCGGGACCGCCGGGCTGAACTGGCGTCGCGTCGCCCATGTCACCCAACGGTCACCCGCCCGGTTCCCCAGTCCCTCCGAGCACCAGTTCACCAGTGGCCGCAAGGATGTACGTAAGGGGCGGCTCGGACCTCGAACACCAAATGATCATGGTCTGACCTGCGGATATGCCATAGGCCGACTCTCGGCGGCGTTTCGTTTTGCGCAGGTCAGGAGCATGGGGGTTCAACTCGGTTGTAGTACCCCGCACACCGCGCCAGACTCATACATCACTGCTCTTGCCGGCCGCCGGATTGCCGAGAATGAGGGCAGGCCAAGCCCTCCGTCAGGTCTCGGACCTGACATGTCAGTGCTGTTGCGCGGCCGGCTTTACCGGCTGGCGGGGGCCGTCATGTCGAGGAGGAGCATTGCGTCGTAGTCGCGAGTGCCGGGCTCGGCGATGTAGACGCCGAGGCGCTGGCCGGGGCTGCCTTCTAGCTGCATGCCCTGGAACCCCAGGGTGTCGTGCCGACGTGGGGTGATGGAAGGTCTTGTTCTTCGCGGCGGTGCTGGTGGTGACGTCGTACCGTTCCCACAGCCGGGTGAAGTCGGGGCTCTTGAACAGGAGCTCGCCGACGAGGGCGGCCAGGTCGGCAGCGTCGGGATCAGTGCCGGCCAGGGCACGCAGGCGGGCTACGCAGCCGCGAATCTGGTAGTCCCAGTCGGCGTAGATCTCGCGTTCTGCCGGGTGCAGGAACAGGAACCGGCAGATGTTGCGCTGCCTGGCGGGCCAGTTGTCGAGGCCGGCGTAAAGCGCCAGCCCGCCCGGGTTGGCGGCGAGCAGGTCCAGCGTGCGTCAGCAACTTCATGCCCGAGCACCTCGACGCCCTGCTGCAGCACGCCACCGTCATTCTCGCGGTCAACCAGGTCGAGGTGCACCCGTACTTCACCCAGCCGGCCGTGCTAGCCGCCGACGCCGCGCACGGGATCATCGCCCAGGCCTGGTCCCCGATCGGCGGCATCACCAGCTACCGCGGGACCGGGACCAGCACCTTCGACGATCCGGCCATCGCCGCGACCGCCGAAGCCCACGGCAAGACCCCGGCACAGATCATGATCCGCTGCCACCTGCAAGAAGGCCGCAGCGGGCCATCCTCAAGTCGGTGCGGCCCGAGCGGATCGCCGAGAATTTCGCCGTCTTCGACTTTGAGCTGACCCCCGACGAACTCAAAACCCTCAGCACACTCGACACCGGCGTGCGCGGCGGTCCCGAACCCGGCGACATCACCCTGGAAGACTTCGGCAGGCCCATCCCCGAGGCGTGACCATCGCCTCCGGGCGGCGCTTCTAGAGAGGGATCGCCGAGCCGCTCAATACCGTCATTCCTCGCATCAGGGCGCGCCCTGGCTGTCGGTGCCGACCACAGAGGTCGCAGTTCAGACGCTTAGCCAGGGATCTGCGCCTGCGGTCAGGGCATAGGCGAGCGGTTCAAGTCCCCCTCGGACACATCATGATTGTGAGCTGACCTGCGGGTACGCCATAGGCGCTGCATAGGACGCAACCGGATCTGGACGTTTCCCCAGGTCAGAGCCATGGGGGTTCAATTCGGGCTCAGATCGCAGAACGGTAACGAGGCGATCCTTGGTGCGGGAGGGCGGGCGCCGCGGGCGAGGCTATGGCGCCAGCGCCCGCGCGCGCAGCCGGTGATCGCCCTGGGTCCCGGTGATGACGGCCAGCTGGTCCTGGGCACCAAACGGCCGCCATTGCGCGGTGAGATGCACCACCGCCCCGCGCGCGGGGCGTACGGTCAGCCGGGCCGACACGGTCCCGGCGGACTGATTCCACAACGCGGTGCCGCTGATCGAGGCATCGGTGACCCACCGGACGTTCCGCAGCGCTATCCGGATCACGTTGCCGCCAGAGAAGCGGATCTTGCCGCCGCGCAGACCCCGGTCGGTGTTGCCGCTGAGCAGTTCGTAGCGGCTGACTTCGTCGCCGACGCTAGCGAGGGCCACGGTGGCGGCCCGGAGCGCCTGCGGGGTAGCGGTGTTGCCCGGCCGGGCGCGGGCGGGAGCCGCGCCCGTCAGCCGGAGCGGGTAGGTCCCGACCGTGTGCACGGGCGTGACCCGGGCCGCGCAGCCGACGTTCAGCTGGTGCAGCCGGGACGGCCTGCGGATAAAGGCCTGGTAGATCGAGGCCGGGCAGGCATCGTTCTGGTCCTGCAGCATGACGTGCGTGAGGTTCGCGAAGGTGACCAGGCGAGCGGATGGTCCTATCTGGTGCGCGACAAGCGTGGCTCCGTCGAGACGCGGCGTCAGCGAGTCGAGGGTGCCGGACATGATCAGCACCGGTAGGTGCGGCGGGACCAGGGGCGGCGTGCGGAGGATAGGTGCGATGGTCCGGGACGGCGCCGGCCAGTCCAGGCAGGCACTGTAAGCCTCGGTGTACTGGTCCAGGCTGGTCCACTGCGCGACGCTGAACGGTGCGAAGGTCGCGGCGGGCTCGCTGGCCAGCGCCGCCTGGTACTGGCTGAGGCGGGTCGCGGGCGGCGCGTCCCGGCTGAACAGCTGCACGTAATCGGTGCACGAGACGGCGAAGTAAAGCCCATCGCTGAACTCCGGCAGCGCGTAGTTGTCGTCGTCGAAGCCCAGAGACAGCGCAGCGATGCGCAGCAGTGGCGCGGCGTCGTGATGCTCGAGCAGCGCCCGGCCCGCCGCGTCCAGGTCCTGGTACACCACCGGGTCGAAGCCGGCGTTGTTAACCAGGTTCACCAGCGTGAGGGCCGTGACGGTGAGGCGGCCGCGGGTGCCGTCGGCAGTCGTGGTCTGGCCGGTCACCGGATGGCGGGCTAGTCGCCGGGCCAGCACCGCGATCCGCCCCCAGCCGGTCGCGGTCTGGCTGTGGCTCCCGGCTGCGGCGGCCGAGCACGCGCGTGACAGGGCGCAGGCCTGGTCGAAGGCGCGGCGGGCCGTCACGACCGTGCTGATGTACCAGGGGTCCAGTCCGATTACCTGGTAGGTCGAGTCGAGGGTGACCGAGCGCAGCCGCGCGGGATAGCGAGAGGCGAAAACCTGGGCGAACCAGCTGCCGTAGGAGTCGCCGTACAAATCGACCTTGCCGGTACGCAGCGCGGTCATGACCCGCGTGACGTCGCGGGCCGAGTAGGCGGTGTTGAACAGGTCAGAGGCGTGCACCCAGCTGCCGCCGCGGTAACGCCATGTGTGGTTCAGCTGACGGCCGCAGGCGGCGACCGCCCGGTCGAAGGCCGGCCCGTCCTGGGCCTGGATGTGACCGTAGTGCTCGAGCGCCGGGCAGTTGACCGGGGTCGAGCTGCCAGTACCGCGCAGATTGACCAGCAGCATGTTGCGGGTGCGCAGCAGGGGCCCTGCCTGCGCGACGTACTCTGCCTCGGTGCCGGCCGACGCGAAGCCAGGGCCGCCTTCCACGGCGAGAATAGTGCCCGCAGCTCTCCCGGCGCCGGTCGCCGGCAGCCAGCGGAACCCGATGCGGATATCCGGGCTGGCCGCCGAGGAGTAGTCAAGCGGGACATCAAGCGAGCCGCAGTACGCCAGCGGGGAGCGTCCGCAGCGGTGCAGTGTCCGGCTGCCAACGGTGATGGCCGGGCCGGCGGCCTGACGCGGTGCCAGCAGGCGGGCCGGGACGGCAGACGCCTGCGCCGACGGCGCGGCGAGCAGTCCGGTACCTGCCGTTAGGGCTACTGCCAGCAGGGCCGGGGACCAGTGGATGGCGCCGCGGCGGTTCCGGCACACACGGAGCGGGGACGGCATGGCGAGTAGCCTCACCCGGCACATGGTAGATCGCCCGGATCCGCGCAACCAGGGCTGGCGGCTTGGCCAGTGTTGCTGGCCATGATGGATTTCGTCAGGCGTCAGTGGTGAGCCGCGGGGTGGTCCCGCCGGCAGCTGGCTTGAGCAGGAGGCTCACGGCAGCGGGCCAGGGTGACGGCGCGGCGATGAGGAGGCTGGCCCGCAGGCCATGCAGGAATTTCTCCCGGCCGGTGTTGAACACGCCGCCCGGTCAGCGAGCGATACCTGACCAGTTCGCGGGGCAGTGACTCTGCAGCTCAGACGCTTAGCCAGGGATCTGCGCCCGCAGTCAGCGCATGGGCGAGCGGTTCAAGTCCCCCCCGGACACGAAATGATCATGCTCTGACCAGCCAATGTGCATGGGGCTGCAGAGCACCTCCAATAGGGCCGCATCAGGGGCCTCTGACTTAGCTCCCTGGATTGTGGTAATCAGCGCGAACGATAGCCACGCGGCGATCACGCGATCACTAGAAAGTCAATGAGCTTGACCACTTGCTGCACAGCCGGCTGCGGGACATCGGTCAGCGGGCTTCGCTCCGGGGCCGGATGACCTCGTGCTGCTTAGCGCCCCGGCGCACCCCGTGAACGAGGTAGTCGAAGGTCCCGCTCCTGCCGTCCGCGTCACGCACGACGAGCTGAGCCGTGTCCAGCTTCACCACGTAGAGCTGGAGCCAATGACCACGCGGAGTGAGCTGCACCGTCAAGCCGGAAGGGTCGGTGACGAGGCCGAAATGCTCCGGCAGGTCGAGCACCACCTCGTCGGTCTCCAGCTGGCCGGTGCCTCGCACATAGGTCCCCGCTTCCCCTCCTTCCAGAGCCGCGTAGACGATCTCGCTCGCCGCATCAGTCGGGTGCGCGTGCACGAACGCTTTGGTCCCCGTGACCGAGAGGTCGCCGTCCACCCGGACGTTGCCCACGAACTGGCCGGCCATGCCACTGGTCGTCCGGGCCAGGATTCCGGTGCCCTCTGCGCTCTCGGCGAGGACGCCCTGGCCGTTGTGGCTCACCCCGCTGACGCCGATGCTTCCACCCAACCCGGTGACGCCGACGCTCCTGTCGCTCTGGCCGCTGACGCCGATGAAGTTCGTGCTGAAGCCGTGGACGCCATGACCGTTCGGGCTTCTGCCCTCGACGCCGAAGCTGCCCGTGTTGTTGTTCTCCGTGAGGCCCAGGACCCCGGGGCCGCTCTCACTCGTTCCCTGCACGCCGGGGCTTGTTTCGCTCGCACCGATGACCCCGACGCCGCGCCTACTGAAGCCGTGGATGCCGGCACCGGAGAAGGAGTTGCCTATGACGCCGGTACCGCCGGTGGTCTCGCCCATAACACCGGTCCCACCGGCGCAATGTCCCTGGACGCCCATGCCGAAGGTGCTGATGCCCTGAACGCCAATGCCGTCTGCGGCCTCGCTCTGGGTCACACCCAGGACACCGGCGCTGTTGTTGCTGTTGCCGAAGACGGCGACGGCGGTGTCGCTGGTGGCTTCCACCCCGCTGGCGCCGTTCGTGCCTGTGGCCCTGACCGCCGGCGTCTCGTCGGCGCTGCTCACAAAGCTGCCAGGCTCCTCTTGAGTCATGCTGGTCGCCCCCCTCTGACAGTCTCTCCCGGCATCCTGTCCTTCTCAGTCCAGATCGGCAAACCCTTCACCGGCCACACCGGCGAGGTCTACTCGCTGGCGTTCAGCCCAGACGGCAAGACCCTGGCCAGCAGCATCCTCGATAACACGGTGCGGTTGTGGAATGTGGCCTGTACCACTCCAAAATGCGGTGATGGCGTCTGACCCGGGGTTCATTGAGTCGTTCACGCGCCGGCGATACTCGTTGAGGGCTGTGGGTACCGGCGCGCAGGGCGTGCTGGTCCGGGTCGTAGGTGAGCGTGATGGTCTTGGCCCGCAGGTAGCTGATTATCGACGCCACCCTGGCCGGGACCGGGGAGCGCGCTGTGCCCTGCTTGCGGCTACTGCGGGCTGGGGCGCCGATGAGGCTGCCCAGGGCCGGGAGGCGGGGCAGGATCTGATCCTCGCGGATGTAAGCGTTCGGCGGCAGCGATCATCGCTCAGGTTTTCTCGCCTGCTGGCTCCTGTGCCGTGCTCCCGGCCCCGCCCGATGGGGAAGGTTCGCATCGAGGAGCGCACTCCACCCAGCTGGGTGGGTGCTGACGTTCTCGCAGCGCTGCTGAATCCGGTGCAGTGACTCGCTATCGCCAAGGCGGAATGCCACTTCCAGGTGTGTGCTTTCCTGCACCTCGGGAAGGTCCAGCACGGCATCGACCAGGCTCGCGCGGCGGCCTGGCGTGATGTGCCCCGGCTCGGCGTGCAAAGACACCCGGGCGGTGCCTGCGGGTCCTTCGGAGGTGATTACCTCAGCAGTGGCGACTGTGCGGTCATCATCGCCGACCTCGACGCGCTGATGCAGATCGTTCGCGGCCATACGATGCCTCCAGTTGCGGATTCCTGGCGCGGACCCGGGCGCATGCACGAGCGAGTTTTCTCTCATGAAAGCCGGTTTGCCCGGCACATCCAAGGTGGTGACCCGCTGGGTAGCGGGGCAAGGTGTGGTGCGCCAGGACGGTTGCCCTGGTTCAGGGTGTGGCCGGGCGCGAAACCCCTGGTTGGTGTGCCTCGCGCCGCCGACCGCAGGGGCGCGGGGCGGCGGCGCGAGGGGTCAGTGCCTGAAGGCGTCCTTGATCTTCGCGCCGGCCTGCTCGATGTCGCCCTTGATCTGGTCACCACGGCCATCGGCCCGCAGGTGCCGATTGCCGGTGGCCCGGCCGGTGGCCTTCTTGGCGCTGCCTTTGACTGTTTCGGCGGTGTACGTGATCTTCTTGGCGATACTCATGGCTGGCTGACCTCTTGTCGTGAGTCATCTGCTGCGGCGGGTGCACTGGCCGGGGGATCAGCGGCAGGCTGGGCGTCCCGCGATTGTGCGTGCATGCCTGCCGGCTGCGGGGGTGCGGCCCGGCGCCCAGGCAGGCGCAGCCGGTTCCAGCGGCTGCCGCCCGAGCCCGGCTGGTGGCCGCCGCCGGGTGTGCCGTTGCCCAGGGCCGTGTCCGCGGTGTCCGCGCGGGCGGCCTCGCGCTGGTCGATCAGGTCGTCGCGGGCCGCGCTGGCGTCGGCGGTCTCGCGGCGGGACTGCTTGAGCCCGCGGCGGGCGGCGCGGCCGCGGCGGGAGGTGCGCCGCGCACCGGCCAGCAGCAGGCCCAGCCCGAGTACCCCGGCCGCCCCGACCACGAGGCCGTAAAGGAACAGCGTCCCGGTGGAACCCGTCACGTGATAGCCGAATACCGCGAACCCGTGGGTGAGCGCATGACCGCTCCCGCTGTTGGCCAGAACACCGGCCATACCGGCAACCACGGCCGCGACCAGGATGACGAGCCCGAGAACAATGATCATGATGAACTCCGGAGATTTACGCTGTTACTTGCAGTAAACGCCTCCAGACACCGTCTGTCAACACTGTTGACCTACACTATTACAGCGGGATGACCCTGATCTGAGCCGCACGGAAAGGTGTTACCGCGATGACGCCACTGCCGGCGGAACGCTCCGCGCAGATGCCGACATGACCCGGGACGGCAAGATCACCCGGGATGTGGTGCTGGCTGCCGCGCTGGAGATCATCGACCGCGACGGAGCCGAGGGGCTGTCCATGCGCCGTCTCGCCCGCGCGCTGACCGGGGCCCGACGATCCTCTACCGGCCCGCGCCGAACAAGGCGGCGCTGCTCGACGGAGTCGCCGAGATCGTGCTGCCCAGCTCAAGGTGAACCTTGCCGACCCGGACTGGGCCGGGCAGCTGCGTACCATCGCCCGGGGCTACCGCGCGCTAGTGGCGGCCAGTTCGCGGATCGTCTCTGCCAGGCGGTGAGGTGCGAAGATCTTCGGCAGCTAGCCGTCGGTAGCGGGCAGGAGCTGTTCTTCGCGGACGTAGCCGTTGACCGGGTGCGGCACGTGGCGTCCTCGCCGAAGCCGCATAGCCAGCGGAACCCGTGGAGCGCCGGATGCGGGAAGCCCCGCACGTCCGGTGCGGAGGGCGGGCCGGGGGAAACGGGCCGGAGGAGACTCCGGAATCGCGCCCCGGTCCGACCCCTGCCCTGGCGGCAACGATGCAGGCGAGCGCCCTGATGTGGTTGGCCGGGAGCTGCGGGCGCACGTGGCTGATGTCACTTCGAGGACATCCAGTAGCCATAACTGGCCGTGGTGCTTCTCCCGGCACGACGTTATCCGGCGGCCTTGCGGCCAGCCTGGTTATCAGGCGGGCTTGCGGGCCAGCCAGACCGTACGGCTGGTGCGAACCGTCAGGTCGTCGCGGGCGGACAGGGCCGGGGCCAGGGCATCGAGTTCCGCGATGTCACCGGCACTGAGCTTGTCCTCCAGGCCGTGCCGGGCGCGGCAGACGGTGATCATGGCGTAGCGGGTCACGGAGGCGGCCATCGGGGAGTCCGGCGGCGGCTGCAGCGTGATCACGAAGCGGCGTTCGGACTCGACCGCGAACCCGGCTTCGGCGAAACGGGCAGGCCAGTCCTCATGCATGTGCATGCCGGCCTCGTCACGACCCCGCGCCATGGCGGTGTGGATCCGCTCCTCGAGCGCCGCGCCCGCCGGGTCGGTGAGAAAACGCGGGAACGACTCCAGCTCCGTGACCGCGAGCAGTCCCCCTGGGCGCAGCATCTGGTGGATCTGTGCGACCGCCCGTGCAGGATCGCCCATGTGGTGCAGCGAGTTGGCGGCCCACACCAGGTCAGCGGGCTTCAGGCGATCAGGCCATGCCTGATCGAGGTCGGCTTGGACGGTGCGGATCCGGTCGGCCAGCCCGGCGGCGCGGGCCTTATCTTGGATGTGCTTCAGCATCTCCTCGTCGACGTCCAGCGCGATCACCTCGGCGTCCGGCAACTGCCTGGCCAGCGCCAGGGTGCCGGTGCCCGTGCCGGCACCCACATCGATGACCCGGGCTCGTTCCGTGAGGTTTGCCGAGACCCATTCGGCTACCTCCCGGTGGTACTCGCTGAGGACCTCTGCGTCGAGGTCGAGCAGGTCAGCCATGTGTTCGTGTGCCATGTCCTCGACGGTACCGCCGACTTGCCGTTACGGCATACACTCTTGCGTATGAAGCAAGACGCCGATCTGGACGCTCTTGTCCGGCAGCGCATCCGGGGTCTGCGCACGTCGCTGGGCTGGTCGCTGGACGAGCTGGCGGCCCGGAGCTACCTGAGCCCGTCCACACTGAGCCGGATCGAGACCGGTCACCGGCGGATTGCCCTGGATCAGCTCACGCCGATCGCGAGGGCACTCGGCACCACGCTTGACCAGCTGGTGGAGTCCGACGACGACGCCGACGTGGTGATCAGGCCGCTCCGGGACGAGGCACGGGGCATGACGACCTGGCTGCTGTCGCGGACCGGTGCGCCGCAGGGCATGACGATCGCGAAGCTGCGGGTGACCAGGAAGGTGCCCGCCAGGCTGCGCGTCCACCCGGGCCGGGACTGGTTCACCGTCCTGTCCGGCACCATCGTGCTTCGGCTGGGCGAGCGGACCATCCTCGTCCGGGCCGGCGAGGCGGCCGAGTTCTCCACGATGGAGCCGCATGCGTTCGGCGTGCGGGAGGGAGCTGCGGAGATCCTGTGCATCCTCGACCACGACGGCACCCGCACCCACCTGGGGCCGGGCGGCCCCTTCCCCGAGACCGGCCCCGAGGACACCTGACCGGCCGGGAGCGCCGCCGGGCTGGCCACACTGATTGGATGCCTGATGTCAATGACCCCGCCCCTGGGGGATCGGGTCGCTACACGAACGGCTCGACCGGATCGAGCACCTGGTGACGGAGAGCTGCAGGTGCTCCCGGCGCAGTGCGATGTCCCGGCCTAGCCGGGGAAAAGCAAATCACGGGGAAGCGCTCGATCATCTGCGCCGTCTGCGGCAGTGATCATGGCGCCGGTCATGGTGCTGGGACTCGTCCCCTGGAGCAGATGGTGGCATCGCGCGCTCGCCCGGCAGCATAAGTGCAGCGCTCGCATTGGACGGGTATCCGGAACAGGGCCACCACACTCGCAATAGGCTGCCGCGTTACTTTGAAGCCAGGCCCGCAGATGCGGTTGTTATGCCAGGACGAGACCGGCCAGGATGCTAGCCGCCATAATGGCGCCCCCAAGCAGGACGTTGCGGCGCACCAGCCGCAGCACTGGAAGCCCGGTCAGCCACGCCGCCAGCCAGCCCGTCAATACCAGGGCGACCAGGATGGCGAGGAACGTCAGGATCAGCCGGTCATCCAGCGGCAGCCAGCTCATCGCTGCGAGCGGAAGCGCGGCGCCGGCGCCGTAGCACAGGCCCGCTGTCACACCAGCGAGCAGCCCCCCGCTGGTTGGTCTCAGTGCCTCCAGGCGCAGCTCAGCGTCAGCGTGAGCGGCCACTGGATCGCGCTCGGTCAGCGCTTCGGCGACCTGGCCGGCGAGCTCTCGGCTCAGGCCCTTGGCCTCATAGATCCCGGTGAGTTCCTCGAATTCACCCTCCGGATCGGATTCAATGCTCGCCCGCTCCGCCTCGATCTGGGCGTGGTTCATCTCCCACTCGGTCCGCACCTCGCTGTAGCGGCCCGCGCCCGCCGCAGACCCGGCCGCCAGGATCACCGCCGTACCAGCGAACGGCAACGTCTGGGCCGTCGCGCCCGCGCTCAAAAAGCCTTCCGCGATGCCTGCAGCCGAAGTGATCCCGTCGTTAATGTCCAGGATCGAATCCGTCGCAAGGTCGCGAAGGTCGGCCAAATCAATCCCGCTGAAGATGCCACCCAGCCAGCTCACCAGCGTCATTGAATCACCTCGGCCCGGGCCGCGCTTCCCCAGCGGCCCTCCCAAAGACACAGACCATCCCCGTTGCCGCAGCCCGCCGCATACCCTCCCCGGCAAACCGCGTCTTCCCAATACCGGCATCCCCCACCACCAGCACCAGGCGCGGATCACCGGCGAGCGCCCCCTCCAGGCGGGACAGCTCACGCTCACGGCCAACAAAGCCCACCGGCTTCGCCATCCCCCAGCCCACCAGCCGCAACCAGACCGGTCAATATCCCAGCCCCGGGAGGCCCGCGGAAACACGAGGGTTAGCCAGATCAGCCCGATATGTCCGGCGACTGCGAACAGATCCGGTCGGCAGCTTGGCTCAGGACGGCTCGCGCAGTGACGAAAAGAGCAAGGCTGCGAAAACTCCGAAACACTCCGATCACCGATTAGGCATTCCCAGGCATTGCGGTGAAGACGGGGGCCCAGATGAACACAGATCTGCCAGTTCTGCGTGCCGCTCGTCCGAGCGGGTCAGACGGCATGCAGCACCTGTCCGCCGTAAACAGCTGGTCTTCGGGCTGCAGGAGGTCGGCGAGACGGTTGAACTCCCGGAGGCCGGGGTCGGCGAGCGTTACCCGGCTGGGACCCAACCGCCTTCCACGTGGATCACCTGGCCGTTGATGTAGCCTGCGCCGTCGGATGCGAGGAACAGCACTGTTTCGGCGATCTCTCGGGGGTCGCCGAAACGCTTCATCGGGTTCATCCCCTTTGCCTCTTCGATGTGCTCTGGGGCAACGCCCCACTCCTGCTCCCAGTTACCGGAGATCGGGCCGGGAGCGAGTGCGTTGACGCGGATCTCCGGAGCGACGTCGCGCGCCAGAGACGTCGTCAGGCCGCGAATGGCACCCTTCGCGGCGCAGTAGGTGACCGGGACCCAGTTGATCGCGTTCTCCGGATTGACGCCGTTGCCGTAGGTGCTCGAAAAGTTGATGATCGCCCCGTGCCTGTGGCGTCGCATATGAGGGATCACGGCGCGGCACATGCGCATCGCACCGATCACGTCCACCGCCAGCAGCGCCGTGGCCGCGTCAGCACTCATGTGCTCGAACCGAACAGTGTCCGCCTCCTCGAGGCGCCCAGCCGCGTTCACCAGCACGTCAACCCGCCCGTACAGCGCGTCCGCCCGCTCAACAAAGCGATCCACCGACGCCTGATCGGTGACGTCAAGCTGAAACGCGGAAGCCACACCCCCGCCAGCGACCACGTCGACCACCACCGACTCGGCAGCTTCCCGCGACCCTCGGTAGCCGGCAAGCACCGAGGCCCCCTCCCGGCCGAAGCCACGTGCAACTGCCCCGCCCAGCGTCCCACCAGCACCCGTCACCAGTGCAACCCGCCCCGAGAACCGATGACCATCATTCCAGGCCGCTTCCACCACCAACCTCCCCCCTCCGATGACTCACATTGTCTCAGAGGCCTCTTCCCCCGTTGGGGATCTGCCGTGCGTCCCGGCGCAAGCGCGCCAGCGCTCGAGTGTCATCCCAGCCTTCGCGGAAAGCTGGCGGGCGCGGGCGGTGAGGGCCGGCGCCAGATCACCCAGATCGGCAACCACCATCGGTGGTGTCGCCGGACATGAGTCGTCGCGCCGTGTCCGCCAAAA
>CAVUBM010000078.1:0-15564 GCA_963739645.1 uncultured Actinomycetota bacterium
GCGAGCAGAATCTGGCCGAGATGGTCACCTGCATCCGGCTATGCCTGAACTGCGCCGATATCTGCACCGCCACGCTCGGGGTGACAAGCCGCCAGGCTCAGTACGACGCCAACACCACCAAGCCGCTGCTGCAAGCCTGCGTGGCCATCTGCCGCAGCTGCGGCGACGAGTGCGAGCGGCATGCCCCCCACCACGAGCACTGCCGGGTCTGCGAGCAGGCCTGCCGGCGCTGCGAGCAGGCCTGCCAGGAACTCCTGGATGCCCTGAAATAGGGGCCCGGCCTTCTGCAGGCACCAGCGCACCCACCGCCTCACGGACATTCGCTCGTCAAGCACCCGTTACTTAGCCGCAGACCCGTGGCATGACCTCGGCGGCGATCAGCTCGACCTGGCGGCGCTCGTCACCCACAGGCCAGAAGTGGACGCGCCGGCAGCCTGCTCGGGCGTATCGGGAAAGCAACTCCGCGCATTCGTGCGCCGAGCCGACGCAGATCCGGCCGCGAAGCTCCGCCGGGTCCTTTTTGACCAGGGGACCGACAACCCCGGACAGGACCCGTTCGGCATCTGAGCGCTTGTCTGTGATCCAGACCCACATTGTGACCAGCGCGTTCGGGAAATCGGCGGTCGGCTTCGCCTGTCTTTCGAGTTCTCGGCCAAGAAGCTTCATGGCCGCGGCGAAGGCCTCCGGGGTGGTGTTGTAGGCGGAGGCAAGCCAGCCATCGCCCAGAGAGGCGACGCGGCGCAAACCAGCTTGAGAGCCCCAGCTTCCGATCCACAACGGGACGCCGCCACGTTGCCGCGGCGCCGGGGCCAGCCCGGCCAGCGGCGCGGAGTAGTACATGCCACTGGCCGGGGCCGCCCCCGGCTGGAGCAAGGCTTTGAGCAGCCGGGCCGCCTCGTCGAAACGCTGCCACCGCTCCTCGAACGGCACCCCCACCACCTCGTAGTCTGCCTTGGATGACCCCGGGCCAACGCCGGCGATCACGCGGCCGCCGGAGAGGATATCCAGTGCCGAGAACGCCTTTGCCAAGGGCACCGGCCCGCGCAATGACGCCAGCGCAAGAGTGGTCACCAGCTTCATGCTGCCCGAACGCTCGGCCACCGCGGCCAGGGCCGTAAGGCCATCGAGCCACGGCGCGGAAAACAGGAAATGATCGTTGGCCGAGATCGCCGCGAACCCGCACTCCCGCGCGGCGTCCACGGTCTCAGCGAGGCGGCGGTAGGAGAACCCTTCGCCGCCGAAGTCGATCAACGGCAAATGAAGACCGGCGTCCATGACCACGACTCCCCCACCCGCCGACCAGGCCCATCATAGGTGAACCAGCGCCGGCAGCGCGGCGTGGATAGCTACCTGTGCCGACGGGTTGACGCCGTAACACCTGGCACCAGCCTGGTCACCATCACCGCGGGCAGCAACAACCTCGGCTTCGTGCCCCGGCTCACGCTGGCCAGCCTGCCCTGGCCGCTGCTGCCGCCGACCCACATCACGGCACGGGGACGTGCGATCGCAGCGCCCCCGTATCACCCGAATGCGGCCGGGATGGCGGCAGTCGCCCAGCCCGTCCTCACCACGCTGGCCGAGGATCGCTAGAGTAATCGCCACACCATGGCTGACTGGATCTTTCAGGGCAACCCCCGGTACTACGACCTGGGCGCCTCGGTAGCGGCTTCCCGGGAGCAGTGGTGGGGCACGCCTCGCTACCGCGACCGGATGACACTGGGCGACCGGGTCTGGCTGCAGGTCGTGGGGCCCAAAGACCCTGGCATCTACTACGTCGCGACGATTGTGTCCGAGACGTATGAGCATCCCGTTCAGCCATCCGACCCCGCGCACTTCCGCTGGCGGACCGACATCCGGCTCGACTACCGCATCCGCCCGCCACTGCTCAGGTCGGAGCTGCTCGAGGACGTCCAGCTCGGCTCGTTCCGCCCGTTCCGCGGCTTCCAGGGCTCGAACGTGCCGGTGCCGCCCGACGTCGCGGCCACCCTGGCGGCGCGCGCCGCCCCGCGCCTCGAGCCGCTGCCCTCCGAGAACGGGTGAGACCGGCGACACCAGCAGCTACGCCATCCTGATGCACATCACCGGCAGGCACGAAGACCTGCCCCGCCGAACGGGCAAGTGGGCTCACAATCTGTCAGTCGTCGGCCTGCTTGCTAGCCGCCAGGCTTGCCAGCTGTTTGCGGGCAGCGGCGACCAGTTCCTCGTTGGTGTTTGCATGGCCGGCCAGGCCCCAGCCGCCGTCGGGTGCCTCGGTCAGCAGCACCCAGGTCCGGCTGGCTAGCCCGGGATCGCCGGCGGCGTCGGCGGCGATCGCGGTCAGCCGCTCGACCACGGCCAGCTGCTTGCCGCGGTCGAGCGCGCCTGAGTTGGTAAGAACCTGGATCCGCACGTAGTTGCTTTCGCCGTCGACGTTGGCCTGGCTGCCGGCGGGCAGGTCGTGGATGAAGGCGGCAGTGTTCTGCCGGAACATGGGGATGTCGGGCACCTGCTCGATGGTCATGAGCGCGGCGGCGAGGTCGGTGGCGAGCCGGTGCTGGTCGGGGAATGTCCCGGCAGTGGCGTAGACGTCGATCATGGGCATGGCGGTGTTCTTTCGGCTGATGGGTTGTCGCGGGGCGCTCCGCGACCTGGGAGGCCGCGGATCACCGTAGGACGCGATCGCGCTGGCGATGGTGTCGGAGGCGGCCCGGGTGCCGCCGCCCGGCGAAGACGATGCTTGGGCTTGGTCTGCGGCATGGACCCTCTCCGGTAGACGTGCCGGTCCCTGACGTCACCGGATCCGTCTTCGTCCCTCAGTGGCAATTGTTCGCATCGCGCATCACTACGGCATCGCTCGAACGAGCCATTCCTTATGCAGGGCGCCGGTGCAGCGCAAACCTTCCCATGGTGGGCTGTCTGCCTTGGATGCCTGAGCAGGCCGGACGTACACTCCCGGCGTGAGGACCCGATGGTAGGGGGCACTCTGGGGCTTCCTCTGCGTGGCCGCGGCGGCGAGCTCGCGGCCATCGGCGCCCGCCTCGACGAGGTCCGTTCCGGGGTCGGCTCGGTCATCATCGTCGAAGGGAGGGCCGGGCTCGGCAAAACCCGCCTTCTGGATGCGTGCGCGTCCATGGCCGCTGAGCGCTCCTTCCGGGTGGGACGGGGGGTGACTGAGCCGCATCGCCGGGTGGTCGAGCTCGACGCGCTCTTCGACGCGCTCTTCGACGGGGACAACCCGCTCGTCGCGCGGGGCACTCTCAGCGACCATCACGCGTCCCCCGAGCAGAGGTTCTGGCTCTTGCAGGACATCCAGGCTTTGATCGAAGAGGCCGCGCTGCGGGATCCCTTGCTCATCTGCCTCGATGACCTGCACTGGGGAGGACCCAGCTGCGCGGTCGCGATGCGGCAGCTTCCACAGCGGCTCGCCTCCTTGCCTGTGGGCTGGGTGATGGCGTTCCGCCCGGACCAGGGTCTTCCCCAGGTGCAAAGCGCCAAGAACCAGCTGCAAGAGGCGGGGGCCGAGATGATCCGCCTCGGCCCGCTCGGCCGTAAGGCGGTCGCAGAAATCGCCGTGGACGTTCTGGGTGCTGAGCCCGGCGAGGAGTTGCTGCGCAAAGCGGAGCTGGTCCAGGGAAACCCGTTCCTGCTCATCGAGTTCTTCCGCGGCCTCCAGGACGAGCACATCGTGACGGTGGAGTCGGGCAGAGCGGAACTCCTCGAAGATCGCCTGCCACGGCGTGTCGGTGACAACATGCGTGGCCGGCTTTTGCGCATGTCCCCGACGGCTGACCGCCTGGCGACGCTCGCTTCGGCGCTGGGCAGGCGGTTCTCTGTTTATGACCTGGCCGAGATGTCCCGGATGCCGGTCGCCGACCTGCTGGACCCGATCAAGGAGCTTGTCCAGGCCGACATCTTCGTCGAGAGTGGCGACCGGCTGGCATTCGGGCACGACTTGATCCGCGAGGCGGTGCGGGCGAGCTCACCCGTCCCGGTTCGCCGTGCGCTCGACCGTCAAGCGGCCGATGTGCTCCTGGCCCGGGGCGCGCTCCCGGTCGAGGTGGCCCAGCAGCTCGCGGACAGCGCCGAGCCCGGCGATGAAACTGCCATCGCCACCTTGCTGCAAGCAGCTGACGCCCTGGGGACGACGGACCCTGGAACCGCCGCCGAGCTGGCCGGCCGGGCATTGGAGCTGGCACCGGCTCGGCATCCGCTTCGGGGGCCGCTCGTTGCCAGACGGGCCATCTCCTTGTTCGCCGCCGGCCTCGGGGAGGAGGGCAGGCAGTTCGCTGATACCGCGCTCCGGCAGGTCCTCCCGGCCGAGGAAGAGGCACGGGTTCGTTTCAGTGTCGCCAGCATGTTCGACCTCTCGCCTGACCTGCGCGCCGACAATGCCCGCACGGCGTTGGCGCTGCCGGATCTGGCGGCCGATCTGCGGTCCTGGCTCTGGGCGGCGCTGTTTCATAACTTGGTGGTCGCCGGCCGCACCGAAGAGGCGCTCGCCATCGAGGGCAAAGCACGAGAGGCCGTGTATGCGAGCCGTAATCACACGTGCTGGTTCGCCTTCGAGCTCCCCGAATCGGCTGTGTACTACCAGACCTACGGCTTCGACCGTGGCCTTGAGATTCTCCAGACGGCCGAGCGACGGGGACTCGGCGGCCAGGAAGATGCGCGACAGCGGCTCGCGCATAACTTCCGGTCGTGGCTCCTGGCGGCCACGGACAGATACGACGAGGCCCTTCACGCCATAGACGAAGGCGTGGCGGCCGCCCAGCGAGACCGGCAGAACTGGGCACTGCGGGTGTTCGAGACCTCACGCGGACGTCAGATGCTCCAGATGGGTCAGTTCGGCGAGGCGGCACTCGCTCTGGAGGGCCGGTACAGCCTCGACGAGGCCCACCTGGTTGTCGGCGTGCTCGAAGCGCCGTCGGTAGTGGCCCTGGGCAAATTGAAGATTCACACCGGCGACGAGCGCGGTGCGGCAGAGATGGCCGAGATCGCGAAAATCATGCTGCAGACCAGCGCCCCGAGTGTGCAGTCCCACGCCGCCTGGTATCTGGCCCTGCACGCGATGTCCCAGGGCAAAGCGGACCAGGCACACAACTGGCTGTGCGCGCGCGGTCATGACAATCGCCTGAAGCTGTTCCCCCTGTTCCCCTTCGAAATAGAAGACGATCCCCAATTGGTGCGGATCGCCGTCGCCGCCGGCGACGAAGAGCTCGCCAAGCACGCCATCGAGCAAGCAGAGCATCGCTGTGAGCTCAACCCCGGCGTCGTCTCTTTCAAAGCAGCAGTGGCGCACGCCCGGGGACTGTGGCGTAGCTCGACCCGCCTCTTGGATACGGCAGCGTCGCTCTTCGAGACTGGGCAACGCCCGCTGGCGGCAGCATCGGCACTGGAGGACCTCGGCCGCTTGCAGGTGGCTGAAGGCGCCACTGATGACGCGATCGCCTCGCTCGACCGGGCCCTCGCGATCGACGCGCAGGTCGGTGCCAGCTGGGACGCGGCGCGGGTACGCCGCCGGCTGAGACAGCTGGGTGTACGGCGGCGGATCATCACGTCGAAACGTCCCGCCACCGGCTGGGAAGCTTTGACCAGCGCGGAAGCGGCCATCGCCCAGCTGGCGTCAGAAGGCAAAACCAACCGGGAGATCGCGGAGACGTTGTTCATCTCGCCGCACACCGTGAACAGCCACCTGCGCCACATCTTCGACAAGCTCGGCGTCAACTCCCGCGTCTCCCTGACCAGAATGGCCGGGAGGTTAGGAGCCCAGCGCACCGACTGAGCCACCGCGTACCGCAGTTCCGCACCGAGCCGGCTCACCCGGGCTATCGACACCGCAGTAGCACCCTGCCCGCGGGCCCTCTCGCCAGCGCGAAAGACATGGCCCAATCGCGCGATGCGGCCCAGGCCGGCGGTCGTCACCCTGAAACACAAGGACTCCCAAAGAGCAGGACGGGCTGAGACTCCTCAGCAAGGAGGATAGCGATGCCGCGATACCGGTTGATGATTGCCCACGATGCGGGCTACCTCGCGGTCACATCGACAGCATAAGCGAACCATTGATGGTAATGATCGATCTGGCTCCAGCCGAATCAAATAGAAATGGCGAGAAAGTCCCACACCGACCGGTTCATAAGGAGCAGGCATGGGATCAACCCCAACTGTCGTTCTGGTGCACGGCGCCTTCGCCGACGCCTCCGGATACGCGGAGGTGATCCGCGAGCTTCAGGCACACGCAGTTGACGTCCGGGCGCCGATGAACCCGCTGCGTAGCCTCGCTTTCGACGCCGACGCCATTGTTCGCTTCACCACCACCGTTGAAGGGCCGATCATCCTCGTCGGCCACTCCTACGGTGGCGCCGTGATCTCCCAAGCGGCCCCCGTGGTCAACGACGTCATCGCGCTCGTGTTCCTCTCAGCGTTCGCACTCGATAAAGGCGAGAGCTGCGCCAGCGTCCAGGAACCGTTCCCGCCGCCACTGCTGGCATCAACCAGCGTGCCCAGCCCGTACGACGCTCCCGGCGCGCCAGGCGGCCCCGACCTGTTCATCAAGATCTCAGACTTCCACCAGACGTTCTGCGCGGATCTTCCTGCCGGGGTGGCTGCTCCGATGGCGGTGAGCCAGCGGCCGCTCAGCGCGGCAGCCCTGACGGAGAAGGCCACAGTCGCGGGCTGGAAGAACCTGCCGTCCTGGTACATGGTCTCCGAGCAAGACAATGCCATCGCGCCCGACTGCCAGCGGTTCATGGCCAAGCGGATGAACGCCGACGTCGAGTCAGTGAGCGGAGGATCGCACGCCACATTCATCGCCCACCCCAGCGTCGCCGCCAACCTGATCCTCAGGGCCATCCAGACGACCTAGCGGCCAACCTAGGCTCAGCTCACGAACGATGTTTCCGCATCTGGGTTAACAGGACTCTGCCGCCTACAGGCCTGGGCGAGCGTGCCTGATCGGCACAGAGAACAGAGATCCGGCGGACGGCCTCCGTGGGACCGCAACCCGTTTCGGCGGCCGCCGCTGAGTTTTTGAAATCGCAGGTTCGTGCGATGCCGCCCCGGCTCTCATGTCGGATACTGCCGTCATGACAGCCACAGGCGACCAGCCGACGACCGATGCGCAGTCGGGTTACGCCGATGCCACGATCAGGCGAGTCACGGCCGAAGACGGCATCGAGTACGCGTACCACGATCTCGGAGCCGGCGAGGTGCCGCTCGTTCTGCTGCAGCACTTCCGCGGGAATCTCGATAACTGGGATCCCGCACTGATCGACGCCCTCGCCAGAGGGCGGCGCGTCGTCACGTTCGACAACCGCGGCGTTGGCGGCACGACCGGCACGACACCGAACACGATCGAGGCGATGGCTCACGACGCGATCGCATTCGTCGAAGCTGTGGGCCTCAAGAAGGTCGATCTGCTTGGGTTCTCGATCGGCAGCTTCGTCGCACAGGAGATCGCGCTCATTCGCCCCGATCTGCTTCGGCGCGCCGTGCTCGCGTCCTCGGCTCCGCAGGGCGCCGACGGGATGCACGGGTGGGCACCTGAGGTGATCGGCGCAGTTGGTAAGCCGGAACAGAATCCGCGGGGATACATTGACGTCTTCTTTGCCCCCACCAGCACGAGCCGGGAAGCAGGGCAGCAGGCCGCCGGACGCATCTTCGGGAAGAAGGTCAATCAAGACGTGCCGACGACGTGGCAGACCCGCCAGGCGCAATACGACGCCGTGTGCAGATGGGGGATCCCGAACCACTCGCTGCTCCAACGAGTCTCAGCCATCGAACTCCCGGTTTTCGTCGCCAACGGCGACAGCGACCCGATGATCCTGCCCCGTTACTCATACCTGCTGACCGGGCTGCTGCCCGATGCGCGGCTGAAGATCTACCCGGACTCGGCGCATGGCTTCCTTTTCCAGCACCACAGCCGGTTCGCCGCCGACGTCGATGACTTCCTCGCGGGCGGCTGATTCCTACCTGTGGCGGCCGGCCAGGTGCTGATCACACCCGGAACGGCTGAAAGGCCCGACTGGCTGCCAGCACCGAAGCAGCTCGAGTCGCCCGGCGAGCCAGGAAGCTGCCGTGGGTGTCGTTTCGCCTGCGAGGCAACGGTCGTTACCTTGTTTGTCATGGTCGCATGCACAGTTGCTGCCGCCGACCGCCAGCGCCGCCCCCCGCGACTGGAAGCGGGAGCTTCATGACCGGGCCCGGCGCGCCGGGCCGGCAACGGTCGCCTGCCGTCCTGCCCGATTTGCCGGCCACCGAGAGTGAACGGCGGGCCTCAGGCCGGGCCGCGAGGAAGCGGGTGCGGCGGGGCACGCTCGGGTACTGGGCTGAGGGAGACCGCGGGCATGATGCGCTGGAGACGATCCTGGCCCAGAACCGGCTGCGGGTCCCTGAGCTGGTCCCCATCCGCCACCAGCGGATGGCGGTCTCTGCCTGGAACTACTACCGGGGTGCCGCGGCGGTCATGGCGGCCGACCTCGCGTCCCAGCCCGACAGTGGCCTGATGGTGCAGTTGTGCGGGGACGCCCACATACTGAACTTCGGCCTGTGGGCCACACCAGAGCGGAACTTGTCGTTCGACCTGCGTGATTTCGACGAGACCCTGCCTGGCCCGTTCGAGTGGGACGTCGAGCGGTTCGCTGCCAGCGTGGTAGTGGCGGCGCGGGAGAACCGGGTCAGGCCGGCCCGGGCCACCGCGGCGGTCAACGCGGGCGTTGAGGCCTACTGTCGGCGCATCCGCCGGTACGCGACCATGCCGGAACTCGACATCTGGTATGACGGGATGCACGTCGATGCCCTGGTGGACTACTTCGAGCCGGCCGACCGCGGACGGGTCTCGGTCCACATCGAGCGCAAGCGCAGCCGCCGCACCAGCCGCGGGGCGTTCGCCAAACTCACAACGGTGGCACACGGCCGCCCACGGATCACCGAGGATCCTCCGCTTCGCGTGACCATCAGCGACTCCGAGCAGGCAGATCTCGTCGCCCACCTGCTCGCTGATTACCGGCTCACCCTCACCGAGGACCGGCGGGTCCTGTTCGACCGGTTCACCGAGGTTGACACGGTCCGCCAGGTGGTGGGCGTCGGCAGTGTGGGGATGCGGGTCTATCTGATGCTCTTCGAGGGCCGAAGCGGTGCCGACCCGCTGTTTTTGCAGGTCAAGCAGGCGGGGCCGTCGGTATACGAGACTCACACGCAGCCCAGCCGCCACGGCAACCATGGCGAGCGGGTGATCAGCGGCAAGCGGCTGATCCAGAGCGCCACCGACATATTCGTCGGGTGGGGCTCACTGCACGGCCGGGACTACTACGTACGGCAATTCCGCGACATGAAGATCATCCCGACCATCGAGCTGATCGCTCCCCGCCTCACCGAGTTCGCCATCGCATGCGGTGAGGCCCTTGCCCGCGCTCATGCCCGGACCGGTGACCCGGCGGCCATCGCCGGCTACATCGGGAAGGGCCAGAAGTTCACCGCTGCGATCAGCCGGTTTGCCCAGCTCTACGCCGACCAGAACGAGCGTGACCATGCTCAGCTCGTCAGCGCCATCGCTGCGGATGCGCTCGAGAGCCTGCCCGGCTGACGCCACCAGCAGACTCCGCCCGGCCAGGAGATAAGCCCGGGCCGCGGCCAGGCTGAAGCGTGCACCACGCCGGGCGTCACCGGCCTAGCGGCAGTTCCTGTCCTCCCAGGCGTCCAGAATCCTCGCGTGGGACTTCTTGCACATCATTACAGTCCTTCGCGCCTACCGGCTGATGCCCTGCCCGCCTTGCGGTACGGCCGCGTCCAGGTCAACCCAGATGGACTTGGACTGCAGATAGGGCTCGAGCGCCTCTTCCCCGAGCTCACGGCCGAACCCGGAGTGCTTGCGGCCGCCGAACGGCACCGCGGCGTCGAACATGCCGTAGGTGTTGATCCAGACCGTGCCAGCCTCAAGCTCGTCGGCCACCCGGAGGGCCCGGCTGGTATCGCGGCTCCAGATTCCGGCAGCCAGCCCGTAGCGGACGTCATTGGCAAGGGCCTTCAGTTCGTCGGTGTCGTGCCAGGCAATGACGGACAAGACCGGGCCGAAGATCTCCTCCTGTGCTACCCGCATATCATTACGCACGCCGGCAATCACCGTTGGCTGCATGAAGAAGCCGTTCAGGCCCCCGGCATCGGCGGCGTTGCCGCCCGCGACCACCTCGGCCCCCTGCTGCGCGGCGTCACCGACGAATCCGAGCACCCGCTCGCGGTGAGGGGCCGAGATGAGCGGGCCCATCTCGGTCTGCGGGTCAAGACCGTGGCCCAGGCGCAGGGACCTGGCCTTGTCCGCGACGCGCTCCACCAGCGCTTCTGCGATGGGCGCCTCTGCGAACAGCCGCGACCCAGCCACGCAAGCCTGGCCCTGGTTGAAGAAGATCCCGCCGAATGCCCCGCTCGCCGCGGCGTCAAGATCCGCGTCCGCGAAGACGATATTGGGACTCTTGCCGCCGAGTTCCAGGGTTACCCGCTTGAGGTCTTCAGCGGATGCGCGCAGGATCGCTTTGCCGGTCGCGGTCTGTCCAGTGAAGGCAATCTTGTCGATCAGTGGATGCCGTACCAGCGAGGAACCGACCTCCGGGCCGCCGATGACCACGTTGACCACCCCGCCGGGGAAGCCGACTTCGTGCACCAGGTCCATCAGGCGAAGCGTGGACAGCGGCGCGAGCTCAGACGGTTTCACCACCAATGTGCATCCCGCTGCTAGGGCGGGACCCAGCTTGTAAGCCACCTCCAGCAGCGGGAAGTTCCACGGCGTGATGGCGGCAACGACTCCCACCGGCTCGCGCCTGACCATGCTGAGCATCCCGGGGATCGAATTCGGCGGGATGGAGCCGGCAATCTTGGTCGCCCAGCCCGCGTAGTAGCGGAGCAACTCCACGGTGAGGGCGATATCCACCGCCCTGGCTTCGCCCAGTGGCTTGCCGTTATCCAGCACCTCGATCGTGGCGAACTCCTCGGCGTGCTCCTCCAGCCGGTCCGCCAGCAACCACATGAGGCGGGCCCGCTGGGCTGGTGGGGTAAACCGCCAGCCCGGAAAGGCCGCACTGGCCGCGCGGACGGCCTGGTCCACCTCGCGCTCGTCCGCGAGCGGTACTTCTGCGAGCGGTTCCCCGGTCGCCGGATCCAGGACGGTCAGCCGGTTCTCGGTATCGATGAACTCCCCACCGATATAGAGGCGCAGCGGGCCGTCGAGAAAGCCAGGCCTGGGCTTGGCCGCTGTGCCGGTCATCCGGTCCTCCCCTGCTGCCGGCCGGGGCCGTTCCCAGGAGGCAACGGCGTCATCGGCCCGGCTAGACGTTCTTCCGGTGTGGCTGGTTCACTCCCGCCGACTCTAACCTCGCGGCCGGAGAATTTGGCACGGGCCGCACAGTGGGGTCCCCTGCCAGCCTTGGCCGCTGACCAGTGTCGTCAGGGCCTGCAGCTCTGCCTTAGCTCCGCAGCGGGTGATGAGCCACGATGCGACCGGTGCGAGGAATGCCTCCAGGTGCCCGGGATCGCTCAGCTGGTTGACAAGCAGGCACCGGCAGACGGCCTGCGCGATGAGCTCAGCAGACTGCGGGGCTCGGGCCCGACGGAGGCGATCGATGAAGATCGGGATCAACCTGTACCTGTGGGCGGACCAGATGCACGACGGCTTGCTGCCCATACTCGAGTCATTGAGAACGGATCGGCCATGACGATATGCCCCGGCCAAGTCGCTGCACGCCTAGCCTGGCCGACGTAGTGCTCGGCGATGCGGGATCATTGGGATCGCCGGAATCACCCAGTCAGAAAACTTCGAAGGCCCGCTCGCCCCGATCTGCCGTACGACGCGAGAGTCCCCAGGAGCAGCGCTACAGGCAGCGCCTAGGGCTGTCGATCAGCCACTACAGGCGAAGGCGAACTGCTGCGATTGGCTGTTTCGTCCAGTGGATATCCGGGCAGGAGCATGTGCGGTTCTAGCGCTGGCCTCGATAAGGCGTGTTTCGTACCAAGCAGTTGGCCAAGAGCGTGTTAGCGGAAGCCAGACCTTGCCTGGGGCCGGGCCGTCCAGCGCGTATGGTTCATTACGGTGGCAGTGGCTCTCTTTTTCGGGGAGGGCGAAACACATGCACTTCAGCGGTGGCGAGGATCATATGCTCACTGATCGAACCTTTGTGCCGGGGCACAGGCGGGTTGCGCGCTGGTTCCAGCATCCCGCAGCTGGCTGGCGGGGCGGTGTCCCTGCCGGGATCCCAGCGGCGTTCGGCGGCCACTCCCCGCCAGCATGAGCGCGCCGGTGCGGGTTGGATTCCGGCGCAGCGGAGGGCTCGCGGGAATCACGATCGCCGTAGACACTGACAGCGACGAGCTGTCTCCCGCCGAGGGTGAAATGATCCGCGCCCTCCTAGCCGGCCCCGCCAAGCCGCCGAGCGGCACTCCCCAGGCACCAGACCGCTTCACGTACGAACTGCATATCGACGACGGCCGGGAGCGACGCGTCCTACGATGGCCGGAAGCCGCGGTCCCTGATGACCTGCGCCCGCTCATCGCCGAGCTGACGACCCGGGCACGCCCTATCCCATAGGCACCAGCAAGCGCACCAGGACTCAGCTTTTTCAAGCCAATCCAGCAGATCACACCTGAGAATGGGAACTTTTCATTGTGACATTATTCTGGTACCTTTAGACCGTAGTGCACGACACGGGGGGAGATTTGTCGTGACCAAATACCATTCGTTGCATTGCATCCTGCCGCCCGACGTTCTTGAGCGCGTGGCCCGTACGGGCGACGAACAGACGAGGGCGGCAGCGCTCGACACCATGGCCCTCGACCGGAGATTCCGGCTGAGCCGGGCCGAGGCTGCCGCGAGCGTCGCGCCCTTTGCGGTCAGGACGGTCACTTTCGCCAGGGTCGGCGGCCAGGCCAACCGGACCATCTATGACCAGCAGCACAGCACGGGTCAGACACCCGGCACCGCGGTCCGTGCTGAGGGGCAACCCGCTGTTGCCGACCAGGCGGTAAACCAGGCCTACGACGGGCTGGGCGCCACGTACGACTACTACTGGACGGTTTTCCAGCGCGACTCCATCGACCGGCAGGGCCTCCCCCTGCTGGGATGCGTGCACCAGGGGACCAACTACGACAATGCCTTCTGGGACAACGCCGGGCACATGTTCTTCGGTGACGGCGATGGGACATTGCTCACCGAGACCACGGCCGGCCTCGACGTCATAGGCCACGAGCTCACCCACGGAGTTACACAGCACGAGGCCAACCTGACTTACTCGGGGCAGTCAGGCGCGCTGAATGAATCCATCTCGGATGTTGCCGGCATCCAGGTCAAACAGCGCGCGCTCAACCAGGACGTCACCCAGTCCGACTGGCTAATCGGCGCGGACATCGTCGGACCGGCGCTGCAGCCGGCGCTGCGGTCCATGAAGGCCCCTGGTACCGCGAATCCGCACGATCAGCAGCCCGCAGACATGGATCATTACATTCCAGGCGGGGACGTCCACCTCAATTCCGGAATCCCTAACAAGGCCTTCTATGTGGTCGCCACGACCCTCGGCGGCCACTCGTGGGACGCCGCCGGGCCGATCTGGTACCTGACCCTCTGCGACCCCGCATTGCAGCCCGGTGCCACTTTTGCGCAATTCGCCCGGTTGACCCTCAAGCACGCCCAGCGGGAGTACGGGCGGACCAGCAGCCAGGTTGACGCCGTGCGAGCCGGGTGGGACGCCGTCAAGGTTCCAGCCTAGGCGGGAGCTGTACCCTGGGGCGGCCGCCGGCTAGGGCGAAAGGGGACTGTGTGGACGTCGAGCAGCGGACGGAATTGGCCCGCGAGTTGCTGTCGCGTGGGATCGAGCCCCCTGATTGGCACTAGCGGCAGTGTTTTCAGGACTTCGGCCTCGGCGGCAGCGTCATCAGCCGAGCCGCCAAATTCCGCCTGAAGTCGGAATTCCGTAACGAGACCTTCAACGACCACACTTACCTGAGCGACTGGCAGATACCCACCGACCATCTGGACACCGCCGTCAACCTCATGCAGCCGTTCGGGACAGTACTCAGGGAGCCGGCGTTCGAGCACCCGCGAAGCGATACCACTATCAGGGCGGCCTCATCACGA
This sequence comes from uncultured Actinomycetota bacterium, assembly GCA_963739645.1. GTDB lineage: Bacteria > Actinomycetota > Actinomycetes > Streptosporangiales > Streptosporangiaceae > JASHPR01. The sequence continues at coordinate 14,090 of CAVUBM010000078.1, forward strand.
CCGATCCCAACACCCCGACAGTCAAGATGAGCAGGGCGGCCGCGATATGCCCGAGTTTCATCCCATCCTGACGACGGACTACTTCGAGTTCGGCACGTCTGCCAACCACCTCGACCAGCAGGGATGCGCCATGGAGATGGGCGATGCCGTGCTCGGGATGACCATCCAGGCGCGGGGCGTACCGCCGAAGTGGGCGGCGGTACGCAACATGTCAGACCCGCAGATCAACGGCGACCTGCCAACGGACTGCCGGCTCGACCTCCAGACGGAGTTCGCGGTGGCGTACTACACGAGCTACGGCTACCACATCAGCGTGGCTGGGGCGTTCGCGACGTGGGGGGGCCCGCTGGGCTGGCGACAGCCGGCCTGCCAGCCTAAACGGATCGCCTGCCAACCGTGTGGCCGTTTCCGGGCAGGTGCCCGGATCGGGCGGTGGGCGCTGCCCTCCGATCAGCGCTCAGACCTCGGCCGACGTCGGCTCCAGCAGGCCCTCTTGGCAGCGCAGGTACGGGTCCCAGTCGAGGCGCTCGACGCTCTGACGAACGGAGGCGCGGGCTTCGCCGGGTGTGGTTGGCTTGGTTCATGTCACCGGCTTCGACGTTCCGCTCACAGCTGGCGGCCCGTGAAACGCTCTACGGCGCCTGGTCCACGATTCCCTCGCCGCTCAGTGTCCGGCTCCTGGCGGCCGCCGGACTCGATTACGTGGTGATAGACCTACAGCACGGTGGCGCGACCGAACATGACCTGCCCGGGCTGACCACCGCGATCCGGCTGGCGGGCGCGACTCCCATCGGCCGGGTACGGCACGCGCACCCGGCCGATATCGGTCGGGCACTCGACCTCGGCTGCGAGGGTGTCATCGTGCCGAATGTCAACTCGGCCGCCCAGGCTCGCGAGGCTGCTGGTGCCTGCCACTATCCGCCGGCTGGATACCGATCCGGTGGCGGGGCGATGACCAGCGCGGACGAACCGTTTTGCATCATCATGGTCGAGTCAGCAGAGGCAGTCGCGGACCTGGACGCAACGCTGGCAGCAGACGGCGTGGACGGCATCTATGTCGGCCCCCGAGATTTGTCCTACTCGATTGGCTGCCCGCTCGACCCGAACCACCCGGTGCTGAGGCGGACCCTGGAACAGATCAGCTCCGCTTGCGCCGCAGCCGGAAAACCGGTCGGTATTCACGCCTCCGATGGCGCGACGGCGCGGCTGTACCGCGACGGTGGCTGCAGCCTGATCACGGTCGCCACCGATGCGCTCGCCATCTCCCACTCTGCGGTGACCGAACTCGCAACAGCTCAGGCCTGACGGCGCTTGTCTGATGATCCGTTGCGCCCTAATCGTTGGCACTCGAAGGCGGCGCTGCTGGCGGCCTGGCCCCAGAGCTCATACTCCTGTACCCGCCGCGTCGGCTGGCGCCGAATACGTCCGAATTGGGCACCCCTCGGCAGATGACCAGCCCAGAACCACTTCAGTGT
>CAVUBM010000079.1:0-217317 GCA_963739645.1 uncultured Actinomycetota bacterium
GGCTGGGTCGGGTCCGTAGGCGAAGCCGGCGATGGCGCCGAGTGCGGCGAATGCGGCCGCGGCGAGCAGGACGTCGTTGAGGCCGCTGGCGGTGCCGGCGCGGGCGGCGTGGGTGACCGCGGCGCGGGCGACGGGCGGGACCACGGCGGCTACCCGGACGCCCGCGCCGGAGGCGACCGCGGCGGCCAGCCGGTGGGCGGCGCCGGGCGGGGCGGGCAGGCCCGCCAGGGCGTGCAGGGTGGCGGTGGTGACGCGGGAGGCGTAGAGGGCGCCGAGCACGGCCACGCCGGTGGCGGTGCCGACCTGGCGCAGCGTGTTCACCAGGCCGGCGGCCATCCCGGCGTGGGCCGGCTTCACCGCCGATAGCGCGGCGGAGGCCAGGCCGGTGGAGGTGACGCCCAGGCCGATCCCGGCGAGGATGAAGCCGGGCAGCAGCACCAGCCAGCTGGATGTGGCGGTCAGGTGGGCCATCGAGGCCAGCCCGGCCGCGGCCGCGACCATGGCCGCGCCCAGCAGCACCCGCATCGCCACTTTGCCGATCAGCCGCCGGTCAGGAGGGCGACCACGAAGGAGACCAGCGACAGCGGCAGGAACCGCAGCCCGGCCTGGACCGGGGAGTAGCCCAGGGTGTTCTGCACATACAGCGACAGGTAGATGATCATCCCGATGACCGTCGCCGAGATCGCGAACGCCACGAACCCGGTCGCGGCAAAGCTGCGCCGGGCGAACAGGCGCAGGTCGGCCATGGGCGCGGCGGCGATACGCAGCTCGTATATCACGAACCCGGCAAAGGCCACGGCTGCGGTCACGAACAGGGCCACGATCGCCGGGCTTGTCCAGCCCATCGCGTTGCCGCGGATCAGCGCGAACATCAGCGCGGTCAGCGCCCCGGTGATCAGGGCCGTGCCCACCCAGTCGGCCCGGCCGCCAGCTGGGTCGCGGGATTCGCGCAGCCGGGCCACCCCGCCCGCGAACGCCGCCACGCCGATGGGCAGGTTGATGAAAAAGATGGACCGCCAGCCCAGTGTGTCGGTCAGCACCCCGCCGGCCAGCGGCCCGATGGCGGTGGCGCCGCCGATCGTGGCGCCGAAGGCGCCCAGCGCCCGGGCCAGGGCGGCGCCGGAGAACTCCGCGCGCAGCAGCGGCGTGCCGGTGGCGAACAGCACCGCGCCGCCGACTCCCTGCAGCGCGCGGAACAACTGGAGCGCCAGCGCGGTCGGGGCCAGCGCACACGCCAGCGACCCGGCGGTGAAGATGACCAGGCCGGCCAGGAACAGCCGACGCCGGCCCAGCCGGTCACCCAGGGTGGCCGCCGGCAGCAGCAGCACGGCCAGCACCAGGGCATAGGCGGCGCTCACCCACTGCAGGTCCGGCAGGCTCGCCCGCAGATCCCGCTGAATCGACGGCAGCGCCACGCTCACCACGGTGATATCCAGCAGCAGCATGAACACCGCCGTGCACACCAGGACCAGGGTCCACCGCTGCCGCGACGACGTCCCCGGGACTTCAGCCATCTGCCTCACCACCCCAAACGACGGCCGCTGTCATGACTGCCGCGGCCAGCAGGCGCTTCCGCCACACCGCACGCCGTTCTCCCTGGCCGGTGGTGAGCAGCGCGTCGACGAGGACGGCGTCGCGGTCGCCGGAGATCAGTGTCGAGGTGCTGGCCGGCCAGGTGGCAGGGGCGCTGTCGTCCCGCCCGGAGCCGGCGGGTACCGGCTGGTACCCGGTGTGGGAACCGTCAATCGACAGCGAGCTGTCCATGCTGACTCCTTGTCCCTTCCGGCTGCCGCGCTCGTCGGCGCGGCAGCCGGAAGGGTGTGCGGCAACGGGGGGGTCGCTATCCGGCGGCCCAGAATGCGCAGTGGTGCCGGGTGGCGAAGTCGGTCTCGAGTTGTGGTTGGGGCGGCACGAGCGACAGCATCGGTGTGCTGTTGGCGCTGATGGCGGGCCAGGGGACGGCCGCGGTCGCGGGGTTGCCGGTGGCGGCGAAGTGCGCCCAGGCGGCGCGCATGCTGGCCGCGAGTGTCTGCTGGTCGGCGGTGAATTGCGGGGGGTGGGGCGCGTTCGGCAGGTCGAGCAGGTAGGGGAGCTCGGAGCCGTGCGTCGCCACGGTGGGCAGGAAGCCGGGTGGTGTGTAGGGCTGGGGTGCGTTGTCGTCGTTGAACTCGTAGGCGTAGGTCGGCGCCCGCTGGGCGGTCTCCTGGTCGATCTGCAGCGCGGGGCAGGCGAAGCTGGCGTCCCCGACCAACGCGGTGAACGCCGCGGTTGCCGACGATTCGTCGTTGCCGGGCGGATACTCGGCCGCGATCGCCGCGGCCCGCGCGGCGGGCACGCCCAGCGCCTGCGCGATGTTGGTCTGGTAGTTGTCGGAGGTCACCGGCTTTTGGGCTATGGGCACGTCGGTGCCCTGGCTGACGGTCAGGCCGAGGGCGACGAAGAGCGCCTCCTCCTCGTGGTTGGTGCCGTTGAGGACCGGCACGCGGGCGAACCGCCCCGCGGCCAGCGCGGTCCCGATTGGCTCGGTGAGGACCTTGCCGTCCACGACACCGGGGATCTCAATGAAGTTGGGGGTTACCAGGGCGGAGACGGGCAGGTGGCGCAGGCAGGCCGCGGTCTGGTCCGGGCAGCCCGCCTGGGCGGCGAAGGCCTGGCCGGCGGCCTCAGCGGTGGCCAGGGGCTGCTGGTTGAGCGCGAAGGAACCGCTCTCGATGATCGCCTTCTGGAACAGCCCGCGGGAGCCGGCGGAGACCATGTGGGCAAGCACCGACAGGCCGCCGGCCGACTCGCCGGCGATGGTGACGTTGTGCGGGCTGCCGCCGAACCGGGCAATATTGTCCCGCACCCAGCGCAGTGCGGCCTGCTGGTCCATCAGCCCGTAGTTGCCGGACGGGCCACCGGGCCGCGACGCCAGCGCCGGGTGGGCCAGGAAGCCGAGCGCGCCGAGCCGGTAGTTGATGGTGACGGCCACGATGCCGTCGGCTGCCAGTTTGGCCGGGTCGTAGTTGCGGCTGGCGTCCGACGTCAGCCCGCCGCCGTGGATCCATACCAGCACCGGCCGGCCGCCTTCGTCACCGCTGCGCAGGTCACCGCCGGAGTGCGCCGGGGTGTACACGTTGAGGTACAGGCAGTCCTCGCTGATGGGGCCGGGCGGGAAGGTCGCGTTGTTCTGCGGCGGCTGCGGGCAGCTCGGCCCGAACTGGGTGGCGTCGCGGACCCCCTGCCACTCGGCCGGCGGCTGCGGTGGGCGCCACCGCAGGTGGCCGGTGGGGGGAGCGGCGTAGGGAATGCCGAGAAACTCATGGATGCTGCCTGCGGCGACGCCGCGGACGGCGCCGTCGCCGGTGGCCGCGATCGGGGCGCCGCCGGAGCCCGACGCCGCGGCCCTGGTGCCGGCCGTGGCAGCGGTGGCGCCAGCTGCTGCGAGGGCCAGCGCGGCCAGCGCCGCGCAGCAGGCGGCCAGCGGGGCGCGCCGCCAGTGGGTTGTGTTCATGATCTTGACCCTTTCTATTTGGCCAGAGCGGGGGCGAAAAAGCCGGTGAGCAGGTGGGTGACGCGCTCGGCCTCGTCGTGAATGCACCCAGTGCGAGGCGTCGGGCAGGCGCCCGACGCGGCCGAGGCCGGGCACGTCGTCGTCGTCAGGCTCGGCGAGTTCCTGGCCGAGGTAGCGATCGGCCTGCCCCCAGATGACCAGCGTGGGCGCCTTGATCGGGCGCAGCGCCGCTTCGGCCTGGTTGGGCGGGGTCCGCACCGAGGACGGTAGTAGTTGATCATCCCGGTGGCCGCGCCCGGCTGCGGCCACGCCTGAAGGTAGCGGTCCATCTCTGCCGGCGTGTAGGCCGGGCGGGCGTCGTGCAGGAATTGCCGGAAGAAATGCCAGCGGTCCTCGATTGTGCGCATTGACGCCTCCCTGAGGTTGTGTCAGGGATGACGCTACGATCTCAACCGGCGCATCACCCCAGGGCAACACCCTGGGTCCCTTCCAGGGATTACCCCGTGGTTCTCTTGGTCCGGCCCGTCCGCGGGCTCAGTGAGGTCGTGCCCGCAGTCGCTTAAGCCTGCTAAACGAACGCCGGCTAGCTAGGTGCGGGTGCCGGCGAGTGGGCCGTCCCCGGGCAGCGCTGTTTGGAGCTGCCTCCGCGAGGTGATACCGAGCTTGGCGAACACGTTGCGCAGGTGCCACTCGACCGTGCGGGCGCTGACGAACAGCTGCGCGCCGATCTCCGGGTTCGACAGGCCGTCACGGGCGAGCCGGGCGATCTGCTCCTCCTGCGGCGTGAGCTCCCCGCGCGTGCCAGGCCTGCGCTTGCGCGCCTTCTCGCCTGTCGCCAGCAGCTCGCGGCGGGCGCGCTCGGCGAACGCCTCCATGCCGACCGCGTCGAACAGGTGGTGGGCGGTGCGCAGCTGCTCGCGCGCGTCGACGCGCCGGCCCTCGCGGCGCAGCCACTCCCCATAGAGCAGATGCGCCCGGGCGAGCTCCGGGCGCAGCCGCGTACGGCTCAGCCGCTCGATCGCTTCGCGGTACAGGTCGCTGGCGCCGGTGCCGTCGCTCAGCAGTGCCCGGGAGCGGGCCTCGATGCCTAGCGCGAAGTCGGTGCCACTGGCTGGGTCGTCTCCGCGAGCCGCTCGAGCGCGTCGCGTGCGAGTTCGGCGTTTCCCATGTGCATGGCCGCCTCGACCAGCTCGGGTAGCGCCCACACAGACACCCAGTACTCGAAGTTGTTCGAAGTGGCTTGCTGGGCCGCTGCCGCTGCCTCCTGGTAGCGGGCCAGGCCGTTGTACAGGACCGCGGCCGCCCACTGCGCCCAGGTAGCCGCGGCTCCGGCGGCATCTCGCTCCATGACGCTCGCGAGCAGCGCGGCCGACTCGGTTTCCCTCCCGTGCAGGGCCCAGAGCCGTAAGGCGGCTCCCGGCACGAAGCGGCTCCCCGTTGCCGCCACCACGCTGTCGATCTCCGCGACGAGCGAGGCGGCGCCCGCGAAGTCGCCGATCCACGCCCTGGCCAGGGCCAGTGCGGACAGGTGGATGGGCAGTTGCGCGAGCGCGCCGGCGTCGCGGACGAACTGGAGCTTTCTCGCGGCGATCGCCAGCATGCCCTCGTTGTCCCACACAGCGTTGCTGGCGGCCGTGGCCATCCACCCCCAGCGAAGGGCGTCCTCCCGCGAGATCTCGAGCAGCGATTCCGCTGCCTGCTGCAACGCCGGAGTCGCAGCGGCGTGTCCGTCGGTGGTGAGCAGGGCGAGTCCGGCGAGCAGCAGGTCGAGTGGGCGGGGAGGTCCCGGCGGCGGTGGGAGGGACCGGACGGCGCGAGAGATCTCGAGGGCGATGCGCCCTGCTTCGGGGTCGCCTGCGACTGCCGCTGCGCCCCAGGCGATCAGGTAGGTCTCGCGCGCGAGGCCGGGGTCGGACGGTTCGAGCCGTCTCGCGGCCCCTCGCAGCAATGACGCAGCGTCGCGGCTGCCCAGGGCGAGGGCGATGTTGCCACGCAGGAGGTCGATCCGGGCGCGCTGGAAGCCGTCGAGCGGTCCGGCCTCGGCCGTGGCCGCCAGCTGGGGCGCTGCGTCGAACGCGCCGGCCTGGCAGCTCGCCTGCGCGGCGGCCAGCGCGCGCTCGGCACGCCGCGCCGGGTCGACCGTGAGCTCGGCTGATCGTTGCAGGAACGCGGCCGCCGCGGCGACGCCGCCGCGGGCCTGCGCCCGGCCGGCCGAGCGTTCGAGCTCGGCGGCGACCTCCTCGTCGGGCCCCGCGGTGGCGCGGGCGCGGTGCCAGGCCCGCCGGTCCGGGTCGGTCTCGGCGACGGTGGCATCGGCCAGGGCGCGATGCACGCGGTGCCGGTCGTCCGCGGCTGCCGAACGATAGGCGGCGGACCGGACCAGTGGGTGCGCGAACTCGACGCGCACGCCCAGCTCGAGCAGCCCGCCGTCCTGTGCAGGGCCCACCGCGGCGATGTCGATCCCGAGCATTCCTGCGGCACGATGCAGCAGGGCAGGGTCGCCGAGGGGCTCTGCGGCAGCCGTGAGGACGAGCAGCTGCGTGTCGAAAGGGAGCAGCCGAAGGCGCCGGATGTAGCTCTGCTCGATCCGGCCAGGCGACCGGCTGGCTGCTGGGAAGACCGAACCCGCCGGCGAGATCGGCAGCGTTCCACGTGCGCGGCAGTTCAAGCAGCGCGAGCGGGTTGCCGTGGCTCTCTGCGACGATCTGGTCGCAAACGCGGGCGTCCAGGGGGCCGGGCACGTTGGCCAGCAGCAGCGCGCGGGCATCGCTGTCGCCGAGTGGAGCGACCGGCAGGACCGGCAGCCCGGCGAGAACGTCATCGCCGATCCCCGTCCGCGCGGCACACACGACCGCGATCGGCTCGGCGAGGAGGCGGCGGGCGACGAACCCCAGGATCTGCGCCGAGGCGTGGTCGAGCCACTGCGCGTCGTCGACGATACAGGCCAGTGGCTGCTGGTCGGCGACCTCGGCGAACAGCGTTAATGTGGCCAGCCCGATCAGGAACCGGTCGGGCGGGGCGCCGGCGCCGCGGCCGAACACCGTCGCGAGCGCGTCGCGCTGCGGAGCGGGCAGCCGGTCGAGGTGGTCCAGCATGGGCCCGCAGAGCTGGTGGAGACCGGCGTAGGCCAGTTCCATCTCCGATTCGACACCGGCGGCTCTCGCGATGTGCCAGCCGGCGACTCGGTCGGATAGGTAATCCAGCAGCGCGGTCTTGCCCACCCCGGCCTCGCCCCGCAGGATGGTGACCCGGCTCCGGCCGGCGAGCGCGTCGGCCACGAGCCGGTCGAGCGCCTCGCACTCGCTGCGGCGTGCGAGGAGCTTCGGGGCCGTGCGGGGATCCTGACTCGTCGGCGGCCTCCCCCCTCGTTCAAGCCGCTACCAGCAGAGCGTAACTCTGTGGCTAAGGGCTGAGGAACCCCGTACACCCAGGGGCCGGGCCAGGGTGTCTCCCGGGTGCGACGCACTCGTCGAGGCGCAAGAGTGATCCTGGCACAACCAGCGCGACGCGAACTGGCCCGGCCGGTATACCGCACACATGACAGCGGAGCAGGCCGGGACGGAGCTGCCGACGTGAGCGACGACGACGCCTGGAGAACCATGGCCGCCTCGGTCAACTCTTCGCCCGTACACCGCGAGCAGGACCTGCTCGGGCAGACCGTCCTCGTCATCGGGGGAAGCTCCGGCATCGGGCTCGAGACAGCCCGGCTCGCCCGCGCCCAGGGAGCGGACATCATCCTCACCGCCCGCAACCCGGACCGCCTGCACCACGTCGGCCTCGAACTCGGGGCCAGCATCGCCGCCTTCGATGCCACCGACTTCGACCGGCTCGGGCGGTTCTTTGACGCGCTGCCCACGGCCATCGACCACCTGCTGGTCACCGGCCCCGGCCCCTATTACACGCCGCTGGCCGAGTTCGACCCCGACGCGGCACGCCGCGACGTCGACGCCCATCTCCTGCTGCCGCTGCAGATCGCTAAGGATGCCGCGAGCAGGGTCCGCCCGGGAGGCACCCTGCTGTTCATGGGCGGCGTTGGCGGCCGCCGCCCAGGAGCGGGCCTCGCGTTCATCGCGGCGCTCACGGCCGCGCTTCCCGCTATGACCAAGAGCCTCGCGCTCGAGGTCGCGCCCGTGCGGGTCAACCTGATCGCGGCAGGCTTTGTCGACACACCGTTGTCGGCCTCGCTGCTCGGCGACCGCCTCGACGAGCGCCGCGAGCAGCTCCGTACCACGCTGCCGATCGGCCGCGTCGTCGGCCCCACCGACATCGCGGCACTGGCCGTCCACCTCATGACAAACACCGCGATCACCGGCGCCACCTTCGACATCGACGGCGGCCAGCAACTCGTCGAAAGATGAACGTGGCGTACCGCGATGAAGGCGACCTTCAGCCCGCTGACAGCGACCGCGGTCAGGCGGGCGTCATGGACGTCACCGACACGAGGGCCGCCCCGTCCAAGGCAACCCCCGCTTCCACACAAGCTATGCGATTTATCTTGTTTATAGATAGAGATAATCGGTTGTTCCCAGTTGCTCCATTGCCGCACACTGCAAGGCGTGCGTGCCTGGATTACATGGCGCCACGTGCCGCACCTGCGGGCAGGGGCGACACCCCGCCTGATCAGCGCCGGAGGCCGATGGCGAGACACAGCCCGAACGGGCCGTACCTGCATCCTCGGGGGCCGCCAGAGGTGGGACTTCAAACCTGCCGCATGCAGAACCGCTAGGGCCCACGGCCAGGCCGTCATCGACACCGGCCATCTCTAACCATCCCAAATCAGCCGATCCACAGCGCAGGAGGTTCCCCCGTGAATGCGACAGATCAGCCGTCCCAGCAAGCCGACGTCAAGCCGACGATCGTGCTCGTGCACGGCGCCTTCGCCGACGCGTCCAGCTGGAACGGCGTCATCGAGCGGCTGCAGCAGCAGGGCTACACCTGCATCGCCTCGGCAAATCCCCTGCGCGGCGTGACCGCCGATTCCGCCTACACCGCCAGCCTGCTCAACCAGATCGACGGCCCGGTATTGCTGGTCGGGCATTCCTACGGCGGCGCGGTCATCACCAACGCCGCGGCCAGCGCCCCGAACGTCGTCGGCCTGGTCTTCGTCGCCGCCTTCGCCCCCGACGAGGGTGAGAACCTGGGTGACCTGTCGGCCAGCTCGAAGGACAGCGTCCTCAACTCGGCGCTGGTCCAGTACAGCTATCCGGCCGGACCGGGCGGGCAGACCTCGGTCGAGTTCGCGATCAATCCGGCGAAGACCAAGGAGGCCTTCGCCGGCGACCTGCCCGACCACCAGATCGCGCTCATAGCCGCGACCCAGCGCCCGATCGCCGCCGCGGCATTCAGCGACGTGTCCGGGTCGGCCGCCTGGAAGAAGCTGCCGTCCTGGGCGGTGGTCGCCACCGGCGACAAGGCCGCCGGCGCTGACCTGGTCCGGGCAGAGGCCCAGCGGGCGGGCGCCGACATCATCGAGGTGGAGGGCTCACACGTGATCATGGTCTCGCAGCCGCAGGCGGTGACCGACCACATCGTCAAGGCGGCCCGGGCCGTCGCCGGTTCACACCGGTAGACGTCGATAAGCGCGCCACCCACGATGAGCGAGACGGACGTGGCAACGACGAAACCGGGTACCAGCACACCATTTGGGCCTGTCAAGCAGGTCGATGCCGGTCGTCTGAGCGTCGGCTATGCCGAAGCTGGCCCTCCTGATGGCCCGGCCGTAGTTCTGCTGCATGGCTGGCCGTATGACATTCACAGCTTCGCTGATGTCACGCCGGCGCTGGCATCGGCGGGCTACCGGGTCATCGTCCCGTTCGTGTGCGGCTACGGGACCACCCGCTTTCTTTCGGACGTGGCGCCCCGTAACGGCCAGCAAGCGGCCCTGGCCGCCGATGTCATCGCGCACATGGATGCGCTCGGCATCGACAAGGCCATCCTCGGCGGCTTCGACTGGGGGGCGCGGTCGGCCAACGTCATTGCGGCGCTGTGGCCGGACCGCTGCAAGGCCCTGGTGTCGGTGAGCGGGTACCTGATCGGCAGCCAGGCCAGTGGCGCGGCGCCACTGCCGCCGGCCGCCGAGCACGCCTGGTGGTACCAGTTCTACTTCGGCACCGAGCGCGGCCGGGCCGGCTACGGCACCTACCGGCGCGAGTTCGCCAAGTTGATCTGGCAGCTCGCCTCACCGAAGTGGGCCTTCGACGACGCCACGTTCGCGCGCACCGCGGCCGCCTTCGACAACCCCGATCACGTCGAGATCGTGATCCACAACTACCGCTGGCGGATCGGCCTGGCCAAAGGCGAACCGCACTACGACGACCTGGAGGCCCGGCTCGCCGGCGCCCCGGCCATCGCGGTGCCCACCATCACCCTGGAGGGCGACGCCAACGGCGCGCCGCACCCCGGCCCCAGCGCCTACGCCGGCAAATTCACCGGCAAATACGAACACCGGAGCGTCCCCGGCGGCGTCGGGCACAACCTGCCCCAGGAAGCCCCGCAGGCCTTCGCCCAGGCGATCGCCGACATCGATGGCTTCTGACCGATGAAGATCACGCCGCCAGCCGACCTCTTCTCCGCCGAGATGCGGCCGCATTCCGATCACTGCGTTAAAGGGAGGCCCTCATGAGCAGTACCGCCGAGATACGCCCCTTCCGGGTGGACATGCCTGACGAGGCGATCGCCGACCTCCGGCGGCGCATCGCCGCGACGCGCTTGCCCAGCAAAGAACTGGTCGACGACCGGTCGCAGGGCGTGCAGTTGGCGACGATCCAGGAGCTCGCCCGCTACTGGACGGCCGGTTACAACTGGCATGCGTGCGAGGCGGAGCTGAACGCGCTGCCGCAGTTCACGACCGAGATCGACGGGGTTAACGTCCACTTCATCCACGTAAGGTCACGGCACGAGAACGCGCTGCCGCTGATCATGACCCACGGCTGGCCCGGCTCGGTCATCGAGCTGCTCGGCTCCGTCGGCCCGCTCACCGACCCGGCCGCGCACGGCGGCTCCGCCGAGGATGCGTTCGACCTCGTGCTACCGTCCATCCCCGGGTACGGCTTCTCCGCCGAGCCGGCCGAGATCGGCTGGCACTCCGGCCACGTCGCGCAGGCGTGGGCGGAGCTGATGCACCGCCTGGGCTACACCCAATACGTCGCCCAGGGTGGCGACCAGGGCGCCGCCGTCACCGACGCGATGGGCCGCCAGGCCCCCGGGGGGCTGGCCGGCATCCACATGAACCTGCTCGTAACCGCGCTGGGCGGCGGCGCCATGCCGGCGGACACCGAGGCCGAACGCGCGGCGCTCGAGCAGACCAAGACATTCCGGGCGACCGGCTTCGGCTACTTCCTGGAGCAGGCCACCCGGCCGCAGACGATCGGCTACGCCCTGCTGGACTCACCCCTCGCCCTGGCGGCCTGGATGCTCGACCACGACACCGACGCCTACTACAAGATCTCGGCCGCCTTCACCGGCGGGCAGCCGTCCGGCGGCCTCACCCGAGACCACATCCTCGACAACATCACCCTGTACTGGCTGACCGGCACGGGGGCCTCGGCGGCCCGCTCGTACTGGGAGAGCGCACGAGCCCAGGCCCTCGCGGCCGGGCAGGCTCCTCCACAGGTCAAGCTCCCGGTCGGCTTCACCACCTTCCCCGGCGAGATCTTCCGCGCCCCGCGCAGCTGGGTCGAGCTGGGCTACCCCACCCTCACCTACTTCCACGAAGCTGCCAAGGGCGGCCACTTCGCCGCGTGGGAAGAACCCGAACTGTTCGCGACCGAGATCCGGGCGGCATTCAGGTCGCTGCGTTAACCACAGCCTGCCGCCCGCCCTGCCCAGCACATACCCCTTGCGGAAGGAAACTGGATATGAGCCTCAACAGTAATGCCGTCGATGAGCGTCTACTGGCGCCCGGGCAGGCCTGTGGCGGCTGGCCGGCCCGTGGTGGCTCATGCTAGTGACCGGCATCGCGTGGCTGATCATCTCCGTGGTCGTGCTGCGGTTCCGGCTCACCTCGATCACCACCGTGGGCGTCCTCATAGGTGTGGTCTTCCTGGCGGCCACGTTCAACGAATTCCTGCTCGCCTCGATCCACGTCGGCTGGCGGTGGGCGCACGTCCTGCTGGGAATCCTCTTCCTGGTGGGCGCGATCTGGGCGTTCGCCAACCCGATCAACGCCTTCTGGGCGCTGGCCTCGGTGATTGGGCTGCTGTTTGTCCTCTATGGCGCGCTCGACATCATCAACTCCATCGCGGCCAGGGAAATCAGCGGCACCTGGTGGCTCGGCCTGGTGGCCGGCATCCTGCTTATCTTGCTCGGTTTCTGGGCCTCCCAGCAGATGTTCCCCGCCCGCGCGGCGCTGCTCCTGCTGTGGGTCGGGTTCTTCGCGTTGTTCCGCGGCATCTCCGAAATCGTCATCGCGTTCGAACTCCGGAGCCGCCAGCACCGCTAGCCGCGCTGAGTGGTAGCCAGCGGAGAACAGCAGCCCAGACAGGAGGTGCCAGTCACGAGAGTCACCCTCCCGGATACTGGCCAGCCGCACCCGACGGCCACAGCCATCGGCCGTGATCCGTTGGCGGTCTGATTTCGGCCCGTGAGAGGAGCCGGACCTGTTCGTGACCGAACTCCGGGAGGCGTTCAGATCACTGCGCTAGCCGCCGTCACCGGCGCGGACCTCGTGACGGCTACCTCCGGCCTCCGTCCGCCAAAGCTCGTCAGGTCTTGTGAAAGGGGATCCCCATGAGCTCATCTTCGGCCGGCCTGCCCACCCCGGAAGGCCCCGGCTCCGTGTCCGGGGCACCGAACCTCCCGGCTGGGTTCACGCGGACGTTCACCAGCCGGTACGTCGACACCGGTGAACTGCGCCTGCACGCGGTCACCGGAGGTGAAGGCCCGCCGCTCCTGCTGGTGCATGGCTGGCCCCAGTTCTGGTACCAGTTCCGCCTGATCATGCCGGCGCTGGCCCGGGACTTCTCCGTCGTCGCGGTCGACCAGCGCGGTATCGGGCTGTCCGACAAACCCCAGGACGGGTACGACTCCGCCACCCTCGCCAACGACCTGGTCGCGATGATGGACGCGCTGGGCCATCAGCGGTTCGCCCTGTACGGAACCGATGTCGGCATGCCGATCGCCTACGCCCTGGCCGCCGATCACCGCGGCCGGGTCGACCGGCTGGCCGTCTCCGAGGCCCCCCTGCCGGGGATATCCCCCTCACCGCCGCTGTTCCTCCCGCCGCAGCTCAACGCCATGCTGTGGCACCTGGCCTTCAACCAGCTCCCCAAGGTGAACGAGCAGCTCGTCACCGGACGGGAGGACATCTTCTTCGGCGCCGAGTTCGACGCCTCGGCCGGGACGACACAAGCTGCCCTCGGACACGGTCAGGTACTACATCGACACCCTCGCCGCCGACCCAGACCACCTGCGCGGCAGCTTCGAGTTCTACCGCGCGATCCCCACCACCGCCGCGCAGAACGACGAGCGCAAGGAACGGCGGCTGACCCTGCCCGTCCTGGCGATCGGAGGAGCGGAAAGCTCCGGGGAAGGGGCCGGGGAACACGATGAAGCTCGCCGCGGACGACGTGCAGACCCTGGTCATCCCCGGCTGCGGCCACTGGGTCGCCGAGCAAGCTCCCGAACAGCTGCTGGCCGGGCTGACCACGTTCCTCGCCCCCTACCGGGACAAGGCAGCGACAGCTCCCAACCCTTAACAGCCGAATGCTGCCGGAGTTGAGCAGATGGGTCTGGAAGAGAAGCTGCCCAGCGGGATTCTGCTGACCACGGTCGAGAAGGTCGCCGGCTACGCCCGCAAGAGCTCGGTGTGGCCTGCCACCTTCGGCCTGGCCTGCTGCGCGATCGAGCTGTCCAGGCCGGCGGCCCCCGGCACGACCTGGCCCGGTTCGGCATGGAACGCGCCTCAGCCACCCCGCGGCAGGCCGACCTGATGATCGTGGCCGGCCGGGTCAGCCAGAAGATGGCGCCGGTGCTGCGGCAGATCTACGACCAGATGGCCGACCCCAAGTGGGTCATCTCGATGGGGGTCTGCGCCTCCAGCGGCGGCATGTTCAACAACTACGCCATCGTCCAGGGCGTCGACCACCTCGTCCCGGTCGACATCTATCTCCCGGGCTGGCCGCCCCGCCCGGAGATGCTGCTGGACGCGATCCTCAAGCTCCACGACAAGATCCAGAACATGAAACTCGGCGCCAACCGGGAAGCCGAGATCACCGAGCTGGAACAGGCCCGGCTGCGAAGGCTGCCATCTGCGGTCAAGGTCAGCGGCCAGCGAGTAGCGTGGGGAACGGAGGAACATGACGGCCCTACAGCCTGAGATCCCGGTCATCGGGCCACGGCGCAGCCTGGAGGTGCGCTGGATCCTCCCGGGCCCGCTTGAGCCTGCGGTGACCAGGTGGTTCGCGCGCTTCCCGGCTGAGGTGTCCTCCCGCGAGGACACCTATCTTCTCGATCCACAGCTGGGCCGCCTGTCGGTCAAGCTCCGCGGCGGCAGGACGTTTGAGGTGAAGGTGTACCGGGGCAGCCCGGGGATCCTGCAGGTGACCGGGCGCGCCTTCGGCCGCCTGGAGTCCTGGGACAAGTGGTCCTTCGCGGGTGAGCAGGTCAGCTGGGGGGACGCTGACCTGCCCGGCTGGCGCCCGGTGCACAAGCTGATCAGCCGGTTCTCACCAGCCAGCGGGCACAGCCGGACGCGCGCGCGAGGGCTGGGCGAGGAGCCGGGGTGCCACGTCGAGCTCACCGAGGTCCACATGAGCGGCCAGGCCTGGTGGACCCTGGGGTTTGAGGCGATCGGCCCGGCCAGCCTGTTGCGTAGCGAACTCGACGCCATCGCCGCACTCGTGTTCGCCCACCCGCTGCCCGCAGGCATGGAACTAGGCAGCGACGACTGCCAGTTCTACGCACAGTGGCTTACCCGCAGCCAAGCTCCCAGCGACACCGGCGCCTGACGCCGGCCCCGGGACGGCGTCCTCCCACCACAGCTGCCGCGCATCGCTGTCGGCGCACCAGCGCACCGACGGGCGCCACGGGTCACACGGTCACCGCCTTTGCGGACGGGTGAACGCCGCGGTACCTCACAGATCTCCCAAATCCATGCCGTGCGCGGATGCCGTCCTTGGTAATCCAGAGCGGCTGTCCAAAACGGAGGGTCGGCGCGTAAGCCAAGTGCAGTACTAGTCACGGAAAGTAATGCTGATTCTGCATTGCCATGCGGCCGATCACCGAATCCGACGTCGGTCGAGCCCAGACCGTGGTGTCGGGGTCGAGGCGCGGATCGGCAGATATGGCGCGGCGATCTCCGAGCGGTCGTCGCCCGCTCGGACCAGCGCAAGCTGCACCAAAGTTATGCATCAAAGTTATGCACCAAGTAGTGCATCAACGATCGACTCAACTGCGTCGAAGGGCGCACGCAGTGCACCCTCGAGGTGGTGCCGCCCGGCCAGAAACCCCGGTGAGTTGTAACTCACTGATACCGCTCCGTTCCTGTCCTCCCAGACCAGCACCTTGAGCGGGATATCCAGCGCAGCAAGCGGCGCCGCGAGCATCACCCCCGCGCCCACAGCCGGCTTCCCAAACATGACGAGTTTCGAGTCGGGCATCTGCACACCAGCTCGTTCCGCTACGCCGCTGTGATCGATGACGTTGAACACCGTGAAGCCCCGATCCGCCATCAGACGCCTCAGTCCGTCGATGGTCTGTGCGACGGACTTGCTGCTGGGTTTGGTGATGACCCCGTCCGAAGATTGCGTGCTGTCTAGCATCAGGCTTCCCTTCGAAGTGAGGCGCAGTCGTGCCCGGCTGCGAGAGCAGGTCGTTGTCTGATTCTCGTTCAAAAATGCGTGCTCGCACGGCGAGCGTTTCATCCACCTTCGGCCGGGGCCGCGGCCCCACCTCTCTTCGATCGCATCACGGTGGCCGACGCGCCCAAACGGGACCAGGGAGTTCGACCGACACGACGAAACCCGTGAACCGTCACGATCGTGGCGGCGCACCCGCAATAGTCCCCGGCACCCACGCGACCCAGGGGCCAGATCCGACGACTCGATACGCGACCTGACCATCGCCGCTACGCATATACCGCACGGCATCGTCAGTCATCGGGCGGGCTCCACCAGCATCGGCAGGACCCGCTCATAACGCCCGTTCGGTCGCCGTGGAGGAAGTCCGGCCGAAGGTGAGCTTGCCGCCCGTAACGGCGGCACTGGGCGCGCGACCAGTCGTGGAGGCAGGTAACAGAGCGTGACCTGCCACTGGGGTGAGCGGCCCGCACTTGTGAGTCGGGCCCTTCGCAGGCACGGCTTTTCTAGCTGGGCTGGTCGGTGGCGGAGGCGGATCGGGCCCGGTCGCGCAGGACCTGTTTTTGGATCTTGCCGGTGGAGGTTTTGGGCAGTTCGGTGAACACCACGGTTCTGGGGGCTTTGAAGTGGGGCAGGCGCGCCCTGCAGTGCTCGATCAGCTCTGCCTCGGTGACGTGTGCGCCCGGTTTGAGTTCCACGTAGGCCAGCGGCGTCTCGCCCCATTTGCCGTCGGGCTGGGCAACCACGCCGGCCACGGCGACGGCGGGGTGGCGGCACAGCGCATCCTCGATCTCGATTGAGGAGATGTTCTCCCCGCCGGAGATGATCACGTCCTTGGCGCGGTCCTTGATCTTGACGTAGCCGTCCGATTCGAGCACTGCCAGGTCTCCGGAATGGAACCAGTCCCCGGCGTAAGCCTCTGCGGTGGCGTCGGGGTCTTTCAGGTACCCCTTCATGGTGATGTTGCCCCGGAAGACGATCTCGCCGATGGTCTGACCGTCAGCGGGCACGCGGGTGCCGTCCTTTTGGTCGATGACCGTCATGGCGTCCTGCAGCTGGTACCTGATCCGGCGGGATCTCCCGCTGGGTGTGCGAGAGAACAGTTGCTGCGTCCACCTCGTCCACAAGGACAAACTCTGACAGGCCGCCGTGGCATCCGGTGCGGGCTGTGGTCACTGAGCGCAGCAGATGCGCGCGTTCTCGATGCGGTCGGCAACGCATTGCTATCCAGCGTGTCGGCCTGCGCGATGATCGATGATTGGACTCGCCGGGCTGGCCAGCGGGCAGACGAATCGGCAGGATAACCACGCATCGACCCGCCGGTCTGGCGTGATGGCCAGTTGGCCGCAAGGCGCCGATCCGATGATCTGTGTGCGGCTTGGTGAGCGCCATCTTGTTGCCAGCCCATCGGTCATGCCACCAAGATGGCGTGGCGGCCAGCCGAGAGGAGCATGCAGTTGAACCAGGTGGGGGCTTGCGATGTTCATGTCCGCTCCGCGACCAGGGCAGATGCTCCCGGAATCGTGTGGGTGTCAAACTCCTCCATCCTTCCCGACGAAGATGTCGGATTCGGAGGAAGCGTGGACTCGCCTTTCCATGACACGTCAACGCTTCTGTCGGCCTGGCGCGATCCCAGCCTCGTGCAGGGGGAGGAGGTGTTGGTTGCCGAAATGGACGGGCGGATCGTCGGCTGCGTGACCGTGGAGGACAGGGGACGCGAACTCGAGCTGGTCAATATCGACGTTCCGCTCGAGCTTCAGGGCAGAGGGATCGGCACGATGCTGGTGCGGTCAGTCGAAGAGCGAGCCAGGGCAGCAGGAAAGCAGGCAGTCACCGCTGGCACGAGTCGGAACGCAGAAGGCGTGGCTTGGAAGTCACTTCCCTGGTGGCAACACCTCGGGTACCGAATCACCCACGAAGAGCAGAACCCATGGACCCGGTCAATCGGGCCCGGTGTCCGCGAGATACGAATGCGGAAGGACCTCCCGCCCGAATGAGATCATTCGTAGGGACCCCGAACAGCAGAAGAGATAATCGGTGCCCTCGATGTTGCCGGTGCTGTCCTGGGAGGCGCTCGTATTCGGCATTCCGCGTGATCGCTGGGAAGGAATACAGCTGAAGTGCCCGCCTTAGCTGATCACGAGGAGCATGCATGGCTATGCGCCTTCGGGCATGACTATGCGGGGGCGACCACGCACTATTTTCGGCATGAGCGCAAACTGTCTGGCCTTCGACGCGGGATGGTTAGCATCTGTCTGGGCCTCGTGCCGATGCGCAGGTGGTTCAGCTGACTATGGCTCTGCCTCAGGTCGGGGTTCTTGGCCGGCGATCTGATGGCCGGTGTATCTGGTGTCTGTGGCGGCGCGTTTGGCGTTCTGTCGGTGCGGCGGCGGAGCGGGACCTGCGAAGCGCAGGTTCCGATGACCGTCGCAACGTTCGGGGGTTTCGGGGGTTGCGATGGTTGAGGGCCGTCCGGGCAGGCCGCCGCTGGCGGCGAGGCGGGTGCCGTTCGCGCGGTTGATCGCGCGGGGCGTCGGCAGCGCGAAGGCGTGCCGGATCGTGGGTGTGCATCCGAAGACCGGGAAACGGTGGCGGCTGGGCCGTGTCATGACCAGTAGCAGCGGCGCGGGGCTGCCCTATGCAGCTGTGGTCGGTACGGGGAAGCAGGTGATCTCGGAACGGTATCTGTGCGAGGACGAGCGGGTTCGGATCGCGGATCTGCGACGGTCTGGTTCGGGGGTGCGGGTCATCGCTGCGCAGCTGGGCCGCAGCCCGTCGACGGTCAGCCGCGAACTGCGCCGCAACCAGGATCCGGGCAGCGGCCGGTACCGGCCGTTCGCCGCGCAGCGGCGGGCGGCGCGACGGCGGGCCCGGCCCGGGCGGGGCAAGCTGTTACGCGATCGGGTGCTGCGCGAGTTCATCGCCGGCCGGCTGGAGAAGCGATCGGGACCCTGGCCGGCCGCGCGAGCCGGTTCACCATCTTGCTGCACGTGCCCGGCCCCCGGCAACCGCCGAGGCGGTCGCTGACGCGCTGGTGGCGGCCCTGGCCCACCTGCCTGCGCAGCTGCGCCGTTCGCTGACCTGGGATCAGGGCAAGCAGATGGCACTGCACGCTGACATCAGCCGGGCGCTCAGCATGCCGGCGTTCTTCTGCGACCCGCACTCGCCCTGGCAGCGCCCGACCAGCGAGAACACCAACGGGCTGCTGCGCCAGTACTTCCCCCAGGGCACCGGCCTGCGGGTCCACGATCCCGAACTGCTGGCCGCCGCCGCCGCCCAGCTCAACGACCGGCCCCGCAAGACCCTCGGCCGGGACACCCCGGCGGCCCGGCTGGCAGCAGCACTGGCCGAATGCCAGCCGCCGCCAGGCGCGCCCTGAACAGCCCGCTGCTCCGGAAGATCGCCGCACGGCCAACATCCGCCGCCGCAGCCCCGAACCACCACCCCGGCCACCGCAGATCCAGCTCACGCCCGGCCTCGGCGAGCAGACACTGCGTGAGCTTAACCAGTACCGCAGTGCACTGAACGGCCACCTTCCACCAGCATCAGTCACCGTGTTGCGACGATCGCTGGAATCCGCCCTCCCCGTTTGGCTCCCCGCCACGGGAGCGACTCTCCTGAGTAGGCCTCTGATCTGGTGGTCAGGGGCGGGGTCGAACCGCCGACCTTCCGCTTTTCAGGAGGCTTCTCCCGTCCAGGCAGCCCGTCCGTGACAGGCCATCTGATCAGGCCACACAACGGGCGCGGCTGGAATAGCGGTGATCGAGGTCGACCGGACCGTCAACGCCAGCGGCCTGGTCAGCCTGGCCGACCACCAGGTCGGCGTCGGTCCCCGCTGGCTGGGCAGCGGGTCACCCTGCGCATGGAAGGACCCTTGATGGCCGTCCTTGGCCACGGCGGAAGCCTGCGGCGCACCCTCGCTTGCCCCATCCCGGCCGACCGCCGTTCCCGGCTGCGCGGCGCCCGCCTTGCCCGGTCCCTGCCGCTCCAGCCCGGCGGGCCCATCACCGTGCAGCGGCGGGTCTCCTCCCGGGGCGGGCTGATGGCCGCCCGGCAGAAGATCCACGCCGGGATGATCCACGCGGGCAAGACCGCCACCGTGATCTGCGAGAACAACTGCTTCCGGGTGGTCATCGACGGCGAAACCGCCGCCATGGTGCCCCGCGCACCACTACCAGCGAAGTCCACCGCTATAAAGCCATCGCCACCGATAAGCGCACCCAGGCCCGGCCTGCCCCGGAAGGACAGTGATCCTCATGCCCGAGGTGAGACTGAACGCCGCCGACGCCGCCGAACTCACCGGCCCATGACCAAGATCCCCGGCCCCAGCGGTAGCGTCGCACCGGCACCAGTCGGTACCCGGAAAGGAGTTGTTCGCATGGCCGAGAGCGAACTGTTCGAAAGGGGCCTTCAAGCCCGGCGAGATGTCCTGGGCGCTGAGTACGTCGACGCGAACCTCGCCGGCACCGACGAGTTCATGATGGCCTTCCAGCGCGTCGTGACCGAGTGGGCGTGGGGGTACGCCTGGAGCAGGCCGGGCCTGGACCGCAAGACGCGGAGCATGCTGAATCTTGCGATCTTGACAGCGCTCGGGCGGCCCGACGAGCTGGGCATCTACGTGAAAGGCGCGCTCGCTACCGGCGTATCGGTCGAGGAGATACAGGAGATATTGATTCACGCCACCGTGTACTGCGGCACGCCAGCCGGGCGTCAGGCGTTCCGGGCAGCGCATGAGGCTCTCCTGGCCGAGGGCGTGCTGCGCCGCCCCAGCTGAGCGCTTGGAACCGGAATCGTGTCATCACGTCACACCCGCGGCACTGATCCCGGACGCCCCCGCGGCTACAGGCGCTGACATTGACCCCGGCAGCGGCACTGGTGTTGACTGGCACCTGCCCGGGAACCCCCGGAATCCGCCCGCCAAGCAGTCCAGGGCGGTGCAAAAGACCCAGGGCGTGTCAAGGATCAGCCGAACAAGCGCTCGTCGATCTACCTCGGCAGGGACGGCTGGTGGCACGGTTGGGTCACCATCGGCATCAAGGACGACGGGTCACCTGATCGCAGGCACCGCAAGGCATGGACCGAGGCGGCAGTGACCCGGAAGGTTCGCGAGCTAGAACATGCACGCGACAGCGGCCATGTCGCCGGCGTTGGCAGGCCCGTCACGGTCGGGCATTGGATGGAAACCTGGCTGACCACCATCGCGCCGCGGCGTATCCGCCGCTCCACCCTGGAGACCACCTATGAGCCGAAGGTCCGCAACCGGATCATTCCCGGGCTTGGCAAGCACCGCCTGGACCGGCCAGGCGTTGTGGGGCGAGAAGTGAACCCAACTGCAACCCGATCGGGCAGTTGGCGCAATGGGCGAGATGAAAACCTGGTTACGGGTGCGCCGCCAGGGACTTGAACCCCGAACCCGCGGATTAAGAGTCCGCTGCTCTGCCAATTGAGCTAGCGGCGCCAGAGAGACCTCAGCGATGGTAGCAGCCCCGTGCTGGTCGAGCGAATCCCATGCGCACCTACTGTCCTGACGCTGCCTGGCGTCGGCTGACCCTGGTCAGCCGCCCAGGAACCTGCCCAGGACCCGCGCCGCCTGGGACGGACGCCCCGTCCTGGCTTCCTCGCGATCGGCCCAGTTCATCGTCTGCAGGCCGGCGTTCACGCCGAGCCAGCGCAGCGGCTCCGGCTCCCACTCCGGCGAGCGGTGGCCGACCCACGGCAGCCGGGTGATCTCGGTGTCGGCCCCGGTGATCAGGTCGGCCAGGGTCCGGCCGGCCAGGTTGGTGGTGGACACCCCGTCGCCGACGTAGCCGCCCGCCCACCCGATCCCGGTTGAACGGTCCAGGCCCGCGGAGGCACACCAGTCCCGCGGCACGCCGATCGGGCCGCCCCAGGCGTGGGTCACCTGGACCTCGCCGAGCGCCGGGAACAGGTCAGCCAGGGTGCGCCGCAGCCCCGCGAACACCGCGGGGACGCGGTCGAACGACGGCCGCACCGCCGAGCCGAAGTGATAGGGAGCGCCCCGGCCGCCGAACGCCAGCCGGCCGTCCGCCGTGCGCTGCCCGTAGATGATCAGGTGGCGCATGTCGCTGAACGTGGGCCGGCTGGCCAGGCCGATCTCGTCCCAGACCGCCTGGGGCAACGGCGTGGTCGCGATCATCAGCGAGTACACCGGGGCGACCGCTCGGCGCTGGCCGGGCAGCAGCGCCGTGTATCCCTCGGTTGCGCGGATCACGTACCGGGCCCGCACTGTCCCCCGGGCCGTCACCAGCCGCCCGGGACTGATCTCCAGCACAGGGGTGCGCTCGAACAACGAGACCCCGCGCTTGCGGACCGCACCGGCCAGCCCCCGGACGAGCCGAGAGGGATGGATGGCGGCGCAGTGCGGGGTAAAGACGCCGCCGACCACGCCGGGCGCGCCGGCCAGGCCCTGGGCTTCGCCGGCCGACAGCAGCCGCAGGTCCTCCTCGCCAAAGCCGAACGACCGGGCCTCCTCTACCTCTTCCCTGGCCCGCTGCAGCTGGACGGCGGAGCGGGCGAGCTGCACGGTCCCGCCCTTGGCCCAGTGGCAGTCGATGCCCTCGGCCGCCGCCACCTTGCCCACCTCGTCCACCGTGGCCTGCATGGCCCGGTACATCGCGATCGCCGCGTCCCGGCCGGCCATCCGCTCCAGCTTGCCGAGCGACGCAGGGAACAGAGCCGAGCACCAGCCGCCGTTGCGGCCCGAGGCACCGAACCCGGCGATGTCGCGCTCGCAGACCGCCACCTTCAGGGCCGGATCGGCCAGGGACAGGTAGTAGGCCGTCCACAGGCCCGTGTACCCGGCGCCGGCGATCGCCACGTCCACCTCGAGGTCCCCGGGCAGGGGATCACCCGGCTCGAGGCTGCCGGGCACGGTGTCGTGCCAGAACGACAGTTTCCGGTACGCATTGGGTGCGGGCATGCCCACCATCGTGGCAGGCAATACCGCAGTTGACCTAGTCGGGCATGCTTGTCCCATGCCCGCTCACGATCACGCGTCATTGACTGCACCGGCCCCGCGGCATGCGTCCGGGCCGTACCGGGTGTGCCTGGTCTGCCTGGGCAACATCTGCCGGTCGCCCACGGCCGAGGTGGTGCTCCGGGCCGAGATCGACCGGGCGGGCCTGGCCGGGAAGGTCGAGGTGGACAGTGCGGGCACGGGGGACTGGCACCTGGGCGGGCCGATGGACCCGGGTGCCAGGGCCGAGCTGTCCCGGCGCGGCTACGACGGATCCGGGCACCGGGCGCGGCAGTTCAAGCCGTCCTGGTTCGACCGCTACGACCTCGTGGCAGCCATGGACGCGGGCAACCTGGCGCGGCTGCGGCGGATGGCCCCCGACGCGGAGACCGCGGAGCGGATCGCGCTGTTCCTGTCCTTCGACCCGGCCCGGGCCGACGGCCAGGACCTGGAGGTCCCCGACCCTTACAACGGCGGCCCAGAGGAGTATGAGCAGGTCTTCGACCTGCTGCTGCCTGCCGCGCGGGGCCTGGCGGATCAGCTGGCGGCCCTGCTCGCCGACCGGCCCGCTGCGCCGGGCTGAGGCCGCGTGGCCGTCCCTGACGCCGCGATCCGGCTGGAGCGGCTGCTCGGCACCGGAGTGCGCGACTGCCGGGGGATCGGCGGCCAGCACGGCGTGCGCCACTACCGTGCGGAGCTCGCTGACGGTCGCGCCGTCTTCGCCAAGATCGCCGGGTACGCGCCGGCGCCCACGGCCGGGGGTGCGCCGGGCGGCGCGGGCACCCGGACGGGGCACGACGGCGGGCCCGCCGGCTTCGAGGCGGAGGCGCGCGGGCTGAGGTGGCTCGCCGAAGCCGGGGCGGTGCCGGTGCCCGAGGTGGCCGGCTGGGATGCGGCCGCGCTGGTCATCTCCTGGATCCCGCAGGAGGCGGCGGCGCCGCAGGCGGCGGAGCGGTTCGGGCGTGACCTCGCGCGGATGCACGCGGCGGGGCCACGGACGTTCGGCGCCCCGTGGGCCGGGTCCATCGCCGGGCTGCCGCTCGGCAACGATGCCGGGGACTCATGGCCCGGCTGGTACGGGGCGCACCGGCTGCTGCCTTACGCCCGCCGGGCCAGAGACCTCGGCTTCCTGACCCCGGCGGATGTCGGGCTGATCGAGACCGTGGCCGCCCGCGCCGCCGACCTGGCCGGGCCGCCCGAGGCCCCGAGCCGGATCCACGGCGACTGCTGGTCAGGGAACGTGCTGTGGTCCGGCGGCCGGGGGTGGCTGATCGACCCGGCGGCCCACGGCGGTCACCGGGAGACCGACCTGGCCATGCTGGCCCTGTTCGGTGCGCCGTTCTTGTCCCGGATCGTCGCCAGCTACGAGGAGGTCGCGCCGCTGGCGCCGGGCTGGCGGGACCGGGTGCCGCTGCACCAGCTGCATCCGCTGCTCGTTCACGTGTGCCTGTTCGGTCCCGGCTACCGGGCCGAAGCCCTGGCGGCGGCCCGCGCCGCGCTGGCCCTGGCGCCCTGACGTCGTTCGCGCCGGAGCGCATTCCGGCCAGAGGCTTGCCTACTATTCCTATAGATGTGATAGGTTAAAGGAATTAGCCAAGCTCGAGCGCACAGGGGGCAGGTCATGAGGATCGGGAACCTCGCGCCGGCGGCCTGGGTGCACCGGGCGGCACCGGTACCGGCGGCGAACCCGGAGCAGGAGCAGCTCGAGGCGGCCAGGGCCGGGCTGGTCGTCAACGGGGCCGAGCCGCTCAACTGCGAGGTCCCGGTGAGCCTGCTCGGCGGGGACGTGACGCCGACCGCCCGGTTCTACCGGCGCAACCACTTCCGGATTCCGGTGCTCGACGAGACGGCCTGGCGGCTCGATGTCACCGGGATGGTGCACCAGCCGCTGAGCCTGGGCCTGCCCGAGCTGACTGAACTGCCCGCGGAGACGATGACGGTCACGCTCGAGTGCACCGGGAACGGCCGGCGGATGTTCCGGCCCGAGGTACCGGGGGAGCAATGGGGATTCGGGGCGGTGAGCACGGCGGAGTGGACCGGGGTGCCGCTCGCCGATGTTCTCCGGCGCGCCGGTATCCGGCCCGGGGCGCGGGAAGTCATCTTCGGCGGCGCGGACCGCGGCACGGTCGACGGCGTGCCGCAGCCCATCCGCTTCGAGCGCAGCCTGTCGGTGGCCGACGCCCTGGAGTCCAGCGCCCTGCTCGCCTACGCGATGAACGGCCAGCCGCTGCCTGCCCGGCACGGCTACCCGCTCCGGCTGGTCGTACCGGGCTGGTACGCGGTCGCGTCGGTCAAGTGGCTCAGCAGCATCCGGGTGACGGACGAGCCGTTCGGGGGCTTCTTCCAGACCCAGCGCTACGTCTACGAGTGGGATCGCAACGGGACCGAGGTACGGGAGCCGGTCCGGCTGCAGCAGGTCCGCGCTCTGATCACCCGGCCCGGTTCCGGCCGGGCCCTGGCGTGCGGCGCCATCATCGTCCGCGGGGTGGCCTGGTCGGGCGCGGCGCCGATCGAGCGGGTCGAGGTGAGCCTGAACCACGGCCCCTGGCAGAAGGCGCGCCTGGTCGGCGTGCCCGGGGCACACGGATGGCAGCAGTGGGAGTTCCTGGCCAGCGGGCTGAGCCCGGGGGCGGCAAGCATCCGCGCCCGGGCGGCAGACCTGACCGGCCAGGTCCAGCCGGAGCGGCCGGAGTGGAACCGCCGCGGCTACGGGGCCAACTTCATCCACGAGGTCGTGGTGCAGGCCCGCTGACGCCGCCCGGGCCCTCGGCCGGCCCTAATCTGCCGCGCGACTCAAGGATGTCCGGGTCGGTGCCGTCATCGGGATCCGGCGCCAGGTGCCTGGCCTCGGGCGCCAGCGGGATCGCGATGCAGAACGTGGCCCCGCGCCCCGGCGCGGACTCGACCCACACCGCGCCGCCGTGCGCTGCCACCAGCGCGGCCACGATGGCCAGCCCGAGGCCGGTGCCCCCGGCCTTCCTCGACCTGGCCTGGTCGCCCCGGTAGAACCGCTCGAAGACGTGCTCGGCCTGGTCGGGGGTGAGCCCCGGGCCATGGTCGGCGACCTCGAACACCACCGCGGCGTACGGGTCGCCCGTGTCGGCCGGGCCGGGGGCGTGCGCCGGGCCAGGAACCCAGCCGCGAGCCGGGCCGTGTGCTGGCGCAGCTTCCGGGCTGGGTGGCGGCGGGGGAGCAGGAACCGCGCCGGGCACGGCGCGGGCGACGGCGAGCGCGTTCCCGCCGCCCGCCGGGCGGGTGCGCCACTCATCAAGGCTGCCCGACCGGACCCGGACCTCGATCGGTGATCCCTCGGGCGTGTGCGTGAGAGCGTTGTTGACCAGGTTTCCGACCACCTGGCGCAGCCTGACCTCGTCACCGATGACGAGGAGCGCCGCGCCGGACCCGACGGCGAGGCTGATGTTCCGGTCCGGCGCCACCACCCGCGCGTCGTGCACGGCGTCGGCGGCGAGCGTCAGCATGTCGACGGTGTGCTGCTCCAGCGGCCGCTGCTGATCCAGCCGGGCGAGCAGCAGCATGTCCTCCACCAGCACGCTCATCCGCGCCGACTCCTGCTCCACCCGCCGCATGATCCGGTCCAGGTCGGCCCGGGCCAGCGTGCCCGCGCCCTCCCGGCTTGCGACCACGCCGGGCTGAGCCGTGTCCGGGTCCGGTGCCGCCGGCTGGGTCGGGTATGGGCCGGCCTCGGCCCACTGCTGGGCACCCGGGTCCGGCCAGCGCGACACCGGGCCGGCCTCGAGCTCATGCCCGGCGCCGCGGCGCCGGGCCGTGTCTCGGCCGTCGCCCGCGGGCGGGAGGGCCGCGGCGCCGCCGGGCAGCTCCGCCACCCCGCCCCGCTGCCGGTAGTACTCAGCGAAGCCCCGGATCGCGGTCAGCGGGGTCCGCAGCTCATGGCTGGCGTCCGCCACGAACTGCCGCATCCGCTCCTCTGACCGGCGGGCGGCCAGCTCGGAGGCCGCGCGGGCTGCGAACGCGGCCTCGATCTGGGCCAGCATGGCATTGAGCGACCGGCCCAGCCGCCCGACCTCGGTGCGCGGATCGCTCTCCGGCACGCGGCGGGTCAGGTCCCCGGCCGCGATGGCCCCCGCGGTCTCCTCAATGTCGGTCAGCGGGCGCAGGCTGGCCCGGACCACCGCGATCCCGATGATGCACAGCAAGATCAGCAACAGCACGCTGACGATCAGGTCGATGGTGGTCAGCCTGCTGATCGTGTTGTAGGCATTGGTCACGTCGACGCCGATGACCAGGGTGCCGTTGACTTCGGACTCGGCGCCGGTGTCCTGGTTGAACACTGTGAAGCTCCGGCCCGGGTAGGCGGCGATCCGCCAGCTGTCGTCGCCGGAGATGGCGGAGACCGTGACCGGCTTGCCGGCGTTGGCCTTGAGCCAGGCCTGGCTGTCCGGGACGTCCGGGCCGTTCTGCCCGAACTGCGGCGTGTTGTTCATGGCCACGACCTGGCCGTTGCCGACCACGGCCTGGAGGACGTACTTCTCGGGCGCGAACGGGCCGCCGAAGCCGCCGCCGCCAAACCGGTGGTGCTCCGACGTGGCCACGTCGTGCAGGCGGCTGAGCTGAGCGTCCGCCTGGTCGAGCAGGTAGCTGCGCAGGATCGAGATGCCGGCCACGCTGATCACGACCAGGGCGATGCCGACCAGCGCCAGGACCGCCGTGATCAGCTTGACCCGGAGCGGAGTCCGGCTGGGCAGCGACCGGACGGTGCCCCAGAAACCAGCTGATCTCGATGTCCCATGCATGCAGAAGCGCTACGACGATGGGAGCCTGAGCACGTAACCGACGCCACGCAGCGTGTGCAGCAGGTGCGGCTCGTTCTTGTCGACCTTGCGCCGCAGGACCGACACGTAGGACTCCACGATGCCGGTATCCCCGCGGAAGTCGTAGTCCCAGACGTGGTCGAGTATCTGCATCTTGGACAGCACCCGGTTCGCGTTGCCCATGAAGTACCTGAGCAGCTTGAACTCCGTAGGCGACAGCTGGATCTGCTCGCCGTCCCGCCAGACCTCGTGGCTGTCCTCGTCGAGCTCCAGGTCGGCGAACTTCAGCCGCGGCGGCGGCTCGGAGCCGTCCCCCCGGGTCCGGCGGAGCACAGCCCGGATCCGGGCGATCACCTCCTCCAGGCTGAACGGCTTGGTGACGTAGTCGTCGCCGCCCAGGGTCAGGCCCCTGATCTTGTCCTCGGTGGAGTCCCGCGCGGTGAGGAACACGACCGGGATCCTGGCGCCGCCACCGCGGAGCCGCCGGATCACATCGAAGCCATCCATGTCCGGCAGCATCACGTCCAGCACGATCAGATCGGGCCGGTGCCGCTGCGCGGCCTGTACCGCGTCCGTTCCCGCGGCCGCGGTGACCACCTCGAAGCCTGCGTACCGCAGGCTCGCGGCCAGCAGCTCGAGGATGTTCGGTTCATCTTCGACGACGAGCAGCCGGGCGTCCGGCTGCCTGCGCCCATCACCTGACGGCGTGGTCATCCCATCATTGTGCGACTTCTTGCTGAGAGTTACCTGAAGACGCGCTGAGGCTGTCCTTGGCGGTGTTACCGCGCTGTTACCGCCACGGCTCTGGGCCGCTATGCGTTTATCCAGGTCAAAGCCTCGTCAGCGTTACTCGCTTACCGGCTCCGGGCCAGCCCCGGGGTCAAGTTTCCAGTACGAGATGGCCGCGGGGCGCGAGCCCACGCCGAGTTTCGCGTATATCCGGTTTATATGGTTCTTTACAGTTTTCTCGGTCAATGTCAGCCGCTCCGCGATGTGGCCGTTGGTGTGGCCGGCCGCGATGAGGGCCATGATCTGAGCTTCGCGGTGGGACAGGCCCCCGGCGCGGGCGGACTCAGGAGTGCTTCTGGTCCCCAATAGACCCTCCAGCCCCAGTTGGTAAAAATATGTGCGAACCGCAACGCATGTTACCGATCGATACAGAGGCCACCACAAGCCCCGGCCGGTCAGCCGGTGGCCGCGGCCTTCGAGCCGGTGAGCAGTCGCTTCGGAACCGGTTTGTCGTTTTTGAGGGCGTTGAACAAGCGCAGCGCCTGGCTGCGGTCCCAGAGCACGGCGACGCCGTCGGAGGTCTGGTAGGCCGCGGTGGCGATCGGCACGGTCGTGGTCTGCGCGCCCTTGAGCGCGAACGCCGCCTTGACCAGGTCGAAGAGGTTGGCGCCCTGGTCCACGGTCAGCGAGTTCGCGGACCCGCTCGCCGCGGGCAGGGCCTTGAACGGGTCGAGTATCACGCTCGGGCTCGTCATCTTGCTGAGCAGCGCCTTCATGAACAGCCGCTGATCCTGCTCCCGCTGCAGGTCGGAGATGGCGAAGTTGCGGGTCCGGACGTAGCCCAGGGCCTGGGCGCCGTCGAGGGTCTGGCACCCCGCCTTGAGGTTCAGCCCGGCCTTCGGGTCCCGCATCGGCCCCGGCAGGCACATGTTCACCCCGCCGACCGCGTCGACCACGTTCACGAACCCGCCGAAGCCGATGCCCATGTAGTGGTTGATGTACAGGCCGGTGACGTTCTGCAGCGTCTGGGCCAGGAGCGGCGCGCCGCCGAAGTCGTAGGCAGCGTTGATCTTGCTGGACCCGTGGCCCGGGATCGGGACGTAGGAATCGCGCGGGATGCTGATCAGCGTCGGCGGGAGGCCGTTCGACGGGATGTGCAGGATCAGGATCGTGTCGGACCGGTGCCCGCTGATCGCGCTCAGCTTGCCGGTGGCCAGCTGCCGCTCCTGCGCCCGGGTCAGGCCCTGGCGGCTGTCTGACCCGGTGATCAGCCAGTTGGTCCCGGCCCCGGGCGCCTGGCCCGGGTAGTCGGTCAGCGCGTCGATGCGGATCAGCTTCGAGTTGAGGTAGAGGTACATGCCCACGGTGGCCACGATGACCACCACGATCACGAGCGCGAGAATCGCGAAGATCCGGCGCGGGCGCAGCCCCCGCCGGCCGCCCGGGACCCCAGCCCCGGGGCCGCCGCCACCTGGCCGGGTGCGTGGCACGGCCCGCTGGCTGCCGCGCGGCGCGGGCCGCTGGCTGCCGCGCGGCGCGGCCCGCGGGCCGCCGCGGGGGGTGCGGGCCGGCGGCTGCTCCGGCCAGGCGCTGCCGGGACCGGGCCGGGCGGACGCGGACGCGCCCAACGAGCCCGGCGGCTGGCCCCCGCCCGCGCCGTGACCGGGACCGGGCACGCTCGCGGTCGGCTCGCCCGGGCCTGCCGCGCCTGGGGTGCCTGACGGGCGGCCCGCGCCGCCGTCCCTGAACCAGCCCTCCGGCCACTCGTTCATGTGCCCCATCCCTGCCGCCGGTGCCACCATCGTCTCTGCCTTCAAGACGTCCTGGCAGCCAAACCGGCGAGCCGAGAGCCTCCTGGACGCTGAAGGATAATCCAGAAACCGTGGTGCTACCCCCGTACCGCGCTGCCATCCCACCAGATGGTGACCACCTCACGGCCGGATGAGCCCAGGTCAACAGGGTGTTCCGGGTCGACGCCTGCCTCGGTGAGGGCGTCGGCGAGCTCGGCGGCCCGCCCGGGCGGCAGGCACAGCCGCCGCCGGGTCACCTCGACCAGCTCGCCGAAGCTGGCGTAGTCCCGGCCGCCCGGGCGCCGCCACGTCTCGTGGCCGGTCACCAGCCCCATCGCGGCCAGGATCCGGGTCAGGTCCGCGGCGGTGGGGGAGACCGGGCGGGCCAGCCCGTGAAACCTGAGCCACAGGTCGTTCAGCGCGGTCAGCGGGTGCCGCACGGTGGTTTCCACGACCACCCGGCGCCGCGCGTGCGCGGTGAGCGCGAGCACGAACGGCTGGATGTCGGGGACGTTGTAGATCACGTGGTGGCAGGTCACGACGTCGGCCGGCCCGGCCTGCGCTGCCGCCTCCGGCCAGCGGCCGAGCACCGTGTGCGCCTCGGTGCCCGCGGCCGCGGCCCGCCCGGCCAGCTGCTCCAGCATCCCGGCATCGGCGTCGACCGCGGTCAGCGACGTGGCGTGCGGCAGCAGCGGCAAGCAGGCGGCACCCGCGCCCGACCCCACGTCCAGCACGCTGCCCGGCGGGTCGAGCGCGGCCACGGCCACCCGGTAGGACGGCCCGGACGGGGCGGCGGCCAGCCGGTCGGCGCGCCGGGCGAAGACCTGCCGCGGCAGCACCCAGGGGGAGTCGGCCACGGCTGCGGTGATGTGCTCGGGGATGGCCCAGGCGGCCAGGTCACGGCGCCACCGGTCCAGCAGCTCCGGCAGGTCAGCAGTTACCACGGCCATTACGCTAATGCGCTCCCCGCTCCCGCGCCCCACCGGGGAACTGCGGACGCAGGGAGTGGGAGAAAGTAGAACAGGTTCTTGCTGAAATCCCGGCCGGTGGCGAAGCTGGTGCCATGAACTCCGTGGTACCTGACCCGACGGCTGCGGTGGACAAGCTCCTCGCGCTCGAGGAGATCCGCCGGGTAAAGCACCGTTACCTGCGCTGCGTCGACCTGAAGCGGTGGGACGAGCTGGCGGACACGTTCACCCCGGACGCCACGGCCGACTACGGCACGCCCGCGCTCGGCAAGCCGATCCGGCTGGCCGGCCGGGAGGCCATCGTCGCGTTCCTGCGCGAGCGGCTGGGCCCGGACATCATCACCGTGCACTTCGCCAGCCAGCCGGAGATCGACATCGACGGCGACGCGGCCACGGGCACCTGGTGCTTCGAGGACACGGTGATCGCCACCGAGTACCGGGTGGTGATCACCGGCGCGGCGTTCTACGAGGACCGGTACGCCCGCGGGCCGGACGGCCGGTGGCGGATCGCGCACACCGGCTACGTGCGCACCTACGAGGCCACCATGAGCCTCGATGACCTGCCGAGCTTCCGGATCACCTCGAACCGGTGGGCGCCGCCCGCGCCGGCCAGTCCCGTGCCGTAGGCTCACCGGTGCCGTAGGCTAGAACACGTTCTAGTCCGGAGGATGGCCGGTGCCCGATCCGTTCCGCCTGACCACGCAGCCCTTCGCCGACGCCGTGCTGGAAGCCGAGAAGATCATCACGAGCGCGCCGCACGTCCGGACCGAGCAGGACCTGGCCGAGGGGTACGACTACCTGGCCGGGAACATCAGGTCGGCGCTGCAGCTGGCCTGGGCGTACCAGCGTGACTTCCCGTTTTTCACCCAGTCCACCGGCCCGTACACCAAGATCGGGCTGGACAACCCGGACACCCTGTACTTCCACTCCTACCTGCGCGACGACGCCGAGTACGTGGTCACCGGACGCCGCGGCACCACCGTCGACCTGAGCTTCCAGGTGCTCGACGGCGACTACTCCCCGGTCGACGTGCCCGGCAGCCTGACCGCGTTCGACGACCGGGACATCGAGATCTCCGCCGACGGCACGTTCGAGCTGCGGTTCGGCCCGCCCCGGGACCATCCGGGGCCCGGCTACATCACGCTCGGACCGGGATCGGCCATGCTGCTGGTCCGTGAGGTCTACGGCGACTGGGCCGCCGAGCGGCGCGGCACCATCAGCATCCGCCGCGCCGACCGGGCCGGGGCCGCGCCGCCTGCGGCGGACGCCAGCGCGCTGGCGAAGCGTTACGGCGTCGCAGGGAAGATCCTGCTGTCCCGGCTGCGCACGTTCCTCGCGTTCCCTGAGTGGTTCTACCTGAACCTCCCGGTGAACACGATGACCCCGCCGCGGCCGACCCCTGGCGGCCTGGCCTCCCAGTTCTCATCGGCCGGGCACTTCGGCCTCGGTGACGACCAGGCGCTGATCGTGACGGTGCCGGCGGCCGGCCGGGCGACCGCGCCGTACCAGGGCATCCAGCTCGGCAGCCTGTGGTACATCTCGCTGGACTACGTCAATCACCAGACCAGCCTGAACACCGAGCAGGCCCGCATCGACCCGGACGGGCGGATGCGCTTCGTGGTCACCGAGCGCGATCCCGGCGTGGCGAACTGGCTGGAGTGCACCGGGCACCGCCGGGGCTACGTGCAGATTCGCTGGCAGCGGCTGAGCCGGGATCTCGGGCCGGGGGACGGGCCGCAGGTCGAGGTGGTGCCGGCCGCGGACGTCGCCCGGCGGCTGCCGTACTTCGAGCAGGCGCGGGTGTCGCCGGAGCAGTACCGGCAGCGGATCGCCGCACGGCAGGCCGCGGTGGCCGAGAGGATGCAGTGAACGGGGACAGTGGAGAGGGACGGGGAGGTGGGCGGGGGGTGGGGCTGCTGGACGGCCAGGTCGTGGTGGTGTGCGGGGTCGGTCCCGGCCTGGGCCGCGCGATCGCGGTGCAGAGCGCGCGGGCCGGCGCGGACGTGGTCCTCGCCGCGCGGACCGAGGCCCGGGTCAAGGAGGCGGCCGCCGAGGTCACGGCGCTGGGGCGCCGGGCCGTGACCGTGGTGACCGACGTGACCGACGACGAGCTGGCCGGGCGGCTGCCGGAGGCCGCGCTCGCGGCGTTCGGCCGGGTCGACGCGCTGGTGAACAACGCGTTCGCGATCCCGCCGATCACCAGCCTGGCCGACGTCGGCCTGGAGGCGGTCCGGGCCGGATTCGAGACCAGTGTGCTCGGCGCGCTGCGGATGACCCGGCTGTTCACCCCGGCGCTGGCCGACAGCCGAGGATCGGTGGTGATGATCAACTCTGCGGTGCTCCGGCATTCCCGGCTCACGTTCGGCCCGTACAAGATGGCCAAGTCGGCGCTGCTCGGCCTGGCCCAGAGCCTGGCCACCGAGCTGGGCCCGCAGGGCATCCGGGTCAACTCCGTGGCTCCCGGCTACATCTGGGCCGGCGCGCTGAAGTGGTACTTCGGCCAGCTGGCCGAGCAGCGCGGGGTGCCGAGGCAGCAGGTCTACGACGAGACCGCGGCCACGATCGACCTGCGCCGGCTGCCCGAGCCAGACGAGATCGCCGACGCGGTGGTGTTCCTGGCCTCGCCGATGGCCCGGGCGATCACGGGCCAGTGCCTCGACGTCAACTGCGGCGAGTTCCACCATTGACTGGCGGGGGAGTCTGGGGAGGGCTGCCCCGGGCCAACACGCTCGGTACCGCGGCCGAACTGCACGCCGCGGCGAGCCAGGATCACCGGGCTGAGCGACTTCGGCCCCGACGACTACCGCGACGGGCTCGAGGTGCTGCTGGCGTCCTACACGGCCGAGGCGGGCCTGACCCCGCTGGGCGCGAAGGTGGCCCGGGCCTTCCTGCGCGGCGCGCTGGCGGCCCGGCTGCTCAGCGAGGCGGCGTGGCGGGCGCACCCGGCGTACGCGGCAGTCAGCATCGAGCGCCCGCTGTTCGTCACCGGGCTGCCCCGCACCGGCACCACCGCGCTGCACCGGCTGCTGGCCGCCGACCCGGCGCACCAGGGCCTGGAGATGTGGCTCACCCAGGTGCCAGGGCCCCGCCCGCCGCGGGAGACCTGGGCCGCGAACCCGGTGTTCCAGCAGATCCAGGCCGCGTACGACCGGCACCACGCCGAGCACCCCGAGTTCATGGGCGTGCATTACATGGACGCCGACCAGGTGGAGGAGTGCTGGCAGCTGCTGCGGCAGTCGATGCGGTCTGTCTCCTACGAGTGCCTCGCCCACCTGCCGGCCTACTCGTCCTGGCTGCGCGGGCAGGACTGGACCGGCGCCTACCGCAGGCACCGGCGCAACCTGCAGCTCATCGGCCTGCCCGACGCCAGCCGGCGGTGGGTGCTGAAGAACCCCAGTCACCTGTTCGCGCTCGAAGCCCTGCTCGCCGTCTACCCGGACGCGCTGGTGATCCAGACCCACCGGGCGCCCCGCACCGCGATCGCGTCGGTGTGCAGCCTGGCCGCGCAGGCCACCGCCGGGTGGTCGGCCACGTTCACCGGCGCGGTGATCGGCCGGGACCAGCTGGAGCTGTGGGCCCGCGGACTGCAGCAGTTCACCGCGGTGCGGGCGCGGCACGACCCGGCGCAGTTCTGTGACGTCGGCTACGACGAGTTCGCCGCCGACCCGCTGCGCACGGTCGAAGCGATCTACGCGCGCTTCGGGCTGACGCTCAGCGGCCCGGCGGCCGACGCCATGCGCGCCGCGGCGACGCAGGGCGCCGGCAGCGGCACCCGGCCCGCGCACCGCTACGCGCTGGCCGACTTCGGGCTCACCGCCGAGCAGGTCGACGAGCGGTTCGCCGCGGCTGACCACAGGGGGCTAACGCTCGGATAACCATCCGGGTCCGGCCTGCATTAACGTCCGGAAATTCCCGTAACCTGCCACCGAGGAGCAACGGGTCAGGCCGCGGCGGGCTGGGCCCGGGAGGGCGAGATGATCCGGGGGTCGTTCCTAGCGCGCCGGATGAACTCCTCCCGCCTCCTGCTGGCCACGGTCATGCTCACCGTGCTGATCACCACGGCGCTGGTGGCCGCGCTGGCCAGCTTCGCCACGCAGACCCTCCCGGAGGCGGTGCGCGCCCAGCTGGCCCGCTCCCCGGCCCTTTCCGTCGCGATCACCGGGACGATGGGCGCGCCGCAGGCCAGCGCGGCCACGCGGATCATCCGCGCCTCGCTCGGCCCGGCCCTGCCCGGCGTGGGATACCGGCTGGACCGCGCGTTCTGGTCCGATCTGCTGACCCTGCCCGCCCCGCGGGGCAGCAAGACCATCCCGCTGATCCAGGTCGCGGCCCCGGGCCAGGTCAGGACCCACGCCGTGCTCACCGCGGGCACCTGGCCCGGCCCGCCGTCCGCGGGTCAGCCGATCGGCGTGGCGCTGCCCGTGCTGGCCGCTGAGCAGCTGCACGCGCGGCCCGGCACGATCCTGCAGCCACGGGACCGGATCAGCGGAGCCAGGGTGCCGCTCCGGGTGACCGGCCTGTTCCGGCTCAGCGACCCTGGCGCCGGGTACTGGCGTATCGACCTGCTCGCCCGGTCGGGCGTCAGCAGCCAGCCGCCGTTCATCAGCTACGGGCCGGCCGTGGCCAGCCCCGCCGCGTTCGGCCCCGGCCGCCTCACCGTCGGGAGCGTGTCCTGGGTCGCCCTGCTGGACCCGGACGGCATCCGGCCCGATGACCTGGACAGCCTGGCCGGGAACGTCAGCCAGGCGGCCGCGCAGCTGCAAACCGGGAACAGCCTGAACGGCGCGCAGGTGACCACCGGCCTGCCCCAGCTGCTCACCGGCCTGGCCAGCAACCTGGCGGTGGCCAGGTCGCTGCTGGCCATCGGCGCGCTGCAGCTCGCGCTGCTGGCCGCGGCTGCGCTCGCCCTGGCCGCCCGGCTGCTCGCCGGCAGCCGCGAGGAAGAATCCGCCCTGCTCAGCGCCCGCGGGGCCACGCGCTGGCAGCTGACCAGGCCGCCGCTGGCCGAGACCGTGCTGGTCGCCAGCGTGGCTGCCGCCGCTGGCGTGCTGATCGGCACCAGGCTCGCCGCGCTGCTGGTCAGGGTCACCCGAGTCCCGCTCGGGGATCAGGCTTTCCGGGATCCCGGTGTCGGCGTGGTGGGCCGCGGCCGCCGTGCTCGTGTTCGCCGCCGCGATCGTGCTCTGGCCCGCGGTGCGCCCGGTTGCCCCGGGTGCGGCCCGGGTTCGCCGGGGGCGGCAGGCCGCGCTGGCCGGGGCCGCGCGCGCCGGAGCCGACCTGGCGCTGGTGGCCGTGGCGGTGCTGGCCGTCTGGCAGCTGCGGACCTATTCGGCGGTCGCGCACCCGGCCGCCGGCGGGCTCGGCATCGACCCGGTGATCGCCGTCGCGCCCGCGCTCGCGCTGGCCGCCGTGACCGTGCTCGTGCTGCGCCTGCTCCCGGCCGTGGCCCGGCTGACCGAGCGGGGCGCGGCCCGGGGCCGGCGGCTCGCCGTCGCGCTGGCCGGCTGGCAGATCTCCCGCCGCCCGATCCGGCAGAGCGGGCCGTTCCTGCTGGTGATCCTGGCCACCGCCGCGCTGACCCTGGCCCTGGCCCAGTACCAGACGTCCCGCCGCTCCGCCGCCGACCAGGCGGCGTTCGCGGCCGGCGCGGACCTGCGCGCTACCCTCGCGACGCCGCTGCCGCTCCCCGCCGCCGGCGTGATCGCCCGGTCGCCCGGAGTCCGTGCCGCGATGCCGGTGGCCACGGGCACCGCGGGCGCGGGGGGCGAGCTGCTCGCCATCGACGCCCGGTCCGCGGCGGCCACGGTGCTGCTGCGCGGCGACCTGTCCGCCGAGCCGGCCCCGCAGCTCTGGCGGCGCCTCACCGGAGCGGGGCCGGCGCCCGGCGTGGCCATCCCCGGCCTGCCCGCGCGCCTGGAGATCACGGCCAGCCTGACGCCGGGATCCGGGGCGGCCCGGCCGGGCCCGGCCGCGGTGACCGTGACGGTCCAGGACACCGACGGCGTCGCCTACCTGCTGTCCGCGGGCACGCTGCCCGCGGACGGACGGGTGCATACGCTGGCCGCCGGGCTCTCCGCGACCCGGCAGGCGGCCTACCCGCTCCGCCTGCTCGGCCTGTCGGCCACCTACGAGCTGCCGCCCTACCACCGGTTCCCGCAGCAGACCGGGCCGCCGTCCCAGCTCGTGATCGGCGGGCTCACGGCCGCGCCCGCCGCCCGCGGGCCGGTCACCGCAGGCCGGGCCCTGGCGTCCTGGGCTGCCGCGGCGTCCTCGGCCACGCTCAACGGCGCCGCCGTGCCGGCCACCGCCACGCTGGCGGTGACCAACGGCTCGCCGCCGGTCCTGACCAGCTGGCGGAGCGCGGGAAGTTCGCAACGGCTTTCGTTCTCGCCCGGGTTCACGCCGTCGACCGCGATCCTGAGCGCGGCCAAGATCCCGGACGCCGGGTTCACGGGCACGCTGACCGTCACGGCCCGGGCGCCGGGCGCGGCGATCCCGGGCATCGCGACCGACGCCTTCCTGCACGCCGCCCACGCCCGGGTGGGCACGGTTCTGGCCGCCTCGGCCAGCGGCATCGGGGTCCCGGTTCGGGTCGTCGCCGCGATCCGCTCCTTCCCGGCCGTCACCGGCGGAGGCGGCGCGCTGATCATCGACCAGGCCCGTCTCCAGCAGATCCTGGCCAGCCGGCAGGCCGCGCCGCTGCCGGTCACCGAGTGGTGGCTCGCGACCGGGCGCAGCTCGCCGCCGCCAGCGCTGCGCGGTGCCACGGTCACCAGCCGCGCCGCCCTGGCCGCGGCTCTGCTCGGCAACTCGCTGGCCGCCCCGCCCCGGCAGGCGGCGCTCGCCGTCGGCCTGGCCGCGGCGCTGCTCGCCGTGATCGGCTTCTCCATCAGCGTGGCCGCCAGCGTGCGGGGCCGGCGGGCCGAGAGCGCGGTGCTGTCCGCGCTCGGTGTGGCCCGGTCCGCGCAGGCCGGCCAGCTGTGCCTGGAGCAGCTGATGCTGAGCGTCCCGGCCGCGGCCGCGGGCACGCTGGTCGGCGCGGGCCTGGCCTGGCTTGTGGTGCCGGCCGTCACGCTCACCGCCAGCGCCGCCCGGCCGCAGCCCCCGGTCCTGGTGGAAATCCCGGTGGGCTGGGCGGTCCTGCTCGCGGCCGCGGTGGCCGCCCTGCCGGTCCTGGCCGCCGCGGCGAGCATTCTCCGGCGGCCCGACCCGGCGGCGGAGTTGCGTGCCGCGGAGGCGTCGTGACCACGGCGCCGCCGCCCGGCGGCCCGGCCGGGCGGGCCATGCCGCGCCAGCTCTGGACCGTGGCCTGCGGCACCGGAGCCGCGGCCAGCGTCGGGCTGGCCCTGCTCGTCCTCGGCACCGTGTTCATCTCCCTGGCCATCCCCCGCGCCAGCCAGGGCCTGCGGACCGACGCGCTGCGGCGGACCGTCGCCAGGCAGCCGGCCGCGTCCACGGCGGTCCTCGGCAGCCTCGCCTACCAGACCTTCGACGTCGGATTCCTCGGCCGCCCGTTTGGCGCGGCCCAGCTCGCCGCGTCTCCCGGCGAGCTCACCGGCAACCTGGCCCGGCAGGGGCTCCCGGCCGTGGCGTCCTCGGCGTGGGTCGGCCTGACCTCCGGCTACGCCGTGGTCAGCGGCGCGGCGCCGCGAGCCGCGCCTAGTGGGGTCCCGCCGCGCCTGAAGATCGTTTACCGCGACCAGCTGGCCCGTTACAGCCGCCTGATCTCGGGGCGGCTCCCGGTCCTCGGCCCGGCGTTCAACGGCCGGATTGTCCTGCAGGTGGCGGTCACCCCGGCCACCGCGGCCAGGTTCGGACTCAGGCCGGGCTCGCAGCTCAGCTACGGACCGGGCATCATCCTGGTGGTCACCGGCATCATCCGGCCCGCCGCGCCGGAATCCGCCTTCTGGACCGCCGACTCCATCGTCGCGACGCCGGAGGAGGAGACGAGCCCGCTGCCGGCGCTGACGAGGTACTGGATCGGCGCCGCCTTCATCGGCCCGGCCGAGGTCCCGCTGCTGCAGACCAGCGTCCCGGCCGGGTCGCTTCAGGTGTCCTGGGCGGTTCCGCTGTCCACGGCGCGCCTCACCGCGGGCGAGGCCCCGGTCATGGCCGCCCGGCTGAGCGCCGCGGTCAGCACCGCCGGCACCCTGATCACCAGCACCAACAAGGTCCCGACCGATGTCCTGCTCAGCTCCGGACTGCTGGGGGTCCTCGCCGCCTTCTCCGCCGAGGACCACGCCACCGGCAGCGTACTCAGCCTGCTGTTCGTGAGCCTGGCCGTCATCGGGATCGTGACCGTCCTGCTCGGCGGCGGCCTGGTCGCGGCCCGGCGCCGCGCCGAGTTCGCGCTGCTGCGGGCGCGCGGCGCGTCCCTGCGGCAGATGGCCGCGCTGGCGCTGGCGGCCGCCGCCCTGCTCGCGCTGCCTGCGGCCGTGGCCGGCGGGCTGCTCGGCATCCTGGTGACGCCGGGCAGCGCGGCTCCCGCCGCCTGGTGGCTCGCCGGGTGCACCCTCGCCGCGGCGCTGGCCGGGCTGCCGGTCATCGCCGTCGGCCTGCAGCGCGGCGCCGGCCGGCGCCAGGCCCGGGGCACCGGTCCGCGGCGGGGTGCGCCCGCCCGGCGCCTGGTGGCCGAGGTGGCGCTGGCCGCGGTGGCGGCTGGCGGGATCATCGTGCTCCGGCGGCAGGGCCTGGCCGCGGGCAGCGTGAATGCGTATTCGAGCGCGGCGCCGGTGCTGGTGGCGATCCTGGCCGCGATCGTGGTCGTGCGCGGCTACCCGGTCGTGCTGCGGCTGGGGCTGCGGCTGGCCAGGAGCCGTCCCGGGGTCAGCGCGCTGGTCGGGCTGGCCCGCGCCGCACGGACCTCGGCGAGCGCCGTGGTGCCGGTGTTCGCGCTGGTCCTGGCGCTGGCCGTGGTCGCGTTCGGCACCATGCTCGGCGACGCCGTGCACCGCGGCCAGGTCGCCCAGTCCTGGCGCGAAGTCGGGGCCGACGCCGTGATCCAGGCCTCAGCCTCGCCCCGGCCGCTCACCCCGCGGGCCGCGCGCGACATCGCGGCGGCGGCCGGCCCGGTGCGCACCGCGACCGTGGCCGTCATCCCCGGGGCGCTGCGCCCCGGCCCGCGGGTGACCGTCGCGGTGCTGGACCCGTCCCGCTACGCGGCGCTCGTGGCGGACACGCCCGGGCCTGCCTTCACGGCCTCTGCCCTCGCCCGGCCCGCCGCGGGCTCCGGCCCGGTGCCGGTCCTGGCCACCGCGACCGTGGCCGGGGTGCTGCCGGGCCACACCGTGGCGCTGCAGATCGGGACCAGGACGCTCACGGTCCGGCTGGCCGGGCCGGTACGCCGCGTTCCCGGGGCCGGGTCAGGTTCGCTGGTCGTTCTGCCCGCCTGGGCGCTGGGTACCGGCCAGCCGCGGCCCTCGGTCATGCTCATGGCCGGGCACGTCGACGGCCGCGCGCTGACGGCCGCGGTCCGGCGGGCGCTGCCCGGTGCGCCGGTCATGCTGCGCAGCGACGTCCTCGCCGCGCTGGCCAGCGCCCCGCTGCCGGACGCCGCGCACAACGCGATTGCCGAGAGCGCCGCGGCGGCCGCCGTGTTCAGCGCGCTGATCGTGCTGATCTCGCTGCTCATGAGCGCGCCGTCCCGGGACATGACGCTGGCGCGGCTAGCCACCATGGGGCTCGGCCGGGGCCAGGCCCGGCGGCTGGTGCTGCTGGAGACGCTGCCGCTGGTGCTCGCCGCGACCGCGGGCGGTGTGGCCAGCGCGTGGGCGCTGGGCCCGCTGATCGCGCCGTCGATCAGCCTGTCGGCGCTCACCGGCTCCGGCGCCGGCGTTCCGGTGCGGATCGAGCCGCTGCCGCTGGCGGCCTGCGCCGCGGGCCTGGTGCTGCTGGCCGGGGGTGTCCTGGCCGCCCAGTTCGTGATCGCCGGGCGGCGCGGGGTGACCCGGGCGCTGCGGGTGGGTGACTGAGACGAAGGGGAGGTGCCGCGGATGACAAGCCAGGCGGCGGGCGGCACGGCCGCCCGGGACCCGGCCGGGATCGCCGAGCTCGACGCGGAGCGGCGGCGTGACCGGACCGTGTACGGCGAGGGCGCGCTGGTCGTCTGTGACCGGGTGGTCCGCATCTACGCCGGGGACGGGATCGAGGTTCAGGCCCTGCAAGGGCTCGACCTGCTGGTCGCCGCGGGGGAGCTGACCGCGATCATCGGGGCCTCGGGCAGCGGCAAGTCCACCCTCATGAACATCCTCGCCGGGCTGGACACGCCCACGGCGGGCGCGGTGCGGGTGGCCGGCCATGATCTCGGCGCGATGACCGGCCGGGAGCGGCTTGCCTACCGCCGCAGCGTGGTCGGGTTCATCTGGCAGCAGACCGCCCGCAACCTGCTGCCGTACCTGACCGGGCGGCAGAACGTGCTGCTGCCGATGCGCCTGAGCGGCACGGGCCGCCGGGACCGCGAGCAGCGGGCGGATGAGCTGCTCGGCGCGCTCGGGGTGGCCGGCTGCGCCGGCCGGGTCCCGGAACGCATGTCCGGCGGCGAGCAGCAGCGCACGGCGATCGCCACCGCGCTGGCGAACGGGCCGCGGCTGCTGCTCGCCGACGAGCCCACGGGCGAGCTGGACACCGCCAGCACGCCACGACGTCTTCGCCGCGCTGGAGACGGCCAACACCGAACTCGGCGCGACCGTGCTCGTGGTGACGCATGACCCGGCGGTGTCCGAGCAGGTCCGGCGCACGGTCGCGATCCGCGACGGCCGGACCAGCTCGGAGACGCTGCGCCACGACGCGCTGGACGACCGCGGCGATGCCGGGCAGGTCGCGGTGGAGTACGCGGTGCTCGACCGGGCCGGCCGGGTGCAGCTGCCCCGCGAGATGGTCGGCCGGCTCGGCATGCGGGACCGGGTCCGGCTGGAGGAGGAACCCGACCACATCGCCGTGTGGCCGGACCGGCCGACCGCGGGGGAGGGCTGAGGCGGCCGGCGTTCCTGCGGCGGTGCCGTCCCGCCGCTCCCCTGGTCGAGGTGCGCGACGTGACGCGCACCTTCGGCCACGGGGACACCGCGGTGCACGCGCTGCGCGGGGTCTCGTTCACCGTGGGCACGGGTCAGGTCGTGGCGGTGCGCGGCCGGTCCGGCAGCGGCAAGACCACGCTGCTCAACATCGTCGGTGGCCTGGACGACCCGACCCAGGGCACGGTCCTGGTCGCCGGGCTACGACGTCACCGCGATGGCCGAGCGCGAGCGGCTGCGGCTGCGGCGGTCGGTCGTCGCGTTCATCTTCCAGTCGTTCGGCCTCATCCCGACGCTGTCCGCGGCGGAGAACGTCGGCATCCCGCTGCGCATCACCGGGACCGAGCCGCAGTCCCGCGACGAGCGGGTCCGGATGCTGCTCAGCGTCGTCGGCCTGGCCGAGCGCGCGAACCAGCGCCCGAACGAGCTGTCCGGCGGCGAGCAGCAAAGGGTGGCCATCGCCCGGGCGCTGGCCGGCGGCCAGCGCTGCTGATCGCCGACGAGCCCACCGGACAGCTGGACTCG
Organism: uncultured Actinomycetota bacterium; assembly: GCA_963739645.1. Taxonomy (GTDB): domain Bacteria; phylum Actinomycetota; class Actinomycetes; order Streptosporangiales; family Streptosporangiaceae; genus JASHPR01. Next base: position 42,076 of record CAVUBM010000079.1, read on the forward strand.
GAGACCGGGCTGCAGATCATGCGGCTGCTCCGCGCCGTGGTGCGGTCCGAGGGCATCACCGCGCTGGTCGCCACCCACGACGCCGGGCTCGTCGACCTCGCCGACGAGGTGCTGACGCTGGAGGACGGGCGGCTCGGCCCGGACGCGGCGGCCGGTCAGGCGTCCAGGAAGTAGTCGTTGATGTACTTCTCGCCCTCGTCGCAGAAGAACGTGACGATCGTGCGCAGGCCCGGCTCCCGTGCCCGCAGCTCGCGCGCGGCGACCAGGTGCGCGCCGGAACTCGGCCCGACGAACAGCCCGAACTCGCGGGCCATGCGGCGCATCTCGCTGATCGCCAGCTCGCTGTCCACCGCGGCGATCTCGTCGATCATGTCCCGGTGCCGGGCGAAGATGCCGGGCACGAAGCCGTCGGAGATCCCCTCGATGAGATGCTTGCCGACCTCGCCGCACATCAGGATGCATGACTCGTTGGGCTCGACGGCCACCACCCGGCAGGCCGGGTTGTGCTCGCGGAAACACTGACCCACGCCCACGATCGTGCCGCCGGTGCCGACCCCGCCGACCACGGCGTCGGGGACCACGCCGTCCGGCAGCTGGCCCAGGGTCTCCGGGCCGAGCCAGGTGCGGTTCTCCTCGACGTTCCACTCCGAGTCGAACTGCTGCGGCGCGAAGTACCCCGGCTCGTCGCCGAGTTCCCTGGCCTTGGCCAGCGCGTCGTTGACGTGGAAGTCGCCGAGCGTCATCACCTGGGCGCCGAAGGCCCGGGAGATGGCCAGCCGCTCCTGGCTCATGCCGTCCGGCATGACCACGAGCATCTTGTAGCCCTTGACCGCGGCGACCATGCTCATCGCGTTCCCGGTGTTGCCACTGCTGGCTTCCACGATCGTGTCACCGGGACGCAGCAGCCCTTCGCGCTCCGCGCGCTCGATCATGTACTTGGCGATCCGCGCCTTGATGGACCCGGACGGGTTCAGGTATTCCAGCTTGACCCAGATCCCGTCCACCATGATCAGCGGCGTATTGCCGATCGCGTCCAGGATCGTGCCTCCCGCCTGCGGGACCACGCCGGACTGCACCTCATCTGTGGCACTCATGACTGCACAATATGCGCATACTTACGGCATGCCTGTGCGACTTCACCACGTGGTCATCGACACGCATGATCTGCCCCGCCTGGCCCGGTTCTGGACGCAGGCGCTCGGCTGGAGAATCCTGTCCGAGCGGGAGCGCGAGATCGTCATCGGCCCCGACGAGGCCGCGCCCGTGGGCATCTGCTTCATGCCGGTGACTGGCGTAAAGGCCGTAAAAAACCGGGTCCACCTCGACCTGACCACCAGCGCTGACGACCGCGAGGCGGAGATCGAGCGCCTGCTCGCGCTCGGCGCGGTCCGGGTCGACATCGGCCAGGCCGGCACCGAATCCTGGACGGTCCTGGCCGACCCGGAAGGCAACGAGTTCTGCGTCGTGCGCCCGAAGAACACCGCTGACCGGCTGACGGCCCGGCCGTCCCGGTGAGCCAGCCGGGCCGGGTCAGGCCGGCCCGCTGGCCGCCAGCGACGGCACCGCGTTCGCGCGCACCACCTGGGAGTAGAAGCTGGCGCTCGACTTGGGTATGCGGCGCTGGGTCTCGTAGTCGACGAACACGATGCCGAATCGCCGCTGGTAGCCCCAGCCCCACTCGAAGTTGTCCAGGAGGGACCAGACGAAGTCGCCGGCCAGCCGGGCCCCGTCCCTGGCGGCGCGCGCCGCGGCCTCCAGGTGCTGGTGCAGGTACCTGATCCGCTCCACGTCGTTCACCGCTCCCTCCGGGCTGATGTAGTCCTCGGCGGCGCAGCCGTTCTCGGTGATGTACAGCGGCAGCCCGGGCGCGTCCGCTGAGAGGCGCAGCAGCAGGTCGTAGAGCCCGTCGGGATCGACGACCCAGCCCATCGGGGTCCGGGGCCGCCCGGCCGGGCGGTACTCGACCACGCCGGGCAGCTCGCAGCGGGCCGGCTCCTCGCCGCGCCGCAGGTCGTCGCCGCTGCCCGCGCGCAGGTAGACCGGAGAGTAGTAGTTGACCCCGAGGAAGTCGATGGGCTGGCTGATCGTTTCCAGGTCGTCGTCGGCCACCAGCGGCTCGGGCGGCAGGAGCACCTCCCGGGCCAGGCTCGGGTACCGGCCGTGCAGCAGCGGGTCCAGGTAGAGGCCGTTCAGCTCGGCGTCCGTGGCCAGCCGGGCCTGCTCGACGGCGTCGGAGTGGGTCCCGTCCGGCACCAGCACCGGGTGCAGGTCCAGGGTGATGCCGACCGGGGTGCCGGCGGGCAGCACGCTGCGCAGGGCCTGGGCCGCCAGCCCGTGGCCCACCAGCAGATGATGGGTGGCCGCGCGGGCGGCCTCGGGATCGCGCAACCCGGGGGCGTGCACGCCGGTGCGGTAGCCATGGTTCGCGACCACCTGCGGCTCATTCAGCGTTATCCAGCGCGCAGCCTGGCCACCGAGGGCCCCGGCCACGATCGTGGCGTAGTCGGCAAAGCGCTGGGCCGTGCTCCGTACCGCCCAGCCGCCCGCGTCCTGGAGCTCCTGCGGCAGGTCCCAGTGGTAGAGCGTGATCGTGGGCGCGATGCCGTGGCTGGCCAGCTCGTCGAGCAGGGCCCGGTAGTAGTCAAGCCCCTTCTGGTTCACCGCCCCCGTGCCGCCGGGCTGGACCCGCGGCCACGAGACCGAGAACCGGTAGGAGTTCAGCCCGAGCGACGCCATCAGGGCCACGTCCTCCCGGTACCGGTGGTAGGAATCGCAGGCGATGTCACCGGTGTCGCCCCGGGAGACCTTCCCCGGCAGACGGCTGAAGCTGTCCCAGATCGATGGGGTGCGGCCGTCGGCCCTCGCGGCCCCCTCGATCTGGTAGGCCGCCGTGGCCGCGCCCCAGGCGAAGCCCGGCGGGAAGGACAGGGCGCCGTTGGGACTGGTTCCTGGGGTCGTCATCAGGCTCTCCTTGCGCGACGGGCCTCCGCGGTGCGTGCCGCTGAGGGCCTTGACGGCATCTGCGGCGAGTCTTAGTGTAAGCGCTTAGATCAGCCGATGTAAGCGGTTAGATCACGGATTTGGCACCTTCAGCCCCTCACGGAGATGGGCGCCATGGCACCACTGAACCGTGGCTGGCGTGCGGGTCCGGCATGAGCCAGACCGACCCGCCAGCACCCCCGCAGGACCGCCTGCAGGGGGTCGTTCCCCCGGGCCAGCCCGGCGCAGCCAGGGCCGGCCGCGACGGCCGGCCGGAGGCTGGCCCAGCCGCGACGGCCGGCCGGAGGCCGGCCATGAAGGGGGCAGGGGAGGCGGGCGGGGGGACGCGGGGGGGTCCTGGGGGGTCGTCCCCCCCGGGCCAGCACAGCGTCACCCTGTATGACGTGGCCCGCGTGGCCGACGTGTCCACGGCGACCGTGTCCCGGGTGGTGCACGGCCAGGACAAGGTGCGCGACAGCACCAGGCAGCGGGTGCTGCGGGTCATCGAGCAGCTGGGCTACGTGCCCAACGACGCGGCCCAGAGCCTGTCCCGGCGGTACAAGAACGTGATCGGGCTGGTCTGCGTCGAGCACGTCGGCCTGGCCCCGCGGCAGTACGACATCGAGAGCACGAGCCTGCTGTTCTACGACGAGGTGCTCCGCGGCGTGGAGGGGCGCATCCGCGACCGCAACTGGTCGCTGCTGATCACCTATCTCCGGGAGGCCAACGACCTCGACATCCCCCGGCTGCTGGCGCTGTCGGGCAAGGTCGACGGCCTGCTGATCGGGGAGGGCATTGTTCCCTCGGCGGTCGTGGCCCGGCTGGCCCGCCGGATGCCGGTCGTGGTCGTGGCCGGCGACCCGGAGGAGCGCGCGGCCGACGTGGTCACCGCCGACAACCGCGCGGGAGCGGCCGCGCTGGTGAGCCACCTGGTCGAAGACCACGGCAAGCGGCGGCTGTACCACGTCGACGGGCCGCCCACCGCTCCCGACGCGAAGGAGCGGCGGCTCGCGCTGCGGGACGTGCTGCAGGCTCATCCGGGCAGCCAGCTCATGGGCTCCTTCAACGGGCGCTTCAGCGTGCAGAGCGGCGAGGATGCCGGAGCGCAGCTGCTGGCCAGCCTCGGCGGCGCGCTCCCTGACGCGGTGGTCTGCGCCAACGACCAGATGGCCATCGGCGTGCTGCAGGCGTTCGGCCGGGCCGGCGTCCGGGTCCCCGAGGACCTGGCCGTGGTCGGCTTCGATGACATCTTCCTCGGGGGCATCATCGACCCGACGCTCACCACGGTCCACCAGCCTATGCGCCTGCTCGGCGAGCGGTCGTGCGCCCGGCTGCTCGACCGCATCGCCCGCCCGGACCTGCCGCCCCGGGTGGAGCTGCTGCCGACCGAGCTGGTGCTGCGCCGGAGCTGCGGCTGCCCGCCGGGCGCGGCGGCCCGCAGCCCGGTCGAGCCGCTCACCGCTCATGGTCCCGACGCCTGGATCGCCGCGCCCCTGAAGCCCCGTCCCGCCCGCCCGTCCGCGCACAGCTAGGAGCCGGTGATGCCGTTCATCCTCCGCCGCCTGGCCTTCTACGTGGTGGCCGCGTGGGTGGCGCTGACCGTGAACTTCTTCATCCCGCGGGCCATGCCGGGGAACGCCGTCGAGTCGATCATGTCGAAGTTCCCCAACCTGCAGCCGTCCGCGTACCGGGCGCTGCAGGCCATGCTCGGTGTCGGCCACCCCGGCTCGCTGTGGGACCAGTACGTGGCCTATCTCGACGACGTGGCCCACCTCAACTTCGGCACCGACGTCGCCGAGTACCCGGCCAAGGTGTCCACCCTGCTGGGCGAGACGATCCCCTGGACCTTAGCCCTGGTCGGCACCGCGACCGTGATCGCGTTCTTTGTCGGCACCGCGCTGGGCATCCTGGCCGGCTGGCGGCACGGGGGCTGGGCCGACCGGGTGCTGCCCGGGCTGATGTTCCTGCAGGCCATCCCGTACTTCTTCCTGGCGCTCGTCCTGCTCACCCTGCTCGCCGTCACCATCCACCTGTTCCCGCTGGGCCAGGGCTACGCGGGCGGCCTGATACCGGGCTGGCACTGGGCCTTCGTGAGCAGCGCGCTGTACCACTCGCTGCTGCCCGCCTTCACGATCGTGCTGACGTCGCTGGCGGGCTGGATGCTGCAGATGCGCAACGTGATGATCACCACGATCGGTGAGGACTACGTGCTGGCCGCGCAGGCCAAGGGCCTGCCCACCCACCGGGTGGTGCTCAGCTACGCGGCGCGCAACGCGCTCCTGCCCCAGCTGCAGGGCTTCGGCCTCGCCCTCGGCTTCGTGGTGTCCGGCGCCATCATCATGGAGATCGTCTTCTCCTACCCGGGCATCGGGCTGCTGCTGCTCAACGCGGTCACGTCCAACGACTTCCCGCTGATGCAGGCCATCTTCCTGGTGATCACCTTCGCGGTCCTGCTGGCCAACCTCATCATCGACCTGGTCATCGTGGCCGTCGATCCGCGCGTCCGGGCCACGGGGGCCGCCCGGTGACCGCCACGCTGCCGGTTACCACCGACCCCACCGCGCCGGCCGCGCCGCCGCCGCCAGCTGGGCCGGTGGCGGCGGCTGCCGCTGAAGGCCAAGGCGGGCGCGGTCCTGCTCGGGCTGTTCGTGCTGACCGCGATCATCGGGCCGCTGGTCACGCCCTACGACCCCTCGTACCAGAACCCCGCGTTCAGCCTGTCCCTGCACGGGCCCGACGCCGCGCACCTGCTCGGCACCACGCAGAGCGGCCAGGACGTGCTGTCGCAGCTCCTGGTCGGGATCCGGATGACGCTCGAGCTCGCGCTGCTGGTGGGCGTGATCGCCACCGCGCTGTCGGTCATCGTCGGCGTGTCCGCTGCGGTCCTCGGCGGCCTGTGGGACGAGGTGCTGTCCCTGATCACCAACGTGTTCCTGGTCATCCCCGCGCTGCCGCTCCTGATCATCCTGCTCGGCTACCTGCCGCGGACCGGGCAGACCGCGACCATCCTCGTGCTCAGCGGGCTCGGCTGGCCCTGGGGGGCGCGGGTGATCCGGGCCCAGACCCTGGCCATCCGCGGCCGCGACTTCATCGCCGCCGCCCGCGAGACCGGCGAGAGCACCTGGCGGATCATCGCGTTCGAGATCATCCCGAACGAGGTCAGCCTGATCGCGGCGAACTTCGTGAACACGGTGCTCTACGCGATCGGGGCCTCGGTCGCGCTCGCGTTCATCGGCCTGTCCAACCTGTCCACCTGGAGCCTCGGCACCATGCTCTACTGGGCCCAGAGCCAGCAGGCGCTGCAGCTCGGGGCGTGGTGGTGGTTCGCGCCGCCCGGCCTGGCCGTGGCGCTGATGGGCACCGCTCTGGTGCTGCTGAACACCGGCATCGACGAGCTCGGCAACCCGCGGCTGCGCGACGCGGCCCAGGCCACCCGGGTCGGCGGGCGCCGGGTGCGCTCCACCGACCCGACGCCGGTGCTGCAGGCACTCCCGCCGCGCCGCAGCGGGCTGGCCGGCTTCGTGCACTCGTTCTCCCGTAGCTCGCTCCTGGACGACCGGGCGCCGGCCCAGGGCGGTGACCCGCGATGAGCGCCGCGGACCCGGTGCTGGCGATCCGCGACCTGTCGGTCGTCTACGGCACCACCGGCGACGACGTGCGGGCCGTGGACGGGGTGAGCCTCGACCTGCACGCGGGCGAGGTCGTCGGGCTGGTGGGCGAGAGCGGGTCCGGCAAGTCCACGCTCGCCTACGGCGCCTGCCGCCTGCTCCGCCCGCCCGCGCTGATCACCGGCGGCAGCGTCCGCTACCAGGGCCGCCGGATGGCCGCGCCCGCCGACATCCTGCAGCTCAGCCCCGACCAGCTGATGAGCCTGCGCTGGCGGGAAATCGCGATCGTGTTCCAGAGCGCGATGAACGCGCTCAACCCGATGCTCAGGGTGCGTGACCAGCTCCTCGACGTCATCCGCGCGCACCTGCGCCTCTCCACGGGCGAGGCCACCGAGAAGGCCGGCGCGCTGCTGGACATGGTCGGCATCCCGCGCTCGCGCCTGCGGGCCTACCCGCACGAGCTCTCCGGCGGCATGCGCCAGCGGGTGATGATCGCCATGGCCCTGGCCACCGACCCCGAGGTCGTGATCATGGACGAGCCGACCACCGCGCTCGACGTCGTCGTCCAGCGCGAGATCCTCGGCCAGATCCTCGAGCTGAAGGACCGGCTCGGGTTCGCGATCCTGTTCATCACCCACGACCTGTCCCTGCTCCTCGAGCTCGCCGACCGGATCGCGGTGATGTACGCCGGCCAGTTCCTGGAGGTCGGCACCGCGGGCGAGATCCAGCACGAGCCGGCGCACCCCTACACCAAGCGCCTGCTGCGCTCGTTCCCGTCCCTGCGCGGCGCGCGCCGGGACCTGACCGGCATTCCCGGCTCGCCACCCGACCTGCGCCACCCGCCGCCCGGCTGCCCGTTCCTGCCCCGCTGCACCGAGGGCACCGAGGCCTGCGCCAGCATCGAGATGCGCCTCGAGCCCGTCGCCTCGTCCCCTGATCCCTGGCACGTAACGGCCTGTCCGTTCGTTCTGCCCGACGGGGCGCCCGGGCCCGGTGAGGCCCGCCGTCTCGCCGGTGGCCGCCGGCCGAGCGCGGAGGAGCTGTCTCCGTGACCAGGGAACAGGACCGCCGCCCGCAGCCGGCCGGGGAAGAGCACTCCGCGGGGACACCGGCCGTTACGCATCCGGCCTGGTACGCGGCGATCGCGTAATGGAAGCAGTGTCTCTGGGCAGGGACTTCCGGCTGGCCCGCCACCAGATCCTGCACGCGGTCCGCGACGTCTCCCTCAGCCTCTACCGCGGCACCGTGGTCGCGCTGGTCGGTGAGAGCGGATCCGGCAAGTCCACGGTGGCCCGGCTGCTGGCCGGGCAGGAGCGGCCGTCGGCCGGGACGATCCTGCTCAACGGCCGGCCGGTGGAGCTGTCCGGCCACCGGGCGTTCCGCCGGTACAAGAGCGAGGTCCAGCTCGTCTTCCAGGACCCGTTCGCCTCGCTGAACCCCGCGCACACCGTGCGCTACCACATCGAGCGCCCGCTGCGGCTGCACCGCCGCTCGCTGTCCGCCCGCGAGGTCGGGCAGGAGGCAGCGGCCCTGATGGAGCAGGTGCGCCTCACGCCCGCCGAGGACTTCCTGGCCAAGTACCCGCACGAGCTGTCGGGCGGGCAGCGGCAGCGGGTCTCGTTCGCCCGGGCGCTGGCCGCCCAGCCCAGCGTGCTGCTGGCCGACGAGCCGGTGTCCATGCTGGACGTGTCCATCCGGCTGGAGATGCTGGCCCTCCTGGACGACCTGCGCCAGCGGTTCCAGCTGGCGCTGCTCTACATCACCCACGACATCGCGTCGGCCCGGTACTTCGCCGACGAGGTGCTGGTCATGTACGCGGGGCAGATCGTCGAGCGCGGGCCCGCCGAGGACGTGACCCAGCGGCCGGCCCATCCCTACACCCAGCTCCTGGTCAGCTCGGCACCCGACCCGGACAACCTCGGCACGGCGCTGCGGAACGGCGCGAACCGGGCCGGGCGGCCCTGGCCCGGTCGGCCCGCCGCCCGACGGCGCCTGCCCGTTCAGCCCCAGGTGCCCGTTCGCGGACGACCGGTGCCGCCGCGAGGACCCCGCGCTGCTGCAGATCTCTGCGGCCCGGGCGGCCGCGTGCTGGCGGCTCGACGTCGCCGCACCTGACGTTTACGCCCGACCAGAAGGAGGTGAGGACGCCAGCACGCTAGCCACGGCAGATACCAGCCGGGATATCCATCCCTCGAAGCACAGGAAGGCTGAGATGGCAACAACGCATCTGAGATCGAGCAGGCTCATCGCGGTCGCGGTGACCGGCCTGCTCGCGGCCGGGCTCGGCGCCTGCTCGTCGGGCTCGGGCTCGACGAGCTCATCGGGCGGCGCGGCGGGCGCGTCGAGCACGCTGGTCATGGAGAGCTCCCCGGAGAGCGCGATCACCCAGGACTTCAACCCGTTCGTGCCCACGGTGGCCCCGCAGGGCATGGGCGCCACCGGGCTGATCTACGAGCCGCTGCTCCAGTTCGACCTGGCCGCGCCGCCGAAGTACTACAACTGGCTGGCCACGTCCTACAAGTGGGCCGACGGCGGCAAGTCGATCACGCTTCACGATCCGGTCCGGCGTGAAGTGGAACAACGGCACCGCGATGACGCCGGCCGACGTGGTGTTCACCTACGACCTGGTGCAGAAGAACACGGCGATCAACCTGGGCGGGCTGAAGATCTCCAGCGTGAGCGCCTCGGGCAACACGGTCACGCTCACGTTCCCGACCCCGCAGTACACCAACCTCCAGCAGGTCGCCGGCGTGCCGATCCTGCCCAAGGCGGTCTGGGGCAAGGCCGGCAACCCGGCCACGTTCACCGACGCGACGCCGGTCGGCACCGGGCCCTACATGCTGAAGAGCTTCACGCCGCAGGGCTTCACGCTGACCAAGAACCCGAACTACTGGCAGGTGTCCCAGGTCAAGGTCCAGAACGTCTACTTCCCGGTCTACACCTCGAACACCGGGGCGCTGAACGCGCTGTTCTCCGGGCAGATCGACTGGACGGGCAACTTCATCCCCGGGCTGCAGAAGCAGTTCGTGACCAAGGCGCCCGCCTACCACCACTTCTGGGAGGCGCCGGGCAGCACCAACGCCCTGATGCCGAACCTGAACAAGTGGCCGACCAACCAGCTGGCCGTCCGGCAGGCGATCAGCCTGGCGGTCGAACCGCAACGTGCTCGCCACCGAGGGCGAGGCCGGGCTGGAGAACCCGGTGCTGAACGCCACCGGCATCACGCTGCCGACGTTCTCCGCCTGGAGCGGGCCGGTCGCGTCGAAGACCGTCAAGGCCACCGACGACGCGGCAGCGGCGCCAGGCCGTCCTGACGAAGGCGGGCTTCACGCAAGGGCTCCAACGGCTTCTTCCAGAAGGGCGGCAAGACCGTGTCGGTCACGCTGATCAGCCCGTCCGCGTACACCGACTACGCCGAGGTCGGCGTCGATCGTGGCCCAGGAGCTGAAGAGCGCCGGGATCGACGCGACGTTCCAGGGCCTGACCGTGAACGCCTGGAACGCCGCCATCGCCAGCGGGCGACTTCTCGATCAGCGAGCACTGGTCGAACAACGGCCTGACGCCGTACAACCTGTACGACAACTGGCTGGACAGCTCGCTCGCCATCGGCAACAGTGCCACCGGCGACTACGAGCGGCTGAAGAGCCCCGACATCGACGCCGCCCTGGCCAAGCTGGCCGGTGACTCCACGGTCGACACAGCAGACCGCGGATCTGGTGCCGATCGAGAGCTACGTCGCCGACAACCTGCCGGTGATCCCGATCACCACGGCGTCGGAGTGGTTCGAGTACAACTCGCAGCACTTCGTCGGCTGGCCGACCCAGCAGAATCCGTACGAGACCGGGCAGCCGTCGGGCACGAACAACAACGCGGGATCCGGCACCGACGAGGTGGTCATCCTGCACCTCCGCCCGCGCAGCTGACGCTGCCGGGCCAAGCGGGCCCGCCCCTGGGAAACCGGGGCGGGCCACACCCCACCTGTACCGTAACCCTCTGGAGTTAACAGAGGCCACACGGCATGCCGCGTCGGCGCCGCGACGCCAGCCGCATGCCGTGGCGGCACGGCGCGCTGGCGCCGCCGGCCGCGGGGAATGAACCGTCGGCCTCGCGTCTTGAGGTGGCAGGAGGATGCCTCAGATGCCTGACTGGAATAGCAAGATCATCGAAGAGTTCCGGGCCAACGCGGGAAAGGTGGGCGGCCCGTTCGAGGGCTCCCCGGTGCTGCTCCTGCACACCGTCGGGGCCAGGACCGGCCAGCAGCGCGTGAACCCGGTGATGTACCAGTCGGTGCCCGGCGGCTACGCCGTGTTCGCCACCAAGGCCGGCGCGCCGGACAACCCGGACTGGTACCACAACCTGCTGGCCCATCCGCAGGTGAGCGCCGAGATCGGCAGCCAGACCGTCGAGCTCAAGGCCCGGGTGGCCGAGGGCAGCGAGCGGGAGACGATCTGGACCGCGCAGAAGGCCGCCTACCCGGGGTTCGCCGAGTACGAGCAGAAGACCAAGACCATCCGGCAGATCCCGGTCATCATCCTGGAGCCGGCTAGTTAGTCCGCGGGTTCGGGTCCCGGCCGCGGCGGCCCGGCCGCGGCGGTCTGTCCGGCCGTGCGCAGCCCGGCCCGGGCGCGGGCCCGGCGCCGGCGGCGCCGGACCAGGCTGAGCGCCACCACCACCGCGATGATCGCGGCCTCGATCTCCGCGGTCCTGGTCAGGTTCGGCAGGTCGGATAGATTCAGCCCGCCGTTCTCGGGCTGGGCCACCCGGATGACCTGGACATTGCCGTGGCTGCCCTGGCCTGGCGGCGTCTTCTCGATCCGGCGGAACCCGGGGCCGGGCCCGCCGGGGCCGACCGGGAAGGGCGGCGCGATCACCCGGGCCGCGCTGCTGTGCTCCCAGGCCACGCCGAGAGCCACGACCACGGCCACGGCCAGCAGCGCCGCCGCAAGGTGCCGGGCGAACCTCACCGGGAACGCCGCCTCGGGCGGCGGGTGACGAGGTGGCGCGCGACGGAAACGATCCACCGCCACCGCAGCGCGACGTGCACCGGGACCAGGCCCAGCGTCACCTCGGCGGTGATGATGTGCAGCCGGTCCCAGAACGGGGTGCTGATGGTGAGGATCCCCAGGGTCGGCATCGCCACCCGGGAGATCACGATCCCGGACGCCACGCACAGGGTCATGGCGGCCAGCAGGGCCAGGTTGACCAGCCAGATGACCCGGTCCCGGCCCCGGCGGGTGACCAGCCTGCGGGTGGTGCGGACCACCCAGTCCCAGTGCAGGGTGAGGTGCACGAGCAGGACCAGCCCGAGTGCGAGGCCCAGCCACTCGTGGACGACCAGCCCGGTGAACCCGAAACTGTAGGCCAGCGTGTAGCCCACGAGGATCACGGCGTCGAGCCAGAAATCCAGCCGCGCCCGCGCCAGGGCCCGCCGGCGGCGGGCGGTGACGCCGGTGGCGGTGCCGGGAGAGGCCCGGCGGCCGAGATCAGTCACTGCCGCCAGTCTGCCGGGTGGGGCGGCGCGTGTCGTCACGCCCGGGAGCTACCCTGCGGTCATACCTGCGGAGTAGCGCAGGGGCCGTCGCCGAGCTCGGCCAGCACCGCGGCGGTGTGCTGGCCGAGCGCCGGGACCGCGCCCATCGCGGCTTCCCGGCCGGGCACCGTCACCGGCGGCAGCAGGGCCCGCACCGGGCCGCCCGGCGTGCCGACCTCGCGCCACCGGTCCCTGGCGGCGAGCTGCGGGTGCGCCGCGAAGTCCGCCGGCGTGCGCAGCCGGGCGTTGGCGATCCCGGCCTCGTCCAGGAGGGCCACGACCTCGTCGGGGGTCAGCGCGGCGAGCGCGGTCTCGATGATGCGGGTCAGCTCGTCGTCGTGCGCCACGCGGTCGGGGTTGGTGCGGAACCGCTCGTCACCGACGAGGTCGGGCCGGCCCAGCACCCGTTCGCAGAGCACGGCCCACTCGCGGTCGTTCTGCAGGCCCAGGAACACCTGGCCGCCGGCGGCCGCGTACGGGCCGTACGGGGAGATCGACGCGTGCTGGGCGCCGGTCCGCCGGGCGGGCTGCCCGCCGTAGACCGAGTAGTAGAACGGCTGGCTCATCCACTCGCCGAGGGCGTCGAGCAGGGCCACGTCAAAGCTGGACCCGTGGCCGGTCCGCTCGCGCTCGTACAGCGCGGTGAGCACGCCGCTGTAGGCGTACATGCCCGCGGCGATGTCGGCGACCGAGATGCCGGCCTTGCACGGCTCCTCCGGGGTGCCGGTCACGGACAGCAGGCCAGCCTCGCACTGGATCAGCAGGTCGTACGCCTTCTTGTCCTGGTACGGGCCACCGGGCCCGTAGCCGGACACCGAGCAGCAGATCAGCCGCGGGTAGCGGGCGCGCAGGTCGGCCGCGCCGAGCCCGAGCCGGCCGGCGGCGCCGGGCGCGAGGTTCTGCACGAACACGTCGGCCCTGCCGAGCAGCGCGGCCAGCGCCGCCTGCCCGGCCTCGCTCTTGACGTCGAGCTCCACCGACTCCTTGCCCCGGTTCAGCCACACGAAGTAGCTGGCCTGGCCGAGCACGGACCGGTCGTAACCGCGGGCGAAGTCGCCGGCACCCGGCCGCTCGACCTTGATGACCCGGGCGCCAAGGTCGGCGAGCTGCCGGGTGGCGAACGGCGCCGCCACGGCCTGCTCCAGCGCGACGACCGTGATCCCGTCCAGCGGGAGCCCCGGCGCTGGCTCGCCGGCGGTCGCCCGCTCGCCCTGGTTCATCCCAGCCACACGGCCTCCCGTTCTCGTGGGAGCCGGGTCACGGCGCGACCGAGTTCCGCTTGACGAGCTGGCGGGCGATGACGTTGCGCTGGATCTCGTTCGTGCCCTCGCCGACGATCATCAGCGGCGCGTCCCTGAAGTAGCGCTCGACGTCGAACTCGGTCGAGTACCCGTAGCCGCCGTGGATGCGGACGGCATCCAGCGCGATCTGCATGGCGGCCTCCGAGGCGAACAGCTTGGCCATGCCCGCCTCCATGTCGGCGCGCTCGCCGCGGTCGTAGCAGCGGGCCGCGTGCAGGACCAGCTGGCGCGCCGCGGTCAGCTTGGTCACCATGTCGGCGAGGTAGTTGCCGATGGCCTGGTGCTGCCAGATCGGCTTGCCGAACGCCTCCCGCTCCTGCGCGTACCGCAGCGCGTCCTCCAGCGCGGCCCGGCCCACGCCGAGCGCCCGGGAGGCGACCTGGATCCGCCCGATCTCCAGGCCGCGCATCATCTGCGCGAACCCCTCGCCCTCCCGCTCGCCGAGCATGGCCGTGCCTGGCACGCGGAAGCTGTCGAAGCTCAGCTCACAGCTCTCGATGCCCTTGTAGCCGAGCTTGGGCAGGTCACGGGAGACCACGAAGCCGGGGCCCGGCTCGACCAGGGCGATGCTGATGCCCGTGTGCGCGGGCCGGGCCGCCGGATCGGTCTTGCACAGCAGCGCGATCAGCCCCGAGCGCCGCGCGTTGGAAATCCACGTCTTGGTCCCGTTGATCACGTACGAGTCCCCACCCGCCTCCCCATCCCCCTTCACCCGGCGCGCGGTGGTCTTGATGTTCTGCAGGTCCGACCCACCGCCCGGCTCGGTCAGCGCCATGGCGGCGCGCAGCTCGCCGGTCGCCATCCGCGGCAGGTACCGCTGCTGCTGCTCGGATGTGCCGAAGGCTCGGATCAGTGTGGCCACGACCGTGTGGCTGCCCATCGCGCCGGCCAGGCTCATCCACCCTCGCGCCAGCTCCTCGGTGATCAGCGCGAAGCACGGCGTGCTGACCGCGCTGGCTCCCCACGGCTCGGGGATGACCAGGCCGAAGACACCGAGTTCCTTCATCTGGCCGATGAGCTTCTCCGGGTAGGTGTTGGCGTGCTCGAGGTCGCGCACGACGGGCTTGACCTCGCGGTTCACGAACTCGCGGACCAGTTCGACGATCGCCTGCTCGTCGGTGTTCAGCTCAGCCACGCGGCCACCCCTTCTCGCTCCCGGCCGCTGCCGGCCGCCGGCGGCCCGGGCAGGAGCCGGTGCCGCACCTCAGCCCACCTTAGGTTGGCCCGCCCCGGGCGAGCACCGGTCAGGGCGCCAACTCGACCGGCCGTTTCTCGGCCAGGCTCCGCCTGATGGCGTCGATGACGGCGACATTGCGGAGGCCGTGTGCCGACATCGCCCAAACCGGTCCCCATGTCACAGACGGCCGGGGCTGTCTCGTCTTGGGGTTGAGAGCCAATTCTTGGAAATCAGGACGGTGATGGTTGTGCGGGTGTTCGTGGCAGGTGGGGCCGGGGCCGTGGGGCGGCGGCTGGTGCCGCAGCTGGTGGCCCGGGGCCACCAGGTGACGGCTACGACGACGAGCCCGGGCAAGCTGGGCTTGCTGGAGCGGCTGGGCGCGGACGGGGCCGTGATGGACGGTCTGGATGCGGTGTCGGTCGGTGAGGCGGTGGCTGCGGCCCGGCCGGACGCGATCGTGCACCAGATGACCGCTCTTTCCGCGGCGCATGCCGGAAAGCCCAATTTGAAGCACCCCGACCGCTTCTTCGCCACCACCATCCGGCTGCGCTCCGAGGGGACCGACCATCTGCTCGCGGCCGCTGAGGCGACCGGCGTATCCCATGTCGTCGCGCAGAGCTTTGGCGCCTTTAACGGCATCCGCGAGGGTGGATGGGTGAAGACCGAAGAGGACCCGATGGACCCGGGCCCGGCGAGCGCGCGCAACGGGGCGGAGGCGCTCCGCCACCTCGAGGACGTGGTCGTCAAGGCTGGTGGCGCGGCCCTGCGCTACGGCAGCTTGTACGGGCCGGGCGCCATCGACGACTGGGTCGAGCTCGTGCGCAAGCGGCAGTTCCCGCTGGTCGGAGGCGGCACCGGCTACATGTCCTGGGTGCATCTCGACGACGCGGCGAGCGCTACCGTCCTGGCCGTGGAGCAGAAGGCGACCGGCGTGTTCAACATCGTCGACGACGAACCGGCCCCGGCCAGCCAGTGGCTGCCTTACCTGGCCGCGTGCGCGGGCGCGAAGCGGCCGATACGGATCCCCAAGTGGCCGGCCCGGCTGCTAGCAGGGGAAATGGTGGTGATCATGATGACCGAGGGACGCGGCTTCTCCAACGCCAAGGCCAAGCGGGAGCTCGGCTGGAAGCTGCGCTACCCCTCATGGCGCCAGGGCTTCAAGGAAGAGCTGGCGTGACCCGGACTGAAGAGTTCGAGCAGTTGCGGCCGCTGCTGTTCGCGATCGCCTACCGGATCCTCGGCAGCGTGAGCGAGGCCGAGGACGCGGTCCAGGAAACCTGGCTGCGCTACCAGGCCTCCCCGGCGCAACCCAGATCGGCCAAGGCCTTCCTCTCGGCCGTGGTGACCCGGATCTCGATCGACGTGCTGCGCTCGGCCCGCGTCCGGCGGGAGGAGTACGTCGGACAGTGGTTCCCCGAGCCGCTGCTCACCGACCCCTACCAGGACCCGGAGCGCTCGGCCGAGCTGGCCGACTCGGTGTCGATGGCGGCCCTGTTGCTGCTGGAGCGGCTCAGCCCGCTCGAGCGCGCGGTCTTCGTGCTGCGAGAGGTGTTCGGGTTCGGCTTTCCTGAGGTCGCGTCGGCCGTGGGACGGTCGGAGGCGGCGTGCCGCCAGCTCGCGGTGCGGGCGCGGCGCCACATGGACGCAGGGCGCCCCCGGTTCGAGGCGGACCGCCGGGAGCGGGAGAAACTGGCGGCGCGGTTCTTCGGCGCGCTCCGGGAAGGCGACGTCGAGGGCCTGCGGGAGTTGCTCGCCGCTGACGTCCAGCTGGTCGGCGACGGCGGCGGCCAGGCCCCGCAGTTGGCCAGGAGCCATCGTCGGCGCCGACAATGTGGCCCGGGTGCTTGCCTCGGTCTTCCCCTGGCTCGTCCGGATCGACGTGACGGTGGAGCCACACGAGGTGAACGGCCAGCCGGGCGCGATCTTCCGCGCTCGGGACAACAAGGTGCTCTTTACCTTGGTGCTCGACGTACTCGACGGGCAGATCCAGGCAATCCGCTCGGTGATCAACCCCGACAAGCTCAGGCACGTGGGCCCGGTGGCGGACGCCTGGGCGGTCGCCCGCGAGGTGAACCAGGCTCGCCGGCCCACGGATTGACCGGAAGAGCGGCGCGTGGCCGAACTGAAAACGGCCGCCCGGCGCCAGCGGGCACGCCCGACGGCGATCTGTTGTCGAACTCCGCCCGCTCCCGCAGCCCCCCTGGAGGCCGGGCAGTGAACGCGAGCGGCCACCGGGACGCCAAGCGGGCCCGGCGGCACGAGATGATGACCGTCAGCGCGGCCGAGAGCCTCGTTGGGGGAGTCCTTCGTGTCACCCCAGCTCATGCAGGATGGCCTCCCGTACCGGGGGAATTACCTCATCCCACAGCAGCCGTCCCTTTTCTGCGGTCGCTCCCGCCACCTTCCACAGCACGCCGCTGACCGGGACGATGTCGGAAGGCGTAGGAACTATGTCGTACCACGGCCTGCGCTCGGCCGCGTCATCGGCGAGCCGGTCGAAACGGACGAGCTCCGGGTGAATGTACATCATGATGGACGTCTCGTAGGTGGCCGCGTGTTCGATGGCTCGGCCCATGTAGCCGCCGCTGAAGACCACGCCTATCGTCTCGCTGGACAGCTCTTTCAGGCAGGTCTCGAACACGAGCGCCTTGACGTCTTCCCGGTCCCCTATGGCCGCGCGCACCGACTCGTAGAGGAAGTTCCCGTTCTCGTAGTGCCAGTTCAGGACCGCGAAACGCCTGAAACCGTGGCGCAGGAGCTCGGCGAGGACGTCCCGGATGACGCCCATGAACGTGGCCGGCGTCAGGGACGTGGTGCCGACGAAACCCTGCCCGCCCCCGGACAGGGGCCGTGACGGGCAGCCGTAGGTGACCGGCGGGGCGACGATCATGTTGACGTCGGACGCCACCGCGAGGCCCACCGCCGTCGCGCACAGATAGTCCGTCGCGAGCGGAAGATGCGGACCGTGCTGCTCGGTCGCCCCGACCGGAAGGATGACCCCGACGCCGCTCGCGGCCGCGTCCCGTATCTCGAGCCACGTGCGGTGGGCCATGAGTCGCTCATCGGCCTGAGTGCCTGATCCGGCAGAGATCGGAGCCATTGGTGTTCCTTTCCGTGAGGGCGAATAGAGGTACCGACTATTCAGAGCGGATGCCCGGTCACGGTGCGTTCCGGCTTTTGGGACCCGCTGCTGTCTGACGCCATGAGACCTGGAGTCATCCCGGCACGGGAGCCAAGTCGGTAATGACCCGCTCCAGGCTCAGCGGCTCGGGGACCAGGACCGGCAGCGTGACTCCGGCAGCGCGGTACTCCTCTATCCGCCTCCGGCACCGATCGGGCGATCCGCAGACCGCGAGCGCGTCCACCATGTCGTACTCCACGAGGCCGGACGCCTCCGCGAGCCCGGCCGTCTCGGCGGTGGCGGCAATCTTCGCGATGAGCTCCGTACTGAGACCCATCTCGCGCGCGAGCTCGGGAAACCGGGAAACGTAGCTGGCAACGGTCGGCCGGAGCCGGTCGGCCGCATCCCGCCAGTCATCCGCGACGCTCACCATGAGGGACGTCCCGATCTCGCCCGTGAAGCGGCCGGCAGCCGCGCCGTGGACCTGGTCAATCATCCGCATGACCTCGCGGGTGGACAGGAAGGCATCGAGAATGACCCCGTCGGCCTGACGGGCGGCCGTCCGCAGCGCCTGCGGGCCGCCGACGCAGTAGAAGATGTCCGGCGGCGGATCGGGCCGCACCTCGAGCTGGGCGTTATCCAGCGTCACGCACCGGCCCGGATACGACACCTGCTCGCCAGACCACAGCAGCCGGATGGCCTCGGTGTACTCGCGGAGCCGGGCGATGGGGTGTGTTACCTCGAATCCCTGCACCGCCAGCGTCGATGCGGAACCGACGCCGAGCCCGAGAATCGTCCGTCCCGGCGCGGCCTCGGCCAGCGCGGCCCAGGTGACGGCCAGCAGGGCGGCGCCGCGCGTGTACACGTTGACGGCCGCGCTGCCGATCTTCAGCCGCGTCGTCGCCAGGAGCATCGCGGTGATCGCCGTGATCGCGTCGCGGCGGACGACCGTCTCCGCTAGGAAGGCGGCCGAGTACCCCCGCCGCTCGGCGTCGTGCGCCAGCCGCGCGACGTCATGCAGGCCAGGCTGAGCGAGCAGGCCGATCGCCAGGCGATGCTCGCTGGGGATTACGTCATCGGCCAACGACTCCGCCTATCTCTTCTGATCTCCTTGGCCAGGTGCAAACCGAATCGGATGCGAGATCTATTACCACGCGTTCGCGAGCACCTCGGCCAAGCGAGCGCTGCCCTCATCGATCAGCCGCTTCCCGATCTCCGGGGTCGCGCCGGTCGACCGAGTCAGCGACCCGGTTGCGGGAACGTACCCCGGCACCTGCGGATGGACATCGTAGGGCGGGAACGACGCGATCTCGGTGCCGGCCCGCTCGGGATGGACAAGGTCAGGGCGCAGGTAAAGCAGGATCGAGGTCTCCAGGAAGGCAGCATGCTCCAGAGCCACGCCGGGGTACTGCCCCGGGTAGATGTCGATGATCAGTTGTTCGGGTATCAGGTCCACCCACAGCAAGTTAAGGATCTTGACGCCATCGGCGGGCCGCCCGCGCAGGCTGAGGTCGATGCCTTCGTGCAGCATCATGGAGTTCTCGTAATGCCCGCTCACCGTCACGATGCGCCGCGCGCCGTCGGTCATGAGCTGTGACATCACGTTGCTGATGGTCCCGATCAGGGTCGAGGCGTCGAGGCTTATCGTGCCGGGGAACATCTCCCCGCCCCCGCTTCGCGGATGCGACTTGTAGCCGTAGCTGAGGACCGGTGCCACCAGCGCGTCGCTGATCTGGGCCGCTGCCTCAGCGACCGCCACGACGTGGTAGGCATCGGATCCGAGCGGCAGATGATGTCCGTGCTGCTCGGTCGCGCCGATCGGCACGATCACCGGGGTCTCACGAATGAGCGCGTCATACTCGGGCCAGGTAAGCTCCGCGATTCGGAATCTCTCTAGCGCCACTAGCTGTCTCCTGCCCGTGCCTGGTCTAGGTCGAACTCGGTCTGGATTGCCTCGATGAGCCTGCCGACGGCGCCGTTCAGCAGCACGTGGCCGGCCCGCTCGGTGGCGTGACTCGCCCGTGCGAGGACTCCACTCTTGGGCACGAATTCGGCAGGCGCGGGAATGACATCCCAGCTGGGGCTTCGCTCCGCCGAGTCGTCGACGATGCGGTCACGGCGCAGGAGGTCGGGGCGGACGACCATCATCATCGATGTTTCCACCACGGACGCGTGCTCCACTTCCCAGCCCTGGAAGCCGTGCGGGAAGATTTCCGCGACCTCGCCGGGGCTGAAGTCGGGAAACGGATTCTCCAGCAGCAGGAACCGCGCGTTCGGCGAGCTGGATGACGCCAGGTCGCACGCCTCCCACAGGTAGCCGGCATTCTCCAGATGCCAGTTCAGGACGACTATCTGCCGGAAGCCTGACTTCGCCAGCCCGCACAGCACGTCCTTCAGGAACGCCATCAGGGTCGCGGCGCGCAGCGAGACGGTGCCGGGGAAGCTCTCCCCGCCGCCGATCAGCGGACGTGAGCAGGCGCCGTACGCCACCGGAGGAGCGATGACGAGCGGAACGGTCGCGCTGGCCCGCTCCGCGACGGCGACCGGAAGGATGCTGTCCGTGGACACCGGCAGGTGCGGCCCGTGCTGCTCGCACGCCCCGATGGTCAGCACGACCGGCCAGTTACGCGATGCGGCGGCGGCGATCTCCGGCCACGTCATGTCGGCCAGGTGAAGTGAGGCTGCCGGGCCGGTCATTCGCGGTTACCGACATGAGCGGCGGACAGCGCCCGCTCCACAGCGGGAAGATAGGAGCGGAGCTGACCGTAGTCCTCCGGC
Organism: uncultured Actinomycetota bacterium; assembly: GCA_963739645.1. Taxonomy (GTDB): domain Bacteria; phylum Actinomycetota; class Actinomycetes; order Streptosporangiales; family Streptosporangiaceae; genus JASHPR01. The sequence goes on from CAVUBM010000079.1 coordinate 62,570, forward strand.
CGCCCGCTGACCGGCGGTCCCACGGTCTGGAACACCTGTGCCACAGCGATTGCCGCCCGGACGGGATTGATGACGGGTATCTGGAGGGCGTCCGACAGCTCGGCGGTGAACGGGCCGAGCCCCAGGCTGATGCAGCCCAGGATGAGGACCTCCGCTCCGCGGTCCACGAGCTTGCGGCCCTCGCGCATGAGCAGGTCAAGAGTCTTGGTCGTGTCGTCCAGCAACTCATGGAACGCCATGTCGATGACGCCGGTGCCGACGCACATGCCGGACAGGCCCAGCGTCGCGAGCGCGGCCTCCGTCTCCGGGATGTTGGACGCCCGGATCTGCAGGATGCCGAACCGCCGCGCGTACAGCTGGGCGAGCACCATCGAGGCCTCTCCTCCGCCGATCACCGGCACGCGCGAGATCTCCCGCGCCGGGCGCAGGCCCGGATCGCCGAAGCAGCCGAGAACGATAACGTCGGCGTCGTCCTGGTGACGAGCGACCTGGTGCAGCACGCCCGGCACGGCCATGGCCAGGCCCACCGAGTCCTCGTAGTAGTGATCCAGCCCGAACTGGATCGGCTCGACCGTCGCCGTCACCGTGCCGGGCGCCATCGCCTCGACGGCGTCCTTGATCCGCGCTATCTCGGCGGCGTCCGGCGACAGGTCATCGACCAGCAGCATCAGCAGGCGGATCACGACGGCACCGCGCTGCTGGTCTCATCCTGCTGACGAGGGTCCTGTTCTGGTTCGTCCATGGTGTGCGGGTACCCGAGGAGCCTCTCCCGGTGCTGGGCCGGCACGACGACGGCCAGCAGCACGTACAGGACCGCGCAGATCGCCCACGCCTGCAGCGCCGGGTATCCAATGTCCGTCGTCCCGAATCCGGAGAGCCCCGGGATCAGGCCGCCGGTGTACGAGCCGACCACGACGCCGACAATGAGGGCGATGAGGCCGAGCCAGTTGCAGACCGCGACGTTCGACCAGCTCGTGATCTGGTGCACCGGACGCCGGCGGCCCTTGACTACCCTCGGCAGCACGAAGACGTCGACCGCGATGATGGTCGTCGCGGACGGGACGAAGATGGCGCTGATTCCCGCGACGATGAAGAAGTCCTTCTGCAGTGACGACATGGAGAACGCGATTACGGCGCCGATCACTCCGAGCACGAGCACCGAGTACAGCCGCCGCCAGCCGCGGATCCGGTCGATCAGGTTCTGCATCGCGTTGACGGCCTCGTACAGGTTGCCGTCGTTGAGCGCGAACTGGTTGACAACGAGCAGGATCACGGCCAGCGCCGTGACGCCGAACAGCGAGAACGGAACCAGGTATTTGACGAACGCGGTCAGGGTCGTGTTCACGGCCAGCTCGGCGAGCAGGTAGCCGAGGATCGGGAAGACGAAGATCCCTAGGGTGTAGCCGCCGACCAGAGCCGGGGCGTTCCACCAGGGCCGCCCCCGCGAGTAACGGAAGACGTCGGGCTCGTTGCCCCACACCGCGCCACCCACCAGGAGGCCGGCGATGACCATGATGCTCGTCGGCGCCGCGACGTGGGGCGCGGCGGCGAATATCTGGCTGGACGGCAGCTTTACCAGGGCCTTGATGAGCGCGTAGGTCCCCCAGACCAGCAAGATGGGCGCCGCCACGAACCGCGCGAAGGTGGCGATGCCGCGGAACCCGAAGAGGTTGTTCGCCATCATCAAGAGCGCCGCCACCGCGCCCCAGATCGCCACGCTGGACACGGTGAAGAGCCCGCCGAGCAGCTGAGCCAGGAAGCGCGCTTGGAACGCGTACCAGCCGATGCCCATGACGATGAGCAGGATCGACACGACCGAGGTTCCGATCCGGCCGAAGACCGTCCTGGCCAGCAGCGCCAGGGCCTGCCCGGTCACGGCGCCGACGTTCGCGGCCCCGGCGCCGTAGAGGAACATCGCGGCGAGGCCGACCAGGCAGGCTACTAAGAGCTGGCCGAAACTCAGGCCCTCACTGCGAGCCAGGAAGCCGGTATAGATGGTCGACATGGCGATCTGCAGCGTCACAAAGATCAGGAACATGACCGTCTTGGAGCGACGCTTCGAGAGGGGAACGGCCGCCTCGTCATAGTCGCCGGTGAGCGAGACCTCTTCGGGATCAGGCGGTGCCGCCACTCCCACGCCGGAGGTGGTTGGTTGGAAGTCAGGTGAGTTAGTCGATGCTGACCCGGTCATGTTTGCTCCTGGCTGCGGGTGTCTGGCAGCGGCGGCGGTCTCGCGGGCAACAGACGCCTGACGGGATGTCAGTCGTCGATGATCGGGGTGCGGTCGTAGCCACACCAGCCGTCGTGCGTCCTGAGGAATAGCCCGGCCATGAACGTCAGCATGGCCGAGTTGAGCGTGCGGGTAGTGATCTCCGCGACATCCCGGTAGGGATCCATCTCCACGAAGTCGACGGCGGCAACCTTCGGGTCCTGACCTAGCAGGAACAGCGCCTCGAACAGGTCGTTGGGGTGGATTCCCTCCGGAGTCGCGGCGGCGGTACCCGGCGCGTAGCTGAGCTCGAGCACATCGATGTCCACGGTGACATAGATCGCGTCGGTGCCCCTCCCGGCGATGTCGATCGCCTGCCGGGTCACCTCCTCGATGCCCAGCTTCCGGCACTGACGGCCGGTATAGATGGTGCCACCGTGCCCCTCGACCCAGCGCTTGTAGTGGCTGGCGTTCATGAAGCCGTGGATGCCTATCTGCACCAGATTGTCCCCGGACACGCGCACCCCGGACGTGAGGATCCCGCGGATCGGCGTGCCGTTCGTGGGGCCGTGATCAAGAACCCGGACGTCGTTGTGCGCGTCAAAATGGATCAGGCCCACCTGCTGGCTGGGATGGGATTCGCAGTAGGCGCGCACCGACGGCGCCGTGACCGCGTGGTCGCCGCCGATCACGATCGGGAAGAAGTTCTCTGGCTGGCTGAAGCAGCCGCGCAGCGAGTCCTGGATATGGGTGATGCCCTCCCGCAGGTCGAGCACCGGCACGGCCACGTCTCCTACCTCCCGGACCTTGAGCGAGGCTAGGTCCACGTCGTAGTCGGGCGTGTAGGTCGTGTGGAGATACCGGGCATTGCGCAGCGCGTTCGGTGCCGCGAACGCTCCGTTGTGCTTGATCGATGTCTTGCTGCTCGGCACCGTGATCAGGCCGACGTCCAGATCGGACGCGAAGTCCCAGGGCTCGATCCAGTTGTCTACGCGCAGTTCGTACGGGTCGTTCCAGTGCGAGACCCGCTGTACTTCGACTTCCTGCAGATGTGGGATGTCCCGCGGGGAAGAAGCAGGGACCCAGCGCTCTGAAATGACCGACACGGGAGACCTCGATATCCTCTCGGCCAATGATCTGTGATCAAACATCACAGATCTAGAGCTGTCAATACTCTTCTTAGCGCCGTTCCCGTCCGGCCCCGGCGCTGCGGGTCCGCCGGTCGCCGGCTGGCGGGCTGAAGGAGAATCCGGCGTCCTCGGATACCATGCGTGCGAGCGGAGACTCCGAAGCGTGCGTTAGAGGTAGCCATGCTGCAGGCCCGCGGGTGCGAACAGCCCGCAGATCGGATCACGGGTGTCCTCAACAGCTGCCAGCGCTGATGGCGCCGCGGCGAACCAGCGCCCGCCTGCCGTGACGTTGCTGGACGAGCAGCGGTATTCCCCCACTGAGGCGGCAACCGATCCGATGGGTCATCTGCAGGCCATCGAGCTCCGCTCGGCCGAGCAGGAGGTCTACGAGGCGCTGCGGCGGGAGATCATTCAGGGCCTCCCGCCCGGTACTCCGCTGAGGCTCGCGACCCTGGCGGCCAGGTTCGCCGTGAGCACGATGCCGGTGCGATCGGCGCTCGCGCGGCTTCAGGCCGAGGGCTTGGTCGTCCAGCGTCCGCGGCGCAGCTCGGTGGTGGCGGGGCTCAGCGCCGAGGACTTCCTCGACCTGTACACGATCCGGATGGCGCTGGAAGGGGTCGCGGCGCGCTGCGGTGTCCCGCACCTCACCGACCAGCACGTCGCGGACATGTGGGCTCACCTGGAGCACATGCGGGCGCTGCTGAAATCCGAGCACCCGGAGACCGCCGAGGAGTATCTGCGACTGGATCAGCATCTGCACGACATCTGCTTCAACGCCAGCCGCCGGCCGCAGCTGATCGGCCTGATCGAGGTCTACCGCCGCCAAGCCGAGCGATACTTCCGGCTGTACCTCGGACGACGGCTGGACGTCCGCGGCGAGGTCAAGATGCAGGAGGCCTGGGTCGCCGCCTGCGAGCAGCGAGATCCCGACCTCGCCGAGGCCGCGACCCGGGCGCTCTTCGACCGGACCTGCCAGGTGCTCCTGCCGATTCTCCGCCATAGCGAGCAAGGCGACAGCTGATTGCGCTCTTTCGGTATTGCGGCAGGCCATTAGCGACGCCTAAACAGCGGGCCTTTCATCGCCGCTCAGGACAGCCGCGAAAATGGAGCTGTACCCGCGCACGGCTCGCTCAACTTCCGCCACGGGCACGGCCTCGTCGACGGCGTGAGCCTGCACGGCGGCACCGGGCCCGTAGCCGATAGTCGGTATTCCCCGTTCCCCCGCGAAGTAGCTGCCGTTGGTGCAGAACGGATAGATGCCGAGTTCTGCGCCGCTCGCCGCGCGCGCCTTCTGCACGAGTTCGTGGGAGGGCGGAGTCTCCCAGCTCAGGGCCATGTCCTCGAGTTCATAGTGCGCACCGGTATAGGTGGTGAAGGATGCAGGCCCCACCCGAACGCGTCCGCGGCAGCCGGTCGGCAGCAGGTCCTGCATGAGATTTAGCATCGATTCCCGTGATTCACCGGGCAGGAACCGGACGTCAAATCGCGCGACGCAGTAGTCGGGAATCGTAGAGATGCTCGGATAGGGTTCCGAACGGATATCAATCAGGTTGATATCGCGACCGCCGAGACTCGGATGATTCGGGCCGCGGAGCTCCTTGGCCCAGCGCAGGACTTCGGCCATCAGCTCGACGGCATTAATTCCAGAACTGCTCGCCGCCGCGTGGACGCTCCGTCCCCAGACTTCCACCTCGATCCTCGCCCGGCCGCGCTGCGCGTGTGCGACGGACAGGCCGGTCGGCTCGCCGATGATGCACCAGTCGGCCGGCCGGTCGGCGAAGGACTCGGCCAGGGTGGCGCCTTCCCGCATCTCCTCGGCGATCGACACGACCAGCAGCACGCATCCGGCAAGCTCGCCGCCGCTCCGCTTAAGCTCTCCGCCGGCGTGGATGAAGGCGGCGATCGCCGCCTTCATGTCAACCGATCCGCGGCCGTAAAGGTGGCCGTCGACGATGTCCGCACCAAACGGATCGTGCTGCCACGCGTCCGGCGTGTACACGGGAACCGTATCGATGTGGCCGTCCACCACCAGCGTCTTGGCGCCCGCAGCCCGACCCGGCCGATAAGGTTTCCGTGCGCGTCGATGACGACGTCGTCGAACTCCAAGCGCCGCATTTCCTCCGCGACCCGCAGGATGCCCTGCTCCTCGCGCCCCGGCGTGGTGTCGATCCGTACCAGCTCCTGCAGGAACGAGACAGCGTTCACCAGAGATCCCTGCCTAGCTTGTCGGGCACACAAAATAATTCACCATACGGAGTGTTTTGGAGCCAGCCATGACACCGGAGACCGACCTCGCCCCGAGGTGGCTGGGCGGGAGCCAGATTGCCGCCAGTGACGAGTCCTTCGGGGAGAAGGAGAACCTGCTGAAGCCCGCCCCGGCGGCCTTCGAGCCGGATCACTACGGCAACTGGGGCTCCCGGACTGCGTAGGTCAGGTGGGTCACCCGCTGCGTCGGCTCCGCGCGGACCGGCTCCAGGGCCACGCGGCCCGCGTCCACGCCCTCGAACAGGCGGATTCCGGAGCCGAACAGCACGGGTGAGAGCGCGATCGTGAACTCGTCGATCAGGCCTGCGTTCACGTACTCCAGGATCGTTGCGCCGCCGCCCGCGATACGGACGTCCCGGTCGCCGGCGGCCTCGCGGGCCTGGTCGAGCGCGGGCTCAATGCCGTCGTTGATGAAGTGGAAGGTGGTCCCGCCCGGCCGCTCCCAGGGATCACGCTTCTCGTGCGTCACGACGAAGACCGGTGTGTGGAACGGCGCCTCCTCCGGCCACGCCTGCTCGCCGAGGTCGAACATGCGCTTGCCCATCACGCTCGCGCCGGTGCGCTCGAACGTCTCCCGCACGATGTCGTTCTCGCGCCCTTCCTCGCCGCCCTCGCCGAGCTTCAGGTTCTCCCGGAAGAACCGCTGCGGGAATATCCACTGCTGCAGTTCCATCCACTGCGCCATCCAGCGCTGCACATCCGGGTCGTCCATGCGCTCCTCGGGCGCGATGAACCCGTCCAGCGACATCGTCACGCTGAAGAACACCTTCCCGGCCATCAGTCCTCAACTCCCTTCCGAACGATCTCGGTGACGTAGGCAGCCAGGTTGCTCAGGGTCTGCTGGCCGCCCTCGATCGCGTGGTACTTCTCGACCGCCTCGTCGCGCAGCTCCTTGGTGGGGAACACCGTGCGCATCTCGATCCGGGTCGCCGCGCCGTCAAGCGCGAACGTCAAGACCGACGCGAAGGCGTTCGGGTCGCCGCGGGACTCACCGTGCAGCAGCGCGATCCGCTCCGGCCGGGCGATCTCGGTCCAGGAGATCCACTCCTGGTAGTCCGTCCCGTCCGGCCCGTGCATCACGAAGTCCCACTCCCCGCCGACGCGGAACTCGAACGCCCGCGTGGTGGTGGTGAACCCCTCCGGTCCCCACCACCGCGACAGGTGCCGCACCTCGGTGAACGCCTCGAACACCAGCTCCCGTGGGGCACTGATGACCCGGGAGATCACGATCTCGCGGTCGGCCGTCGCGGACTGCGCCGGCGCTCCTCGTCCCGTCGCGCTCATCAGCTACTCCTCCTGCCTTGCCTGCTTGAGGTCCTGCACGTACTCGTCCAGCCGGTCGAAGCTCTCGTTCCAGAACCGCTCGAACCCGCCGGTCCACTCGTGAACCGGTCGCAGCCCGCGGGCGTCAAGGCCGTACAGGCGCTGCTTGCCTGCCTTGCGGTCCCGCACCAGCCCGACCTCCCGGAGCACCCGCAGGTGTTTGGACGCGTGCGGCTGGGTCATCCCCAGCTCCCGGGCCAACTCGGTCACCGGCCGCTCACCCGCCCGCAGCAGCACCAGGATCTCCCGGCGCCGCGGCTCGGCGATCGCGTTGAAGGCGTCCGACGTCGTCGCGGCTCGTGCCATGCCGCCATCATATGCCTATACCGGCATGCGTCAAGCCGGGAGGAATCGGGCGGGTCTTGTCAGATGACGATCGTGACCCTTGTCAGCGGCTGCGGAACGCGTATCTCGGAGACGGCACGCGCGACGGCGGCGGGCAGGGAGGGCGATGGGTGAGATCACGTCTGAGCCGTCGGTCGCGAGCGGTCTCGGGCTGCGGGAGGGCCGCGATATCCTTCTGACCTGCAGTTTTAGCGGGGTGAGCGATGGGATTCGAACCCACGACATCCAGGACCACAACCTGGCGCTCTAACCAACTGAGCTACGCCCACCATGGCCACCGGGCTGATCGCCGTGGCGGCTCCACGAAGCATACCGGGATCAGCTCAGCGCTCTGAACCGGATTACCCACCCTCCGCCCCGTCGCCCTTTACTGGACCCGCCCCGCCGCCGGCCACCGCGCCACCCGGGCCCGTCTGGCCCGCGGCCCCGGTTCCCGGGCTAGGCGCGCCGTAGCGCGCAGCGATCGCCCGCGCGGTCGCCGTGTCGGGACCCGGCGGCGGAACGAACACCGCCTCGCGGTAGTACTGCAGTTCCTTGATGCTTTCCCTGATGTCGGCCAGCGCGCGGTGCCCGCCGTGCTTCTCCGGGCTGGCGAAGTACGCGCGGGGGTACCAGCGCCGGGCGAGCTCCTTGATGCTGGAGACGTCGACCATCCGGTAGTGCAGGAAGTTGTCGAGCTCAGGCATGTCGCGGGCGATGAACATGCGGTCGGTGGCGATCGAGTTGCCGCACAGCGGTACCTTTCTCGACTCGGTCACGTGCCCGCGTACGTAGGCCAGGACCTGGGCCTGGGCTTCGGCCAGCGTGATCCCGGCGGCGAGCTCGTCGAGGAGCCCGGAGGAGGTGTGCATCTCGCGGACCACGTCGGGCATGTGATCCAGTGCTTCGGCCGGCGGCTTGATGACCAGATCGATGCCGTCGTCGACCGCGACGAGCTGGCCGTCGGTGACAATGCACGCGATCTCGATCAGCGCATCGCGGGCCAGGTCGAGCCCCGTCATCTCGCAGTCGATCCAGACGAGCTGGTCATTCATGGCGTCAGCCTAGGTCAGGGCTCTGGGAAAGCTGGGAACAACATCCAAGCCGAACGCTAACTCCCGCGGGCATGCCCGGCCAGAGCCCTGATGTGATCGGGGGTGCTCACCCCGGGCCTGAGGTCGGGGTCGGGCTCGACGGCACCGAAGATCAGCTGGGCGGGCAGCACGCCGGCCCAGATGTCGGTTTCGCAGTCCTCGGGCTCGTCGTGCGGGCCCGCCGGTGCGGATCTTCACGGACGCCTCGGCCAGCGGCAGCTCGAGCACGGCGGTGGCGGCGAGCTCCTTGCGGGTCGGCCGCCTGGCGTAGTCCCACTGGCCAGGGACGAGCTGCTCGGTGACCGCCTGCAGCGCCGCCAGCCGCTCGGAGTCGCCGGTGATCATCCGCGCCGTGCCGAAGATCACCGCGCTGCGGTAGTTCATCGAATGGTTGAACACCGAGCGGGCGCACACGAGGCCGTCCAGGTGCGTCACGGTCACGCAGATCTCCTGGCCGTCGGCGGCGAGCAGGGCCCGGTTGGCGGACGAGCCGTGCAGGTACAGGGTGTCGCCGGTGCGCCCGTACCCGGTCGGCAGCACCACGGGGGAGCCGTCCACGATCACGCCGACGTGACAGATCAGCCCGGCGTCCAGCACCGCGTAGAGGTCGGCCCGGTCGGTGCTGCCGCGCTCACGGAGCCGGTGCAGCCTGGTTCGCTCGGTCGTCGACAGGGGGAGATCGGCGCTCATGCTGCCAAACGTACCTGGAAGGCGGTTTGGCATGATCAGCCGGCTCGGCTCAGGGCCCCCGTCCTCTCCCGCGTCGTCGTCGAAGTAATCGTCGAGCTTCCGGATCCCGGAGGCGGCCAGCACGCCGTCGCCGGCGGCCGCGGCCGGTATCCGCGCCGGGGCCCGGCCACGGCGCCCGGTCAGCAGTTCCACGTCCAGCGCGCCGGGGCCGGTGTCGGTCAGGTCGGGTACCTGCGAGGCGCCGAAATGGCCGCCCCTGGCCCACAGCCGCCGGTCCCGGCAGGTGGAGTGGCCGAGAGGGAACGGGGCCGGCGGCCGGCCGGCCACTGCCGCGGGACGTCCCAGCAGTCGAGCCAGTCCAGGATCTGATGATGACCCCGCATGGGGAGCAGGGTGAACGGGTCCCAGGCAAAGGCCACGACGCAGATCTGGAGGCACACCCGTCCTTCGGCATTGACCTCGGCGATCACGTCTCCCGCCGCGCCGCCCGCGGTGCTGGCGGCGGCCCCGCGCTGCATGGGCCCCACCAGGGTGCCGGCCTCGGGCCGCACCGGAGCTAGCTGGTTGGGGCCGTCGGGCCAGCCCAGCGACCGCCCGGCCCGCAGGATCGGGATCAGCTGCACGACCTCGCCGTGGATCGGATTCCAGACCAGATGGCAGGCCCGGCCGAGCTGAGCCAGGCGCTGCGCCGCCGATCTGGCCGATACCGTCCGTGGATCGGCGCCGAGCACCTGCCACACGGCACGGGGGGCACCGCCCTTGAGCGGCCCGCCATCAATCGCTCCCCGGATGCGCCCTGCCCCCGGCATCCACGCATTACTCACTGGGCTCCTCTCAATTGCGGCGCATCCGGCAGGCGCCCGATCCCTTCTACTTACCTACGTCAGCGCAGGGGATTAGTCCAGACCCCAATCCGGACACGGCATTTCGGTCGGTGCCTCCATTCCCGCCGCGCCCCTGGCGGGCTCCAGCCTCAGCTGGCCGCCGCCGCTGCGCTGGCCCGCCTGGACCGCGCCGCCCGGCGCAGCAGGCCCACGTAAGGAGCCCGGCAATTGCGGTCATACCAGACGCCGAGCCTGCCGCCGACGATGCCGAGGCCGAGGGCCAGCGCCGCAGGGATGAGCACACCCCCCGAGGGCGTGAACACGCCCGCCGAGGGGGCTGGGTGACTTATGTCATAGAGCACCCGCGGGTCGGCCTTGTTGTAGGCGAGCTGCACCAGCGTGATCCCGAGCGGCGGTTGCCTGGCCACGTCGACCGGACTGACGTAGCTGCGCCCCGATACCGTCCACGATCCCTGGCAGGCCGCCCCGCCCGCATCGGGACGGCACGCGAAGACCAGCACATGCGCCACGGCGGTACGCGGCGCCGGATGCACGGCGTGCCGGACGGCGGCGGCGAGGCACACCGATGCGGCCAGCAGCGGCAGGTAGACGACCGCCGCCGCGCCCGAGCCGGGCAGCAGGCGGCGACGGCGCAGGGCCCGGGGCGGGCCCTGCGGGTGCTGCAGGAGCGCGTGCCGGGCCCGGCGATGCGCCGCACCCACGCCGGCCAGGAGGCCGCCGCCGGCCAGCACCGTCACGGCGGCCGCCACGGAGAACAGCAGGGTGCCCGCAGTGGTCGCGCCGAGCATCGCCAGGGCCGCCGCGGAGATCAGGGCGTAGGCGGTGAGCAGCCCGAGTCCCTGGCGCATCCAGCGCAGAGCGATGAACGCCGACTGCTGCATGTGGCCGTCAACTTCCCGGCCCCCCGGATCAGGCTAGGCCCCGGGGTGGTCACGAGTGCCCGCATCGGGCGATATCTTCTGCGGCATGACAAGCGATGGTGTTCCCGGAATCGCGGATGCGGCGGCGCTGGCCCGGTGGCTGGACGCGAGCGGTGTGGCCAGCGGTGAGCTCGGCGGCATCGAGCTGATCGCGGGCGGCCGCTCCAACCTCACCTACCGGGTGGACGCCGGCGGATCCCGCCTGGTGCTGCGGCGGCCGCCGCTGGGGCACGTGCTGCCCACCGCCCACGACATGACCAGGGAGTTCCGGGTGCTGACCGCGCTGCACGGCACCGACATACCGGTGCCGGCCCCGCTGGCCATCTGCGCCGACCCTGACGTCATCGGCGCGCCGTTCTACGTCATGGAGTACGTGGACGGCCTGGTGCTGCGCACTCAGGAGGACGGCGAGCAGCTCACTCCCGACCAGGGGCGCCAGCTCTCCGAGCGGCTGGCCGGAATGCTCGCGGCGATCCACGCGGTGGACATCGACGCCACCGGGCTGGCCGGGTTCGGCCGCCCGGACGGGTACCTGGCCCGCCAGCTGGCCCGCTGGCAGCGGCAGTGGGAGCTGTCGGTGACCAGGGAGATGCCCGGTTACGACCGGCTGGTCGAGCGGCTGACCGCCGGTCTGCCGGACAGCGACGACCATGCGCTGGTCCACGGCGACTTCCGGCTGGACAACATGCTGGTCACCCTCGGCGCCCGGCCAGCGATCGAGGCGGTCGTGGACTGGGAGATGTCCACGCTCGGCGATCCGCTGGCGGACCTGGGCCTGACCCTTATCTACTGGGCGGATCCTGATGACGCGGAATGGCTGGACATCAACGTCGGGGCCGCGGTCACGGCCCGGCCCGGGTTCTTCAGCCGGGCCGAGCTGGCCCGCAGGTACGCGGAGCTGACCGGCCGGGACCTGTCCGGCATCGGCTACTACATGGCGTTCGGCTGCTTCAAGCTGGCGGTGGTGCTGGAGGGCATTCACGCCAGGTTCCTGCAGAACAAGACCGTGGGTGAGGGCTTCGAGCGCGAAGGCCCAGCCGTGCCGGTGCTGATCTCCCGGGCGCATCAGATGCTCGACACCGGCCTGGGCGGCGGTATTGGCTGAGCGCCGAGATCCGGATTCCCCGAAGTAAGTTTGAGTGAGGCCCGGCGCCCCGCTCTCGCCGGGCCTCATAACTGTTGACGCGTATCCCGCGCGGCCGGTTCACAAGAATTGGCAGGAACGTAGTTTGTTTTTTGGCGGGGGCGGCGAGAGCCCCGGCCGGCGGATCACGGGGCGGTGCAGCCGGTCTGGCAGATCCGGCGCGAGACGGCCTGGAAGAACACCCGGCCGATCTGATCCGGGCTGGTGACCTGGTAGGCGGCGCCGCCGCCGGCCGTGGCGATCTGCTGCAGCGCGGTGAAGTTGGCCTTGGTGCCGAGGACGACGATGATCAGCTCGACGGGCCGGGCCGAGTTGTACAGCTGGCGGAGCTGGCTGACCAGTGAGGCCGTGGGCAGGTCGCCGGGGGCCTCACCCACCCCGGCGGTCATGACGATGACCGCGTTAGTGAACTTCGGCTGGTAGCTGGCCACCATCTGCTTGTAGGCGGCCAGGATGGCCCGGTTCAGCGCGAGCGGCGTGTTGGCCAGCGGGAGCAGGGACGCGTCGATCTGCACGAGCTGCTGGCGCCGGCTGATCAGCCCCAGCTTGTCGGGCAGCGGCCCGACCGGGACCAGTTGCTTGTAGGGCAGGTTGCCGCTGACCTTGTTGGCCATCTCCCACAGGCCGATCTGGGCGCTGTCCGGGAACAGCGTCAGCCCCAGGTTCGCGGTCTGGGCCAGCGCCTGCTCCAGGCTGAGGCTGCCCACGCCGGACGGCGCGGCCATGGCCGCCGAGGTATCCACCAGCGTGAGATCCCTCGAGCCGATCTGGAGCTTGTTCCAGGCCTGCAGCACGGTCTGCGCCTCGCTGGGCGTGGCCGGCGGGGCCAGTGTCATCGGCTGCTCGGCGATCCCGTCTCCCGCGGGAATGGCGTTCCCGACGCCGCTGGCTGACCGGAAGCCGTAGTAACGGACCACCGTGGCGGTGAAGCTCTGCCGCAGCGTCGCGCCGAACTGCCGGGCCGCCTGCTGCTTGGCCGGGGTGGTCGAGGTGATGAGGTAGGGATAGTTCAGTTCCGGGGTGCCGAGCGTGGTCTCGGAGGCTGACGGGTACCGCGCGGCCAGCGGCTGGTGCGGATGGGCCGCGTCGTATCCCAGGACCGCCTGCTCGGAGGTCACCGTGACCGGCCGCGCGCTCAGCGGCGGCAGAGCCTGGATAGAGAACGCCGCCAGCGATGCCGGGTCGCTGAACTGCGCCGACGACTGGGCTGAGAACGCGAACTTGGTGAGGCGGGTGCGCGCGGCCGGGCCGCTGCCGAGCAGCCTGCTCATCTCGACCAGGGAGGCCAGCCCGGCGGCGCTCTGGGTGGGGTCCGGCAGGTCCACCCGGAGCCCCAGGGCGGCCGGCGGCCCGCCCACAGAACCGGGCAGCAGGAAATTCCAGCCCACCGCGTTGTTGAACGAGGGGACCCGGGCTGCCGCGGGCGCCGGCATCACGATCATGAGCGGCGACCGGGCCACGACGATCCCGGTGGTCTGGACCCGCTGCGCCCCGAGCGGGAACGTGCGCGCCACGTTGACCCACAGGTTCGAATCAGGGATCCAGGCGTCCACCGAGGGCAGGCCATGGCTGCTGGCCTGGCCATCGACCTGAGCCGCCACCGTCGCGGGCGGCGCCTCGGTGACCTGCACCTCGACGCAGCGCCCGTCCACCTGGTGGCTCTGCCGGTTGAAGTACTGGCCGACCCGCTGAACGGCCGGGGAGATGTCATCCGACACGGCCACGTTGATCAGGAGCGGGTGGTTGTTGCAGGTCGTACGGGCCACGACGGCCTGAGCGGTGAGCGTGGCCATGAGCACGACGGCGATCCCGACCGCGGCCACCACCAGGAGCTTCACGCTGAACCGGCGCTCACGCCCGCGGTCGCTGACGGAGCCCCGCTGACCACGCGGGGTGTTTGGGTTCACAGGTGTCCTCGATCATGCGGTCGTGCGGGCCCGGCACCGTTCCCGGCGAGAGCCGCTTTTCCCGGCGAGCCTGTCCCCCCAGCCGAACATGATGATATCGGACTGTCAGCGACACATCAGGCGGCTTGCCCGGTTCTGTATTGCCCCGGAGGGCCTGCGGCCCCCCGGACCCCCCGCCATGATGTCCGCTCGGGCCGGCAAGCCGGCCGTCGCGGCCATCATCTGCCGGCAAGCCGGCCGTCGCGGCTGGCCCAGGGCAGACTGGTCGGGTGACCGGCCAGGTTCCTGTGGGCGACGCGGCCGACCCGCGTCTCGCGGACTACGTCCGCCTCACCGACGTGCACCTGCGCCGGAGCCTGGAGGCAGCGCACGGGCTGTTCGTGGCCGAGGGCGAGAAGGTGATCAGGCGCGCGATCACCGCGGGCTACCCGGCGCGGTCGCTGCTGCTCACCCGGGACACGCTGACCGGGCTCGCGGACCTGGCCAGCGGCTTCCCCGGGCCCGTGTACGTGGTCCCACAGGAGATCGCCAGGGAGCTGACCGGCTACCGGGTCCACCGCGGCGCCCTGGCCTCGATGCGCCGCCGCCCGGTTCCGCCCGTCGCCGACGTGATCGCGGGCGCGCGGCGCATCGTGGTGCTCGAGGACATCGTGGACCACACGAACGTCGGGGCGATCTTCCGGTGCGCGGCCGCGCTCGGGTTCGACGCGGTCGTGCTGGCGCCACGCTGCGCCGACCCGCTTTACCGCCGCGCGGTCCGGGTGTCCATGGGCGCGGTGTTCGCCGTGCCCTACGCCCGGATGGACGACTGGCGGGAGGGCCTGGGCCACCTCCGGGCCACCGGGTTCCGCCTGCTCGCGCTCACCCCGGCCCCGGACGCGGCGCCGATCGGCGAGGTGCTGGCCGGCCTGGGACCGGACGCCAGGCTCGCCCTGCTGCTCGGCGCCGAGGGCGACGGCCTGTCGGCCCGCTGGCTCGGCCAGGCCGACATCTGCGTGCGCATACCGATGAGCCGGGGAGTGGACTCGCTTAACGTCGCGTCCGCGGCGGCCATCGCCTGCTATGTGCTGGCGGGCAGCGCCTAAGCCAGCCGCATGCCGAAGACGTGGAACTCGCTGTCGGCGCGCAGCCGGGTGAAGCCCATATGGGAGAAGAAGCCCTGGCCGCGCCGGTTCCCCGCCCGCGCGCCGAGGTGGACCCCGCGCGACCCGCGGTCCCGCAGCGCCGCGAGCTGCAGGGCGATGAGCTGGCGGCCGTTCCCGCCGCCCTGGAACCGGGGGAGCATGTCGATGTGCAGGTGCGAGGGATAGTCCGCCATCAGGTCCTCGTCGGCGGCCCACGGATGGTGGATCTTGTCGGCGACCTGCTCGTCCCGCGTCCAGTGCTCGCGGCCGGCGGCGTCGGGCTCGGGGTAGCGCCGCCGCAGCTCCGGCCACCAGTCCTGCTCCAGGCGCTGCTCGAAGGCCCGGCTGTCCAGCGCGCCCAGGCAGTAGCCGCCCACCCCGGCCTGGTCCTCGGCTACGAACGCCAGCGCGGGCTCGAACACCCCGTACGGGGCGGCGTACACGTGCCCGAGCAGGTCCGGGTCGCAGAACTGCGCGGTCGCGTCGCGTCCGCTGTCCCCGGTCTGCAGGCAGACCTCGTACAGGGCGCGCAGGTCGCCGGGCCGGTAGCCGCGGATCACAGCGCCGCGATCCCGTCCGGGTAGGCCGCGCGGAGCCGCGCCTGGGCGGCCGGCGGCGCCCCCAGGTGGTCCAGGCCGAGCAGGGCCGCGCCGGCCACCGGCGGCACGTCGACGACGCGGGGGGTGGCCAGCGGGACCTCGTCCGCGAGCCGCCGGGTGATCTCCTCGGTCAGCAGCGGGTCGCGCGCGGTCAGCACCCCGCCGCCAAGCACGACGGGCACCGGCTGGCCGCCCAGGCCCAGGCGGCGAATCGCAGTGAGTGCCATTACGCATACCTCGCCGGCCTGCCGTCGCACAATGTCCGCGGCCACGCCGTCCCCGCCTCCGGCGGCCGCGAACAGCACCGGCACCAGGCCGATGATCGTGTCACGGCCGAGCTTCCCGGTGTGAAAGGCCACGGCGACATCGTGCATGCTCGCCTCGCCGAAATGGGCGGCCACGGCGTCGGTCAGCGCGGTCTGCGGCCCGCGGCCGTCCTCGGCGCGGATGGCCCACCAGATGGCCTCCTGGCCCAGGCCGTAGCCGCCGCCCCAGTCCCCGGTCAGGCCGCCGAGCGAGAGAAACCGGGTGGTCCGCCCGTCCGGCGCCACGCCCACGCAGTTGATGCCCGCACCGCAGGTGACGCCGACGCCCCAGTGCGGGGCCGGACCGTCGAGGCCGGCCCGGAGCACGGCGAAGGTGTCGTTGGCCACGTGCGTGGTGTCGGTCCAGCCCTCCGCGCGCAGCGCCTCGGTCAGCTCCTGCTCCTCCTCGGGCAGGTCGGCGTTGGCCACGCAGGCCGACAGGTGCCGGGCGACCCGCGTCCCCGGGGCGGCCGGGGGCAGGTGCGCCTGGGTCACTGCGGCCTCCGCGACCGAGCCGAGTACTCCCACCATCTGGTCGAGCGTCAGGTTGCTGGACACACCCGGGCCCCGCACGCTGGCCAGCAGCGTGCCGTCCGCGGCGACCAGCGCCGCGTCGGTCTTGCTGTTGCCGCCGTCGATCGCCAGCACCGCGGGCAGCGCCCCGCCGGACGGCTCCGCGGGCGGGACGCCCGGCGGTGAGCTCACGGGCCCGCCGCCGCTGCGGCGTCCCTTGCCCCGCCCGCCCACGGCAGGTACTGCGCGTTCTCGCTGATCAGACGGTCGGCGAGCTGGCCGGCCAGCTCGTACTGGCCAACGAGCGGATGCGCGAGCAGGGCCGCGGCCACCCGTTCCCGCCCGCCGCGCAGCGCCGCGTCCACGGCCAGCTCCTCATAGGAGGTCACGTGGGCCACCAGGCCGCGCAGCAGCGGGGCCAGCGGCGCCAGGGTCACGGCCTCGGCGCCGTCCGCGCCGATCGTCGCGGGCACCTCGATCACCGCGTCGTCGTCGAGGAACGGGAACGTGCCCGCGTTCCGCACGTTCACGATCTGGGTGTCCCTGGTGTCGCTGACCAGCGAGGCGAGCAGGTCCACGGCCGCCTCGGAGTAGAACGCGCCGCCCCGGTGCATCAGCAGGTCCGGCTTGTGGTCCAGGGCCGGGTCGGCGTAGAGCTCGAGCAGCTCCCGCTCGATCTTGGCCACCTCCTCGGCGCGCGTCGGCCGGCTCTGCTGCTCCGCGACCACGGCGTCGTGCGCGTAGTAGTAGCGCAGGTAGTACGAGGGCACGGCGCCCAGGTCACGCAGGATGCTCTCCGGCAGCCCGATGTCTCCGGCGATCTGCGCGCCGTGGGTGGCGATGCAGCCCGGGCAGGGCGTCGCTCCCGTCCACCATCACGGCCCGCTCCCAGGTGAGGTGATTCAGGCCGACGTGGTCCAGGGCCACCCGCTGCGGGGCCACGTCGAGCAGGCTGGCGAAACGCCGCTGGAACCCGATGGCCGAGTTGCACAGCCCGATCGCCCGGTGGCCGGCGTCGAGCAGCGCGCGGGTGACGATGCCCACCGGGTTGGTGAAGTCGATGATCCAGGCGTCGGCCAGCGAGCGGCGGCGGGCGCGCTCGGCTATGTCCAGGACCACGGGCACGGTGCGCAGCGCCTTGGCCAGCCCGCCCGCCCCGGTGGTCTCCTGGCCGACGCAGCCGAACTCCAGCGGCCAGGTCTCGTCCCGCTGGCGGGCCGCCTGGCCGCCGACCCGGAGCTGCAGCAGCACCGCGGCCGCGCCGTCCAGGCCGTCATCGAGGTCGGTGGTCCAGCGCAGCCGGGCGGGGTGGCCGCGGGCCTTCATGATTCGCGCGGACACCGGCCCCACGACTGCCAGCCGGCCCTCATCCGGGTCGACCAGGACCATCTCGGTGACCTTGATGTCGCCGGACAGGCGGGCGATGCCGTCGACGAGCTCGGGCGTGTAGGTGGATCCACCGCCGATAACTGCGAGTTTCATTTCAGTAGGCCTTCACTTCCGCGCCGCTGCGGGCCACATGGCAGGCGGCTTCGTGGTCGGGACCGAACTCGCTCAGCTCGGGCGTCACCTGGTGGCATTCATCGATGGCCAGCGGGCAGCGCCACCGGAACCGGCAGCCAGGAGTGGGGTCGATCACCCTGGGCGGCTCCCCGCGGCCGGCCTCCGCAGAGACGTTCAGCGGGGCGCGAGGGTCGGGCACAGCGGACAGCAGCAGCTGCGTGTACGGGTGCCTGGGGCTGGCCAGGATGTCCTCGACCGGGCCCTGCTCGGCGACGCGCCCGGCGTACATCACGATCAGCCGGTCGGCGACGTAACGGGCGCTGGCGATGTCGTGGGTGATGTAGAGGATCGACACGCCCTGGGAGTCGCGCAGGCCGGCCATGAGGTTGAGCAGCCCGATGCGGATCGAGACATCCAGCATGGAGACCGGCTCGTCGGCCACGATCAGCTTCGGCCGCAAGGCCAGGGCCTGGGCGAAGCCGACCCGCTGCCGCTGGCCGCCACTCAGCTCGTGCGGGAACCGCTGCATGACATCGGCGGCCGGCGATAGCCCGACGGCCTCGAGCACGCGCTCGGCCTCCTCCTGGCGCTGCTGGTCAGACAGCTCGCGGCGGTGCAGCTTGAGGCAGCGCATGATGCCGTGCGACACCCGGAACACCGGGTTGATCGAGGCGAACGGGTCCTGGAAGACCATCGACACCTCGTCCCGGTAGCGGAGCACGTCCTGCCGGGAGCGGATGGCGGACAGCGGCTTGCCCTGGAAGTAGATCTCACCGCCGGTGGGCTGGTAGAGCTTGGCTAGCAGGCGGGCAACCGTGCTCTTGCCGCTGCCGCTCTCCCCGGCCAGCGCGACGATCTGCCGCTCGCCGATGGACAGGCTCACGTCGTCGACCGCATGCAGTCTGGGCGGGTGCCGGGAAAAGGCGCTGCCGATCCTGAAGTGCTTGGTGAGCCCTTCGGTGTGGAGTAGGGGGGTGTTGCCGGGGGAGGAGCCCGTCGCGGGGCCATCGGCTCAGTCATCGCCGGTGCCCCCCTTGTCGTGCAGGAAGCAGCGGACCAGGGTGCCGTTCACGTTGTACAGCTCGGGGACCTCCTCCGGGCACCGGGCCATGACCTTCGGGCAGCGCGGGGCGAACCGGCAGCCCGGCGGGGGGTTGGCCAGGTCCGGCGGGCGGCCAGGGATGCCGGTCAGCGGCACCCGCGGGCCCCGGATCGAGGGGAAGGCATCCATCAGGCCGATCGTGTACGGGTGCTGTGGGGTGTCGAACACCTGCCGGGTGGGACCGAACTCCTCGACCCGGCCCGCGTACATGACCATGAGACGGTCGGAGAAGTGGCTGACCAGGGACATGTCGTGGGTAACGAAGATCACGGCGAAGCCTAGCCGCTCCTGCAGCTCCTTGATCTGCACCATCAGCGAGCGCTGCGCCACCACGTCCAGCGCCGAGGTGGGCTCGTCCATGATCACGAGGTCGGGGGACAGCAGCATGGCCATCGCGATCATGGACCGCTGCCGCATGCCGCCGGACAGCTGATGCGGATAGCTCCGCAGGTGCACCGGGTCGATGCCGACCATCTTCAGCACCTCGGCCGACCGGTCGGCGATCTCGGCCCTGGACGTCACCCCGTGCGCGCGCATGGCGTCGGTGAACTGGTCCCCGATCGACTTCACCGGGTTGAGCGCGTTCATCGCGCTCTGCATCACCACGGACATGTTCTTCCAGCGGATCGAGGCGAGCTGGCGGTCGGTGAGTCCCACCATGTTCTGGCCCTTGAACCTGACGCTGCCACCCGCGATGGCCGCCGGGGGGACCAGTAGCTGGGCGATGGCGAACAGCAGCGTGGACTTACCGCAGCCGGACTCGCCGACGATGCCGATGAACTCACCAGGGTCGAGGTCGAAGCTGACCGAGTCGACCGCGCGCACGGTCCCGCGATCCATGGTGTAGTCGACCATCAGGTCACGGACGGACAGCACGGAGCCTTCTGGGGCCCGCGCCGCCGTGTCCGCGGCAGGCCCGGCGGTGCCGAGCACGTCGTCACCCCGGGCGCTTGACACGATTCCTCCGCATGCTCCGGACCGGCCGCAGGGCCGGGTTGCCGATTTCGTCGAACGCGTAGTTGAGCAGTGCGAACGCCGCGCCCAGGGCGACGATGCACAGGCCGGGCACGATGATCCACAAGGCCTGGCCGGTCTGGAACGCCTCGTTGTTCTCGGCCCAGTACAGCATCGTGCCCCAGCTGACGTCGGATGGGTTGCCGAGCCCGATGAACTGCAGGCTGGCCGAGAACAGCACCGCGTACAGCGCGTTGGTCAGGAACGCGGCGACGAGGAGCGAGGTCATCGTCGGGATGATCTCGACCGTGATGATGTAGAACGCGCGCTCACCCCGGACCTTCGCGGCCTCGAGGTAGTCCCTGGTGCGCAGCGACCGGGCCTGGGCCCGGAGCTGGCGGGCGGTGTAGGACCACGAGATGCACGTGATCACCGCGATCAGCACCCCGGTGCTGGCCCCGTGCAGGTAGCTGCCGATGACGATGAGCAGCGGGAACGCCGGGATGACCAGCAGCACGTCGGTGAGCAGGTTCAGCACGCCGTCCCAGGCCCCGCCGAGGTAGGCGGCGGCCACGCCGATCAGCATCGCGATGAGCGTGGCGCCGATGCCCACCCCGAACGCGATCAGCAGCACCGGCCGGGTGCCGTAGATCACCTGAGCGAACATGTCCTGGCCGAAGGCCGTGGTGCCGAGCAGGTGGCTGGCGGACGGCCCGAGGCTGCGCGGGTAGATCTCGGCGCTCGGGTTGTCGTGCGCGATCAGCCCGGGGAACAGCGCCACGAAGCCGAAGATCACCAGCAGGGCCATGCCCACGGTGGCCTTGCGGTTGGAGGTGATCGCGCGGGCCATCCGCCGCGCGGAGCGCGCCCCGGTGATCCCGCCCCCGCCGCCCAGCACGCCGGCGGGCGCCTGCCGCGCCGTGGTCAGCTGGTCGGTCCCGCCGGGGTCACCCGCGCCGCCCGGGCCGATGAGCATCGCCATCGCTACCTCGCTCCTCTGGTCCGCGGGTCGAGGATGGCGGTCGCGATGTCGGAGATCAGGATGGCCACCAGCACGGTGACGGTGATGAGCAGGAACAGCGCCTGCATCAGCGGGTAGTCGTCGTTGTTGACCGCCTGCAGCAGCAGGTAGCCCACGCCCTGGTAGTTGAAGACCTCCTCGATCAGGATCGCGCCGCCGACCACGAACCCCAGCGACATGGCGAAGCCGGTGAGGTTGGGCAGGATCGCGTTGCGGGCCGCATAGTCGAGCATGATGCGCCGGCCCGGCAGTCCCTTGGCCCTGGCCATCCGCACGTAGTCCTCGGCCAGCGTGGTGATCATGGTGTTGCGCATGGTCAGGATCCAGGTGCCGATGGTGGTGATCAGCAGCGTGAACGCGGGCAGGATCGCGTGCTCGAGCACGTTGCTGATGAACGCGCCGTTCAGCCCCGGGGTCAGCGTGTAGTTGTAGCTGAAGAAGTACGGCAGCCAGTGCAGCTTGACCCCGATCAGCAGGATCAGCACCAGCCCGAGCCAGAAGTACGGGATCACCGTCATGATCACGAAGATCGGCGGCATGATGCTGTCCAGGCGCCCGCCGCGCCGCCAGGCCCCGAGGATGCCGATGCCGGTGCCCAGCACGAAGGCCAGGATCGTCGTGACGCCCACCAGGCCCAGGGTCCACGGGATCGCGTCGAGCACGATCCGGCCGACCGAGTTCCCTGGCTGCGTGGTCAGCGAGACCCCGAACTGGCCGGTCGCCACGTCCCGCAGGTAGGTGAAGTACTGCGAGATCAGGCTCTGGTGCGAACCGATGCCGAACTCTGCTTCCAGCGCCTGGAGCGCCTGCGGGCTGACCCCGCCCTTGAACTTGCCCAGCACGGCGAGAGCCGGGTTTCCCGGCATCATGCGGGGCAGCAGGAAGTTCAGCGTGAGCGCCACCCACAAGGTCAGCGCGAAGAAGCCGAGGCGGCGCGACACGAACCTCATGCCGTCCTCCTGCTGCTCACCCGATCGCTCTCCCTAACTCTGCGCTGGTCCGGGGCACCGGACGGCGCCCGCTGCCGCGGGCGCCGTCCGGGCCCCTCCTCCCTCGGCTAGCTCTTCGGCTGGAGCGTCATCATCTGCTGGCCCCAGTCCGGGTAGTTGTACGCCGCTGGCTGCGCGTACGGGTTGCCCTGGGTGACCCAGCCGGTGAAGCTGCCCGTGTCGTACTGGAACCAGTCGACCGACTCGGTGACCGGGATTACCGGCACGTCCTGCAGCATCACCTTCTGCAGCTGGTCCACGATCGAGTGCTGCTCGGTCGTGCGACGTGGTCGCGCCGTACTGGTCGATCAGCTTGTCGACAGAGGGGTTGCTGTACCGCTCGAAGTTCGAGCCGGCGGCGGTCCCGATCGGCGCGGAGTTGTGCGAGTACAGCAACTGCCGCAGCTCGAAGTACGGGGTAGGCCCGCCGGTCTCGCTGCCGTACGCGAGCTGGTACTTGCCCGTGTAGAGGTCGGTCTGGTACGTGGTCGCGGCCAGGTTCTGCGGCGTGACCTGGATGCCCACCGCCTTGAGGCTGGACTGGATGGTCTGTACCGCCGCCACCCAGTCGGAGAACCCGCCGTTGTTGAGGATGGTGAACGACAGCTTCTGGCCAGACGGCGACCGGAAGATGCCGTCCGAGCCCTTCTTGAAGCCGGCCTTCTGCAGGACGGAGATCGCCTTGGCCGGGTTGTAGGCGTAGTTGCTGCCGTACGACGCCGCCTGCGAGGTGTTCAGCCAGCTGCCGAACGTCGGGGTGACGATCCCGGTCTGGTTGGATGGCGGCTCGTATCCGTACTCGCCGATCGTGGACGCCTTGTGCCGGTCGATCGCGTACGCCATGGCCTGCCGGACCGCGACATTCTTCAGCAGCGGGTTGGTCAGGTTGATGAACATGCTGACGTTCGCCACCGGCGGGAACCAGTAGTGGTAGCCCGGGTTCTTGGACAGGTAGAAGCTCTGGATGCTAGGGATGAACTGGCTGCCCCACTGGGCCTGGCCGTTGGCCAGGAACGTGTTGGCCGTGTCGTTGGTGAGGAACGACGGGTAGTTGACCGTGGCCACCTTGGGCCGGCCCGGCTGCCAGTAGTTCTTGTTGGCCGTGTACTTGATGTTCTGCGGGGTGCAGGTCTTGCTGCCCGCGGTGAACGCGCCGGTGCCGACCGGGTTCTTGTCCGGGTAGGTCACCGGGTTGCTGACCTTGGACCAGACCTTCTGGTCGACGATCCCGGTCTGGTCGGCGATGTAGTAGAAGTACGGCACCGCGGCGGTCTTGAACGTCATCGCGACCTGGTCAGACCCCTTCTGGGTGACGCTGGACAGCACCGACCAGACCGCGTTGATGTCGAGGGTGGGGTTCTTCTTCAGCAGGTTGAAGGTGTAGGCCACGTCGGCGGCGGTCAGCGGGTCGCCGTTGGTGAACTTCACGCCCTTGCGGATGGTGAAGGTGAGTTCCTTGTTGCCGCTGCCCCAGCTCCAGCTGGTGGCCAGCCACGGGGTGATCTTGCCGCTCTGCAGCGTGTTCACGAACGCCAGCGGCTCGTAGACCGGCCCCAGCGAGTAGGAGATGTAGCTCAGGTTGAACGGGTTGAAGTTGCAGGTCCAGGTCCCGCCGCTCTCGTTGTCGATGGTCAGCACGCCGCTCGGGCCCGATGACGATGAGGATGACGACGACGAGGACGACGAACCGGATGAGCAGGCGGCAGCCAGCGCGCCCGCTGCGATGAGGACCCCGAATGCCTTAAGGCGTCTCATTGCTTAGCCCTCCGAGGAGTGTTCTGCGCGCCGGGAGCTGGCCATCTGAGGCCGCCGGATCGCAGGAGCGATGGATGGATGGCCGGCCGCTTCCAGCCGGCTGAGGGTGGCACCCAGAATGTCGTGTTCATGACAGCGTGCCGGTGTTCACGGTGTGCTCAGGCATGGTGCCCTCGCTGGTGGTGCCCGTCGCGGGCAGACTTGTGGCCGGGGTGCCCGTGGCGGGCGAACCCGTGGTGGGTGGCTCCGCGGCGTCCAGGGCCATCGCCACGGCCCCGAGCAGCGGCGCGTCGTAAGGGAAGTGCGCGACCACGAGCTCGGGCGGGAACGGGGTCCCGGACCGCAGCGCATGCTGCAGCGGCGTCCTGATCCGTGCCCACGAGCGGACGATGCCGCCGCCCACCGCGATCCGCGCCGGATTGACCAGGATCGCGAGGTTAACCAGATGGAAGGCGAGCTCGTGAGCGAAGTCGGCGATCAGGCCGTCCAGGTCGCTGTCCGCGACGCTCTCGGCGAACACGTCGGCGGCCGTGAGCTGCTCGCCCCCACCCACCTCCCCATGCCCTCTGCCCCGGTTGGCGGCGCGGTCCGCCAGCGCCTGGCCGCTGACCATGTGCTCCAGGTGCGAGCGCTGGTCCAGCGGCAGCCCGACGTCCGGCACCGAGCGCAGGTTGTAGCCGATCTCGCCGGCCGCGCCGTTCACGCCGTCCACGACCTGACCACCGATCACGATGGCCGCGGCCAGCCCGGTGCCCAGGTTCAGGTAGACGGCGGGGTCGCAGCCGCGCCAGCACGCCCCAGCGGACCTCGGCGCGGGCCGCTGCCTTGGCGTCGTTCGCCATCCGGACCTGCGTCCCAGGGAACGCGGCGCGCAGCTCGCGGCCCATGGCCAGGGTGTCCCAGCCGTCGATGGCCGGGGCGAGCTCCACCCGGTCCTCAAACGGGATCCCGAACGTGGATACCCCGACGGCGACGAGCTCGCTGCCCGGCGTGGTGACGCTCAGCAGGTCCCGGCCGACCCCGATCCCGCGACCGAAGCTGGCCCGCGCCCCCAGCGCGCCGTCGCTGCCCACGGTGGTCGACGCCAGCCGGTTCCCGGCCAGATCGCAGACCGCAGCAGCGATCTTTGTGCCGCCGTAGTCGAGCCCGAGCACGACCGGGGGAGCAGCCACCATAACCCGCCAGTTCGCCAAGACGTCACGCATACCTGCCCAAAAGATAGTTAGGACAGTATCCTAACTATTCTGGGAGGCACAGGCCCGTGGCCGAACTGTGATCCTGTCGGCGCAATTGGCCTGGTTTGCTTGACTGGTGCTGATCTTGAGGTGGCGGCTGGCAGCGCAGGAGGACAGCTAGCTTGGACATGATCTCGTTCGGCACAGTCTTTCTTGAGCTCGTGTTCGGGCACGTGCCCGAGCTGCCCCGGCCCGGTGAAGAGGTGTTCACCGAGGAGTTCGCGGTCTCCTGCGGCGGGGCGGTCAGCAGCGCCAGCGCGGCCGCGATGGCGGGCGCCCGGGCCGGCCTGTGCACGGTCCTCGGCGAGGACCTCGGCTCGCGCGTGGTGACCGAGCACTGCGCCCGGCGGGGGGTGGACCTCTCCCCGTCGCTGCGGGTGCGCGCGGCGCAGCGCCGGAATCACGGTGGTGCTCAACTTCGACGGCGACCGGGCCTTTGTCACGAACGTCCCGGCGGACGCCCGGCGCGGGCAGGCGGAGATCGACCGCTGGCACGAGGTGCTGCGCCGGACCCGGCCGCGCTGGTGCTACCTGCACGCGGGCCCAGGCGTGGCCGGCTTCCTGCGCGAGGCCAGGGAGCTCGGCTCCAAGATCGCGCTCGACATCTCGCTGGGCGACGAGCGGCACCGGGACGTGGTCATCGACTGCGTGCGGCTGGCCGACGTGTTCATCCCCAACACCGACGAGCTGCTGCGGCTGACCCGCACGGACGCGATCGGGCCCGCCGTGTCGGCCGCGGCGGCCTGGGGCACGCCGCTGGTGGTCAAGCGCGGCGTGGCCGGGGCCCTGGTCGCGACCCAGGACCAGGTGACCGAGGTGGCCGAGGGCGTCCGGCGGGTCCGGGTCAGGGACCTGACCGGGGCGGGCGACGCGTTTGCCGGGGCCATGATCGCCGCGCTGGTGCGCGGGGCCCCGCTCACCCAGGCCGTGGTATCGGCCAACGCCGCGGGCTCTGAGGCGGTGGCCCGGCTGGGCGCCGTCGGCGAGGTCGAGGTGGAGGGCATCAGCACGGCCGGCCGAGACGCTGGGCGCGAAGTTCGTCGACCACATGGCCGCGGCGGCCGCGAAGAAAGCGGAAAGGGAGTCAGACCAGTGAAGCTTACGATTCTCGGCGGCGGGGGAGTCCGGATGCCGGCCTTCGTCCGGGCCGTCCTGGCCAGCCGGGCCGGGACCTTCAGCGAGATCTGCCTGTTCGAGCCCGCGGCCGAGCGCCGGGACACGATCTGCCGGCTGGCCGCCGAGATCGCCGTCGCGCTGGGCCACCCGGGCGTGGTCACGGTCACGGCCGACCCCGCCGAGGCGTTCACCGGGGCCGACTACGTGTTCTCTGCGATCCGGGTCGGCGGTGACCGCGGCCGGGTGATCGACGAGCAGGTCGCGCTGCAGCGGGGGATCGTCGGCCAGGAGACGACCGGCCCGGGGGGCTGCGCGATGGCGCTGCGCACGATCCCGGTCGTGCTGTCCTACTGCGACCTGCTGAGCCGGTGCGCGCCGAACGCGGTGCTGATCAACTTCACCAACCCGGCCGGCCTGATCACGCAGGCCATCTCCGCGCAGGGCAAGGTGCGGGCGGTCGGGGTCTGCGACACCCCCGGCGGCACGGTCGAGCGCCTGGCCGAGTTCCTGGGCGCCGGCTCCCGGGACCAGGCTGACCAGGCCACCGGTGGCCACGCCCGGGCCTCCGCCTCGTACGGCGGCCTGAACCACCTCGGCTGGGTCTGCTCGCTCCAGGCCGGCGGCCAGGAGCGGATCGGCGAGCTGCTGGCCAGGTTCGAGGAGCTGCAGGCCTTCGACCACCGGTTCGCGGCCTTCGACCCCGCGGAGGTGCGCCGGGTCGGCGCCATCCCCACCGAGTACGTCTACTACTTCTACGATGCCCGGCGTTACCTGGACGGGGTGGCCCGGGCCGGCGCCAGCCGGGGCCAGGACGTGCTGCGCCTGAACACCGAGCTGCTGGACAGCCTGGCCAAAGCCTTCGCCGACGGCGGTGTGGATGCCGCCTGGTCGGCCTATGACACCCTGCTCGGCGTGCGCCGCGACACGTACATGCAGACCGACATGCAGGGTGACAGCGGCCAGGGGGCGGCGCGCGCCCGGCGCGCCGCCCAGCCCGCGGCCGGGCTGGCCGCGGCCAGGGTAGGCGGCTATGAGGGCCTGGCGCTGCGGGTCATCGACGGCCTGTCCGGGCACGGCGCGGGGGAGCTGATCGTCAACACCCGCAACGCGGGGGGACAATCCTCTCTCAGCCTGGACTTCCTCGACCCGGACGACATCGTGGAGGTACCCGCCCGGGTGACGCCCGATGGCGTGTCACCGCTCGCCGTGACCGGGCTGCCGCGATCGGGTCAGGCGCTGATCATGCAGGTCAAGGAGTACGAGCGCGGCGTGGTCGAGGCCGCGATGACCGGCGACGCGGGACTGGCCGCGGTGGCCCTGGCCCAGCACCCGCTGGTTCCGGGGATCACCGCCGCCCGCGAGCTGATCGCCGAGTACCGGGCCGAACACGGCGAGCACCTCGCCTACCTGCGGTAAGCGCCTGCCAGCGTCAGGCCGGACCCGCTGGGCGGAGCTCGCCACCGGATCGCGTCGAGGATGACGTCACCGCGGCGGGATCCGGCCCGCCATCTCCCGCACGAGCATAGTTAGGATAGTAACCTAACTATTTGGCGTCTGACCGGTACCGGATATTCGCTGGCGCTCCTCGGGCGGCCGCCCGATGATGACGGAGGAGGTCGCCGTGGCTCGTAGCCCGTCTGGTGCCGATGTCGCAGGACCGGCCGGCCCCGATGTTGCCGAGCCCGGCGCCGTCCCCGGCCACGAGTTTGCTGACGCGGAGTTCCGCACCAGGCCGGCACCGGCCAGCGCGGTGGTCAGGCGGCGCGCCCGCAGCTGATCCGGGCGCTGAACGAGCAGCTGCTGCTCAGCCACATCCGCCAGCTCGGGCCGTGCTCCCGGGCTGACCTGGCGCGTCGTTCCGGGCTGTCCAAGCCCACGGTCTCGCTGGCGCTGGCCAACGTGGAACGATCCGGCCTGGTCCGGATCGCCGGGCAGCGGACCGGCGTGCCCGGCCGGTCGGCCCGGCTGTACGAGATCAGGCCGGAGGCCGGGTTCGTGCTCGGGCTGGACATCGGGCACCACTACCTGCGCGGCGCGCTGGCCGACCTGACCAGCGGCATCCGGGCCAAGCACTCGGCCCGGACCAGGACCTCGAGTGTCCGCGGGCGGGTGAGCGAGCTGATCCGGCTGGCCGACACGCTCTGCGCGGACGCCGGCGTGGCCAGGAACGCGATCACGCAGACCGTGATCGGCAGCCCGGGCGTCTACGACCCGCGGCGCAACGCGATGGCGCTGACCGGCGGCCTGTCCGGACTGAGCCGCCCGGCGGTCCTGGCGGGCCTGCGGGAGGCGTTCGGGCTGGACCTGGTGGTCGAGAACGACGTGGACGCCGCGGCGCTGGCCGAGCGGGCGCACGGGCATGGCCGCGAGTTCGGGAGCTTCGCGTTCGTCTGGGTCGGGACCGGCATCGGCCTGGGCCTGGTGCTCGACGGGAGGCTCCATCGGGGGGCGCACGGAGTGGCGGGCGAAATTGCGTACATGCCAATCTCGGAGGGTCCGGGCATGGACGAGGAGGACGCCCGCCGGCGGGGGATGCTCGAGGCCGCGGGCTCTGCGCCCGCCGTGGTGCGCGCGGCCCGGCGGGCCGGGATGCGGGGGGCGGTCTCGGCGCAGCGCGTGTTCGAGGCCGCGGCCCGGGGCGACGAGCGCGCCGCGGCGGTGGTGGCCGGGGAGGCCCGGCTGGTGGCCAAGGCGATCAGCGCGGTGGTGACCGTGGTCGACCCCGAGCTCGTGGTGCTCGGCGGCGGCATCGGCCAGGCGCCGGGGTTCGCCGACGCGGTCACGGCCGAGCTGCGCGGGCTGGCGCCCGTCCTGCCCGAGGTCCGGGTCAGCGCCCTGGGCACCGACGCGGTCGTGGACGGCTGCCTGGCCTCAGGGGCGGACCTGGCCTGGACGCGCCTGGTCCGGCTTATCGGGCAGCCCGGTTGAAGTAGGGACCCGACTCCTTCCGCCAGAGCATGATCACCGCACCGAGGCCAACCAGCCACACCAGGATGTTGAAGATCAGGCCCAGGCTGGCGTGCGGGCGCGTCAGCGACAGCAGCAGGAACAGGGTGTTCAGGCCGAAGAATACGGTCCCGGTGATCCGGGCGTAGTTGTGCCCGGCCCCGTTGGCCCGGGCCATCCAGACCCACAGGCCGATCGCGATCAGCCCGACGACCACGCCCACGGCGACGCTGGTCACCTCCGCCGCGTGCAGCTGGCTCGAGGTGTAGTGCGGAAACGCCTTCCGGATCGCGCTGCGCACGCTGCCGATGGTGACGAGGCCCACGATAAGCTCGACGAGGCTGAGGGCAGCACCGGCGTACATGAGCTTGACCGCGGTTTGCACGGAATTGGGCACCGGCGGCCGCTGGGCCTCGGGCGGCTCCCCGGTCGAGTCCGGATAGGGCTGGTACATCGGTGCTCCTTAGACGTTGCCAGCCAGCGCGGCGACGGTCGGCTGGCCGTGGACGGGGCCCCCGAACCGGACTGTAACGGACCCGGGGCCGGTGTGCACGGAGCGGGGCGCGCGCCGCCGGGAGCGGCCGCTGGCCAGGTGGCGGCTGGCTCGCATGGCGGGGCTGGTTCCGGGGCACAGGTAGGATCACCGGGCCAGGTTTGGCAGGATGCCAGCCGAGGAATAATTCCGGTGAAGCGGACATAACCGAATATTTTGCTCGAACCTTTGGGCCGTGAGCCCACCGATCCGGCAGAGGCCGGATAGTGTCACGCGTGGCTGACGTTATGTGGTTTCATTGCCGGATTCATGCGACGTTCGCGGCGAGAGGTTGAGTCGAGTGGAATCAGCGCGTTCTGGGGACGCGACCATGACCGAGGCGGAGCTCCGGGGAGACCGGCAGATCCAGTGCGATGTCCTGGTGGCGCTGGCGGAGTGCCAGAACCACCGGAAGTGGTTCGCCGACTTTGCCAAGCCATACCTGGGCGAGCATCCGATCGAGATCGGCAGCGGTCTCGGCGACTACGCCCTGGAGTGGATCCCGGTCGCCGAGAAGTACACCGCGACCGAGGCCGACCCGGCCCTCTACGCCGAGCTGAAGAAGCACATGGCGACCTACCCCAGCGTCACGGTCCGCCAGCTGCTGCTGCCGACCGAGGAGCGGGGCGACCACTCGTGCCTCGTCTCCTACAACGTGCTCGAGCACATCGACAATCACGTCGAGGCGCTGCAGAGCATGGCCAGGCTGGTCCGCCCCGAGGGGTACATCGTCCTGGTCACCCCGGCGTTCCCGTTCGCGATGAGCCCGGTCGACATCGCCACCGGCCACGTGCGCCGCTACACCAAGCGCACGATGCGCAAGGCCCTGACCGACGCTGGCCTGGAGGTCGTCGAGGTCCGCTACGCGAACTCGCTGGGCCTGATCTGCTATTACGCGTTCACCAGCCTGCTGCGCAAGCAGCCGTCCACCGGCGGCACCATGTCGTTCTACGACCGCCTGGTCGTGCCGGTGGTCCGGTTCTTTGAGAAGGCGATCGGCGACCGCCCGCCGTTCGGGCAGTCGGTGTTCGCGGTGGCCAGGGTCAAGGAAGACGCCGACCCGGCCGAGTAGGCGCCGTTACTTCCAGCCGGGCCGGTACACCGAGACGCCGTCGGCCCGGTAGTCGAACACGAACCCGGTGCCGGTCAGGTACCGGATGGTCTGCGGGCTCGCCTGCCAGACCAGCACCCAGCCGATGTTCATGCGACTGGACGTCGCGTCGCGCCGCCGGCAGCTGGGACGCGGCGCGGCCCCGCTGCACGGCCACCAGCGGACAGTAGAACGGGTGCGGCTTGATCCCGGCGGTGTCCGCACCGGCACCCAGGAGGTGTACGCGATCGCCCGCGGGTGGCCGTCGGCGGTGGCCAGCACCATCGCGGGCCTGGCGATCCCTGCCCCGTACAGCGGCAGGCCGCCGCGCAGGCCGAAGGGCATGTCCACCACGATCGAGCCGGAGTGGTAGCGGCGATGGTCGGGTCGTCCAGGCGGGCATGGCGGTGGCATCAGCCCGGCGGCCCGGGCGGCCCGGCCAGCCCGCCTCCAGATCGCGCCAGCACGGCCACCACGACGATCAGCGGCCTGGCGTGGCTAGCTGAGCCAGTCCACCGCGCTGCCGGCCAGCATGGCCGCGCCGACCAGCCCGAGCAGCGCGAGCCGGTCGGCCTCACGCAGGGCGGACAGGCCCGGCAGGTGCACCAGCCAGGTGTAGGGCATGAGCAGGGACGCCCGGACGCCCTCCCACGTGGTGCCGAGCGGCACGTGCACCCGGGTCCCGATCACCAGCGTGGAGCCGAGCGCCAGCGCGCCGCCGCCCAGCCAGAGCAGCGCCAGCATCCAGGCGCTGCGGCGGCGCCAGGAGGCGGCCAGGCCGCCCACCGCCAGCACGCTCAGCACCAGGCCGAACGTGGCGAGCCCCTCGTTGGGCACGCGGTACTGGTAGATGGCCGCCAGCCCGTGCAGCCCGTAGTGATTCAGCTGCGGCGAGGGCGCGAACAGGCCGGGCAGCCCGGCGCCGAACGTGCCGTAGTTCGTGGCGAGCTTGGCCGCGGTGATGCTCGCGCCGCCGGCCAGGGCCTGCTGGGCCATGGCGATGAGCTGCGGGCTGGCCACGACCACGGCCACGGCGGCGCCCAGGGCCAGTGATCGCACCCGCGCGGCGGTCAGGTGGCCGATCAGCCAGGGCAGCAGGCCCGCGGCGGCCATCAGCACGGCCAGCACGGCGGATTCCTGGTTGACCAGCACGCTGGCGCCGAGCACCAGGCCCAGGATGATCCCCTGGCGCAGGCCGGGGCGCCGCCGCAGCCGGATCACGGCCTCGAGGGTCATGGGCAGGAACAGCGTTCCGGCCGCGATGTTGAGGTGGTACCAGTCCTGCCAGGCCAGCATCGAGGACAGGCCGAACAGCGCCCCGGCGGCGATCGCGCCGGGGGTGCGCAGCCACAGCCGGGCGGCCCGGTACATCACGTAGCAGAGCAGCCCGGGCAGCAGGATCGTGACCACGCTGAACGAGACCGACGGGCCGAACGCCAGGGTGACCGGGGTCATGATCAGCCCGAGCAGCGGCATCGTGGTGGTGTAGCCGAGCTGGATGCCGACCGGGGCGGCCATGTGGTCGGTGAACCACGGGTTGCCCAG
This sequence comes from uncultured Actinomycetota bacterium, assembly GCA_963739645.1. Classification (GTDB taxonomy): domain Bacteria; phylum Actinomycetota; class Actinomycetes; order Streptosporangiales; family Streptosporangiaceae; genus JASHPR01. The sequence goes on from CAVUBM010000079.1 coordinate 94,750, forward strand.
GTGCACGACCTGATGCGCGGTCCACCACAGGTCCCAGACGTAGCCGGACACGTCCCGCACGGCCGGGAGGTGGCGCCCGGTCACGTACGTGGCCAGCGGCCAGGTCGCCACGACGCCCGCGGCCAGGTAGACCGCGAGCAGCGCCAGATGCTGGCCGACCGGTCCGGTGCCGCCGGCCCGCCACCCGGTCCGCCCGCCCGTGGCCCGGGGCTCCGATGCCGTGCGCGGCGCGGCCTGGGCCGGGGACGCGCCCCCGGCCTGCGGCGCTGTGGTCTGCGGGTCCGCGGTCTGCGGGCCTGTGGTCTGCTGTGCTGAGGTCTCCGGAGCTTCCGCGGTTCGTGGTGCTTCCGCGGCGTTTACCCGCTCGCTCCTGTCCACATTTCCCCAGAGTCGCATTCGCCCGGCCCGACTGGCGCCTATGTCCGGCCTGCTGGGACTGGGCACCGACGGTAAGAAAACCCCGCGGTACCGGCTAGAGTCCTCAGGTGGCACTCGGGGAAGAGACTAGCCTACGGCTGCCGCCGGATCGGTTGATCCGCTGGGAGCTGTTCGCCGTCTTTGCGGTATCTCTCGGCGCAAGCGCGGTGAACGCCCTGCTCGACCTGATCGGGTCGCTGCTGCCAGCGGCAGTCGCTGAGCAGCCAGCAGGCGCTGCTGGTCGGGTCGCTGTCACCGAACCCCTGGCTGGACCTGGTCCTGCAGCTGGTGGGGATCGCGGAGGCGCTGGCGCCGGTCGTGCTCGTGTTCTACCTCCTGGCCAGGTCGGGCGAGGGACCGGCGGACCTGGGCCTGGACACGAGCCAGCCGGGCCTGGACACCCTGCGCGGCGCCGTGCTCGCGGCGCTGATCGGCGGGGCCGGCCTGGGCCTGTACCTGGCCGCCTTCCACCTCGGCGTCAGCCTCAACGTGGTCCCCGAGTCGCTGCCCGCGGTCTGGTGGCGGATACCCGTGCTGATCCTGTCCGCCGCGCACGACGGGATCCTCGAGGAAATCCTGATGATCGGCTACCTGCTGCGCAGGCTGGGCCAGCTCGGCTGGGGGCCGTACAAGGCGATCGTGTTCAGCGCGGTGCTGCGCGGCTCCTACCACCTGTACCAGGGGTTCGGCGCGTTCCTCGGCAACGCGGCGATGGGGCTGATCTTCGGTTACCTCTACCGCCGGTGGGGGCGGGTCACCCCGATGATCATCGCTCACACGCTCATCGACGCGGTCACGTTCGTGGGGTACGCGGCGCTGAAGGGCCGGGTGTCCTGGCTTCCCTAGCGGTTGACCATGATCCATGTGAGTCTGGTGCACACCCAACTGCACCAAACTCACATCGATCAACGCTTGCCGTCGGCTCCGTCGGCTCCGTCGGTCGGCGGAGCCGGTTAGCGGCCCAGGCCGTCTAGGACTACCGCGCCGGGCAGCAGGCCGAGCGCCTCGCCCGGCAGGATCAGCTTGGAGCGCCGCACGCCGCTGCCGACGATGACCTGCGGACAGGCGGCGACCGCGGCGTCTACGAACACGGGCCAGGCCGCCGGCACGCCGATCGGCGTGATGCCGCCGTACTCCATCCCGGTCTCCGCGACCGCGATGTCCATGGCGGCGAACGACGCCTTGCGCACGTCCAGCTGGCGGCGGACCACCCCGTTGACGTCGGCTCTGGTGGTGGCCAGCACGACGCAGGCTGCGAACCTGGTCTCGCCGTCGCGCCGCCCGGCGACGACCACACAATTGGCGGACTCGCTGAGCGCGACGCCGTAGCGCTCGCAGAACGCGGCGGTATCCGCCAGCTCGGGATCGATCTCCGCGACGCCCACGGCACCGGCGGGGAGCTTGCCGTCCAGCGCGGTGAGCGCGGCGGCGACGGGCGGGGCAAGCAGGTCCGGCCGGTCCAGGGCTGGCACCGCGTCGAGGTGGCCCATGCGCATGTTCACCCGCCCGAGTCTAGGGACCCGCTGCCCGGCCGCGCCCGGGCCCGCCCGGCTGGCGACCCGGGGCTCTATTGGGTCATGCGGCAGACCATTATGCTGCGGTCATGCCAGCACCTGGATCAGCGAATGACCGCATTAATGGCACTGCCATCGCAGCAGGCCGCGCCTCGATCGCCGCGCTCGGCGCGGCGCTGGACTCGGGCGAGCTGACCTCAGCCTCGCTCACCGCGTTCTACACCGAGCGCATCGAGCGGCTCGATCCCGCCCTGCACTCGGTCATCGCGGTGAGCCCCGACGCGCAGGAGCAGGCCGCGGCCAGCGACGCGGCCCGCGCCAGCGGGTCCCGGCGCGGGCCGCTCGAGGGCATCCCGGTGCTGCTCAAGGACAACATCCAGGCCGAGGGGCGGCCGGCCACGGCGGGCTCGCCCGCGTTGCTCGGCGCCGAGCCGTCGGATGCGTTCCTGACCCGCAGGCTGCGCGAGGCGGGCGCGGTGATCCTGGGCAAGGCCAACCTCTCCGAATGGGCCAACTTCCGCTCGCCGTTCTCGAGCAGCGGCTGGAGCACGCTGGGCGGCCAGGCGGTCAACCCGCACGGCACCGGCCGCAACCCGTCCGGCTCGAGCTCGGGCTCGGGCGTGGCTGTCGCCGCGGGCCTGGCCCCGGTGGCCATCGGGTCGGAAACCGACGGGTCGATCGTCTCGCCCGCCAGCACCTGCGGCGTGGTCGGCCTCAAGCCCACGCTCGGCCTGGTCAGCCGGTCCGGCATCGTGCCGATATCGGCCGCCCAGGACACCGCGGGCCCGATGACGAGCTGCGTGGCCGACGCCGCGGCCCTGCTCGGGACGCTGGCCGGCGCCGACCCGGCCGACCCGGCGACCGCGCAGGCCGCCGGGCAGCCCGCCGACTACACCGCGTTCCTGGACGCTGGGGCGCTGGCCGGTGCGCGGCTGGGCATCTGGCGGGACGGCTCGAATGGGGCGAGCCCGGCGACCGCCGCGGTGCTGGACGCGGCCGTCGCGCGGCTGCGCGCCTGCGGAGCCGAGGTCATCGACCCGGTGCCGCTGGCCGGCCTCGACCAGCTGCAGGACCCGGAGTGGGCCGCGCTCCTGGTGGAGTTCAAGCACGACATGAACGCCTACCTGGCCGCCCTGCCCGGTGATCATCCGGCGACCCTGGCCGGCCTCATCGAGTTCAACCGCCGCCACGCCGACCAGGTACTGGTCCACTTCGGGCAGGAGTTCTTCGAGCAGGCCGAGGCCACGAGCGGCGATCTCAGCGACCCGGAGTACACGGCCGCGCGCGGCGAGGCGGGCCGGCTGGCGCGGGCCGCGCTGGACGGCCCGCTCACCAGCCACCGGCTCGACGCGGTCGTCTCGCTGACCGGCAGCCCAGCGGGCCTGACCGACCACGTGCTCGGCGACCGGTCCTCGTTCTCCACATCGAGTCCGGCTGCGGTGAGCGGTTACCCGTCGATCAGCGTACCGGCCGGGTTTGTCAGTGGTCTTCCTGTGGGACTGCTGCTTCACCGGGCCGGCCTGGAGCGAGCCGCGGCTGCTCGCGCTGGCGTTCGCGTTCGAGCGGGCCACGGGGGAGCTGTGACCGGTAACGAGGACCGGGACCTGAACGCCGCCACCAGGCAGACAGCGCCGGCGCTCGCCACCCAGAAGAACAGGATGATCTGGACGAGGCTGTGACCGCCGACGGCGCCGTGCGTCGTGGTCACGTACTTCGGGTGATGGCGGTCAAAACGGTAGAAGCAGTAGTAAGACAGCACGAACAGCGCCACCGACACCGGGATGAGCAGCTTGCGCGCGTTACCCATAGGCGCGGGCTTCAGCGGTCCTCCGGCACCGGTCCCGGTGCCGGCCGTCGCGGGTGTTGCGGACGTTCATGGTCTCCCCCCGGGGGTTCCGCACGGGAACCTCAACGTCGGGTCACTGTACGCAGATGCCCCCGCCCCTGACCTCGTGCGTTTGGGTGAGCCGCCGTTCGCCGGGCCGGCATCAAGATCGGGCATCCTGGCTGGAAACCACCCCGGGGGTGCAGGATAGCCTGCGGATATGGACTCCTGGCTCGGCGTGCGCGTTCCTGAACTGCCCGGACGGGGTCAGGAAACGCTGATCACCGACACCGCCAGCGGCGGGCTCGCCGTGGCCGCGGCCGGCCCCGAGGCCAGGATGTACGCCTGCGGGATCACGCCGTACGACGCGACGCACGTCGGGCACGCGGCCACGTACATTGCCTGGGACCTGCTGGTCCGGGCCTGGCGTGACGCCGGGCACCAGGTCATCTACGTGCAGAACGTCACGGACGTGGACGACCCGCTGCTCGAGCGCGCGGCCCGCGACGGGGAAGACTGGCGGGAGCTGGCCGACCGGGAGATCGCGCTGTACCGCGGCGACATGACGGCGCTGCGGGTGCTGCCGCCCACGTTCTATGTCGGCGCGGTCGAGGCGCTGCCGGTCATCGAGCGGTTCAGCGGCCTGCTCGCCGACCAGGGCGTGCTGTACGAGCTGGACGGCGACCTGTACCAGGCCAGGTCCGCCGATCCCCGGTTCGGGACCGTGTCCCGGCTGAGCCCCGCCGAGATGACCGAGCTGTTCGCCGAGCGGGGCGGCGACCCGGAGCGGCCGGGGAAGAAGGACCCGCTCGACCCCCTGGTGTGGCTGGCCGCGCGGCCGGGGGAGCCCTCGTGGCCGTCCGGCTTCGGGCCGGGCAGGCCCGGCTGGCACGTCGAGTGCGCGGCGATCGCGACCGAGTACCTCGGTATCGTGTTCGACATCCAGGCCGGCGGCAGCGACCTGGCCTTCCCGCACCACGAGATGAGCGCGCTGCACGCCCGGGCCGCGCTGCGCGGGCCCGGGGACACGGACGGCCCGGCCTTCGCGCGCGTGTACGTGCACGCCGGCATGGTGCGGCTGGGCGGGGAGAAGATGTCCAAGTCCCTGGGCAACCTGGTGTTCGTGTCCAGGCTGCTCCGCGACGGCGCCGACCCGATGGCCGTCCGGCTGGCCATCCTCGCGCATCACTACCGGCAGGACTGGGACTGGACCGAGGAGGGGCTCGCGGCGGCGCAGGCGCGGCTCGACCGGTGGCGGGCCGCGGTGGCCGCGTCCGGTGCGGCGGTCCGGCCGGCGCCATCGGCCGGGGACGTGCTCAGCGAGGTCCGGGCCCGGCTGGCCGATGATCTCGACGCCCCGGGTGCGCTCGCCGCGGTCGACACCTGGGCGGACGCGGTGCTGGCCGGACCGGTGCTGGCCAGCACGGGGCCAGATCCGGGGCCCGAGGCGGCCGGGCTCGTCCGCGACACCGTCGACGCGCTGCTCGGCATCGCCCTGTAGGCGCCGCATGCCGCCCCCAAGACTTCGCATCCCGGCCCCTCCGGGCGGGCGGCACCGGGTAGCATCTGGGCTTCCCGAGGGCCCCAGAAAGTAGCGGAACGTGAGCGGAACCACCCCCAGCGGAACGATCGCGAGCCCGGGCTCGGGCAAGCCGCGCGGGGAGTCAGCGGACGCGCCGGCATCGTCCCGCGGCGTCACGCCGACCGCGGTGACCGTGGTCATCGTGGCGGCCACCCTGCTGGCCCTGGGCCTGCGCTTCTACCAGCTGAGCCGCCCTTCTACCTGCTGGGTGTCAACGAGTACGACGACGGGCCGTACTTCGGCAGCGCCGTGCGCCTGCTGAACGGCGCCCTGCCCTACCGCGACTTCCTGATCGTGCAGCCGCCGGGCATCACGCTGCTGATGGTCCCGCTGGCCCTGCTGAGCAAGGTGACGGGGACCGCCTGGGGCATGGCGGTGGGCCGCATCCTGACCTCGGTCGTGGGCGCGGCGGCCGTGGTCCTGGTGGGCCTGCTCGTGCGGCACCGCGGCGTGCTCGCCACCGCGATCGCCTGCGGTCTCTCCGCGGTCTACCCGGACAGCATCCAGGCCGCGAAGACCGTGCTGGTCGAGCCGTGGCTGGTGCTGTTCTGCCTGATCGGGGCGCTGGCCTTGTTCGACGGCGATCACTTCACCAGCAGCAGGCGGCGGATCGTCTGGGGCGGCGTGGCGTTCGGGTTCGGCGGCGCGGTCGAGCCCTGGGCCATCTTCCCTGTGATCGTCGTGGCCGTGCTGTGCCTGCGCGCTCCGCGGCGGCTGCTGCTCTACGCGGCCGGCGTCGCGGCCGGGTTCCTGGTGCCGGTGCTGCCGTTCGCGGCCACGGCGCCGAGCAAGTTCTACGAGGCCACGATCGTGGCCCAGATCGGCGGCCGGGCCAACGCGACCCGGGTCCCGGTCTGGCCCCGGCTCCAGGCGCTGACCGGGCTGGCCGACCTGTCCGCGCCCTCGCACATCGTGGTCGCCGCGGCCACGCTGCTGATCGTGGGCTTCGTCGTCGGCTGCTACGGCCTCGCGTTCCTGATGAACGGCCGCGTGCCGCCGGTGCTTGACCTGTTCGCGATGGGAGCGACGGTCCTGGTCGTGGCCTCGTTCATGTGGCCCACCCAGTTCCACTACCACTTCGGCGCGTTCCTCGCGCCGTGGCTCGGCCTGGCCATCGGGCTGGCGGCGTCGACGCTGATCCCGGAGCGCAGCCCCGCCCCCGGCGGCGGCGCGGTGCCGTCTGCCGTGCAGTGGGGCGCGGCGGGCCTGGTCGCGCTGGCCATCCTGGGCATCGCCGGCCTGCAGTACCGCTGGGAGCACAGCCGGATCGGGCACGTGCCGGTGTGGGTGAGCACGGACGCGCAGCGGCTGATCCCGCCGGGAGCGTGCCTGCTGGCCGACGAGGTGTCGTTCAGCGTCATGGCCAACCGGCTGACGTCGGACGTGCCGGGGTGCTCGCTGCTGCTGGACGCCACCGGCAGCAACTACGCGCTGTCCCACGGGCGTGATCCCGAGACCGGCGCCGCCCGGTACCCGCGGGTGCAGGCGCTGTGGAACTACGCCTTCGCGCACGCCCAGTACGTGTGGCTGTCTGGCCTGAACAACCACCGGGTGGCCTGGACGCCGCAGCTGAGGGCGTACTTCAGCAGCCACTTCACCCGGATCCTGCACGCCGGACCTGTCGGCTCCCTGTACCGCCGCGACGGGCTCAAACCACCCAGCTGACGTCTGGCGGGCCGGCCAGGCATGATCGCCCTGGCCACGCGCGCTAACGAAAGAAGTCTTTGCATGAGCTCTTCCCAAGAAAGCTTTGCAAAGCTATCTTTGCATGCATGGAGGACACGGCACGGTCGGTCAAGCGGCTCACGGATCCGCGGGCGCTGCGGGCGCTCGCGCACCCGCTGCGCCTGTCCCTGCTCGGGCTGCTGCGCACCGAAGGGCCGCTGACCGCCACGCGGGCGGGCGAGCTGCTCGGGGAGAGCTCCGCCAGCGCCTCGTTTCACCTGCGGCAGCTGGCCAAGTACGGGCTGGCCGAGGAGGCCGGCGGCGGCCGGGGCCGGGAGCGGCCGTGGCGGGCCACGGCGATGTTCACCGACGTGCCGACCGTCGCGGACAGCCCGGAGCTGACCGCGGCCAGCGACCTGTTCCGGTCGGTGATCGCCGAGCGCTACTACGAGGACATGATGCGCTGGCTGGAGACCAGGTCCGGCGAGCCGGAGGCGTGGCAGCAGGCGGACATCTTCGCCGACCGCATGCTCTACGTCACCGCCGCGGAGCTGGCCGCGCTCGGCGCGGAGATCGACGTCCTGGTCAGCCGGCATGACGAGCGCCTGACCCGGCCCGAGCTCCGCCCGCAGGGGGCGGAGCTCGTCACCTACCTGCACGCCGCCTTCCCGCGCGCCCGGCTCGGCGACCGGGCACCCGCCGGGGGCGCCGCCGGGCCGGGGGAGGAGCCGGGGGCGGGGGAATGACGGCCGAGCCCCGTACCGCGCCAACCCAGGACGCGCCGCAGCGGGCCAGCGGGCCTCCGCGCGGCAGCTCCCGCGCCGGCGGGCCTGGCCAGGCGGCGCCCGCGGTCCGCCGGGCTGCGGGGGCGGGCCGCGGCCCGGATCCCGGAGCTGCTGCGCGACCGGCCGTTCCGCCGTTACTGGAGCGCCCAGTCGATCTCGATGTTCGGCGACCAGGTCTCCTCGATCGCGCTGCCCCTGGTGGCGGTGCTCGCGCTGCACGCGGGCCCGGCCGCGATGGGCTACCTGAGCGCGCTGGTGTGGCTGCCGAGCCTGCTGTTCTCGCTGCACGCGGGCGCGTGGGCGGACCGGCGCGGCCGCCGCCGGGCCACCATGATCGCCGCGGACCTGGGCCGGGCCGCGCTGCTGGCCAGCATCCCGGTCTGCTACGCGCTCGGCGTGCTCACCCTCGCCCAGCTCTACGTGGTCGCGTTCGGCGCCGGGACCCTCAGCGTCCTGTTCACCGTGTCCGACGCCGCGCTGTTCGTGACGCTGGTGCCCGCCGGCCGCTACGTCGAGGGCAACTCGCTGGTGCACGGGAGCCGGGCCATGTCCTTCATCGGCGGCCCCAGCGTGGGCGGGCTGCTGGTGCAGCTGCTCACCGCCCCGTTCGCGGTGCTCGCCGACGCGCTGTCGTTCCTCGGCTCGGCGTTCTTCCTCGGCCGGATCCGCCCGGCGGAGCCGCCGGCCGAGCAGCCGGGCCGGGGCTCGCTGATGGCGGGCGCGCGGTTCATCATGGGCTCGGGCATCGTCCGGGCGTCGCTGGCTGCCGTCGCCACCATCAACTTCTTCAACTTCATGTTCTTCGCGCTGTACGTCCTGTACGCGACCCGCTCGCTGCACATCCGCCCGGGCCTGCTGGGCCTGATCCTGGGCGCCGGGGCGGTCGGCGGCCTGATCGGCTCGCTGATCACCAGGCGGCTCGCGGCCCGGGTGGGTGTCGGCTGGGCCTACGTCATCGGCTGCGCGGCGTTCCCGGCGCCGCTCGTGCTCGTGCCGCTGGCCGGCGGCCCGCATCTGCTCGTGGCCGCGATGCTGTTCGCGGCCGAGTTCGTGTCCGGATTCGGCGTCATGATCCTGGACATCAGCATCGGGTCGATCTTCGCGGCGGTGATACCCGACCAGCTCAGGTCCCGGGTCTCCGGCGCGTTTTCGGCGGTGAACTACGGCACCCGGCCCGCGGGCGCGCTGCTCGGCGGCGCCCTCGGCGCCTGGCTCGGGATGCGGCCGGCGCTGTGGATCGCGACGGTCGGCGGCACCGTCGGGTTCCTGTGGCTGCTGCCGTCGCCGCTGCCCAGGTTCCGGATGCCGCCGGCCGGCCGCTAGCCGGGCGTGGCGCCTGCCGCGGCCCCGTCTTCGGCGTTACGGTGGCTGCTATGTCCGTGCAGCCGCAGATCGTGCCCAGCGGTGACGAGCCGACCGAGGCGGAGGTCGCCGAGGCGATCGAGAAGCACCGGGCGTGGGTCGCTGCTGGCCGGCCCGGCGCTGTTCCCCACGCCGAGGTGCGCCGGATCCTGCTCGGCCCCCGTGCGGATTGAGTGGTCGCCCGAGGCGGTAAGCCTGGCGTCCCGGTTCTTGTCCGACACCGCCGGCATGGCAGCCGTCGTCGCCGCGATTGACGCCCTGGCCAGTGATCCGTATCCGGCGGAGGCCTTTCACCGCGGCCAGTACCACCGGCTGCGCGCCGGGCCGTACCGGGTGCAGTTTGCGGCAGACGGCGAGCTGATCACGGTGGAGCGCGTCGATCGGGTCGCCTAGAGATCGGCCCGGCACCGGGCCTGAGATCCTGGGTGGGTGCTGAGCGTGCGCCGGGCCGGGCAGGCCGATGCCGGAGTGCTCGGTGCGGTCGCGGCCGCGGCCTACCGGGACTACGTGCCCCGCATCGGCCACCCGCCCGCGCCGATGATCGCGGACTACGACGCGGCCGTCCGGGTCGGCCTGACCTGGGCCGCGGTCGAGGACGGTGAGATCGTCGGGCTCCTGGTGCTCGTGCTCAGGCCGGACCACCTGCTGCTCGAGAACATCGCCGTACTGCCGTCCGCCCAGGGCCGCGGCGTCGGCGCCCGGCTGCTCGCCCTGGCCAAGGAGCAGGCCCGGGCGCTGGGCCGTGCTGAGATCCGTCTCTACACCAACGAGGCGATGACCGAGAACCTGACCTATTACCCGCGGCACGGCTACACCGAGACACACCGGGCCGAGCAGGACGGGTTCCGCCGGGTGTTCTACAGCAAGCGCGTGTCAACCTATTAACCCCGCGTGTGAACAGTGCCATTACGCTGCGTCTCCTCCCACTCGTTATGCACAGGATGGGGTTTAACGAGTCGCGCCCCTCCGGCCGCGGGTCCGAGCCTGGCGGCATGACAGACAACCCTGCGGGTGAGAAGACCCCGCGTACCAATGCCCCGCCCACCAGGTCCATGCCCAAGATCAAAGTCGGCTCCGTGGCCGGCTTCCTGGCCGTCGTCCCGCACCTGCTCGGGTTCCACCCCGACCGGAGCCTGGTCGTCGTCGGTCTCGACTCTGCCCACGGCCGGATCATCCTGGCGTTCCGCTACAACCTGCCGGACCCGCCGGACCCAGCCCGGGCGCGCGAGATCGCCGGGCACGCGGCCGCCGTGCTCGGCCAGCGGAGCGCCGCCACGGCGATCGCCGCTGGCTATGGCCCCGGAGCCCTGGTCACACCGGTCGCCGGGCCGCTCCGCGCTGCCCTGCAGACCGCCGGGATCACCGTTCGCGACCTGCTGCGGGTGGAGGACGGCCGGTACTGGTCCTACGTATGCCAGGACCCGGGCTGCTGCCCGCCGGACGGGGTGGCGTTCGACGGGCCGGCGCACCCGGCCGCCGCGGCGCTCACCGCCGCGGGCCTGGATGCCCTGCCCGGCCGGGCGTCGCTGGCAGCGTCGCTGGCCCCGGTGACCGGCGCCGCGGCCGAGGCGATGAACCAGGCCACCGAGCGCGCGCTGCGCCGGGCCGAGGAACTGGCCGCGCCGGCGCCGAGCCGCGAGGACGCCACCCGGCTGGTCGTGGACGCGGGCCGGGCCGCGGTCCGCGAGGCGATCGGTGTCTACCGCGGCGGCGGGCAGATCACCGACGACGACCGGCTGGCCTGGCTCGCGGTGATGCTCGCGGACCTGCGGGTGCGCGACGATGCCTGGGCCCGGATGGAGCCCAGGCACCGGGCCGCGCACCGGCGGCTGTGGACCGACCTGGTCCGCCGCGCGCGCGATCCGTACGTGCCCGCGCCCGCGTCCCTGCTGGCGTTCACCGCCTGGCAGTCGGGCGAGGGCGCCCTGGCGAACGTGGCGATCGAGCGCGCGCTGGCCGCCGACCCCGGGTACTCCATGGCGCATCTGCTCGGCCAGGCGGTCGACGCGGGCCTGCCGCCGTCGGCCGCCCGCCTGCCGATGACACCCGAAGAGGTGGAGGCGAGCTACGCGGTGACCGAGCGGGCCCGGCTGGCGCGCCGTCCTCCGCCGCGCGCACCGGCGCCGCGGCCCGGTCGTCGTCCCGGCGCCGGCCGGCGGGGCGCTCGCCAGCGCGGCGGTCGCGGGGCCGGTCGTCACCCAGAGGGTCGGCGGGGAGGTCATCGGCCGGGCGGTCGCCGAGCGGCGGATCCCCGGCGCGGCGGTCACCGGCGAGGCCGGCCAGCAGCCGGCCCTCCGGGTAGCGCAGGGCGGCCGCCGGCAGGTCCGCCAGCCTGCCGCTGAGGATCACCCGCACGGTCCCGGCCCGGCCTGGTATCTCGGGCGGCGGGGTCGCGGCGAGCTCAGCCGCCGTGTCGCCGGGCCGGGCGCCGGCAGCGGCCGCCCGGCGCAGAGCCTGCGCGGCCACGGCCGCTGCCGAGCCGAACAGCGTCGCGCGCGGCAGTGCCGCGGCGATCTCGCTGGCCGCGAGCTCGTACTCGGTGCAGCCCAGCACGACCGCGCCGCTCCCGGCCGGGGTGTGCGCGGCCGCGGCGGCCACGGCGGCGCGGGTCCCGGCCGCGTCACCCGCGTCGACCGCGTCGGCCAGGCCAGGGCAGGCGACGGCGGTGACCCGCGCCGAGCCCGCGAAGTCGGCGATGAGCTGGCGCTGGTAGGCACTGGCCGTGGTGGCGACCGTGGCCCAGATGGCCACCGCGTCGCTGTGTGCCGCGGCGGGCTTGATCGCCGGGACGGTGCCGACGATCGGGATGCCGGGCTCGAACTCGGCCCGCAGCGCGCCGATCGCGTGCACGGTACCGGTGTTGCAGGCGAACACGATCACGTCGGGCCCGAACGCGGCCGCCGCCCGCGCGGCCGCCAGCGAGCGCTGGGCGATGTCAGAGGGTGTGCGCGGCCCCCAGGGCATCCCGTCCGGGTCCATGGCCAGCACCAGATCGGCGTCAGGCCGCAGCCGGTGCACCGCAGCGGCGGCCGCGAGCAGTCCCAGCCCCGAATTGATCAGCGCGATCCGCATACGCCCAACTCTAAGTGGTCACGCGCCTTCTCCCAGTGACCCGCGCCGGGTCGCCGGGGCGGCTTTGCGCACCCGGGCGGCGGAAGCCGTTTTGGGTGGGGATGCGCGGTCGATAAACTCTCTTGACCGCTCATTTAAGCTCGGCATGGATCTTGCCCAGGATGGCCTGGCGCGTGCATCCTCGCCGTGAGGCCTACATGCAAGCGACCTCAGGGGAGGACCGCGTGGCCAACGTCACCGGCACGAGCAGCCCGGGCGCGCCCCCGGCCCCGGCGCTGCCCCCGGCGCACCAGGCGGCCGTCGCCCGCCTGCAGCGTGCCTATGCGCAGATCCCGCCCGGCAGCCCGGTCCGGCTGGCCAAGCGCACGTCGAACCTGTTCCGGTTCACCGACGGCAGCCCGGCGCCCGGCCTCGACGTGTCGGCGTTCGGGCATGTGCTGCGGGTCGACCCGGTGGCCCGCTCGGCCGTCGTCGGCGGCATGACGACCTACGAGGATCTCGTGGACGCCACCCTGCCCTACGGGCTGATGCCGCTGGTCGTCCCGCAGCTGAAGACGATCACGCTCGGCGGGGCGGTGACCGGCCTGGGCATCGAGTCCACCTCGCTGCGCAGCGGCTTGCCGCACGAGTCCGTGACCGAGATGGAGATTCTCACCGGTGACGGCCGGGTGGTCACGGCCGCGCCAGGGAACGACCACGACGCGCTCTACCGGGGTTTCCCCAACTCCTACGGCACGCTCGGTTACGCGCTCTCGCTGACCATCGAGCTCGAGCAGGTTCTGCCCTACGTGCACCTGCACCATTACCGCTTCGGCACCCCGGAGGCCTGCATGGAGGCGATCGCGCAGATCGCCGAGGACGGCAGCTACCGCGGGCACCAGGCGGATTTCGTGGACGGCACCGCGTTCAGCCCGGACGAGATCTACCTGACCGTCGGCGCCTTTATCGAGGTGGCGCCGTGGCTCAGCGACTACACCCGGGAGCGGATCTTCTACCAGTCGATCCGGGGCCCGAGGGAGGACTTCCTCACCATCCGCGACTACCTGTGGCGGTGGGACACCGACTGGTTCTGGTGCTCGCGGGCGTTCGGCGTGCAGAACCCGGTGATCCGCCGGGTCTGGCCGCGCCGGTACCGGCGCTCGGACACCTACCGCAAGCTGGTCGCGTTCGACCGCAGGCACGGGCTGTCCGCGGCGATGAACGCCCGGCGCGACTGGCCGCCGCGGGAGTATGTCATCCAGGACGTGGAGGTCCCGGTCGGGCGGGGCGCCGAGTTCCTGCGCTTCTTCGCCGACCGGGTGGGCATGAGCCCGGTGTGGCTGTGCCCGCTGCGGCTGCGCGGGGACCAGGGGTGGCCGCTGTACCCGCTGCGCCCGGGCCAGGTCTACGTGAACTTCGGCTTCTGGGGCACGGTGCCGCTGCCGCCCGGCGCTGCCGACGGCTACTACAACCGGCAGGTCGAGGACGAGGTGACCAGGCTCGGCGGCAGCAAGGGACTGTACTCCACGTCGTTCTACTCCGAAGATGAGTTCTCAGAGCGCTACAACGGCCAGCAATACGCCGAGCTCAAGCGTGAGTACGACAGCGGCGGCCGGCTGGCCGGCCTCTATGAGAAGTGCGTTCGCCCGAAGTGAGCAAGAGCGGAGAGCGGAGAGGCGGAGAGCAGGATATGGCGCTTGCCCAAGTGTTCGAGAGGATCGCAGGCCCGGACGCCCCGGTGGAGTTCGAGGCCTATGACGGGAGCAAGGCCGGCCCGGCCGATGCGCCAGTGAAGATCACCGTGCGGTCGCCGGTGGCCGTGTCCTACCTGGCCCAGGCGCCAGGGGCGCTCGGGCTGGCCCGGGCGTACGTGTCCGGGCACCTGGACGTGGTCGGCGATATGTACTCCGCGCTGGCGAGACTGGCGCGCGCCCAGATGATGCACCTTGATCTTTCCGAACGGCTACGGCTGCTCCGTCAGCTGGGCGGACCGCGGGTACTGGTGCCGCGGATCCCGCCGCCGCCGCAGGAGGTCCGAGTCCGCCGCAGGTCGCTGATGGGCCGGCGGCACTCCAGGGGCCGCGACGCCACCGCCATCTCGCACCACTACGACGTGTCCAACACCTTCTACGAGTGGGTGCTCGGCCCCTCCATGGCCTACACCTGCGCCTGCTACCCGACCGAGGACGCCACGCTGGAGGAGGCGCAGTTCTACAAGCACGACCTGGTCGCGAGGAAACTCGGGCTGCGTCAGGGCATGCGGCTGCTCGATGTGGGCTGCGGCTGGGGCGGCATGGTCATGCACGCGGCCCGCGAGTACGGCGTGCAGGCCCTGGGCGTGACGCTGTCCGAGCAGCAGGCGTTGTGGGCCCAGGAGGCGATCAAGCGGGCGGGCCTGTCGGACCTGGCCGAGGTCCGCCACCTGGATTACCGGGACGTGCCCGAGACCGGGTTCGACGCCGTCAGCTCCATCGGCCTGACCGAGCACATCGGCAAGGCCCAGCTGCCCGGGTATTTCTCGTTCCTGCTCGGGAAGCTCAGGCCGCAGGGAAGGCTGCTGAACCACTGCATCACCCGCACCGACGACACCGAGCCCGCGCGCCGGCCGGACGGGTTCATCTACCGGTACGTGTTCCCCGATGGCGAGCTCGAGGCGCCCGGCTACCTGGTCTCGCTGATGCACGATGCGGGATTCGAGGTCCGGCACGAGGAGAACCTGCGCGAGCACTACGCGAAGACGCTGGCGGGGTGGTGCGCGAACCTGGACGAGCACTGGGCCGAGGCGGTCGCCGAGGTCGGCGAGGGCACCGCGCGGGTCTGGCGGCTGTACATGGCGGGCTCGCGGCTCGGCTTCGAGCGCAACCAGATCCAGCTGCACCAGGTCCTCGGCGTGAAGCTCGGCGAGAACGGTGCGGCCGGCATGCCGTTGCGGCCCGACTGGGAGCCCGTGGCCAGCACGGTCAGCTGAGCAGCGGCCCGGTCAGGCCCGCGCCGCCGCCCGGTCGTCGGTCACGATCGTCACGCCCGGCGCTCGGCCCCGGGGCGCGGCCGGTAGCTGTCGGCGACCGTGAACGCCAGGTCCAGGGCCTGGCTGCGGTTGAGCCGGGGATCGCACGCGGTCTCGTAGCGCTGGAACAGGTCGGCTGCGGCGATCTCGTGGCTGCCGCCCACGCACTCGGTGACGTTGTCGCCGGTGAACTCGATGTGGATGCCGCCGGGGTGGGTGCCGAGGGCCCGGTGCACCTCGAAGAAGCCCTGCACCTCGTCGATGACGTCATCGAACCGCCGGGTCTTGTGGCCGCTCGGCGCCTCGAACGTGTTGCCGTGCATCGGGTCGCACACCCAGGCGACCGGGATGCCCTCCGCGATGACCGCCTTGATCAGCGGCGGCAGCACGTCCCTGACCCGGCCGGCGCCCATCCGGGTGATCAAGGTGAGCCGGCCCGGCTCGCCGTCCGGGTTCAGCCGGGCGATCAGCGCGAGCACATCGGCAGGGCGTCGCGCCCGGGCCGATCTTGACGCCGATCGGGTTGCGGATGCTGCTGGCGAACTCGATGTGCGCCCCGCTGAGGTCGCGGGTCCGCTCGCCGATCCAGACGAAATGCGCCGAGGTGTCATAGGGCAGTCCGGTTCGCGAGTCGTTCCTGGTCAGAGCCTGCTCGTAGTCGAGCAGCAGGGCCTCGTGGCTGGAGTAGAACTCGACCGCGTGCAGTTCCTCCGGGTCGGCACCGCAGGCCCGCATGAAGGCCAGCGCCCGGTCGATCTCACCCGCGAGCCGCTCGTACCGCTGGCCGGCCGGGCTCTCGGCTGACGAAGTCCTGGTTCCAGGCGTGCACCTGGTGCAGGTCGGCGTAGCCGCCGGTGGCGAACGCCCGGCACAGGTTCAGCGTCACCGCCGAGCAGTGGTAGGCGCGCAGCAGCCGGGCGGGGTCCGGGGTGCGTGCCTGGCGGGTGAACTCGAACCCGTTGACCGCGTCGCCGCGGTAGGCGGGCAAGTTCGCGGCCGCCCCGCATCTCGGCCGGCTCGCGACCGCGGCTTGGCGAACTGGCCCGCCATCCGGCCGATCTTGACGATCGGCACGCTCGCGCCGTAGGTCAGCACGACCGCCATCTGCAGCAGCGTCTGCAGCTTGGCCCGGACCGCGTCGGCCGTGGCGCCCGCGAACGTCTCCGCGCAATCGCCGCCCTGCAGCACGAACGCCTCGCCGCGGGTCACGGCGGCCAGCCGCTGCGCGCAGCAGGTCGCACTCGCCGGCGAACACCAGCGGCGGCAGCCCGGCGAGCTCGCCGGTCACGGCCTGCAGACGGGTGAGGTCCGGCCAGTCCGGCTGCTGCGCGGCGGGCAGGCCACGCCAGCTGCGAAGGGCGGGCGTGGGGACGGTCGCCGTCATGGCCGGGCGGGAGCGGGAGGGGTCACGTTGACACGTTACGCGCCGCCCGCCGCGCCGGTGACCAGGGTGCGGAGGCCGCCTCGGCCTAGGGCGCGGCCGGGCCGTAGGGGACAATGCCGGGGTGGAGCCTACGCACTCGCCCAGGCGCGACATCGTGCTGCTCGGCTCGACCGGGTCGATCGGCACCCAGGCGGCCGACATCATCCGGCGCAATCCGGGACGATTCCGGGTCGCCGGCCTCGCGGCGGGCGGCGGCAACGCGGCCCTGCTGGCCAGCCAGGCGGTGGAGTTCGGCGCCGAGGTCGTCGCGGTCGCCAGCGAGTCCCGGATCGAGGACGTACGCCAGGCTCTCCAGGCCGAGACCGCGCGGGCCGCGGGCGGCCCCGCCCGGCAGCTGCCGAAGGTCCTGGCCGGGCCGGACGCGGTCGCCGAGGTGGCGGCCTGGCCCTGCGACGTGGTGCTGAACGCGGTCACCGGTGCGGTCGGGCTGGCGGCCACGCTCGCCGCCATCGACGCCGGCCGGGTGCTGGCGCTGGCCAACAAGGAATCGCTGATCATGGGCGGGCAGCTGGTCGCCGGGCGGGCGGCGCCGGGCCAGATCGTCCCGGTCGACTCCGAGCACTCGGCGATCGCCCAGTGCCTGCGCGGCGGCCGCGCCGAGGAGGTGCGGCGGCTGGTGCTGACCGCGAGCGGCGGGCCGTTCCTGCACCGCAGCCGGGACGAGCTCGCCGACGTCACACCCGAGCAGGCGCTGGCGCACCCGACCTGGAACATGGGCCCGGTGATCACGGTCAACTCCGCGACCCTGGTCAACAAGGGCCTGGAGCTGATCGAGGCGCACCTGCTGTTCGGCATCGGGTTCGACGGCCATCGAGGTGGTGGTGCACCGCCAGTCGGTGATCCACTCGATGGTCGAGTTCACCGACGGCTCGACGATCGCCCAGGCCAGCCCGCCGGACATGCGGATCCCGATCGCGCTGGCCCTGGCCTGGCCGGACCGGGTGCCGGACGCGGCCAGCCCGGTCGACTGGACCACCGCGCACACCTGGACGTTCGAGCCGCTGGACGAGGCGGCGTTCCCCGCGGTGGCGCTCGCGCGCGAGGCGGGCATCGCCGGCGGCACCGCCCCGGCCGTGTACAACGCGGCCAACGAGGAGTGCGTGGAGGCGTTCCTGGGCGGCCGGCATTCCCTTTGCCGGGATCATCGATACGGTGGCCCAGGTAGTCTCTGAGCATGGCTGCCGGCCGGGCCGCCGTAACGATCGACGATGTACTCGCTGCCGACAGCTGGGCGCGGGAGCGAGCACGTCGAGCTGGCAGGCACCTCGAACGGCGACGGGCACGCCGGGGAGGGAGAGACGACGAGATGAGCTTCCTGCTCGGCGTGGTCATCTTCGTGGTCGCCCTCCTCATCTCGATCATGCTGCACGAGGCCGGGCACTTCCTGACGGCCAAGAAGTTCGGCATGAAGGCCACCCAGTTCTTCGTCGGCTTCGGCCAGACCCTGTGGTCGACGCAGCGGGGCGAGACCGAGTACGGGATCAAGGCCCTGCCGCTCGGCGGCTTCGTGCGGATCACCGGCATGACCACGCTCGACGAGGTCGACCCGGCCGACGAGCCGCGCTCGTTCCGCAACAAGCCGCGCTGGCAGCGGGCGATCGTGCTGGTGGCCGGCTCGTTCATGCACTTCGCGATCGCCTTCGTGCTGCTGATCGTGCTCGCGCTCGGGATCGGGCAGGCGAACAGCAACACCACGACCATCGGCTCGGTAGCCAGCTGCGTGCCGGCCAGCGCCAAGGCCCTCGACCAGGGCTCGTGCAAGAACAGCCAGGGCAGCGCCCCGGCCATGACAGCCGGGATCAAGGCCAACGACAAGATCATCGCGATCGGCGGCAAGCCGGTCCACACCTGGGCCGGGCTGGGCACGGCCATCCGCGCCCAGCCCGCGGGCCAGCCGGTCCCTGTGACCGTGCTGCGCGACGGCAAGCAGCTGCACCTGAGCGTGACCCCGGCCGACGTCCCCGGGCGCCACGGCTCCTACCTCGGCATCGGCGAGGCCCTGGTGTTCCAGCGAATCAGCCCGCTGCGCGCGGTGACGTTCGCGGGCTCAGCGTTCGGCCAGGTCCTGGTCGACTCGGCGCAGGCGGTCGCTAAGCTGCCCGCGGCCGTGCCCGACCTGTTCGCCAAGGACCGGTCGAAGACCCCGGCGGGCAACGTGAGCAGCGTGGTCGGCGTCGCGAACATCGCGGGACAGGTCGTCGAGGCAAGGCGGCGGATGGAAGATCACCGTCTCGGACCTGCTGCTGATCATTATCTCGCTGAATATCTTCATCGGCGCGTTCAACCTGCTGCCGCTGCTGCCGCTGGACGGCGGCCACCTCGCGGTCATCTTCTACGAGCAGGTCAGGGCCTGGTTCGCCCGGATCCGCGGCAAGCCGGACCCCGGCCTGGTCGACATGCAGCGGCTGATCCCGGTCAGCGTCGGCGTGTTCGCACTGCTGATCGGGCTGGGCGTGCTGCTGATGGCTGCGGACATCTTTAACCCGGTTCACCTTGTCCAATGATCCGACTTGTCCAGTGAGGCGACTACGTTATGACTGTTGATCTCGGCCTGCCCGAGGTGCCGCCCGAGCCGCTGGCACCGCGCCGGAAGTCCCGCCAGATCGTGGTGGGCAAGGGGAAGCACGCGGTCCCTGTCGGCGGCGGCGCACCCGTGTCGGTGCAGTCGATGACCACCACGCTGACCGCCGACGTGAACAGCACGCTGCAGCAGATCGCGGAGCTCACGGCCGCGGGCTGCGAGATCGTCCGGGTGGCGGTCCCGTCCCAGGACGACGCCGACGCGCTGCCGGAGATCGCCCGCAAGTCGCAGATCCCGGTGATCGCCGACATCCACTTCCAGCCCAAGTACGTGTTCGCCGCGATCGACGCCGGCTGCGCGGCGGTCCGGGTCAACCCGGGCAACATCAAGACGTTCGACGACAAGGTCGGCGAGATCGCCCGGGCCGCGTCGGCCGCGGGCGTGCCGATCAGGATCGGCGTGAACGCCGGCTCGCTGGACAAGCGGCTGCTGGCCAAGTACGGCAAGGCCACGCCCGAGGCGCTGGTCGAGTCGGCGCTGTGGGAGTGCTCGCTGTTCGAGGAGCACGGCTTCACCGACATCAAGATCTCGGTGAAGCATCACGACCCGGTCGTGATGATCAACGCCTACCGGCAGCTGGCGCAGCGGTGCGACTACCCGCTGCACCTGGGCGTCACCGAGGCGGGACCGGCTTTCCAGGGCACCGTGAAGTCGGCGGTTGCGTTCGGCGCGCTGCTGGCCGAGGGGATCGGCGACACGATCCGGGTCTCGCTGTCCGCGCCGCCGGTCGAGGAGGTCAAGGTCGGCATCGCGATCCTGGAGTCGCTCGGCCTGCGCGAGCGCGGCCTTGAGATCGTGTCCTGCCCGTCCTGCGGCCGGGCCCAGGTGGACGTGTACACGCTGGCCGACGAGGTGACCGCCGCCCTGGACGGGCTGGACGTGCCGCTTCGGGTCGCGGTGATGGGCTGCGTGGTCAACGGTCCAGGCGAGGCGCGCGAGGCCGACCTGGGCGTGGCCTCGGGCAACGGCAAGGGCCAGATCTTCGTGCACGGCGAGGTGATCAAGACCGTGCCCGAGTCGCAGATCGTGGAGACCCTGATCGAGGAGGCGATGAAGCTCGCTGCGACCATGGAGCCTGCGGAGAGCTGATCGCCGGCCGCCCTGGCACTCAGCGCCGCATCGGGCAGGATGGGGCCATGAGACACGTGCTGCCCGCCGCCGTGGCCGCGGTGGCCGTCGCGCTCGCCGGGGGAATCGCGGGGTGCTCCGCCGGATCGAGCCCGACGTCGGCGACCGCGCCGCGGGTTCGGCCGGGTCGGCGTCGGCAGGCTCAGCGTCGGCTGCGTCGTCGCTGAGCTGGCATTCCTGCACCGCGCAGGCGACGCCGCTGCAGTGCGCGAGCCTGAAGGTCCCGCTCGATTACTCCCACCCGGGCGGCAGGAAGATCACGCTGGCGCTGTCCGAGGTGCCCGCCACCGCCCCGCCAGCCAAGCGCCAGGGCATCCTGCTGGTCAACCCCGGCGGGCCCGGCGCCAGCGGCCTCAACCTGGCCGCGTTCGTGGCCGACGGCCTGGACCCGACTGTCGCGGCCGAGTACGACATCGTCGGCTTCGACACCCGGGGCGTCGGGTCCTCGGTGCCGTCGATGCACTGCGACCCGTCGTTCTTCGCCCGGCCCGGCCCAACTACATCCCGCGACCACGGCCGCCGACGAGCAGACGCAGAGAACCGGGCGAAGGCCTACGCCGCCGGACTGCGAGAAGAAGTACGGCTGGCTGCTGCCGTTCATGACCACCGCGGACGTCGCCAGGGACATGGACTCGATCCGGGCGGCCATCGGGCAGCAGAAGCTCAGCTACTTCGGCTACTCCTACGGGACCTACATCGGGCAGGTGTACGCCACGCTGTTCCCGCACCGCGTGCGACCGCATGGTGCTGGACAGCACCGTCGGCCCCGGCGGGGTGTGGTGGGCCGACAACCTCGACCAGGACTACGCGTTCCAGGGCCGGATCCAGGCGTTCTTTGCCTGGGTGGCCAAGTACGCCAGCGTCTACCATCTCGGCGCCACCGCCCAGCAGGTGAGCCAGAACTGGTACCAGGCGCGCGCGCAGCTGGCGGCGCACCCGGTCCCCGGCCCGTCCGGCCGCCCGATGATCGGCCCGGACGAGTGGGACGACACGTTCCTGATCGGCGGCTACGACAACGGGTACTGGCCCGGCCTCGCCATCGGCGCTCGCCGCCTACCTGCACACGGGGCGCGACCAGCCAGCTGGTCACGCAGTACCAGCAGGCAGGGCGTGCAGAACGAGAACGAGTTCGCCGTCTACAACGCGGTGGAGTGCAGCGACGTGAACTGGCCGCGCAACTGGGCCACGTGGGACTCCGACGACCAGGAAGGTCTACGACGACCGCGCCGTTCGAGGCCTGGGACAACACATGGTTCAACGCGCCTGCGCGTTCTGGCCGGTCCAGCGGGCCGGCGAAGCCGATGCAGATCAGCGGGCGCCGGGCTGCCGGGCATCCTGATGCTGCAGGGCACCCTGGACGCCGCGACCCCGTACGCGGGCGCGCTGGCCGCACACCGGCTGCTGCCCAGCGCCCGGATGGTCGTGGTCAAGGGCGGCGGCAACCACGGCCAGTCGCTGGCCAGCCCGCCCAACACCTGCGTGAACGGCTACCTGAACCGGTACCTGGCCACCGGCGCGCTGCCGCGGCACGCCGGGCCCGGTCAGCGCGACCTGCCCGGCCCTGCCGATCCCCGCCGCTCGGGCCCCGGTGAGCCGTCGAAGCCGTGCCGGCACGCGCCGGAGGCGGCCAGTCCGGGCCCGGCCGCTCCCGGCAGTAAGCCGTTACGCTGGATACGTGCTACGCACCAGGGCATGGCGGTCGTCGTCGCTGCGCCTGCTGACTGATCGCGATCGGGACGAGGTGCTCGGCCATCTGCGACCGCGACGCGGTCACCAATGTCTTCGTGGGCTCGCGGGTCCGCGGCGGCGGGCTCGACTCCGAGCCGGCTCGGCGCGCAGGTCTGGGGATACCTCGACGCCGGGCGCTCGACGTCGCTGTGCTACTCGGGTGCCAACCTGGTGCCGGTCGCGGCGACACTCGGCCGCGCTGGCGGCCTTCGCCGAGCGGGCCAGGCTGCAGGGCCGCCGCTGCTCGTCGATCGTCGGGCCCGCGGACGCCGGTCAGGAACTGTGGGGGCTGCTCGCGCCGTACTGGGGCCGGCCCCGCGAGGTCAGGTCGGTGCAGCCGGTCATGGCGATCTCCGATGACCCGCTGGTGCCGCCCGACCCGCTGGTGCGCAAGGTCCGCCTGGACGAGCTGGACATGCTGCTGCCCGCGTCCGTCGCCATGTTCACCGAGGAGGTCGGGGTGTCGCCGGTGGGCCCGGACGGCGGAGCGGCGTACCGGGCCCGGGTCAGCGGAGCTGATCCGGGCGGGCCGCTCGTTCGCCAGGATCGAGGCCGGGCAGGTGGTCTTCAAGGCCGAGATCGGCGCGGTGACCCCGCTGGCCTGCCAGGTTCAGGGGGTGTGGGTACCGCCTGAGCTGCGCGGCCGCGGGCACGCCAGCGCGCGGCATGGCGGCCGTGGTCGCCGAGGCCATGCGTTCCGTCGCCCCGGTGGTGTCGCCTGTACGTCAACGACTTCAACACCCCGGCCCGGGCGGCCTACCGGCGGGTCGGATTCACCGAGGCGGGCACGTTCATGTCGGTGCTGTTCTGACCAGGGCCGGTGGTGCCCGGATGAGTTTCCGCAGGTCCCAGACATCTGTCGGGCCCGCCGCAGGTGCGGCGGGCCCGCCCCCCTACCACTGGCTTGCCACCTTAGTTCGGGGGCATGCCCGTAAGGTAGCCGCTAAATGTCGCACTAAGTGCGCAGTGTCGGGTGTGGGCCTGCGCCAGGGCGAGGGCTGAGATCTCGTGAGCGAAGCCGCAGCGGGCGCAGGCCGCCGGGCCGCAGCCAGCTACCTGCTGGAGCTGCTGCAGCGGCCGGGCGGATACCGGCGGCTGTGGGAGCAGTATGTGGTCAGGGCCCGGCGCAGCGGGATCACCCAGCTGGCCGTCGCGGAGGTGCTGGCCCGCCACCTCTGGAGCTACCCGCGCGGGCACGGCGACGCCGACGTGCTGCCGCATCAGCTCAAGGACACGGTGTCCCGGGCGCTGACCGGCAAGCTGCTCAGCCGGTCCACGCTGGCGCTGTTCATCGACGCGTTCGGGATCTCTGACGCCGAGGCGGACCGCCTCTGGCGGCTGTGGGAAGGCTCGGGCTCGGTCAGCGTCCTGTCCGGTCCCCGGGCGGTGACGCCGCGGACCGAGGAGGAGCTGCGCGCCGTGCTGGGCCCGCGCCGGCACCAGACGCTGTCCTTGCATGATCACGTCCACGTGGGTGCGGACGGCCGGGTGGCCCGGGCCCGCACCCTGCAGGTCGTCGAGGCGACGGCGGACGGGTTAGACCGCATCCCGTACCTGTACGACACGAAGGCCCTGACGCTCGAGGTGGGGCAGGGCTGCACGGAGCTGAGCGGCGATCTCTACCAGGTCAGCGACGAGCTGTTCGCCACCTACATCACGCTGGCCAAAACGCTGGATGTCGGCGAGACCATCACGCTGGAGTACTGGACCACGTTCCAGTACCCCGGGGATCCGGCCGACCCGCACGAGCGCGAGTACCGGCGCGCGGTGATGGGGCGGCTCGAGAACTTCGACATGCGCGTGGAGTTCCATCCCGACCGGCTGCCTTCCGGCGTCTGGTGGGCCAGCTGGGACGGGGTCGACGGGGAGATCCTCGAGCAGGACGCTGTCGGCCTGGACCGCCAGCACTCGGCGCACCGGTACCTGAGGTTCATCGAGAAGACAGTGGTCGGGTTCTACTGGCGCTGGTAGCCGCGAATAAACGAAATGACGGGCCTGGACCGCCGGTGCTAGGCTCATCGGCCTTTGTGCATCCGGCCACCAGACCTGACGAGGTGAGGCATGCCCGGGGACAGCGATCCCGTCCTGGTCGCGGAGCGGGATCACCTGCAGGGCTCGCGCGAGTTCCTGCGGCTCATGCGCGAGGACGTGCTCTCGCTGCGCGCGCTCGGCGGCGACCGGGTCTCGGAGGAGTACCTCAAGGCTGACCTGTACCGCCGGGCCGAAGCGCTGGAGGATCTGCCGGACACGCCGCTGTTCTTCGGCCGGCTCGACTACGCCGACGGCCCCGGGCCCGGGGTCCCCGGCCGGCCCGATGACGCCGCCGCGCCCGGCGCGCCTGCCCGGTGAGCAGTTCCACATCGGCCGCCGCCACGTGCACGACCCCGACGGCCGCCCGGTCGTGATCGACTGGCGGGCCCCGGTGTCCCGGCCGTTCTACCGCGCCAGCCAGGCCGACCCGATGGGACTGGCCAGGCGGCGCCGGTTCGGGTTCGCCGGCGGCGAGCTGACCGCCTACGAGGATGAGGTGTTCACCGCGCCCGGCGCCGCGGCCGCGCCGGCGCCGCGGCGGGCCCAGGCGCTCAGCCCGGTCAGCCGGATCATGATCGAGGAGATCGAGCGGCCCAGATCCGGCCCGATGCGCGACATCGTGGCCACGATCCAGCCGGACCAGGACGACATCGTGCGCGCGGACGCCGACCAGACGGTCTGCGTGCAGGGCGCGCCCGGCACCGGCAAGACCGCGGTCGGCCTGCACCGGGTCGCTTACCTGCTGTACGCCTACCGGGAGCGGATGAGCCGCGGCGGCGTGCTGGTGATCGGGCCGAACCGGGCCTTCCTGTCCTACATCCGCAACGTGCTGCCCGCACTCGGCGAGCTGGACGTGACCCAGCTGTCGGTGACCGACCTGCTCGCCACGGTGCCCGGTCCGCGGCACCGACCCGGAGCCAGGCGGCGCAGGATCAAGGGCGACGCCCGGATGGCCGAGGTGCTGCGGCGGGCCCTGTGGGGCCAGCTGGCCGAGCCCGCCGAGGCGATCATGCTGCCCCGCGGGTCCCGGCGCTGGCGGGTCGCGCCGCCACGAGCTCGCCGCCCTGGTCGACGGAGCTGCGCGCAGCGCGGGGTGCGGTACGGAACCGGCCGCGACATGCTGGCTCGCACCGGATCGCGCACGTGATCCTGACCCAGATGGAGGCCGCCGGCGAGGCCGTGTGACGACCGGACCCACGAGGCGGTCCGGCGGACCCGGCCGGTACGGGCCGCGGTCGACGCCATCTGGCCCAAGACCGACCCGGTCCGGCTGGTGATCCGGCTGCTGTCGGATCCCGGCCCTGCTGCGCCGCGGCCGCGGCCGGCCTGCTCGAGCCCGGCGAGCAGGACGCGATTACCTGGCGCCGGCCGCCGCGCGGCCCGGGCTCGGCGCGCTGGTCCGCCGCGGACGCGGTGCTCGTCGACGAGGCCGCCGACCTGATCGAGCGGACCCCGAGCCTGGCGCACGTGGTGGTGGACGAGGCGCAGGACCTGTCGCCGATGGAGTGCCGGGCGATCGGCCGCCGGTGCGCCACCGGATCGGCCACCGTGCTCGGCGACATCGCCCAGGGCACCACGCCGTGGGCCGCCGCCAGCTGGCCGCAGCTGCTCAGCCACCTGGGCAAGCAGGAGGCCGGGCTGCGGGTGCTCGACACCGGCTACCGGGTGCCGCGCCAGATCCTCGACTTCGCCAGCCGGCTGCTCGGCCACATCGCGCCCGGGCCTGGGCGCCGGCCAGGTCGGTGCGCCAGGATCCCGGCGTCGCTCGTCGTCACCGAGGCGGCCCGGCGACCTGCTGACCGCGGCCCTGGCCGCGGCCTGCGCCGACGCGCTGGGCCGCCCGGGCTCGGCCGCCGTGATCGCGGCCGACGACCAGGTGCCAGCGCTGTCCGGCGTGCTGCGCCGGGCCGGGCTGCCGCACGCGGTGCTCGACGGCGACCGCGAGGCCGTGAGCAGCTCATCCTGGTGCCGGTCACGCTGGCCAAGGGCCTGGAGTTCGACCATGTCATCGTCGTTGAGCCGGACCGGATCGCCGCCGCCGAGTCCCGCGGCCTGCAGCGGCTGTACGTCGCGCTGACCCGCGCGGTGTCCCGGCTCACCGTGCTGCACGCCGAGCCGCTGCCCGCGCCGTTGCGCCCGGCTGAGATCGCGGTGGCTACATCTCCTTGAGGACCGAGGTGATCAGCGCGGCCGAGTCGTCGAAGGACAGCGCGGTGGCGCGCAGGTGGTTGAAGAACACGTTGTAGCGGTCGACCTCGTCCACGTCCTCGACGTACAGGGCGCTGGTCAGGTCCTCCAGGTAGACCACGTCCGGATCCACCCGCTCGGGGAAGACCAGGATGATGAACGGCCGCCCCATGGCCGGATGCGCGCCGCCGCCGAACGGGATGACCTGAACCGCCACGTTCTTCAGGCTGGCCAGTTCCAGCAGGTGCTCGAGCTGCAGCCGCATCAGCCCGGCGCCGCCGACCCGGCGCCGCAGCGCCGCCTCGTCCAGCACGGCCCAAAGCCGCGGCGGATCGTTCCTGGTCAGCGCGGGCTGGCGGGCCATCATCAGGGCCACCCGGCGGTCGATGTCCTCCTGCGGGGCTGTTCATCAGCCCCGAGCTGATCACCGTGCGGGCGTAGTCCGCGGTCTGCAGCAGCCCCGGGATCAGGCTGACCTCGTAGATCCGGATCTCCGAGGCCGCGCTCTCCAGGCCCAGGTAGGTGGCGAACTGCGGCTGGATGGTGTCGCTGTAGGCGTGCCACCAGCCCTTCTGGCGGGAGTCCCGGGCCAGCTGGACCAGGCTCTCGCGCTCCTGCGGCGGAACACCGTAAAGCTCGAGCATGTCGCGCACGTCGCGAGGCGACACCGACACCCGGCCGGTCTCCACGCGACTGATCTTCGAGGCTGAGCATTCCAGATGCTCGGCTACCTCTTCGCAGGTGAGCTTGGCCGCCTCGCGGAGCCTGCGCAGCTCCAGAGCCAGCCTGCGCCGCCGTACCGTCGGGCTCTGCTCACTAGCCATCGTGCGCCTCCCGCCGGATCCTGCGTGCTGGGGGTCGTCTCGGCCTGGGGGTCCGTCCCGGAGTAGCGATCCAGGCCGTCCAGTTTCGTATGCAGATCCGGCTACCGCCGGGCATCTGGCGCAACAGCTCAGCAGCTACTAGGGTGACCGATGATCACGGAAGCTCAGCGGCCCGCGACGGCAGCTGCCGACAGCCACCTGACCGGCTCGAGGGGCTGCCGAGTGCTCGGACGCCGTGGGCTGCAGGCCGCTGTGACCCCCCGGGCCGCGTTCCGAGCCTGCACGTGGTGAACCCGGCCGCGTCCGCGCTGGCCGAGGACGTCTACGCCGGCCGCAGCCAGGACGGACCTGGTGGTTCTGGTGGTCGTGGGCGGAGCGGATCGCGGCGGGGATGACCTCGAGGCGCGCCTCTCATCGAGCGCGTGCTCGCGCGCGCGACTAGCCTCGGCCGCCCGCGGCGCCGGCCAGCACGCTCGCCGGCAGTCCGGGAAACGCCACCGTGGTCCCGCGCCAGAAGCCGCGCGCAGCGCGGTCGCCTGGACCTGCCGGGCGCCGAGCGTCCGCCGGACGGCGGGCCTGCGCGACCAGGCCGAGATAGGCCGTCGGACCGTCGGTCCTCGAGCAGACAGCGAGGGTGACGGCCTCATGCGCGGTGCGCACCCGGCCGGCAGCCGGTAGGCGGCCGCGGCGGCCACCGGCTGGGCGCCGCGTGACCCAGCATCGGCCTCAAGATCGTCCCTGGCCATCTGGTGCGCGACCCAGTCGCGGCTGGCCGCGGCCCGTGCGGTCCCGGTCAGGTGCGCGCCGATGACGCCGTAGCCGTAGACGGCGGCATGCTCGGCGCTCAGCGCCGTCTGCAGCGCGCTCACGGCCGGCCGTCTCCGGCGCGCTCACGGCGCGCCGCTCTCCGGGCGCTCATCGGGCCGCCGCCGGCCGGTCGCAGGACGGCACGTGCGTCGCCTCGGACGCCGAGATGCTGGCAAGCAGCTGGGCGAGCGACGCAGGCACGGTCGCCCAGGTGAGCTCAGCAGGCCATCCGACGCGGCCTGCTCGGCGGCCCGCAGGAAGCGCGGCGGCGGCAGCTGGCCGGGCACCGGCCGGCGCTCCTGGCGGGCCGGCCGATCGGGACGGCGCGGGGCTCGCGGCACCGGCGGGGACGATCAGGCCGGACCGGAGCTGAGCCAGGTGCGCGCGATGCTCGGCCAGTAGCGGCTCCAGGGCGGTCGCGAGGCCACGGGCGCGCTGGCGCGCCCCGGCCAGCACGGCCTCATAGCGGGCGATCATCAGTCTGCTCGCCCGCTGATCGCCGCCCGGAGCACGCCGACATCTGGGGCCTGGCCGGCGGGGTGGCAAGCGCTCCGACGCCCCGGCAGCCCGCGACGACCGCGGCCAGCGGCAGCGCCGCCGCCGCCGCGAGCACGACTCGCCGGGTTGGATCTGCAGTCACGGATCCTCCCGCCGTGGCGCCTACCATCGGGCCCGCGTGCGCCTCCAGCAGTCTGGGCCACGCGGCCCGCCCGGGCCCCAGCATGCCATGCGCCGGATCGCTGGCGTCTGACCGGCACCGGCAGGCAGAGGTGCCCGGCACTGGCGCGTCCCGGTTAGGCTAGAGGCCGGCAGCGGACAACAGCACAGGTCGCGGGCGAGGAGGTCGTGATGAGCGGTAACTCTCGTCACGGTCGCGTCAGCCCGCCCGGCCCGCAGGGCGGGTCCGCGCTGGACGCCGACGCGAATCGTCGGCCTGCTGGAGCCGGCGGTCACCGCCATGGGCATGGACCTGGAGGGCGTCCGGGTCACCGCGGCCGGGCGGCGGCGCCTGCTGCGCATCGTGATCGACGCCGACGGCGGGGTCAGCCTGGACGATATCGCGCAGGTCAGCCGGGAGCTTTCGGCCGCGCTCGACCGCGCGGCCGCGATGGGCGAGGCGTCGTACACCCTGGAGGTGTCCTCGCCGGGCGTGGACCGTCCGCTCACCGAGCCGAGGCACTGGCGGCGCGCGGTCGGCCGCCTGGTCACCGCCCCGCTGGCCGCGTCGGCGCCGGCCGGATCGGCCGGAGCGGCGCCCGGCCAGGCCGCTGTCACGGACGGATCACCGGGGCGGACGACCAGCGGCGTGACGCTGGACGTCAGGGGGATGCGCAGGCGAGTTCGGCTACTGCCGACCTCGGCCCGGGAAAGATACAGATCGAGTTCGCACCGCTGGATGACGGCCGGGACGACGGCGCGGACCTGGGCGCAGACGAGGAGGGACCCGATGGATATTGACCTGAGCGTCCTGCGCAGCCTGGAAGCCGAGAAGGACATCTCGATGGACCTGGCCATCAAGGCCATCGAGGATGCGCTGCTCGTCGCCTATCACCGCACCGAGGGCGCGGCGGCCTCAGCGCGGGTCGAGGTCAACCGGAGCACCGGTCACGTGACCGTGTGGGCCGCGGAGACGGCCGAGGACGGCCCGGTGACCCGGGAGTACGACGACACGCCGGACGGCTTCGGCCGGATCGCCGCGACCACCGCCCGCCAGGTCATCCTGCAGCGGCTGCGGGACGCCGAGGACGAGCTCACGTTCGGCGAGTACGCGGGCCGCGAGGGCGACATCGTGGCCGGCGTGATCCAGCAGGGCAAGGACCCGCGGGCGGTCCTGGTCGACCTGGGCAAGCTGGAGGCGATCCTGCCGCCGACCGAGCAGGTGCCCGGCGAGCGCTACGTGCACGGCGAGCGGCTGCGCTGCTACGTGCTGCACGTCCGCAAGGGCTACCGCGGGCCGTCGGTCACGCTGTCGCGCACCCATCCCAACCTGGTGCAAGAAGCTCTTCGCGCTGGAGGTGCCCGAGATCGCCTCCGGCGCCGTGGAGATCGCCGCCATCGCCCGGGAGGCCGGGCACCGCAGCAAGATCGCGGTGATCTCGCACCAGCCGGGCGTGAACGCCAAGGGCGCCTGCATCGGCCCGATGGGCAGCCGGGTCCGCAACGTCATGACCGAGCTGCACGGCGAGAAGATCGACATCGTCGACTACTCGCCGGACCCGGCCGAGTTCGTGGCCCACGCGCTGTCGCCGGCCCGGGTCTCCCGGGTGATCGATCGTGGACGCCGCAGGCGCGGGTCGCGCAGGTGATCGTGCCCGACTACCAGCTCTCGCTGGCCATCGGCAAGGAGGGCCAGAACGCCCGGCTGGCCGCCCGGCTGACCGGCTGGCGGATCGACATCCAGGCCGGACACGCCCGGGTGACGCGCCGGCCGCGTCGGCGGGCCCGGAGGACGCGTGCCGGCGGCGGCCGGACCAGGCGAGGCGGCGGTCCGGCCGGATCGCCGCCGGCCGAGGGCGGGGCGGGAACCGCGCAGGACGCCGAGCTGGCCAGCGCGGTGAAGGGGACCGGTGAAGGGGGAATGGCGGGCGGGGCCCCTGGGCCTGGCAGGTACTGTGCCCGGTGCCCCAGATGCGCAAGCACTGTAAGCTTGGGCAGAGATGGCCACGCGGTATCCGCAGCCTGCGTCGCGGCACGCGCCAGCGGTCCGGACGTGCGTGGGATGCGGAGTCCGTGCGGCCAAGTCCGACTTGCTTCGCCTGGTGGCAGCCGGGGACGAGATCGTTCCCGACGCACCGGCGCGGATGCCTGGCCGGGGTGCGTACCTGCATCTCAGCCAAGGATGCTTCGAGAAGGCGCAGCGCCGCCGGGCGTTCGCGCGGGCGCTGCGGCTGCCGGGACCACTTGGGACCGGCAGCCTCACCGAGTATCTTGGGCAGGCGGCTGTGTAGGTTGCGGCTGGGCAGTTCGCCGCAGGGCGGTGAGCTGCTGGAGTAACCGTCGGCCGGATACGGGCGAGGCGGGGCAGGGACAGATGGGCAGAGCCGTGGCGACGCGGCTCAGGAAGAGCAGGCTGAGATTGCGATGAGCGACCGATGAGCATGCGGCGATGAACAGCAGAGGCTGACGCCGGACGGAGCACGCGCTGCCCCGGCCGGCTGATGGGTCCGGCCGAGCCGGACCGAGTAGAGGGAGCGCAGTGGCGAAGGTCCGGGTATACGAGCTCGCTAAGGAGTTCGGCGTAGAGAGCAAGGCCGTGATGGCCAAGCTCCAGGAAATGGGCGAGTTCGTGCGGTCGGCGTCCTCGACGATTGAGGCGCCGGTCGTCCGCAGGCTCAAGGAAGCGTTCGCGGCCCAGCAGCCGAGTCAGGCGCGGGCCGGGAAGTCCCAGGACGGCAGTCGCGGCGGCGCAGCCCGCCGCGGCGGCGAGCGCGCCCGCGGCGGCTACGGTGACGGCGGACGCCGGCGCCAGGGACGGCCAGGTCGGCACGAACGGCCGCAGCCCGGCCGCGCCCGTCGCCCCGGCGGCACCTGCGGAGCTCGCGGAGCCCGCGAGAGCCCCGCCGCCGACACGGCCGCAGGCCGCCCGCCGAGGCCCCGAGCCCGGCGCCGCCCGTGCCGTTCCCGCAGTCCCAGCCGGAAGCGCCTGCCGCGGCCGCTGCCGCCACCGGCGCCGGGCACCAGTGCGCCCGACCGCCCGGCCGCCGACGCGCCGCAGCCCGGGGCACCGCGCCCTGGCGCGCCCAGGCCCGGCGCTCCTGGCCGCACGCCAGCGGGCACGCCGGGCCCGCCGCGGCCCGGACCCCGTCCCGGCAACAACCCGTTCAGCTCGACGGCGACCGGCATGGGATCGGCGCCGCGCGGTCCCCGGCCCGGCCAGCCCGGCGCCCAGGGCCCGGCGGGCGCAGGCAGCCCGGCGGCCTTCGCCGGGCCGCCCGGCTCCGGCCAGCCCTCCGCCCGGCCCGGTTCGCCCGCTGGTCCCCGGCCTGGTGGCTCGCGCTTCGCCGGCCGGCCCGGGCCCGGTCCCGGCGATGGGGCCCGGCCTGGTGGCCCGCGGCCCGGTGGGCCCCGGCCCAGCCCGAGCAGCATGCCACCGCGGCCGGTCGGCGGCGGCCGGGGGCCCGGCGGCGGCTTCGCCGGCTCCGGCGGCGGTCCTGGCGGCCGCGGCGGTCCCGGCACGAGCACCCGCCCCGGCGGCGGCGGCCCCGGTGGCCGCGGCGGCCCGGGTGGTGGCGGCCGGCCCGCGCGGCGGCGGCGCAGGCGGCGGCCAGCGGCCCGGCATGGGCCCGCCCCGCCCCGGCGGCGGCGGCCGCGGCCGGAGCGGCACGCAGGGCGCCTTCGGGCGGCCTGGCGGACGCCCGTCGCGGGGCCGGAAGTCGAAGAAGCAGCGGCGTCAGGAGTTCGACAACATGCAGGCGCCGTCGATCGGCGGCGTGCAGGTCCCGCGCGGGAACGGGCAGGTGATCCGGCTGTCGCGCGGTGCGTCGCTGAGCGACTTCGCTGACAAGATCGGCGTGAACCCGGCCTCGCTGGTGCAGGTGCTCTTCCACCTGGGCGAGATGGTGACCGCCACCCAGTCGGTCAACGACGAGACACTGCAGCTGCTCGGCGCCGAGCTGAACTACACGGTCCAGGTCGTCTCGCCGGAGGAAGAGGACAGGGAGCTCCTCGAGGCCTTCGACATCGAGTTCGGCGAGGACGAGGGCGACGAGGGTGACCTGGTGGCCCGGCCGCCGGTGGTGACCGTGATGGGTCATGTCGACCACGGCAAGACCAAGCTGCTCGACGCGATCCGGCACACGAACCTGGTGGCGCACGAGGCCGGCGGAATCACCCAGCACATCGGCGCGTACCAGGTCAACACCAAGGTCGACGGCCAGGAACGGAAGATCACCTTCATCGACACCCCCGGTCACGAGGCGTTCACCGCCATGCGGGCCCGCGGAGCCGAGACGACCGACCTGGTCGTGCTCGTCGTGGCCGCGGACGACGGCGTGAAGCCGCAGACCACCGAGGCGCTCAACCACGCCCAGGCGGCCGGTGTGCCGATCGTGGTGGCGGTCAACAAGATCGACAAGGAGGGCGCCGACCCGGCCAGGGTCCGGGCCCAGCTCACCGAGTACGGCCTGGTGGCCGAGGAGTTCGGCGGCCAGAACCTGTTCGTCGACGTCTCCGCCCGGCAGGGCATCGGCATCGACGACCTGCTCGAGGCGATCGTGCTGACCGCGGACGCCGAGCTCGACCTGCGCGCCAACCCCGACCAGCAGGCGCAGGGCGTGGCGATCGAGGCGCACCTGGACAAGGGCCGCGGGCCGGTCGCGACCGTGCTCGTGCAGCGCGGCACGCTCCGGGTGGGCGACTCGATCGTCTGCGGCGAGGCGTTCGGCCGCGTGCGGGCCATGCTGGACGAGAACAACGACCAGGTCGGCGAGGCACCCCCGTCCCGGCCGGTGCAGGTGCTCGGCCTCACCGCGGTGCCCGGCGCCGGCGACAGCTTCCTGGTGGTCGACGACGACCGGGTGGCCAGGCAGATCGCCGAGCGGCGCGAGGCCAGGGAGCGCAGCGCGATGTTCGCCCAGCGGCGGCCGCGGGTCACGCTCGAGGACCTGGAGTCGGCGCTCAAGTCCGGCGAGCGCGAAGAGCTGCTGCTGATCATCAAGGGCGACGTGTCCGGTTCGGTCGAGGCCCTGGAAGACGCGCTGATCCAGCTCGACGTGGGCGAGGAGGTGACCCTGCGGGTCATCGGCCGCGGCGTCGGCGCGATCACCCAGGACGACGTCAACCTGGCCATCGCCTCCGAGGCCGTGATCATCGGCTTCAACGTCCGGCCCGCAGGCCGGGCGGGTGAGCTGGCCCAGCGCGAGGGCGTGGACATCCGCTACTACTCGGTGATCTACCAGGCCATCGAGGAAGTCGAGGCCGCGCTCAAGGGCATGCTGAAGCCGATCTTCGAGGAAGCCCAGCTGGGCACCGCGGAGGTCCGGGAGATCTTCCGGGTGCCGCGGGTCGGCAACGTGGCCGGCTGCATCGTCCGGTCCGGCACGATCACCCGCAACAGCAAGGCGCGCCTGGTCCGCGACGGCGTCGTGGTCTCGGACAACCTCACCGTGGACTCGCTGCGCCGGTTCAAGGACGACGCGACCGAGGTCCGTGAGGGCTTCGAGTGCGGTATCGGCGTCGGCTACAACGACATCCAGATCGGCGACGTGATCGAGACGTTCGAGATGCGGGAGAAGCCGCGCAGCTGAGGCACGGGTGCCCGCGCACGATGCGCGGGCACCGTGCCTGGCGCACTGTGCGTAATGCACACCGCAACAGCCAGCTGGCGAAGGAGCCGCCGTGTACGTGGGCGCCCTGACCCTGGACGTGCTGCTCGGCGACGTACGGTCGCTGAAGCAGAAGCGCTCCGAGGTCCGGCCGCTGATCGCCGAGGTGCACCGGCGGTTCCCCGGGACGTCCGTGGCCGAGACCGGCCACCTGGACGCTGCACCGGCGGACAGAGATCGGTATCGCGGTGGTTGCCTCGACGGCGGCGCACGCCGTCGAGGTCCTCGAGGCCTGCGAGCGCTTCGTCGCGGGGCGGCCCGAGATCGAGCTGCTGTCGGCCCGGCAGCGGCTGTTCACCGAGGAGGAGTGAGGGAGCCATGGACGCAGCCCGGGCCCGCCGGCTGAGCGAGGCGATAGCGCAGATCGTGGCCGAGATGCTGGAGCGGCGGATCAAGGACCCGCGGCTCGGGTTCGTCACGATCACCGAGGCCCGGGTCACCGGGGACCTGCGCGAGGCGACGGTGTTCTACACCGTGTACGGCTCCGAGGAGGAACGCGCGGCGTCGGCCGCGGCGCTGGCCAGCGCCACCGGCCTGATCCGGTCCGAGGTCGGCAGGCAGACCGGCATCAAGCACACCCCGTCGATCACCTTCGAGCCGGACACCGTGCCCGACACGGCCAGGAACATCGAGGAGCTCGTGGCCAAGGCCCGGGTGGCGGACGCGGCCGTCGCTGCCGCGCGGGAAGGCGCCGAGCCGGCCGGCGACCCCGACCCGTACCGGGTCCCCGCCGAGTCCGATCCCGGCGAGGAAGCCGACGACGATCCCGGGGACGGCCCCGGCGGGGCACGCGGCCCTCTGGGCGATTACCCGGCGGCTGGTGACGGCCGCGCGAGATACTCACGCTCGTGACAGCCGAGCGCGCACCGTCTGGTCGCCCACCTGCAGGCGCTGCGGACCCGGAGGCCGGGGCACCCGGCGGCGGCCTGCGCGCCCCTGATCTTGAGACCGAATGGGCGCGGGCGATCAAGGCGCTCGACGGGGCGGCCGAGATCTGCCTGGCCTGCCACATCCGGCCGGACGGGGACGCGCTCGGCTCGATGCTCGCGGTGGCCCAGGCGCTGCGTGCGCGGGGCGCCGGGGAACGCCCGCCCGGCTCGGCCCCGCCCCGCATCGTCGCCTCGTTCGGCGAGCTGCCGCTGCGGATCCCGCGCATCCTGCGCTTCCTCCCGGGCACCGAGCTGCTCAGCCCGCCGGACGCCGTTCCGGACCGGCCGCAGGTCATGGTGACCTTCGACGCGGCCAGCGCGGACCGGCTCGGGATGCTGGAGGCCGCCGCCGCCCGCGCGGAGGAGCTGATCGTCCTCGATCATCACGCGTCCAACACCAGCTTCGGGACCGTGAACCTCATCGACCCGGCCGCCGCCGCGACCGCCGTGCTCGCGTACGAGCTGATCGGCAGGCTGGGCGTCCCGGTCACCCGGGATATCGCGCTCGGCCTGTACGCCGGCCTGGTCACCGACACCGGCTCGTTCCGGTACTCGAACACCTCCCCGCGAGGTGCACCTGCTCGCGGCCCGGCTGCTCGAGACCGGCATCGACCCGGGCGGGGTCGCGCACGAGCTCTGGGACCGCGCCCCGTTCGGCTTCCTGGGGCTGCTCTCGGCGGTGCTCGGCCGGGCGCGGCTCGAGCCGGCCTGCCGCGGACGGCTTCGGGCTGGTCTGGACCACGGTGACCCGCGACGACCGGGCGGCGCACGGGCTGCCGTTCGAGGCCGCCGAGTCGGTCATCGACGTGGTGCGGCGCACCGACGAGGCCGATGTCGCCGTGGTGCTCAAGGAAGACGACGACGGCCGGTGGCAGGTGTCGACCAGGTCCAAGGGCACGGCGAACGTCGGGCGCGCGTGCGTGGCGCTGGGCGGCGGCGGGCATCCCCTGGCCGCCGGGTTCACCGCCCAGGGCACGGCCGCCGACGTCATGGCCGCGCTGCGGCGGCAGCTCGCCGCCGGCCGGTGACCGCGGCGTCGCCGGGCGAGCACCGCCAGCGGGCTGGTCATCGTCGACAAGCCATCCGGCTGGACCTCGCACGACGTCGTGGCCCGCATCCGCCGCCTGGCCGGGACCCGCCGCGTCGGGCATGCGGGCACGCTGGACCCGATGGCGACCGGGGTGCTGGTGGTCGGGGTGGAGAAGGCCACCCGGCTGCTCGGCCACCTCGCGCTCACCGAGAAGGAGTACACCGGCACGATCCGGCTCGGCCAGGCGACCGATACCGACGACGCCGAGGGCGAGATCATCGCCGAGGCCCCGGCGGCCGGCGTCTCCGCACCGGCGCTGCGCACCGCCGCGGCCGCGCTCACCGGCGAGATCCAGCAGGTCCCGCCCGGTTTCAGCGCCATCAAGGTGGCCGGGCAGCGCGCCTACCGGCTGGCCAGGGACGGCACCGCCCCGGAGCTGGCGGCCGAGGGCCGTCACGGTCCGGGCCTTCGTCATCGAGGCCGTGCGGCCGCTCGGCGCCGTCCAGGACGTCGACGTGACAGTGGTCTGCTCCAGCGGGACCTACATCCGGGCGCTGGCCCGGGACCTGGGCGCGGCGCTGGGCGTGGGCGGGCACCTCACCGCGCTGCGGCGCACCCGGGTGGGGCCGTACGAGCTCAGCTCCGCGCGGACGCTGGACCAGCTCGAGGCGTCGTTCGAGGTCATCCCCCTGGCCGCGGCCGCGGCCGCGGCCTTCCCGCGCCGGGACCTGACCGAGGACGAGGCGCGCCTGGTCGCGCACGGCGGCAGGCTGCCGGGCGGCCGGGGATGCGCCAGCGGCTCCGCCAGGGCCGGACACGCCGGCGCGCCGGCCCGGTCGCGGCGTTCGCCCCGGATGGCTCGCTGATCGCGCTGCTCACCGAGGAGGGCGGCGCAGGCCAGGCCGCTCACCGTCTTCGTGCCCTGACCTGCCCCTGGCCCGCCTGCACCCGCCATCCGGCAGCGCCTGCGCCAGCGCAACCGACAGCGCCTGCGCCAGCCACGGTTCCGGTTTTTCGCCCAGCTCGCCGCGTCCAGCGGCAAGCCGCCGCCGATCGCCCGCCAGTAGATTGAGCAGCAGCGCACACCGGGACGGCTTAACCCAGTCCTGAACGCCGGGCATGCGTCGCCGAAATTCCGGTCGCTGCGGACCGACCGGGGGAAGGATCCGTACATGCACCGCTGGCAGGGCCTGCACGACGTGCCGGACGGCTGGGGTCGCTCCGTGGTCACGATCGGCGTCTTCGATGGCGTGCACCGGGGCCATCAGCGCGTCGTCGGCCGGGCCGTCGAGGTGGCGGCGCAGCTCGCGCTGCCGGTGGTGGTGGTCACCTTCGACCCGCATCCTGACGAGGTGGTCCGGCCCGGGTCCCACCCGCCGTTCCTGTCCACGGCCAGGCGGCGCGCCGGGCTGCTGGCCGGGATGGGCGCCGACGCGGTCTGCGTGCTGCCGTTCACCAGCGAGTTCTCGCGCCTGGGGCCGGATGAGTTCGTGCGGACCGTGCTCGTGGACCGGCTGCACGCGGCGCGGGTGGTGGTCGGAGAGGACTTCCGGTTCGGCCACCGAGCCGCGGGCGACGTCGCGCTGCTCGCCCAGCTGGGCGAGAAGTACGACTTCACCGCCGAGGGGGTGCCGCTGCTGGCCGATGACGGCGTCACGATCTCGTCGAGCGAGATCAGGGAGCGGCTCGCGGCCGGGGACGTGGCGGGCGCCGCGCGCGACCTGGGACGTCCGCACCGGGTCGAGGGAGTGGTGGTGCGGGGCCAGCAGCGCGGCAGGTCGCTCGGCTTCCCCACGGCCAACCTGGAGACGCTGCCGCACACCGCCATCCCGGCCGACGGCATCTACGCGGGCTGGCTCACCAGCCTGGACGCTGGCGGCGCCGAGCGGGACCGCTGGCCGGCCGCGATCTCGGTCGGCACGAACCCTACCTTCGACGGCCAGGAGCGCACGGTCGAGGCCTATGCGCTGGACCGCGACGACCTCGACCTGTACGGCGCGCACGTCGCGGTGGACTTCGTGGCCAGGCTCCGCGGCATGGTCAGGTTCGACTCCGTCGCCGACCTCATCGACCAGATGCACCGCGACGTCGATGAGGCCCGCGCGGTGACCGGCGCCGGATAACAACCACGCTGGGTAAGCTGCGATGGCGTCTTGACCTTGCGGGCGTGATATCTTGAAGTGCGCCGGTGTATCACCGGTGGGGCCTGCTGCGCCCTCAGGCGGCGGCCCGCGGGATCCGCGTAGCGTAAGCTCTCGCCGAACCCGTGCCCGAAACGGCGTCGATCGCCCGGACGGGCAGCATACTGACCAGTTCCAGCAAGGGAGCAACGTGCCGCTCGAGACCGCAGTGAAGAAGGAGATCATCGCCGGGCACGCGACTAGTGAGGGTGACACCGGTTCGCCGGAGGTCCAGGTCGCGCTGCTGACTCGGCGGATCCAGGAGCTTACCGAGCACCTCAAGGTGCACAAGCACGATCACCACAGCCGCCGCGGGCTGTTGCTGCTCGTCGGCCGCCGCCGGCGGCTGCTGCAGTACCTGTCCAGAAAGGACATCGCCCGCTACCGCGCGCTGATCGAAAAGCTCGGCCTGCGCAGGTAGGTTGGGCTGAGCCGCCCGCGGGCCCACGCCCGGCAGGCGGACAACTGAATACCAACGAAGAAGAACAAGTCCCGCGGCCCCGGCCCCAGGAGCGCTCTGGCGCCCAAAGAGCCGGTCCTCGGTAGTGGTTCTCGGGCCGTGGATGGACGCGCACGTGGCGCAGTCCACCCGGGCCGGGGGCTTCGATCGAAGACCGGCCGGCAGCCAGCCCGGCCATACGGCCGGTCCGTGCTCCACCGGTGGCGGGCTGACGCGGGACCTCAGTCAAGGAGGTCTCACCCATGGCTAATCCCCAGGAGGGTGTGTATACCGCCGAGGTCGTAATCGACAACGGCTCATTCGGCGTTCATAAGATCCGGTTCGAGACCGGTCGGCTGGCCCGTCTCGCCGCAGGCTCCGCCGTCGTGTATCTCGACGACGAGACCATGGTGCTGTCCGCGACCACCGCGTCCAAGCACCCCAAGGAGGGCCTCGACTTCTTCCCGCTCACGGTGGACGTCGAGGAGAAAATGTACGCGCTGGGCCGGATTCCCGGCTCGTTCTTCCGGCGGGAGGGCCGTCCGTCCGAGGACGCGATCCTCACCTGCCGCCTGATCGACCGGCCGCTGCGGCCGACGTTCACCCACGGGCTGCGTAACGAGGTCCAGATCGTCGAGACGATCATGGCCCTGCACCCCGATCACCTTTACGACGTGGTCGCGATCAACGCGGCCTCACTGTCCACCCAGCTTTCCGGCCTGCCGTTCTCCGGGCCGATCGGCGGCGTGCGCGTGGCCCTGATCAAGGGCCAGTGGGTCGGCTTCCCGACCTATCCGCAGCTCGAGGAGGCCACCTTCGACATGGTGGTGGCCGGCCGGGTGCTCGAGGACGGCGACGTGGCGATCATGATGGTGGAGGCGGAGTCGACCACCAGCACCCTGCGCCTGCTCGCCGACGAGACCACCGGTGCTGTCGCGCCCACCGAGGAGACCGTGGCCGCCGGGCTGGAGGCGGCCAAGCCGTTCATCAAGGCCCTGTGCGAGGGCCAGGCCCAGATCGCGGCGCAGGCCGCCAAGGAGGTCCGGGAGTTCCCGGTCTTCCTCGAGTACCAGCAGGACGTCTACGACGCGGTGGCCGCCGAGGTCTCCAACGAGCTGGCCAAGGCGCTCACGATCGCGGGCAAGCAGGACCGGGATAGCGAGACCGACCGGGTCAAGGCCCTGGCGGCCGAGCGTCTCGGGGACCGGTTCGAGGGCCGCGAGAAGGAGATCAGCGGCGCGTTCCGGGCGCTGACCAAGAAGCTGGTCCGGGAGCGCGTCATCCGCGAGGGCGTGCGGATCGACGGGCGCGGCCTGGCCGACATCCGGCAGCTGTCCGCCGAGGCGGGCGTCCTGCCGCGGGTGCACGGCTCGGCCCTGTTCGAGCGCGGCGAGACCCAGGTCCTGGGCGTCACCACGCTGAACATGCTCCGGATGGAGCAGATGATCGACACGCTCAACCCCGAGCGCACCAAGCGCTACATGCACAACTACAACATGCCGCCGTACTCCACCGGGGAGACCGGCCGGGTCGGCTCGCCCAAGCGGCGCGAGATCGGGCACGGCGCGCTCGCCGAGCGGGCGCTGCTCCCCGTGCTGCCGACCCGCGAGGAGTTCCCCTACGCGATCCGGCAGGTCTCGGAGGCCATCGGCTCCAACGGCTCCACCTCGATGGGCTCGGTCTGCGCATCCTCGATGTCGCTGCTTGACGCGGGCGTGCCGCTGAAGGACATGGTGGCCGGCATCGCGATGGGCCTGATCCATGAGGGCGGCGAGTACGTCACGCTGACCGACATCCTGGGCGCCGAGGACGCGTTCGGCGACATGGACTTCAAGGTCGCGGGCACCAAGGACGTCATCACCGCGCTGCAGCTGGACACCAAGCTGGACGGCATTCCCGCGTCGGTCCTCGCGGCCGCGCTGAAGCAGGCGCGCGGCGCACGGCTGACCATCCTCGACGTGATGCGCGAGGCCATCGACGCCCCGGGCGAGATGAGCCCGTTCGCGCCGCGGATCATCACGGTCAAGGTCCCGGTGGACAAGATCGGCGAGGTGATCGGCCCGAAGGGCAAGATGATCAACTCGATCCAGGAGGACACCGGCGCCGAGATCACCATCGAGGACGACGGCACCATCTACATCGGTGCCACCGACGGCTCGTCGGCCGAGGCCGCCAGGTCGGCGATCAACGCGATCGCCAACCCGCACATCCCCGAGGTGGGGGAGCGGTTCCTTGGCACGGTGGTGAAGACGACCACCTTCGGCGCGTTCGTGTCGCTGCTGCCCGGCCGGGACGGCCTGCTGCACATCACGCAGATCCGCAAGCTGCACGGCGGCGCCCGGATCGAGAACGTCGATGACGTGATCTCGGTGGGCGACAAGATCCAGGTCGAGATCCGCGAGGTGGACGACCGCGGCA
The DNA here is from genome assembly GCA_963739645.1 of uncultured Actinomycetota bacterium. Classification (GTDB taxonomy): domain Bacteria; phylum Actinomycetota; class Actinomycetes; order Streptosporangiales; family Streptosporangiaceae; genus JASHPR01. The sequence continues at coordinate 136,007 of CAVUBM010000079.1, forward strand.
AGCTGTCCCTGGTCCCCGTCGAGGTTGTGGAGCGGGAGGCGGCCGGCGAGGACCTGGGCGGGCATGACCGCCCGCGCCAGGGTGGCGACCACGGCGGCGACCGGTACCGGGACCGCGACCGTGGCGACCGCGACCGCGGCGGTGACCGGGGAGGGGACCGCGACCGGGGCGGCGAGCATCACCGCACCCGGGAGCGCCACCGCGGGCCGCGCAACTCATGACCGTCGACTCCCGCAATCTGGCCGACGGCGACTCCGGCGTCACCCGCACGATCCTGCCTGGCGGGCTGCGCGTGATCACGGAGTCGCTGCCGGCGGTACGGTCGGCGGCGTTCGGTATCTGGGCGGGTGTCGGCTCGCTGGACGAGGACCTCGCCCACGCCGGCGCCACCCACTACCTGGAGCACCTGCTCTTCAAGGGCACCGAGAAGCGCAGCGCGCTGGACATCTCGGCGGCGATGGACGCGGTCGGCGGCGAGCTGAACGCGTTCACCGCCAAGGAGTACACCTGCTACTACGCGCGGGTGCTCGACGCTGACCTGCCGCTGGCCATCGACGTGCTCGCGGACATGGTGACCAGCTCGCTGATCGAGCCGAAGGACGTCGATGCCGAGCGCGGCGTGATCCTCGAAGAGATCGCCATGAACGAGGATGACCCCTCGGACACGGTGCACGAGGCGTTCGCGGCCCAGCTCTTCGGCGACACGCCGCTCGGCCTGCCGATCCTCGGCACCGTCGACTCGATCAACGCGATCACACGGCCCCACATCGCCGAGCACTATGCGGCGCGCTACAAGCCGCGGAGCCTCGTGGTGGCCGCCGCGGGCAGCCTGGACCACGCGGAGGTCGTCGAGCTGACCAAGGCGGCGTTCGGCCCGTACCTGACCGGGGACACAGACCCCGAGCCCCCGCGCCTGCCTGGGCACGCGGACACTCCGGAGGAGCCGGGCACCGGTGTGCGGCTGGTGTCGCGCGGCATCGAGCAGGCGAACCTGGTCCTGGGCTGCGGCGGCCTGTCGCGCACCGACGACCGCAGGTTCGCGCTCGGCGTGCTGAACGCCGCGCTCGGCGGCGGCATGTCATCGCGGCTGTTCCAGGAGGTCCGGGAGAAGCGGGGCCTGGCGTACTCGGTCTTCAGCTTCAGCTCCCAGCACGCCGACACCGGCATCTGGGGCGTGTACGCGGGCTGCCTGCCCGCCAAGGCCGACGAGGTCCTGGCCATATGCCGGGACGAGATCGCCAAGGTGATCGACAGCGGCCTGACCGACGACGAGCTGGAGCGGGGCAAGGGCCAGCTGCGCGGGTCGATCGTGCTCGGCCTGGAGGACCCCTCCTCCCGGATGAGCCGGCTCGGCAAGGCCGAGCTGGTCTACCCGCGGCTTGAGCCGGTTGAGGAGATCCTGGCCTCGATCGAGGCCGTCAGCCACGACCAGGTGCGTGAGGTGGCCGCCGCCGTGCTCGCCCAGCCCAAGGCGCTCGCCGTGGTGGGGCCGTTCGACGACCCCGGCGCCTTCACCGCGGCGCTCGGCTAACCATGACGCTGGGCGGCCGCGGAGATTTCTGAACCGGGAGTGGTCGCAGCGCCCCTGGCCAGGGAGTTATTCTCGCCGCGAGTGGCCATGGCAGACGGCCACCTGGGAGCCGAGGTCGCCGTGGATGCAGGCACGCGAGAACGACCGATCGCGGTGCGGATGTTCGGATCGCTCGAACTCGACATCGCCGGTACCGCGTTGGGGCCGCGCGACTTCGGCGGGATCAAGCCGAAGCAGCTGCTTGAGATCCTGCTTCTCGGCCGCGATCGCCTGGTTACCAAGGATCGCCTGGCGGATCTGCTCTGGGGCGATCGGCTGCCCCAGCGGGTGACCCCGACGATCGAGACCTACGTGTCAGTGGTGCGCCGCCAGCTCGGCGCCCGGGGAGGGCAGGCGGCAGGGCTCATCCTGACCGAGCCAGGCGGGTACCGGCTGGCCTGGGAGCATGTGGCGACTGATCTCGAGCGCTTCGCCACGCTGCTCCGCTGCGCCGCGGCAGCACGGCCAGCCGAGCGGCGCGCGTTCCTGGAGGCCGCGACCGCGCTGGGTGCCGCAGAGCTGCTGGCCGATGAGCCGTACGCGGACTGGGTGATCGCCGATCGGGAGCACTATCGCGCCTTGCAGGTCCAGGCGCTGATCGACCTGGCCGAGTGCTGCATTGAGCTCCACGATCACCGTGCTGCGCTGGCCGCGGTGGCGCAGGTGCTGGCGCTCGAGCCGGCCAGTGAGCGGGCCTACCGGGCCGCGATGGTGGCGCATTATGCGCTGGGCGACCGTGACGAAGCCGTGCGCGCCTACGACCGGTGCGCCGCGGTCCTGTCCAGCGAGCTCGGCGTCCCTCCGGCACCCGAGACCGCCGAACTGCACGTCGCGATCCTGCGCGACGTGGACGCGGCCACGCTGCCCGGCCTCGGCCGCCCGGCGGCAGCCATCGGGCGGCTGCGCGCCGCGCTGCCCATTGGGTACGCGGGCCCGGCTGGCGCGAGAATCGCATATCAGGTCGTGGGCGACGGCCCGGTCGATATCCTGTTCAGCCCGTCACTGGTCAGCAATCTCGCCGCGACGTGGGATGACCCGACCTATGCGGCATTCCTGCGGCGGCTGGCCACGATCGGTCGGCTCATCCTGTTCGACAAGCGGGGCACGGGACTGTCCGATCCGGCTATCGACTTCCCGGGCGTGCAGGAACGCAGCGATGACCTGGTCGGCGTGCTGGACGTGGCCGGTTCGCGGCGTGCCGTCCTGTTCGGGACCTGCGGCGGCGGGGCGCTCTGCCTGCAATTCGCGGCCGATCACCCCGACCGCACGCTGGCCCTGGTCCTGCACAACACGGCGGCCAGGATGCTCGTGGCCGACGACTATCCGTGGGGCTGGCCGCCGGAGCGATATGAGCGGTTCCTGGCCGCGTTCGACGAGGCGTGGCTGGGCGACGGGACGGGGCAGGTGCGCCGTAATCCCGGGCTGGCGGACGATCCCCGATACTGCGACTGGTTCGCGCACTACATGCGGCTCGGCGCCAACCCGTGGATGTCCAAGCGAGTGGCTGAGCTGAACCGCGACCTCGACGTCCGCTCCGTGCTCGGGGAGATCCGCGCGCCGGCTCTCGTGATCTGCCGGACCGAGGACGTATGGCTCTCCGCGGGCAACAGCCGCTACCTGGCGCGCGAGATCCCCGACACCCAGCTCGTCGAGTTGCCCGGTGTGGACCACGATCCGTGGGTCGGTGACAGCGAGCAGGTCTTCACTGCCGTCGAGGCGTTCCTGGCCGGGATTGGCCGGCCGCGCGGCGCCGCCGCAGGAAGCTAACGACGCGCAAGAGGTTTCTCGAAGGTCGTCTCGGTACCGTCGCCGTGACAATCACGAGAACCAGAAGGAGTGTCCCGATGAGTGCAACACTGCAGTTCGACGACGCGACTTCGCGGCGGGTAGAGGCCACCTACAGCACGCCCGACGTCGTCGAGCAGCGCCGCATCGTCCGCGCCGCACTCGAGCTGAAGCCGGGCGAGGACGTGCTCGACATCGGGTCGGGACCGGGCTTCCTGGCCTGCGAGATGGCCGAGGCGGTCGGGCCGGGCGGTTCGGTTCGCGGTATCGACCCGAGCCACGCCATGCTGTCTGCCGCACGGCGGCGCCTGGCCTCCAGGTCCGCCCCGATCGAGCTCGGACCGGGCCAAGCGACAGAGCTCCCTTTCGCGGACGGCGAGTTCGATGTTGTCACCTCGACCCAGGTGTACGAGTACGTCGACGATATGCCGACCGCACTCGCCGAGGCTCACCGGGTGCTGCGGCCCGGTGGCCGGCTGCTCGTACTTGACACCGACTGGGACTCGATCGTCTGGCGATCCGGCGACGCCGACCGCATGCGCAGGGTGCTGGCGGCGTGGGACGAGCACCTGGCCGACCCGCACCTGCCGCGCCGGCTCACCGGGTTGCTCAACGACACCGATTTCACGGTCACGCAGCGGTCGGCAATTCCGCTGCTCAACGCCGGGTACGAGCCGGACACCTACAGCGCGGGACTGATCGGCTTCATCGCGGCCTTCGTCCCCGGACGAGCTGGTGTGACCGCCGAAGATGCGAGCGACTGGGCCGAGGACCTCACCCGGCTCGGGGCCGGCTACTTCTTCAGCCTCAACCGCTACCTGTTCCTCGCGGTCAGGTAACACCCGGGAAGGGCTCCGCCCGAAGGCCGATGCTCGCCCCGGCTGACGCGGGCGGTGGTTCAGGCGGCCAGCAGCAGCGCCACAAGCATGCCGATCGCCGCACACAGGACGACGGCCAGGTAGGGCGCGTACCGCAAGAGCACCACCGCGGCCCGGGCCCTCATGCGCTGGATGCCTTGTAGAGCAGGACGTGACCCCGGCGCTTGACGAAGAATGTCTCCGCCTCGGTCGCGGGGCTGGCGGGCTGTCCGGAGACGATCACCCATGTGTCCATGGCCACGCGGCTGCCGCAGCCGGCTTCCACCACCCGGGCCGGGCCCGGCGGGCCGTGCACCCTGGGGTAGGAGCGCAACGGGCCTGAGTAGATGACAGGCACCCGGGCCGCCTGGACCAGGACCGTGCTCCACTTGGGCAGCTGCGGCCAGAAGGCCCGGTCGCTGAGCAGCAGGCTGGTGGTGAAGCCCTGCCTGACAGTGAGGATCCCCGCCCGCGCCGGGCCGGCCACCGGTGCCGCCGCCGCGGCGGCTCCCTTCATCGAGACCGACAGCTGGACCTGCGCCAGCTTGCGCAGGACCTTCAGCGGGGTGGCGGCCGCCTTATGGCCGAAGGCCTGCAGCCCGGCTGGGTCGGGGCACAGCGTGGTTACGCCGGTCGGGGCCTGCGCCTTGACCGCGGCCGGGTAGACGGCGGCGTCAAAACCGACCGCGCCGACCGCCGGGGTCTGGAACGCGCCCGCGACCGGTACCGCACCTGACCCGGGGCCTGCGCCCCCCGGTGACAGCCGGCCCAGCAGCACGACCGGTATCACCGCGGCCGTCGTGACGAAGGCCGCCACCGCCGCGCCGACGCTGGCGGCGCTCAGCCGCTGGCGCCGCGCAGCCCGCCGCACCCGCGCCTGGGGGTCAGGCCAGGCGGGCAGGGACCACCGCGGGTCCTGCAGCAGCTCCCGCACCCGGTCCTCAGTCGTCATGGGCCTGGCCTCCGGGAACTAGCTCGCGCTGCAGCAGCGGCCGCAGGGCCGCCAGCGCCCGCGACGCCTGGCTCTTGACGGTGCCCGGCCGGGCACCCCATCAGCTCGGCGATCGCGGCCTCGGACAGGTCCTCGTAGTAGCGCAGCACCAGTACGGTCCGCTGCCGCACCGGCAGGCGGCTCAGCGCCCGGCGCAGCAGGTCCCAGTCTTCGCTGCGGCGCAGTGCGGGATCATCGACGAGGCTGTCGGGGACCTCCCCGAGCTGTACCCGCGCCTCCCACCGCCGCCACCGGTTGATGTGGGTGTTGACCATGACCCGGCGGACGTAGGCAGCGGCGTTGTCCTTGCGGACGGAGCGCCACCGGCGCAGCGTCCTGGCCAGCGCCTCCTGCACCAGGTCCTCGGCCGCCTTCGGGTCGCCGGTCAGCACGTGGCCGAAGCGCAGCAGCCCAGGCAGCGCCGCGGCGGCGAAGTCGCCGAAGCTGTCCGTGGGCAGATCTGCAGCGGGCACCTGTCCTCCACTCACCATCACTCCCGAAGCGGGTCAAAGGTTGCATGCCGCGCGCAGGTTGCTTGATAACGACGGGCGGCGGGTAGGGTCTTCGCAGGATCTGGCGCGTATCTCGCGACGTCAGCGCTGGGGCCAGCGGCCGGCGCCCGCGGGTGTTCCGCAACCGCTAGCAGAGGAGCACGATGATCAAGGTCGGGGTGCTCGGCGCCAAGGGGCGCATGGGGTCGGAGGTGTGCCAGGCGGTCGACACCGCCGATGGCATGGAGGTCGCTGCCGCCGTCGATGTCGGCGACGCGCGCGACCCGCTGGCCGCCTGCGATGTGATCGTGGACTTCACTCACCCGGGCGCGGTCATGGACAACCTGCAGTGGTGCCTGACCCGCGGCCGCAACGTGGTGGTCGGGACCTCAGGGTTCGACGAGGCCAGGCTGGCCGCGGTGGCCGACTGGCTCGCGGGATCGCCGGCGGCCCGCGCGCTGATCGTGCCCAACTTCTCCGTCGGCGCCGTGCTGATGATGCGTTTCGCGGAGCAGGCGGCGCGCTTCTTCGAGTCGGCCGAGGTCATCGAGCTGCACCACGCGGCCAAGGCCGACGCGCCGTCGGGCACCGCCTCGCGGACCGCGTCGCTGATCAGCGCGGCGCGGGCCGCCGCGGACCTCGGGCCGGTGCCGGACGCGACGGTCTCCGAGGTGGCCGGGGCCCGGGGCGCGGTCCTGGACGGGGTACGGGTGCATTCGGTGCGGCTCGCCGGGCTGCTGGCGCATCAGGAGGTTCTGCTCGGGGGGCATGGCGAGATCCTGACCATCAGGCATGACTCGCTGGACCGGGCGTCGTTCATGCCGGGGGTCCTGCTGGCCGTGCGCGGCGTGGCGTCGCTGCCAGCGGGGTTGACGGTCGGCCTGGAAAGTCTGCTGGGGCTGGCCTGACAGAGGGCGAGGGGACCAATGAGAGTAATCCTGAACATCATCTGGCTAGTGCTGTGCGGGCTGTGGATGTCGATCGCCTACGCCGTGGCCGGGCTGATCTGCTTCATCCTGATCATCACGATCCCGTTCGGGATCGCGTCATTCCGGATCGCGAACTACGTGCTGTGGCCGTTCGGCCGGACGATCGAGCCGCGGCGTAGCGCGGGGATCGCCTCCGTGATCGGCAACGTCATCTGGATCATCCTGTTCGGCTGGTGGCTGGCGATCGGGCATCTGGTGGCCGGCGTGGCGCTGTGCATCACGATCATCGGCATCCCGCTCGGCATCGCCAGCTTCAAGATCATCCCGATCACGCTGTTCCCGCTCGGAGTGGAGATCATCCCGTCCGACCAGGCCTACTCCACGTTCTCCCCCGCCGGCCGCCGGGCCGCCTGAGCCGGCGCCCGGCCGCCGCCTAGCCCCGCGCTGGGCCGCCTGGGCCCGGGCCGGGCCGGTCTGGCCCGGGCAGGGACTCGGCGATGCGCTTGATCTCGCTGAGCCGGCGGTCCCAGTCGGCGGCGAGCCCGGCCATCCAGCGGGCGGTGGCGGCGACGCCCTCAGGATGGACCACGTAGCGCACCTCGCGGCCCCGCCGCCGGGCGGCCACCAGGCCGGCCCGGTCGAGGACCGCGAGGTGCTTGACCACGGCCTGCCGGGTGATCGGCAGGCCGTCGGCCAGCGCGGTAGCGGTGGCCTCGCCGCGGGCGGCCAGATCCTCGAGCAGGCGCCGCCGGGTCGGGTCGGCCATCGCGGCGAGGACCTCGTCCACCGCCAGGTCATGGGTCACGCAGGCAGCCGTTCCGCGTACTGCTGCAGCTCGGCGAGCTCGGACGCCCAGCCCTCGGTGTTCTCCCTGACCGCTGTGGCCCGCTCCTGGTCGCTGCCGTCCAGGCTGGCGAAGCCGGTCTCGACCACGCGCAGCGTGGTGCCTGACCCGGCCGGGGTCAGGGTGAACTCGACAAGCGTGGAGTTGCCCGCGGTCGGCATCACCTCGGCCCCGTGCCCCCAGCGGTAGGAGAAAAAGCTGGGCGGCTCGACCCGCTCGACCACGGCGTGGTGGTTTCCGTACTCCGTCCAGCCGAAGACCATCTTTCCGCCCGGCTGCAGGTCCACCTCGGCCGAGTCGCCGAACCACCGCGCGACGTGCTCGGGCTCGGTCAGCGCCGCCCAGACGGCGTTCTGCGGTGCGTTGATGAAGATCTCTCGCTCGATCCGGTCCGTTGTCATATCGTCCTCCGTCTCTAGGTGCAACTCGATGGTTGCACATCTTGAATCGAGGCGCAACCGTACGGTTGCATATGGGCGGAAGGCGCGGGTTCGCCCGCCACCCGGCCGATGGCATACGGTCGCGGTATGTGCCGGAGCATCAAGACCCTGCGTGAGCCTTACACCAAAGACGTCACCGAGGCGGACGTGCGCGCGGCCGCGCTGCAGTACGTCAGGAAGGTGAGCGGCTTCCGGAGCCCGGCCCGGCATAACGCCGAGGCCTTTGACCGCGCCGTGGACGCGGTGGCCGGGGCCACGCTCACCCTGCTGGACCAGCTCGAGGTGCGCCCCGCGGTCGCGTCCTGACCGGACCGCCCGCGGGTTACCCGCCGAAGCTCAAAGACGTCAGCTCACCCGCGCGTCGCGGCGCCAGCGGGTCCACGGCCACGCTGCCCGGGGCGGCGTCAGCCGGCCCGCGGCCAGCGCCGGAACCGGGGTTGCGCATGCCCGTCATGTCCATAGCTATATAGCTAATGATCTATAAATCCCCCGTGACCAGGGGTAACATCGCGCCGGCCTGCAGGGCGTTACTGTGGCTGCGTGGTATCAACCGGACAGCTCGCCGCGTTCGCTGTCGCGTCGTTCATCCTGATCGTCATCCCCGGGCCCGGCGTCCTGTTCGTGATCGGCCGGGCCCTGGCCCACGGCCGCCGCACCGCGCTGGCCTCGGTGGCTGGCCATGCGGCGGGGAACGGCGTGGTCGCGGTCTGCGTGGCACTGGGCGTCGGGGCCGTGGTGCAGCGCTCGGCCACCGTGTTCACGGTGGTCAAGCTGGCGGGCGCCGTCTACCTGATCTGGCTCGGCGTGCAGGCGTTCCGCAAGCGCGACGATCTGGCCAGCGTGCTGACCCGGGCGGCCGCGCCCCGCGGCACCGTGCGCGCGGCGCGGGAGGGCTTTGTCGTCGGCGTCACGAACCCGAAGGCCGTGATCCTGTTCGCCGCCGTGCTGCCGCAGTTCGTGGACCGGCCCGCCGGGCACGTCCCGGCCCAGATGCTGGTGCTGAGCGCGATGTCCATCGCGATCGGCCTGGGCTCGGACAGCTGCTGGGGGCTGGTCGCGAGCACGGTCCGGTCCTGGTTCGCCCGGTCCCCGCGGCGGCTCGGGCTGGTCGGCGGCGTGGGCGGGCTCGCGATGATCGGGCTGGGCGTCACCCTCGCCGTGACCGGCCGCAAGGACTGAGCGGCCGTCAGGCCGAGAGGTAGCTGCTGATCTGGCTGAGCCACCGGGTGTAGTAGCGGCTGGCCAGGCCAGGCCCTGGCTCAGTGCCTGGTCACCGGGGTCCTCGGCTCGTCACCGCCCTAGGCGGTCGGCGTGCGGGCGGCGTCTTCCAGGCCGAGCTCGGCGACCGATGTCTCGCGCATCTTGAACTTCTGCACCTTGCCGGTGACGGTCATCGGGAACTCCTCGGTGAACCGCACGTACCGCGGGATCTTGTAGTGCGCGATCCGGTCCCGGCAGAACTCCATGACCTCCTCGCCGGTCAGCTCGGTCCCGGGGCGCAGCTTCACCCAGGCGCACAGCTCCTCGCCGTACTTCTCGTCCGGCACGCCGATCACCTGGACGTCCTCGATCGACGGGTGGGTGTAAAGGAACTCCTCGACCTCGCGCGGGTAGATGTTCTCGCCGCCGCGGATGACCATGTCCTTGATCCGGCCCACGATGTTGAGGTAGCCCGCGGCGTCCATCACGGCCAGGTCGCCGGTGTGCATCCAGCGCGCGGCGTCGATCGCCTCGGCGGTCTTCTCCGGCTCGTTCCAGTACCCGAGCATCACCGAGTAGCCCCGGGTGAACATCTCGCCCGGCTCGCCGCGGGGCAGCACCAGCCCGTTGTCCGGGTTCACGACCTTGACTTCGACGTGCGGGTGCACCCGGCCCACCGTCGACACCCGCCGCTCGGTGTCATCGTCCGGTCTGGTCTGGCAGGACACCGGCGAGGTCTCCGTCATCCCGTACGCGATCGTGACCTCCGACATGTGCATCTCGCTGATCACCCGCTTCATCACCTCGACCGGGCAGGGCGAGCCCGCCATGATCCCGGTCCGCAGCGTGGACAGGTCGTAGCTGGCGAAGTCGGGCAGGGCGAGCTCGGCGATGAACATCGTGGGCACCCCGTACAGCGAGGTGCACCGCTCGTCCTGGACCGCGCGCAGGGTGGCCGCCGGGTCGAAGCCCGGCGCCGGGATCACGATGCATGCGCCGTGCGTGGTGCAGGCCAGGTTGCCGAGCACCATCCCGAAGCAGTGGTAGAACGGCACCGGGATGCAGACCCGGTCCTGCTCGGTGTACGCGCACATCTCGCCGATGAAGAAGCCGTTGTTCAGGATGTTGTGGTGGGAAAGCGTCGCGCCCTTGGGGAAGCCGGTCGTGCCGCTGGTGTACTGGATGTTGATGGCGTCATCGAAGGCCAGGCTCGCGGCCTGCTGCGCGAGCGCATCGCCGCCCGCGCCGGAACCCGCCTCGACCAGCCCGTCCCACTCCGGCGTGCCGAGGTAGATCACCCGCTCCAGCTCCGCCAGGTCGTCCCGCACCTCGTCGATCATCGCCCGGTAGTTGCTGGTCTTGAAGCTCTCCGCGCTGACCAGCAGCCGGATCCCGGACTGGCGCAGCACGTAGGCGAGCTCGTGGCTGCGGTAAGCCGGGTTGATGTTGACCAGGATCGCGCCGATCTTCGCGGTCGCGTACTGCAGCAGCACCCACTCGCCGCAGTTCGGCGACCAGATGCCGACCCGGTCCCTGGCCTGGATCCCGGCCGCGATCAGCCCGCGGGCGAGGGCGTCGGTGTCCTCGTCGAACTGGCGGTAGGTCCAGCGGCGGCCGGCCGGCACATCCACCACGGCCTCACGGTCGCCGAACGCCGCGGCCAGCCGCCGCAGGTTCTCTCCGATGGTCTCGCCGAGCAGCGGCGTGGCCGAGGTGCCGTGGCTGTAGGAAAGCTGGATTCCACCGGACATGACTCATCCTCTGCGGTTCTGGGTCGCTGCGTGCGTTGCGTTCTGGCTCTTAGTGTGAATGCCCCGGCCAGTCCGCCGTCAAGCTGTGATGCGGCAGTGACCGCGCGGGGTTACTGTCTAAGTAAGAGCTCGTCATCCTCCCCGGAGCGATAAATGGGGATGTGGATCATCTGGTTGATCGTAGCCGCGGTGCTCGGCGTCGCCGAGGTCCTCACCGCGACGCTGGCCTTTGGCCTGATTGCGGTCGCCGCGCTGGTCGGCGCCGGGGTCGGCGCCGCCGGGGGGAACGTGGCCCTACAGTTCGGTGCTTTCGCTGTCGCCTCGGCGGCCGGCCTGGGGGTCGCCCGGCCGTTCGCGATGCGCCACATCAGGCAGCCACCGCTGCTGCGCACCGGGACCGCCGCCCTGGTCGGGCGGCCTGCGTACGTCCTCGAGGAGGTCACGGCGCAGAGCGGGCGGGTCCGGATCGGCGGCGAGGAGTGGTCGGCACGGCCCTACGACGAGACCCTGGTGATCCCCGCGGGTTCCACCGTCGATGTTCTGCAGATCGAGGGCGCCAAGGCCCTCGTTTACCCTCGGGAGTAGCCATGGAACTGGCTGTCCTCATTGTCGGCGTCATCTTCGTCCTGCTGGTGGCCCTGTTCACGGTCAAGACGGTGCGCATCGTGCCGCAGGCCCGGGCCCGCAACGTGGAGCGTCTCGGCCGGTACCGCAAGACCCTGGAGCCCGGGATGAACGTGATCATCCCGTTCATCGACCGGGTGAAGCCGCTGATCGACCTGCGGGAGCAGGTGGTGTCGTTCCTCGGGCAGCCGGTCATCACCGAGGACAACCTGGTGGTGAAGATCGATACGGTGCTGTTCTTCCAGGTCACCGACCCGCGTGCGGCCGACTACGAGATCGTCAACTACATCCAGGCGATCGAGCAGCTCACCGCGACCATGCTGCGCAGCGTGATCGGGTCCATGGACCTGGAGGTAACCCTGACCTCGCGCGACAAGATCAACACCATGCTGCGCGGCGTCCTGGACGACGCCTCGGGCAAGTGGGGGATACGGGTGACCCGGGTCGAGATCAAGGCGATCGACCCGCCGAAGAGCGTCATTGACGCGATGGAGAAGCAGATGCGGGCCGAGCGGGAGAAGCGCGCCGCGATCCTCAACGCCGAGGGCGTCCGGCAGGCGCAGATCCTCACCGCCGACGGCGACAAGCAGGGCAACATCCTGCGCGCCGAGGGCGAGAAGCAGAGCGCGATCCTGAAATCCGAGGGCCAGGCGCAGGCGATCGGTGCCGTGTTCCAGTCCATCCACGACAACGACCCCGACCCCAAGCTGCTCGCCTACCAGTACCTGCAGACCCTGCCGCAGCTGGCCCAGGGCTCGGGGAACACGGTCTGGATGGTTCCGAGCGAGCTGACCGGCGCGCTGAAGATGCTGAGCTCGGCCTTCGGCGGCGAGGACGGCAGCCAGGAGGTCGTGCCCGGCCCGCCTCCGGCCGCCCGCGGCCCCGCCGGGAACGGCGCCAGGCCCCAGGGCTGGGTGCGCCACCTCCAGGTGCCCGGCCAGGCGGGCCCGGCGGACGCGGCCAGCCCTGCCGAGCTGGCTGGCGGGCCCGGAGGACAGGACGTCGGTGGGCCCCCGGGAGCGGCTAACCGCGCGGAACTGGCCGGAGAGCCTAGCGCGGCCGAGATCAACCTGCCCGCCGAGGCCGCAGAGGCGGCGGAGCTGGCGAGTGAGCCGAGCCCGGCCGACGTGACCGGGGCCGCCGAGGTGCGGGCCGACACCGCCGAGCTGGCCGCTGAGCCCAGCATCGCCGAGGTGACCGCCGCCGCCGAGGCGCAGGCGCCCGCGCAGCTGCCCGGCCAGGGCGGCCCGGCCGGGCCGGCGGTCTGACCCGCTGGGTCACTGGCGCCGGGCGGCTCGGCCCGGCGCAGGGGCGCAGCGGGCCGAGTGAGTTCAGCGTGCCGGGGTGAAGGCCAGCGGCAGCCGGACCGGGCCGGTGTTGCCAGAGTCGGGCAGCCATCTGGCCTCGCCGTCGATACGCGGCTCTCGCATCCGGCGGGCCAGCAGCGGCAGCGCCTCGGCCATGTCCCGCCGGGCGACGTAGTGGCCGATGCAGTGGTGTATCCCGGCGCCGAAGCCGAAGTGCGGCTTGCGCTTGGCGGTGATGTCGAAGCCAGCGGGGCTGAACGCGCGCGGGTCGGTGCCGGCGCACTGGGCGAACAGGTGCACGGTCGTGCCCGCGGCGATGTCGAGGCCGTCGAACGTGAAGTCCTCCAGTGCCTCCCTGGTCACCCACGTGACGGTGGGGTTCACCCGCATGACCTCCTCCACGGCCGCGCGGCCCAGCTCGGGGCGCTCGGCGAGCAGCCGCCACTGGTCCGGGTAGGCCAGGAACGTCTGCATGGCCAGGCCGAGCTGGTTGCGCGTGGTGTCGTAGCCGCCGAAGACCAGCAGGACCAGCCCGTCGCGCAGCTCGTCGTCGCTGAGGTCGCCGTCCTCGCTGGTCGCGCGCGTGAGCGCGCTGACCACGTCGCCGCGGTCATGGCGGCGCCGGTCCGCGATCAGCTCGTCGGCGTAGCCGTACAGGCTGGCCAGGGCCTGCTCGATCCGGGGCAGGTCCTCGCGCAGCGTGACCCCGAGCGCCAGCCCGATCACCGCCGAGTCCCGGGCGATCGCCGCGGCTTCCGTCTCGGGGATGCCGAGCATGATCGCGATGACCCGGGCCGCGTACGGGGACCCGAAATCGGTGACGAACTCACACCGGCCCGTGTCGGCAAAGCCGTCGGTCAGCCCGGCCGCCAGGGCCCGGAACCTGGGCACCAGCGTGGTGACCAGCCGGGGCGAGAAGGCCGGGTTCATGAGCTGGCGCAGCCGGCGGTGCTCCTCGCCCTCCAGGTTCAGCAGCCAGGCCGCCCACCACCGGGCGAACAGCCCGGTGGTAACCCCATTGTGTGCGGGCCAGGCCACGCTGCCCTGCCGCAGCTTCGGGTGCTTGGCCAGCCGGCTGACCTCGTCATAGCGCAGCACGGCCAGCCCGTAGTTGGTGCGCGCGTACCAGCTTCGCTCGCGCGCCGCGTAGACCTCCGCGGACTTGATCGAGAAATCCGGGCGGGTGATGTCGAAGTAGGGGACGGCATCCGTCAGGTTCGCGGTCATGAGGGCTCCGGTCGGCAGGCGGCTCAGGCACTGAGCTTAAGCAGAGGTATCGCCGTAGTATTGCTGCGGCAAATGTTCTCCATCAGGATCGCAGGACGCGGCACATGGGAAGAGATGGGCTCTCGGTCGTCGAGAAGGCCGCTGCGATCATCGAGCGCTTCCTGGAGGAACGGGCCACATCGCTGACGTTCAACGAGATCCTGTCCGGCACCCAGCTGAGCCGGGCTACCGTGCACCGCCTGCTCTCGGAGATGACCCAGCACGCCCTGCTGGCCCAGGCCGCACAGCGGGATGAGTACCGGCTGGGCTCGCTGCTGGTCTCCGCCGGGGCCCTGGCCCAGCAGCTCGACAGCGCCGCGGCCCGGGCCCTGCCGCGGATGGAGCTGCTGCGCGACCAGTTCGGCGAGACGATCGTGCTGGCGGAGTTCCAGTCGAACGCGGTCGTCCCGGTGCAGCGCCTGGACGGGCGGCACGAGATGCGGATGACCCAGGAGGTGGGCCGCCGGTACCCGGCGTACGCCGGGGCCACAGGGAAGGTGCTGCTCGCCTGGCTGGACGCGGGCACGCTTACCGCCTACCTCGGCAACGTCCGTCCCGAGCCGCTCACCAGCGCCACCATCACCAGCGTCGAGGCCCTCCGCCTCGATCTCGGCCGGGTCCGGCGCACCGGGGCCGCGGTGAGCCGAGGCGAGCGCGTGGCGGATTCCATCGCGGTCTCCGCCCCGGTCTTCGACGCCCAGGGCCGGTGCGCGGCCGCGCTCACGATCAGCGGCGTCGCGTCCCGCTGGTGCCGCGACCGCATGTTCCTCGCCGGGCAGGCGGTCGGCGAGGCCGCGGAGGCGGTGTCGATGGAGCTCGGGTACCGCGCCGCCGCGGCCGAGCCGCGCGCCGCCGCCCTCAAGGACCCGGCCAGCGAGCCGTACCGCCTGCTGTCAGGCATGTGCGATGAGCTGTGGTTGACCGTCCCGGACGCGGGATCACAGCCGGATAGCCAGGCCCAGGGTCAGCAGCACGCCGAACGCGAGCTGCAGCCGCCCGGTCTGCCCGAGCGCGGTGATCAGCCCCGGGCCTGAGGCGCCGTGGCGGACCAGCCGGACCGGGGCCAGCGCGAACGGCGCGGCGGCCAGGGCGATCAGCGCCAGCGGCGCGGCCGCGGCGATGGCGGCGGCCACGCCGAACGGGATCACGATGCAGGCCACGTACAGCAGGCGGGTGCGGTGATCGCCCAGCACCACCGCGAGCGTCCGCTTGCCGGTCACCAGGTCGGTCGGGATGTCGCGCAGGTTGTTGATCACCAGCAGCGCGCAGGCGAGCAGGCCGACCGGGGCCGCCGCGGCCACCGCGAGCCAGGGCATGCGGCCCATCTGCACGTAGGCGGTTCCCGCCACGGCGGCCAGGCCGAAGAACAGGAACACCGAGACCTCGCCGAGGGCCCGGTAGCCGTAGGGGTGACGGCCGCCGGTGTAGAACCAGGCCGCGGCGACGGCCGCCGCGCCCAGGAGCAGCAGCCACCATGAGGTCAAGGCCGCGAGGACCAGGCCGGCCGCGCAGGCCACCGAGAAGCAGCCGAGCGCGGCGGCGAGCACCTGTCCGGGCGGGGCGAGGCCCGAGGCGACCAGCCGCACCGGCCCGACCCGGCGCTCGTCGGTGCCGCGGATCCCGTCGCTGTAGTCGTTGGCGTAGTTGACGCCGACCTGCAGGGCCAGCGCGACCACCAGCGCCAGCGCGGCCCGCCCCGGCGAGAACCGGCCGTAGCCGACGGCGACGCCCGTGCCCACCACGACCGGGACGATCGCCGCGGGGAGCGTTCGGGGGCGAGCACCAGCCACCCAGTCCCGCGCTGCGGCCACAGCCTCCCTCGATCCACTCCGTTTGGCTGGTCAGCTGATCAGCGCAACACAGACTAACCGCACCGAATCAGTCCCCAAGCGGCAGGGCGAGCAGCGCGGCGGCGTGGATCTCGTCGATCTGCCCCGCGTCCAGCCGGCTGGCGCGGCTGGACCTGGCCTGGCGCCTGAGGTACTTGCGCAGCCTGCGGCCGGAGAACACGTCGACGCCGTCCATGCGGGACACGGTCCACGGGATCGTGGGCCCGTAGATCACCATCGCCGGGCGGACGCTGATCTCGCGCTCGAGCGTGGCACTCAGATGCCGGGCGGCCTGCGCGCCCTCCCACCGGGCGTGCCGCAGCCGGTCGGCCTGGCTGAACGGGCCGTGGTAGAGCACCCCGCCGGAGACGTTCCGCACCGGCAGCCTGCGGTCCCAGCGCTCCGAGTCCAGCGCGAACACGCCCGCTGGCCCGATCACGAGGTGGTCGATGACCGCGTCGCTGCCCGGGATCGCGCGGTTGTGCAGCGCGACGTACCCGGCCGGCCGGACCAGGATCAGGCGCCGCCGCGTGCGCCGCTGCGCGGACGTGACCCGGACGGCAGCCGGGATCACGGACGTGGTCCGGGACCGGTAGACCGTATCGACGATGGCGACGACGGCCGCGGCGGTCAGCCCCAGCCTCCAGTCCTGCCAGACCCCGACCGCGATCCCGGCGACCGCGGCCATCAGCGCGCGGCCGATCCAGATGGGCAGCCGCGGGTCGCTGGCCAGGCTGCCGAGAATCAGGCGCGGAAGCGGGATCTCATCCCATCCCTGGGGCGGGACCGCCGGTTCGGTCCCTTTGGTCTCCGTTCCGGTTTCCCGGTCCACGTGCCACAGCGTAATCGAGTAAATACGCGTCAGCCATGGGGACCCACGATTCCGGGTGGGCCGGCCCCCCGCTCGACCGCTAGAGCAGCTACGTCTACTGTTCGGTAAGGTGACGCAGATTCATGACCTGACCGTGATCGAGCAGGCTGCCGCCATTCGCGCCGGCGAGCTGTCCCCGGTCGAGATCACCGACCATTACCTGGACCGCATCGACCGCCACTCCGACGAGGTCGGGGCGTTCTACACGGTGACGGCGGACCTGGCCCGCCAGGAGGCGGCCAAGGCGGAGCAGGCCGTGGCCCAGGCCACCGGGGACGAGCGCGAGGCGCTGCCGCCGCTGACCGGGGTCCCGATCCCGATCAAGGACCTGAACATGGTCGCGGGCGTGCGCATGACCTTCGGGAGCACGATCTTCGCCGACAACATCGCGGACGCCGACGACTACGTGGTCGCGGCCCTCCGCGCGGCCGGCGTCGTGATCACCGGCAAGACCGCGACACCGGAGTTCGGCCTGCCGTGCTACACCGAGACCAGGATCGGGCCGCCGGCCAGGACCCCGTGGGACCTGAGCCGGTCGGCCGGCGGGTCCAGCG
Organism: uncultured Actinomycetota bacterium; assembly: GCA_963739645.1. Taxonomy (GTDB): domain Bacteria; phylum Actinomycetota; class Actinomycetes; order Streptosporangiales; family Streptosporangiaceae; genus JASHPR01. The sequence continues at coordinate 153,316 of CAVUBM010000079.1, forward strand.
GCGGTGCCGCCGCCGCGGTCGCGGCCGGCCTGGCCCCCGCGGCCCAGGGCAGCGACGGCGGCGGGTCGATCCGGATCCCGTCCAGCGTCTGCGGGCTGTTCGGCATCAAGGCCACCCGGGGCCGGGTCTCCGGCGGCCCGCTGTTCCCTGACCTGGCCGGCCTGGCCATCGACGGCCCGCTCGCGCGCACGGTCGCCGACGCCGCGCTGCTGCTCGACGTGATGAGCGGCAACCACCTGGGCGACATGTACACGCTGCCGCCGCTGCCCCCGGGCGAGACGTTCCTGGGCCACGCCCGCCGCGAGCCGGGCCGGCTCCGGATTGGCCGGTCCCTGCAGCACGCGGTCGAGGGCGCGGAGGTCCACCCGGACTGCGTGGCCGCGTACGAGGAGGCCAGCGCGCTGCTGGCCGAGCTCGGACACGAGGTCGAGGACGTGGAGATGCCGTTCGGCCCCGACGTGGTGCCGATGTTCGAGACGCTCTGGTACGCGATGGCCACGCTGGCCCCGATCGCTCCTGCCCAAGAGGAGCAGCTGCTGCCCATCACCCGCTACCTGCGGGGCCGGGGTGAGCAGGTCAAGGCTGGTGAGCTGGTCTTCGCGCAGGCCTACCTGCAGGCCGTTACGCGAACCGCGCTGGAGACCCTCAACGGCTACGACGCGGTGCTCTCGCCCACTCTGGCCTCACCCCCGGTGCCGGTCGGTCACTTCGACGAGGTGGAACCCGCAGAGAACTTCGAGCGGCAGAAGCGGTTCACCCCCTACACCGCCCTGTACAACGTGTCCGGCCAGCCGGCCGTGAGCGTGCCCCTGCACTGGACCGAGACCGGTCTGCCGATCGGGATCATGCTGGCCGGCCGCATGGGGGACGAGGCCACCCTGATCTCGCTGTCGGCGCAGCTCGAGGCCGCGCGCCCGTGGCGGGACCGCCATCCGCCGATCTGGTAAGCATGGCGGCGGCAATCTCCCCGGCCGCGGCGACCCGCCCGGAAAGCAGAGGGCTGCCGGCCGCCCGGGGAATGGGCTGTGAATAAGTAAAGGGCGAACAAGGCGCCCGGCATCCTGTGCGAACAAGCAGCCTCTGCGCAGGTTCTGTTGAAGCTGGCCGGCGACATTGCTCTGCGTTGCCCGAACTGGGTAACCCGAGACCTGCCGAACCAGGGCAGCTGAAAATGGCCGCCGCCCGCCGGCCTTGCGCGGTGTCGGCTTTCCCCGAACCGGTGGAGGACAGTGTCGTGCTTGCCAGGTTGCTGAGTCGCTGCGGCGTAGATGTGCGTCTTTCCTGCAAGATTCTCTGCGCATGCGGGAGCTGCGCGATACTCATGCTCACCGCCGGGTGCGGCACGAAGCCGGCCGCGGCATCGGCGTCCGCGTCCGCATCGGCCTCGCCCAGCGCCGGGATCAGCGCCTACCTCACCTGCCTGCGCCAGCACGGGGCCAACGTGCCCACCGTCCGGCCCACGGCGCGCCCGTCGGCCCGTCCTAGCGGCCCCCGTCCCAGCGGCGGGTTCGCGGCCAATCCGGAGTTCAGGAAGGCCATGACGGCCTGCGCGTCGCTGCGCCCGAAGGGCGGGTTCGGGCGCGGGTTCGGCGGCCAGCTCGGGACGGCGCTCATGGCGTTCCGCACCTGCATGGCCGCGCACGGCGAGACGATTCCGACCACCCGCCCGTCGCCCATGCCCACGGCCCGGCCGACTGGGGACGCCCGCTTCCTCAACGGGCTGAACCCCACCGACCCGAAGGTCGGGGCCGCGCTGAAAGCCTGCGCGTCCAAGATCCCGGCCTTCCCCCGGCCCGGCGCCTCGGCCAGCCCCGCCACCGGCTAGCCAGCCTCCGGCTGGTCTCGGAAGCTGTCGATGTGGATTTGCTGTAGTTGGGTGTGCACCAGACTCACATCGATCAGCCCTAAGGGCGTGCTGGGCGGTCGGCATTCCCGGCAAATGGGGCAAAAAACCGGGCCGGTGCCGCAGCCGGGAACTCTCCAACGAGCCGCCCGCCGCCGGGGCCGGTCTTCACCCGTATCGGGTGATGACATGGTGAGGCCGGGCTGCGACGGTCTGACTTGCTGGTTCTGACGCGTTGGGGGACGCCTTGAATCACCTGCTTGCGCGACTGGGAGGCTTTGCGGCTCGGAAGCACTGGATCATCATCGCGGTCTGGGTGATCATCCTGGGCGGCCTGCTGTGGGCCAAGGGCGCCTACGGCGGGAGCTACGTCAACAACTACACCGTTCCGGGCAGCGATTCGTCGAACGGTCTCAACGTGCTCAACGCCGACTACCCGTCGCAGGGCGGCTACGGCGGGCAGATCGTGTTCCACGCCAAGCACGGCACGGTCACGCAGCAGCAGAAGGCGGTGAACCAGGCCACGAGCAACGTGGCCAAGCTGTCCGGCGTGACCAAGGCGGTCAGCCCGTTCTCATCGCCGCAGTCGGGCGCCGTGTCCAAGAATCAGGAGATCGCTTACTCCAGCGTGACCTGGAGCGACAACCCGGCGGGCCTGACCAGCTCGTACCTGGACAAGCTGAACAACGCGGTCAAGCCCGCGCGGAACGCCGGCCTCGAGGTGGCGTACGGCGGCGGGGCCGGCCAGATCGGCCAGCAGACGGACGACACCACATCGGAGCTCATCGGCCTGGCCTGCGCCCTGCTGCTGCTGTTGTTCATGTTCGGCTCGTTCATCACCGCGATGGTCCCGCTGGTGTCCGCGGTCTTCAGCGTCGGCGCGGGCTTGTCCGTGGTCGGGCTGCTCGCCGCGATCACGACATTCCCGAGCGTGGCGCCGACCGTCGCCACCCTGCTCGGCCTCGGCGTCGCGGTCGACTACGGCCTATTCCTCACCGCCCGGCACCGGGATCAGCTCGACCGCGGCATGGACGTAGTGAAGTCCGCGGCCAGCGCCGAGAGCACCTCGGGCGCGGCGGTGATCGTCGCGGGCAGCACGGTCGTGGTGGCGATCCTCGGGCTCTACATCTCCGGCGTGCCGTTCGTGGGCGCCATGGGCCTGGCCGCGGCGATTGTGGTCGCCATCACGATGATGGCGGCGCTCACGCTGGTGCCCTCGTTCATGGGCGTCGTCAAGAACAACGTCCGATCCCTGCCGGCCCGCGTCAAGGCGCACCGGGCCGGGATCTCCGCGCAGGAGCAGGCGAAGCAGACCGCCGCGGTCACCGAGGAGCACCACGAGCAGAGCGGCTTCGCCCGCTGGGGGCGCCGGGTCGCCCGGCAGCCTTGGCCGTGGGGGATCGCCAGCGTGCTGGTGCTCCTGGTGCTGGCCATCCCGCTGCTGTCGATCAACCTGAACCAGCCGGACAACGGCACCAACCCGACCAGCGACAGCAGCCGCCGCGCCTACGACCTCATCAGCGAGGGGTTCGGCGTAGGTGCCAACGGCCCGCTGACCGTGGTGGTGAAGCTGCCCAAGCAGTCCAGCTCCGCCGACCAATCGCTGCTGAACAACATGAGCAAGAGCGTGGCCAGCGCGCACGGGGTCGCATCGGTGTCGCCGGCGTCGGTGAACAGCGCCAAGACCGTCGCGGTGTTCAACGCGATCCCGACCACCCGGCCGCAGGCGAAGGCCACGACCACGCTGGTGCATAGGCTGCGCGACGACGTCCTGCCCACCTACAAGGAGACGTCCTACGTCACGGGAACCACCCCGGGCAACGTGGACTTCACCGAGCAGGTCAGCAGCCGCATGATCTGGCTGATCCTCGCCGTGGTGGCGATCGCGTTCGTGCTGCTGACCGCCGCGTTCCGGTCCGTCGTCATCCCCACGAAGGCAGCGATCATGAATCTGCTGTCGATCGGGGCCGCGTACGGCGTGATCGTCGCGGTCTTCCAGTGGGGCTGGGGCGCGAGCCTGATCGGGGTGCACACCACGTCCCCGATCCCGGCCTACGTGCCGATGATGGTGTTCGCGATCGTCTTCGGTCTGTCCATGGACTACGAGGTGTTCCTGCTCTCCCGGGTGCACGAGGCCTGGATATCGACCAGGGACGCGCACCGGAGCGTCGCGATCGGCATCGGCGGCACCGCGCGGGTGATCACGACCGCCGCGGCCATCATGGTCACCGTGTTCTCGAGCTTCCTGCTGAACGACCAGTCCGCGGTGAAGATGCTGGCCCTCGGCATGGCGGTGGCGGTGCTCATCGACGCGTCGCTCGTCCGGATGATCCTGGTGCCCGCGATCATGTCCCTGCTCGGCAAGCACGCCTGGTGGATGCCGCGCTGGATGGAGCACGTGGTGCCGCAACTGCACCTGGAGGGCAGCGAGGTCGCGGCGGCCGCGTCCGAGGCGTCGTTCGTGGGCGCCGCGCCGCGGCTCAGCAGGCCCGGCGATTAGTGTGGATGGCACTTAACTGCGGAAACAGCAACAGTAAAGTGCCGTTCACACTATTGGCCCTCTGCGCGCATGGGCCTGACGGGCCGCGTGGCACGCAAGCGGCCGCAGGTGCCCGGCCGCATAGCAGATGGAGCTGGCCTGATCATTGAGCAGGACGGACCCTGAGCTGATCCGGCGCGCCGAGGCCGCCGGGATCGCGCCCCGCTACCGGGACTCGCGCGACCAGGAAGTCGAGGTGAGCGCGGAGACCCTCACCGCGATCCTGGACGCGCTCGACAGCGTGCCCGGCGCCGCCGGGCCCGGCCGGGGCGAGGAATCCGGCGGCCAGGCCGGGCTCGCCCGGCCCCGGATCCCTGACCGCCGGTCCTGGGGGTTCACCGTCCAGCTCTACTCGGTCCGCTCCCGCGAGTCGTGGGGTCACGGCGATCTGCGCGACCTGGCCGACCTGACCGCCTGGAGCGCCCGCGACCTGGGCGCCGGCTTCGTACTGATCAACCCGCTGCACGCCGCCGAGCCGCTGCCGCCGGTCAGCGACTCCCCGTACCTGCCGATGACCAGGCGCTACGTCAGCCCGCTCTACCTGCGGATCGAGGACATCGCCGAGTACCGCCGGCTGGACGCCGCGCAGCGGGCGCGGATCGAGGCGCTCGCCGCCCCGCTCCTGGCCAGCAACGCCACCCCGGCGCTCATCGACAGGGACGCGGTCTGGGCGGCCAAGCGGGCGGCGCTGGAAATCATCCACCGGGTGCCGCTCAGCGAGACCAGGCGCGGCGAGTACGAGCGGTTCCGCAAGCGCGAGGGCCGCGAGCTCGAGCACTGGGCCGCCTGGTGCGCGCTCGCCGAGCGGCACGGGCCCGACTGGCGCGACTGGCCGGGCCCGGACCGTGATCCGCGCCGCGCGGCCGCGGCCCCCGGCCCGGATGCCGAGTTCCACGCCTGGCTGCAGTGGCTCACTGATGAGCAGCTGGCCGCCGCGCAGCGGACGGCGCTGGCCGCGGGCATGGACACCGGGATCATCAGCGACCTTGCGGTCGGCGCCCACCCCGGCGGGGCGGACGCCTGGGCGCACCAGGACCTGCTGGTCCGCGGCCTGTCTGTGGGCGCGCCGCCGGACGAGTTCAACCAGCGCGGGCAGGACTGGTCGCAGCCGCCCTGGCACCCGCGGCGGCTGGCCGCCGCCGGCTACCGCCCGCTGAACGAGCTGTTCGCTGCCGGGCTCCGGCACGGCGGCGGGCTGCGGGTCGACCACGTGATGGGGCTGATGCGGCTGTGGTGCATGCCCGTGGGCTGGCCGCCCGACCGCGGCGCGTACATCCGCTACGACCACCGGTCCACGGTGGCCGCGCTGGCCGGGCAGGCGGCCCGGGCCGGGGCGCTGGCCATCGGCGAGGACCTCGGCACCGTCGACCGCTGGATCCGCGAGTACCTGACGGCCAGCCGGATCATGGGCACCTCCATGCTCTGGTTCGCCCGCGAGCCCGACGGGACGCCGCTGGCCCCTGAGCACTGGCGGCGCGACTGCATGGCGACGGTGGGCACCCACGACGTGCCTCCAGTGGCCGCGTTCCGCACCGGCGATCAGGTGACCGTGCGGGCGCGGCTGGGGGTGCTGACCCAGCCCGAAGAGGCAGAACGCGATTCCGCGCGGCAGATGTTGTCGCAGTGGCGTAATGCCCTGGTGGGGGAGGGGCTGATCCCGGACGGGCCGCTGCCCGGCCCGGACGAGTTCACCGTGGCGCTCTACGCCTACCTGGCCCGCACCGAGGCCAGGCTCATCGGTGTCTCGCTCGCGGACGCGGTCGGCGACCGCCGGCCGCAGAACATCCCCGGGACCAGCGACGAGTACCCGAACTGGCGGATCCCGCTCTGCGACGGCGACGGCCACGCGGTCCTGCTCGGGGACCTCCCCTCCCTCCCCCTGGTGCAGGCGGTCGCCCGCGCCGCCGCGTCCGGCTCCTCAGCCGGCCTGGGCGTCGCGGGCGCGGCAGCGGAGCGCGCGGGCCACGTCGTCGCGGCCCTCGGTGAGCAGCCGCCGCAGCGCCGCCGGGGGATCGGTCCGCTCGATGTACTCGTCGGTGAACGCGATCGTCTCGGGCGTGACCCTCCACGACGGGTAGGCGTACTCGGTGAAGTACTGGGCCATGTCCGAGCCCCAGTCCTGCCAGATGTCCGCCACCACGTCGAAGTAGATGCGTGCGTACGGCTCGAGCAACTCCTCGTGGTCGGTGTCGATGAAGCCGGACAGCGTGGCCCGGAACGTGGCGTTCGGCAGGGAGCCGCCGATCACCTCGGCCCAGGCGCCCTCCTTGGCCCCGGCATCGGGGATCGCGGCGCGGCAGGTCGCGGCGTGCCGGGCCCCCGCGTCCGTGGCGTCCCTGGCCAGCTCGGCGTCGATCTCGGCCGGGCCGGCCGCGCCGCGGCTGACCAGCCGGTGCAGCAGGTGCCAGCGCAGCTCCGTGTCGACGGCCAGGCCGTCGATCGACCGGGACCCGTCGAGCAGGCCGGCCAGCAACGCCAGGTCGTCGCGGGCGGTGGCCACCCCGATGAACGCCTGCGCGTAGGCCAGCTGGTAGTCAGAGCCGGGCTCGGCGCGCTGCAGCAGATCCCGCAGCGCGTCGGCGATCCGCTCCAGGCCGGCGTTACGCCAGGACGGGTCCGCGTACCGGCGCGTCGCGGTCGTGGCGTAGCGCAGCACCGACTGCACCACCGAGATGTCCCCGATCGCGTCCACGGCGGACAGCACCAGACGGACGTAGTCGCGGGCGGCCATCTCCGCGTCCCGGCACATGTCCCAGACCGCGGCCAGGCACAGCGCGGCCGGGAGCGACTCGGTGAACTCGCTGATGCTGGTGACCGCGGTCCGCAGCGACGCCTCGTCGAGCCGGATCTTGGCGTAGGTCAGGTCGTCGTCGTTGACCAGTACCAGGTCGGGGCGCTGGTGCCCGACCAGTTCCGGGATCTCGGTACGCTCACCGTCGATGTCTAGTTCGACCCGGTGCCGCCGGGCCAGCCCGGCCGCGCCGCGGTCGTACAGGCCGATCGCGATGCGGTGCGGCCGGAGCACCGGGGTAGTCGGCGCCGCTTCCTGGGTGACCGCGAACCGGGTGAAGCGGCCGTCGGCGTCACACTCGAACTGGGGCCGCAGCGTGTTGACCCCGGCCGCCTCCAGCCACTTCTTGGACCAGTCCGACAGGTTCCGGCCCGAGGTCTGCTCCAGCGCCGCGAGCAGGTCGCCGAGCACCGCGTTGCCCCACGCGTGCTCCCCGAAGTAGTGACGCACCCCGGCCAGGAAGTTCTCCCGGCCCACGTGGGCGACCAGCTGCTTGAGCACGGCGGCGCCCTTGGCGTAGGTGATCCCGTCGAAGTTCACCTCGACGGCCGCGATGTCGGGGATGTCCGCGGCGATCGGGTGGGTGGACGGCAGCTGGTCCTGCCGGTACGCCCATGCCTTCCAGGCCTGGGCGAACGTGGTCCACGCGTTCGGCCACCGGGTGGCCTCGGCCTGCGCGACCGTGCCGGCCCAGGTGGCGAACGACTCGTTCAGCCACAGGTCGTCCCACCAGCGCATGGTGACCAGGTCCCCGAACCACATGTGCGCCATCTCGTGCAGGATCGTCTCGGCGCGGGACTCCCGGTAGGTGTCGGTTACCCGGGACCGGAACACATAGGCCTCGAGGAACGTGACGCAGCCAGCATTCTCCATCGCCCCGGCCTTGAACTCGGGCACAAACAGCTGGTCGAACTTGCCGAACGGGTAGCGCACGCCGAACGCGCCGTGGAAGTAGTCGAAGCCCTGCCTGGTCACCTCCAAGATCTCGTCGGGGTCCAGGAAGGCGGCCAGCGACTGGCGGCAGAAGACACCGAGCGGGATGCCGTCATGCTCGGCACGCACGGCGTAATACGGGCCGGCCGCGATCGCGGTGATGTAGGTCGGCAGCAGCGGGGTGGGCGGGAACATCCAGAGGGACTTCTGCGCCTGCGTCGGCTCGGTGCTGGCCGGGGCCATGTTCGAGATCACCTGCCACTCCCGCTCGGCGGTGACCTCGAACTGGAACGTGGCCTTCAGGTCGGGCTGGTCGAAGCAGGCGTATATCCGGTGCGCGTCGAACGTCTCCAGGTCGGAGTACATGTAGACGCCGCCGTCGGCCGGGTCGGTGAACCGGTGCAGGCCCTCGCCGCTGCGGGAGTAGGCGCAGTCCGCGGTCACCACCAGCTCGTTGCCGTCGGCCAGGCCGTCCAGGGCGATCCGGTCCCCGTCGAAGCGGTCCAGGCTGACCTGAGCCCCGTTCAGCGTGATCTCGCGGACCGCGGGCGCGGACAGGTCGATGAAGGTCGACGCGCCCGCCCTGGCACAGCGGAAGCTGACCGTGGTCACCGAGCGGAACGTGGTATCACCGCCGGTCAGGTCGAGTTCCACGCGGTAGGACTCGACATCGAGCAGGTGCGCGCGGTCTCGCGCCTCGTCGCGCGTGAGGTTGCTGGCCACTGTGGTGATCCCTTTCCCGGACTCCGTTGTCCCGCCCCGTTTGCCTTTCGCTGCATAATCGCATGCCGGTCGGCGGAATGACCCGACCTGCCCCCCGGTTGTCAGCAGCGGAGCCGACTTGAGGGAGTATGCATGGCCCAGCAGGAATCAACCCCCGTAGATTTCTGGTTTGACCCGCTCTGCCCGTGGGCGTGGATCACCTCGCGCTGGATGCTCGAGGTGGAGAAGGTCCGCGCCGGTGAAGACCCGCTGGCACGTGATGAGCCTGGCGGCACTCAACGAGGACAAGGAGGGATTGCCGGAGCGCTACAAGGAGTCGATGGCCAAGGCCTGGGGCCCCGTGCGGGTCTGCATGGCCGCGGAGCAGAAGTTCGGCCCCGACGTGCTCCTGCCCCTCTACACGGCGCTCGGCGAGAGGTTCCACCACAACAAGGAGCCGAGGGACGAGCGGGCCACGATCGAGGGCGCGCTGACCGACGCCGGCCTGCCGACCGACCTCGCCGACGTGATGCAACGACCCGAGCTATGACGATGCGCTCCGCGCATCGCACAAGGAAGGCATGGACCGGGTCGGCTACGACGTGGGCACCCCCGTGATCTCGGTGCTGGGCGCCTCCTTCTTCGGGCCCGTGGTCTCGCCGATCCCGCGCGGCGAGGACGCTGGCAAGCTGTGGGACGGCGTGCTGCTGGTCTCGGCCACGGACGGCTTCTTCGAGCTGAAGCGCAGCCGCACCAGGGACCCCATCTTCGACTGAGTTGCCCGGGGGGGACGACCCCCCAGGACCCCCCCGCGTGCCATCCGCTCGGGCCGACCTTCGGCCGGCCGTCGCGGCTGGCCCCGGCTCCCGCCGGAGTCAGCGGGCTGAGGTTGGCCCGTTGCGGACAGTGCGCGAGTATGGGCTTATGCGCAGCAATTACATCGGCGGCAGGTGGGTCCCGTCGGGCAGCGATGTGGGCATCGACGTCATCAACCCCGCGACCGAGCAGGTCATCGACACCGTGCCGGCGGGTGTCCCCGCGGACGTGGACGATGCGGTGCGGGCGGCCAGGGCGGCGTTCCCGTCCTGGTCCGCCACGCCCGTGACGGAGCGGGCGAGCCGGCTTGAGGCCGCCCGCGAGCTGCTCGAGAAGCGCGCCGACCAGGTGGCGGCGGTGATCTCGGCTGACATGGGCGCGCCGTCCGTTTTCGCGCTCAAGGTCCAGGTCGGGACCCCGCTCGCGGTCCTGGCCAGCTACGTCGACCTGCTGGCCGCCTACGACTTCGGCGGCCATCGGGTGGGCAACTCGCTGATCGTGCGCGAGCCCGCCGGGGTGGTCGGCGCGATCACGCCCTGGAACTACCCGCTGCACCAGATCGTGGCCAAGACCGCCGCGGCGCTCGCCGCCGGGTGCACCGTGGTGCTGAAGCCGACCGAGGTGGCGCCGCTCGCCGCCTACGAACTCGCCAGCATCTTCCACGAGACCGGGCTGCCTGCTGGCGTGTTCAACCTGGTCAGCGGCACCGGCCCGGTGGTCGGGGAGGCGATCGCCACGCACCCGGGCATCGACGTCGTGTCGTTCACCGGCTCGGGCCGGGCGGGCCGCCGCGTCGCCGAACTGGCCGCCGCCACGGTCAAGCGGGTGACGCTGGAGCTCGGCGGCAAGTCGGCGAACGTGATCCTGCCCGACGCGGACCTGTCGACCGCGGTCAAGGTCGGGGTGGCCAAGGCGTTCGTGAACTCCGGCCAGACCTGCAACGCCCTGACCCGCATGCTGGTGCCCCGCGCGGTACACGACGAGGCCGTCGGGTTCGCCGCCAAATTTGCCGAACGCTATGCCCCCGGCGACCCCCTCGCCGAAGGCACGCGGCTCGGCCCGCTGGTGTCCGCGGCCCAGCGCGACCGGGTGCTCGGCTTTATCGAGCGCGGCCAGGCCGAGGGGGCGCGCACGGTCACCGGGGGGCCGCAGCGCCCGGCGGGCCTGAGCACCGGCTACTACGTGCTCCCCACCGTCTTCGCCAACGTCAAGCCGGATATGGCCATCGCGCAGGAAGAGATCTTCGGCCCGGTGCTCTCGATCATCGACTACTCGTCCGAGGACGAGGCGGTGGAGATCGCCAACGGCACGCCGTACGGGCTGGCCGCGGGGGTCTGGTCGGCGGACCAGGATCATGCGGTGGCGGTCGGGCGCAAGCTGCGGGCCGGCCAGGTCGAGATCAACGGCGGGGCGTTCAACGTGGCCGCCCCGTTCGGCGGGTTCGGGCAGTCCGGTTACGGCCGGGAATTCGGCGTGCACGGCTTGGAGGAGTACCTGGAGGTGAAGGCCCTCCAGTTCTGACAGACTGGCCCCCGTGCGCGTCTACCTTGGATCGGATCACGCTGGGTTCGTGCTGAAGAGCCACCTCATCGAGTGGCTGGGCCAGGCCGGCCACGAGCCGGTGGACTGCGGCCCGTTCGCCGAGCACGACGATGACGACTACCCGCCCTACGTCATGCGCGCGGCCCACTCCGCCGTGAACGACCCCAGCAGCCTGGGGATCGTCATCGGCGGCTCAGGGAACGGGGAGGCGATCGCCTCGAACAAGATTCCCGGGGTCCGGGCGGCGATCGCCTGGAGCGAGGAGACCGCGCAGCTCGCCCGGCTGCACAACAACGCGAACGTGCTCAGCCTCGGTGCCCGGATGTACTCGGTGGAGGACGCGGTGGCGTTCACGAAGATGTTCGTGGACACCGCGTTCTCGGGTGAGCCGCGGCACGTCCGGCGGCTGGCGATGATCTCGGACTACGAGGCGACAGGGAACCTGCCCCCGCTCCCTGATCAGGCTTAGCCGGGCCGTTGACCGTCTCCAGCTTCATCTCGCCGAAGGCGGCCAAGGGCCGGTCGAGCGACATCGAGGGACGCGGTCTTATCGCGGTGGCGCCGATCGCGGCCGGCGAGATCGTGGCCATCAAGGGCGGCCACATCGTGGACACCGCCACGCTGCACACGCTGCCCGAGCGGCTGCAGAACTCCGACGTGCAGATCGCCGACGGCTTTCACCTGGCGGCCCTGGAGGAGGCCGAGTACGAGCCGGTGATGCTGTTCCTCAATCACTCGTGCGAGCCGAACGTGGGCTTCGCAGGCAACATCGTGCTCGTGGCCATGCGCGACATCGCCGCGGGCGAGGAGCTGACCACCGACTATGCCCTCTTCGACGACTACGACGGCGAGATGGAATGCCGCTGCGGCACGGCCTCCTGCCGCGGGGCGATCAGCGGCCGCGACTGGCAGCGGCCTGAGCTGCAGCAGCGCTACGGGGACCACTTCTCCTGGTACCTGCGCCGGCGGTTCGGCAGCGGCCGCAGCTGACGCCGGCCGGCGGTGTGGGTGATTCCACCCCTGCCAAGGAGTCGACGGCCGCCGTGACCGCTGTCATCGGGGCCATCCTCACGGCCCCCGGCGAGATGGTCGAGGTCAACCAGGACACCGGGAAGATCGAATGGGACACCAAGCTCCCGTCCTCGCCGTACGGCGCGGCGACGGTGACCAACAACGTCGTGTTCACCACCACGTTCCATGGTGACCTGTATGCGCTCAACGCGACCACAGGTGCGATCCTGCTGAGGACGCCGATGTCCGCCGGAGCGAACGCGCCCGTCGCCATCGACGGCGACTACGTCATTGCCGGAGCGGGCACCCCCTTCTCCGCCAAGCAGCGACCAATGATCATCGCGCACAAGCTCGGGGCGACCGGCAAGCTCCCCGACACCGTGGGTTCATAGCCGGCCGCCGGTAAGGAGGCAGACATGGATGGACCAGCCATCGCGGTGCACGGGCTGCGCAAGAGCTTCGGCACGAAGGAGGCGGTGGCCGGGATCGAGCTGGAGATCGCGGCGGGTTCCCTCGCCGGGCTGGTCGGGCCGAACGGAGCGGGGAAGACCACCTCCCTGTCGATGATGACCGGCCTGCTGCGGCCGGACGGCGGCCAGGTTCTGGTCACCGGGCTGGACGTCTGGGCCGACCCAGCCGCCGCCAAAGCAGTCATCGGCGTGGTGCCGTCCGAGGCCCGGCTGTTCGAGCGGCTCAGTGGCGAGGAGCTGCTGGAGTACGCCGGGCGGCTGCGCGGCCTGCCGGCCGCCGAGGCCCGCCAGCGGGGCGCGCAGCTGCTGGACGTGCTGGACCTGACCGCGGACGCCAAGCGCCTGGTCGCCGACTACTCCACCGGCATGCGCAAGAAGGCCGCGCTCGGCTGCGCCCTGATCCACAACCCCGCGGTGCTGTTCCTGGACGAGCCGCTGGAAGGCGTCGATCCGGTGTCTGCCGATGTGATCCGCCGGCTGCTGACCCGCTTCGTCGGCTCGGGTTCGACCGTGCTGTTCTCCAGCCACGTCATGGAGCTGGTCGAACAGGTCTGCGACCACGTTTCCATCATCGACAAGGGCAAGATCGTGGTGACCGGCACCACCGACCAGGTCCGTGGCGGCAAGACCCTGCAGCAGGCGTTCATCGACCTGGTCGGCGCCCGGGCGACGGACGAGGAGGTGCTGACGTGGCTCGGCTCCTCGTCCAGCTGAAACTGCGCCTGCTGCGCAACGCGCTGCGCTCATCCACCGGGGCCAAGGTCGGCTTCATCGTGAGCACGATCTTCGCCGGGCTGGCCGCGGCGGGCACCTTCGTCCTCCTGGCCTTGCTGCGCGGCCAGAGCGCGTCGGTCGACCTGACCACCGTCGTCTTCACCGGGTTCGCGTTCGGGTGGCTGATCCTGCCGCTCGTCGCGTTCGGCCTGGACGCCACTCTGGACCCGGCGACGCTGGCTCTCTACCCGCTGCGCACCCGGCCGCTGGCCGTGGGGCTGCTGGCCGCGTCGGCGACCGGGGCCTGGCCGCTGGCCAACCTGGTCGGCCTGCTCGGGGTGACCGTCGGTCTGGCCAGCGGCGCGTTTGGCCTGGTCATCGCCGTGGTCGCGGTGGTGCTTGAGGTGCTGTTCTGCATCACGATGGCCCGGTTCGTGACTACGAGCATGGCCAGGCTGCTGAGCTCACGCCGCGGCAAGGACCTGGCCGCGCTCCTGGTTATCCCGATCTTTGCTCTCTACGAGGCCTTCGCTCAGCTGGTGCCCAGGCTGACCGCCGAGGGCAAGCTGTCCGCGGCGAGCTTCGGCGGGGTCGATGCCTGGCTGCGCTGGCTGCCCCCTGGCCTGGCCGCGCACGCGATCCAGGACGCGTCGAGCGGGCGCCCGGGCGCCGCGCTGGTGCGCCTGACGCTGCTGGCCGCGGTCACCGTCGTGCTCGGCTGGCTGTGGGTCAGGGCTCTGCACTCCGCCCTGGTGACGGCGGACACCTCTACGCAGTCATCGGCAGTCCACGGCGCCAGTCTGCCGTTCGCCCGGTACGGCCTGCGTGGCACGCTGGCCGCCCGGTTCTTCCTCTATCAGCGCCGCGAGCCGCTGTCGGTCACCTACTGGGCCTTCACCGTGGTCATCATGGCGGCGGTATCGGTCAGCACCATCACGACCCCGGCCTACCTCGTCGCGATTCTGGGCAGCGCAGGCTTCGCGGGAGCGTTCATCGGCATCTTCCACGCCAACTCGATCGGCCTGAGCGGGCCAGGATTCGGGCTTGAGGCGATGGCGCTGACCGGGCGCCGGGCGCTGCGGGCCTACTTCTCTGGCCAGAACATCGCGCTCGGCCTGGTCGCGGTGCCGCTGCTCGCTGTGGTCTCCTTCGGCATCGCGTCCGTGGCCAGGCATCCGGTGGACGGCTTCCTGGGCTTGGCCGTGGATTTCGCCGGCATCGGCGCTGGGCTGGCCCTGAGTAACATCCTCACCGCCGGGCTGGCCTACCCGGTGGAAAAGCGGGCCGGCAGTCCCGCGCCACGGCCCGCCGACGGGTACTCGGGCTATCCGGTCCTCGGTGCCCTGGCCTGCCTGGGCTCCGTCGCCGTGGCGATCGCCCCGGTGGTGATCGTTAGCGTGCTCACCAGGTCCGATCCGGCGGCGGCCCGCATGCCGCTGATCGTGCTGGGCGCTGCCGGATACGGGTTCGCGCTGGCCTGGGCCGGGGTGCGGTTCGCCGCGGCCATGGCCGCGCAGCAGCTGCCCGAGCTCTGCCAGGTCGCGCTGCGCAGCAGGCTGTAGCCGGCGTTCACTCGCCGGTCGCGCCGACTTCCCTGGCGATGCCGCAGGTGCCGTGGGCGGGATCGGCCGCGTCGGCGTGCGTGGCGAGCTGGCGCAGCAGCGCCCGGAAGGCCTGACGGTCCGCGTCGGAGTCCAGGCCGGCCAGCACGTTCCGCTCGGCCGCCTGCAGCCGCCGGTCGAGGTCGGCGAGCCGCTCGCGGCCGGCGGGGTGGCCACGATGCGCCGGGCGCGGCGGTCGGCCGGGTCGGGCTGCCGCTCGATGAGCCCGGCGCCCTCCAGGTCGTCCAGCAGGTAGGTCATCACCGTGCGGTCGACCCCGAGATGCTGGGCCAGCTCCAGCTGGCGGCCGACGCCGCCGCGGGTCGCGGCGGCGAGCACCTGGTAGCCGCGCGGCCCGCCGGGCAACTCGGCGAACGCCGCGTTCGCGGCCTTCACGTAGCTGCGGAAGACCACGCCGAGCGCCCAGCCCAGGTCATCGCACAGTGGCCCGCTGCACGCTAGCGCCTGGCTGGCCTGGGAGCCGGCCTGCGGCTGGGCAGCGGCGTTCATGCCGCCACAGCGTACCCGATCAGCGGCCAGACCGAAGATTTGCATCAAGATACTCTGTGCTACATACTATCTGCGATACAGCGTTTATCCGCCCCGCTGTCCCAGCCAGATGGAGTTCAGATGAGCGAGCCTGCCCCGGCCAAGCCCACGGTCGCCGTCATCGGCGGCGGCTACGGCGGCGTACAGCGTGGCGAAGTCCCTGGACGATGACGCCCGCGTGGTGCTGGTGGAACCGAAGGACGCGTTCGTGCACAACGTGGCCGCGCTCCGGGCCCTGGTGGACCCGTCCTGGCTGCCGCGCATCTATTACCCCTACGACGGCCTGCTCGCCCACGGCCGGGTCATCCGCGACCGCGCGGCCAAGGTCGACGCCGGCCGCGTGGTGCTGGCCTCCGGCGAGGAGATCCGTCCCGACTACATCGTGCTGGCCACCGGGTCCGCCTACCCGTTCCCGGCCAAGCACGACGTGGACAGCGCCGCCGCGGCCCACGACAAGGTCCGCGCGGCCCACGCGGCGCTCAGCGACGCGCCGCCGCGTGCTCCTCCTCGGCGCGGGCCCGGTCGGCATCGAGCTCGCCGGCGAGATCAAGGCGGTCTGGCCGGACAAGCACGTGACCCTGCTCGACGTGGCCGATGACGTGCTCGGCGAGCGCTTCCGGCCAGACCTGAAGGCCGAGCTGCGCCGCCAGCTCACCGGCATCGGGGTCGAGCTGCTGCTCTCCAGCCCGCTGCGGGACGACCCGCCGGGCCCGCCCGGCGAGCTGCGGACGTTCACCGTGGTCACGCAGGCCGGCACCGAGGTGACCGCGGACATCTGGTTCCGCTGCTACGGGGTCTCCCCGGTCAGCGACTACCTCGTCGGTGAGCTCGCCGCCGCCCGCAGGCCGGACGGCTTCGTGGAGGTCACGCCGTTCCTGCAGGTGGCCGGCCAGGACCGGGTGTTCGCCGTCGGCGACGTGTCCACCGCCGACCACAAGATGGCGGGCAGCGCCGGGCGGCAGGCCCAGGTCATCGCGGACAACATCCGGGCGCTGATCAGCGGCGGCGACCTCAGGCCGCACGAGCCGTCGCCCCCGGGCATCATCGTGCCGATCGGGCCGCAGGGCGGCTCGGGCCAGCGGCCCAACACCGACGACCTGGTGCCGGCCGAGACCGTCGCCGAGGCCAAGGGGCGCGACATGATGGTCGAGCGCTTCGCCCGGCTGTTCGGAATCACCCCGCCGGACACGCCCGCGGGCACCTGACGCCTCAGCGGCGTCGGTGGCGCCGGTGAGGCCGCCTGCTCTTCTGCGCGCCCCTCGCCGCGGCGCTCTCCGCGCCTGCGCGCCGTTCGCGCTGGCGCTGTTCGCGCTGGCGCCGTTCGCGCTGGCGCCGTTCGCCGCCGTCGCGGCCGGCATCGCCTGCCGCGGCGCTGCGCTCGGCGAGCCGGGCGAGGCTGGCCGGCGATCCCTTGTCGCGGCCGGCGCCCGTCTCGGCCTCGCCCGCGCTGGCCAGTGCCTCGTGCTCGGCGTGCGGCCTGGATACGTCCCTGGCCCGCATCGCCGCGCTCAGCGTCACCTTCATCCCGGGCATGTGCGGCCTCCCAGCCCTAGTCTGGCACGCCCGGCGGGCGGCTAGAAGATCGCCGGGCACCAGGGGGGCGGGTCCCAGGCCAGGGCGGCGGAGAGCGCGGCCAGCGCGCCCGGCCGCAGCTCGGCGGCCAGTCCCGCGCCCGCCAGCGCGCTGAGCCTGGTGCCGCCGAGGTACGCGGCGCCCAGCGTCCCGACCGGCAGCGCCACATCGGCCGGCGCCGACGTCCGCTCGCAGCTCGCGCCGGCCGGCGCCGCGGCCCCGGCATCGGCCCGCAGCCGCCACCGCCCGGCGTTCTCCGCCAGCAGCTCGTCAGCGACCTCGATGACCACGTCCACGGGGCACGCGTAACGCCGCCGGGTGAGGGCCTGGGGCACGCTGACCAGCCGGACCCAGAGCGCGTCCTCGAGCTGAGCGCGGACCCGCCGCCCGTCGGCGAGCAGGTACGGCAGCGGGTCGTCGACCGGCCGCGACTGGGCCCGGACCTCGGCGACCAGGTCCCTGGTGAGCAGGTCGCCCCAGACCGCCGCGTGCGCCGCCGGGTCGGTCGCCATCAGCTCCTGCACCCGCAGCACGCCGGCGGGCATGCCATGGTCACCCCAGTCCGGGGTGGCCGAGAACAGCGCGTACCCGCGCGGCCCGCTGTCGTCCTCGGCCAGGACACAGCGCATCGGGCTGGTGCCGGAACGCCGGTGCTCCGGGTCCCACAGCGTGTAGTCCCACCAGCGCTCGTCGCGGGCCGGCATGCCAGGGCGTGAGCGCTGCACGTGATCGTAGACCCTGGCCAGGACACCGTTGGCGTCCTGCGGTTCGGCGATCCGCAGCCGCGGCGCCTCCTGCGTGCGGCCGGGGCCGGGAGGTGCCATTACGCTCTCCCCGCGGCGGATCGTGAACTCCAGCTCGGACGAGGCCGGGCCGTAACCGTACCGCCCGTAGATGCCGGACTCGGCGGAGAACAGCGCCGCGACGGCCTCCCCGCGGTCGCGGACGTCGTCCAGCTGGCGCCGCATCAGGCTGGACAGGATCCCGCGGCGCCGGTGTGAGGGCAGCACGGCGACCGCGCTGACCCCGGCCACCGTGGCGGTGCCGCCCGGGACCGTCATCTGGAAGGTAAAGGCCGCGGCGGTCCCGACCATCTGGGACCCGTCGAACGCGGCCAGCGTCCGGTCGAACTCGATCGTGGGGAGCTCATGCTGGAGTTCGGGCTCGCTCGGCCAGCTGCTGTTGAACGCGTGCTCGATCACCGCGTAGAAGGCCGGGAACTCGCTGTCGCTGATCGGGCGGATCGGGTAGGCCGTGGTCATGCTCGGAGTTCTACCCGGCGCCCCGGGCCGGCGCGACCGATTATTCCGCCGGCGCCCGGGCCGGCCGGCGGTCAGCCGTAGGCACCGACCGAGCCAGACCTGCTGAGCAGCCGGATCGCGTGCTCGATGAGGGTGACAAGAACGTCACGGCAGGAGGCCCGCTCGCGTGCGTCGCACATGATGACCGGCACGTGGCGGCTCAGGTTCAGGGCCGACCTGATGATCTCGGGCGAGAAGCGCCTGGCCCCGTCGAAACAGTTCACGGCCACGATGAACGGGGTGCCCTGCTGCTCGAAGTAGTCCACGGACGGGAAGCTGTCGGCCAGGCGCCGCGTGTCGGCCAGCACGACCGCGCCGGACGCGCCGTACGCCAGCTCGTCCCACATGAACCAGAACCGCTTCTGGCCCGGCGTGCCGAACAGATAGACGACGAGGTCATCCCGGATGGTGATGCGGCCGAAGTCCATGGCCACCGTCGTGGTCGTCTTGTTCTCCACGCCGTCGGTCATGTCGACGTTCACGCTCGACGCGGTCAGGTGCTCCTCGGTCCGCAGCGGCCGGATCTCGGTCACGGAGCTCACCAGCGTGGTCTTGCCCACGCCGAAGCCGCCGGCGATCAGGAGCTTAACCGCGATCGGCACCGTCTCCTGCGCGCTGTCGCGGTAAGAGCCTGCGTAGCCCATCTGCCACCTCCCTCAGCAGCTGCGGGTCGTGTACTCGTTTCGGCACCGGGTGGTGGACGGCGATGAGCCCCTGATCCCGCATGTCCGAGAGCAGGATCTGGATCACACCGAGAGGAAGATCCATGTCGGCGGCGAGGTCGGCCACCGAGGTCGGGAGACGGCACAGGCGCAGCAGCTTCACGTGCTCGGGCTCGAGTTGACGCAGGTCAGCACGGCGGCCGCGCACCGTAGTGATCATGGTCACGACATCGAAGGTCTCGCTGGGGCGGGTCCGGCCGCCGGTGAGCGCGTAGGGACGGACAACGGGCCCGGCATCCCGGTCAAGCCATCTGTCATCAGCCGGGGCCACGTCACATCGTCTCTGAGTTGGAGCTGACCGGCCGTGGCTCGACGGACAGATGTTCCCCGACGCGCTTCACCAGGACCGCCATCTCGTAGGCGATGAGCCCCACGTCCGCCGATGACGTCGCCAGCACGGCCAGGCAGCTGCCTTCTCCCGCGGCGGTCACGAACAGGAACTGGGATTCCATCTCGACGATGATCTGACGGGCGTGACCACCCCCGAAGTGCCGCCCTGCCCCCCGGGCCAGGCTCTGGAAGCCGGCCGCGACCGCGGACAGGTGATCCGCGTCCTCCTTGGTGAGACCCGACGACGCACCCATGGTGAGACCGTCGCGGGACAGCACGGCGGCCTTCTCGATGTGAACGACCCTGCTGACCAGGTCGTTGAGCAGCCAGTCAAGCTCGCTGGACAAACTCACGTATGCCCCCTCGTTGGTGCTCCCGAACCCGCGACCGGCTCGCGGGCATTACTCATCGTTGTGCTGCTCGCCCCCGTCCTCGCTGGGCTCTGGGGTCAGCGCCGTGTCGAAGGACGGCACTGTCCCGGAAGTGTCGCGCCCCCGCTCCCAGCCACGCTGCAGGGCCCCCATCGTGTTGCGCGCGGCCTCTGGGGACGGCGCGCGGGGGGCCCGGTCGGTGACGTTGTGGGCGATGACGCCGTTGTCACGAAGCTGCGGGGCGAGGCTGGCCCGGCGGCGCCGGACCGGCAGGCCCATCTTGACCAGCTCGGTCGTGGTGACCCGCGGGTCCATGTCGGACTCGCCGGGCTGGACCTGCGGTTGGTCGCTGCCGAGGCCGAGCGGGCCGTCTGGCGCCGCTGCCGGGCGAGAACGCCGTGGCGTGAACAGGCTCTCCGCTTCACCGCCGGCTGCGGCAGCCGGCATCTCGCTGCCGCTGGGCGACAGCCTGGCGGCGCGGCGGCTGGCCAGCGGGCCGCCCGACGGGCGGCTGGCCAGGGGGTCCCCGACCGGGCGGTCGGCCAGCGGGTCAGCGGGCCGCCCGACGGGCAGGTCGGCCGCGGGCCGGCCGGTCAGCGGGTCGGCTGCGGGCGGGCTGGACGGCAGGTCGCGCGCCGGGCTGGTCAGCGGGTCGGCTGCGGGCCGGGTGGACGGCAGGTCGCGCGCGGGCCTGGTCAGCGGGTCGGCTGCAGGCCGGGTGGACGGCAGGTCGCCTGCCGGGCTGGTCAGCGGGTCGGCCGCGGGCCGGGTGGACGGCAGGTCGCGCGCCGGGCTGGTCAGCGGGTCGGCTGCAGGCCGGGTGGACGGCAGGTCGCCTGCCGGGCTGGTCAGCGGGTCGGCCGTCGGCCAGCTGGACGGCAGGTCAGCCGGCCGCCCGGCGGGCAGGTCCAGCGGGTCGGCGGGCAGGTATATGCCCGGCTGGGTCAGCGCCGCCATTTCACCGGTGCTAGCGGGATTCAGCGTGGCGTGCCGCCCGGTGAGCCGGATCGCGCGCTCGGTCCCCGTGGTGGTCAGATCCTCGATTTCGTACGAGCCCTCATCGACGATCAGCGCCTTCGGGAGCAGCACTATCGCGGTGATTCCCCCGAAGGGGGAGGGCTGCAGGGTAATCCGGATGTCGTGCCTTCTGGCCAGCTGCCCGGCGACGAACAGGCCGAGCTGCTCACTTCCGGAAAGATCGAATTGCGGCGGATGGGCGAGATTGTGGTTGATCTCGGCCAGCTTGTCCTCGGCGATGCCGAGTCCGCGGTCTTCGATCTCGACGGCGAATCCCCGGCCGACAATGTCGCCGTGAATCCGGACCGGCGCGTTGGGCGGCGAGTAGATAGTCGCGTTTTCTGCGAGTTCCGCGATCATGTGGATGACGTCGGCTACGGCGGGCCCGATGAGCCCGGCGTGGGTGCCGGTGGTGACCCTGATCCGGGTGTAGTCCTCGACCTCGGCGACCGAGGCGCGGAGCACGTCAACGAGCGGGACCGGATTTCGCCAGCCGCGCCCGGGTGAGTCGCCGGACAGGATGATCAGGCCCTCCGAGTGCCTGCGCATCCGGGTGGTGAGGTGGTCGATGCGGAACAGGTCCTCAAGTGCCTCGGGCTCGCTGGCCCGGCGCTCCATGGCGTCGAGCAGCGCCAGCTGCCGGTGCAGCAGCGACTGGCTGCGCCGGGCCAGGTTACGGAACACGTCACTGACGCCACGGCGCAGCCTGGCCTCATCGACGGCCGATTCCACGGCCGTCCGCTGCACCGCGTTGAACGCCTCCCTGACCTGGCCTATCTCATCGGCGCTGGTTTCCAGCGGCGGTGCTTCCGCGGCCACATCCACGTCCTGGCCGGCCCGCAGACGTTCCACCACGCTCGGCAGGCGCTTGTTGGCCAGCTCGAGGGCAGACCGCCGCAGCGCGGCCAGCTGCTGCACGAGACCCCGGCCGATCCAGATCGAGATGGCGATCGAGAGGAGCACGGCCAGCAGTCCCAGGCCCCCGACGAGGATGAGCCGGCGGTAGGTCGTGCTGGCCACCCGCTGGGCGCGAGCCGTCAGCGTGGTCGCTGACTGCATGGCCGCCTGGGACAGGCCCTGGGCGACCGTCTGCACCGACTGGTTCCACGTGGTCGGGTTGACCGGCGGAATGGGGCTGGCCGGGTGCGGGTCGGCGATGACGTGGTTCTCGAGACCCTCCAGGGTGGCCGATGCCTGCGGGCTGACGTCCCTGACGTAGTAGGTCCGGTAGACCGGGTCCAGATCGGGCAGGGTCTGGTCGTACAGGGCCCGCCGAGCCCCGACCAGCTGAGCGAACTCCTGGCGGTCGGCGGCGGAGAACGATCGCGCGGCCATGTCACCGGTCAGGAGCGCGTCTTCGCGCAGCAGCATCTCCTCGGACCTGGCCAGCCTGACCAAGGTAAGACCCGCGTTGGTGAGCGGGACATTCGTTTCTTGCAGGATTACCTTGTTCAGCGCGATATCGGCGGCGCTGATGATGTCCCCGTACGCGTTTATCACCTCGGGCCTGGTGATGGATTGGGAGGCGACTTCGGAGCGAATTTGCCCGAGGCGACCGTCCTGCTTGAGCAGTGCCGCGATCGCCTGCTTTTCCGATGCACCGGCGTTGTCCAACGTGGCCGACGACGTCATGGCGGCCCGGAAAGCGGTGTCAGCCTTATCGGTCTTCTGCTCCTGCGCCTTGAGCGCGGCCAGGTTCTGCGGGGCCGGGGCGGCCAGGTAAACCACGGCCAGCAGGCGCTCGGCGTCAATCTGTGATTCCAGGTTCCCGGTCGGAGTGCCGGTGTCCGCCTTCAGCGCCTTGGCCCTGGCCAAGTTAACGGCATCGCTGGCGGTAATAGTCGCGGCGAAGGCATACAGCCCGATCAGGGACAAGATCGGGATGGCAACAAGAAGGATGATCCTCAGACGTATGGATCGGCGATGCAAACCCATGACTGTGGCCCCCGGCGTGAGAAGGTGCATGCGGACTGCGCTGATATCTCAAGGGCTCCCGCGCAGAGATCTGGAGGGCTCCCACGCAGGGTTTGTGATCTTAACACCGCACTGCAGGCACTGTTAGCGAAACCGGTCAAGTCCGGATAGAGATGGCTAGTTCAGCATTTCGCTATCAGCACGTCGCTATCCGCATTTCGTTCCTGCATCTTGCTAGACCGCACCATGCGGAGAACTTTAAGCGGGTTTGTCAGGCTCTCAGGATGATAAGGCGCGCTCTGGCCCGCCGCCCGACGTTCCTGGGGTCGCGGTGCCGCGGGGGGCGGCCGCGGGGCGGGAGAGCAGGGCCGGGACGGGGCGGGAGAGCGGGCCGGGACGGGGCGGGAGAGCGGGCCGGGACGGGGCGGTCGGCGGGGGAACCCGGGCGCGCGGGAACGTGCCGGAAGGACGGTATACCGGTACAGTGCGGGCAAGATGGCTCGTCTTGTCCCGCACCGGATCGGAACCGCCGCGCTGAGATCGGCGCGGCGTGTACGCGACCTGGTCCGGCGGCAGTTCATCACCAGGAACCGGCGGGTGGCCGCCGGGCTCGCGGTTGCTGTGGTGGTCATCGGGCTGGCCGTGGCCCATGGCTCGGAGTGGTGGATCTCGGCCGGCGTGATGATCCTGCCGGTTCTGGCGGGCGGCCTGCTGCTGTGGCCGCGGGCGCTGCGGATCCTGTTCTGCCTGGTCGCAGTCGCGGTGACCTACGACGCGGTGATGGGCAAGGCGGGACCGGGGATCATCGCCACGATCGTGATCACGGCGGTGTTCGCTGACGCCCTGGCCCGGGCCCGGGCGAAGCTGGGTGTCCAGGGGCTGCGCGGCGATCACATGCTGATCGAGCTCCGCGACCGGATCCGGGCCCAGGGCAAGCTGCCAGACCTGCCCGAGGGCTGGCGGTCCACCTCGGTGCTCCAGCCCGCCGGAGGCTCGTCCTTCGGCGGGGACTTCCTGGTGTCCACGTGTGACGGGAAGACCCTCGAGGTGGCCCTGGTCGACGTCTCGGGCAAGGGAATCGACGCCGGAACCCGGGCGCTGCTGCTGTCCGGCGCGTTCGGCGGGCTGCTCGGCTCGGTTCCGGCCGGGGACTTCCTCGCCGCCTGCAACGCCTACCTGCGCCGTGGCGCGTCAGCCGAGGGGTTCGTCACCGCGGTGCACCTCTCGCTCGACCTGGCCACCGGGGACTACGTGGTCACCTCGGCTGGCCACCCGCCCGCGGCGCACTTCGAGGCGGGCAGCGGGAACTGGCGGCTCACCCGGGCGCGAGGGATCGTGCTCGGCGTGGTGCCCGACCTGCGGTGCGTATCCGAGCGGGGGGCCCTGCGGCTCGGCGATGCGCTGATGCTCTATACCGACGGGCTGATCGAGGCGCCGGGCCGGGACATCGACGTCGGCATCGACCGCCTGCTCGGCGAGGCGGACCGGCTGGTGACGTCGGGGTTTGGGTCCGGCGCGGCCGAGCTCGTGCGGGTGCTGCGGACCGGAGCGGGCGGCTCTGATGACTGCGCGCTCGTGCTCATCTGGCGGAGCTGATCGCGCCGGGATCATCGGCCTCGCCCGGATCGCTGAGCGGCGCGGAGCCTGCCGCGGATTCGCTGGTGAGGACGTACTCGACCAGGGTGATCAGGACCTCCTTGACCGACTCGCGCTCCCGTGCGGTCTGTGTGCGGAGCGAGAGATCCGCGACAGGGCCCTGGTCATCGCCGGAAACCCTTATGGGATAGGCACTGCCGATGTCCCGAGTCCGGGCCCGATACCTCGCGGTACCCGGGCCTGGATGTCCCTGGCCCGTACGGCTCTTCCCCAGCCACGACGCTTGCGCAGCCGGCTAGCCGTGAGTTGTGCGTCATGTGCCCATGCGTTCGTCAACGAACGATCTGGGCCCATCGGTGCGGGCTGGAAACGGCCTGCCCGATAATCACGAATATTCATTCGCGGTCCATATTTCGTTCGGGAACGGACGATTTTCCCGCAGAGCACCCGATGCGCCGCAAGGGGCCGGTCCGGCCGCCGTGATTGTCATGGTTCATGCCCGGCTGGCCGTTGATGCCGCGCCTGGCCCGGTCCTGCCCCGCGGACCAGCCCGCGCCGGGCCAACGCAGCACCGCCAGCAGAACACGGTCGCGGGCACCTCGTTGGGGCTGTTCCCAGCACGCTTCCCACCATCCGGTTGCGGCGGAGTT
Source organism: uncultured Actinomycetota bacterium (assembly GCA_963739645.1). Classification (GTDB taxonomy): domain Bacteria; phylum Actinomycetota; class Actinomycetes; order Streptosporangiales; family Streptosporangiaceae; genus JASHPR01. The sequence continues at coordinate 178,300 of CAVUBM010000079.1, forward strand.
GGCTGCGGCGGGGTTGGCTGCGGCGGAGTTGGCTGCGGCAAGAGTGGTGGCTGCGACGGAGGGTTTCTGCGACGGAGGGTGGCTGCGACGGAGGGGGTTGGCTGCGGCGGATTTGTTGTGCGACTTGGCGCGGCAGCCCAGTAACGCCAGGTCGTCGCGGACCTGGTTGCGGTGGGGCCGGGGCTGGCGCCGGCGATAGCGGCAGTGGCCAGCGGCGTGAATGCGGGATATGACGCTCACGTCAGATTCCTGGGATATGACATTGACGTCAGCTAATGTTTTGCCGGCGTGACACGATTTGAAGTCGGAGTGCTACCAGGGACTGACTTCCGCGTCATCCCATCGGCCTAACAAGAGTCGCTGGCCTGCGCAAACCTGGGAAAGTCGACGCTCATGTCAGCTGACATGGGCGTCATTATTTGCATTTCAAATAAGACCTGTGCCCAAATAGACAGCGTGGGAGGCTACGGAACTGGAGTAAGCGGGGGGCTCCGTACGGGGGAAGGGTCCGCAGCATCCGCCGGCGGGGCAGATGAAGCAGGCGGTGTAGACGCGATAGATCCCGGCGCGGGCCGGGCGTCCGGGGAGAACTTCCCGGTCGCGCTGCGCCTGCTGCCCGCGCGCCACCGGCACCATCTGATGGCGGTGTACAGCTTCGCCCGGACCACCGATGACATCGGGGACAGGGCGCCGCCGGACCGGCGGTCCGGCCTGCTCGACGAGCTCGAGGCCGACGTGCGCCGCCTCTACGCGCGCGATGCCGGAGGCGGTGCTTTTGCCGTGGACGGCGGTTCTGTCGGGGATACCGCTTCTGCCGGGAATACCGCTTCTGCCGGAGAGGGCGGTTCCGCGGCAGGTCCGGTGGGGCCGCCCCGGAGCCGGGTGGTGAGCGCGCTCGGGCCGACCGTGGCCGAGTGCGGGATCCCGATGCAGCCATTTCTGGACCTCATCCAGGCCAACCGGCAGGACCAGGCCGTCGCGCGCTACCCGACCTTCACCGATCTGCGTGGCTACTGCGAGCTGTCCGCCAATCCGGTCGGCCGGATCGTGCTGTACGTGTTCGGCAGCTTTACCGAGCGCCGGGCCGAGTTGTCCGACTCCGTCTGCACCGCGCTGCAGCTCGCCGAGCACTGGCAGGACGTGGCCGAGGATCTGCGGGCCGGGCGCATCTACCTGCCCGCCGAGGACATGGACCGCTACGGCTGCACCGAGCAGGACCTGGCCGGGGCCAGCGCCGCCGGCGCCGGTCCGTGAGCTGATCGCGTTCGAGGTGGCCAGGGCCAGGGCCATGCTCGACGCCGGGGCGCCGCTCATCGGCATGCTGCGCGGCGCCGCGAGAGGCCGCGGTGGCCGGGTACGTGGCGGGAGGGCGGGCCGCGCTGGCCGCGATCGCCGCGGCCGACTACGACGTGCTGCGCGTTACGCCGCTGCCGCGCAAGCGGCGGATGGCCGGCGAGCTGGTGCTGGCCTACGCGAGGGGGCGATGACGGCGATGACCGCCCGCTCTGCGGAGACCGACGAGGTCCGCGCCGCGTACCAGCACTGCGAGCAGGTGACCAGGACGCAGGCGAGGAACTTCTCCTACGGCATCCGGCTGCTGCCGCGCGGACAAGCGCCGCGCGCTGTCCGCGGTCTACGCGTTCGCCCGCCGGATCGACGACATCGGCGACGGAACGCTGCCCGCCGCGGACAAGCTCGCCGCGCTGGGCGAGGTCCGCGACGCCGTGACCGCGCTGGACCGCGGCGACAGCGCGCCCGCCGACGACCAGGTGCTGGTCGCGCTGGCCGACGCGGCGAGCAGGTTCGCGATCCCGCTCCCCGCGTTCGGCGAGCTGATCGACGGCTGTGAGGCCGACGTGCGCGGGCACCAGTTACGCGACTTTCAGCAGCTGGAGCACTATTGCCGGTGTGTGGCCGGATCGATCGGGCGGCTCTCGCTCGGCGTCTTCGGCAGCCGGGACCCGGCCGCGGCCGAGCCGCTGGCCGACGCGCTCGGCGTAGCGCTGCAGCTGACCAACATCCTCCGCGACATTCGGGAGGATCTCGGGAACGGCCGGGTATACCTGCCCGCGGAGGACCTGGAGCGCTTCGGCTGCACCCTGCGGCCGGACCGGGCCGGCCAGCGGTGCTGCCGGCGATCGCGGGCTGGAGCGAGCTGATGCGGTTCGAGGCCCAGCGTGCCCGGCTGGTACGCCCGGGATGCGGCTGCTGCCGCTGCTGGACCGCCGCAGCGCGGCGTCGGCCGGGGCGATGGCTGGCATCTACCTCCGGCTGCTCGCAGCAGATCGCTGCGGCACCGGCGGCGGCCCTGCAGCAGCGGCAGTCACTGCCGGGCAAGGCGAAGGCCCTGGTCGCGGTGCGGGCGCTGGCCGGGATCCCGGAGCGGGTCCCCGGCTCTATCGCGCCGGGCGGTCAACGCCCCGCGGCCGGAGGTCCGGCGGCGGGGCGGCCGGCAGCCGGAGGCACAGCGGCGGGGGATTCGGTCAACGGCGGCCCCGTGGGTGACGGGCCCGCGGCGGGCGGCTCGGGGGTTAGCGGTTCGGGGGCCAGGGGCCCCGCGGCAGGGGGACGGTCATGAACACGCGCAATGTCGTGGTGATCGGCGGCGGGCTGGCGGGCATCACCGCCGCGATCACGCTCCGCGAGGCGGGCGTCGGCGTCACCCTGCTCGAGGCCAGGCCGTGGCTGGGCGGCGCGACGTGCTCGTTCTCGCGGGGCGGGCTGATGATCGACAACGGCCAGCACGTCTTCCTGCGCTGCTGCACGGCCTACCGGGAGCTGCTGGCCAGGCTCGGCGTGACCGGGTCGGCCAGCCTCCAGGACCGCTTCGACGTCACGGTGCTGTCCGGCCGCGGGCAGGCGGGGCGGCGCGCCAGCCGGGCCAGGCTGCGGCGGACCGCGCTGCCCGGGCCGCTGCACATGGGCCGGGCGCTGGCCGCCTACAACATTTCTCGCGCCGGTTGAGCGGCTGCGGGCCAGCCGGGCCGCGCTGGCCATGCGATCGCCGATCCGGCCGCGCCGGGCTCGACAGCGAGCGGCTCGGCGACTGGCTCGCCGGCGCGAGGGCAGAGCGAGCACGCCCGGCGGATGCTCTGGGACCTGTTCATCGTCTCCACGCTGAACATCAACGGCGACGACGCCAACGTCGCGCTCGTCGGCCACCGTGCATCAAGACCGCGCTGCTCGGCGGCAACGACGCCGCCGACATCGGCATTCCCACGGTGCCGCTCGGCGACCTGCACGGCCAGGCCGCGGCCAGCCTGCTCGGCCGGCTCGGCGCGGACGTGCGGCTGGGGACCAAGGCGGACGTCGCTGGAGGCCGGGACGGCAGGCGGGTTCGCGGTCCGGGTCACCTCGGGCCTGGATAGCGCCGCGGACGGCCAGGCCCGGGCGGCAGGGCGGCGAGCGCGGCGGATGCTCCGGATCACCTGGTGCTCAGGGCGGATGGGGTCGTGCTCGCGATCCCGCCGCACAGGCCGCCCGGCTGGCGCCGCGGCCGCGTGACCGGAGGCGCTCCCCGGTGGGACGGAGCTCGGCTCGTCGCCGATCGTGAACGTGCACGTCATCTACGACAAGCCGGATCACCAGGCTGCCGCTGGCCGCCGCCGTGGATTCGCCGGTCCAGTGGGTGTTCGACAAGACCAGGCGGCCGGCCTGCAGACCGGCCAGTACCTGGCGGTGTCGCTGTCCGCCGCCGACCGCTACGTGGACGTTCCGATCGCGGCGCTGCGGCAGCTGTTCCTGCCCGCGCTCGAGGAACTGTTCCCGGCCGCCAGGGAGGCCACCGTGTGACCGACTTCTTCGTCACCAGGGAACGCCGGGCGACGTTCCGGCAGGGACCAGGCTGCGCGATCGCTGCGCCCGGGTGCCGCGACCTCGCTGCCGGGACTGGCGCTCGCCGGCGCATGGACCGATACCGGCTGGCCGGACACGATGGAGGGAGCCGTGCGAAGCGGACGCAGCGCTGCAGAGCAGCTGATCCAGGGCTGGCCGGGCAGGCTCGCCGCGAGCGGGAGGTGCCGCGGCGCGGTCACCCGCCCGCTCGGCGGCGGCCGTCGACAGCACGGCCGGGTCGGCCGCAGGGTGGCGTCATGACGGCCACGATGCCGGTGGGCGTGGCGACCGCCCGTGACCTGGTGGGGCCGGCGATCGCCGCCGCCCTGGACCGGCTGAGCCCGACGTGCGGCTGGTCGCCGCCTACCACCTCGGCCTCGCGGACGCCGAGGGCAATCCGTCCGGCCAGGGCGGCCAGTCCGGCGCCGCGGGCAAGGCGCTGCGCCCGGCGCTGGCGGTGCTGTCGGCCCGCGGCCGCGGGCGCCGCGCCGGAGCGCGCCGTCGCCGGCCGCGGCGGCGGTGGAGTTCGTGCACAACTTCTCGCTGCTGCACGACGACATCATGGACGGCGACATCGAGCGCAGGCACCGGCCGACGGCATGGACGGTGTTCGGCATCGGCTCGGCGATCCTGGCCGGCGACGCGCTGCTGGCGCTGGCCCAGGACCTGCTGCTCGGAGGGCCCGGCGCCGCAGGGCCTGTGGGCGTCGCGGTGCCTGTCCGCGGCGGTGCAGCGGCTCATCGCCGGCCAGGGCGCCGACCTGGCGTTCGAGCGCCGCGACGACGTCACGCTGGACGAGTGCCTGCAGATGGCCGGGGACAAGACGGCGGCCCTGATGGCCTGCGCCTGCAGCATCGGCGCCATCTACGTCGGCGCGCCCGCGGTCCTGGCCATGGGCCTGGCCGGCTTCGGCGCGCACGTCGGGCTGGCGTTCCAGCTCACCGATGACCTGCTGGGCATCTGGGGCGCGCCGGAAATGACCGGCAAGCCGGTCTGGTCCGACCTGCGGACCAGGAAGAAGTCGCTGCCGGTCGTGGCCGCGCTGACCAGCGAGCACCGAGCCGGGAGCCGAGCTCGCGGAACTGCTCGCCCGTCCGGAGTCGCTCGACGAGGACGACCTGCGTCCGCGCCGCCGGAGCTGGTCGAGGCGGCGGGCGGCAGGAGCTGGACGGAGACCGAGGCCGACGCGGCAGCTGGCCTCGGCGAGCAAGTGCCTGGCCGAGACCGAGATGCCCGACGACGTGCGGGCCGAGTTCGCGGCGATCGCCGAGTTCATCACGGCGCGCCAATGGTGAGCGACGCGAGTGCCGGGGCGGCGCATGGTGAGTCCGCGAAAGCTGATATTCCTGATACGGGGGATAAGGAGTGAGGCGACAGTGAGGGTGACGGGAACATGACCGTGACCCAGGCCCGCGCGGGCGGGCCCAGCGTGGCCGAGGCGGCACGGACCGCCCGGGACCAGGCCGTCGGTCACCTGCTCGGCCTGCAGCACCAGGAGGGCTGGTGGCAGGGCGAGCTGGAGACCAACGTCACCATGGACGCGGAGGATCTGCTGCTCCGCGAGTTCCTCGGGATCCGGACGGAGCAGCAGACCGCGGCCGCCGCCCGGTGGATCAGGTCCTGCCAGCGTGCGGACGGCACCTGGGCCAACTTCCGCGACGGTGACGCCGACCTGTCCACCACGGTCGAGGCCTACGTGGCGCTGCGGCTGGCCGGCGACTCGCCCGAACGCCGACCACATGGCCCGGGCCGCGGCCTGGATCAACGACCGGGGCGGGATCGCGGCCACCCGCGTCTTCACCCGCATCTGGCTGGCCCTGTTCGGCCAGTGGTCCTGGGACGACCTGCCGGTGATGCCGCCGGAGCTGATCTACCTCCCGGCCTGGTTCCCGCTGAACGTGTACGACTGGGCCTGCTGGGCCCGGCAGACCATCGTGCCGCTGACCGTGGTCGGCTCGCTGCGCCCGGTCCGGCCGCTGCCCTTCAGCCTGGACGAATCCGCGGGCCGGCGTCTCCGCCCGGCGCCCGGTCGCGACCCGGACGGCTGGACCACGCTCTTCGAGCGGCCTGGACAAGGCGCTGCACGTCTATCAGCGCCGCGGCGTGCGGCCTCGCCCCCGCCCGGGCCGTGCGCCGGGCGGCGCTCCGCCGGTCCGCGGAGTGGATCATCGCCCGGCAGGAGCGGGACGGGTGCTGGGGCGGGATCCAGCCGCCGTGGGTCTACTCGCTGATCGCGCTGCACCTGCTCGGCTACGGCCTCGATCATCCGGTCATCAGCGCGGCCTCGCTGGGCTGGATCGGTTCACGATCTGGGAGGAGACCCCGGACGGCCCGATCCGGCGGCTCGAGGCGTGCCAGTCGCCGGTCTGGGACACCGTGCTGGCGATGATCGCGCTCGCCGACGCTGGCCTGGCGCCCGACCATCCGGCGCTGCGGTCGGCGGCCCGGTGGGTGCTGGCCGAGGAGATGCACGGCCCTGGCGACTGGCAGGTGCGCCGGCCCGGCCTGGCCCCTGGCGGCTGGGCGTTCGAGTTCGACAACGACGGCTACCCGGACATCGACGACACCGCCGAGGTGCTGCTCGCGCTGCGGCGGGTGGCCCGGACGGCCGCCGGGCGCGCGGGAGGTCGGGCGGGCTCGGAAGGCAGCCCGGGCTCGGAAGGCAGCCGGGTCGCGCAGGCTGAGGCGCGCGGCGTGACGTGGCTGATCGGGATGCAGTCCAAGGACGGCGGCTGGGGCGCCTTCGACGCCGACAACACCTCCCGGCTCGTGACCAAGCTGCCGTTCTGCGACTTCGGCGAGGTCGTCGACCCGCCGTCGGCCGACGTGACCGCGCACACCGTCGAGGCGCTGACCGCGGCCGGCCACGGCGGGAGCAGGCCCGTGCGCCGCGGCGTGGCCTGGCTGCTGCGGGCGCAGGAGAGCGACGGGTCCTGGTTCGGCCGGTGGGGCGCGAACTACGTGTACGGGACCGGCGCGGTGGTGCCCGCGCTGATCGCCGCGGGCGTCAAGCCCGGCAAGCCGGCGATCAGGCGGGCCATGACCTGGCTGGTCAGCCACCAGAACCCGGACGGCGGCTGGGGCGAGGACCTGCGCTCCTACGACGATCCCGGCTGGGCGGGCCGCGGCGAGTCCACGGCGTCGCAGACCGCCTGGGCGCTGCTGGCGCTGCTGGCCGCCGGGGGGCCGGAGGAGCAGGCCAGCGTCGAGCGCGGCGTGCAGTGGCTCGCGCAGACCCAGCGCCCGGACGGGACCTGGGACGAGCCGCAGTTCACCGGAACCGGCTTCCCCGGCGATTTCTACATCAACTACCACCTGTACCGGCTGGTGTTCCCGGTCAGCGCACTGGGCCGCTACCTGGGCGGTGCGGCATGAGCCGCCGCGACGAGGCCGAGGCCGGCCAGCCCGGCGGGCTGGTGGTCTGCTCCCCGCTGCGGTTCGAGGCCCGGGCCATGCGCCGCGGCCTGAGTCGGCCGGGGACGGCGACGGCGGGACCTGGTCCGCACCGGCTACGGCGCGGCGCGATCCCGTAAGCAGGCCGACCGGCTGCGGAAGCAGCGTTCGGAATGCTGGCCATCGGCGGCACGGGCGCGGGCTCTCCGCGGACCTCAAGCCCGGCGATCTGGTGGTCGGGACGGAGGTGCGAACCGGCGGCAAGGAGCGGCCCGTCAGCTGCCCGTCGGCGCCGCTGCTGGCCGGCGAGCTGCGCCGGGCCGGGCTGCGGGCCCGGGCGGGCACGATCGTCACCGTCGACCACCTGGTCCGCCGCGGTGAGCGGGCCACGCTGGCGAGCGGCGGCGCGCTGGCCGCGGACCTGGAGTCGGCGCCGCTGCTGCCGGCGGCGGGCGGCCGCCCGGCGATCGTGCTCCGGGCGATGTCCGATACGGCCGAGCAGCCGCTGCTGGGGCCGCGGGCGCTGCCGGGCGGGTCGGCCGCGCTGCGGTCGCTGCGGCTGGCTGGCCCGGTACTCGCCAAGTGGGCCGCGGCAGGCGGTCAGCGGAAGGTGCTGCTGGCTGGCCCGCGGTCGTTCTGCGCCGGGGTGGAGCGCGCGATCGAGATCGTCGACCGGGTGCTGGACCGGCGCGGCCAGCCGGTCTACGTGCGCAAGCAGATCGTGCACAACTCCCACGTGGTGACCGACCTGGAGCGCCGCGGCGCGGTCTTCGTGGACGAGCTCGACGAGGTGCCCGACGACGCGACCGTGGTGTTCTCCGCGCACGGGGTCTCGCCCGCGGTGCGCGGCGAGGCCGCGCGGCCCGGGGCCTGGACGCGGTCGACGCGACCTGCCCGCTGGTCGCCAAGGTGCACGCGGAGGCGCGCCGGTTCGCGGCCGAGGGCTACCAGGTGGTCCTGATCGGCCACGCCGGGCACGAGGAGGTCGACGGCACGCTCGGCGAGGCACCCGATGCGATGATCCTGGTCCAGACCGAAGCGGACGTGGCCAGGCTGCGAGCCCGCCGACCCGGGCAAGGTCGCGTACCTGATGCAGACCACGCTGTCGTCTCGACGAGGCCAGCGGGATCGTCGACGCGCTGCGTGAGCGGTTCCCCGAGGCCCGCGGGCCCGGCAGCGATGACATCTGCTACGCCACGACCAACCGCCAGCTCGCGGTCCGGGCCATCGCGGCCGAGTCCGACCTGGTGCTGGTGGCCGGCTCGGCCAATTCGTCGAACTCGCGACGTTTGGTGGAGACCGCGCAGCGGGCAGGAACCCCCGCATACCTGATCGACGGCGCCGAGGACATCGAGCTCGGCTGGCTCGCGGGGGCGTCGGTCGTCGGGATCACCGCCGGGGCGTCCGCGCCTCCGGCCGTGGTCGGCCAGATCGTCGAGGCGCTGTCCGGCCTCGGGCCAGTCGAGGTCACCGAGCGGGTGGTCGCCACCGAGTCCATACGTTTCGGACTTCCCAAGGAGTTGAAGCAGTAATGACGATGCCGTTGCGCCAGAGCGTGCGGGTCGGAAGCTACCTGCTGCGCCAGAAGCTGGCCCGCCGCGAGAAGTTCCCGCTGCTCGTGGAGCTCGAGCCGCTGTTCGCGTGCAACCTCAAGTGCGCGGGCTGCGGCAAGATCCAGCAGCCACATGAGCTGCTGAAGCAGCGCATGCCGGTCGAGCAGGCCCTCGCCGCGATCGAGGAATGCGGCGCGCCGATGGTGTCGATCGCCGGCGGCGAGCCGCTCATGCACCCGCAGATCGACGAGATCGTGCGGCAGCTGATCGCGCGCAAGAAGTTCGTGTTCCTGTGCACGAACGCGCTGCTGCTGCCCAAGAAGATCGAGAAGTTCACGCCGTCGCCGTACTTCGCCTGGGTGGTGCACATCGACGGGCTGCGCGAGCGGCACGACGAGTCGGTCTGCAAGGAGGGCGTGTTCGACGAGGCGGTCGCCGCGATCAAGGACGCGAAGCGGCGCGGGTTCCAGGTGAACACGAACACCACGTTCTTCAACACCGACACCCCGCAGACCGTGATCGACGTGCTCAACTACCTCAACGACGACCTGGGCATCGACCAGATGCAGATCTCCCCGGCCTACGCCTACGAGAAGGCGCCGGACCAGGAGCACTTCCTCGGCGTCACCGAGACCAGGGAGCTGTTCCGCAAGGCGTTCGCCGACGGCAACAGGAAGCGCTGGCGGCTCAACCACTCGCCGCTGTTCCTGGACTTCCTCGAGGGCAAGACCGACTTCGGCTGCACCGCGTGGGGCATCCCGTCCTACTCGCTGCTCGGCTGGCAGCGGCCGTGCTACCTGATGGCCGACGGGTACGCCAAGACCTACAAGGAGCTGATCGAGACCACCGACTGGGACAAGTACGGCCGCGGCAAGGACCCGCGGTGCGCGAACTGCATGGCGCACTGCGGCTACGAGCCGTCGGCCGTGCTGGCCACGATGGGGTCGCTGCGGGAATCGATACGCGCGATGCGCAATTCCTGACCCGACTGGTTCAGCGGTCACATGGGGTTGCATAGTGTCTTATGACCGGAGCGACCCGCTATAGGCCTCACCCCGTGGACGGGCGGATGGCAGGCCGGCTCCGGCCAGGCCGCACGCAGCCCTGCTGGCTGCCGATTCCCGGAGGGCCCGACCAGTGACCGCACCGCGCACCCGGCCCGTTCCCGCCCCGGGGACGGGCGCGACGGCGGGTGCGGCCGGGCAGGCTGGTTTCGATCCCGGCCCGGCCTGGATGCGGGTGCTGCCGCCGGTGGCCACCTTCCTGATCATGATGTGGGGGATCACCGGGGCCTCGTACTGGCGGGATGAGGCCGCCACCCTGTCGGCGGTCCAGCGCTCGCTCGGCGACCTGCTGCGCATGCTCGGGAACATCGACGCGGTGCACGGCGCCTACTACCTCCTCATCTGGGCGTTTGTCCGGGTCGGTGGCGCCGGGGAGCTGGTGACCCGGCTGCCGTCGGCGGTGGCCATGGCCGCCGCCGCGGCGGCGGTGGCCGCGCTGGGCCGGCGCCTGGTGTCACCGCGGGCCGGGCTGGCCTCCGGCCTGGTCTTCGCGATCCTGCCGCCGGTCAGCATGTACGGCCAGGACGCCCGGCCGTACGCGATCGTGGTCATGCTGGCCGCGGTCGCCAGCTACCTGCTGGTGCGGGCCATGGCGGCGGACAGCGGCCGCCGGGGCCGCTGGCTGGCGGGTTACGCCGCGTGCCTGGCCGTGCTGGGCATCGTGGATATCTTCGGCCTGCTGCTGATCGCGGCGCACGCGGTGACCGTGGCGCTGCGGTGCCTGCGCACGGACGACACCCGTGCTTTGGATGCCGAGTGCCGCCAGGTCGCTGGCGGCGGGCTGGCTGGCCGCCGCCGTGGCGGGCACGATCCTGACCAGCCCGGTGCTGGCCCTCGGCTACGTGCAGCGCGGCACGCTGTCCTGGCTGCTGCTGCCCGGGCCTGGACGAGGTGCGGGGCCTGACCGGCCTGATCGGCCCGGGCCCGATGGCCGCCGCGGTGACGCTGGTCGTCGCGGCCGGGATCGTGGTCAGTGCCGTGGCCGGGCGGGAGCGGCTGCGGGCGGACTGGCCGGGATCCCTGCCCGCGCTGTGCCTGCCCTGGCTGATCCTGCCCCCGGCGATCCTGCTCATCGGCTCGCTGGTCACGCCGCTCTACACCCTGCGCTACGTCCTGCTCTGCATCCCGGCGATCGCGCTGCTCGCCGGCGCCGCGCTGGCCGCGGTCGGCTGGATCGCGGGCACTGCCGCGCTGGCGGTGATCGCGCTGCTCGGCGCCCACGTGCAGCTGGCGGAGCGAGCCCCGGACGGGCACGCGGACAACGTCAGGCGGGCGGACCGGATCGTGGCCGCGCACATGCAGCCGGGGGACGCGTTGCTGGAGTTCAAGGAGGAGAACTTCGCGCAGGCCTACCCGTTCGGGATCCGCGACCTGGACAACATCGCCCAGGCCAGGACGCCGGTGGAGTCGGCCACGCTGATCGGCACGTTCCTGCCCGATCCGGTGGTGCGGCAGCGGCTGGCGCACGTCTCGCGGGTGTGGGTCGTCGAGTACGGCCACCGGGCGACGCTGCCGATCCTCAATGGTCTGCACTTCCGGCTCGTGCGGGCCTGGAGGACCAGCGACATCTGGCTATTTCTCTATGCGCAGTCAAATGGTGACTGAGCGAAGTCGGTTCGGGGCATAATCGCCAGTGCCCGCCGCGCGGTCCGGTGCGGGCGGCCTCGTGTGCGTCATGGCCTCGGGGGGCGACCCCAGACCCCCGCGTGCCAACCGCCCGGGCCAGCCTCCGGCCGGCGGTGCTGATCGGGGTCTCCTGTCTCTCGCCCGTGTACACGTTCCGCTACGTCATGTTCTGCGCCCGGCGGCCGCGCGATCGTGGGCGCCGGGCTGGCCGCCTGGCGACGCGGCAGGCCCCGTGCTGGCCTGGCTGCCTGCCGCCGCGGCCTTCGCGGTGATCGCGGTGCTCGGGGTGCCCGCCAGCTGTCCTTCCGGGCACCGGACGGCCACGGGAACAACATCCGCGGCGCGAACGCGATCGTGGCTGCGCACCGGCGCCCGGGGACGCCGGCTCTACATCGGCACCGGCGCGATATCATGCCCGCGGCCTACCCGGGGGCTTTGCCAGGCTCGACAACATCGCGCAGGCCGAGACACCGGCCCAGGCCGGGAACCTCGATCGGCACGCAGCGCAGCCCGGCCGTGGTCCAGCAGCGGCTGTCCCGGGTCCACCGGGTATGGCTGGCCAGGATCGGCCGCTACCCCACGATGCGCTGTACCGGATGAATTTCCGGCTGGTGCGCATCCGGCGGGTCTCCAACATCTGGGTCCTGCTCTATGAACGGCGCTGACGGCGCCTCTCACCAGCCAATACGGCGACCGTCAGCATTCCGGCAAGTTCGCAGAGCTCCTTCAGCGTCCACTCAGAGTTGACCTCCATCATCAGTACCGCGTAGATCATGCGGCCCGTGCAGACGAATCGGTGCAGACGAATCAGCGCAGATGAATCGGTGCAGATGATGCGGCGCTGCCGATGGCCCGGCTCGGCCCGCACCCTGGTGGACCCAGGTTCGGCAAGGAGTTCTCATGTTCTTCACGTACCTCCGGCGTGAGCTGCGCCGGCGGATGCGCCAGGCCATTTTCATCTCCCTCGGGCTGGCCCTGGGGATCGGACTGGTGATCACCGTTACCGCCGCGTCGTCCGGCGTCAAGGACGCCCAGGGCACGGTGCTGCAAAACCTGTACGGCGTGGGCACCGCGGCGACCGTGACCACGGCCCCGACCCGCGGGTCGTTCGCGCTGGGCGGCCGGAACTTCACGTTCAAGCCGGGCGCGACGGTCACGCTCGACCAGCTGACCGCGACGCGCAGCCTCGGCACCCTGAACGACACGGACGTGACCACGATCTCGAAGCTGAACGGCGTGGCCGGGGCGGGCGGCGCGCTGACCGCCGCCAACGTGAACACCACGTTCAAGGTGCCCAGCTTCACCCCCGGCACCAACGGCGGCGGCCGAGGCGGCGGTGGCCGCGGTGGCGGTGGCGGCGGCGGGGGCGGCACCCCCGGCCGGTTCAACGGCCCGGGCTCGTTCGGCGCCGGGAACCAGGTCACGGTCAGCGGCGTCGATCTCACCACAGGCGGCCAGCCGCTCGGCCCGCTCAGCAACGGGACCCTCACCTCCGGCCGCACCCTGAAGACCGCCGACGCCACCGCCAACGTGGCCGTCGTCGACTCCAGCTACGCCAAGTCAGACAGCCTCAAGACCGGCTCGGACGTCACCATCGCCGGCACCAAGTTCTCGGTCGTCGGGATCGTGAAGGACCCGCCAGGTGACTCGCCCGCTGACATCTACATCCCGCTCCCGCGCGCCCAGGCGCTGGCCAGCCCCGCGATGAAGGGCAAGGTCAACACCATCTACGTGGCGGCGGACAGCTCGTCGGACATCGCCGCGGTGCAGAAGGAGATCCAGAAGGCGTTGCCGGGATCCACCGTCACCACGTCCGCCAGCCTGGCCAGCGAGGTCACCGGTTCCCTGTCCAGCGCCTCCAGCCTGGCCAACAACCTCGGCAAGTGGCTCGCGATCGCGGTGCTCATCGCGGCGTTCCTGCTGGCCAGCCTGCTGACGCTGAGCGCGGTGTCACGCCGGGTCCGGGAGTTCGGCACGCTCAAGGCCCTCGGCTGGCGGAGCCGGCGCGTGATCGGCCAGGTGATGGGCGAGTCGCTCACGCTGGGCATCATCGGCGGCGCGGTCGGCATCGGGCTCGGCTTTCTCGGCTCGGCGATCGTGGCCCGGATGGCGCCTCCGCTGACCGCCGACGTCGGCCTGACCACGGGGTCGGCGACGCCCGGCGGTGCCCGCGCGTTCGGCGGCTTCGGCGGCGGCCCTGAGGGCGGCGGCGCCGGGGGCGGCGGTTTTGGCGGCGCCGGCGGGGGCGGCGGCGGCTTCGGGGGCCGCGGCTTCCGGCCTGCGGCGGCCGTGCACCCGGCGACCGTCCATATGGCGGCCCCGGTCACCGTGAACATCATCATCCTCGCCGTGGTGCTGGCCGTGGCGGGCGGCCTGATCGCCGGGATACTCGGCGGCTGGCGCGCCGCCCGGCTGCGTCCGGCAGCGGCGCTGGCCCGGGTCGAATGACCGGACCGCGGGCGCATCAGCCGGGCCCGGCGCAGATCCAGGAGAGGACGTTATGTACAAGCTCACCGGCGTGACCAAGACGTACCAGAAGGGCCGGGCGACCGTGGCCGCGCTGCAGGACGTGGACCTCGACATCGGGGACGGCGAGTGGCTGGCCATCCAGGGCCCGACGGGGCACGGCAAGACCACCCTGCTGCAGATGCTGGGCGGCCTGGACCGGCCTACGTCCGGCGAGGTGGACTTCGCCAGCCAGAACCTGGCCCGGCTGCGGGAAAGCAAGGTCACCAGGATCAGGGCGACGTCGATCGGGTTCATCTTCCAGACGTTCAACCTGGTGCCGACGCTGTCCGCGCAGGAAAACGTGGAGACGGCGCTGGTGCCGCTCGGCATCAGCGGCGGCGAACGGCGGGCCCGGGCCGCGAAGGCCCTGGCCGACCTCGGGCTGGCCGACCGGGCGCGGCACTTGCCCTCGGAGTTGTCCGGCGGTCAGCAGCAGCGGGTGGCCATCGCCCGCGCGCTGGTGAAGGAGCCCAAGGTGCTGCTGGCCGACGAGCCCACTGGCAACCTCGACGAAGGCACCCGCGACGAGATCATCGGTCTGCTCGAGGCGCTGTGGCGGGAACGCGGCCTGACCCTGGTCCTGGTCACCCACGACAGTTCGGTCGCCCGCAAGGCGCAGCGCGTGGCCGTGATCAAGGACGGGAAGCTGTCGATCAGCCAGGACATCAACCGCGCCGCAACATGATCCGCCGCTCCGGCGGCCGGGGTTGTCCCTGACTCAGGATGGGGGCAGGGGCAACTCGCACCAGACGACCTTGCCGGTGGGTGTCCGGCGGGCGCCCCAGCGCTGCGCCAGCTGGCTGACCACCTGCAGCCCGCGGCCCCGCTCGTCGTCGTCGCCGGCGTGCCGCAGCCGGGGCAGGGCCGCCGAGTCATCCAGGACCTCGCACACCAGCCCGCCCTCGCGGACCAGGCGCAGGGCAATGGCCCCGTGGGCGTACCGCACCGCGTTCGTGACCAGCTCGGAAGCGAGCAGCTCGGCGATGGGGATCAGCTCGGCCAGGCCCCAGCGGCGGAGCCGCCTGCGGACGAGGAGCCGGGCCCGGCGCGCGGAGGTCAGCTCGGCCGCGAGCTTCCAGGTGACGTGCTGATCCGGCCGCAGCCTACGCAGCCTGGCCAGCAGCACGGCGATGTCGTCGCGCTGATCGTCGGTGTAGACGCCCGCCAGCGTCGCCTTGCAGAGCTCCTCGAGCGGGCGCTCCGCCGCTCCCGGGCCGAAGGTCTCGCGCAGCCGGGCCAGCCCGTCGTCGATGTCCGCGCCCCGGGTCTCGACCAGCCCGTCGGTGTAGAGCACGAGCAGGCTGCCGTCTTTGATCTTGAATGTCTTGGTCTGGATCGGCCCCGACCCGATGCCGAGCGGCGGGGCGGGCGCGACGTCAAGGAACTCCCGGCTGGTGTCCGGGCCCACCAGCAGCGGGGGCAGGTGGCCCGCTGAAGCGACCTCGCAGGTGCCCGAGACCGCGTCGAAGACCGCGTACACGCACGTGGCGAAGTGCGGCTCGCGCACGCCGAGCTCGTGCATGAGCTCGTCAAGCTGCTGCAGCGTCTCCGCGGGCGGCAGCTCCAGCCGGGCCAGCGTGCGGATCGCGGTGCGCAGCCGACCCATGGTGACCGCGGCCCGGACCCCGTGCCCAGCCACGTCCCCGACGACGAGGGCCACCCGGCCGCCCGGCAGCGCGATCGACTCGTACCAGTCGCCGCCCACCTCGATCATCTTGCTGCCCGGCAGGTACCGGTGACGGACCTCGACCGAGGACGGCGCGGAGAGCCCGGTCGGCAGCAGGCTGCGCTGCAGGGTCAGCGCGGTGGCGCGCTCCCGGCTGTACCGGCGGGCGTTGTCGATGAAGATCGCCGCCCGGGTGGCGAACTCCATGCCGATCTCGGTGTCATAGGGGTCGAAGCGGCGGAAGCCGACCGTCCGGATGCAGACGAAGAACCCGAGCGTGGTCTCCCGGGCGATCAGCGGCAGCAGCAGCATCGAGGTGCCGGACAGCAGCTTGCTCATCGGGGTGCGCCGCATGGACCGGGCCAGGCCCACGGCCATGTCGTTGGCCAGGTCCTGCAGGACCGGCTTGCCGGTGTTGAGGCAGTTGGTATACGGGGACTCGGCCGGGTACTGCAGGATCTCCCCGATCGGGAAGGTGGCGTCCCACCCGGCATTGTCGTCGTCGTGGGCGACCGCGAGCCGCCGGACCACGTGCAGTCCCTCATGCGTTCCGGCGGGCAGCTCATCCGCGCCGACCAGGCTCTCCAAAACCAGCAGACCCGCGGAATTGCAGAAGTGCGGCACGATGATGTTGACCAGCGCCGGCGCCACCTGGTCGAGGTCGAGCGCCCCGCCGGTCTTGGAGATCGTTCCGTCGAGCAGCGCCCGGCGCATCACCGCCGGGTCCAGGAACCGCTCCTCCGACGGCGGCGCAATGCGCAGAATCACCAGCGCCACGAGGCGCGGGTCTGCCGAGCGGACCGGCTGGACCGTGACCACCGCGTCGGCTTCGTGGCCGTTGGCGGTCTTGACCGACAGCACGGCCGTGCCCTCGCGGTCGGAGCAGGCGGCGTCGATGAGCCCCGGCAGACCGCTGCCGTACGAGGACCCGGTGATCAGGCTGCCCAGCTCGACGCCGAGCAGCGGGTCGGGCGCCTGGGCCAGGATCTCGCCCGCTGTTCGGTCATGCTGCAGGATCACGCCGGCCTTGTCGACGCCGACCGTCAGCGTCCGAGCTGAGGTGCTGGACAGGAGCGCGCTGATGTCAGAGGCCATTCCGGATGTCACCACCCGACGCGCTCCCTTCGGCCGCGGACGCGGCTTGTTCGCCTTATTATGAAGCAAGTTCTCGTGTATTGAGAAAGAATGCTCTGCTCACCTACGGTGAACTAGCGCCAATGGCCGCCGCGGCGGGCGCGGGTCGGATCGCCGGCGGCCCCGGGGCGCGATCTCCCGGCCGCCGTCGGGCGAACTCCGCAGGCTGTCTCCTGGACCTTGCTGATCTTGCAGCCGGTCCTTCAAGCCGCCGTTCAGCTGGTATCCAGCCTGGTAGGCCCGGCCGTGCCCGCGACCCGCGGCGTGGCCTCGACGGTAACCGCCGCCGGGCCGGGCGCACGCACCGGCCCACGGGCCTCACGGTCCCGCCGGGGGCCACTATTGCGGCTGCCCGAACGCCGTGAGCCAGCCGGGCCTGCGCGAAATCCGCTGGTCATCCACGCTGGCCGGGCGCGCCAGCGCCCGCGGTTCCGCCGTCCCGCAGCCGGCCGCACGGCGGCCAGCCGGACGCAGTCATGCCGCCCGCCGGATCACCCGCCCGGGTGGCCTGAACGCACCCCGCTCAGGCCAGATTGGGTGCCGGCCCATATTCTGACGCCGGCTCGCGGGCAGGGCTGGTTGTCTGCGCGATTTCATGATCCCGGCGGCGAAACCGCTAAATAAGCGGGATTTCACTCCTAGATCACGAAAATGAAATGTAAGTCAGAGCCACGTTTTGTCCGGTTCCGGGACGGCTTTCCTGGCGGCTGAGCCGCCTCCGGCCGCGGCCGCCATCTCCCGGCTCCTCGGTTTCCCGGCTCCGTGGCTCCCCCGGTTTCCCGGCTGCCCCCGGGCCCTCAGGCTCCTCGGCTTCCGGCCGCCGCGATCTTCGCCAGCGGGCGGCCGGATCTGCCAAGGTGGTCAGGTATACCGAAGGGCGGCGGGCTGGCCGGTCCCCGCGATGCCCGCGAACCGGCGAGGAGGCTGCCATGCCAGGGCGCCCGCGGCTCACCGTCCTCGGGAGCTTGAACACGGATATCTCGGTCGCCGTGCGGCGGCTGCCCGGTCCCGGGGAGACGGTGCTCGGCCCGGGAGCGATTATCGCGCCCGGCGGCAAGGGATCGAACCAGGCCGTGGCCGCCGCCAGGCTCGGCGGCGCGGTGCGCATGGTGGGCTGCACCGGAGATGATGATTTCGCCCGGACAGCCCGGTCTGCGCTCGAGGCCGAGGGCGTCGACGTCCGCGGGGTGCGGGCGGTGGCGGGGACCGCCACCGGCCTGGCGCTGATCACGGTGGACGCGGCGGGCGAGAACATGATCACGGTTGCTTCGGGGGCGAACGGCCGGGCCGGCGACGCTGAGGCCGCGTCGGCGCTGTCGGTGCCCTGCGACCTGCTGGTGCTGTCGGCGGAGATCCCGGCCGGGGTGCTCGGGTCCGTCCTGGCCGGGGCCCGCGCCGCCGGGGTGACCTGTCTGCTCAACCTGGCGCCCGCCCCGGCTGACCCGGGCGCGCTGCTGCGGGCCGGGGTGGCCTGGCTGGTCGTGAACGAGTCCGAGGCGGCCGCGGTTCTCGGCCATCCCGTGGCCGGGCTGGCCGAGGCCGGCGCGGCCGCCCAGGATCTGCTCGGCCGTGGCGCGGAGCACGCGGTGGTCACCGCGGGCGCGCACGGGACCGCGCTGGCCGGCCCGGGCGTCCGTGAGCTGATTCCCGCGCTCAGCGTGGACAGCGTGGACAGCGTCGGCGCCGGTGACGCGTTCGTGGCCGCGCTCGGCGTGGCGCTGGCCGCGGGAGTGCCGGCCGCCGAGGCGGTGCGCGCCGCGTCCGCGGCCGGGGCCACGGCCACCACCCGCCACGGCACCCAGGACGCGCTCCCGCGCCCGCCGGACATCCTCGCGACAACCGGGATGACCTGGCCGGTAACCGCGGCCTGACCAGCCAGGCCTCCACCCGACCAGCTGGGGACTGGCTAGCCGTCCCTGGCGGGCTCGCCGTGGCCGGCATTGGCCCGGCCGCGGCCCCAGTAGGCCTTCGGCGACATCTGGTCCTGGGCGAGCCCGCGGTCGGCGAGGATCTCCCGCAGCCGGGACACCACCTTCGCCTCGCCGAACAGGTAGGCGTGGCCGCGGCCGGGCAGCAGCTCGACCTCGCCGGCCTCGGCCGCGAGCGCCGCGGGGTCGCCCGCCGGGGCGCCCAGGCGGTGCAGCCAGGAGATGCGCGTGCTGGCCGCGGACGCCAGGTCCTGCTCGTCGTCTTCCTCGGGGACCTCGAGGATCAGCGTGACCGAGGCGTCCGCGGCCAGCGACTCGGTCATCACAAACGTCGCCGCGAGTGCGGACTCGTCGGCGATGAACAGGTGCCAGTCGGCCGTGGGCGACGTGGTGATCTTCCCGCGCGGCCCGATGCCCTCGATCTTGTCGCCCGGGCTGGCCGACCGCACCCAGCGCTCGCCGGGGCCGTCGCCGTGCAGCACGATGTCCAGCGTGAGCATCCGCTCGGCCTGGTCGAGATCGCGGATGGTGTAGCGCCGCCGCACCGGGCGGATGCCCTCGGCGGCCACGAGCAGCATGACGTCCTGGCCGGGCAGGTAGCGGAACTCGCCGAGTTGCGGGGCGGTCAGCCGGAGCCGCTGCATGTGCGGGGTGAGCCGGGCCGAATCGACGACCGCGAAATCCAGCCGGGTCGTGTTCGCCAGCGGCCCGGTCAGCTGAGCGAACGGGTCGTCCAGCGCCGCCACGGTTGATTCCGGCAGGGCGTCAGCCATCAGGTGATCAGCCTTTCATCGGTGCGGGAGCGCGAGCGGGCAGGGTCAGCCTCGCACACCCTCAAACGCCGGCCGTGCCCGGAGTGCTTCCCGGCGCCAGACCGGAGCATCACGCCTGCGGTCGCCCCGGCGATCCAGGCGACGGTGCGCGCGACCGAGGATCTGCGCCCTCGGCCGGTCCGGTGCATTCGGATGGGCAGTGACATGTCTGGGGGCTCCTCGCGTTCGGTCACTGTTGGGGGATTCGGCGGGTGAGGCGGGTCCTGACTACCGACTGGCCGTCGCGGCCTCGACGACGGTGAAGGACCGCGGCGGGAGGGTGAGGGTGAGCGCCTGACCGCTGGGTTTCTCCGACCCTTCCTCCAGGCACGTGCCCTCGACATCGGGGAGAGTGCGGGCGTCAGGCCCGTGCTCCGCGGTGAGGCTCCGGACCTCGGCAGCGCCATCGAATGCCAGGTCCCGGAGCACGATCTCGGCCGTTTCCGGCTGGTCCGGGCTCCGGTTCACGAGCGTGAGCGCGAGCCGCCGCCGGTCGCTGCTCGTGGTCGCCGCGGCGTCCACGAGACTGAACGGGCCGAGGTCGGCAACCCGGTGCGGCCACCGGCTGGGGTGGCCGGCGCCGAGCGGGCTGACCGTGGGGCCGTCGACGTGCACGTCGACGGCGGTCTCCAGCGCTGCCTGGGCGTGCAGCAGCACCGGGTAGTAGATCGGCTGGGTGACCGCGGTCTGTCGGGTGGTGACGATCGGCGCGATGGCGTTCACCATCTGCGCCAGGTTGGCCATGCGTACCCAGTCGCAGTTCCGGACGAAGATGTTCAGGTAGGTGGCCACGGCCAGGGCGTCGGAGAAGTTGTAGCGCTCCTCGAGGGTGCCGTCCTCGGTCCGGAACCACACGTTCCACTCGTCGTAGGCGATCCGCGGCGGTGCCGCGATCTTCTTCACGTAGGCGGCGCGCTCGATCAGCGCCCGCGCGCAGCGGATGGCGCGCTCGACCTAGTGCGGCTGGAGCACGTTGGTCCAGTAGTCGTCGGAGCCGGTGTAGATGTGCAGCGAGTGCAGGTTGACCAGGGGTGCCAGGCCGTCGATGACGACCCGGTCCCAGTCGTTCCAGCCGTTCATGCCGCAGCTGACCAGCTCCGCGTCGGAGTCGAGCATCTTGATGGCCCGGGCCCACCGGGTCGCCTCGCGCACATACTCCTCGGCGGACATGGCCCCGACCTGCCAGTCCCCGTACATCTCGTTGCCCAGGCCCCAGTAGCGCACCCGGTAGGGCGCCTCCCGGCCGTTGCGCCGGCGCTGGCGGACCCAGTCCGTGTCCCTGGCCCCGTTGCAGTACTCGATCCAGGCCAGCGCCTCGGCCAGCGTCCCTGTGCCCATGTTCAGGCAGATGTACGGCTCGGTGCCGAGCTCGGCGCAGTACTCCAGGAACTCATCGGTGCCGAAGCGGTTGCTGTCCACACCGCCCCAGGCCAGCTCCGGGCGGCTGGGCCGGCTGTCCTTGGGCCCGATCCCGTCGGCCCAGTGGTAGTTGCTGACGAAGTTGCCGCCCGGCCAGCGCAGCACGCCCATCCGCAGCTCACGCAGGAGGCCGAGGACGTCGCGGCGGAACCCCCGGGCGTCGGACAGCGGCGAGCCCTCCTCGTAAACCCCGCCGTAGATGCAGCGGCCGAGGTGCTCGACGAACCCCCCGAACACGTTGCGGTCCAGGGTGCCGACGGTCCGGGCGGGATCCACCGCGATTCGGGTCACGTGTCCTCCTGTCCTGTCTGGGCCGGGACGGGTTTCCCGGTCACGGGACCGCCGCAGGAGTCCCGCACGATCAGCTCGACCGGCAGCAGCACCGGCTCGTCCGGCACGGGCTCCCCGGCGATGCGGCGTAGCAGCAGCTCGACCGCCTGCTCGCCGGTTTCGGCGAACGGCACCCGCAGCGAGGTGAGCGAGGGGATGAGGTACTCGGCGAACGGCATGTCGTCGCAGCTGACCACCGCGACGTCCGCGGGCACCCGGCGGCCGGCCGCGGCCAGCGCGCTCAGCACGCCGATCGCCATGGTGTCGCTGTGCACGAAGATCGCGGTGATCCCCGGCGCCCGCTGCAGCAACAGCCGGGTCGCGACCGCCGCGCCGCCCGGCGTCCAGTCCGACTCCACCGCGATGTCCTCCCCGGGCTCGATCCCGGCGTCCCGCAGCGCGTCCTCGTACCCGTGCAGCCGGCTGCGTGAGACCTGGCGGCGGAACGTCCCCGTGACGGTCCCGATCGCGGTGTGGCCGAGCGAGATCAGGTGCTCGGTGGCGACCCGGGCGGCGGCGCGGTGGTTGGAGCCGACCAGCGGGATGCCGCCGCCCGGCACGTGGTGCAGGCTCACCGCGGGGACGTACCGGCGCAGCAGGTCGGCGACCTCGGTGTCCTCCTCGAGCTGCGGGGCCGCGGCGATGATCCCGTCCACCCGCCGCTCGATCAGCATGTGCGCGACCGAGGCGCCGTCCTCGCCGCCCAGGGTCAGGTTCCCGACCAGCGCCGCGTGCGAGTGGCGGCGCGCGGTGTGCTCGGCGGCCACGGCGAACTGGGACAGCGCGACGTCGGTGATGTCCCCGGCGATCAGGCCGATGGTGGCGGTGGAGCGCTGCACCAGGCTCCGGGCCACGGTGTTGGGCCGGTAGCCGAGCCGCTCGGCGACCGCCATGATCCGCGCGGCGGTCTCGCGGGACACCCGGACGTTGCCCCCGTTCAGCACCTTGCTCGCCGTCTGGAAGCTGACGCCGGCCCTGGCCGCTACTTCCTTGATCGAGACGTACCGCCGGGGCATTCCGTCCTGCCTTATCAGGATTCACCATGAACGAACGTTCGCCTGCACGGTAAATCCCCGGATGGCGGGCGGTCAAGTCCCGATACGGAATCGACCTGGCTCGCACCCGGCCCGGGCGCCATCGCGTAGCTTGAACTATTGCTGCAGGTCAGACGCTATGAATGAAATCAAGATCGGGCCGTTACGCTACCGTCCGTGGCCAGCCGCCCGCCCAAGCCAGGGGTGCCCCGGAGTAGTCAACTGGGCACAAATTTGCCCGAAAAGTGTGCGAACGTTCGCTCTAGGTGGCGGGGCTCCGGGGCGCGGGCAGATGGGGCACCGACGGCACCGCCGGCCGGCCCGGCGCGGTCTGGGGGCCGGTTGCCGCGCTGGCCGGCGGCGGGCCTGAGGCCAGCTCGGGGTCGGTCGACTGCCGGGCGACCAGCCGGCACGGCACGGAGTGCACGCCGTGGGTCGGCTCGCCGTTGATGGCCGACAGCAGGTGCTCGGCGGCGACCCGCCCGACGTCCTCCAGGCACATGTCGATGCTGGTCAGGGGCGGGTCGGCGCCGCGCGCCATCGGCTCCCAGTTGTCGAACCCGATCAGCGCGATGTCCTCGGGCACCCGGCGCCCGGCCATCCGCAGCGTGTCGGAGACGCCGCGGGCAATCTGGTCGCTGCCGCAGAAGATGGCCTGCACGCCGGGGGAGCTGCGCAGCAGGATACGGGCGGCGTCGCGGCCCCAGGCCTCGCTCCACTCGCCGTACAGGACCTCGTGCGACGAGAACTGCGTCCCGGACCCGGACTCGGCGATCGCGTCGCAGAACCCGCTCGCCCGCTTGCGGGCGCACAGGAAGCGCTCGGGCCCGGTGATGTGGCCCAGCCTGGTGCGCCCCGTGGCCAGCAGCCGCTCGGCGGCGAGCCGCCCGCCGCCGTAGTCGTCGGGCAGGATCGCGGGCTCGTCGGTGTCCAGGGACTGGGTCATCGCGTAGACCACCGGCAGGCCCAGGCCCGACCCGATGCTCGGCCGCGGCTCGATCCGCCGCCCGGTGACGATCAGCCCGTCCACCTGGCGGCTCAGCAGCATCTCCAGGTGCTGCTGCTCCCGGTCGGGGTCGTCGCGGGTGTCGCACATGAACACCGATATCTGGCCCGCGCCGAGCGCGTCCTCGGCGCCGAGCATGACCGGGATGCTGAACCGCCCGAAGCTGTCCGTGGTGATCAGGCCGACGGTGTAGGTCCGGCCCGCCAGCAGCCCCCGGGCCAGGACGTTCGGCGAGAAGCCCAGCTCGCGGGCGGCCGCTGCGACCCGGTCCCTGGTCTCCCTGCGCAGCTTGCCCTGGCCGTTGAGGGCCTTCGAGGCAGTGCCGATCGAGACGCCGGCGTGGGCCGCTACGTCCCTGATGGTGGCGCGCTTGCCATCGGGGTCGGCAGATGGAGGCAAACGGTTTCTCCGACTCGCTACCAAGGTCCTGTCTTCATATCGTAAGAGAACCGCGTATGTACAGGCTTGACTCGCCCGCAGCGGGGGCTCTAGCTTCTGAGGAAAACCTATTCCTGCTCAGGGTGCTGACATCGGGGACCGCTGTTAGCGCTAACAACGATCGTGACCGCCGAGCTGACGCGATCGGCCTGGTCACGGCCGGCCCGGGCGGCGGTGCCCGGGCCGGGACCAGGCGGGAGCCGCGCACGTGACTGACGCAGACAGGACGCCGACGGCCCGCGGGCCGGTTTGCCCCACGGCCTCGGCCGCCGTCTCGCACCGGCCGATCGACGGGCCGGGCGTCCGGCTGACCGGCGGGCTGCTGCAGGACTGGCAGCGCCGCAGCCACGAGGCCAGCCTCCCGCTCGCGCTGCGGCAGATGGAGGCCGCGGGCAATCTCGACAACCTGCGGCTGGCCATCTCCGGCGCCCGCGAGGGCTACCGCGGCCCGGTCTTCATGGACTCCGACCTGTACAAGACGCTGGAGGCGATCGGCTGGGAGCTCGGCCACACGGCCTCGCCCGCGCTCAGCGAGTTCACCGTGGAGGCGACCGCGCTGCTCGAGAAGGCTCAGCAGCCCGACGGCTACCTGAACTCCTACGTCCAGGTGACCGGGGCGCCACGGTACAGCCGGCTCATGTCGAGTCACGAACACTACTGCGCGGGCCATCTCATCCAGGCCGCGATCGCGCACGCCCGTACCCAGGGTGAGACGCCGCTGCTCGGCATCGCTCGGCGCTTCGCCGACTACCTGGTGGACACGTTCCTGGGCGGGGAGGGCGGCATCGACGGCCACCCGATCATCGAGACCGCGCTGGCGGAGCTGTACCGGGAGACCGGCCACGAGCCGTACCTGCGGCTGGCCTCCCAGTTCATCGAGCAGCGTGGCCAGGGGCTGATCGGCGACTCCGGCTTCGGCCGCCGCTACCTGCAGGACTGGGAGCCGGTCCGGGAGACGACCGCCCTGGCCGGGCACGCGGTCCGCGCACTGTACCTGGAGGCCGGCGTGGCGGACGTCGCCGCCGAGACCGGCGATGGCGAACTGCTCGCCACGTCGGTCGTCCGGTGGGACGACATGGTCGCCACCAAGACGTCCCTGACCGGCGGCGTCGGCTCCCGGCACTCGGGCGAATCCTTCGGCGACGGCTTCGAGCTGCCACCCGACCGCGCCTACAACGAGACCTGTGCCGCCATCGCGAGCATCCAGTGGAGCTGGCGGATGCTGCTGGCGTCCGGGGAGAGCAAGTACGCCGACCTCATCGAGCGCGCCCTGTACAACGGCGTCGGCCCCGCGATATCAGCGGACGGGCAGCGGTTCTTCTACGTCAACCCGCTGCAGCGCCGCGACGGTCACTTCGAGGAGGACGACCCGGGGCGGCGCAACGAGTGGTTCTCCTGTGCCTGCTGCCCGCCGAACATCATGCGGCTGATGGCGTCCCTGGGGCATTACCTGGCCACGACCGCGGGCGACGTGCTCTACCTCCACCAGTTCACCGGGGCCAGCATCGGGGCGAACCTGGGCGGCGGGACCCTGCGCCTCGACATGACGTCCGGCTATCCCTGGTCGGGAACCGTGGACTTCCAGGTGCGCGGCGCCCCGCCGGGCGCCTGCGGGCTCGCGGTCCGCATCCCGGGCTGGTGCCGGGGTGCGCGCTTCGTGGTCAACGGCAGCCCGGTGACACCGGACCCTGCCGACCGTGGCTACCTGATCGTCCGGCGGCACTGGATGCCCGGTGACGTCCTGCGCTGCGACCTGAACGTCACATCGCGGCTGACCTACCCCGGCCGGCGCATCGACGCGCTGCGGGGGACCGTGGCGGTGGAGCGCGGGCCGCTCGTGTACTGCTTCGAGCAGGCCGACCAGCCCGGAGACGCGAGCGTCGAGGATCTCGCGCTCAGCCCCGGCGATCTCGCCGCGCGCGAAACCGAGATCCCCGGCATCGGCCGCACCGTAACCGTCGAGGCGCACGCGGTGCGCCTGGGGCCAGCGCGCCACGGCGGGCTGCCCTATTCCGACGACCCCGAAGACCCAGCCCACCCCGGGAGCACAGCCCATCCCGACCACACAGCGGCCGCGGGCGATCCCACCACGGCGGTGGCCGTCCCCTACTTCCAGTGGGACAACCGCGATGGACGCTCCATGCGGATGTGGATGCCACGCGGCGGGCCAGCGCAGTAACCAGCTATCCGGGTCCGGATCCTCCGGCCGACCGTCGCGGCTGGTGCCGGCTTCGCCGTGATGGCCGCGGACATGACGACGCCCCCGGAGCGATCTAGCTCTCGAGGGCGTGCCACATGCCGGTGTGAGGTCGCCTCTCGGCGAGTGGCACAACGCGGCTCCAGCCGAACGGTAGTCCGCGAAGGCAGTGTTTGCGGCCCGGGGGACACAGCACACCGACGGTGACTAGGAACGCCGGGGCGGCCCGGGCTATTCCGCGGATGCGGCCGGTTCCTCGGGATCGATCCCGTGCCTGCGCAGCAGGCCCTGCAGCCGCGTTACCTGGCCTCGCAGCCGGGCGAGGTCGTCCACCACCGAGACGACGTCGGCGGGCGGCTCCGGCTCCTTGCCGGCCGCCTCCTTCTGGGCGGTCAGTTCCTTCTCCTGGTCCCGCAAGATCGCGGCCTTCTCGAAGTCCTGGGCCTTGATCGCGGCGACCTTGGTCGAGCGCACCATCTCGATCTGCTCGTCATAGTTCACGGCGGGGGCGGCCGACCCGGGGATGCCCAGCCGCTGCTCGATGGCGGTCAGCCGGTCCGTGATCGAGGCGAGCGCGCCGAGGATGTCCGGCGCCGGGTACCGCGGGGCCGGAGCCGGCCCGGACGTCTGGAGCGGCTGGCTCCCGGCGGTGGGCCTCCCGAGCAGCGGGCCCTGAGCCGCGGGCTCCCCGAGCGGGCCCTGACCTGCGGGCTCCCCGAGCAGGCCCTGGGCCGGGGGCTCCCCGAGCAGGCCCTGGGCCGGGGACTCCCCGAGCACGACGTCGGCCGAGGCGTCGCCGAGCAGCGGCCCCTCGTCGGATGGCTCCCTGAGCTGGGCGATCACCTGCCGCCGGACCTGCGTCAGGTCCGTGCCGAGGCCCACGAGCACCTTGGTGGCGACGCCGCCCTGAGCCGGGCCCTCCTCCTCCCGGACCACACCGAGCAGCAGGTGCCCGGTGCCGATGTAGTTCTGGCCGAGATGCAGCGCCTCGCGCAGCGACAGCTCCAGCACCTTCTTGACCCGCGGCGTGAACGGGATGTGCCCCGACGGCCGCGTGCTGCCCCGCCCGGCGGCCTGCTCGACCTGCTCCCGCATGGACTCCAGGCTGATCCCGAGCTCCTGGAGCGCCCGGGCAGCGACACCGCCGCCCTCGTGGATGAGGCCGAGCAGGATGTGCTCGGTGCCGATGTAGTTATGGTCCAGCAGCCTGGCCTCTTCGTGCGCCAGGACCACGACCCTCCGCGCCCGGTCGGAGAACCTCTCGAACATCTGCACGCTCACGCGGGTTCGAGCCGCGGCGTGCGCCGGACAGGTATGCAGCTAGCGGGGCGGGCGCCGGTACGGCTATGCGAATTTCTGCCAGCCTAGTACTGTTCGCCGGTTTTAGCATGATCGGTCTGACCTTAAAGGAAGCTCCTTGCGGCCTGAGCGGCCCAGCGCATTTCTGTACGCTGTCGATCTCGCTGCAGGCCGTTCGTGTAGACGGTGAGAGGCCGCGCCGGCACCGGCCGTCACCTTAAGAGGAGTGTCACGATGAACCGCTACCTGCTCAGCGTCTATCAGCCCGACGGCCCGGTCCCGCCGCCCGAGGTCCTGAACCAGGTGATGCAGGATCTCGCCGCCTGGCAGCAGGAGCTCAAGGCCGCGGGCGCCTGGGTCTTCACCGCGGGGCTGCAGCCCGCGGACGGGGCCGCGGTGGTGCGGCTCAGCGACGGCGACGTGCTCATCACCGACGGCCCGTACGCCGAGGGCAAGGAGCACATCGGCGGGTTCACCATCATCAACGCCCCTGACCTCGGCGCCGCGCTGGCCTGGGGCCGCAAGCTGACCAGGGCCACCACCCTGCCCACCGAGGTACGGCAGCTGAACGGCCAAGCCGGGGATTCCCAATAGTGTGAACGGCACTTAGCTGTGGCTGTTTCAACAGCTACGGCACTTTCACACCATTAATCCGGGGCCGGCGGCCGCGCGGGCCGGGCGGGTCAGAGCGGCATACTGTGAGCATCCAGGTTGGGTGGCATGAGGAGCGGCAGACGGTGGCTCGGGAGACCTCCCTCATCGGCTCCATCGGGGTTCTGACCGTGGCCACGAGAGGCGCGGCCGGCCCCGGGGAAGTGCTGGTCAAGATCAGGGGCGGCACCGAGACGTATCTCGCGTGGTCGCCGACCTCGCTGCCCAGGGGAACAACGGTTCTCGTCATCGAAACGCGGGGAAATAGGACCGTGGACGTCAGCGAGTGGACGGATCCGCTCGATCCCTTCCCTGCTGACCCATTCTTGCAGTAAGACGGTTAAATGCGGCATGACTGCCTCCGGGCATGCCCGGTGGACCCAAACTGGAGATGAAAGATGCTTGGCTATCGTGTTCCCGCGCCTGATGAGGCAATGCTGATCTCAGGCGGCAGGTTCGGGCGCAGCGGCGCGCCGTTCAAGGTGGTCACCGGCCACGGCGCGTTCGTGCCCCCGTTCCTCCGCAAGACCAACTTCCTGACGCTGTCCATGGCCGAGGCCGAGGTCGCCGAGACCTGCGTGACCAAGCAGGGCATCTCGCTCAATGTCCGTGCGGTCATCGCGTTCAAGGTCGGCAACGACGAGGAGAGCATCGTCAACGCCGGGCAGCGGTTCCTGTCCGACCAGGACCAGATGTCCACGCTGACCGGGCGGATCTTCGCCGGGCACCTGCGCTCGATCATCGGCTCGATGACCGTTGAGGAGATCGTCACCGAGCGGCAGAAGCTGGCGACCGAGGTGCTGGACGGATCTAAGTCGGAGATGGCCAAGATCGGCCTGACCGTGGACTCGCTGCAGATCCAGTCGATCGACGACAACAACATCGGTTACATCCAGGCCATGGCAGCGCCGCACAACGCCGCGATTCAGCGGCAGGCGCAGATCGCGCAGGCTCAGGCGAACCAGGCCGCCGCCGAGGCGCAGCAGCAGTCCCAGCGAGCCCAGGCCGAGTACGCCAGGCAGACGTCGGTCGTGCAGGCGCAGTACAAGGCCGAGGTCGACAAGGCGCAGGCCGAGGCGGCGCAGGCGGGCCCGCTGGCGCAGGCCCAGGCGCAGATGAACGTCATTGCGGCCCAGGCCGACCTGGCGCAGCGACAGTCCGAGCTGCGCCAGCGCCAGCTGGTCGCCGAGGTGATCAAGCCCGCCGAGGCCGAGGCGGAGAAGGTGGAGATCCTGGCCAAGGCTGATGCCATGCGGGTCAGGGTGCAGGCCGAGGCCGCCGCATCGAACAACCGCATTGCCCTGGACCGGATGCTGATCGACCAGCTGCCGCAGATCGTGAAAGAGGCGGCGGCCGGGCTGGCCGGCGCGAACATCAGCGTGCTGAACGGCGCCGACGGCCTCAGCGAGATCGCGGCGGGCCTGGTCGGCCAGGGGCTGACGATCCTCGAGTCGGTGAAGAAGAACCTGATTGGCGCGGACGCGGCGGTCGAGTCCAACGTGACGCTCAGGCCGGCGGACCGCGACGTCGTCGCCGACGGGAAGGCGGCGAACGAGGACTCGGCCGCGAGCGCCTGAGTCACGCTAGCGTCCGAGCAAATCGCGGCCCTGACCCGGCGACCGGGTCGGGGCCGCGCCGGTTTCCGGCGGCCCGGCACGCTCTACAGCCGGGCCACCCAGCACGCGCACTGTGGCTGCGCGTGCCTCAGGCAGGGCGGCCTCGGGCCGGGCGGCCTCTGCGCAAGCCCTGTGGCACTGGGCTTTCCGGCGCGCGTGCCCGGCGTATGTGGCGTAGCGGTTAATTCGCTCTAATGCCCCACGCTGTGCTTCTTTCTGGCCAAATCAGGCTTGGCTCCGCTATTTCATAGCTGCCTGTACCAACTGGCATTTTTAATGGGCCGACCGGGATATTAAGAAAGGTTGGCCGGCCAATGTCAACCACATGTGAGAGTGGCGCGTCACTGTTACGACAATGCAGCCGCCAGGCAAATGCCTGACTATGCATTATCACGTAGGTACCGATTTAGTCCGGTCAGCACATTGGCCCGGCTTGCCGGGCCTGCTGTCCGGGGGATGCGACCGAAGGAGCCACGGGGATGCTGAACGGCGACCAGGCGGTGCGGGCAGGCGGAGCCGCGGGCCCGGTGGCAGAACGGCCTGCTCATGGCGGGTGCGGACCGTCTGGGGCGCGGCAGAAAATGGCCGGTCCCCAGCCGGTCCGGGCACGCCAGATGCCTGGCCGAGCCCGGCCCCGGGTGACCGGAAATGACGGTCGTGCGATCTGTTTACTTGGTGTGATCGCATGACTACCCGTGGTAGCGTTTCCAGCACTGACTGGCAGGGCGGGATCTCATAGCGCAACAAATAGCCAGAGTTAGATCAATGCCGGAGCCGGCCCAAAATGCCTGACCGCCCAGGCCGCCACCACAAAGGCAGCCGGAATGGCAACCACAGGAAGGGATCCAACATGCGAAACCGCTTTAAGCGGGCGAGCTACGCGGTGGCGGCCGGAGTGACCGTCGCCGCGACGATCGGCCTGTCGGCCGTGGGCGCCAATGCCATGGCGAAGCCCAACGCGACGAACGCCTGCAGCTTCCACTGCACCGACGTGAGCTTCCAGAACCCGGGTCTGGGCGACATTCTCGCCTCCCACTCCGGTCTCTCGGTTGTGAACAACGTCGTGCGGCTGGTTCCGGGCAGCAACGGGAACTCGAAGTCGGACTTCAGCCGGATCAGCGTCGGCCACGTGGTCCCGCTGTACTGCACGCTGACCGGGCTCAGCGTCGACCCGGCCATCTTCACCAACAGCCAGTGCAAGCTGATGGTGCTCGCTGGCCTGGCCGGGGCAACGACCTTCCAGCTCGCGTTCAACCCGAACAACGGTGGCGACGAGACCCTGTGCGTCGGCTCCTGGGACAACGAGCCTCCGGTCTCCGGGTTCAAGCTGCGCCTGGAGGACTGCGGTGCCGCGGCTGACACCGTCCTGATCCGGAGCCCGAAGATCCCGGGTGGCAACACCGGCGTCGGTGACTGGCTGATCAACGGCGCCAGCGACAACTTCTCGACCCCGCTGGTCGCCACCTCCACCGGCAGCACCAACTCGCAGCCGACCTGGAGCACGGTGCGCCTCAATGGCCAGCACGCCATTGACACGCAGGAGACCCGCTTCTTCCCCGGCCCGTTCTAGAACTGGCCGGTAGCGGTAAGAGCGCCCGGGCCGGGGCTGCGGCGCAAGGCAGTCCCGGCCCGGCACCATCAGCCGGCGACCGTGGTCCGGCCCCATCGGCCGGGCGCCCGGGAAGCCGGTAGATATCCGCGATGCCCCCTCCGCCACCTGGCGGAGGGGGCATCGTCATGTGGTGCGCCCGCCGGCCTGGCGGGCGCGCCAGACCCCGCCGAGGATGCCGAGCGGGGCCACGGCCAGGCCGGTGATCGCCCAGGCCAGGCCGAACTGCTGGGCCAGGAACCCGACGGCCAGCGGCACCGCGCCCGCCAGCAGGGTCGAGGCGCTCGACAGCGACACCACGACCCCGCTCTCGCCCGGCAGGCTGCGGTACAGCTGGGCCTGCAGCACGGGATACCACGGC
The DNA here is from genome assembly GCA_963739645.1 of uncultured Actinomycetota bacterium. Classification (GTDB taxonomy): domain Bacteria; phylum Actinomycetota; class Actinomycetes; order Streptosporangiales; family Streptosporangiaceae; genus JASHPR01. The sequence continues at coordinate 209,778 of CAVUBM010000079.1, forward strand.
GCGGTGACCACGGTCAGCAGGGCGAGGACGGCGAGCTTGGGCCCGAAGCCGGGCAGCAGCAGGAACCCGGGGTACAGCAGGGCGGCCGCGGCGGCGCTGGCCCGCAGCAGGCGCAGCCCGCTGACCCGCTCCAGGACCCGGATCAGCACGACATCCCCGGCCAGCCCGGCCCCGAGCCGGACGGCCACGGCCAGCGCCGCCTGCTCGGGCGTGGTGCGGACGACGTCGACCAGGTACAGGGCCAGGAACCCGGTGAGGATGTCGAGCAGCAGGTCAGACACCTGGAGCAGCGCCAGCCAGCGGGCTACCCCCGGCTGCCGGAGCGCGCGGCCGACCCGCCGCAACGCGGGGGCTCGGGCGTGCTCACCTACGCCGGGCTCACCCGCGCCGGGCTGGACCGATTCGGCCCGGGGCAGGTTGGGTGGTGCCGGGCCGGGCCGGAGGCCATTGTCCTGAGCCGGATCATGCTGCGCCGGGTTGGCCTGGTCAGGTGTTCCCACGGCACGCGGTGCCGCGGCCGGGGACCGCGGCGGGCCACGCCGAGCCAGGCCAACCCGGCGCAGCCGGCCAGGACCAGGTACGCCGCCCGCCAGCCGCCGCCGGCCGCGAGCACACCGGCCAGCAGGACCGGGCAGGCTACCGCTCCCGCCGACCCGGCCAGATTCCACCGCGCCATGTGCTGCTCGTGGCGGCCAGGATCCGCGTCCATCAGCCCCGACTGGGTCAGGCTGACAAATGCCCCCGAGGCCGGGAAGAAGATCACGAAGGCGATCAGCAGGCCGGCGAACGACCGGGCCGCGGCCACGGCCGCCAGCGAGAGGATGAACACCACCCCGCCGGCCAGGACGGTCAGGCGGCGGGCGCGGCCGTGCCCGGCCAGAACGCCGACGGGAAGCTCCAGCAGGCTTCCCAGCAGCAGCGGCGCCGACGCCAGCAGGCCGATCTGCCCGTAGGTCAACCCCAGGTCGTGGCGGATCAGCGGCAGCGCCGCGTCCTTGGTGCCGTCGACCAGTTCATCGATGAACTCCACGGCGAGCGCCGCAGCGAGCACCGACGCCCCGGCCCGCGCGGGCCGGGTCTTCGGATATCCTCGGCTTCACCTCGTGTCCTCTTTCCTCGTCTCACCGGCAGGGCAAGACGGGGACGGAGGCCCACGGGCCGCCTGATCAGGTCACAGTCAAAGGAAACCCATGCCTGTGATGCTAGCGCGGCAGGTGGGGGCGACGGACCGGCCGGTAAATGCGGTGCGCGAGGCCGGGCCGGCGCAGAACAATCGATGCCATGACGTCGTCCCACTGGCCGCTGTCCGGCTTGCGCCTGCGGACCCCGCGGCTCGAGCTGCGCTGGCCCACGCTGGCCGACCTCGACGCGCTGGCCAGCCTGGCGGCCGAGGGCGTCCACGACCCGGCCGTGCAGCCGTTCATGGTTCCCTGGACCGACGCGCCCGCCGAGGACCGCGCGCGGGGAACGCTGCAGTTTCACTGGTCCCAGTGGGGCTCGTGGGCGCCGTCCGACTGGAGCCTGAACCTGGTCGTCGACCTCGGAGGCACGATCGTCGGTACCCAGGGCATAGGCGCGAAGGACTTCGCCATCGTGCGCGAGGTGCACACCGGCTCCTGGGTCGGGCAGAAGTACCACGGCCAGGGCATCGGCACCGAGATGCGGGCCGCCGTGCTCGGCCTGGCCTTCGATGGCCTGAACGCCCGGTACGCGTGCTCGAGCGCGTTCGATGACAACGCCGCGTCGCTCGCTGTGTCCCGCAAGCTCGGCTACGCCGACGACGGGATCGAGTTCAACGTCGTCCGCGGCCGCGCGGTGACCACGCGCCGGCTGCGCCTGGACCGCGACACCTGGGCGGCGCACCAGTCCGTGCCGGTCGAGATCGGCGGCCTGGAGCCGTGCCTGCCCAGCTTCGGCGCCACGGGCTGAGCCGGGCCGGCCAGCCGGGCCGCCGCTCGCGGTCAGCCGGCGGCGCTGAACTCCCGGAACGCGGTGTCGATCCGCTCCATCGTCTCCGCGACGTCGGCGCTGGTGTGCGCGGCCGACACGTACCAGATGCCGCGGCGCGCCACCCAGACCCCGTGGCCGATGAGCACGCTGGCGAGCCGCTCGTAGCGGCCCGGGTCGCCGCGGGCGAGCTCGTGATGCCTGGTGACCGGCTGGCCGGGCGGGGCGAAGCTGGCGTGGAAGGCCATGGGCAGGCCCTGCAGGTGCAGGCCGAGTCCGTGGGCCGCGGCGCAGGACCGGATCGCCCCCATGAGCGCGGTGCCGGTCTGGTCGACCTGCTGATGGACCGCGCCGCTGGCGAGTTCGTCAAGGGACGCCAGCACCGCGGCGGCGGCGATCGTGTTGCCGTTGAACGTGCCCGCGTGGGTGACCGCCCCGCTGGCCACGTCGGCGAACAGGTCCCGGCGCCCGGCCAGCGCCGCGCACGGCCAGCCCGCGGCCATGGCCTTGCCGTACACCGCGAGGTCCGGGTGCACCCCGTACCGCTCGGCCGCGCCGCCGAGCGCGACCCGGAAGCCGGTGATCGTCTCGTCGAAGATCAGCACGATGCCCCGCTGCCGGCAGGCCTGGCGCACCGCCTGCAGGTACCCGGGCTCGGGCACGATCGCCCCGGCGTTCAGCATCACCGGCTCCATGATCACCGCGGCGAGCTCGTCGCCGTGATCCGCGATCGCGCGCTCGAACACCCCGGCGTCATTCCATTCGATCATGAGGACGTCACTCAGCGCCGACGCGAGCTGGCCCTTGCTGGCCGGCACGGCCGTGGTTCCCTCGTTGCGCGCGTAAATGTTGTCGAGCCACCCGTGATAATGCCCGACAAAGCGCATTACGCCACTGCGACCGGTGACTGCCCGCGCTATGCGCACCGCCGCCTGCACCATTTCCGAGCTGGAACTGCCGAACCGCATGGTCTCGGCCCAGCCGAGCACGGCCAGCACTCGCTCGGCGGCCTCGATCTCCAGCGGGTGCGTGGCGGCGAAGGTGACGCCGTCGCGCTGGGCGGCGAGCACCCTCTCCAGCACCCGGGGCGGCGCGTGGCCGAGGAAGTTCGGGCCCTGGCCGAGCAGGTAGTCGAGGTACTCGGTGCCGTCCGCGTCCCACATGCGGCAGCCCGCGGCGCGCTCGATGATCAGGTGCGGGTTGAGCAGGCGGGTGTTGCTGCTCACCCCGCCGGCCAGGGCCTGCCGGGCACGGCGCTGCAGCGTCTGCTGCCGCAGGCTGACGTTCGCGCTGGCCATAAGGTGCTCCTGCACTCTTGCCTGCTGTCTGGCGGTACCGGAAGAGTCTGCTTTACTCGTTCGACATTGATCAAGAGCCCGGCAGCCTTCTACCGTGGCCAGCGGCTGACCACACCTGGGCTGGCCAGGCGCCGCGCCTGCGGCAGCAGAAAGGATGCTCATGTCACCCGCGAGCTGGGGTCCGGTCGACGCCAACATCTCCATCCTGTTCACCGAGCTGCCGATGCTGGACCGGCCCGCCGCCGCGCGCGAGGCCGGGTTCACCGCGATCGAGGCCTGGTGGCCCTTCGGGTCCGCGGTCCCCGGGGACGCGGAGGTCGACGGGTTCGAGCGCGCGGTGCGCGACGCCGGCGTCCAGCTCGTGTCCCTGAACGGCTTCGCCGGCGACATGGCCGCGGGCGAGCGCGGCATCGCCTCCTGGCCCGGCCGTCGGCAGGAGTTCCTGGACAACCTGGACGTGGTGATGGGCCTGGGCGGCCGGCTGGGCTGCCGCCGGTTCAACATGCTGTACGGCAACCGGGTCGACGGCGCCGACCCGGCCAGCCAGGATGAGCTGGCCGGGCAGAACCTCGCGGACGCGGCCCGGGCCGCGCAGCAGATCGGGGCCGCGATCGTGGTCGAGCCGCTCAGCGGCGCCCCGCAGTACCCGCTGCGCACCGCCGGCGATGTGATCGCCGTGCTGGACCGGCTGCCACCGGACGCCGCCCCGGCCGCCCGGCTGCTGGCCGACGTCTACCACCTGTGCGTTAACGGCGAGGACGTCGCTGCGACACTGGACCGGGTGCACCCGCGGATCGGCCACGTCCAGGTCGCTGACGCGCCCGGCCGGCACGAGCCGGGCACCGGCACGGCCGACCTCGATGGGTGGGTACGGCAGCTGCGCGAGCTCGGCTACGACGGGTGGATCGGCCTGGAATACGCGCCGCTGGAGGACACAGTGACGGGACTGCGCCGCATGGGCCTGGACGGCGGGACCCCAGCTGCGACCCAGTCGGCCTGAGCGATGGGAGTCAACGGGTGACGAGTGTGCAGAAGGTGGCGTTCATCGGCCTGGGCATCATGGGCAGGCCCATGGCCGCCAACCTGGTCGAGGCGGGCTTCGACGTCGTTGGCCACTCCCGACGCCGGGTATCCGCCGACGCGCTGGTCACGGCCGGCGGCCGGTGGGCCGACAGCGTCGCCGACGCCGTCCAGGACGCGGACGCGATCATCACCATGCTGCCGGACTCCCCGGACGTCGAGGCCGTCGCGCTCGGCCCGGACGGCGTCGTGAACAACGCCGCTGCAGATGCGCTCTACCTGGACATGAGCTCGATCCGGCCGGACGTGGCCCGCCAGGTGGCGGCGGCGGGTGCCGAGCGCGGCCTGCGCTGCCTCGACGCCCCGGTGAGCGGCGGCGAGCGCGGCGCGATCGACGGGACACTGTCGATCATGGTGGGCGGGGCGGCCGAGGACGTCGCGGCCGCCCGGCCGCTGCTGGACGTCATGGGCGCCACGATCCTGCATGTCGGCCCCGCCGGGGCCGGCCAGACGGTCAAGGCCGCCAACCAGCTCATTGTGGCGGGCAACATCGCGCTGGTGGCCGAGGCCCTGGTCTTCCTCCAGGCCCAGGGCGTGGACGTGGAAGCCGCGGTCGAGGTGCTGCGCGGCGGCCTGGCCGGCAGCACGGTGCTCGACCGCAAGGCCGCCACCATGCTGGCGGGCGACTTCACTCCCGGCTTCCGCATCGAGCTGCACGACAAGGACCTGGCCATCTTCACCGCGAGCGCGCGTGAGGCTGGCGTGGTCACGCTGCTCGGCGGGCTGCTGGCCCAGCTGACCGGTGCGGCCCGCGCGCAGGGCGACGGCGGGCTCGACCACTCGGCGCTGATGCGGGTCGTCCAGCGGCTCTCCGGCAAGCTGCCGTGACCCGTCGCTAGCGGGCCGGCGCCGGCGAGGTGAAGGCCAGGTCGACGATGTTGCCGGGCTCGAACAGGTTCATGAAGTCGTCCACCGCGGCCCGGCGGCTGTCCTGGCCGCGCCCCGGCAGGAAGAGGACCTCCTCGGCGCAGGCCGCGATGTCCTGGGCGGCCCACGCGTACCGGTAGTACCTGAGCAGGCCCTCGTCGGCCGCGGCCGCGCCGTAGCCCTCGAGGAAGCTCTCGGTGCGGTCGGGTGAGATGAGGCCATGGCCGATGCCGCGGATGACGAACATCAGGTCCCGCTCCTTAGGCGCGAGAATGGCCTCGTCCCAGTCCGCGACCCACAGCTGCCGTGAGCCGTCGACGAGCACGTTGAAGGTGTGCAGGTCGGCGTGACACAGGACCCGGGGGACGGCCAGGTGCCCGGACCGCTGCCCCAGCGCGTCGACCTGGCCGGTGACCTGGCGGATGGCGCCGATCCGGGCCCGCCAGGCCGCGGCCAGGTCGCGGGCCAGCCCATCGCCGGGATCCGGCGAGGTAAGCACCTGGTGCAGCCGGCCGAAGAGCCCGTACCGGGTGGGCCGGAACACCTCCCGGCCGACCAGGCCGCTCAGCTCCGGCGTCACCGGGGTTTGGTGGATCGTCCGCACGATGCTGCCGAACTCGCGCCACTGGCCCGCGGACAGCCCGGCCTCGGCGGCCGGGCGGCTCTCGATGAACGGGTAGAGCGCGAGCGCGAAGCGGCCGGCGGGGATCCAGGCCGCGCCGGTTCCGGCCCGCAGCGGCCCGAGCACGCTGGGCACGCCGTGCCGCTGCAGGTAGGCCGGGACGTCCGCGCCCCTGGTGTCGTCCGCGGGGGAGCGGACCTTGAGGAAGTAGGAGCGCCCTGCCCTGTCCTGCACCCGGTAGGCCCACGACCCCGCGTCGTTCCCGACCGGCAGGAACTCCAGGCTGGCGGCCTCGACCCCGAAGCCCGTACGCAGCGCCTCGGCGATCTGCGGTTCGGGCAGGTCGGGCGGCTCGAGCATGTCGGTCTGTCCTCCGGGGAACGGCAACCCGTTGACCCTACGTTCCGCCGCCGGAACAGCGAACCGAATTTATGGTCGCGCCCTGACCGGGGTCAGGTCTCGATCCACAGGCAGAACGGGTGCCCGGCCGGATCGAGGTAGACGCGCACGTCATCCTGGGGCTGGTACTCGGCGAGGACCGCGCCCGCGGCGACCGCGTGCGCCCCGGCCTCGCCGAGGTCGTCGACCTCGATGTCCAGGTGCATCATCATCTGCTGGTCGCCCGGCCCGGCGGGCCAGGCCGGCGGCACGTGGCCGGGCTCGGTCTGGAAGGACAGCGCGGCGCCGCCGCCGGGCGCGGTGAGCGCCACCCAGTCCGGCTCGTCCTGCCGCACGTCCCAGCCCAGGAGCCGGATGTAGAAGGCCGCCAGCTCCCTGGCGTCCGGTGCGCCGAGCACCGTGGCGGTCAGCGTCATCCGCGGCTGCGTCATGTTGCGGTCTCCTCGGTGAGCCAGGGCGCTGCTCGCGCCGTCCGTGGTTGGACACAATGACCACCGCTCCCAGCGTGTCAAACGGTCCAACCACGGACCGGGAGGAGGGGGCGATCAGACCGGCTCCCAGCGCCAGCCGTCGTTGTCCTCGCACCTGATCGTCTCGCCGTCACCGGCCAGCCCCGTCACGCCGTGATCGGAGTCGCGGCAGAACTCGCCGGGCTCGTAGCACTTCCCGCCGTTGGTCAGCGGGTGGCACGAGGTGGCGGGCGGCGGAGGCGGCGGAGGCGGTGCGGCGGTGGTCGGCGGCGGCGCGGGATGAGGCGGTGAGGACGGCGCGGCGGGCGGCGGTGACTGCACGGCGGCGGCCAGGGCCGCGCGCGGCATGAACGAGGCCTGGCAGCTGCCCTTCTGGCCGTTCCTGGAGATGTGCACGTCGATCATGACCTGGACGCCGGGCGGAGCGTTGCCGACCCGGAACCTGAGTGTCCGCTTGCCCTGGGCGTTGGCCCGGCCCGATGCGCGCTGGCCGTTGATGACCGGCCAGGCATCGACGGCCGTCACCTGTGCGTGCGGCACCGTGGTCACCGTGACCCCGACCGTGCTGTGATCGCGCGGATGCGGCCGGGTGGCCTGGGCGTGGCACGCGAGCGCGGGCTTGCTGGCTGCCGGGACCACGCTTGCGGGCGGCGTCGGCGCCGAAACCGATCCCGTGAGTTTCTTGGCGCTGCTTCCGCACGCCGCGGTGACTAAAGCCACAGTTCCTAAGGCAATAACTAACCTGGCCGCAGAATGCGGGCATGGCGAGGCCATGCACTTCGATCTCATATTCCCCACCCTTCGTGCCCGACCGGCATTGTGAGTCGGTGCACTTAGTTAGACGCCGGGCCACGGTG
>CAVUBM010000080.1:0-129912 GCA_963739645.1 uncultured Actinomycetota bacterium
ATGCGATCGCTCAGAGGCTCACCGAAGAACTCGTGACGCCAGATGGTGACCCAGCACCGCCCGACCGGGTTGCGGAGGTCGTGGGGAAGGTGGCGGAGCCGTTGGCAGAGCACCGTCCAGGACTTCGTGCCATTGCTCGTCGAGAACCAGGCCCGCACGCAACTCCAGGCCGAAGGCCTCCGCCTCAACCCGCCCGAGGAGGACGTCGGCAAAGCGACCAAGCAACCCGAGGACAGGGGTGGGGATCTCGTGTCTGGATTCAGCCGACCGACCTCGACTGAAACGGTCCGTTTCCGACGGGCGGGCCACCCGGCGCGCACCTCGGCTCACGGACCGCGATCAGCCGGCCTCAGGCCGAGAGGAACCGCGCCCAATACGAGTCGGCGGCACCACGACGATGTCCGACTTCTCCACCGGCGACAGGTTCGAACCCGGTGCTCTACGTCGACCCGATCACCGGTCAGCCCTTGACCGGGCCCAAGCCGGTCGTCCCCGACAGCAAGACGCCGGCGTGCCTCGGCTTGCCAAGTTGGCAGGCGGTGGTCTCGTCCTGCGGTCAGCTGCTGGAGCCGACGGAATCCGGCGGCACCCAGTGGGCGCGACGTCACGACCGCCTCGGCACCGCACCGCTCGCACGACACCTCGCCGGCACCTCCGCCATCCGTTGGCCGCCGCAGCGGGGCGGCGCACACGTCGCAACGCTGGCGGACGTACCGCGGGAGCTCGATCCACTCGAGCTCAGCGGCGAGCCGCGTCGCCGTCGTCGCGCCGCGCGTAGGTTCGCGGCGACGGACCGCACGACGCCCAGATCCAGCATCGGCCAGGTGCCGTGCTGGCCGGCCAGCGGACTCTTGGTGTCGACATACACCGAGCTCGCCGCTTGGTCGTAGCAACGGACCACCCCTCGCGCTCATGGCTCAAACGCTACGCAGCGCAGGAAACGGCGAAACGGCGACGGCGTGAACAGCGGGTAGCGACCCGCCGCCGCTCGCGAGCCCGGCCCGGGCCGGCGTCAGTCGACGTCGGCCAGCTCGCTGCCGTCGGCGTGACGCTTGCGAGGCCGCTGGAGGGTGAACGTGTCGAGCTTCTGGTAGTTCGCCGGATCCTGCGGCCGCACCGAAGTGGGACACCGTGATCGTCGTGAGGCCGTCACGGCGGGGTGTAACTCCGAACGTGGCAAAGCCGTCGGGGTCTGCAGGTCGCGGTACGCCGACCAGTCGCCCGGCTCCGTCGCGATGACGCTCCGGATGCTGCAGCGTCGCACTGCCCTCCCGATCCCTGTGATCACCACCCCGTCATACGGCATCCAGGCCCGATTGGCGGCGGAACGCATGTTGTTGTTGAAGAACGACGACCACGTGGCGACGGGAGCGTCGCTCACGTTGGCGTAGCAGAGGTCGCCGTTCATCAGGTGGAAGAGTGGATCCATGGCTTCGACGGCGTCGACGATGAACCCGGCGTTGGGCGAGTGCGGACCGAGACCCGTACCGACCGCGGCCGGGATGGCCTGATCACCGAAGCTCGTGAACCGGAACGGCTTCGAGCGCGCCACGGGTGCCGTCTGGAACCGCCCGGCGACCGGATCGGCGCCACGATGCAGCACCTCGTAGCGGTACTGCGTGTCCGGAAGAGTACGCGGATCGGGGCGTGGTACGTGAAGACGGTCTCGCCGGTCAGGGCGTCGGTGTAGACGCGTTCTATCGCATCGAGATCCAGGCCGAAACCCCCACGGTCGCCGAGGCGCAGGCGAGGGCGGACAACCGGCGCCGCCACCGCCCAGAACCGCTTCGTGCGCGGCTTCGCGCCGAACTGGACGTGGAGCTGCTCGGGGGCCGGAGCGCCCGCGACCGCGGGTTGCCGGAGGAGCTGGGGACCGGCGAAGACCCGCTGCTCGAGAAGTGGCGGGCCGATCACGAGGGCGGCGCCACCGGCACCCGAAGAACAGCGAAGCATCCCGCGACAGGCGATTGCCGCGTGGTTCAGGCGGGCCGGAAGGACTCAGCTCGGTCATTGGACCATCATCCGGCGCTCAGGCGACAACCGATCGAACGTGGCACGAACGCAGAGTGGTGAAGCGGAGAACACCCGCAACCGGCTCGTGCGAGCTCGCGCCGCCGCCGACGGCACATCGTGCGCTGCGCGCCATCCGAAGCCACGCTCCTGTTGAAACGACAGGTGATCATCGGGTGAAGAGCGTTGCCGTTCCGTTGCCCGGTTGATGCCGAGGCGGTAGACCCACTGGGGGTAGTGGGTGGCGGGTCCATCGCGTAGCCGCCGTCGAGAGCCTCCGGGAGCCGAGGGGCCAACGCGTCGGCGCCGGACCGTGAGATCCGTGGCGGACGGGACGCCCTCGCGAGTTACGCGACGTTGGGCGACGTCGCACCACCACCGAAGCGTCTCCTCGCTGCGGCCCGTCCTGCCTGCGGTCGTCAGCCAGTCGCCGGCGGTGGGCCTCGGATACGCGGACGTTGCTCGAGGGGCAAGGGTTCCCGCGGCGCAGACGATCGGCGAGGTCGCTCGCGGTGCGGGGAGCGACCCGGATGTGACATGGTGTCAGAATGGATTTGCAGAGGTTGGAGCAGGTCGAGCTCGACGGGGGCTGACGGCGGGCGGCACCGCATGGGGGACTTCTGGACGGCCGCTCCCGTGATCCTCGTCTTTCTGCGCATTTCGGCTGACTGCTCTGCCGAGAGCACGCCGCGCAGTTGCGCGGCCACTACGACGAGATCAAGTCGACCGGCGCCGAGGTGGTGGCGGTCGGGACCGGCGACCTCGGCTACGCGGAGAGCCTTCGTCGCCGATGAGCACATCCCCTTCCCTGTCCTGGTTGACGACGACGCTTCCGCCGCCACCGCTGCCGCGCTGAAGAGGGTCAACTTCGCCACACTGCTCTTCGATCCCCGCAGCCTCCAGGGAGCGCGCCGGGCCCACCGGGATGGCTTCCGCGTGCGGAAGAGCGGGAAGCGAGTCACTCAGCTGGGCGCCACGTTCGTGCTCGGCCCCGGGCCTCACGTGCGCTACGCGCATGTCGACGCGCACACCGCGGACCATGCGCGCCGCTCGCAGACGTGCTCGCCGCGCTCCCTGTATAGCGTCAGCGTGTTCGCTTCGACCCCGACGGCCGGCCGCACGGCGCTGTAGCGAAACCTGGAGCGGCGCCGAGGCGGGGACCGGGCCATCTAGCCCGGACCGTCAGGGGTTCCCGGTGCCCGGACCGATGAGTCCGGGCGTCGTCCATCGTCGGTACTGACATGGCTGCTCCCGAACCCCTCGCGAAGAACCTCGCCGACCTCTACGACCTCGCGCCGCTCGACTGGGCGGAGGTGCGCCACACGCTCGAGACCCACCTGACCCAGGCACCCGGCACCGGCGGACCGGACCACCACACCTTCTGGTTGTCGACGACCGACGCCGATGGGCCGCCCCACATGACCGCCGTCGGCGCCTTCTGGGTCGAAGGCCGTTACTACTTCTGCGGCAGCCCCCGGTCGCGCAAGATCCGCTACATCGAGCGCGACCCGCGCTCGCGCCTTCGGCGTCGCCGTCCGCGGCTACGACGTGGCGCTCGAGGGCCGTGCCACCCACGTCACCGACGACACGCGCGGCTGCAGCGCCTCGCCGCCGTGTTCGCCGAGGGCGGCTGGGCACCGACCGTGGCCGGCGGCGGCTTCACCCACGATTACAGCGCCCCCAGCGCCGGGCCACCGCCGTGGTATGTCTACGAGTTCATCCCCGCGGAATGCCTACGCCGTCGCCACCACCGAGCCCGGCGGCGCCACCCGTTGGACCTTCGGATCATCCCGGCGGGCGAGTGCGGAACATCGTCAAACCGGGTGCAGGAGTACGCCCGCCCACAACGACCACGCCGCTCTCATCGGCCAAGCCATCGACGGCACCACCGGCGAGTGAACCGCCCAGACCTGCCTGAGCGGCGGCGTCTTCGCGGCCGGCGGGTCGAGCAGCCGGCCTGAGTCACGCCGATGGCCGAGCCCAACGGGGTGGACCAGAGTGTGTTCCTCTCGCGGTGCCGCGTCTCACGCCTTGAACCCGTGCGGGCCCGAAGAGGCGGACGCGTCGAGGTGAGTGGTCACGGGGACCGCTCCGCACGGGGTACGCATCTTGGTCGGGCCGTCGTCAGGTTTGACCCACGTACAGGTCGCGCAGCTCTCGTTTGAGCACCTTGCCCGTCGCGTTCTTCGGCAGCTCGGCCGCAATGACGGCACCGTTGCGCGGCTTCTTGAACGAGGCCAGGTTCTCCCTGCAGAAGGCGATCACGTCCGTCTCGGCGAGAGAGTGCCCTGCCTTCGGGACGACAATCGCGCACACGGATTCCCCCAGGTCGCGTCCGGCTCGCCGATCACCGCGACCTCGTCGACGGCGGGATGTCCAGGATCACCTCCTCGACCTCGCGCGGGTACACGTCGACCCCCCAGTGATGATCACGTCCTTCACCACGATCCGTGAGGTAGACGTACCCGGCCTCGTCCACGTAGCCGACGTCTCCCGTGCGAAGGAACCCATCGTGCAAGGCGATCGCCGTCGCGCCCGGGTCGCTCCAGTAGCCGGCCATGACCACGTCCCCGCGGACGACGATCTCGCCTTGCTCACCACGGGCCATCGCCGGCCGACAGTTCCACAACCCGGACATCCACTCCCGTGAACGGGCAACCGCCGGACATCTCGCTCACCGACGCACTCCGACGGGGAGCACCGTGATCGTCATCGGAGCCTCACCCTGTCCGTAGATCTGCGTCACGATCGGCCCCCAGCCGGTCTCTCAAGCGGATGACGTCCTCACGGTAGAACGGCGCACCGCCGACCACGATCGAGCGAACAGACGCCATCCGCCGATCCTCTCGCCCCAAGCCGGCGACCAACCGGTTCAACATGGTCGGGGGCAAGAACGCGACGTGGGTCACCCACGCGGCGTGCACCATGTCGAGGAAAGCCTGGCATCGAAACGGTCACTCGCCAGGATGGCGTTCGTCGCGCCGTGACCGAGCGCCGGCAAGAGATAGAGACCGCTGCCATGGCTCAGCGGCGCCACGTGGGCGAAGACACTGCCCCTCGTGACACCGTCCACCTCGGCGTAGTAGTTCAGCGTCATGGCAAGGAGGTTGCGATGGGTCAGCGTCGCCCCCTTCGGCCTGCCGGTCGTTCCCGACGTGTAGAACAGCCACGCCGGATCATCCGGATCGACCGCCACGAGGGCCAACGACGGCCCCGAGGCCACCGCCTCGAGGGCCGTACCCGCAGTCCCGTCCGTGCTGATGACTCGTGTCCGCCCTTCAACGGCGGCGGCGGCGGACTGCGTCCCCGGCACTCGCCAAGATCGCGGCGGCGGACGAGTGGTCGACGATATAGGCGACCTCGGCTTCATGAAGGTGCCAGTTCACGGGCACAGCCACGAAGCCGGCCCAGGAGCACCAGCACCAGCATCTGGACGCTCGGGACAGTTCGGAAGGTCGAGAACGACCCGGTCCCCGCGCTGCAGACCCAGGTGCGCCAGTCCACCCGCAACGGCCGACGCACGCTCGATGAGCTCTGGGTATGTCGCCGAGCGGATCCCGTAACTCCATGCAGGACGCCGCTCTGGATGGTCCCGGCCGCGCAGCAGAAGGTTGGCGATGTTCATCAGGCGGCCTCGTTCACGATCGGAGAACGTAAACGCCCTCGCGGGGTTGCTGGACACGTGCTTGCCCGCCAAGGTTGCCGGCTCTGTGGCACCGATCTGGCGGAGGGCGGCACTCACCTCGACGAGCACCCCAAAGTCACGACGAACGTCGCCATGTCGCATTGTTGCACCTCCTCCCCGCGAACGCCGCTCGGAACCAGCCCCGTCGTTGCCGCCGCCACGGGAGCGTCCCCGGCTGCCGCGTCGAAGTCCACGCAACGCTCCGAGCCGCGACCCGACCGCGCTCAGGGTGTGGCACGTCGCCGCGTCGGGATCCAGGAGGTCGGGAGCAACAGCGCCACGCCGCCGGCGAGGATGGGCTCGACGGTCCTCGACTGAGCAAGGAACGGGAGATCACAAGTCTCAGCCGTCACCGGTCGCTCACCACTACCGCTGGTTTGACGCAGGTGCAGGCCGCCGCCTCGAGCTCCGAGGGATGGACGTGGCGGTGGAGCTCACCTTCGGCGGCGTGGCGCGGGATGGCTGGTGTCGAGTCCGCGACGGGGGCGGCTCCGGCCAGGGACGCGGCTCGGAGCGCGGCGACGGTGGAGCCCTCGAGGGCTTCGACGGCGCCGGGGGTGAGCGATCGGGCGTCGACCATGAAGCGGTGGAAGATCGGGCCGAGGACAAGGTTGATGGCGATGCTCGGGTCGAGGGCAGGGATCTCCTGGCGGGCGATGGCGCGGTCGAGCATGTCGATGAACAGCTGGCGCTTCGGGCCGCCCATCCGATCCTGAACGAGCGCGGCGAGGTCGGGATTCTTGAACACTTCGCCGATCAAGCCCCGCAGTACGCGCCCTTCTTCGCCGCTGAAGGCAGCAGCGGCCTGGTTCAGCGCATTTTTGAGGTCGCCGGCCAGGCTTCCCGTATCCGCGTACTCCACACCCCGATGGAGCGATTCGAGGGCGGCGACCACGAGATCCTCCTTGGAGGACCAGCGGCGGTAGAGCGTCGTCCCCGATACCCCCGCCCGTTTGGCCACACCGGCCATCGACAGCCGTGCGTATCCCTCCTCCTGCAGACTCGCCAGCGCGGCGTGCAGCAGAGCCTGATCGGCGGCGGGGCTGCGGGGCCGTCCACCCCGCGCCGCCTGCAGAAGCGAGCAGGCCTGGTCGTCGCCCGCCTCCACCTCGACCGGAGCCCTGACGCCGCCGGCGGTCATGACGCCGCCGCCGTCGCCAACTCGATGGACTCCACCGAGGCGGGCTCGTCAGCCGCCCTGGCCGGCAGCCAGATATACGCCACCGCCGCCCCGGCCAGGACGAACAGCGTGCCGATGAGGGCGGTCAGATCCATGGCGTGGACGAACGACCGCTTGGCATCAAGAGCCAGCTGGGAGCGGGCCGCGGCCGGCAACGAACCGGCGGTGACCAGGGCGTTGCCGATGCCGCCGCGCACCGTCGCCCGGGCCGTCGCCGTCAGGGCCTTGAAACTGGCCGAGGACTGAACGCTCGATCGGTAGACCACATTGGTGATGCTTCCGAGGATGGCCACGCCGAGGGCGCCGCCGATCTGGCGGGTGGTGTCATTGACAGCCGAGCCGACGCCCGCCTTGGCGAGAGGCAGCGATCCCATGATCGAGTTGGTCGCCGGAGTCATGACGCCGCCGAGCCCTATACCGAGCAACGCCAGCACGGCGGCAACCAGCCAGTAGGAGGAATCGACGCTGGCCGTGGAGAGCAGGGCGACGGCGCCGGCGGCAATGATCAAGCCGGCGACGACGACGGCCTTCGACCCGAACCTGGCGTCCAAGCGGGCACTCGCCGGGGAGCTGATCATCATGGTGGCCGCGAGCGGGATGAAGCCGAGTCCGGCCTGCAGGGCCGAATAGCCGAGGACCGACTGCAAGTACTGGGTCAGGAAGAACAACAGACCGGTCATGGCAAAGAAGGCCAGCGTGACCGCCAGCGAGGCGGCGGAGAATCTCGGGTTCTCGAAGAAGCGCACATCGAGCATGGGGTGATCGCAGTGCAGTTCCCAGAGGGCGAACAGGGCCACCACGATCAAGCCGACGACGAACACGCCGAGCACGGTCGGGTTGCCGATCCCCCTCGTCGGCGCTTCGATGATGGCGTACAGCACCATGGTCAGGCCGACGATCGACAAGCCCGTCCCCACCGGATCCAACCGGGGAGCGGAGGGATCTCGGCTGTCGGGGACGACCAGCTTGCCGGCGATGAGGGCGAGAATGACGACGGGGACGTTGATGAGGAACACCGATCCCCACCAGAAGTGAGCGAGCAGGAGTCCTCCGAGCGTCGGTCCGGCGACGATGCCGAGACCGGCGACGCCGGCCCAGATCCCGATCGCCTTGGCCCGCTCTTCCTTCGGAAACACGTTGGTGAGGATGGACAGCGTCGCCGGCATGATGAGGCAGCCGCCGAGGCCCATCAGGGCGCGGCAGGCGATGAGCACCTCGGCGGAGCCCGAGAAGGCCGATGCCACCGACCCGATCCCGAAGATCACCAAGCCGAGGCTGAGGGCGCGCTTGCGGCCGAAGCGGTCGCCGAGGCTCCCCGTGGTCAACAGCATGCTGGCGTAGACGAGCGTGTAGGCGTCGATGATCCACTGCAACGAAGCCGTGCCGGCATGGAGGTCCTTGGCCAACGTCGGCAACGCCACGTTGAGGATCGTCGTGTCCATCCCGATGATCAGCAGGCTGAAGCACAAGGCGCCAAGCGTCCACCACCTCCTCGCGTACACACGATCCTCGTTCATCCGCTCACCCTTTCGATACGATGCACTACTCTATCGTAACAGGATGGGGCGCGGTCAGCCGGGGGTCGGCGGGTTCGCGAGGCCCGACGGCGAGCGTCAACACGGCGGGCGTAGGCGGCGATGGCGTGGCGGCGCTCGGGTGTGTCCCACCGGCACGCTCAAGGCACCTCCTCCGGCGTCGACGTGGCGGTCGAGGTCGTGCGTCGGTGCGAGGTCGATCAGCTCCCGGGTGACCAACGCCGCCACGTCGATGCGCACGCATCGCCGCGGACGGCCTTCATCCCGTCCCGGCATCTGGCCGAGCCCAGCTCACCGCGGTGGATCGCGACCGCAGGAGCCGTAGCGCCAACCCGCAAAGGTTCACGACGTCGTTGAACGCTCTGCGAATCGTAACCCTGATCACGACCGCCAAAAAGTAACTTGATCAGGTCGTTTGTCGAGAGCGGACGACGATCGAACCCGCGACCCTCACCTTGGCAATGCGATTCACCCGATTTGGCTACCAGCGGCGCTTTCGCGAATAGCCTGCTCAGACGGTACATCTGGTGTCCTTTGGTGACCGCCCGTGACCCCCTGTGCCGCTCCGTTTGTGGGACGGATGTGGGACAGAGGCCGACGACCGATCCGCGAGATGTTGGTGGCGATCTGAACTGCCCGCTGGCGGCCAGTTGGTGCCCTATAACGGCCACCACCGAGGGTGGTCGGCGCGACGGGAGGTCTTCGACGACGTCGCTCCGGACCCGGTGATAAGGGATGCTCGCGTGAACGGTCACGGTGGCGCTCGAAATGCCCCCTCACGGACACGTCGTGCCTTGGCAGGCTGGCCGCGATTGGATGATGCCCGCCGCCTCTCTTTCGGCAACGACGCTGAGCAATACGACCGTGCCCGACCGTCGTACCCGGCAGCGGCAATCGATGCCACGATGGACCGCGCCAACATCCGACGAGTGCTTGATGTCGGATGCGGCACCGGCATCGCGTCGCAGCTGTTCCTCGATCGCGGATGCGAGGTGGTCGGCGTGGAACCGGACAAGCAGACGATCACGCCGCTGACGTGCTCGCCGTCGCGAGCGGCAGTACTGCGGTCGATGGTCGTCCGTCACCGGAGCGCGGCGCGGAAGACGACGGCTGGGGTGCTCGCTGCGGTCTCGGCGACGCCGGCTTCGCGGCGTGGACGTGTCGCGCGGGCTTCAAGTGCGTGCGCGAATCCGAATCGGACGTCGGCGTGTGCGTGCCACAGGGTGGCGCGGTCGTCGGTGACGCTTGCGAGACCGGGCTCGTCAACGCGACGTCGAGTTCGCACGCGGACGGCGCTCGGCTCACGACCGGCGCGTGCGCGACGAATCAGGTGTGCGAAACCAATGCCGTGGGCTTCCCCGGCGGCATGTGCTCGGGCGCGTGCGGCGCGGAAGCGCCCGGCGCGGTTTGCGGCGGGATACCGGTGCTCACCGAGTTCAACGCATGCCTCGCCGCGGGCGCATCCTTCAATCGATGCATCGCGGACAACACGCGACCGGGGACGCTCCACGCGTGCGGCTTTCACGAGCCCTGCCGCGACGATTACGTCTGTGCCCGCTCCGGGGATCACGGCGCGTGCATGCCGCCGTATTTTCTCTTTCAGCTGCGGGTCGACGGGCACCCGATTTGACTCACATCGACGCGAGATCCTTCACCAGGTCTGCCGCCGTGTCGCCGTCGATGTCGAGGGCGGCGGCGGTGTCCATGATGAGCTCGCGTTCGCTCGTGCGCACGATGCCGTCGGCGGCGGTGATCTGGATGGCGAGAGAGAGAGCGAGGCGTCGCGCGTTCTGATCGGGCAAGCGCGCCTTCACGGCAGCGAGGCGCGCGTCGCGACCGGAGGCGTCGAGATCGGTCTTCACTCGGGCGAGGAGCGCGTCGAGATCGTCGCCCGTCAGGAGACGCGACGTCAGCTTCTCCGCGTTCTTCAGGAAGGCCTGCGTACTCCGACGTCGCTGAGCTCGCCGTCAGCCAGGGCGGCGCAGGTACATCATTTCGATCAGCGCTTCGATCTTCTCGTCGTTGAGGTCGCGCACGAACGCCGGATCGGTCTGACGCATGGTCACGCAGTATACCGAAAGAACGGCTCGCGCGTGAAAACTCGCGGACGAGCTCGGTCGCGTAGCTGCCCGGACGGCAGAAAGAAGCTCGAGCAGGAGCGCGTTCGTCGGCCGCGCCCGATCGGTCTGTTCGGACCCATCGTGAGCCTTTCGGGCCAGACCGAGGACGTCACGACGCGTGCCGTCCGCGAGCCGCCCGAGCGCGCCCAGCTCCGCGTCGCCGAGCCCCACGCTCGCGGACCGCCTCTCTTCGAGCTCGAGGGCGCGCCCGTTCGCCGGCTTGGCATCTTCGGTCCGATCATGGGGCCCGTCGGGTGAATGTCGTGGCTCTTCCACCGCGGCAGCTCGCTCTCGACGTCGTCGACGGTGAAGAGCGAGCCCGCTGCCGTCGAGGCGCACGACCTCGCCGCGAAGCGGCACGTCGAGGCCCTCCGCGACACGCGCCGTCGACGTAGCGGTTGAAGACCTCCGACTGAACGACGCTCGCGAACAGCTTTCGCTCGAACGGCGGCACCCGCGTCGCGCTGGCCGCGCGATTCCGTGACGAGCCAGTCGAGGGCGTCGGCGAGATTGCCTGCCGTCGCGACCGAAGCGCTGCGCGCCGAAGTAGTTGGGCAGCCCGCGCTCGCCGGAGCCGCGCGACGATCGCCGCGGCACGAGCGGACACGCGTCCGGGAGGGTGTCCATCAAGCGGATGCGGAAGGCATTGCCCTTGCAGGTGTCCGGTGCGGAGCTTGTTCGCGTGCCGGCTCACCTCGACGACTCGCAGCGCCTTCGGGCAGCTCCCAGGTGTCGACGGCCCTGGCGCGCCGCGCGGGAAGCGAGATCCACTGAGTGGTGACCGCGTGCTTGTCCTTCATGCCCGCGCTTCCGACCTCGCCGACGGGCAACGCCCGCCGCCCGCGCGACCGCGAGCACGGCATCGCGCGTCGTCATGCGCCGCTTCCGGACGCGGACGTACAGGTGCTCTCCCTCGCCCGAGACGGAGTAGAGCGGTATCTCGTCGACCTGGAAGTCTTCAGGTTCCGGACCGATCGCGCCGCCGGTACCGGGCAGGTCGTCCGTCGCGAACGGCGGCACAGCGGGCAGTGGACGATCGGGCGCTGGCTCGAGGCTCTCTGACACGCCGCCGTTCTAGCCGTGAGCTGGCGGCATGCGAGTCGCTCGATTCTGATGCTGCTTCGTTCGAAGCGTTGACTTGTAAATTTGGCTGTCAACGTGCGTTTGCCTCGCAAATGGCTAAGCTCTTGACGCGCACTGCGGCTCCGCGGAAGCGTTCTCCGCGTCACGGTCTGTAAAACTGTAAACGCGCCGACCGCATGGCGGCGACGTTTCGAAGGAGTCCGATGACCGCCGACTGTCACTTCCCGAAGCAGAGCAGAGCTGCAACGACCTCCTCGGCAGCCGCAGGATCGACCACGTCGTCGTCCTCGGCGCGAACGGCGCCATGGGCTACGGCAGCGGCGCGCTCTTCACGACCGCCGTGCCCGCAGGTCACGTTCCTGGCGCGCACCAAGGACAAGGCGGAGCAGGGGCTGAAGGCCGCCGTCAACGCGGTCCGGTCTCGAGCACGGTGGCCGATCGGGTCGACACCGGCGACTACGACAAGGACTTCGACGCGGCCGTCGCGCAAGGCCGACCTCATCTTCGAGGCCGTCACGGAGGACTTCGACATCAAGCGACGCATGTTCGAGCGCGTCGACAAGGTGCGCCGGCCCGGACTCGATCGTCGCCACGGTGACGAGCGGTCTGTCGATCAACGCGCTCGCCGAGGGCCGGAGCGAGTCGTTCCGGAAGCACTTCCTCGGCCTGCACTTCTTCAATCCGCCGAACGTCATCGTCGGCACCGAGCTCATCGCCGGGCAAGGACACCGATCCCGAAGCTCGTCGACTTCGTCGACGCGTACTCGCACGAAGATGCTCGGCCGCGTGATGATCCGCACCGCGGACACGCCCGGCTTCGCCGGCAACCGCGTCGGCTTCAAGGTGCTGAACGAGGCGGCGCAGCTCGCCGAGGAGCACGGCCCCGTGCTCGTCGAGCGGCTCGTCGGCCCGTACACCGGGCGCGCGCTGACGCCGCTCGCGACCGATCGATCTCGTCGGCTGGGACATCCACCGCGCCATCGTCGACAACATCTACAAGAACGCGCCCGACGAGGCGCACGCGACGCTCCGGCTGCCCGGGCTACATGGCCGCGCTGCTCGAGCAAGGGCATGCTCGGCAACAAGAGCGGCGGCGGCTTCTTCAAGGTCGAGAACAAGGTGAAGCTCGTGCTCGATCCGAAGAGCGAGCACCTACCGGCCCGAGGCCGAGGTGAAGCTGCCGGACCTCGGCTTCATCGAGGACGTCGCCAGGCTGCACCGCGACGGCCGCTACCGGAGGCGATGAAGGTCGTTCGTCGAGGCGCCCGGCGACGTGGGCCGCGCTCGCGCGCAAGGTCGTCGCCGGCTACGTGAGCTACGCGTTCCACCGCGTCGGCGAGGTCACCGAGACCATCGCCGGCATCGACGACATCATGGGCTTCGGCTTCAACTGGGCGCCGCCGAGCGTGCTCGTCGACATCATCGGCGCCGAAGGAGACGGTCGCGATGATCGAGAAGGCGAAGCTGCCGGTCCCGCGCCTCCTCGCCGACGCGGCGACGAGCGGCACGCCCAAGCGCTTCTACACGAACCCCCACGGCAACATCGGCCGCTTCTTCGTCGCCGGCTGAGCCACGCAACTTCCGAGTCATCGAGCAAGCAGGAGCCATCCAACATGTCACAGACTCCGGAAGTCTTACGTTCTCGGCGGCTACCAGACCGATTTCGCCCGCAACTGGACGAAGGAGAAGAAGCACTTCGCGGCCCTGATGCGCGAGGGCGTCTCGGGCGCGCTCGAGGCGACCGACGATCGATCCCGAAGGACGTCCAGGTCGGGCACGTCGGCAACTTCGCCGCCGAGCTCTACTGCAAGCAGGGCCACCTCGGCGCGTTCTTCGTCGAGGTCGACCCCGCGTTCAGCGGCCTGCCCACCGGGCAGGCACGAGGCGGCGTGCGCGTCCGGGAGCATCGCGCTCCTGGCGGCGCTCGCCGAGATCGAGGCGGGCTGGTACGACCTGTCGTGCGTCGTCGGCATCGAGCAGATGAAGACCGTGCCCGCGTCCGAGGGCGGCGACTACCTCGGCACCGCGGCCTGGTACGAGCAAGAGGCCAAGGGCGTCGAGTTCCCGTTTCCGAAGCTCTTCGGCAAGCTCGGCGACGAGTACGACAAGCGCTACGGCCTGAAGGACGAGCACCTCGCCGGCATCTCGGCGGTCAACTACGCGAACGCGAAGCTGAACCCGCTCGCGCAGACGCGCACCTGGTACATGAACAAGGCGCACGCCTGCTCGCGCGACGAGTTCAACGCGGCCGTCGGCGGGCGCATCCGCATCGCGGACTGCTCGCAGGTCACCGACGGCGCGGTCGCCGTGTTCCTCGCCTCGCGCGCCTACGCCGAGAAGTACGCGAAGAGCGCGCGGCATCACGCTCGAGTCGATCCCGCGCATCAAGGGCTGGGGCCACCACACGTCGCGCCTGCAAGTTCGCCGACAAGGTCGCCGAGAGCAAGGACAGCCAGTACGTGCTGCCGCACGTGCGCACGCACGATCACCGACGCCTGGCGGCGCGCGGGCATCGCCGACGTCGACGGCGTCGACGGCATCGAGACGCACGACTGCTTCACGACGAGCGAGTACATGGCCATCGACCACTTCGGCATCACCAAGCCCGGCGAGAGCTGGAAGGCGGTCGAGGAGCGGCTGGATCGAGATCGGCGGCAAGCACCCGATCAACCCGAGCGGCGGTCTCATCGGCGCGGGCCACCCCGTCGGCGCGACCGGCGTGCGCCAGCTGCTCGACTGCTACAAGCAGGTGACCGGCACGGCCGGCGACTACCAGGTCGAGGGCGCGAAGACCTTCCAGACGCTGAACATCGGCGGCAGCGGCACGACCAGCGTCAGCTTCGTCGTCGGCGTCTGAGACCGATTCGACGTAGCGTGAAGCGAAGGACGGAGAGGTGAAAGCCTCTCCGTTTTTCATTTTGGGGTATGGCACGCCGAGCGGACGTGGCCGGAGCTCCACAGAGGCGGGTGCGAGCCAGCCCGGCAAGTCGGCGACATGTGATGAATCCCAAGTGTTCGGTACCCCCGCTCTTTTCAAGGTGTAGTCGAATGGGGTAAGCATGGGTGCACGCGCCGCGCACGGCTACCGGCACAGAGGGAAAGCACCCCTGCGATGATGGACAACCCAAACCTGGGCCGTGAACGATTGGGGCGGCCATGGGCGGCCATTTTGGCTCTGTGTGTGACGTCGGTTGGGTGCGCTGGCAAAGTCGCCGGCGATGACGGCAGCGCCGCGCGCGCACGCGATCTACAGGCGTGGGACGCAGCGGTGACGAACGCGGTGTGTGCCAAACAGGTGCAGTGTTCGGATCAGATCGGCATCGGCGAGTACTCGAGCACCGAAGCCTGCGTGGATGACAAAAATCCCGAAGCCTACGATCTCTTCTGGTTCGGGATTCACCACTACGAGGCGCTGGCCTTGACCTATCGCGTGGCGGACGCGGAAACCCAATCCGGGTGCCTCGCGGCCATCGCTGCCGCGCCCTGCGGCGCCGCGACGCCCGATATCTGTGCCCGAGTGTACGTTCCGATCTTGCCGCCGCTCGAAGTGGGGGAACCGTGTAAGGATTACACGTTCGAAAGCACGCTCGAAAGCGTCGCTCTCTACTCGGGAGACCAGGGCACTCGGTTTTGCGACACCGGGCTCGTCTGTGACAGGGACCAAGCCTGCCCCGTTTGCGCGAAGCCAGCGGCGGCGGTGGGAGAAAACCAGCCGTGCTCCGCCACGGTGCCGTGTCAGGCCGGACTCGAGTGCTGCGCGCCGGGGAGCTATTGCCTGTCGAGCGATGCGACGGTCTCGTCGTGCCAGGTGCCTCCGAGCAGTACGAGCGCTCCGAGCCCCGAAGGTCTGCCGACAGGCGGACAGCCGTGCGTCGACGGTACGACGTGCGCGAGCGCGTTCTATTGCGAACTCCTGGGTCTCATGCCCACACCCAGTGGCATCTGCAAGCCCAAGGGAGGCGTCGGATCCCCGTGCACGGATCCGTCAATCGAAGCCGGATGCGCTGCCGATCTCTATTGCGACGACACGAGCGGCAAGTGCCAGCCCTACGCGCTCGAAGGCGAAACGTGTTCGCGCGACTCGGGAAATGGCGCGTGTGTGCACGGCTTATGGTGCCTCTACGACGCGCCCGACTCGAAAACGGGGACGTGCGGCCTACCGTCCGCCGGCAAGGCAGGACAGCCGCTGCCGTGCAGTCGGTTTGGGGACCAGGGAGACGAGCTGGCCTGTCCCGTTCCACTTCGCCCGGACGATCACGGCACGGATCCGTCGCAGCAGTTGGGAGTCTCCGTCGACTATTGCGAGTGCCTGCCGTTCCTCGAGAATGGGGCCGCCTGTTCGAGTCTTTACCAATGTCAGAGTAGGCACTGCGCGTCCGGCATTTGCACCGCAGGATTGCCCGACGGCACCGCGTGCACGAGCGACGACGACTGCACGTCGTTCACCTGTGACACGACCTCCGGAAAATGCGTCGCGTCGCCGCCGCCTTCTCCATCGTGTCCGGCGCCGTAGCGTGGTGGGCAGGACTGTTGGGGGCGTCCCTCCTCTGTTGAGCGGAGTCGTGCGCCGTGTTCGGTGCCCCCAACTCTTTCGCGTCGGATCGAGTGGCGTCGCTGGACCGTCAAAACGTGACAGACAGCGCGAGCCCTTGGGGCGCGGACGCCAGCGATTTGCCGGGCCTCCATTCCATCGAGCTCACCCGGAGCGGCATCACGGTGATGCTCGCTTCGTCGCGTTGCCACGCGAGCACGGAGCCGACGATGGCGGACCCCACGATCGTGATGATGCCGCCGGCGAGGAG
This sequence comes from uncultured Actinomycetota bacterium, assembly GCA_963739645.1. Lineage (GTDB taxonomy): Bacteria > Actinomycetota > Actinomycetes > Streptosporangiales > Streptosporangiaceae > JASHPR01. Next base: position 16,416 of record CAVUBM010000080.1, read on the forward strand.
CGCGCCGTCCGTGGAGCCTTGGCGCTCACAGAAGCCGTTCGGATCGCAGAAGTCGTGCTCGTGGAAGGATTCGGCGATCATGATTGTGCCGGCGATGACGCCGCCGATGCCGATGATCGCGCCGGCGACACGGAGCCCACTTCGATCCTCGTACCTGGCGTGGAGAACGGACGGGCCGCTCAGGACGACCGGACCCTCGACGGGCACGAGGCGGCCTCCGCGCGCGAGCGCCATGTGGTACTCGCCCGGCGCGAACCGCGCGGGGCAGGGCCCCGTGCACACCCTCTCGAACGCGGGCGCGTAGCCGGCAAACCAGCCGCGACGCCGCCAGCCCCAGCCGCGGTAGCGGTAACCATAGACGGCAGGCACCATCCCCGACTCGTTCAGCAGCGACACGTCGGGATCGTTGGGCTCGAACTGGACGTCAAAGCTGCCGCGCTCGGCCGACGGCGGTGGCCCCGGCGGTCGCGGCATCCTGGGCGGCGGAGGCTGAACGGTGGGCGGCGCGGGCTCCTGCTGGGGCGGACCCGCGTCGGCGCGCGCGCGCGGGGTGTACGCTCCCAGCGCACAGAGTGATGTTAAAGCGACGAGGTGGAAGTTTGTGAGGCGCATCGGCGTATCGCCGAACAAGATGCCGCCGCCGCGGAGGTTGTCAAACCTCGCGCGCATTCTGAAGACGTCTTCATCGTGCTCCCAGGGGGGCCTTCCCCCCCGCGGCTCGCTTGCGCGACCGCTCCACCCCTCCACCCCTCCGGGTGTTCCGCAGCGGCTCGGGTGTTCCGCAGCGGCTCGGGTGTTCCGCAGCGGCTCCCCTGCCGCCTTCGGCGGGCTCGCTCCGCTCGCGGGCGAGTGGAAGCTCCTTCTAATCTCGCCCGGCGTCGTGGATCGACGGAAGCCCGCCGTCCGCCAGTGGCATCGACTCGATCCACGCGCGAATCAGGCCCACGCCGTTCTGGTCGACGGTCTCCGTCGCGATGGGCGGCATCTGCGTCACGATGCCGCCGGGGCCGCGCCTCGAGATGCGGAGGAACATCTCGCTCTGGTCGGGCTTACCCGGCTCGATGATGTGGAGGTCGGGGAGCACGCTGTTCGGCTGGAGCACCGCGGAGCGGAACGCCGTCGTGTGTTCCACCGTGTCGAGCGCGATCGTGCTCTCCCAGAGATCGAGCGACACGCGCACCGACACGCTCGAGTTCGGGTTGTGGCAGTGACCGCAGTTCGCGTGCAGGTAGCCGAGCGCCTTTTCCGCGACCGGCGCGCCCGGGATCTGGAAGTTGCCCGCGGGTGGAAGCGTGAGCCGGTTCTCGCTTATCAGATCCGCGAGCTTCATTCCGGGCAGATCGTGCGAGAGCTGGATCGCCGTCACGCCGAGCAGCTTGTCCGGCATGTTGCCGTGGCAAAAATTGCAGTCGCTCTGCTGCGGAATGTCGTGCGGGGTGCCATTGGCGTTCTGCACGCCGTCCGGCACGGCCAAAGCTTCGGTCTGCTCGTCGTTCCACTGGTAGGCGACCATCGTCCACTCGTCGTCGGCGACCTTGTGCAGGTAGCGGGTCTCGATCCGCTTTCCGTTCAGGGCGAAGTCCTTCCAGACCTTCGTGCCCACCGGGTACACCCAGAAATCCATGTCGCTCGTGTCGATGGTCTTGCCCGGCGGCAAATACACCCAGCGGTTCTTCGTCGCGCCGTCTGCCCAGAGGACGTACTTCGGCTGATAAGCGCGCACCCCCGGCGCCGGCGTTTCGTTCTTCATGTCCACGAAGAGGCCCGTCTCGGACAGCTTCGACGGAAAGCCGTCTACGGGTCCGCTGGCGTCCGGGACGGCGGCAGCGGCAGCATCCGCGTCCGCAGGAGGAGCTGAAGCGTCGCGGGGCAACGGAGCGGCGGCTCCATCCGACGCGAGAGCGCGGGCCTCCGCTCCCGCGTCGGTCGGCTTGACGACGGGCCCGCCCTTCGGCGCCGTTGAATCGGAGGAGCAAGCGGAGAGCCAGAGCACCCCGCTCATCAGGAATCCGTGGAGCGAGTGAGAGCGACCGAGCACCGGTAACCGTTATCACGAATCGTGCAACCGCCGCGTCTTTCATGTATGAAGCGCGTAGCGGGCACGGCTCGGACAACCGAGCTCGCGAGGGGTCTATTAGGTCCCGGGAACATCACTCATGCGACGAAACTTCACTTGGACATCATTGGTCATTGGCGGCGTTGTCGCCGGCTTGCTTGCCAACGCGTGCAGCAGCGACAAGAAAGCGCCGGCGCCGAGCGACGGCGGAACGGGCGGCACGGCAGGCACGGGCACGGGCGGCGCCGGCACGGGCGGCGCGGGCACGGGCGGTACCGTGAATAACGGCGGCTCCGGAGGCGTTGGTGGCGGTGCAGCAGGTGCTGCGGGCGCTCCGACGGACGGCGGTGACGCGGGCGCGGTAGCGCTCTCGGCGTGCACCGGGGTCACCGGAGTGACGGACTCGGTGAGCTGCGGTGAGTACATTGTTCAGCACATCGACGCTTGCGCGGACTGTCACTCGCCGCAGGGTGCGCAGGGCATCGATTACTCGAAGGCGCTCCAGGGCAATCCGTCGTTCGCCGACCTGGACGGCATCCCCGGCAACGGCACGGGCAACGTTCCGACGCCGAACCTCACGCTGCTCAAGACCGAGGGCTGGACCAAGGCGGACATCAAGGACGCCATCCTGAACGGCAAGCGGTCTGCCGCACGCAATGGCGGGATCTTCCCGATCATGCCGTACTTCGTGTTCCACAACATGTCGGACTCGGACGCGAACGCCGTGGTGGACTACATCTTCCAGCTCACGCCCATCGGGAACGAGATGACGGATCGGGAACCCCTGCCGACTCCGATTTCGCTTTTGCCGCTGCCGATCGCGCCCTTCGATCCGAAGACGCTTCCGGACACCTCGTTGCCGAAAACGGACCCGAACTACGAGAAGGCCGTTCTCGGCAAGTACATGTCGAGCGAAGTCGGCATTTGCGTCGAGTGTCACAGCGAGCGCGTCCCGCAGACCCAAGCGCTGGACGTCACGAAGCTCTTCGCGGGCGGCGAGAGCTTCTTCATCGGCGGGCCGTTCGGCACCGTCACCTCCCTGAACATCACGCCCGATCAGTCGGGAATCAAAGGTTGGACCGCCGCGAACGTCCAGGCGACGATCCTCACGGGTAAAGACAAGGCCGGCATGAGCCTTTGTCCGCCCATGCCGTTCGGTCCATTGGGCGCCTTCGGCGGCATGGATCCCGCGCAGGCTCTCGCCATCGGGTATTACCTGACGACGATCCCCGGCGTGAAGAACGGGCTCGCCGACGGCGGCACGTTCCCGATGTGCGTTCCGCCGAGCGGCCCCCCGCCCGGTGGCCCGGACGCCGGCGACGCGGGTCACTGAGCTCCGGCTCGATCGAGTGTAGAGTGGTCTCCCTCGGCAAGGCCGGGGGAGACCACTTTTTTTCAGGGCATCCGCAAGGAGCTGACGATCCATGCCTGTTCCGATCGCTTCGGCCCTGGAGGCGCTGCTCGCCCGGGGCGCGCGTCAGGAAAATGATCGCAGCGTGTTCGAGGGGGAAAGCCTGGTGCGCTCGGGGGAACGCTTGCCGCCGGGGCTCGAGCTCGAGTGGCTCGGGACGTCGGGGTTTCGCCTGTCGTACGAGGGCCACGTCCTCCTCATCGATCCGTACGTGACCCGGCATGGCCTGCGAAAGACCCTGAGCCGTGCGCCGCTCCTGCCCGACGAGCACACGATCGCCGAGCGAGTTCCCGCCGCGGACGCGATCCTCGTCGGTCACACGCACTTCGATCACGCGCTCGACGTGCCGAAGATCGCGGCGATGCGTGGCAGCACCGTTTACGGTTCTTCCTCGCTGCGGCAGCTCATGCACGTGTATGGGCTTTCGGAGCGAGCGGTGGTCGTCGAGCCGGGGCGCGTCTACGTGATCGGGCCGTTCGAGGTGACGTTCGTCGAGTCCGTGCATTCCAAGCTCGTGCTGGGGCTCAAGGTGCTCCACGGCGGCGAGCTCTCGTGCGAGCACCTCGACGGCCTTCGCGGCTCGGCTTACCGCGCGGGACAGGTCTACGGGATCCACATCGCCGTCGCCGGAAAGACCTTCTATCACCAGGGCAGCGCCAACGTGCTCGACGACCGTGTCCGGCACCGAGGCGTGGACTATTTCCTCGTCGGCATCGCGGGGCGCGGCTTCACGCCGAAGTACGCGGAGCGGGTGCTCCGCCTCCTCGAGCCGCGACTCGTCATTCCGCATCACTTCGACGACTTCTTCCGTCCCGTCGGCGGGAAGATGGGATTTTCCCTCAACGTGAACCTGGGCGGCTTCTTCGACGAAGTCCGCGCCGTCTCGAGTGATTTCGCCGTGCGGACCCTCGCGCCGCTCGAGACCTGGGGGTCATAGCGAGCGGAGCGAGCCCGCGAAGGCGGCAGGGGAGCCGCTGCGGAACACCCGGAGGGGTGGAGCGGTCGCGAAGCGAGCCGCGGGGGGCAAGGCCCCCCTGAGACACAATCCCCGCTTTTGTCGCCTTCGCCTCGAATGGCTGGAAAGGTCGACCGTCGAAGATTACCGTTCCGGTCGCCGAGGGGCGGCGAACCATGTACGAATTGGAATTGATGCAGGGAAATCAACGCGACGCCGGGTCGTGTCTGGGACGTGCTCACGACTTTTCGCGACTACGACGAGTGGAATCCCGTCATCACGCGCATGCGCGGGACGCTCACGGCGGGTGCGCCCGTGTCGTTCGTGATCGCGGTCGGTGGGCGCGAGCTGAAGATCGCCGCAGAGATGGTCCGCGTCGAGCCGGGACTCGAATTGCGCTGGCGCGGGCCGACTTCGTGGCTCGTTCGCGCGGTTCCTTCAGGGTGAGCATTTCCTCCGCGTGGAACCGTCGGGCACCGCGGCGTCGCGCCTCGTCCACGGTGAGCGCTTCACGGGCGTGTCGCTGCCACTCATCTGGCGAAAGCTCCGAGGCGACCTCGAAGAGGCGTATGGCAAGATGAATCGCGCCGTGAAAAGCCGCGCGGAGTCGCTCTCGCAGGGGCCGCGCGCGGCATGAGCGAGCGCCCCTTTCTCATCTACGGCGCGAGCGGTTTCACCGGAAAGCTCATCGCGACGCGCGCGAAGGAGCGCGGCCTCTCGCCGATTCTCGCGGGGCGCAGCGCCTCGGCGATCGAACCGCTCGCCCGAGCGACTGCGATTTGCCAGTATCGCGTGTTCGGACTCGAGATCCGGAGACGATTCGAGCCGGGATTCGCGGCGCGGGGCTCGTCCTTCACTGTGCCGGGCCCTTCTCCGCGACGAGTCGACCGATGGTCGATGCGTGTCTCGCGGAGGGCGCGCACTACCTCGACATCACCGGCGAGTACGGGGTCCTCGAGGCCGTGCTCGCGAGGGACGCGGAGGCACGCGCGGCCAGGGTCGTGCTGCTTCCGCGGTCGGGTTCGACGTGGTGCCGACGGATTGCATGGCATTGGCGCTCAAGAATGCGTTGCCCGGGGCCGTTACCTCGAACTCGCCTTCAGCGGCGGCACGCAGCCCAGTCCAGGAACGGCGAAGACGGCCGTGGAAGGGCTCCACCTGGGCGCATGGTTCGAAGGGATGGGAAGATCACGACGTTGAAGGCACCGCTGCACTCGGCGAGATCCCGTTTGCGCACCGCGCCCAGTTCGGGATGTCGCAGCCGCGGGCCGTACCCGCACCGGTCCGGTATGCGGCCGGATCGGCGTGGAGGTGCACATCGCCGCGTCGGTCGTGGGGTCGTTCGAGCCGTTCAGACCCGGCGAGGTGACGTGGTCGTACCAGCCGTCGGAGTCGTCGTAGGCACGACGATGGCGGTGCTGGACCAGTACTTCGACTTCTGGAGGGCGTTGATCTCGCTGACCAGGAAGTGCTGCTCGTCGATCGGGTCGGAGTAGGCGGCGTGGCCGTCCTGGTACTCGGCGGCCTTGAGGAAGCTGACCGCCGGGAGGTTGCCGGCGGCGAGCGCGGCGTTGAAGTCGGTCAGGTCGTACTTGTGGTTGGCCTGGTCGGTGTGCCCGATCGCGTCGACCGAGGACGGCGCCAGGTGGTGCGGGTTCGACGTCGACGCGTAGTACTCGAACGGGGAGTGGTGCGGGCTGTAGTCGACGACGGAGGCGCCGCCGATGTTGGTGTGGGTCGCGCCGCAGACGGCGTACGTCCCGGCGCCGGCGTGCCCGTGGTGGGCTTGAAGCCGCCCTGGAACCAGCCCCAGGTGACGCCCTGGCGTTGAGCAGGTCACCGATGTTCTGCCCGCTGACGGCGGCGAGGTTGTTCGCGACGTGTGGTTCTTGTCCGAGCAGTCGTCGTAGGCCGGGTCGGGTCGTTGATGACCGTGCCGACGCCGTTCGCGTCCGGGGAGACGACGGCGTACGTGTCCGGCGTGGCCGCCTGCGCGCCGGTGAACGGGTCGACGGCGCGGACGCCGTGGGTCTGGCCGGAGACCAGGTTGAGCGCCCCGGGGTCGACGGGCCGAACGTGGATGCGAAGGAGTTGTCGGACATCGCGTACTGCTGCGCGTAGTTCCACAGCCCGGTGACGGTGTTGCCGTCGTAGTAGTCCATGGTCAGGCCGGGCGCGCCGTACAGGCCGGTGCAGGTGTCGACGCTGACGTTCTGGACGAACAGGTCGTTGCGCCGTTGTCCGCGGCCTTCTGCTCCGGCCCGTAGTTGTGGTTCTGGTCGCAGGTCAGCGCCTCGGACGGGCTCAGCCGGGTCGGCGGGTAGAGGTTCGGGTTGTTCGTCAGCAGGTGACCGGTGAGCAGGTTGTTCGCCTTCGGGGTGTTCGTGGCGGCGTGAACTTGGTGCCCGTCGGTGTTGGCCGCCTTCGGGTAGGTCCCGAAGTAGTGGTCGAAGGAGACGTTCTCGTCGAAGATCACGACGACGTGCTTGATCGGGGTGGTCGTCGGCGCCGGGAGCGGTTTGGACAATGCGTTCGCAGTTCCGGCGCGACGGCAGACGCGGTGCCGGCACCCCCGAAGGCGATGATCGCAGGGCGGCTATGGCTGCGACCACCCGGCCCCTCGGCCCCGCCCGATGTGTCCCACCGCGGTGTCCTTTCGCTTTCGCCGATCCGGGCGGTGCGGCCGCCACCCGCCTCGATGCCTCGGGGCGGGGGACCCATCCCGGCGGCGTCGGACGTCGGGTGCGCCGTCCAGGTTGGCGCCGGGGTGGACGGGTGACGGCCGGGTGAACAACTCGCGTCGCAAACCAGTGCAGGCGGAGAGTTTGTCCGCTTCAACCGATTTCGAGGCGAGTGGGGTATCAGGCCAGCAGCGCGCGGCGTACCAGTCGCTGGGCCCGGTGACGCCGGGCAGCGCGAAGAAGTAGCCGCCGCCGAACGGGCAGATGTAGTCGACGAGCGGTTCGTCGGCGAGCCGCGTCTGCACGGCTACGAACTGCCGGTCCAGGTCCTGCTGGTAGCAGGTGAAGATCAGCCCCATGTCGAGGTCGCCGACGGCGTCGATGCCGCGGTCGTAGTTGTAGCCGCGGCGCAGGATCCGGCTGGCGGCGGTCTGCGGCGGTCCGCGGGTTGGCCAGCCGGATGTGCGCAGTCGAGCGGGATGACGCGCGCCGTCCGGGTCGTGCCGCGTAGTCCGGGATGTCGAACTCGCCGTTGCCGTCGAGCGGAGCGCCGGTGTCCCGGCGCCGGCCGATCATGCGCTCCTGCTCGGTGATCGAGACCCGGTCCCAGAACTCGACGAGCATCCGGATCACCCGGATCACCTGGTAGCTGCCGCCCGCCGTCCAGGCGGGCTCGCCCGGCCGCCGGCCGTGACCCACACCAGCTGGTCCATCTGCGGCGGCGTCGCCGGCGTCCGGGTTGGCGATGCCGTCCTTGAACCCGAGCAGGTTGCGCGGCGTCCCGGCGGGCCGCGGCGGGCTGGCGAAGCCGTCGATCCGCCAGCGCACCTGCATGGCCGCCGCGGGTGTGCCGGGCGATGTCGCGCAGCGCGTGCAGGACGGTGTCGGTGCTGCCCGCGGCGAGCTGCAGGCTCAGGTCGCCGCCGCACTGGGCCGGGATCGAGGTCGTCGTCGGGGAACGCGTCCATCGTGCTCGAGCCGGGCGGGCTTGCGGCTGGCCAGGCCGTACCGCTCGTCGAACAGCGAGGCGCCCGACGCCCGACGGTGACGGTGAGGCCGTCCGGGCACCACGACCGGCCCGAGCACGCCGGAGTCGGACGGCGGTCCGGTGATCCCGACCGGCGGCGGCGTGCCGCCCGCGGTCAGGAACCGGGCCCGGTCGGTGAGCGCCCGCAGCAGGTCGGTCAGCTCGCCGCGGTCGTGCGGCGGTCACGTCGAACGAGACGACGACGGCCTGCCGCTGCGGTGTCGGGCAGGATGCCCGCCTGGTGCGGACCGTGGAACGGCACCGCCGGCAGGCGGCCGGCTGCTGCGGCCGCGGCGGCCGTCGCCTCCGCTGGCGGGCGGGAGGCCCGCGGCGTATCCGGCGGCGCTGCAGCGGCGGCAGCGCCCGCGTACCCACGGTCGCCGCGCAGGAACGCCGGCGACCGGGTGCCAGCGCGCTGGCGAGCTGCCGCGCATCGGACGACCTGCGGGTGCTCCGGCGTCGTTCATCAGAGCTGCTCCTCGGCTCGAAGATGACGGCGATCGGCGCGAGGACCTGCAGCGCCTGCTCGCGGCCGAGTCGATCTGCTCGCCGCTGAGCGGTGCCGAGCGTCGCTGACGGGCGTCCAGCCGCCGTCGGGCCGTTGCTCGGCGCCTCGACCAGCCGCTGCAGCCGGTCCAGCCAGGTGTAGACGGCGGGAGAGCCCGGTGTACGCGGGTCACCAGCAGCGGCTGCAGGATGGTGCAGCAGCTCCCGGGTGCCGGTGATGTTGGCGAGCGGTGGTCGCGAGCGTCGTGCCGCTGCCGTAGTCGTCGTGCCCGGTGAGCTGGAACTGCAGCGCGTTCTCCAGGATCTCGTGGGTGCGCAGGCCGAGGTCGCGCAGGTCGACTTCCTGCATGTGCCGGGAACGCGGCCTGCAGGCCGCTTGACGTGGCCGAGCAGCGTGCGCTGGCCTGGTCGAGCTGGGCGGCGGACTGGCCGTGCCACAGGCCGTACTCGACCCGGTAGAAGCCGGTGAAGCCGGGATCGTTCACGCCGCCGGGCAGCCCGTCGGGGCGGCCGTCGATCTCGTCGTCGAAGTCGCCGAACGTCCCGTAGGCGGCGCCGAGCCGCTCGTAGGTCAGGTGCGCGGTCAGCCAGTCCGTCTTGGCCTGCGGCCAGGTCGCCGTGCCGGACGTCCGCGTCCAGCCTGGCGGTCTGGGTCTCGAGTCGCGCGCAGGCCGACGGTGACGTAGGCGTGGTACACCATGGACGGCGCGAGCATGTCGTTGTTCGTGACCGGCACGATGCCCGGCTCGCCCTTGACGTGCCCGGGAACCTTGACCGCCGGCCCGCTGAACGGGTCGATGTCGTCGATCACGCACCGGAAGGCGTAGGTGCCTGAGCCGAGGCTGACAGCCATGGTGCTGGTGGTGCCAGCGCCGATGCCGTCGAGCGCGCCGTAGATCGCGTAGGTCTTCGGGTTGACCAGGTAGACCTCGGCGGCGGCGCTGGCCTCGTTGTGGATGCGGAACGTCCGCAGCCCTGGTGCCGCCTGCCAGCGGCCGCAGGCCCCGGTGGAGACCGTGATCACGCTGCCCGCGGCCCCGGCCGGGTGCGCCGAGCAGGCGGCCAGCACACCGGCGGCCACCAGGCCGGCGGTGAGCCGGGACGCGCGGTGCGTTAAGGCCGGGAACCGGTGATGGGATGCGCAGGCAGCCGGCTCGCGAGCGGCTCCCGACCTAGCAATCACCGGCGTCCTCATTGATGGAAGGCTGGCGCAGAACCCACGAGGACAGACTAGGGATCCACTGCCTCGCTGCGGAATATACTCGCGCGATCCTGCCCAACATTCACGTATCGCTCTCCCGGCGTTCGCCGCCGCGCCACCCGCGGCGGCGCGCGGGAACCCGCGTCTAAGCTCAGCCCATGACGCGGGCCAACGAGGACATCGCGGCGCTGCTCGGGGAGTACTCCGACCTGCTGCTGATCACCGGCGGCGACGCGTTCCGGGCGCGCATCTACGAGCGGGCGGCCCGGGCCGTGGCCGGCCATTCCGGAGATGTCGGGCAGCTGGACGCCGCCGGGCTGCGGCAGATACCCGGCGTGGGCAAGTCGATCGCCGAGAAGATCACGGAGTACCGGGAGACCGGCACGATCCGGGCCGTCGAGGAGCTGCGCGCCGACGTGCCCGGCCGGGGTGCGGGAGCTGACCAGGATCCCGGCGCTCGGGCCCGAAGCGGGCCATGCAGCTCTGCCGCGATCTGCAGATCAGCTCGGTAGACGAGCTCACCGCCGCCATCAAGGACGGCAAGCTGCGCGACCTCAAGGGCTTCGGGCCGAAGAGCGAGGACCGGATCCTGCACGGCATCGAGATCATGGAGCAGGCCGGCCAGCGCGTGCCGCTGAACGTGGCGATGGACACGGCCACGGCCATGGTCGCGGCCATCGGCTCGGTGCCGGGCTGCGTGCGCTGCGCGTACGCGGGCTCGCTGCGCCGGATGCGGGAGACCATCGGCGACGTCGACATCCTCGCCGCGGCTCGGGAGGCCAGCGACGCGCGCCCGCTGATGGCCGCGTTCACGGCGCTGCCCGACGTGGATCACGTGATCGCGTCGGGTGACACGAAGACGTCCATCCGCACCGGCCGTGGGCTGCAGGTCGACCTGCGGGTGGTACCGCTGGACGCGTGGGGCGCCGCGCTGCAGTACTTCACCGGCTCCCAGGCGCACAACGTGCGCACCCGCGAGATCGCGGTCCGGATGAAGCTGAAGCTGTCCGAGTACGGCCTGTTCGACGTGGCCTCCGGCGAGCTGATCGTGTCCCGGACCGAGGAGGAGGTGTACCGCAGGCTCGGCATGTCCTGGATCCCGCCGGAGCTGCGGGAGGACACCGGCGAGATCCAGGCCGCGATCCGGGGCGAGCTCCCGGGCCTGGTGACCGGCGATGACATCCGCGGCGACCTGCACACGCATACCGATCTCACCGACGGGGTGGCCCCGCTGGAGGACATGGTGGCGACCGCGGCGGCCCGCGGCTACGCCTACTACGCGGTCACCGACCACGCGCCGGACCTCGTCATGCAGCGGATGACCAGCGAGAAGATGCTCGCGCAGCGGGAGGAGGTCCGCGCGCTCGGCGCCCGGCTCGCGGCCGCGGCCACACCGATGACCCTGCTGCACGGCACCGAGCTGAACATCGCGCCGGACGGGACCGTGGACTGGCCGGCCGATTTCCTCGACGGCTTCGATCTCTGCGTGGCCTCGGTGCACTCGCACTTCGGCCAGCCGCGGCCGGAGATGACCCGCAGGTTCATCGCGGCCTGCGAGAACCCGCACGTGAACATCATCGGGCACCCCACGGCCCGCAAGATCGGCAAGCGCCCGCCGGTCGACGTCGACTTCGCCGAGCTGTTCCGGGCCTGCGCCAGGACCGGGACCGCCCTGGAGGTGAACGCCCACCCCGACCGGCTCGACCTGCCCGCCGATCACATCCGCGCCGCCAGGGACGCCGGGGTCAGGTTCGCCATCGACAGCGACGCGCACTCCACCGGGCACCTCGGCTACCTGCGCTACGGCGTCGGCACGGCGCGCCGCGGCTGGCTGAGGCCGGACGACGTCATCAACACCTGGCCGCTGGACCGGCTGCGGGAGTTCCTGCGCAAGCGCCGCTAGCGAAGCTGCGCCCGGCCGGGCGGCTCGTCCCAGTCGGCCTGGTAGGGCTCGACCTCGATGCGCCACGGCGCGTCGTTGAAGAAGCTGGGCGACGGCCCGGAGCCGAACCGGGCGAACGCCGTGAAGTCCGTGGTCTCGCGGAACGCGGGCTGCTGGTAGAGATCACGGGCGTAACCCCAGAGCGCGGGGAAGTCCACCAGCCGCCGCTCGCTGATCTTCCCGAGCGGGTTGTACCCGAGGTCGAACCGGGCCAGGGTGGGCCACAGCCGCACGTCGGCCTCGGTCACCCCGGCGCCGAACAGGTAGCGCTGCCCGGCCAGCCGCTCGTCGAGGACGGTCAGGGTGCCGGTCAGCCGGTGCCGCAGCTGGGTGTACTCGGCCTCGGTCGTGGCGCCCGCGACCCGGTATGTCCCGTTGTTGACGGTCTCGTACACCCGCTCGTTCATGGCGTCGATATCGGCGCGCAGCTCCGGCGGGTACAGGTCGGGCGACGGCGTGGCCCACGCCCCGAACTGGGTACCCAGGTCGATCGTGATGTCCGGGAAGTTGTTGCTGACCAGCCTGCCGGCCTGACGGTCCCAGAGCGCAGGCACGGAGACATGCCCGTCGTAGCCGGGCTCGGTGGCCTCGTACGCCTCGGCCAGCAGCGTGAAGCCGTTGACCGGGTCGGCGCCGCGCCGTTCCCGGAACGCCCAGCCGCGCCCGTCCCGCACGTCGTCGACGTAGGAGAGCGACACCACGTCGTCGAGGCCCTTCAGCTTCCTGACGATCGCGGTCCGCTGCGCCCACGGGCAGCCCCAGGCGATGTACAGGTGATAGCGGCCGGGCTCGGCGCGGTAGCCGCTGGAACCGTCAGCCGTGATCCGTCCCTGGAACCGGTAGCGCGGGCGCTCGAATGAGCTGCCGTGGTTGAAGCCCCGGCCCTCCCCGTACTGCCCGTACCGGTCATAGTCCACCGGGCTGGCGTACCTCGGGGCCTGCCCGCCCGCGGCGGTGTGCCCGTCTGCCCCTGCCTGTCCTGCCGTCTGGGCCATCGCGCTGCCCTCGCATTCTGCGACGTTGCCGGTTACCGCCATCATCACATTCCGCGCGCGCCGGGCCGGAGCCGCCCGGAGCCGCGCTGGGGTTACCGCGCCGCGGTTATCACGTCCGGCCGGGCCAGCGGCAGGACCCGGGAGCGTTCGCGGCCCAGTGCGGAGCACCACCGTCCGCCCACCGCCGCAGGTTCTCGGCGAATATCTCGCCGGTCCGCCGGAACATCAGGTCGGTCAGCCCGCCGGCGTGCGGGGTGGCGATGACCGCCGGATGGTCCAGCAGGGCGGAGTCAGGGTCGGCGGGCTCGCGGGCGAACACGTCGAGCCCGGCCCCGGCCACCTGGCCGGCCTGCAGGGCCGCCAGCAGGGCGTCTTCGTCCACCAGGCCGCCGCGGGCCACGTTGACGAACAGCGCGCCTGGCTTCATCGCCGCGAACGCCTCCGCGCCGAACATCCCGGCGGTGCCGTCGTCGAGCATCGCGCAGCAGACCACCGCGTCGGCCTGGGCCAGCAGCCCGGTCAGCTGATCCGGCGCGGCGACCCGCTCCACGCCGGGCGGCCCGCCGCGCTCGGGATGCGCCCGCACCCCGAGCAGCCGGGTGCCGAACGGCGCCAGCCTGCGGGCCACGGCCGCGCCGATGGAGCCGAGGCCGACGATGAGCACGGTGCTGCCGACCAGCGACCCGCCGGTCGGCCGCTGTTCCCAGCGCCGGGCCAGGAGCGCGTCCCTGGCCTCATCGAACCGGCGGGCCAGGGCCAGCAGGAACAGCACGGCGAGCTCGGCCACGCTGTCGGCGTTGCCCCCGGCGTCGCCCGGGACCCGCGCCACCCAGACGCCCAGCTCGGTCGCGCGGGTGATGTCGACGCTTTCCAGGCCCACCCCGAACTGCTGCACCAGCCCGAATGTCCCGGCCTCCAGCACGGCCTTGTCGATCCTGGCGCCGAACGGGCACACCGCGGCGACGCCGTCGAGATGGTCGGCGATGTCCCGCGGCGGGCTGACGAGGATCTCCCACCCGGGCAGCAGCCCGGCCAGATCGGTCCAGCCGAGCTCGGCGGTGTAGCGCTCCCGGCCGAACAGCACCCGGCGCCGGGCGGTCACGGCGCTGTCACGGCAGGGACGCGAGCAGTTCTCGCACCGGCTTGCGCCGGCCAGCGTAGAACGGGATCTCGACGCGGGTGTGCAGCCTGGCCTGCGCGCCGCGCAGATGGCGCATGAGGTCCACGATCCGGTGCAGCTCGTCGGCCTCGAACGCGAGCATCCACTCGTAGTCGTTCAGCGCGAAGCAGGCGACCGTGTTGGCCCGGACGTCCGGGTACTCCCTGGCCATCATCCCGTGCTCGGCGAGCAGGGCCCGGCGTTCCTCGGGGTCGAGCAGGTACCACTCATAGGACCGGACGAACGGGTAGACGCTCACATAGGCGCGGGGCTCCTCCTCGGCCAGGAACGCCGGGACATGGCCCTTGTTGAACTCCGCGGGCCGGTGCAGCGCCATCGCCGACCAGACGGGCTCGCTGGCCCGGCCGAGCCCGGTCCGCCGGAACCGGGCGTACATCTCCTGCAGGTCATCGGATGACGGCGCGACCCACCAGAACATGAAGTCGGCGTCGGCCCGCAGACCCTGCAGGTCGTAGCAGCCGCGGGTCACGACGCCCTTGCCCGCGGCCTGCTGGCACAGCTCGCTGACCTCGGCGGCGAGACCAGGCCGGCCGGACTTCGTCTGCTCCCCGGCGGCCTCGAGCGCGCCCGGGCCGGTGACCCGGAAGACCGACCACATCGTGTAGCGGATCAGCTCGTTCAGGTCCCGCGCCTTGGGCCGCTGCCCTTCCGGGTGGCGCTCCTCGGTCTTGCCGGGCCGGTGCCCGGCGTCGTTCCCAGCCATGTCGTTATTGTCCCATCGGAATCTGGTCCTTCGGTCCCCCGCTCGGCTCATCGCCGGGCGGGGCGTCAGGGCGGCTTGAGTCGGTTTACCAGGCGCCGCGCCGCCGGGCGTCGGCGGGCCCGGCCTGGCGGGTGGCCAGGAAGGCGAGCACCTGGTCCGCGGCCCGCCGGGCCGAGGCGATGCAGGCCGGGATGCCGATCCCGTCGTAGGCCGCCCCGCAGACCGCGAGGCCGGGCAGGTTCGCGACCCCGGACCGGACCCGCGCGACGCGGTCCAGGTGGCCCACCGCGTACTGCGGCAGCCCGCCGCCCCACCGGCTGACCCGCACGTCAGCGGGAACGCCGCGCACTCCGGTCGCGTCCGCCAGGTCGGCAGCGGCCAGCCGGGCCAGCTCGCTGTCGTCCCGCTGCAGCAGGGCCTCCTCGCCCACCCGGCCCACGGAGCACCGCACGATGTCCAGGGCGGCGCCGTCGGCCCGCAGGTGCGGCCACTTCACCGTGCTGAACGTGACGGCCTTGACTACCCGGCCGTCGACCGCGGGGACCAGGTAGCCGCTGCCCTGCGGCGGATGCGGGAACGCGTCACGCGGGAAGGCCACCGTGACGATCGCCATACTCGCGTATTCGATCTCGCCGAGCGCAGCCGCGGCCGCCGCGGCCGCCGGCAGGCCGGCCAGCAGCCTGCTGGCCGGACGGGCGGGCACGGCGAGGATGACCGCGTCGGCGTCCAGCCGTTCCGGGGCCCGGGTCGGGCCGATGGTCAGCCGCCAGCCCGGTCCCCGCCCATCTCCCCGTCCCCCGGCACCGTCCCCGGTCACCGTGCGGGCGAGCTCCCGGGTCATCGCGTTGGTCCGCACCGTCGCGCCGGACGCGGCGGCGATCGCGGGCGGCAGCGTGCCCAGGCCGCCCGACAGCGTGGTGAACACGGGCGTGGCCGGGCGCGGCGCATCCGGGGCGGGCAGCAGCGATGCCGCCGCCGCGGTGAGGGAGCGGTGCTGCCGCGAGGCCTGCGCCAGCCCGGGGAGGGTGGCCTCGGCGGACAGCTCGTCGGACCGGCCCGCGTAGACCCCGCCGAGCAGCGGATCGACCAGCCGGTCCACGAGCTCCTGGCCGAACCTCGCCCCGACCAGGCTGGCCACCGTCACGTCACCGTCCCGCGGGGTTGGCGGCAGCTGGAGATCTTCGCGGGCCCTGGCCAGCCCCGCCGGGGACAGGATCCCGGAGGTCTCCAGCTCACCCAGGTCCCCGGGTACGCCCATGAACTGGCGTTTCGGCAGCGGGCGCAGCTGTCCGCGGGTCCAGATGGCCGCGGCGGTGGTGCCGGCCGGCACCAGCTGGCCGGCCAGTCCGACGGCGTCGATCAAATCGAGCCCCTCGGGGCGGCGGGCGAGCAGGGCCTCAGCGCCCGCGTCGACGTCGATCCCAGCGATCTCGGAAACCGAGAGCTTGCCGCCGAGCCGTGGCGAGCCCTCGAGCACGGTGACGTCCGCGCCCTGGTCACGGAGGAAGAATGCCGCGGCGAGCCCGGAGATGCCGCCGCCCACGATCGCGACGGCCGGCCGCTGGGATGGTGCATGCACCTGTCTACTGTGCCCTACCGGGATGCGTGATCACCGCGGGCCCGTCCGCTATCGGACCCCCACCCGCAGCGATCACACTGATCAGAGTCGGGACACGGCCGGCGAAGACTCAGCCGTGCCTGCTGTTCCCGCCATTCCTGGTGGCGTTGCCGCCGTTGCTGTGACCGAGTTCAGCGAACGGGAACGCGCGGTGGCGGCGGGGCGGGATCAGGAAGTTCTGCCGCCGCGTCGCGGTGATGAACCGCTCCAGGCCGTTGTCGTCCGGGTCCACGCCGAACTCCTTCTGCAGATCAAGCGAGGCCTGGTTGGTCCGCATGGTCGCGAAGAAATCGGCCGACGGTACGAACACCGTGAACTGGAGCTTCGCCTGCTCGGTCCCGTCGGGCACATCCATGCCGTCGAAGCCCGGCCCGTCCATCCGCAGGTGGATCGGCGCTCCGGCGGCGGTGCGGGATGAGCGCTGCAGGCGTGGAAATGTGGCCCATCCGGTGCTCTGGCTTGCCGGTGGCCGGGTCGGGCAGCGTGCCGATGCCCTCGGCGCTCCGCTGCGCGTCGTCGAAGCCCTTGAACTCGTTCTGCAGGAACGAAGGG
The DNA here is from genome assembly GCA_963739645.1 of uncultured Actinomycetota bacterium. Lineage (GTDB taxonomy): Bacteria > Actinomycetota > Actinomycetes > Streptosporangiales > Streptosporangiaceae > JASHPR01. Next base: position 33,244 of record CAVUBM010000080.1, read on the forward strand.
CCGCCGCCGTTGACGAACTGGTTGGCCACGCCCATGGATGGCGGCGGGTCGGCCCGGAACATGTACTGGACCCGTTCCAGGTACGTCCCGTCGTCGCCCGGGACGTTGGCCACGTCCAGGTCGAAGAACTGGATCATGTCCAGGATGTCGTGCGACAGGTGCTGCATCGACCCGAGGTCGAAGTAGTCACCTGGCTCGGCGGAGGTGAGGTCGATCCCGCCGCCGCCCACGAAGGTGACGTTCTGCGCGGGTGCGCTGGCGTTCACCTGCTGGTCGGCGAACCCCATCCACATCGGGGACTGCGGGTTCACGAACGAGGCGAAGGGCAGGTGGTTGGTGTCCGCCACGTTGCGCGGCAGGCCCTGCTGGACGAACATCACCCGGGCGCTGGTGAACGTCAGCCCCGTGCTCAGGCTGGGCGACGGGACGTGCTCCCCGCCGAGCCGGTTGCTGCCGCCCAGGAACGCCATCACATCCCACAGGTTGTCCACGTTGTCACTGCGCAGCGTGAACAGCATGTCGTTCTGCTCGATCCGGACCGGGACGTTGAACCTCACCTTGGTGATGCCGGGGTTGGCCGGGCTCACATCGGTGGGCGCTGGTACCGCCTCCTCCAGGACGAACCGGCTGTTGTCGGAGGCCAGGCGTGGCACAAGCGTGTTGAACATCCAGCTGGGGAACCGGTTGAAGTACGGCAGGCCGTAGGCGACGAACGTGAACACACCCTGCGCCGCGAACGGGTAGACCTCCTCGATCCGGTCCAGGGCGTCGGCGAGCTGGCCCTGGTCGTCCTGGGTCGGGGTGGAGCCGAGCCGGGCCGGCGCGAACAGCGTGTAGACCGGCGGGAACGAGACCACGACGCCGTCGATGGTCACGGCCGGGGACGCGAACGCGGACAGGTCGAACTGGATGTCCGACAGGGTCGCGGTCACCGCCTGGGCGCCGTGCCCATGCGCCGGGTCGACTGCGAGCCGCACCGGCACCGAGGCGAGATGCCGCATCCCCTCCAGCCCGGCGAACGCGGCGGCGAGACCGCCCCCGGTGAGCAGAAGCTTGCGGCGGGACACGCTGCGCTCTGAGCCAGGATCGGGCTGCGGGTCGGCGTCGGCCTGGTGCCGGGGTCCGGTCGGCACATGATGCGTCTCGGCCCGGCGCCCGCCGCGGGACTCTGGCTGCTTGCGCGGGGCCGCGTGCTGCGGTTCGAACCAGTCCCGGGCGGACTCACCGGCGTTCTGCCGGGAGTCGTCCCGGCCGCCTTCACCGTCGGCAGCCCGCTTGGTACCTCGGCGTTTCTTGGTGCTCCGGTGTTCAGAACCCGTGGAATGGACCATGACGGCCTCCAGGAGGCGTGAGAAGAGTGAGGCGAGAGTGGCGACCGAGGCGGGGTCACGGTCTCGGGGCCAGCACGGAGGAACGGGGGACCTCCGCGCCCGCGGATCACACTAGGACCGCCAGTCACTCCTGGACAGGGACGAGTACCCCTCGGGAGACGGACGCCCCTTGGGGGGTCCGGCCGGGGCCGATCCGGCCCCGGGCAGCAGGCCGAAGGCATCGGCCACGGCCAGCGCGCCTGACCTGTTGCGCACGCCGAGCTTGCGGAACATGCGGGTCTGGACGTTCTCCACGGTCTTCGGTGCGATCCCCAGCACCCGGGCGGTCTGCCGGATCGAATGGCCGCGGGACAGGGAGCGCAGGATGTCGCTCTCCCGCGCGGTCAGCTCGGGCAGCTCGAGCCTGCCCGGCGCCCGCTCATCCCAGCGGGCGCGCACCGCACCGATCAGCGGCCGCATCGGGCTCGAGTCCACCACCAGGTACCCCTGGCCGACCATACGCAGGACGGACAGGAAATGGTCATCGATACGCTCCGCCGACACCAGTGAGGCGGCCCCGCTGGCGAGCGCCTCGGCGAGCTCGGGCGGATCGAGAGGCTTGCTGTGCACGAGTATGGCCGGGACACCGAGCTCAGCCACCAGGTCCCAGTCCCGTGATTCTGGGTCGACGAGCACAACCATGATCGGGCCACGGTGCCAGCGGGCCCAGTGCGTATCCGCCACCGGGCCGGGCTCCCGCACCAGGACAAACGGCAGCGAGCTGCGGACCAGGGCCGCCACAATCTGCTCGAGGGCCGGGTTGGGCTGCCCGGACACCACCGCCAGCGCCACCGAGTCGGCGTCCATGGGCTGCCGCCGTCGCGGCGGCCGGAGCGGCGCTGCGGTCGAGCATTCCCATCGAGGCCGCCTTGGCGACCGCGTGCACGCTGCTGCTCACGTCCAGCTTCGCGTAGACGCGGCGCTTGAGGTTCTCCACCGTCAACGGGCTGATCTTCAGCAAGGCCGCGATCTCGGCCACGCCGTGGCCCGACCCGGTGAGCACGACAAGCTCGAGCTCACGGTCGGTCAGGGAGCCGGTGACGTCCTTGGCGTGCTTGCCCTTCCTGCGGCGCAGCAGGGCCATGACGGCAGCCAGGCCGTGCGACTCGGGAACGAGTGACGCCACGCCCGCGCGGCAGGCCGCGGCCAGCTCCTGCTCGGACGCATCCCGGTAGGTCACGATCACGTTCACCTCGGGGAAGCGCCGGGTGAGCGCACCGACCCGCGCCGCGATCTCGCCCAGCCGCTGGCCCGCGTCGAGGATCACGACGTCAGGGCGCCGCAGCTCACACAGATCAAATACAGCTTCCGGCTCGGCGACATTGCCGACCACGGTGACGTCCGGCCGCACGGCCAGACAGGTGGACAGAGTGTCGCGGAGCAGCCGGCGCGGCGACTGCACGGCTACCCTGACGGTTTCGCGAGCGGGGGACGCGACCATCGTTAGCCTGCGATTCTCGTTTCTCCACACATAGTGGGTAAGTGCGGAATCGCAGTCTACGCCGGAGGAGCCTTTAACCGCCGCTCGGTTGACCTTTATGGAGAAATCTGCTCTGGTGTCTGGATTCGCAGAATTACCGGCCCGGTGATCCCTACCAGGACGGTGCTGCCGAGCGAAACTGAGCGGCTACCGGCTGTATCCTCGCTTTTCCTGGCGGCTGTCTTCGGGTTTCTCCCCGCTGACATCGAGATTTCCCTCAGCGGCCACCTGACCGGCTTTCCGGAGAAGATGATAACTGGCAGAAGCGCCGGCAATCTAACAAATCCTGAGATCCGAATGTGATTCGGTGTAACACCGGATTCCTCGCCGGGCCGGCCGGTGGCGGCTGACCAGTCGTGCCCTCGCCCGCCTGCCGCAGCACGGTGCGGACCTGGTCGTCGCACAGCACGCCGTGCCGCCAGGCAATCTGTTACCGGACCGTGCCCGGGCCCGGGGGAACCGCCTGGCCGACCGGGCGCGTCCCAGCGGCATGAACACCTCCCTCCGGGCCCGCGGGTTCCGCGGGCCGCTGCGCACCACCGCACTCACGTGCGCCGGGCTGATGTCCGGCGCAGCCTTGCTGCTGTCCGGCTGCTCGCAGGGCTCCGCCGCGGGCTCGGCGGGCCTGGCCGCCTCCGGCAGGGCCGCCGCACCATCGGCCGCATCGTCGGGGTCGGCCTCGGCCTCCCAGGCGGCCCAGCTCGCCCTGTCCGGCCAGAACATCATTTACACCGCGAACCTCACGGTCCGGGCGAAGAACGTAACATCCGCCGCGAACCGCGCGGCCAGCATCGTTACGGCCGCCGGCGGCTACGTCTCCGGCGAGCAGTCCTCGGTCGACCCGGCTGACCGGGCCCGGTCCACGGTCAGCCTGCAGCTGAAGATCCCGGTCGCGGTGTACCCGGCCACCCTGCACACGCTGTCCGCCGCGCTCGGCACCCAGACCTCGCTGGCCCGCCGCGCCCAAGACGTCACGGAGCGGGTCGCCGACGTGACCAGCCGGGTCACCTCGGCGCAGGACGCCATCACCCAGCTCCAGGCGCTGCTGAGGCGGGCCGGCTCGGTCAGCGGCCTGCTCAGCGTGCAGGAGCAGATCAACACCGAGGAGTCAGGGCTCGAGGCGCTGCAGGCCCAGCAGCGGGCGCTGGCCCGGGAGACCAGCTACGCGACCGTGTCGGTGACGCTGATGAGCCAGCACCGGACAACCGCTGCGGAACGGAAGTCCCACGGGTTCCTGGCCGGCCTGGGCGCGGGCTGGCGGGGACTGCGGCTGGCCCTCTCCTGGCTGCTCACGGTGCTGGGCGCGGTGCTGCCGTTCGCCGTGGTCGCGATCGCGGTGGCCGGGGTCGGCTACACGGCGCGGCGCCCGCTGCGGCGCCTGTTCCGGCGCAGCACGGTCTAGCCCGGAGGGGACGACCCTCCAGGACCCCCCGGAGAGCCGTTGACGCCCGAGCGGGCCGACACGGTGTGCACCAGGTCGGTCAGCCGGGCCAGCACGTCGGGATCGGTCTGCGGCAGCACGCCGTGGCCGAGGTTGAACACATGCCCCTCGGCCGTCCGGCCCGCGGCCAGGACCTGGATGGCCCGCTGCTCGACGACCTCCCACGGCGCCAGCAGGATGGCCGGGTCGAGGTTGCCCTGCAGCGCCTTGCCGGGGTCTACCCGGCGCACCGCCTCGTCCAGCGGCACCCGCCAGTCCACCCCGACCACGTCCGCCCCTGCCTCGCCCATCATCCCCAGCAGCTCACCCGTGCTCACGCCGAAGTGCAGCCGCGGTACACCAGACCCGGCCATGGCATCGAAGATCCGCTTGCTGTGCGGCAGCACCGACCGCCGGTAGTCCTCGGGGCTGACCGCGCCCGCCCAGGAGTCGAACAGCTGCACGGCCGAGGCGCCGGCTCCCACCTGGACCTGCAGGAAGGTGATGGTGATGTCGGTCAGCCTGCGCAGCAGCGCGTTCCACAGCGCCGGGTTGCCGTACATCAGCGACTTGGTCTTGTCGAAGCTCTTGGACGGCCCCCCGTCGATCAGGTAGGACGCCAGCGTGAACGGGCCGCCGGCGAAGCCGATCAGCGGCGTCCCGTTCGAGCTCGCCGACCAGTGTCTTGACCGCGTCCGCCACGTACTGGACGTCCCCCGGCTCGAGGGGCGCGGACCCGCTCCAGGTCGGCCTCCTCGCGGATCGGCTGCTCCACCACCGGGCCGACGCCGGTGCGGATGTCGATTCCGACGCCCGCCGCGCGCAGCGGCACCACGATGTCGCTGAACAGGATCGCCGCGTCCACCGGGTACCGGCGCAGCGGCTGCAGCGTGATCTCGGTGATCAGGTCAGGCTTGGTGCACGCCTCCACCATGGCGTTTCCTGAGCGAGCCGCGCGGTACTCGGGCAGGGACCGGCCCGCCTGGCGCATGAACCAGACCGGCGTATAGGGCACCGGCAGCCTGCGGCAGGCGTTCAGGAAAACCGAGTCTTCGAGCTTCGGGCTCACAACAGTGATCTTTCCACACGGCCGGCTGCTAACCGGCGGCGGCATTTCCGTGAAAGCACCATCGTGACACGCCGCCTCAGGTCCACGGCACCGACCCGGTGGCATGCCAGCATCTTGCTGAGCCCAGCGGCGAGGAGGTTGGTGATGATCCAGATAATCCGGCTTTGCCCCGACTGCAGCTGGGATCGGCGCTTTGAGCGGCATCATAAAGTTGCCGGAAGCTGCCCGGATTCATCCGACGGACTCTGCCCCGAGTGGTGCTGCACCCGATGTGGCGCCGCCCTGCTGATCGGCACGGGGGTACCTGTGCTTGATGGCGCCGTGCGTGCGGCCCCAGTTCCGAAGGCCCTGGTCGCATGACATTTCCGGGCCCGTGCCGCATGCTCGGATCATGAGGCCTGCAGCCGGGCCAGCACAGCGAGCTGACATGGATGCCACCGCCATCTTCCGCGCGGCGGTGGCCGGTCTTGAGGCCGGGCTGCAGCAGCAACGCCAGGTGCGGCCCGAGGTTGACTTCGAGAACCAGCCGGCGCCGCGCAAGCTCGCCCCGTTCGCCGCGGCGGTCGGGGCGACCGTGTACGCGCCCGAGCCCGGCCGCGCCACCGTGCCGGACATAGACAACGAGATCGGCTGGGGCAGTTTCGTGCTGCTCTACGACCCAGCCGGGCAAACCGGATGGGATGCGCCGTTCCGGATTATTGTCTACGCCCGGGCCGATCTCGAGCCGGAGATTGCGGCAGATTCCCTGATCGGGCAGGTCGGCTGGAGCTGGCTGACCGAGGCGCTCGACGCCAGGGCGGCCGGCTACCGGCAGCCCAGCGGGACCGTCACCCGGGTGGTCACCGAGGGGTTCGGCGCCAAGCAGGGCGAGCCCACGGCCACCGGCTTCGAGCTGCGCGCCTCATGGTCGCCGGCTGACCCGCCCGCGGTGGGTGCCCGGGGCACCCCTGGCGATCCTGTCCCCGGCGCCGCGCCGCGTGACCTCGCTCCTCCCGATCTTGGCGGGCACGTCGCCGCCTGGTGCGACGCGCTCTGCATGGCGGCGGGCCTGCCGCCGTTGCCCGCCGGAGTGAGCCCGCTGCGGCCGCCGCGCTCCCGGCGGCGGCCATGACAGGGCCCGCGGCCGAGTCAGCGTCGGACGAGGACACCGGCTCCCCGGACGGACCCGAACCTGGCCCGCAGCCTGCGGAGAGCCAGGCCGTGCCGTTGCTCGAGCCGCGGGACGGCCTTCCGCCGCTGATCGTGACCGGCGAGGCGCTGGCCGAGGCGACCCGCAAGCTCGCGGACGGCCACGGGCCGGTCGCGGTCGACGCCGAGCGCGCGTCAGGCTTCCGCTACGGGCACCGGGCCTTCCTGGTCCAGCTCCGCCGCTGCGGCGCGGGAACGGTGCTCATCGACCCGGTGGCCTGCCCCGACCTGTCCGGCGTCGACACTGCCCTGGCCGACGCCGAGGCGGTTATCCACGCCGCGTCCCAGGATCTGCCGTGCCTCGCCGATCTCGGCTACCGGCCGCGGCAGCTGTTCGACACCGAGCTGGCCGGGCGGCTGCTCGGCTACCCGCGGGTGGGCCTCGGCACCCTGGTGGAGACCGTGCTCGGGCTGGCCCTGGAGAAGAGTCACTCCGCGGCCGACTGGTCCACCCGGCCGCTGCCCGCCGACTGGCTGCGTTACGCCGCCCTGGACGTCGAAGTGCTGGTGGAACTGCGCAATGCCCTGGCGGAGCAGCTGGCCGAGCAGGGCAAGACGGAATGGGCGCGCCAGGAGTTCGACGCCGTGCTGCACGCCGAGCCGCCCGGGCCGCGCCTGGACCCGTGGCGCCGGACCTCGGGCATCCACCGTGTGCGCAGCCGCCGCGGCCTCGCCGTGGTACGGGAGCTCTGGCAGGAGCGGGACAAGATCGCACGGCGGCGTGACCTGTCCCCCACCCGGGTGCTGCCCGACGCTGCCATCGTCGAGGCGGCCAGGTCCCTGCCCACCGACGCGGCCAGCCTGGCCAGCATCGGGGGCTTCAACACGCGCGGCGGGCGGCGGCACACCCAGGAATGGCTTCGCGCTCTGGCCCGGGCCAGAGCGCAGCCCGACCGGGCGCTGCCGACCGTATCGGGGGCGCCCGGCGACGGACCTCCGCCCACACACCGCTGGGCGGACCGCGACCCGGACGCCGCCACGCGGCTGACCGCCGTCCGGACGGTGGTCGCGGCCCTCGCCGATGAGCATCACCTCCCGGCGGAGAACCTGCTGCCCCCGGACGCGGTGCGCAGGCTCGCCTGGCAGCCGCCGGAACCGGTCAGCGAGCAGACGGTCAGCGGCAGCCTGGCCAGCTACGGCGCCCGCCCCTGGCAGGCCGGCCTCGACTTCGAGGCCGATCGCCGGGGCGCTGCTGCGGATCAATGAGAAAGCGGAGAACTGACCCGATCCGGGCTCATCCAGCGCCCGGGCATCCGCTGGTCACGCGCTCTTGCGCAACGGCCTCAGGTGGCAGGGTGCCGCGGATCCGGCCCGTGGCACGCCCGCGCAGGGCAGGACCTGATCGGTCTCGGGATAGTCGGGGAACACGTTGAAGATCACTTCGCAGTCACAGCACACGGCGCCGCGCCGCTGCAGGCGCTGCACCAGGCCCAGCGCCCGGGGGGCGCGCAGATCCCGCCAGCGCACCGTCCACCGGTGTGATCCGTCGCAGCCGAACTCGCTGATCATCCGGACCAGGAAGCAGCGCAGGCACTCGCGCTGGCCCGGCTCTGTTAACCGCCTGGACAGCTCAGCCAGCTCGGTCTCGACGAGATCAACCACGTTATCGGCCATTTCGCGCTCCTTCCGGCCGGTGTCCGTCGATAGCAGAGTTCTACCGCTGGCATCCGACATTCTTGGACCATGACGGAATGCGCATGGGCCACGCTCGCCACCCCGGTCGGGCCGCTGTCGGTCGGCTGCAGCCAGGCGGGCGTCAGCGGTGTCCGCTTCGGGAAACCGCCGGGCTCGCTGCCGCCCGCGCCGGGAGCGCCCGGCGCCGCTGAGGACCTGCTCAGCGCCGCCGTCGCCCAGCTCACCGGCTACTTCTCCGGACAGCGCCGGGGCTTTGACCTGCCCATCGACTGGAGCGTCACGTCGCGCCTGCAGCAGCAGGTGCTCGGGGTTCTCTTCGGCTCGGTTGGCTACGGCGAGACCGTCAGCTACGGGACGCTTGCCCGGCGCGCCGGGTCCGGCGGTGACGGCCCGTCACTGCCGGCCCGGGCCATCGGCCAGATCATGGGGTCGAACCCGATCCCGGTGATCGTTCCCTGCCATCGCGTGGTCGCGGGCGACGGGCTCGGCGGTTACAGCGGCGGCACCGGCCTTGAGGTCAAGCGCTGGCTGCTGGTGTTCGAGGGGGCGCTGCCGCCCACGCTCGACTGGGAGCCCACCGGGCTGCCGGGGTGATCAGCGCTCCGCGGCCCGGCCGCCCAGCCGGTCACCGGTCCGCGGGCCACCGGCCGCCAGGCCGGGTCACAGATGCACGGCGGAGTGCTGCTCGGTCGCGACCAGCGTGCCGTCGGCGGAGTGCAGCACCCAGAACCCCGCTTTGTGCAGGGCGGGGCCGTTGGGCGGCACCGCACCGAGCGCCGCGCACGCGGCGGTCAGCAGGGTCGGCATGTTCTCCCGGTGCGCGCAGATGACAGTGGGCTGGCCGGCGGCGACGGCCGCCGCGACCCTGGCCTTAGCCGCGTCCGCGTCGCCGTTGGCCTGGCCCACGGCCAGCGCCGGGTCGACCTCCAGCTTCGCGCCGGTCAGCGCCGCGTACGGCCGGACCGTGGCCACGCAGCGCTCCGCGGCCGAGGTGATAACGCGGCTGGTGCCGTAGCAGGCCAGCAGCCGCGAGAGCAGATCGGCCTCAGCCGCCCCATGCGCATCGAGCGGCCGGTCGAGGTCGTCCCCTTTCCAGCTGTCCTTGCCGCCCGCCGAGGCGTGCCGCAGCAGCACGAACGGGACGGTGTCGGCGGGGCCGACGGCGAACTCTTCGAGCATGAGCGCGTCGTGGGGGTAGGTAAGCCGGCCGCGGGCCGCGTCCGCCGACACCCATTCCATGGTGTCCACCTCGTCGTTGGCCTGGAACGAGTCCGGGCCGTCGGGCACCGGCCGCGCCACCCAGTACTCGACCCGCTTGGGCCGCCCGCCCCGGTCGTAGCGGGCCTGAGTCAGCGGCCGGCCGAGTATGACCTGCAGCCCGGTCTCCTCGGCTACCTCGCGGACGGCGGTCTGCAGAATGTGCTCGCCCGGCTCGCGCTTTCCCTTCGGGAAGCTCCAGTCGTCGTACTTAGGCCGGTGGATCAGCGCCACGTCCCGGCTCCGGCCGCCCGCGGACCGCCACAGCCGACCGGGACTCGACCGGCGCCACAGCAGAGCGCCGGCCGCGCGGATCTCGTTGCCGGCCGGGGCATCAGGCATCGGCGGCTCGGCCCTGGCGGGTCCGGATCAGGTACTCCTGGATATCGGTGAGTGGGTTACCGTCGGCGTCCCGGTGATGCCTGGTCCATGAGCCGTCGGAATCCAGCCACCAGGACGACGTCGTGTCCGTCATGGCCAGGTCGATCAGGCCGCGCAACTCCGCCTGCTGCGCCGGGTCGGCGACCCGGACCAGCAGCTCGACCCGCCGGTCCAGGTTCCGGTGCATCAGGTCCGCGCTGCCGATCCAGACATCGCCCTCGTCGTCCGGCTCGCCGGTTCCGAACGCGTAGATACGGGAGTGCTCAAGGAATCTGCCCAGCACGCTGCGCACCCGGATGGTCTCGGACATGCCGCCGATCCCGGGCCGGACGCCGCAGATCCCGCGGATCCACAGGTCGACCGGTACCCCCGCCTGGGAAGCGCGGTAGAGCGAGTCGATGATCACTTCGTCGATGATGGCGTTGCACTTCATCTGGATCCGCCCGGGCCGGCCGTCGCGGGCCCGCTGCGCCTGCGCGTTGATCCGTTCCACCAGGCCAGACCGGATGCCCTCGGGCGCGACGAGCAGCCGCCGGTAATCAGAATGCCGGCTGTAACCGGTGAGGTGGTTGAACAGGTCGGTGATGTCCTCGCCCACGGTCTGATTCGCGGTGAGCAGGCCGAAGTCCTCGTAGAGGCGCGCGGTCTTGGGGTGATAGTTACCGGTGCCGATATGGCAGAAGCGGCGCAGCGACCCGTCGGCCTCTTCCCGCACCACCAGGATCATCTTGCAGTGGGTCTTCAGCCCGACGAAGCCGTAGACCACATGACAGCCTGCTTCCTCAAGCTTGTGCGCCCAGGCGATGTTGGCCCGCTCGTCGAAGCGGGCCTTGATCTCCACCACCACCACGACCTGCTTGCCCGCCTCGGCCGCGTCGATGAGCGCGTCCACAATCTCGGAGTCGCCGCTGGTCCGGTACAGGGTGTGCTTGATTGCCAGCACGCGGGGGTCGGCCGCGGCCGAGGTCACCAGGCGCTGGGTGCTCGCCGCGAACGAGTCGTACGGGTGGTGCACGAGCACGTCATGCTCGGCGATCGTGCTGAAGATGCTCGTGTCGGTCGGCAGCGCCGTGTCCGACGGGACGAACGGGGGGTACTTCAGCTGCGGGCGGTCGAGGTCGGCAATGGCGCTGAGCCCGGACAGGTCCAGCGGGCCAGGCAGGCTGTACACGGCCCTGGTGTCGATGCCGAGCTCGGTGACCAGCCGGTCCAGCACGTCGCTGGACATCGACTCCTCGACCTCGAGCCTGACCGCCTGCTCGAAACGCCGCCGCAGCAGTTCCTGCTCCATCGACTTCAGCAGGTCCTCGGTCACGTCCTCGTCGATCTCGAGGTCACGGGTCCTGGTCACCCGGAACGCGTGATGCTCGATCACGTCCAGGCCGGCGAACAGCTCGGGCAGGTGTGCCGCGATCACGTCTTCGAGCGGCACGAACCGGTTGGGCGCCACGGTCAGGAACCTGGGCAGCAGCGGGGGCACCTTCACCCGGGCGAACATGATCATGCCGGTCCTCGGATCGGCGATCATGACGGCCAGGCTGAGCGAAAGGCCGGAGATGTAAGGGAACGGGTGCGCCGGGTCGACCACGAGCGGGGTGAGCACCGGGTAGATCCGCTCCCGGAACAGCTTCTGCAGCCCTTCCTGCTCGGCGGCGGCCAGCTCCTTCCACCGCAGGATCTCGATGCCCTCCCGGCTCAGGGCGGGCAGGACCGCGGTGCTGAAGTACTCGGCGTGGCGGGTCGCCAGCTCGCGGGCCGTCTCCAGGGTGTTCTCCAGGATCTGCGACGGTGGCTTCCCGCTGGCGTTCTCCACCGGGAGCCCGGCCGACATCCGGCGGATCCGGCCAGCCACCCGCACCATGAAGAACTCATCGAGGTTGCTCGCGAAGATGGACAGGAACCGCACCCGCTCGAGCAGCGGGATCGTCTCGTCCTCCGCGAGCTCCAGCACCCGCTGGTTGAACCGCAGCCAGCTCTCCTCGCGGTCCAGATACCGGCCGGGCGGCAGCTCGCCGGTCCCCCTTGCCGGGTGCGTCTTTGTCTTGTGCGTTGCCTCGCTGCGCTCTGATGTGGCCTGACCGGTGCTCATGCCCCTATTGTCCCCGGTGCGGCGGCGTGTCAAAGACCCTGGGGCAACTGGCTTGCTAACTCCGGGTTACAGGAGCGCGGGCGGGACCGCACCAGCACGGCGTAGCTGACCTCGTGGCTGTCCTGCACGCACCGGTGGGTCCCGACCTCGCGGAAGCCCAGCCCCTGCGCCAACCGCAGGCTGCGCTGGTTCCAGCTCTGGATCACCGCCCGCAGCGGGGTCTCGCCACGGCAGCGGGCGACGTGGCTCAGCACCGCGGTGCCGAAGGCCCGGCCGAGACCCTGCCCGACCAGGTCGGGGCGCATCCCGACGCCGATGTCGGCGATCCCGTCCGCCTCCGTCAGGCCAGGCACGCGGGCCTCCTGGCCGAGGCAGACGAACCCCACGAGATCCCCCGCCCCGTCGACCACGGCCAGGTAGCCGGCCTCCGCGCTGAGCCGGTCACCGGGGCGCGGGTCGTAGACATCCCACGCCCCCTCGTAGCGCCAGGTCGCGATCGCCTCGGCGTCCGCGGGTTCCAGCGGCCGCACGGTCAGGCCCGGCAGCGGCTCATCCGGCGCCATGGCCACCTCCAGAGACGGCTAGCTGGACCTGGCTGCCATCGTAAGGGGGGCTGGCGTGCGGGGGCGGCGCAGGGCAGGGCGGGACAGCCGACGCCAGCGGGCGCCGCGGCGGCGGCATCTTGCGGCGGCAGGCGGGTGGCGGGAGGATCAGGGGCCTGAGCGAACGGAGATGAGGCATGCGCATTGGCACGTCCGCGGCCGACCCGGCCGGCCTCGACGCCCTCATCCGGCTCCGCGAGGAGCTGCAGCGCGCGGCCGACGACGGCTTTTCTTCGGCCTGGATGTCGAACATCTTCGGCCTGGACGCGCTGACCGCGCTGGCGGTCGCCGGCAGCCAGGTGCCCGGGATCGAACTGGGCACGGCGGTGGTGCCGACCTACCCGCGCCATCCGGTGGTCCTCGCCCAGCAGGCGATGACCGCGGCCACCGCCGTGGGCGGGCGGCTGGCCCTCGGCATCGGCCTGTCCCACAAGATCGTTATCGAGGACATGTACGGCTTCAGCTTCGACCGGCCCGCCCGCCACATGCGGGAGTACCTCTCTATCCTGCTGCCGCTGCTGGACGGCCAGCCCGCGGACTTCCGGGGCGAGACCATGCGGGCCGGGGTCGGGCTGACCACACCGCGGCCCGGCCGGGTGCCGGTGCTGCTCGCGGCGCTCGCGCCGCGGATGCTGCAGCTGGCCGGGCAGCGCACCGACGGGACCGTGCTGTGGATGACCGGCCAGGCCACAGTCAGGGATTACATCGTCCCCGCGATCACCAAGGCCGCGCAGGAGGCTGGGCGGCCGGGTCCGCGCGTGGTCTGCATCCTGCCGGTCTGTGTCACCGATGATCCGGACGGCGCCCGCGCCCGCGCGGCCCGGGTCTTCGCGATCTACGGGCAGCTGCCGTCCTATCGCGCGATGCTCGACCGCGAGGGGGCGGAAGGACCTGGCGACGTCGCGATCGTGGGGACGGAGGATGCGGTCGCCGCGCAGATCAGGGCGCTGGAAGAGGCCGGGGTGACCGACTTCGTGGCCGGAGAGTACTCGCGCGCCGAGGACGAGAAGCGGCGGACCCGCGCGCTGCTCAAGACCTTCAGCGGCTGACTAGAGCAGGCCCGGCCGGTCGGCGAGGTCGGCGAGCAGCGCCGGCAGCAGCCGGTCCTCGGTGACGGCCTTGCCGCTCGCCTGCATCCGGCTGGCCAGCCGGGTGTCCCACGGGCTCTCCGCCGATGGGCCCTTGAGCGGCTCGGAGCTGGCGGCCAGCCCGGCCCGGTAGTCGTCCGCTCCCATCAGCCAGGGAGCCGCGCCCAGCCGCCGGATCGCCGCCGCCGTCGACCGCAGCCCGGGCCAGTCGAAGTCGCTGTGCCAGTGGATCCGGGTTCCGGTGGCCACCGCGGCCCGCAGCAGGCGGTAGCACGCCACCGACGGCTCGCCCTCGGTGCAGACCAGCGGCGCGCTGTCGGCACCCAGCTGGGCGGCGGCCGCACGCAGCACCGCCGGGTTCTCGCAGACGCGCAGGTCAATGGCCAGGGGCATGATCGGCATGACGGTCAGCTGGTGCAGGGTGACCCGGAACGGCTCCCCCGCCTCGGCCGCTTCGGTCAGCCAGCTGCCCAGCGCCGCCCCGGCCGCCCGGACGTTGAGCACGAGCACCTGGCTGGCCAGGTCGTCGCCGACCGCCCCGGCCGCGGTCCACAGGGCGCGTTCGGCCTCCGGGTCGGCCGGCACCGGCACGTCCTCGCGGAGCGCGAGCGCCCGCAGCACCAGCCCGGCCAGCGGCGTCGCGGCCAGGGCGCTGGTGTCGCCGGTGACCGCCTCGGCCAGGGCGGGCAGCAGCACCGCGGGCTCGTCAGGCCCGGCCGGAAGCCGTTCCAGCACGGCTGTGGCCTGGGCCACCAGCTGTCCCTGCCCCTGGCGGACCAGCCGGGTCAGGGTGCCGTCCCGGCTGATCTCGTCCAGCCAGGTCACGTGCCAGGCCCGGGTGGCGAGCTGGCTGCGCCGGGCCGCATCGAGCACGTCCTGGAACCGCCGGACCTCCGTGGCCCGCTCCGCCGCCCGGTCCCGGACCGGGCCGGACACCGTCTCGACCGCCGCGCGCAGCCCGGTCTCGATCCCGGCCCGGCGCAACGCGGCGTCCACCTCGGGCAGCGGGATGCTGAGCGAGGTGCCGCGCCCGGCGGCGCGGCCGAGCAGGCGGGCGGCGGCGCGGCGCTGCTCGGCGGTGGCTCCCACCAGCGTGACGGTGCCGTCGACGGGCTCCCCGCGCTCCAGGCGGATCCGGATCCGGTCCACGAGCCAGCCCAGCTCCGGCGCGCCCAGCAGCAGCTGCAGCTGCTCCGGACTGGTGACCCCGGAGTCACTCACCACGGGCCCACCCCGGCGGTCTCGGACCCGCTCGCGGCGGTGCGATAACGAAACCGGCCTAACATGGCGATACCGGGCACGGTAAAGCAGAACCCCCATCCTGCTCGCTGGCCATCACCACACCCGGGCGGACGCGGTCAGCCGGGCCGAGAAACGTGGCCCTGCCTTCATCATCGACCCCGGCGGACGCCCCTTCAAGCAGCAACTTCCCCCGCTGCTGGCCCCGGGCCAGAGACATCACGACTCCGGCAGCAGTATGCCGGAGCCAGCGGGCGCCGGGGCCTGGCCACGCCGCGAGTCCCGGCTAGGGCACGGGCTCGGCGGCGTCGTCGCTGTCCAGCGCGCCGACGCCGGGGACCGCCTCCAGGGCGGCCCGCACCACGGCCAGGCGGACCCGCCGGGCCCGCATGATCTGCCAGGCGTGTGGCACCGCGACCGCGACCAGCGCCGCGATGATGGCGAGCAGCGCGTAATGCGAGACGAGGTTGGCCGCGTGCACCCCGGCCGGGCCCAGCTCGTACCCCAGCCCGGCGAGCAGGGCGGCCCAGGCGGCGGAGCCGATCAGGTCGAACACCAGGAACGGGACAAGTCCCAGCCCGACCCAGCCCGCTGCCGCGTAGACCAAGGGCGCGGGGACGCCGGGCAGGATACCGGTCAGCAGCACCGCAAGCCCGGCAAATCGCGACCCGCGCTGCTCGGCCATGCGGGCCAGGGCGGCCGCGCGGCCGTGGCGGGCGCCGAGCCACTGCACGGCGCCGTGCCCCCATAGTCGTCCGGCCCACCAGAACAGCAGGTCGAACTTCATGAGGCCGACCAGCGCCGCGGCGACCACCACGGTCATCTGCAGCTTGCTGTCGACATCGGAGAACGCACCCGCGGCCACGATCGACGGGGTCGAGCCGGAGAGCACCTCGAGCAGCACCGGGTGGGTAGAGATGAGCGACGGCGTCAGCGGGATCATCGCGAGGCCGTAGAGACTGCTCAGCACCAGCCCGGCCAGGCAGGCGATGTCGCGGACCCGCGCCCGGCCGGTCCACGGCCGCCACCGCCGCGCGGGAACCGTCGGGGCCGGCGCAGCAGCGGCCGGATCCGGCGGGGCGTCGCCGGGCAGGCCGCGGCCCGGCCCGGGAAGTCCCGGTGGCTCGCCGGCCAGCGGTTCGCTCATCCAGTCCCCTTTCTGCACTTCAGTGTGGGTGCTCGGGGCCCTGGCCGCAACGCGAAGCGCTGGCCTGATGATGCCCGGCCTGCTCAGGCCCTATGCCGGTAGAGGTCGCGCAGCACGGCGATCTCCGCGCCGTGGTGGATGGCCTCTCGGTTGATGTGCAGCACCAGTTCCGCCATCGGGTGCTCCGCATACGGTCCCTCGGCCGGGCCGCACGGCCGGGCCAGGCCTTCATCACCGAGGCCGCGCGCGCCCTTGATCCAGCCCGCGTACGCGTCGTCGAGCTGAGCCAGCGCCTGTGCGGCGGAGCCTGCGAACGCGAAGGTCTGGTAGTCCACGGGCGGGCCCCCGAAGTGCCCGGCGTTGCGCATGCCGAACACGCCCACGATGATGTGCGCGAGCCGCCAGGCGATGGTCGTCACGGGCGGCGGGTCCGGCTCAGGGAACGCGAAGTCGGCCGTGTAGTCACCCGAACCCGGCGCGGCCGCGTTGCTTTCCCCGCGCGGGCGGATGCTCCAGCAGCCTGCGACCGGCTCCCAGAAGTACTCCTCGTCGGTCAGCCCGTCCATCCGGGGGCGCAGCTGGGTCCGCCAGTGCAAGTCGAGCTGATCGGTCAGCAGGGTGTTCCAGTCGATGTCCATGAGCCAACGCTAGGCCGTGCCTGCCCGGCGGGCAGACACGGCCAGGCGCAGCGGACCGCGGCTAGCGCATGGCCATGCCGCAGGCGCGGTGAATCTCCTCGCGGCTGCCCAGCTTGACCCGGGCACCGCGGCGCAGCGCGGCGGCGAGCTCCTTCTCCGCGTTCTCGATCTTCTGCCAGTCGGCGTAGCTCACCGGCTGGATACCGCGGGCCGCGAGCAGCTCCTCGAAACCCGCCCGGGTAGCCGGGCCCGGTCCGGCGTCGGCATACCCAGGAGCGGCCGGGTAGCCCGGGGCGGCCGGCAGCTGGCCGTGGCCTGGCACCGGCCCGTGGCCTGGCACCTGCCCGTTGCCTGACGCGTGCTCAGCCGAGGGACCAGGGGCGCCGGCCAGGTCGGCGAGCAGCCACGACACGGTCTGCGCGGCGTCGGACTTGTTGGTCCCGATCACGCCGCTCGGCCCGCGCTTGAGCCAGCCCGCGACGTACTCCCCGGGCAGCGGGGTGCCGTCCGGGCCGAGCACCCGGCCCTCGGCGTTCGGCACGACGTACGAGCGGTCGTCGAACGGCACACCGGACAGCGGCACGCTCTGGTAGCCCACGCTGCGCAGCACCATGTCCACGTTGAGCGTGTCGAAGAAGCCGGTCCCGGTGAACGTGCCGCCGGAGTCCAGGCGGGTGCGCTCCAGCGTCAGTCCCGACACCTGCCGCGGGCCGTGAATCTCGGTCGGCCGCTGCCAGAACCGGACGAACAGCCGGCGCGCGCTGCCCCGCGACCGCCGGCCGGACCATTCCTTGATCACTGTGTAGTTGCCGCGCACGTGCCGGTCGGCCTCGGCCAGCCGGGCGCTCTCCCCGGTCGGGTCGAACGCGTCCAGGTCGACCTCGCCGCCGTAGGTCACCACCTCCACGCCGCCGAGCTCGCCGAGCTCGCGCAGCTCCTTGGTGGTGAACTTGGCCTGGGCCGGGCCGCGGCGGCCGATGAGGTGCACCTCACGCACCTTGCTGGCCATCAGCGCGTCGAGCACCGGCTGCGACACGTCGGTCTCACGCAGGTCCTCCGGGTTGCGGATCAGGATCCGGGCCACGTCCACCGCGACGTTCCCGACGCCGATGACCGCCACCGACTCGGCATCCAGGGTGTACTTGCCGGGGTCGACGTCGGGGTGGCCTGAGTACCAGTTGACGAAGTCGGTGGCCGCCACGCTGCCCGGCAGGTCCTCGCCGGGGATGCCCATCCGCCGGTCCCGCATCGCGCCGGTCGCGTACACCACCGCGTCGTAGCTGGCCAGCAGGTCCTCACGGGTCACGTCGTTTCCGAGGTGCACACCGCCGTAGAAGCTGACGCTGTCGTGTTCCAGCACGGTGCGCAGTTTCTCGGCGATCGACTTGATCGACTTGTGATCGGGGGCGACGCCGTACCGGACCAGCCCGTACGGGGTGGGCAGGCGGTCCACGACGTCCACCCGAATCGCACACGGGGGATCGAGAACGGCTGATTGCTTGATGAGCGCTTCGGCGCTGTAGAGGCCAGCGGGGCCAGACCCCACCACCGCGACCTGGAGTGTCCTCATAACGTGCGTATCTACCATGCGGTGTGGGGGCCTGCCACCAGATCGGGCCGAGCGCCAGGCCCGCTCAACCCTTGGGGGGGTAGCTCATCCGGGCGCGTCCAGGCCGCAGGCCCGGTGCAGTTCCTCGCGGCTGCCCAGCTTGACCCGGGCGCCGCGGCGCAGCGCGGCGGCGAGCTCCTTCTCCGCGGTCTCGATCTTCTGCCAGTCGGCGTAGCTCACCGGCTGGATACCGCGCGCGGCCAGCAGCTCCTCGAAGCTGGACCGCGTCCCGTCGGGCCGGACCAGCTCCGTCTCGGGGTAGCGCAGCAGGCCGGGGCGGGGCAGCTGAACGTCATCGGGCCCGGGGCCGCCGGCCAGGTCGGCGAGCAGGGACCGGACGGTCTGCGCGGCGTCGGACTTGTTGGTCCCGATCACGCCGGTGGGCCCGCGCTTGAGCCAGCCCGCGACGTACTCCCCGGGCAGCGGGATGCCGCCCGGGCCGAGCACCCGGCCCTCGGCGTTCGGCACGATGGATGAGCGGTCGTCGAACGGCACACCGGGCAGCGGCACGCTCTGGTAGCCCACGCTGCGCAGCACCATCTGGACCGGCAGGGTCTCGAACGACCCGGTCCCGATGAGCCGCCCGTCGCTGTCCAGCCTGGTGCGCTCGAGAGTCAGTGCGGAAGTGCGTTCAGGCCCGTGGATTTCGGTCGGCCTCAGCCAGAACCGGACGGTCAGCCTGCGGGCGGCCCCACCCACCTCCCCATCCCCCTTCACGGGCGGCCGCGCGGCCCAGTTCCTGATCACCGTGTAGTTGCCGCGCACGTGCCGGTCGGCCTCGGCCAACCGGGCGCTCTCCCCGGTCGGGTCGAACGCGTCCAGGTCGGCCTCGCCCTCGCCCACTACCACGTCCACGCCGTCGAGCTCGCCGAGCTCGCGCAGCTCCTTGGTGGTGAACTTGGCCTGGGCCGGGCCGCGGCGGCCGATCATGTGCACCTCACGCACCTTGCTGGCCATCAGCGCGTCGAGCACCGGCTGCGACACGTCGGTCTCACGCAGGTCCTCCGGGTTGCGGATCAGGATCCGGGCCACGTCCACCGCGACGTTCCCGACGCCGATGACCGCCACCGACTCCGCGTCCAGCGTGAACCGGCCGGGGTCGACGTCCGGATGCCCGCAGTACCAGTTCACGAAGTCGGTCGCGGCCAGGCTGCCCGGCAGGTCCTCGCCGGGGATGCCCATCCGCCGGTCCCGCATCGCGCCGGTCGCGTACACCACCGCGTCGTAGCTGGCCAGCAGGTCCTCGCGGGTCACGTCCTCGCCCAGGTGCACACCGCCGATGAAGCTGACGCTGTCGTGCTCCAGCACGCCCCGCAGATAGTCCGCGATCGACTTGATCGACTTATGGTCGGGGGCGACGCCGTACCGGACCAGGCCGTACGGGGTGGGCAGCCGGTCGAGCACGTTCACCCGCATCGCGCACGGCGGGTCGAGAACGGCGGCCTGCTTGATCAGCGCCTCAGCCGTGTAGAGGCCGGCCGGGCCCGACCCCACGACCGCGACCTGCAGTGTTCTCATAACGTGCGTATCTGTATCACGCAGTGTGATCGTGCGCAAGCTCCGGGGTACGGCGCGCCACGGCCTCGGTGATGGCCCGCGCCAGATGCTGCGGCGCCAGGCCCAGGTCGTCCAGGATCTGGCCCCGCTCGCCCTGCTCCAGGAACCGCTGCGGCAGGCCGAACGTCCGCGCCGGGGTATCCACCTCGTGGTCCCGCAGCATCCGGCATAGGGCGTCGCCGAACCCGCCCGCGCGGCCGTTGTCCTCGACCGTCACCACGAGCCGGTGCCCGCGCGCCGCGTCCACCAGGGCCTCGTCCAGCGGCTTGACCCAGCGCGGGTCGACGACCGTGACGCCGATGCCGTGGTCGGCGAGGCGTTCCGCGGCCTGGACGCAGACCACCGCCATGGTCCCGGCCCCGACCAGCAGCACGTCCTGGGCGGCACCCGCGGCCGGCCGGGCCAGCACGTCCGCACCGCCGAGCTTGGCCACCGCCTCGACCTCGGTGCCGACCGTGGCCCGCGGGTAGCGGAGCACGGTGGGGCCGTCGCTCACCGCCACCGCCTCGCTGAGCAGCTCGGCCAGGCGGGTGGCATCCCGCGGCACCGCGATCTTCAGACCCGGCACCACCTGCAGGATCGAGCCGTCCCACATGCCATGGTGGCTGGCCCCGTCCGGCCCGGTCACCCCGGCCCGGTCCAGCGCGACAGTCACCGGCAGCTTGTGCAGGGCCACGTCCATCAGCAACTGGTCAAAGGCCCGGTTCAGGAACGTCGCGTAGATGGCGACCACCGGGTGCATGCCGCCCAGGGCCAGGCCCGCGGCGCTGGTCATCGCGTGCTGCTCGGCGATCCCCACGTCGAAGACCCGCTCCGGGTACGCCCGGGCGAACGCGGCCAGGCCGGTCGGGTGCAGCATCGCCGCGGTGATCGCGACCACGTCCGGGCGGCGGCCGCCGATCGCGACCAGTTCGTCGCCGAACACGCTGGACCAGGTGCGCGGCGCAATGGCTGGGGTCGGGTCGGCGGGCGCGATGGCAGCCGGCCTGGCCGGCGGGACTTGGTGCAGGCAGTCCTCGTCGTTCTGCTCGGCCAGCGGGTAGCCGAACCCCTTCTTGGTGATCACGTGCACGAGCACCGCGCCGCCGAAGTCGCGGGCCCGGCGCAGGGCGTGCTCCACGGCCTGCTCGTCATGGCCGTCGATGGGTCCGAGGTACTTCAGGCCGAGGTCCTCGAACAGCACCTGCGGCTGCAGCACATCCTTGATGCCCTTCTTGATCCCGTGCAGCGTGTCGTAGATGGGTGGGCCGACGACCGGGGTGTGCGACAGCGTGGTCTTGATGTAGTCGAGCACGTTCTCGTACCGCTGCGAGATCCGCACCGAGGCCAGGTGGTCGGCCAGGCCGCCGATCGTCGGCTGGTAGGAACGGCCGTTGTCGTTGACCACGATGACCACGCGCCGGTCGGGCGCCCCGGCGATGTTGTTCAGCGCTTCCCAGGCCATGCCGCCGGTGAGCGCGCCGTCGCCGATCACGGCGACCACGGAGCGGTGGGACTCGTCCCGCAGCTGATAGGCCTTGGCCAGGCCATCGGCGTAGCACAGGCCGGTGGACGCGTGCGAGTTCTCGATCACGTCATGCTCGGACTCGGCCTGGCTTGGGTAGCCCGAGATGCCGCCGACCTGCCGCAGCGTGCCGAATTCGGCCTGCCGGCCGGTGAGCAGCTTGTGCACGTACGCCTGGTGGCCGACGTCGAAGAGGATCTTGTCGACCGGCGAGTCGAAGACCCGGTGCAGGGCGATGGTCAGCTCCACCACGCCCAGGTTCGGCCCGAGGTGCCCGCCGTTCCTGGACACAGTCTGGATCAGCAGGTCGCGGATCTCCCCCGCCAGCCTGGGCAGTTGGTCCGGCCCGAGCTCCTTGAGGTCCGGTGGGCCTGAGATGGTCTCCAGCAGCGTCACTTGGTCCGCTCCTCCGGGGTCGTCGGCCCACGGTCAGCCGGGCACACCGTCCTGCAGCGCAGGCAGCGGGTCTGTCCCGCAATCCACCGAGTCTAATTCGGGCGTTGCAGCGGGTGAACCGCGCGTCGCCGATGACACGCCGGCGGCCGGGCAGGCAGGCCGCGGTGCGGCGGGCCGGCCTCGCCGGGCAACAGCCTGGCCACCCCGGCGGCCACCACCGGGGTGAGCTCCCAGAGGCCGGGGTGGCTCAGGGCGATGACCGGCCACTTCAGCGGCCAGGGGTCCGCCACCCGCCAGTGATACTGGCCCGTGCTGGCCCACTGACCGCAGCGGCACGGCCGGCCCGACGCGGCCGCCGTGCAGACGCCGACCAGGCTGACCACGGCGACAATGCCGCCGGTCGATGCGGCCGGATCGGCCGAGTTCCAGTCGGCGACCGGGCCCGTGGGCTCGGATCGCGGGCCCCGGGATCGCCACGGGCCGAGGCGTAGATGGCGACCGCCCCGCGGTAGCCGGTGTTCGCGACGCGGTTCAGGATCCCGGTGTGCCCGCGCGCGATCGCCCACGCCCAGGGCTGCCGCACGCTGAGGGCCTGCACCAGTCGCCTCCCACCTGATGACGTAGGGCACGTTTTGGCGCACACGTTGCTAAAGACGTGATGCTGAACACACGTCAGAAACGCGAGCAGGGTTCACAACGGCTCGGAAAATGTCTCCCGGTGTGACCCGGGCCGCCGGACAAGGTGGCCGGGCACCGGGTCAGGCCGGCCGGGCTAACCCGGGCAGGGTCCGGGCCCGGCCGGCCAGCACACCGGCCGAGAGCTGCACCACGGTCGCGCCCAGCAGTGCCATCACCGGGACATCCCAGCCACCGGTCACCCCGTGCAGGACCCCGATCGCGAGCGGGCCGCCCGTGGCGATCAGGTAGCCGACGCTCTGGGCAAACCCCGACAGGGAGGCTGACGCGACCGGATCGGGCGCCCGGGCCACGGTGAAGAAGATGGCCAGGCCGAGCGAGGCGCCCTGCCCGAGGCCGAGCAGCAGGGTCCAGACGAAGGCGGTGCCGACCGGGGCGAGCAGTGCCCCGGTCAGGCCCACGGCGCTGGCCAGCGCCGCCGCGACGACCAGCACGCGCTGGTCGCGGGCGCGATGCGCGAGCACGGGCATGAGCATGGCGGTGACCGCGTTGCCGAGGTTCATTAGCGCGAGCAGGTCGCCCGCGTGCTCAGGGCTCACGCCGCGGTCGCGGAAGAGCGTGGGCAGCCAGGACAGCGCCGCGTAATAGGTAAGGCTCTGTAGCCCCATGAACGCCGCGACCTGCCAGGCCAGCAGGTGCCGGTTCACGGGGGTCCGGCGGCTGACCCGGTGGCGGCCGGCTGTCGCGTTATCTGGCCCGGCCGGGCCCGGCCCCGCGGTCTGCGGTCCCGTGGTCTCCGGTCCCGTGGTCTCCGGTCCCGTGGTCTCCGGCCCCGCGGTTTCCAGTCCCTCGGCTTCCAGTCCATCGCTCTCCGGCCCCAGGGGGCCGGGGACCGTCCGGTACCGGACCTGCGGCAGCCACGCCACCGCGGCCGCCAGCGCCGGCAGCGCCCACAGGCCGAGGGTGAGCTGGACCGGCCAGCCCGCCACCGCCGCCGTCGAGCCGGCCGCGGCCTGGTACACCGGCACGGCGATCAGCGCCCCCACGACCGCGCCGCTGGACATCGTCAGCAGGTAGGCACCGATCAGCAGGCCCGCGTGGCCCGGGTGGCGCCGCTTGACCAGGCTGGGCAGCAGGACATTCATCAGCGCGATCGCGGCGCCCGCGAGCACCGTGCCGGGGAACAGCAGCACGCTCGGGCACGGCCCCCCGCAGCAGCAGCCCGGCGCCCAGCAGCAGCAGCCCGGCCAGCAGGACCCGTTCCTCACCGAACCTGCGGCTCAGCGGGGCGCCCAGCCCGGAGAACAGCCCGAAGCAGAGGACCGGGGTCGCCGCGAGCAGGGCGATCGTGCCCGAGGACAGGTGCAGTGCCGCAGACAGTTCAGGAAAGACCGGCGGCAGCCCGGTGATCGCGGCCCGGAGATTGACCGCAAGCGCCAGCATCCCGGCCACCAGGAGCGCCAGACCCGCGGTCCGGTGCGGCCGCCGCCCCGACGCCGCAGCTCCGGGCCGGGCCTCGGCCATGCCGGGCAAGTCTGAATGGCGCACCCAAAGACGCTACCGTTGCCAGGTGACTGAGCAGCAGCCGGACATCGACAGCCTGCGACAGGGCCTGGACGAGGTCGACAGCGGGATCGTGCGCCTGATCGCGCAGCGCCGTGACCTGATCGAGGCCATCGCCACAGTAAAAGAGCAATATGACGCCGCCATCCAGGATTCCGACCGCGAGCGCCGGGTGCTCGACGGGGTCATCGCCGTGGCCACCGAGCTCGGCGTGTCCGCCAGCCTGGTGCGCGCTATCTTCCGCGAGCTGATCAGCGATTCCGTGGCCCAGCAGGCCCGGCACCTGAGCGGGGACGAGGGCGGGAAGGTCCGGGTCGCGTTCCAGGGCGCCGCCCACGCCTACAGCGACGCGGCCGCGCAGAAGTACCTGGCGGGCCGCGGGCTCGACGGCGACCTGACCGGCTACCGCACGTTCCGCGAGGCCGCCGACGCGCTGCTGGCCAGCGACGCGGACCTCGCGGTGCTGCCGATCGAGAACACCACCGCCGGCAGCATCAACGAGGTCTACGCGCTGCTGCGGTCCCGCGACCTGTTCATCGTGGGCGAGGAGACGTGGAAGGTCGACCACTGCCTGGCCGCGGCCCAGGAGGTGCCGCTGTCCGCGCTGAGCCAGATCCTGTCCCATCCGCAGGGGCTCGAGCAGTGTTCCCAGTTCCTGCAGTCCCTGCCGAACGCCACCCCGACCACGTACTTCGACACCGCGGGTGCGATGCAGGCGGTGGCGGCGGCGGGCGATCCGAGCATCGCCGCGATCGCGTCCCCGGAGGCCGCCGCCGCCTACGGGCTCGTGGTGCTGCGTCACGACATCTCGGATTCGCCGGACAACTTCACCAGGTTCGTGGTCCTCTCCCGCACCCCGACCACCGTCGACCTGCGGATTCCCTGCAAGACGAGCCTGATCCTGGTCACCGGGCACGAGGAGGGCGACCTGCTGAGGTGCCTGGAGGTGCTGTCCGGCAGCGGTCACTCGATGACCAAGCTCGAGTCGCGGCCGCGGCCCGGCCGGCCCTGGGAGTACATGTTCTTCCTCGACTTCGAGGGCAACGCCACCGATCCCCGGACCGCGGCGGCGCTGGATGAACTGCGCGCGGCGGCGCTGTTCGTCAAGATCCTCGGCAGCTACCCGGCCAAGGCCCTGCGTGCCCCGGCCCGGCCCGGCGATGTCCCGGGCCAGGTGCCTGCCGGGCAGCCCGCCCCGCGGCCCGATTCCGCCACGCAGGACCCGGCCGAGATGCTGGAGGCCGTGGCCGCGGCGCCCCGGC
The DNA here is from genome assembly GCA_963739645.1 of uncultured Actinomycetota bacterium. Taxonomy (GTDB): domain Bacteria; phylum Actinomycetota; class Actinomycetes; order Streptosporangiales; family Streptosporangiaceae; genus JASHPR01. Next base: position 58,374 of record CAVUBM010000080.1, read on the forward strand.
CCACGGTGGGCCGGTCCCGGCACTACAAGCTGGTGGACCGCGCCGCCCGGCAGGACGACACCGTGATCCGGGTCGGCGACGTGCTGGTGGGCGGGGATGGCTTCGTGGTGATGGCCGGGCCGTGCTCGGTCGAGAGCAGCGAGCAGATCGGCGCGACCGCCCGGTTCGTCCGGGACCACGGCGCGCACGTGCTGCGCGGCGGTGTGTTCAAGCCGCGGACGTCGCCGTACGCGTTCCAGGGGCTCGGCTGGGAGGGACTCGACCTGCTGGTCGCCGCGGGGCGCGAAACCGGCCTGCCGGTGGTCACCGAGGTGATGGCCGTGGACCAGGTGCGGCGGATGGCGCAGACCGCCGACATCCTCCAGGTCGGCGCGCGCAACATGCAGAATTTCGACCTGCTGCGCGAGCTCGGCAAGGTGGACCGCCCGGTGCTGCTCAAGCGCGGGCTGTCCAGCACCATCGAGGAATGGCTGGCGGCCGCTGAATATGTGGTCGCCCAGGGCAACCAGCAGGTCATCCTGTGCGAGCGCGGCATCAGGACGTTCGAGAGCGCCACCCGTAACACCCTCGACCTGTCCGCCGTGGTCGTGATCCGCGAGCGGTCACACCTGCCAGTCATCGTCGACCCCAGCCACGGCACGGGCCTGCGCCGCTATGTCGCGCCGATGGCCTGGGCGGCCCGCGCCGCAGGCGCCCACGGCCTGCTCATCGAGGTCCACCCCGAGCCGGAGAAGGCGCTGTCCGACGCCGACCAGAGCCTGGCGTTCGACGAGTTCGCCGCGCTGATGAGCAAGCTCGGGGCGGTCCCGTCCGGCAGCGTGCCCGCCCCGGCTGGCTAGCCCGGCGGGTCCTGGGGGTCGGCCCCCGGGCTAACTCAGCCCCGGGCCAGCAGCGAGCGCAGCACGTACTGCATGATGCCGCCGTGCCGGAAGTACTCGGCCTCGCCGGGGGTGTCGATCCGCACCACGGCGCGGAACTCCCGGCCGTCGGCCAGCACCGTCACCTCCCGGGGCACCGGCCCGGAGTTGATCGCCTCGATCCCGATCACGTCGAACACCTCGTGCCCGGTCAGGCCCAGCGACTCGGCGGACTCGCCGGGCTGGTACTGGAGCGGCAGCACTCCCATCCCGATCAGGTTGGACCGGTGGATCCGCTCGAACGACTCCACCAGCACCGCCCGCACACCCAGCAGCGCGGTTCCCTTCGCCGCCCAGTCGCGCGATGAGCCAGAGCCGTATTCCTGGCCGGCCAGCACCAGCAGCGGGGTCCCTTCGGCCAGATACTCGCGGGACGCCTCGTAGATCGACGTCTGCGTGCCCTCGGGCAGCTTCACGGTGACGCCGCCCTCGGTGCCGGGGGCCAGCTGGTTGCGCAGCCGGATATTGCCGAACGTGCCGCGGATCATCACCTCATGGTTGCCGCGCCGGGACCCGTAGGAGTTGAAGTCGCGGCGCTGGATCCCGTGCGAGATCAGGTACTCCCCCGCCGGGCTGTCGGCCTTGATCGCCCCGGCCGGCGAGATGTGGTCGGTGGTCACCGAGTCGCCGAGCCGCGCCAGCACCCGCGCGCCGTGGATATCGGTCACCGGCTCGGGCTCGGCGGGCATCCCGTCGAAGTACGGCGGCCGCCGCACGTAGGTCGACTCCGGTTCCCAGGCGAACGTGTCACCCGGCGGCACGTCAAGGGCCCGCCAGCGGTCGTCCCCGGCGAACACGTCGGCGTAGTCGCGGGTGAACATCTCCGCGGCGACAGCGTTCTGGACGATGTCGGAGATCTCCCGCTGAGACGGCCACAGATCGGAGAGGTAGACCGGCTGGCCGGACTTCCCGGTCCCGAGCGGCTCGGAGGTCAGGTCGATGTCCATCGAGCCGGCCAGGGCGTAGGCCACCACGAGCGGCGGCGAGGCCAGGTAGTTCATCTTCACGTCCGGGTTGATCCGGCCCTCGAAGTTCCGGTTGCCGGACAGCACGGAGACCAGGGCGAGGTCGCTGGAGTTCGCGGCTTCGCTGATCGCCTCGGGCAGCGGGCCGGAGTTGCCAATGCAGGTAGTGCAGCCGTAGCCGACCAGGTTGAAGCCGAGCTTCTCCAGGTACGGCGTGAGCCCGGCGCGCTCGTAGTAGTCCATGACCACCTTGGAGCCCGGCGCGAGCGTGGTCTTCACCCACGGCTTGCTCTCCAGCCCGGCCTCGACCGCCTTCTTGGCCACCAGGGCCGCGCCGATCATCACCGAGGGGTTGGAGGTGTTCGTGCACGAGGTGATGGCGGCGATCACCACCGAGCCGTGGTCGACGGAGGTCTTCCTGCCGTCGTCGAGCGTCACCTCGACCGGGGCGGACGGCCGTGGGCCGGCCGCCGCGGCGGGCTCCTCGGCGTGGTCCCCGTCGTGGACCGCGCCGTTCTTCTCCGCGGTGAACGGGTCGGAGGCCGGGAACGTGTCCGCGATGTCCTCGTCCAGGCTGTCGAGCTGCACGATAGGAGCCGAGCGCCTGGCGGAACGCGGTCTTGGCGTCGGTCAGCGCCACCCGGTCCTGCGGCCGCTTGGGGCCGGCCAGCGACGGGACCACGGTGCCCAGGTCGAGCTCGAGCTCCTCCGAGTAGCGCGCCGCGCGGCCCGGCTCGTGCCACAGGCCCTGTTCCTTGGCGTACGCCTCGACCAGCGCGACGTGCGCGTCGCTGCGCCCGGTCAGCCGCAGGTAGGTGATGGTCTCCGCGTCAATCGGGAAGATCGCGCAGGTGGAGCCGAACTCCGGGCTCATGTTGCCGATCGTGGCCCGGTTGGCCACCGGCACGGCCGCCACGCCCTCGCCGTGGAACTCGACGAACTTGCCGACCACGCCGTGCTTGCGCAGCAGTTCGGTGATCGTGAGCACCAGGTCGGTCGCGGTCGCCCCGTCCGGCAGCTCCCCCGTCAGCCGGAACCCGACCACCCGCGGGATCAGCATCGAGACCGGCTGGCCCAGCATGGCCGCCTCGGCCTCGATGCCGCCGACGCCCCAGCCGAGGACGCCGAGGCCGTTCTGCATGGTGGTGTGGGAGTCGGTGCCGAGGCAGGTGTCCGGGTAGGCGTCCGGCGTCGAGGTCCCGTCGCCCGGCCCCTCCTGCGTCATGATCACCCGGGCCAGGTGCTCGATGTTGACCTGGTGCACGATCCCGGTGCCCGGCGGCACCACCTTGAACCGGCGCAGCGCCTCCTGGCCCCAGCGCAGGAAGCCGAACCGCTCCGCGTTGCGCTGGTACTCGAACTCCACGTTGCGCTCGAACGCGTCCGGCCGGCCGAACACGTCCGCGATCACCGAGTGATCGATCACCAGCTCGGCCGGGATCAGCGGGTTGATCCGGGCCGCGTCGCCGCCGAGTTCGGCCATGGCCTCGCGCATGGTGGCCAGGTCGACCACGGCGGGCACGCCGGTCAGGTCCTGCAGGAGCACCCGCGCCGGGCTGAACTGGATCTCGGTGGCGGGCTCGGCCGCCGCGTCCCATTCCGCCAGCGCCGAGATGTGGTCGGCCGTGACGTTCAATCCGTCCTCGGTCCGCAGCAGATTCTCCATCAAGACCTTGAGGCAGAACGGAAGATCACCGCTGCCTGCCGCCGCGTCCAGCCGGTGTATCTGGTAGCTGGTCTCGCCCACCCGCAGCGTCGCGCGACTGCCGAAGCTGTTCGGTGACATCGTCTGGCCTCCTGTCGCCATTCCTGCGTCCCGCGCTGTTCGCATCTTCCCGCAGCCGCGTCCGCCCATTCCTGTCGGCCCCGCCGATGCCCGTAGCCACTCGGGCAAACACTTCCGGTACGCCAGAGCCGGTCGCCTAGTCCATCTGCGCCAAGGTATCTCGACGTCAAGCTATCTGTTCCCAACCTAGCCCTGGCTTATCTTGACGTCAAGGTACTCAGGTCCGGGCATAGGCACGGGCCGCCGGGCTGGAATGTCAGCCCGGCGGCCCGCGGCCCGGCTGGCTAGCCGGACGTGATCAGCGCCGCCATCTTCGGCGTGCCGATCCCGGTGGCCTCGTCATAGCCGGGCCTGGTCGGGAACCGGCCGTTGCTGGTCGCGGCCTGCTGCTTCGGGCCGACCCCGGTGATGTCGTGGAAATACCGGCGCGCCCGTGCCGGGCGGGCGCGCCCAGCGCAGCCTAACCTGCGAGGAGGACGCCTCCACCAGCTAAAGGCCGCTGTGGCAGGCTCTCTGCTACTGAATGTGCAGATGTTCGCCGGAAAGGCGCGTTGCATGAGTGAAGACGCACCGGAGCTAGCCGCGGAGCTGGTGGTGGACGGCGCCGTGCCGTCGCAGCCGGTGGTCTCGCCAGACGGGTGCTGGGTTGCGTATGTCGTCGCTCCGGTCGGCCGCGGGGGAGAGCGTTGTATGTGCGCGATCTGGCTGGCCGCTGCTGACGGCAGCTCACCGCCGTGGAAGCTGACCGCGGGTACGGCGGCAGATTCTGATCCGCGCTGGGCGCCGGATTCGGCGTCGGTGTTTTTCTTGTCAGATCGCACCGGCTCCCGTCAGCTGCACCGGGTCCGGGTCGGTGGCGGGGAGGCCGAGGTCCTGACGGACTGGCGCGGCGAGATCTCTGATGCCTGGCCGCTTGCGGATGCCCGGCTGGTCGCCGTGGTGGCCACGGACGAGCCGACCGAGGAGGACAAGCGCCGGCGCGCCGAGCGCGACGACGCGTTCGTCTGGGGACAGCAGCTGCGCTGCGGCAGGCTGCGGGTGCTTGACCTGGCCACAGGCGAGCTGCGTACGGTGGACGGCCTCGGCCACCGTCACGTCGTGGAGCTGGCGGCGCGGCCGGACGGGGGTGCGCTGGCGGCGATCAGCTGGGCGGGTCCGGAGAAGGATCGGGGCGTGACCACCAGCGAGTTGCATGTGGTCGATCTGGAGACAGGGACGGCCCGTGATCTGGGCCGGATCGGGACCGAGGCGCGGTCGCCGGTCTGGTGGCAGGCCGACGGCTGCTGGCACCTGGCCTACCTGGCCATGCCAGAACCGTACGGCGGCGACGCCGTCTACGATGTCGCCGTCTCCGCGGCTGCCGCTGTGCATCGTGACCTGACCGCGGGCATGGCTGTCTGCCCGACGGAGCTGGCGCAGGTCGCGGACGGCCCGCCGCTGGCCTTGTTCGCGGACGGGCTCGACACCGCGATCTACCGGCTCGACCCTGACCTGCTGCGGTTCGGGTGCGTGTCCGCCCGGGACGGCCTGGCCGACTCGCTCACCGCGTGTCGTTCCGGCGAGGTGATCGCGGCGCTGGCCAGCACCTCCTATGAGCCGGTGAACGTCCATGCCGGACCGCCCGGAGGCCAGCTCATCCGGCTCAGTGACACCCGGCCTGCCCTGCGCGCGATCAGATGGGGAAGTCAAGAACGCCTGTCCTATCGGGCATCGGACGGCCTCGGCCTCGACGGCCTGCTCGTATTGCCGCCCGGCCGCAACCGCGCGGACGGCCCGTTCCCGCTCATCACATTGGTGCACGGCGGCCCTGATGCCCGGTATGCCGACCAGTTCATGCTCGCCCCGCATCCTACGGGACAGTGGCTCGCGACCGCGGGATACGCCGTGTTCCTGCCTAACCCGCGGGGCGGGGTGGGTCATGGCCGTGATTTCGCGTCGACGGTCGCGCGCTCGGTCGGCGGCAGCGAATGGAGCGACATCATCAGCGGGATCGACCTGCTGATCGCCGAGGGGGTCGCGGACCCGGACCGGCTTGGAATCGGCGGGGCCAGCCATGGCGGGTTCATGGCCGCCTGGGCGATCGGGCAGACCGACCGGTTCAAGGCCGCCATGATGGCCGCCGGGATCAGTGACTGGGGGATGCTCGTCGCGACCGGCGAAGGGGGAACCCTAGAAGCTGAGCTCAGCGGCAGTTGCGGCTGGGAGGGCAGCGGCCCGCACCCGCACGACCAAGTGAGCCCGATCTCGTTTGCGTCGAAGATCCGCACCCCGGTGCTGATCGTGCACGGCGAGGACGACACCAACGTGCCGGTCAGCCAGGCGATCTACTTCCACCGTGCGCTCAGCTGGTACGGGGCCGAGCACGAACTCGTCATCTACCCGCGTGAGGGACACGGGTTCGCGGAGCGCAATCACCAGCTCGACCTGCTCCGGCGCACGCGTGCATGGTTCGACCGGTGGCTTCGCGATGAAGCGTCCGATGGCCGAGGATCACCGGCTTGACCAGCGAGCGCCCCGCCCTCCTCACCCAGGACTCACGGCCTCGATCCATGGCCGCGGCTGCGAACGGCACACCTGGAAACCACCCGGACTCGAACCGCCGGACAACAGCCAACGCCCGGCACACGTCACATCACGCCGCTGACGCTTGGTGAATAGCTACCCCGCAGAAACGGAGCGTGACGGGATCCGGGCCCGCGGCCCCAGCCGGATGACGGGCCGGCGCCGCGGGATCCGCGGCCCGGCGCGCGGCTGCTCCGGCCCGGCGCTAGCCTGGCGGCTGCTGGCCAACCAGAGGAGAACCCATGGCGCTGATCCAGGCGGCGAGCTGGCTCGGGGTCGAGCCCGGCCATCCGTTCGGGCTGCAGACGCTGCCCTACGGCTCGTTCACCACCCGGGACCGGCCGCACCAGCCCCGGGCCGGCGTGGCGATCGGCGACCGGGTGCTCGACCTCACTACCGCGATGGACCGGCTGTTCGCCGGGCGGGCCGACCTGTTCGCGGCCGGCCACCTCGACGTCTTCCTTGACGCCGGCGACCTGGCCTGGGCCCAGGTCCGCGAGGCGGTCACGGCCTGGCTCAGCCAGGACCAGTACCGCGACGCGATCGAGGACCTGCTGGTGCCGGCCGCGCAGGCCGCGATGCGGCTGCCGTTCTCCGTGGCCGATTACGTCGACTTCTACGCGTCGGAGAATCATGCGAGCAATGTCAGCCAGATATTCCGGCCCGGATCCGGCCTGAACCCGAACTGGTGGCACCAGCCGGTCGGGTATCACGGCCGGGCCGGGACGGTGATCGTGTCCGGCACCCCGGTGCGCCGCCCGTACGGGCAGTACCGGCCGGCCGGGGCCGACCAGCCGGTCTTCGGCCCGTCGGCCCGGCTCGACTTCGAGGCCGAGCTCGGCTTCGTGGTCGGCGTCGAGGCCCTGGTCGGCGAGCCGGTGCGGATCGACAGGTTCGGCGAGCACGTGTTCGGCGTCTGCCTGGTCAACGACTGGTCCGCCCGCGATCTGCAGACCTGGGAGATGGTGCCGCTCGGCCCGTTCCTCGGCAAGTCGTTCGCCACCACGGTCTCCTCCTGGGTGGTCCCGCTGGCCGCCCTGGAGCACGCCAGGGTGCGCACGCCGTCGCGCGATACCGAACTGCTCCCCTACCTCACCGAGACGGCCGACTGGGGCCTGGACATCGACTTCGAGGTCAGCCTCAACGGCCAGGTCATCTCGCGCCCGCCGTACGCCACCATGCACTGGAGCCCGGCGCAGATGCTGGCTCACATGACCGTGAACGGGGCGTGCCTGCGGACCGGGGATCTGTACGCGTCCGGTACGGTCAGCGGCCCCGAGCCCGGCCAGCGCGGCTGCCTGCTCGAACTGTCCTGGGGCGGCGCGGAGCCGCTCACGCTGCCCGACGGCGGCACCCGCGCCTGGCTCGAGGACAGCGACGAGCTGCTCATCACGGCCACGGCCACCGGGCCTGAGGGCACGCGCATCGGCCTCGGCGACGCCCACGGCCAGGTCATGCCCGCCATTGACCCCACGCTGGACTAAGAAACCGCGGGCCGGGCGGCGTTCAGGGCCCGGGCGACGTGTAGAGCCGGTGGGCGCCCCTGGTCCTGGCCGCGTCGGCGGGCTTCGCTGCGAGGTCGACGGTGTAGTGACCGGGCCGGGTCGAGTCGTACCCGTCCGGCAGCTTGACCACCCGGAAGAAGAGGGTGAGTACGACCGTGACCGCCAGGTTGAGGACGAGCGCGGAGATCGCGATGTAGGTGACATGCCCGAACACCGGAGCCGTGGAGGCGCCGAAGTGGAGCTGGCCGCCCCCGGGCGTCCGGTACGCCTCGACCGTGCCGAACGCCATTCCCGCGGCCCAGCCAAAGATCACTGCAAAACGGTGGAACCAGCGCGTGTACAGGCTGATCACGATCGCGGGGAAGATCTGCAGGATCCAGACCCCGCCGAGCAGCTGCAGGTTGATCGAGAACGTCTTGTTCAGCTCGAGCGCGAAGCCCAGCGCCCCAACCTTCATGATGAGCGAGGCCAGCCGCGCCACCCGGGTCTCCTCGGCCGGGCTGGCATTGGGCCTGAAGAACTCCTTGTAGATATTGCGGGTAAACAGGTTCGCCGCGGCGATCGACATGATGGCCGCGGGCACCAGCGCGCCGATCACGATCGCCGAGTACCCGATCCCCGCGAACCAGCTCGGGAACATGTGCTCGAATAACAGCGGCACCGACAGCTGGGCGTTGCCGCCGCCGGCCGCGACGCCGGCGTTCACGGCCGGGGTGGCCAGCGCCATGTAGCCGAACAGCGCGATCAGACCGAGGACGAGTGTGTAGGCGGGCAGCATGGCCGCGTTGCGCCTGATCACGTCGCGCCGCCTGGTGGCGAGCACGCCGGTGATCGCGTGCGGGTACATGAACAGCGCCAGCGCGGAGCCGAGCGCGAGCGTGGCGTAGGCCCATTCCCCGGCGGGCGCCACGATCAGGCCGCCTTTGGGCTGGCCCGTAGCCGGGTTGACCGTCCTCAGGTGCGCATCAGCCGCGCCGAAGATGTGCCCCCAGCCGCCCAGCCTGGCCGGGATGTAAACGATCGCGACGATGACCGTCAGGTAGATAAGGGCGTCCTTGACGAACGCGATCAGGGCTGGGGCGCGCAGCCCGGCCAGGTAGGTATAAGCGGCGAGGACCAGGAACGCGATGATCAGGGGCAGGTCCCTGACGACCTCGTTGCTCGATATGTTGCCGACTCCGAGCACGATCAGCACCGACTCGATGCCGACCAACTGCAGCGCGATGTAGGGCATGGTGGCCAGGATCCCGGTGGCGGTCACCGCGAGCCCGAGGCCTTGCGAGCCGTACCGGCCCCGGGCGAACTCGGCGACGGTGATGTAGCCACGCGCGCGGGCGACCGACCACAGCCGCGGGGCGAAGGCAAACACGACCGGGAAGACCAGGACCGTGTACGACAGCGCGTAGAACCCCGCAGCGCCGACCGCGTACACCAGCGCGGGCACGGCGATGAACGTGTAGGCCGTGTACAGGTCGCCGCCGAGCAGGAACCAGCTGACGAACGTGCCGAACCCGCGGCCGCCGAGACCCCACTCGTTCAGGTGCATGGGGTTCTCCGCCGGGCGCCATCTGGCCGCAGCGAAGCCGATCACGGTCACGACCAGGAACGAGACGACGACGATGGCTAACGCGACCGAATTGGCGTGATCCATTTCCGCACTCCTCCGCCGGCGCCGGGCCTGCCGCGGCACGTCTCCCCGTGCCACAGCGCACGAACGATTGCACTATGAGACGTTACGTCACGATCATGCACCCTAGCTGCCCATTTAACCGGAGATATCCGCCTCATCTCATCGGCGGGGGCGTGCTCGCCGGTGCGCCGCGCGGCCGACCTCGGCGGGTACATCCGGGACCAGCTCGAGGGCCTGCAGTAGCGGCACCCGATCCTGGGCTGGATCGACGCCCGCGGGCTATTCCTCGGCCTGGAGTTCGTCAGGGACCGCGCCACCAAGGAGGCGGCCCCGAGGAGTCCGCCTGGATGCTCGACTTCTGCGTCCGTGAGGGCCCGCTGTTCGAGAAGGGCGGCTACTACTACAACCGGTACCTGCGGGTCGCACCGGATGACCTTCCGCCCGTTCGTAGAGCACCTCAAATGCCAGGTCGGCACGGCGCCTTATCGCTGGCAAAGAGACAGGACCCGCTTGTCGTTGAGGCGCGATCGTCGCCTGCCGGCGATCGGTGCCTGATCGCAATCGGATCGCCGTAGGTCAAGACCGTGCCGTCCGTCGCGCCGGTGCGTAAGCGTCGTCCGGGGCGAAGCTTCCGACAGCTTGCGCGAAGGCGGGCAGATCGAGGCATGCCAGGTACTTCATGACGTTTCTCCGCACGCTGGCCAGGGCGTGCGGGTAGGCCTGTTCCAGGCGGCCTAGCCCGACCTCAGTCAGCTGCGCCACCCGGCCGCGCCCGTCGTCGGCGAACGGTTCGCGGCTGACCAGTCCCTGCCGAACCAGCCGTTCGATCAAGCGCGACAGGCCACTGCGGGACAGGTCCGTCAGCGTCGCCAGCTCGTTCATGCGCATCGCCCGTCCCGGCGCCTGGGATAGCTCCACCAGCGCGACGTATTCGGCCAGGTTGAGGCCGGCGCCTTCGATCAGGTCCGCGTCGAGCACCCGGGGCACGACGATGACGGCGCGCGCCAGCGCGCGCCACGCCGCCTCCTCGTCTGGGTCCAGCGGGAGAGTCGGATCGGCCGGATCGTGTCGCCTGGTTCCCTGGGTCACGTTCTCCAAGATAGATGCTTGACGCCGCAACTTCCAGAACATAACGTTGATTGCGCGATCAACTAGCTTGCCCGCCCTGACCGGCGAGCGCGAGCGCCGGACCGTTACCCCCAAGTAAGGAGTCCCGTCATGTCCGATCAGGCCCAGCTCGAGGCGAACAAGAGGGTCGCCCGCGACTACATCCAGCGCGTCTTCAATGAGCACCGCCCCGACCTGTCCACCGAGTACGTCACCGACGACGTCGTCTGGCACGGCGGCATCCTCGGCGACATCGCCGGAGCCGGGAACGTGGGCGGCCTGCTCAGCGCCTTCATCGGCGCGCTGCCCGACCTGTACGCAGCCGAGCAGGACGTCGTCGCCGAGAACGACCTCGTCATGGTCCGTCTCGTCGTCAAGGCCACGCAGAAGGGCGACCTGCTCGGCGTCCCGGCCAGCGGCACCGCGCTCCAGTGGAACGCCGTCGATATCTACCGCATTCGCGACGGCCGCATCAGCGAAGAGTGGGCCGCGGACGACATCGCCGCGATCATGAGCCAACTCGGCGTGTTCAGCCCGCCGTGGCTCGGCTGAGCTATTACCCCGGCGGGCTGATCCGGGGATCAGCCCGCCGGCACGAACGGTTCCGGCACGCACGCCGCGGGATGGCGAACGTCATGGGACGCGACCTCGCATCCATGATCCGCGCAAACTGCCGATCGTCCCCGCGCCGCAGCGAAAGCGCCGTCCGCCCGTATGCACATTCCTCCTCGTCACGATCGGAGTCCCGATGTCTTCCGCCTTGCCCGCAGTCGGCCTGCGCCCAGCACCGGATACCGCGAACCCAGCCGACATCGTGGTGCGCAACGCCAGGATTTACACCGGCGACCGGGCACAGCCGACCGCTTCAGCCGTGGCCATATCCGGCGGCGTGTTCACGGCGGTCGGCGACGATGCGGCCGTGGCCAGACAGGTCGGCGCGAATACCCGCATCGTCGACTGGCTCGGCCGCCGCGTGACCCCCGGTTTGAACAGCTCGCACATGCGTATCATCCGCGGAGCGACCGGAAAGGGTGCAGTTGGTGGGGAATGAGGGCGGCGGGCCTGGGTCGGTGCGGCTGGCTTCGGCTGCCGGTCGATGGGTACTGGCGGTGGCGGTGCTGGGTGAGGCGATGGTGCTGCTGGAGGCGACCGTCGTCAACGTGGCGTTGCCGTCGATCGGCCGTGATCTGCGCGCGGGCGTCGCGGGCCTGCAGTGGACGCTGGACGGTTACGTGCTCACGCTCGCGGCGCTTGTCCTGGCCGCCGGTTCGCTCAGCGACATCTATGGCCGGCGGCGCGTGTTCACCCTGGGGACGGCGGTCTTCGTGGCCGCCTCCGCGCTGTGCGCGGCGGCCCCGACGATTCAGCTGCTTGTTGCCGCCCGGTTCGTTCAAGGGGTTGGCGGGGCTCTTCTCACCCCTGGAAGCCTTGCCATCATCGGCGCGGTCTTTCATCCCGATGACCGCCTCCGGGCGATCGGCACGTGGACGGGCCTGACCGCGGTCGCGGCCGCGATCGGTCCTCCCGTCGGCGGCTACCTGACCGACGCGGTGTCGTGGCGTGCGGTTTTCCTGGTCAACCTGCCGCTGGGGGCGTTCGTCATCATCGCCGCGATTCTCAGGGTGCCAGAAACCCGGGATCCCACGCGTGCGGGTGGCCTCGATCTGCGCGGCGCCGCGCTCGCCATGCTGGCCATCGCCGGCGCGTGCTTCGCGCTGATCCAGGCCTCCGGGGGCCTGACCCCCGCGGTGATCACCGCCGCCGCGGTCAGCCTGGCCGCCGCCGGCACCTTTGCCGCCGTGGAGCCGCGCAGCGGCCACCCGATGCTTCCGCTGGAGTTGTTCCGCTCCCGCCAGTTCGCCGCCGCCACCGTGCTCGCGCTGGTGGCCTATGCGGCGCTCGGCGGCGTGATCTTCCTGTTCGTCGCGTTCCTGCAGATCACACTCGGCTACACGGCACTTCAAGCGGGTGCCGCCACACTGCCAATCACCGCGCTGATGCTGATCCTGTCCGGTCCATCAGGGGCGATCGCACAGCGCATCGGCCCCCGGATCCCGCTGGCGATCGGGGCCGTCCTGACCGGCGCGGGACTGCTGCTGATGGCACAGATCCACGTCGGCGACGGGTACCTAACTGGCGTATTGCCCTCGCTGGTGGTGTTCGGGGTCGGTCTCGCCGCGCTGATCACTCCTATCACCGCCACCGTGCTGGCGAGCGTCGGTTCACGGCATTCTGGGATCGCGTCCGCCGTTAACAACGCTTTTTCGCGCCTCGGCCAGATGATCGCGGTCGCGGCTCTCCCTCTCGCCGCGGGGCTTTCCGGCGCCGCCTTCGAAAACCCGGCCCGAATGGCAGCCGGCTTCCCGGTCGCGATGACCATCGCCGCCGGAGCGTCTTTCGCGGCCGCGCTGCTCGCCTGGACCACCATCAGCGATAACGCGCTGAACCGGCCAGCTGCGGACGCTGAGCCAGTAGCGAAGGATCTCCCGCCGTCTCTTCAGCGACACTGCGCGGTAGCCGGGACCCCGCTCGCCGCGTCTCCTAACCCGCGGTCCAGTTCCCGCCCGCCGCCGGCCAAGGAGTCGTGACCTTCTGGCGGCAGAACGCATCTTGCGGCCGGGTGCGCCGTGCCTGGCCGGGAGGGAGCGCCACCCCGCATCACCGGGCCATCTCCTCACCCCCCACACAGGGTCACCAAGGGATGCCCCCGGGCCCGTAGGGAGGCCGAAAACCTTACCGGCAGTCGACTCCGACGCCCCGGAGGCTGCCAATTGCTGGCATAGCTGCCTATTTTGGCAGGCCAGCAGGCATTCTGCCTCGCCGAACAGATCCCTGCGGGAAGCCTCTTGCGGACCCAGATAGCCTGCTCTCGGGACGTGTGGGTCAATCGTTCTGTGCTTCTGGCCGGTCTTAGGCTGGGGGGAATGAGCGTGTTCACGCCGGGCGAGATCGAGTACCTGCGCCATCAGATCCTCGCCCGCATGGCGACCGTCGGGCCGGACGGCCAGCCGCATGTGATCCCGGTGACCTTCGTGTTCAACCCGGATGAGGACGCCATCGACATCGGCGGCATCGATTTCGCCGCGGGCAAGAAATGGCGGGACGCGCAGCGCAACCCGAAGGTCACGATCCTGATCGACGACTCCCCCGGTCCCGGCCGGGCGCGGGCCATCGAGATCCGCGGCACCGTGGAACTGCACACGGCCGGCGGGGAGAAGATCAACCGCCGGTTCCCCACGTTCGTCCCCGAATTCTTCCGGCTGCGCCCCGCCAAGATCGTGAGCTGGGGCCTGGACACCGAAGGCTCCGAGGTCCGCCAGGAAGGGTTCCGCCTGAACTCGCGCACGGTCTGATCTGGCCACCGCGGCGACCCGCCCGCCGGGCCCGGAGCCGGCCGCGCCCAGCACTGCGTGTCACAGTTTCGCGTCCGTCCGCGACATACCAGTGAACCGGACCGGACCGAGGCAGGAGACGCCAGTGAGTGAGACCACCGCAGCGCCGCCCGCCTGGTCCCGCACGTTCCCGGCTACCCCGGCCCAGGCCCGTGCGGCGCGCGGGTTCCTGGCCGGGGTCCTGCACGGCCATCCGGTCACCGACGACGCCGTGCTCTGCGTGTCCGAGCTGGTGGCCAACGCCGCGATCCACAGCCATTCACGCAGGTCAGGAGGGCACGTCACGGTCCGCGCCGAGCTGCGCGGCGACCGCCTGAGGGTCGAGGTCACCAACGAGGGCGGGTCCTGGGAATGGCCGCTGTACCCGGACGAGCGGCACGGGCACGGGCTGTCGATCGTCGGCCAGCTGGCCCGCACCTGGGGCCGCGCCGGCGACAGCGCAGGCTGGACGGTCTGGTTCGAGCTCGGCTGCGGGCCGCCCGCCGCGGTCAGGTAACCACGGCCCGGTGCCGGTCTACGGGGAAACCCGGCTCCAGAACTCGTTGAATTCGAGGGTGTCGAAGAAGGCGGTGGCCGCCACGATCACGCCGTCGCGCAGGCGCAGATACCAGGTGTAGGTGTTGCGGTAAGGCTGGCCGTCCTTGGCGGTGGCCGTGGCGTCGAAGAACGCGATAACGGTGTCGCCGTCGGCGTAGAGCTCCCGCACGGCGGGAACAAGCGGCGTGGCCAGGCGGGCGTTGAACGGGTCGATGACCACGTCGAGGAATTCCTGACGGCTGCCGAACGTGCGCGAGACCACGCTGTTCCCCACGATCGTCCAGCTCGCGTCGGAGGCGAGGAGCGTGAACGGGCCGCCGGTGCCGGCCGCCCAGTCGTCGAACGAGGCCCGGATGATGTCCTTGTTGGCTTGCTCGAGGTCGAGGCTGCGCTCGGTCATAGGGGCGATCCTTTCTGGTCGCTACCGCTCCGCGACCTAGCTGCGCTAAAAAGCCTAAGCAGGCGGACGCCTGCTGCCGACGCGGCGGCCGGCCGGGATGGGCAACTCCAGAGGAGAGCGGCACATGACTGCAGACGGGCACAGGACAGAACCGGGTGTTATCACCAAGCTCAGCCCCCGGTCGGTGGCCGACACCGTCGTGCGCCTGATCGACCTGATCGGCGTGAAAGGGCTGAAACTCTTCGCCGTGATCGACCAGGCCGAGGCGGCGCGCCAGGCCGGGCAGGAGCTGCGGCAAACCACGCTGGTGCTGTTCGGCAGCCCGGCCGCGGGGACGCCGGTCATGGTGGCCGCGCCGCTGGCCGCGCTAGACCTGCCACTGAAGGTACTGATCTGGGCCGACGGGGAGCAGACCGTGGTCAGCTACACCGCGCCGGCCGAACTCGCCGCTCGTCATCACCTCAGCCCCGACCTGGCCCAGAAGCTGGCCGGCATCGACCCCCTCACCGACGCGCTGGTGACCCCGTAGCTACAACAGCGCCACGGCGTTGGCCGGGGACCCTACTCCCCCGGCTTTCTGGATCGGCGCGCTCACGAACAGGCCCTCATACACCGCGGTCTGCGCGCAGTGCTCGGCTAGGCCGTCGAGGGCGAACATCTCGCCGACGGCCATGCCCAGCAGCGGGATCAGCCGGTAGTGGAGAAACCCGTCCGCCTGGCGCATGTCGAACGGCATCGCCTCCAGGGCCGGGCAGTCGGCCGCGACCGCGGCGACACGGTTGTTCCACAGCCAGCGCGCCACCTCCTCGTCGGCGGCCAGGCCCGGGGCCGGGAACTGGCGCCCGTCGCCGAGCCGCTCCCTCGCCTCGGCCCCGAGCGACTCATACCAGCTGATCCAGCCGAACCGGAGCAGCAGGATGTCGCCGGCCGCGCTGGCCACCCCCTGCGCCCGCATGACCTCGTCCAGGTCGGCCGTGCCGATGGCCTCCCGGGTGCCGGGATCAAGCGGCCGGCCCGTGCGCTCCCGGTGGCGCGCGATGTCCAGGAGCACGAACCGGCCGGCGATGCCGCGCCGGGCCCAGGCCTGGATGTCGAGCCGGTGGCCGGAGAACCCGGAGGTCTGCTCGGCGGGCACCCCGTTGTAGTAGCCGACGTCGGGGTGACAGACGTGCGAGAGCGAGTCCCACTGGCTGGACGCCTGCGGATAGAAGGCGTCGTAGTAGTCGTCCTTGCCGCGGGGCGACGTGAGCACGGTGTGAACGGGGCTGCGCGGGCCCAGGACCGCGGGCGACGGCTTGTCGACGTCCCAGTTCAGCGGGAAGACCCGGCCGTGCCGGACGAGCGTGGCGGCGGCGGCCACCTGGCCAGGGCCGATGAGATTGAGGGTGCCGACCTCGTCGGCCTCGCCGAACAGGCCCCAGGTCGAGCGATCCGGCCTGCCGTCGCCGCCGGTCAGCTCGTCGTAATCCGGGAGCTGGTCACCGCTCATCGGTCAAACCTCCCTGGTATCACCGGGCCGCTCAGCCCGGACAGTAGCGCGGCCAGGTCGCAGTGGTCGACCCGCGGCCTGGCCGACCCGATCTGGCCCCTGCGGCGGCCGGCCATAAGGTGGCCGTTGTGCCATACCGGGACAGCGCGATGACCAGCCCGGCGCCGGCTGCATCAGGAACCGGGGACGCGGGTGACCATGCCGCACAAGCAGGCCGTGGTGGCCGTAATGGACCGGCTGGCCGGGCAGGCCCGCTTCATCGGCGCCGTGAACACCGTGCGGCGCGAGGCCGGCGGAGACCTGACGGGCACCAATACCGACGGCGAGGGGTTCGTGGCGGGGCTGCGCGGGGCCGGGATTGAGCCCGCAGGCCGCCGGGCGCTGCTCGTCGGCGCGGGCGGGGCGGGACGGGCCATCGCCTACGCGCTGGCCGCCGCGGGAGCGGCGTCACTGACGCTCGCTGATCGCACCCCGGGACCTGCCGGGCAGCTCGCCGCGGGGCTAACCGCGAACATCCCGGGGGTGACCGCGGGCACCGGCCCGCCGGACCCCGCCGGTCACGACCTGGTGATCAACGCGACACCGCTGGGCATGAAGCCCGGCGACCCGCTGCCGGTCCCGGCCGAGCGGCTGGCGCCAGGCACCGTCGTCTGCGACATCGTCACGAGCCTGCCGCGGACCCGGCTGCTGGAGGAGGCCGGGAACCGCGGCTGCGTGACCGTGCCCGGGATGCCCATGCTGGCCTGCCAGGTGGACCTGATCATCGAGTTCCTCGGCCTGCACCCCGCGGGTTCGCGTCTCTAGGGACCGGCGCGGCCCCCGCCCGCTGCGTCCTCGTCATCGGTGAGCATGCTGGCGTAGACGGCGATGAGCGCCGCCTTCTGCGCTTCGGTGAGCCGCGGGTCGGCCTTGATCACGTCGGCCACCTGCTGAGCGGCCGGGGCCTCGTCGTCCTGGTCTCGGCGGCGGTTCCTCGCCGCTGAACAGGCCCGCCTGCGCGAGGATGGTCTCCACGGACACGTTGAGCGCCTCGGCGATCGCCTTGATCACCCGCACCGACGGCTGGTGCACGCCGCGCTCGACCTGGCTCAGGTACGGGTGCGACAGGCGGGTCAGCTCCGCCATCTGGCGCAGCGACAGATGGGCCAGCTCGCGCTGGCTGCGGATGTAGGCGCCGAGCGCCTCCGTCTGGGCCGTCCACGGATCGGTCACGGCTCGCCTCGCCGGCTGGTAGGACGTGGTGCCACTGCGCTGACTATCAAGGCTGACATGCGGGCTGACTACGAGGGCTGAGTAGCAGTGCTCGTGCGCGGCAAACCGGGCTGACCCGGCCTGCCGCGCACGATGAGGTCACTTGGCTGACGAGGCGCCTCTTGGCCGGGCGGGCGTCGCTCTTGGCGGTGAGCACCGGGGCGGTGGCCTCGACCACGTCCTCGGCGAACTTCCGCTGCTGCGCCAGCAGCTGCTCGGCGAAGTCGTAGGCGCTCGCCACGACATCGGCCGGCTTGGGCAGCCTGTCGGCGAACGGCGCCGACGGGACGGGCAGCGACGGCGTCATCGACTGGACGGTGCTGGCCCAGGTCCGGATCGCGTCGGTCATGGTCTCCTGGCTCTTGCGGATCGTGTCCAGGATCTGGCCCTGCAGTTCCTTGCCGCTGGTGGTGAAGTCGGTCATTGTTCTGTCTCCTCTTCGTCGGGTACGTGGTAACTATACCATCCACACGGGAGCTTTGCCAAACGAGCCCGCGCCCGGCGGGGCAAGCGGGCGGCCTCAGCCCCGTGACCAGGTCAGCCCCGCACGTACTCCCCAGGTGCGTCGCCCAGCGCCGGGTAGCGGTCGCTGCCCATCGGCGGCGGCGCGATGAGGCGGCCGGCCCGGGTGTCGGCCCACGTGACCCAGTCCTCCCACCAGGAGCCGGCGTGCCGCTCGGCCGCGTCCCGCCACTGGGCCGTGCTCGGCGGGTTGTGCTCGCCCGCCTCGTACCAGGCCTTCGGACCGGGCGGGTTGACGATGCCCGCGATGTGGCCGCCGCTGGACAGCACGTACCTGACCGTGCCGCCCAGCAGCTCGGTGGCCCGGTAGGACGATTCCCAGGGCACGATGTGGTCGTTGATCGCGCCCACCACGTAGGTGTCGCTCTTGATGTCGCCGAGGGACAGGATCTGCCCGGCCAGCTCCATGTCGCCCCTGGCCAGCTGGTTGCGCAGGTACAGCGAGCGCAGGCAGAAGCTGTGCATGGCGGCAGGCAGCCGGGTGCTGTCCGCGTTCCACGCGAGGATGTCGAAGGCGGGCGGGCTCTGGCCCATGAGCCAGTTCGACGCCACGTAGCTGAAGATCAGGTCGTTGGCCCGGAGCAGGTCGAACGTGCCCGCCATCTGCGAGCCCTCCATGACCCCGGTGCGCGCCATCTCCTTCTCCAGCCGGGAGACGGTCTTCTCGTCGGTGAACGCACCCAGGACACCAGGCTCGCCGTAGTCGACCAGGGTGTTGAGTAGCGTAACGGCTCCCAGGCGGGTATCCCCTGTAGCGGCCAGGTAGGCCGCGAGCATCGCGGTCAGGGAGCCGCCCAGGCAGAGCCCGACGATGTCGATCTTGGGCGAGCCGGTGATGTCGGAGATCACGTCGAGCGCCGTCTTCGGGCCGTTGATGAGGTAGTCGTCCAGGGTGACGTCGCTCATCGAGGCGTCCGGGTTGCGGTAGGAGATCGCGAACACGGTGCGCCGGTGCTTCACCGCCCACTCCAGGAAGCTCCGGTCCGGGGCGAGGTCCATGACGTAGTACTTGTTGATCCAGGGCGGGCTGGCCAGCACCGGGACCGAGCGCACCTGCTTGGTCTGGGGCGTGTACTGGATCAGCTCCATCAGCTCGTTGCGGAACACCACCTTCCCCGGGGTGGCCGCGAGGTTGCGGCCCAGCTCGAAGCCGGTGGTGTCGACCTGGCGGGGCCGCCCGTGGTTGTGCACGACGTCGTCGAGGAAGTTGCCCGCCCCGGCCAGCACGCTGTTGCCGCTGGTCTCGAACGCCTTCTTCAGCGCGGCCGGGTTCGTGAGCAGGAAGTTGGTCGGCGCCAGGGCGTCGAACACGAAGCCCATGGCCAGCTGGGCCTTGCGGTCGGCCATGGCGTCGCCCTCCCCGGCCGCCAGCAGCTCCTCGCCGAGCCGCCGGCCTGGCCAGGTAGGCCTGCCGCAGCGCGAAGAAGGCCGGGTTGCCGTCCCAGGTCGGGTCGGCGAAGCGCCGGTCCTTCGCGTCGAGGGCACGGGGGGTTCCAGGTCAGACCCGAACCAGCGGGCGGCCGCCACCGGCCAGGCCCGGGCCATCGCGTTGCCGAACTGCAGCCAGGCCCCGGCGACCTGGTCGGGGCGGGTGGCGGCGCGGGCCATCACGGACAGCACCGACCGGCCGAAGTCGGCCGTATCCATCCCGGCGAACAGGCCGGCCTCCGGGGCGAGCACCTCGCTCGCCTCAGTCGCGGCATCCCAGGCCGCTTCCCGCGGGCTCATTGGCAAACCTCCTGTTGTTGACGTGGCCGCCGGTACCAGGCGGTCACATGTCCAGGCCGCCGTTGACGGCCCAGACCTGCCCGGTGATGTAGGCGGACTGATCAGCGGCCAGGAACCCGACCACCCGGGCGATCTCCTCGGGCACGGCCGAGCCTGCCCACCGGGATCTGCCCGCGCACCCGGTCCAGGGCCTTCTCGGGCATGCTGGCCAGCATGTCGGTGGCGATGAAGCCGGGCGTGACCGCGTTCACGGTCAGCCCGATCCCGTCGCCGACCGGGCGGTCGGCCCGGCCGAGCTGGAACAGCACCTCCCGGGCCAGCGACTTGGTCAGGCCGAACAGCCCGGACTTGGAGGCCGCGTAGTTGACCTGGCCGATGTTGCCGGTCTCCCCGATCACCGAGGATACGTTGATGATCCGGCCGGTGCCGCGCTCGATCATGTGGTCAGCGGCCGCCTGGGCCATGAAGAACGCGCCGGACAGGTTGACCGAGATGACCTTGTGCCAGTCGTCGTCGGTCATCTTGGCCACGGTCCGGTCGATCGAGATCCCGGCGTTGTTGACCAGGATGTCCAGCCGGCCGTGCTGGTCGATGACCTCGCCGAGCACGCGGCGGCAGTCGTCGGGCGCCCCGATGTTCCCCTCGTGCACGGTGATCCGCTGCTGGGGGTACTCGGCGGCCATGCTCTCGATGAACTTCTCCGCGCTCTCCCGGCCGTGCCAGTACCCGGCGGCGACGTGGCTGCCCTCGGCGGCGAGCTGGCGGCAGATCGCGGCGCCAATGCCGCGCGTGCCGCCGGTGACCAGGGCCACCCGGTCGCGGACCGTGGCCAGCCCCAGGCGTCTCGGGCTGCTGTCCCGTTGTGGTCATGACATCATTCCCATCTTGTGTCTCGGCTCGCTGCGTGCCGTGCCGGGCCGCGCGGCATCACGTGCTGGGTGACCGGCGATCCCGGCGTCGCGCTCCGGGTCATGGTCAAGCACCATGGCGGCGGGGTGGCCACGCCGGTGAGATACCCGCCGGCGGCGCGCCCGATGCCCGGGACGCCGTAACGCATGGAGTCACTAGACCTGCCTCGGGGCGGCAGGCTGAAACCCCGGAACTGAAAAACATTGGCCATTACGCCCCCCCCGCGCCCCATGTGCCAGCTCTAGCCCAGTCACCACAGGGGTGCAGCGGTGGGCTGAGGCCGGCCGTATCGCCGCGGCGGTCGGCGGGACGGGGGAGCAGACGCGCTACCGGACCCCGTAGAGGTACTCGAGTGCGAGCTGGTCCAGCCGCTCGAAGCCCATGCCCCGCTCCCCCAGGGCCACGGCGTCCGGGCTGAAGCCGCGGATGTCACGCCAGGTCTCGCCGTCGGCGAGCGTCGGCAGCGACAGGTCGGCCACCCGGGCCGCGCGCAGCGCCTCGGCCACCTCGGGGTCGGCCCGGAACGCGCGGACCTTCTCCCGCAGGATCAGGTAGTTGCGCATGCACGCCGACGCCGAGACCCAGACCCCGTCGTCGTCCTCGGTGCGCGGCGGCTTGAAGTCGAAGTGCACCGGCCCGGCGTACCCGCCCGCCTCGAGCGCGTCCACCACCCAGAACGCGCCCCGCGCGTTGCCCGCGCCGAACCGCAGGTCCTGGTCGTAGCGCGGGCCGTGCTGGCCGTTCAGGTCGATGTGGAA
Source organism: uncultured Actinomycetota bacterium (assembly GCA_963739645.1). Lineage (GTDB taxonomy): Bacteria > Actinomycetota > Actinomycetes > Streptosporangiales > Streptosporangiaceae > JASHPR01. The sequence continues at coordinate 79,832 of CAVUBM010000080.1, forward strand.
CAGCTTGCCGTGCCACAGCGCCTGGGTGATCGCGTGCGCGTAGTTGAGCCCGGACATCTCCTCGTGCCCGACCTCGGGGTTGAGGCCGACCAGCTCCGGGTGCTCGAGCTCGGTGATGAACGCCAGCGCGTGCCCGGCGGTGGGCAGCAGGATGTCGCCGCGGGGCTCGTTCGGCTTGGGCTCGAGCGCGAACCGCAGGTCGTAGCCCTGGTCCAGCACGTAGCCGCACAGGATGTCGTATGCCTCCTTGCACCGGTCCAGCGCGGCCCGCACGTCCTTGGCCGCACCGGACTCGGCGCCGTCCCGGCCGCCCCAGCAGACGTAGACCTTGGCGCCGAGCTCGGCGGCCAGGTCGAGGTTGCGCATGACCTTGGCCAGCGCGAACCGGCGCACGTCCCGGTCGTTGGCGGTGAACCCGCCGTCCCGGAACATCGGGTGCGAGAACAGGTTCGTGGTCGCGGTGGTCACGGCCAGGCCGGTCTCGTCCAGCGCCTTGCGGAAGGCGGAGATCCGCTCGTCCCGCTCCTGGCTGGTCGCGTCGAAGTCGAACACGTCGTTGTCGTGGAAGTTCACGCCGTACGCGCCGATCTCGGCCAGCTTGCGCACGGCGCGCTCGGCGGGCATGGGCGGCCGCACCGCGGTTCCGAAGACGTCCACGCCCTGCCAGCCAACGGTCCAGATCCCGAACGAGAATCGGTCGGCGGGGGTGGGTGCGTAGCGATCGGTGCTCACTGGCCGGTCCCTTCCTTCCAGGTAGCGGTGTCGTCGCGGAGCGCCGCGTGGCGCTCCCTGATGTCCGGCTGGGCCGGGCCGGTGTAGTCGGCGGTGGGCCGGGCCGGCCAGTCCGGCGGCTCCGGCGTCCCGGCCAGCGCCCACGCGGCCTGGCGGGCGGCGCCGAGCGCCACGTACTCCTCGGGCTCGGGCACCACGACCGGGGAGAAGAAGATGCCAGGCGCGAGCTCGCGTACCGCGGCCGACCTGGCCCCGCCGCCGATCAGCAGCACCCGCCGCGGGGACTCGCCGCCCGCGCCTGGCCGGGGGGCGCAGGCCAGCGCGATCCGGTCGGCCGCGTCGGCCAGCGAGGCTGCCACAGCCTCGACCGCGGCCCGGGCGAGGTTCTCGCGGCTGGCGTTGCGCGTGGTCAGGCCGCGCAGCACCCCGGTCGCATCGGGCCGGTCCGGGGTCCGCTCGCCGTCCAGGTACGGCAGCAGCGTGATCCCGCCCGCACCGGGCTCGGCGGCCAGCGCCAGCGCGGAGAGCCCGTCGAGGTCGGTGCCCAGCAGCGACGCGGTCGCGGACAGCACCAGGCCGGCGTTGATCGTGCACACCAGCGGCAGAAACCGCCCGGTGGCGTCGGCGAACCCGGCCACCGCGCCGGACGGGTCGTCGGCCGGCACCTCGCTGACCGCGAACGCCGTGCCCGAGGTGCCGATCGACACCGCCACGTCGCCGGGCCGGAGCCCGAGGCCCAGCGCGGCGCCCATGTTGTCCCCGGTCCCGGCCGACACCGCCGCGCCCCAGGCGGTCTCACCCACGGTCTCGCCCGGCTGCGCCACGCGGGGCAGCCGCAGCGGATGCCCGACCGCCGCCTCGGCCAGGTCGGGCAGCCAGGTCCCGGCCGGGGTCGCGAAGTACCCGGTGCCGGACGCGTCGCCGCGGTCGGTCACCATCCCGGGCGTCGCACCGTCTCCGCCCGGGCCGCCGCCGCGGAGCTTCCAGGTCAGCCAGTCGTGCGGCAGCAGCACGGCGGCCGCGCGCTCGGCGCTGGCCGGCTCGCGGGTGGCCAGCCAGCGCAGCTTGGTCACGGTAAACGACGCGGTCGGCACGCTGCCGGTGTGGCCCGCCCACCAGGACGGGCCGCCCAGCTCACCGGTCAGCTCGGCCGCGGCCGCCGCCGACCGCAGGTCGTTCCAGAGCAGCGCGGGCCTGATCACCTCGCCGGCCTCATCCAGGACGATCATGCCGTGCTGCTGCCCGGCCACACCGACCGCGCCGGCCCGGGCGAGCAGGCCGTCACCGGCCTGCTGCAGCGCCGCCCACCAGGCGGCCGGGTCCGCTTCGGTGCCCGCCGGGTGCGGCGCGCTGCCCCGGCCGACCACGGTGCCGTCCCCGGCCTCGCACAGCACGACCTTGGTGGACTGGGTCGAGGAGTCCACACCGGCCACGAGCATGAGCGCTCCTTCCGCCGGATCGGCCAGGACCGGAAAGCTACCCGTCAGCGCGGGCTAGCCACGCTATGAGATTCGACCACAGCGGGCCATACCCGGGCCAGTCCATGAACGCAGGCGGGCCCCAGTGCGGCGCGCAGCCTGCGGTGAACACGGCGCTGCGCCCGGCGTGGTAGTCGCCGCAGGCGATGAGCGGATCGTCGCCGCAGGTCACCACCACCGACGCGGTGGGCCGGGCGGTCACCCGGTTGTAGCCGAGCAGCGCAGGCCAGGCCGCGGGCAGGCCGGCCAGCCGCGCTCACCCTCCCGCCTGACCCTCGCGCCCTACCCGCTTCGCCAGTTCCCCCGGCCGGCCTGCGCCAACGCTCCGCGCTATCCCGCACCAGTCGCTCTTGCCAGCCCAGGCACTCAGGCCCACTCCGCGGCTAGCCTCTCCGCCGCCCGCCTCCTGTCCGCCCCAGCAGTCACTCTCGCCACCCCTGTCACCCGCGTCTGGATGCGGCGGGTGCCTGACCCCCGTGGATGTACCGGAAGGGTCGCTATTACGACCCTTCCGGTACATCCACGGGGCGGGAGGACGGGCGGCGCCATTGTCGGATGAAGATGGGACGCTGCCGACATGCCTGGCAACACGGGATTCAAACGAGGAGACCTGGCGGGCATCTTGCGAGCGCAAGATAACGTCATCTCCAGGCAGCAGGCTTTCTCCTGCGGAGTGACCCAGTCCGCACTGAAGCATTGCGCCCGGCCGGGTGGCCCATGGCAGCGGATGCTTCCCGCCGTCTATGTCGCGGATACCGGTCGCCCAAGCGCCGAGCAGAAGGACATGGCCGCGCTCTTATATGCCGGACCGGAGAGCGTCTCACCGGCCCGGCTGCGCTGCGGGTCCTTGGCGTCCGTCACCCCGGAACCGCGCCGCATCGACGTCCTCGTGCCCGCGTCGCGGCGGCCCAGGAGCGTCGGCCGTCGTCACCATCCATCGCACGACGCGGATGCCGGGGCAGTTCATCGACGGCAGGCGGTCGTATGCGCTCGTCTACCGGGCGCTGGCCGACGCGGCGCGCAGCCTGAACGACCTGAGCGAGGTGCGGGCTCTGGTCGCGGGGGCGGTGCAGCGACGTGAGTGCATGCCGGAGATGCTGCTCGACGAGCTGCGGCTGGGCGAGACCCGGGGTTCGGCGCGGCTGCGCCAGGTGCTGGCCGAAGTCGCCGACGGGGTCCGGTCGGTGGCTGAGGCAGAGTTCCGGGACCTGATCAAGCGAGCCAGGCTGCCCATGCCGATGTTCAATGCCCGCCTCACCCGGGCCGACGGGAGCTTCCTCGCGGTTGCCGACGCCTGGTGGGCGGATGCGGGTGTGGCCGTGGAGATCGATTCCCGGGAGTGGCACCTGCGGCCGGCCGACTGGGAGCGCACCATGAAGCGGCACGCCGAGATGATCAGCCAGGGAATCCTGGTCCTGCACTTCTCGCCCAGGCAGATCCGCTCAGATCCCGCGACCGTCACGACCAAGATCGCTGACGCCCTGGCCGTCGGCCGCGCCCGCCCCTCGCTGCCGATATCCGCCCGCCCGGCGTACTGCACGCGCGGCCGGCATCCGACGCCCGGCCGCACCAATACACCTGTGCCCAACCGGCCTTGAGCAGGGTCGTCGTTGACATGTGACCAAACGGTCACCTATTATCGCAGCATGGATCCGGTGTTCAAGGCACTCGCCGACCCGACCCGGCGGAGCCTGCTCGACGAGCTGTTCCGCGAGGACGGGCAGACGCTGAGCGCGCTGGAGGAGCGCTTCCCGATGACGCGCTTCGGCGTGATGAAGCATCTGCGGCAGCTTGAGGAGGCGGGCCTGGTGGTGACCAGGCGCCGCGGCCGCGAGAAGCTCCACTTCCTGAACCCGGTCCCGATCCGGCTGATCCACGACCGGTGGGTAAGCAAGTACGCCGAACCCTGGGCGACCGCACTCACTGATCTCAAAAGCAATCTGGAGGCGACCATGGAGAAGGTATTCGAGATCTACATCCGCACCACGCCTGAGCACCTCTGGGAGGCGATCACCGACAGCGAGACCCGCGCCAAGTACCAGTTCGGCATGCGGGTCAAGTCGGACTGGACGCCAGGCTCCCGGTTCGAGATGAGCCACCCGGGCGCGCCCGGGCTGCTCGGCGAGGGAGAGAACCTCGAGATCGACCCGCCCCGGCGGCTGGTGCAGCGGATGACCGCGCTGTGGGGCGAGGATGTGAAGGCCGAGGGACCCACCCGGGTCACCTGGGAGATCGAGCCGGTCGGCGACTCCTGCCGCTTGACCGTCACCCACGACGAGCTGCGCGAGGACGCGAACTCCCAGCTCTACGGCGGCTGGCCGATGATCCTCTCCGGCCTGAAGACCTGGCTGGAGACCGGCGACCTGCTCACCACCCCCGGGTCGCTGATGTACAACTCCTGACCCGAACCGAGCCACAGCAGTCTTCTCACCCGAGGGGAACACGATGACCAGCGAGACCAAGACACAGATCACCGACGTGCGGACGATAGGCGTGCCCGTCACCGACCAGGACCGCGCGGTTGAGTTCTACACCAGCAAGCTGGGCTTCGAAAAGCGCCTGGATGTCCCTATGGGCGAGGGGCGCTGGATCGAGGTGGCGCCGCCCGGTGCGGCCGCGACGATCGCGCTGGTTCCCTCGCGCGAGGGAGCGGCCGCCGGGGTTGACACCGGCATCCGCCTCACGACCAGCGACGCCGATGCCGACCATGCAGCGCTCCAAGCCCGGGGCGTGGACGCGGACCCAGAGGTCCTTCGCTGGCCCGGAGTCCCGCCGATGTTCGCGTTCCGGGACCAGGACGCCAACCGGCTCGTGATCGTCCAGCAGGGCTGACCGTGCCGACGCCCCAGCGCCCGGGTGCGAGAGGATAGGGGCGTCTTGGGACCATACGCTGCGGGCGCGGCAGGAAACGGCGCCCGCGCGCCGCGAGCAGGGAGGCCGCGATGACCGACCAGGCCTGGCACGGGCGCCTCATGCACGTCCGCCGCGGCGAGCTGAGCGGCGATACCCGGCAGACCCCGGGTATGACCCGGCTGGAGGCCGTCTCTGGCAAGATCGTCGGCTCGGAGAAGGTCTGGATGGGCCAGACCCACGTGGCTCCCGGCACCAACTCCGGCGACCATCATCACGGTGATACCGAGACCGCGATCTACGTGCTGTCCGGGAACCCGGCGTTCGTCTTCGCCGAGGGCGACCAGGAGGTCCGGCTCAACACAGAGCCGGGTGACTACATCTTCGTGCCGCCCTACGTGCCGCACCGGGAGGAGAACCCGGGCACCGAGGAGGCCGTGGTGATCATCGCCCGCAGCAGCCAGGAGGGCGTCGTGGTCAACCTGAAGAGCCTCTGGCCGTGATCGCCGGGCGCTCGAAGACCCACCACTGGATCGTCCGTTCCAGCTCGAACTCCTGATTCAGCGGCCAGTTATCGTCGGCCGCCCAGGCCCGGATGTCAGCACAGCCCGCGCGCAGTTGCTCGCGGGTATACGGCCAGGTCCAGGCGTGCATCTGGCCTTCCCACTCGTCGAGGTCCTGGCTCAGGCTCCGCCGGACAGTCATCGTGACCGGTGGCAGTGAGCGCACGGACACCGGTTCGCCCAGGTGGGCCGCGACGGCGTCAGGATCCGACACACCAGGCCGGACGAGGTAGATGCCGCGGCGGTTGAGCAGCTCCCGGCTCCGGCGGTTCCAGGGAGCCGGGGCACCGCCGCCGAAGTCGGCCAGCAGCACACCTCCGGGCCGCAGCACGCGCACGGCCTCGTCCACGGCCGCCCGCCACGGCGGGATCAGGTGCAGGACATGGCTGGCCAGCACGGCTCCGAACGAGGCGGTGGCCAGCGGCAGCATGGTGGCATCCGCGAGCATGACCGGGAACGGTGGCTGTCCCCCGGCGTTGGCGACGAGGCGCTTCAGCATCTCCGGGGAGATATCAGCACCCGCGAGCGCGACGCCGCGCTGGTGCAGGGGCAGCGCGATCCGCCCGGTTCCCACACCGATCTCCAGGCACCGGCCGTGCCCGGCGAGCTCAGCCGCCAGGATGTCGGTGAGGCTGTCGCGGGCATCGTCCGGCAGACCCCGCGTCGCGTCGTAGAAACCGGCCGCCCGGTCGAAGGACACCCCGCGCACATACCCGACACTACCGGGCGGGTGACCCCGGGCAGTCTGCGGTAAATCGCCCGCCGAGCGCGGGTGCGCGGCAGCCTGCGGGGTGCGCGGCAGCCTGCGGGTGCACGGCCACGGCTGTCCCGGCGTGTGGCTCAGGTGTCACTGGCCCTTAAGGCTGCCGATGCCGAGTGAACCGGACGGCGGGCGTCCGGCCTGTTCTGCCCGGCGCACATATTCGGCGGGATCCTTGTCCACCGGCTGGACGCCGGCGAAATGCCTCGCCTCGAAGGCCGCGAACGCCACAGCCAGCTCGTGGCGGAGCTGCAGGCTCGCCTCCCGGCGGAAGTCGGTCAGGCCCTCGCGCTCCTCCTCGCCCATGTGGTCGCTGTTGGCCAGGTTCGCGGCCGCCACGGCCGCATACCATCCGTCGCTCCCCACCTCCTGATCCGCGACCGCGGCCACGGCGTCCCGGATGTCGTTGTGGTCGTGGATGGCGTCCAGCGTTTCCTCTTCCGTCACGCCGATACGGCCCGCGCGCTGGCCCACGCGGAGCAACTGGGGGTAGAAAATCTCCTCCTCCGCCTCGGCGTGCAGCTCCAGGAACGCCGCCAGCCGCGCCCAGATGTCGCGCAGGGTGGTGGTGTCGGACCGGTCGATCTGCTCCAGGATCGCGAAGAGCCGCCGCTGTTCGTGGTGGTCATCGAGGATCAGCTGGGTGATGTCCAAGGTGCCTCCCGATGCTGCGGGCGAACTGCGATGCCCGCAGCGTAGGCCGCCAACCTGTGGCCCGTCCACGAGGTACGGAAGCCAGGCCAGAGCGGTCACATGCCCCCTTATCGGCCTAGTCCAGAACACCAGAACCCCGTATGGGGGCACACTTCACAAGATGCGTGACGTAGGTGGCGACTACGATTGACCTCGCCATCAACGTGCGGGAGACATCGCGATGCCAGGGGCGCAGGATCGGTGGGACCAGCTCACCGAGGTGCACGCGCGTAAACAGGAGGCACCGCAGCCGCACGATCCGCCGCGGACGGCGGAGCGGCCGGAGCGCGGTTCGCTAGTGGATCTGAGGCAGCGCCTGGAGCGTTTGCCCGCCGGGCATCCGTCGTCCCCCTACAACGACGACCTCAGCCGCAAGGCATCGGTCGCCCGGTTGAAGGATCTTGAGTTGCCGGTGCAGGGCTACGAACGTGACGGCAACGGCGAGGCCAAGCACCTCGGGACAGAGCACTTCGGGACCGAGCAAGCTCCGGATGCGCTCCAGGCTGACCGGACCGCAGGCACGCTGCTAAGCGACTCAGCCGCAGGCACGCTCTCAGCCGAGCCGGACGCAAGCGCATTCCCGGCCGAGCCGGACGCAAGCGCATTCCGGGCCGAGCCGGACGCAAGCGCATTCCCAGCCGAGCCAAGCGCACGGGCGCTCCCGGCCGAGCCAGCCGCGGGCACGTTCCCGGCCGAGCGGGACGCTAGCGCGCTCCGGACGGAGGGAGCCGATCCTGCGGGCCCCAACGCCTTCAACGGCCAGGGCCCTGCCGACGGGAAAGTCAGCGCGGCGGACTGGCGCAGCCCGGCTGACCGGAACAGCACCGGAGGATGGGAAGGCGCCCAAGAGGCCGACAGCCTGGCCGGGTTGGCTCCTCTGCCGGAACCGGACGCCCCGGCCGGATGGACGTCCACCTCCGGAGCCGACGGTGCATCCGCGCGAACCCCCGCACCCGAGCCCGATGCCGTAGCCCCCTGGACCACCGAACCCGACAGCCAGCCTGAGCTAGCCCCGTCGCCCGAACCGGACGTCGCGGCCGGCTGGATTTCCGCACCCGTGTCCAGCGGCACACCGGACCTGATCCCTGCGCCCGAGCGGGCTCCCATGCCCGGGATTGACCCTGCCTCCTGGACTCCCAAGCCCGACGGCCTGGCACCCGACTGGCCCCCTGAGCCCGAACCCGCGGCCGCACCCCCATGGGCGCCCGACAGCCAGCCGGAGCGTTCCCCGGAACCCGGGCTTGACGCCCCACCGCCGTGGGCCCTCCCGGAACCCGTCGCCGCGCCCGCGTGGGCTCCGGAGCCCGACGGGCAGGCCGGACTGGGTCCGGCCGAACCCGTCGCTGCGGCCCCCTGGACCTCTGCACCCGACAGCCCGGCCGCACCGCCCTCCGCACCCGGATTGAGCAGCACATTCGAACCCGAGAACACGGGTGAGTGGAGAACCGCCCCTGAGCCGGAGAACACCGGCGAGTGGCGGACCATCCCGGCCCCGGATTCGGCCGACCGCGCCGGCGTGGTCACCCCCGAGCGGATGGAGACCAGGCTCGCGACCGAGACCGTCCACCACACCGCGCCCGACCTCAAACAGGGGCCCAGCAGTGATGAGGCCCGATACGGGTCGGATGGATCGTGGGAGTGGAACGGCCGGTACCTCACGCCGATGCAAAGCCAGATCGCCGATACCGCTCTGAGCCGGTACAGCGCGGCTGAGGGCAAGAACGTGTTCGGCGGCTATGGCCACAGCGGACTGACTCCCGCAATGCGCCGCATCGAGGCCCAGCTCGAGCGAGGGCAGCTGCTGCCGGACACCGAGAACTACGCTCTCAAGACCCCGGACAGCTTCAAGGAGAGCTTTGCTGACCTGATCTCGCGGCACCCGGACAAGACGGCCGAAGAGCTCTCGCATGAGATCCACGACGGCATCCGGTACGCGTACATCTTCGAGAACGACGCCTACTCGGACTCAACCCTGCAGGTCCACAGCAGGCTCAAGAGCCAGGGATTTGAGCTGGAAGCCCGACGGAACAGCTGGAGGAACCCCGAGCACAAAGGCATCAGCACCCGCTGGCGTGATCCCGCGCACGACCTGGCCTTCGAAGTGCAGTTCCACACATCGTCGAGCTGGGATGCCAAGCAGCGCACGCAGCGCTCCTACCGGCGGATCACGGACCCGGCCACGCCGCCCGCCGAGCGGGTGCAACTGCGGGCCATTCAGGCCAAGACGTCGGCTGTGGTGCCCCTGCCGCCCGGGGCGGCCTCCATCCCCGACTACCGCAAGAACGGTCAGTAGGACATGGCGGGCGAGATGACGTACTTTGCCATCGTCGGCGCCGGCCGCACGGCCCGGAGCCCGTCCGGGCTGGCGCGGCGCAGGTACGCTGCGGCTGGCCCGGTTGATGAGACTCTGCGTCGGGACCTCACCTGGAAGCCTGACTCGGCGATCGTCCAGTGGGAGTACGGCGAGGTGGGAGCGGACCTCATCGAGATCAGCGAGGCGGACGCGGACCGGCTGGTCGCGATGTTCCGGCTGGCCTGGGACCAGCCAGGCTGACGGCAGCCCTGGCCGGGGATGGCCTGTCGGCCGGCCCTACCCGGGCAGGGGCGCGCCATCTGGTGCGGAGTCGCCGCCGAGTTCCGTCGATCCGCTTGATCCCAGGCCGGCCTCTTCGAAGAACTCGCGGATCAGGTCGCGCTGCCGCTGGCTCAGCAGCTCAAAGTGCTTGGTGAGCGCGTCTTCCCCGATCGCCTCGGCGGTCAGGTAGAGCTCCTTGATCTGCTCCATCTTCTCCTGCGCGAGCCCAGCGGGCGAAGTGGCCGATCCCGGCGGGTGGGCGCCGCCGGCGGGGCCGGATCCGGTGGCTGCCCCGTGATCCAGGCCGACGGCTCCCGGGGACTCCCACTGCTGGGCCGGCTCCCACTGCTGGACCGGCTCCAGCCCAGGTGGCGGCTCCCAGTCGGGAACTGGCTCCTGGTCGATGGGGGGCAGCCAGATAGATGCCGCTCCTCGCGGGAGGGGTGGCTCCCACGTGGGCATGGGCCCGGCAAAGGAAGCCCGGCTCATCTTGATGATGGTCCGGCGGCGGGTCAGTGCCGATGATCACCGGCAGCGGGGACGTGTCATCCTCGTCCCCAATGACGCCAGGCTCAGGCGCCTGCGGGGCCGCGGCCTGTGTAGCTGCCCATCGTTCATCGGCCGCGGCAGGCAGGGCGGCCTGCGAACCGGTGACCGCCGGGCTGTCTGCCCATGACCCATCGGCCGCGGGCAGGGCGGCCTGCGGACCGGTGACCGCCGGGCTGTCTGCCCATGACCCATCGGCCGCGGGCAGTGCGGCCTGCGGACCGGTGGCCAGTGGGCTGCCTGGCCACGGCTGATCTGCCTCAGCGGGCGGACGTACGAGGTACGGACCGCCCGCCCACGATCCGTCAGCCTCGGGCGGGGACGGACCCATGACGTAGGCGTAGCCCGCATCCAGTTCACCGACCGGAGGTGGCGCGGGCAGGTACCGCGGCAGGGGGCCATCTAAATAGCCGGCCTGCGGGTCGTCCGCGGACTCGGGCACCCAGTCGCCGGGGGCGGGCAACCGCGGGCCGCCCGCGGGCTCAGGCATCCAGCCGCTCGGGGCGGGCAACTGCGGGTACGCATCGGGCCAAGCGGGCATTTCCGGCCCAGCCGTCGGCTCAGCGGGGCCCCACGCACCCCCGACATCCCACTCGTTGCCGCTGTCCCCCCAGTCGGCGCGTTCCCCGTCATCAGACCCGCCAAGCCAGGTCCGCTCTTGCTGCCCTCCCCAGTTCCCGGGCTCTGGGTACGTCTGCTGATCCGGGTAGGAAGGCCAGTCGGCTTCCGCCTGCTCCTGCTGGGCCTGGGCGGGTTCTGGCTCCGCTGGGAGATCGCGCTGTGCAGCCGGCCTGACGCCGAGCCCGCGCAGCGGGCCAAGCCATTCCTCGGCGGACTCGCTGTTCTCGCTGGCCTGGGCTGCGCCTTTCCGGCGGCGCCAGTCACGGCCAGGACGACCGGGCCGACTGACGGTGAGTACGGCCAGCAGCGCAACACTGCACCCGAGCGCTCCGATTGTCACGAACTCGCCTGCGCGTGCTACCCCGTGTCCGCCATGCCCCGACGTCAGTCGCATAGCCTCACCAACGAAAGCATCATCACGCCGCAGATGAGCAACGCTGTGCCGATGATCGTTAAGCACAAGGCAGCAGGATGCGCCCGGCCGCCGCCCAACTCGACCTCACCGCCCACCATCGCATGCGGGTCACCCCGCCGCAACCGATCTCGCAATGGCTGCCGAAGGCGCATGAAAAGTCCTGGTTAACAGCATAAATAGATAAATCAATGGCAAATAATGGCTACCTGTACGCGGGCTGAGAGGGTCCTGTGCGCGGGCCGAGAGGGTCGTAGCGCAGCGGTTGGCCCGGCGGGTGTGTCCCGCGTCAGGTGGCCGCGGCGCTGCTATCCCAGGCCCGCTGGAGCGCGGTCGTATAGGTCTCCGCTGGCCGGGCGCCCGACACGGCGTACCTCCCGTCGAGCACGCAGAACGGCACCCCCGTGATGCCGTAGGACCTCGCCTCGTGCTCGTCGGCGTGCACGCCGTCGCCGTAGCTGCCGTCCGCGAGCGCCTGCTTGGCGCGGCCGGGGTCCAGCCCCGCGTCGGCGGCCAGGCTGACCAGCACGTCTGCCTCGTAGATCGCCTGCCCCTCGCCGAAGAACGCACGGAAGAGGCGCTCCAGCATCTGTTCCTGCCTGCCGTGCTCACGGCCCAGGTGCACCAGCCGGTGCGCGTCGAACGTGTTGCCCATCTTCCGCTCGACGGTGAAGTCCAGGCCGTCGGCCGCGGCCAGGCCCGCCACGCGCGCCTCGGCCTCCTCAGCCTGGGCCGGGCTGAGACCGTACTTGGCCGCCAGCACCTCGAGGATTGGGGTTCCGCCACCCTTGGGGATCGACGGGTCGAGCTCGAAGGACCGGTGGATCACCTCGACCTCGTCGCGATGCTCGAAGTCGGCCAGGGCGCGGGTGAACCGGTGCTCGCCGATGTAGCACCATGGGCAGACGACGTCGCTCCAGAAGTCCACGCGCATGGGCTCACCTCTCCCGTTCCCGGCCCGCTTGGCCACCCGCATCAACAAGCACAGCCGGAACGGATGTTCCGCAGGACTCCCCCGACCGCGCTGTATGGCGGGCCACGGGCCGGTCTCGGATCGTTTCCCCACGTCATCGAACGGGAGAATAATGGGGTCGAATAGGTAACCTTTCGCGAGACAAGGTCGTGACCTAGTGGTGCGTGTTCTCGTCATCATCGCGTTCCTGGCCGCATGGTTCCTTCCCCTGATCATTGCCGCGCTGTACAAGCTGCCGCACCAGGGCTCGATCGCCGTGCTGTCGCTGGCGCTCGGCTGGACCGGGGTGGGCTGGCTGGCGGCGCTGGTCATCACGGTCGGCGGGGCGATCCGGGCAACCCGGCCCGTCCTCGCGGGCCAGGTGCAGCCGCAGGCGGCCGGGGCCGGCCAGTCCTACGCGCCGACCCAGGCGGCGTGGTCCTCGAGTTCGGCGGCCACGGCACCGTTCCCCCCGGGCCCCGAGCACCCGGCGGGCGGGCAGTACCCGGCCGGCACCCAGTACCCCGGGGGCGCCCAGCCGCCGGAGCGGGCTCAGGCCCCCGAGCAGGCTCAGTCCCCCGAGCGGCGCCCATCACCGTGGCCGGACAGCCCGCGCTGACCGCAGCGTTCTGGCCCCTGATATTTCCTGGCGCGGCGGGTCTCCGCTAGCGTTGCGATCATTCGTCCGATTCGTTTGCTGACCACTGGGGAGTGCACCCATGGATCGCCAGGTCAAGTACGTTCTGCAGGAATCCGAGATGCCCCGGCAGTGGTACAACGTCATCGCCGACCTCCCGTCGCCGCCACCGCCGCCGCTGCATCCCGGCACCCGGCAGCCGGTGGGGCCCGACGACCTCGCGCCGCTGTTCCCGGCCGCGCTGATCGCGCAGGAGGTGTCGGCCGAGCGGCACATCGAGATCCCGGAGGACGTGCTGGACGTCTACCGGCTGTGGCGGCCCACCCCGCTGTACCGGGCCCGGCGCCTGGAGAAGGACCTCGGCACGCCGGCCCGGATCTACTACAAGTACGAGGGCGGCAGCCCGGCGGGCTCGCACAAGCCCAACACCGCGGTGCCGCAGGCCTACTACAACGCCGCCGAGGGTGTGGCCAAGCTGACCACGGAGACCGGAGCGGGCCAGTGGGGCAGTGCGCTGGCGTTCGCGTCCGCGCTGTTCGGGATCGATCTCGAGGTGTGGATGGTCCGTGCCTCCTACGACCAGAAGCCGTACCGGAAGATGCTGATGGAGACCTACGGGGCGACCGTGCACCCGAGCCCGTCGGACGTCACCTCGTCGGGCCGGGCGGTGCTCGCGGAGCACCCGGACTCCACCGGCAGCCTGGGCATCGCGATCAGCGAGGCGGTCGAGGTCGCGGGCGGGGACCCGGCCACCAGGTACGCGCTGGGCAGCGTGCTCAACCACGTGCTGCTGCACCAGACGATCATCGGCGAGGAGGCGATCAAGCAGCTGGCCCAGGCGGGCGACACACCCGACGTGATCGTCGGCTGCACCGGTGGCGGGTCCAACTTCGGCGGCCTGACGTTCCCGTTCCTGCGGGAGAAGCTGGCCGGGCGGATGAACCCGGTCATCCGGGCGGTCGAGCCCGCCGCGTGCCCGTCGTTCACCCGGGGCGTCTACGCCTACGACTTCGGCGACACCGCGGGATTCACGCCGCTGCTCAAGATGCACACGCTCGGGCACGAGTTCATCCCGGACCCGATCCACGCGGGCGGGCTGCGGTACCACGGCATGTCCCCGCTGCTGTCGCACATCTACGAGCTGGGCCTGATCGAGGCCGTGGCCAAGCCGCAGTCGGAGTGCTTCGCGGCCGGGATGCGCTTCGCCAGGACCGAGGGCATCGTCCCGGCGCCCGAGCCGACCCACGCGGTGGCCGCGTGCATCGAGGAGGCGCTGCGCTGCAAGGAGACCGGCGAGGAGAAGGTCATCCTGACCGCGCTGTGCGGGCACGGCCTGCTCGACCTCGCCGCCTACGGCGACTACGTGGCCGGCGAGCTGAGGGACTTCGAGCTCTCGGACCAGGTCGTGGAGGCGGCGCTGGCGGGCCTGCCTGCGGGCGTCTGAGCTGGGGCGGCAGCGGCCCGGCACCGTCCTGTCGGTGGTCCGCAGTAGGGTCGAACCATGACTAGCCGTACCGCTACCGCCGCCAGCAGCGAGATCCTCGCTGAGGATCTGGAGCAGTACCGCCGCGAGCTCACCGGCTTCTGCTACCGGATGCTCGGGTCCGTCTTCGACGCCGACGACGCCGTGCAGGAGTCGATGATGCGCGCCTGGCGGGCGATCGACGGCTTCGAGGGCAGGTCAGCCATGCGGTCGTGGCTGTACCGGATCGCCACCAACGTGTGCCTGGACATGCTGCGCAGCCGCCAGCGCCGGGCCCGGCCGATGGACATGGGGCCGGCCTGGACCACCGAGTCGTTCACCGGCGCCCAGCTCCCCGAGGCCGCCTGGGTCCAGCCCATCCCGGATGACCGGGTTCTGCCCGAGAGCGGCGACCCAGCCGAGCTGGCGGCGGCCAAGGAGTCCGTGCGCCTGGCGTTCATCACCGCGCTCCAGTACCTCCCCGCCCGGCAGCGGGCGGTGCTGATCCTGCGCGAGGTGCTGCGCTGGCAGGCATCCGAGGTGGCCGAGCTGCTCGACACCAGCGTGGCGTCGGTCAACAGCGCACTGCAGCGCGCCCGCGCCACCATGTCGGCCCGGGAGGGCGACACGCCGGCCGGGGACGTGGTCACCGGTGACCAGCGGGAGCTGCTCACCCGGTACGTGGACGCCTTCGAGCGCTACGACATCAACTCGCTCGTGACGCTGCTCCGCGACGACGCCATCATGTCGATGCCGCCGTACGACTTCTGGCTGACCGGCCCGGACGAGATGAGCAAGTGGTTTCTGGGGCCGGGCTGCGGCTGCCGCGGCTCGCGCCTGGTGGCGACCGAGGCCAACGGCTGCGCGGCCTTCGGCGCCTACCGCCAGGACCCGGAGGGCGGGCACATGCCGTTCGGGATCCAGGTCATCGAGGTGACCGGCGACCGGATCACCGGGCATCACAACTTCGTCGACCCCAGCCTGTTCCCCGCGTTCGGCCTGCCTGCCCACCTGCCGTAGGCACGGCTCCGCCCGCAGCGCCAAGGCCATCCGGCCGTTTGCACCTGGGTGCCTGTGCGGCTCTCCGGGCTCTGTGCCGCGCGGCTCCGGGCTGCCCATGCGGTCCGGGCTGCCCGGCTGGGGCGGGCATGAGCCGATGCTGACCAGTGGCCGGCGCTGAGCGCTGCCGGGCGGATGCCCGGACTGTTCCCCGTGTGCCCGAACTGTTACCTCTGCGTGCGGGCGAACCGTTGACACCACAACAACACTGCATCAACATCAGTCAATAACAGGCATAACCGTTCGCCTTTCGGAACCCGAGATCGGAGCGGCGAATGCTGCCGACGCAGCGCCGGCAGGCGATCCTGGCGCAGGTCCGCGAGCATGCAGCGGTCTCGGCCGAGCACCTCTCCCGGCAGTTCGACGTGTCGGTCGAGACCATCCGCCGGGATCTGCGCCGGCTGCAGGGGGCCGGGCTGCTCGAGCGGGTCTACGGCGGCGCCACCCGGCCTTCCGGCCGGTCCAGCGAGGGCAGCTTCGCCGCGCGCAGCACCCGGCATATCGAGCGCAAGCGGGCCATCGCCGCCCTGGCCGCCTCGCTGGTCGAGCCCGAGGAGACCATCGTCATCGACATCGGCACGACGGCGCTCGAGGTGGCGCGGTCGCTGCCGTCCAGCTTCCGGGGCCGGGTGCTCACCAACTCGGTGCCCGCGGCCATGGAGCTCTGCGGCCGCGGCGACATCGAGCTGCTGCTGTGCGGGGGCCAGATCCGGCCCGGCGACGGCGCGTGCTCCGGCGCCCACGCGGAGGCCTTCTTCGCCGAGTTCTACGCCGACCGGGCGTTCCTCGGCTCGGGCGGTGTGCACCCCGAGGCCGGGCTCACCGATTACTACCCGGCGGAGGTGGTTATCCGCCGCACGATCATCGCGCACACCGCGAAGAGCTATGTGCTAGCCGATTCGAGCAAGCTCGGCGTGATCGCGGTGCGCCGGGTGTGCGAGCTGGACCAGGTCGCGGCGGTCATCACCGACGACGCCGAGAACGCCGCCGCCTACGCGAACCTGGCCGCCGAGGACGTCAGGCTGCTGCGGGCCGCGATCCCGGAACGGCCGCTGACCGCCGCCGGATAACGACCGACCAGGCCCGCGCCGGGCCGGAGAACCACCCGCCTCCGGGCGGACAACAGAACCTCGCCGTCAGGCGAGGCAGAACCCCGCTCCGGGCGAACCCGAGAACCTCGCCCCACGGGCGGACAACTGAACCCCTCGCCGCCAGGCGAGCCAGACCCCTCGCCCCAGGGCGAGCCGCTGAGGAGGAGATGCAGAGGTGACCACCGTCACGCAGCAGGACGACGACGCCCTGCTGCCCAGCTTCGGATACAAGCAGCAGTTCACCCGCTCACTGCGTCACTTCGAGTCCTTCGCAGTGGCATTCTCGTTCATCTCGATCACCACCGGCATCTTCACCACGTACGGCTTCGCGATCACGACCGCCGGGCCGCGCTCGATCTGGACCTGGCTGATCGCCGCCGCCGGCCAGGCGCTGGTCGCACTCGTCTACGGGTCCCTGGCCGCCCGGGTGCCGCTGTCCGGCTACTCGTATCAGTGGGGGTCCAGGCTCTCCAATACGGCAGTCGGCTGGTGGCTCGGCTGGATGTCGTTCGCGTTCCTGACCATCGTCACGGTGTCGGTCGACTACGCCTTCGTCCAGGTCGCGTTCCAGCCACTGATCGGGCAGGCGTACACGGCGACCGGCGCGGCGCTGGAGACACTCGTGGTCCTGGCGCTGCAGGCCGGGCTGATCATCTGGTCCACCAGGATCACCACCCGGGTCAACAACACCGCGGTCGCGACCGAGATCATCGGGGTCGTCGGGCTGACCATGCTGCTGATCATCGTCGCCGCGATCCGCGGCCTGGGTCACTGGTCGAACCTGGGCTCTACCGGAGTCGTGCCTGCCACCGGGTACTACGCCTGGCTGGGGCCGTTCATGCTGGCCACGCTGCTCGGCGCGTACACCATCGTCGGGTTCGAGGCCTCGAGCAACCTGGCCGAGGAGACCCACAACCCGCACCGGACCATCCCGCGGGCGATGATCCGCGCGGTGCTGCTGTCCGGCGCGGTCGGCATGCTGTTCCTGATCGCGCTCAGCTACGCCACGAGCTCGGTCAAGGCCGTGAGCGCGAGCAGCGCGCCGGTCGCTTTCATCGTCAACGACGTGCTCGGCGGCGTGGTCCAGAAACTCTTCCTGATCCTGGTCTGCATCTCGATCTTCGCCTGCGGGCTGGTCATCATGGTGACGAACGGCCGGCTGATCTGGTCCATGTCCAGGGACCGGCGGCTGCCCGGTCACCAGATCTGGAGCAAGGTGCCCCGGGCGACCGGCGGCCCGACGTGGGCGACGCTCCTCGCCGCGGTGCTGGGAGGGCTGATCGCGCTGGTGCTGAGCTCGCACACCTCGGCGCTGGTCACCCTGTTCACCGCCTCCACGATCATGCCCGCTCTCCTGTACGCGTCCACGGTGGTGCTGTACGTGCTCGTCGGCCGCAGGCGGCGCGGTGAGGAAGGCCACTTCTCGCTCGGACGGTGGGAGATCCCGGTCATCGCCGGGGCCCTGGTCTGGCTGGCCTACGAACTGATCATCCTGATCGGCCCAAGCGAGTTCCGGGACGCGCAGTATTACGTGCTCGGAGCCCTAGGCCTGGGCCTGGTCGTCTACATCGTGCAATGGCTCACCGAGCCGAAAGCGATGGGGACCGAGCCGGGCGCGCACGGCGCGGAGCTGCGCTGAGCCGGTGCATGTCCTCGCGATCGACCAGGGCACCTCGGCGACAAAGGCCGTCGTCGTGGGTCCGGAACAGCAGGTGCTCGGGAGCGGGGAGGTGCCGGTACGGGTGCGGGCCGTGGGCACCGACGGCGTCGAGGCTGACCCGGAGGAGCTCTACGCGTCGGTGGTCGCGGCCGGCGCGCAGGCGCTGGCCGCGGCCCGGATTCCCGCGGACGCCGTTGCCCTGGCCAACCAGGGCGAGACCGTACTGGCCTGGGACCGGCGAACCGGCCGCCCGCTGACCCCGGCCATCGTCTGGCAGGACAGGCGGTCGTCCGGCGTGTGCCGGCGGCTGGCCGGGTCGGCCGGCCGGCTGGCCGCCATCACCGGGCTGCGGCTCGACCCGTACTTCGCGGCGCCGAAGATGACCTGGCTGCGGGAGAATCTCAGTCCTGACGGCGTGGTCACCACCACCGACACGTGGCTGCTGGCCCGCCTCGGCGCTGGCTACGTGACCGACGCGGCCACCGCGTCCCGCACCCTGCTCCTTGACCTGGACCGGACCGAGTGGTCGGCGGAGGCATGCGAGACGTTCGGCCTGGACCCCGGCGCGCTGCCGGAGGTCGCCGACTGCGCCGGGATCGTGGGCGAGACCACGGCGTTCGGGCCTGCACTGCCGGTGGCCGGGCTGGCGGTCGACCAGCAGGCAGCGCTGCTCGCCGAGCGCTGCTTCGCCGCGGGCCAGGCCAAGTGCACGTACGGGACCGGCGCGTTCCTGCTCGTGACCGCGGGGACCAAACCCGTGCGCTCCAGCGGCGGTCTGGCCGCCTCGGTGGCCTGGCGGCTGGGCGGAGCGCCCAGCTACTGCCTGGACGGGCAGGTTTACACCGCGGGCGCCGCCGTCCGCTGGCTCGGTGAGGTCGGCCTGCTGGCCGGGCCCTCGGAGCTTGACCAGGCCGGCGGCTCGGTGCCCGACAGCGGCGGCGTGACGTTCCTGCCGTCGCTGGCCGGCCTGGGCGCGCCGCAGTGGCGCCCCGAGGCCCGCGGGGCGTTCCTCGGGCTCGGCCTGGCCACAACCCGGGCGCACCTGCTCCGGGCCGTTATCGACGGGCTCGCCGCGTCGGTCGCACTGCTGGCCCGCTCGGTCGCCGCGGACATCGGCGGCCCGCTCACCGCGCTGCGGGTGGACGGCGGGCTCACCCGGTCCCGGCTGCTCCTGCAGGCGCAGGCCGACCTGCTCCAGCTGCCGGTCGAGGTGTGCCGAACCCCGGACGCCACCGCGCTGGGGGTGGCCGCGCTGGCCCGGCTCGGGACCGGGGACGCGGCCACCGCGGAGGAGGCGGTCGGCCCGGCGGACGTGCAGTCGGTCATCGAGCCGCGGATCGGGCCGACCGAGGCCGCCGAGCGGCTGGCGGCGTTCGAGTCCGGGCTGCAGGCGGTCCTGGCGGCGTCGCCGTGACGGTCACGCCCCCCGAAACCGCGGACGTGACCGTCGTCGGGGCCGGCGTGGTGGGCACGGCTATCGCCCGCGAACTGTCCCGCTACCGGCTCACGGTGGTGCTGCTCGACGCGGCCAACGACGTCGGCACCGGGACCACCAAGGCAAACACCGCGATCCTGCACACCGGGTTCGACGCGGTGCCCGGCACCCTGGAGAGCCGCCTGCTGCGCCGCGGCAGCACCCTGCTCCGGGACTACGCGGCACGGGCGGGGATTCCGGTCGAGCGCACCGGCGCGCTGCTGGTGGCCTGGACCGCCGAACAGGAACAGGCGCTCCCGTCGATCGCCGGCCAGGCCGGTCAGAACGGGTACACCGGGGTCCGCGCCGTGACCAGGGACGATCTGTACCGGCGGGAACCTCATCTCGGGCCCGGTGCGCTGGCCGCGCTCGAGATCCCGGACGAGAGCATCGTCTGCCCGTGGACGACGCCGCTGGCCTACGCCACCGAGGCGGTGCGCGCGGCGTCCGGCTGATGCTCGGCACCCGGGTCACTGGAGTCCAGGCCGCGGACGACTCCCATCACCTGCTGTCGACGACCCGCGGCACGCTCCGCACCCGCTGGCTGGTCAACGCGGCCGGCCTGGACGGCGACCGCGTCGACGCCATGCTCGGCGGCGGCAGCTTCACGATCCGGCCCCGCCGCGGCGAGCTCATCGTCTTCGACAAGCTCGCGCGGCCGCTGCTGCGCTCGATCCTGCTGCCGGTGCCGACCGCCCAGACCAAGGGCGTGCTCGTGGCCCCGACCGTGTACGGCAACGTGCTGCTCGGGCCCACCGCGCAGGACATCGACGACCGCGCGGACACCGCGACGACCGCCGCCGGGCTGACCTCCCTGCTCGGCGCCGGGCCGCCGGATCGTCCCCGCGCTGCTCGACGAGGAGGTCACCGCCACCTACGCCGGCCTGCGCGCCGCGACCGAGCACCGGGACTACCAGATCCGGGTGGACAGCGGCCTGCGTTACGCCTGCGCGGCCGGGATCAGGTCCACCGGCCTGTCCGCGTCGCTCGGCATCGCCGAGTATCTCGTCGACCAGATCGGCGGCGCCGGGCTGCCGCTCACCGAGCGCGCCGACATCGCGGGGCCGCCGGTCATGCCGTACATCGGCCAGGCGGGCATGCGCCCCTACCAGGACGCCGGCCGGATCGCGGCCGACCCTGAATACGGCCAGATCGTCTGCCACTGCGAGCGGGTCACCCGCGGCGAGATCCGCGACGCGCTGGCCAGCACCGTGCCGCCCGCGGACACCGACGGGCTGCGGCGCCGGACCCGGGTGCTGAACGGCCGGTGCCAGGGCTTCTACTGCGCTGCGACCGTCTCCCGCCTGATGGCCGCCGGGCTGGGCGATGGCGGGCCCGCCACGGACCCATCGGCTGTGGTGGAACGGGCAGGCCGGGTGACATGAACGTCGACGTGCTGATCGTGGGGGGCGGCCCGGCGGGGCTGGCCGCAGCGATCGAGCTGCGGCGGCTCGGCGCGGGGCGGGTCCTGGTGGCGGACCGGGAGCAGGAGCCGGGCGGCGTGCCCCGGCACAGCGCGCACACCGGCTACGGTCTGCGCGACCTGCACCGGGTGATGACCGGGCCGGCCTACGCCCGGCACTACGCGACGGCCGCGGCCCGGGCCGGGGCCGAGATCAGGGCCGGCACCACGGTGACCGGCTGGTCGGGCGACCGGGTCGCGACCCTGACCAGTCCGGGCGGCATCGAGACCGTCACCGCCCGCGCCGTGCTGCTGGCCACGGGATGCCGGGAACGGCCGCGGCCGGCCCGGCTGGTCGCCGGCGACCGGCCACCCGGCGTGATGACCACCGGCGAGCTGCAGCAGCGCGTCTATCTCGGCGGAGAGCGGCGGCCCGGCCGGGCGCTGGTCATCGGCGCCGAGCACGTCAGCTTCTCGGCCATGGTGACGCTCGCGCACGCAGGCGCCGACGTGACCGCGCTGGTCACCGACCAGCCACGGCAGCAGAGTTACGCCGCGTTCGCGCTGGCCGCCGCGGTGCGCTGGCAGGTTCCCGTGTGGACGTCGACCGCGGTGCGCCGGGTGACCGGCCGCGGCAGCCTGGCCGCGGCCGAGCTGGCCGACATCCGCTCCGGCGCGGTCAGGGTGGTCGCCTGCGACACGCTGGTCTTCACCGGGGACTGGATTCCCGATCATGAGCTGGCCCGGCTGGCCGGGACCGGGATCGACCCCGGAACCCGGGGCCCGGCGGTGGACACCAGCCTGCAGACCTGCGTAACGGATGTATTTGCCGCGGGGAACCTGGTACATGCGGCGGAGACGGCCGATGTGGCCGCGCTCAGCGGCCGTCACGCCGCCCGCCACATCGCCGCGGCCCTCCGGGGTGGTCCGCCGGCAGAGCTGGTCCCGGTCACCGCGGCACCGCCGCTGGCCTGGATCTCGCCCAACGCGATCCGGTTCTCCGGGGCCGGTGCGGTGCCGCCGCCCCGCGGCCGGTTCGTGCTGCGCAGCCGGGAGTTCCGGCGGCGCGGCCTGCTCGAGGTGCGCCAGGGTGGCCGGGTGCTCGCCCGGGCCAGGGCCCGGCTGATCCCCGGGCGGTCGATCGCGCTGGACGCGGGCTGGCTGGCCCGCGCCGACCCGTCCGCCGGGCCGGTCGGTGTGCACGTGGCCTAGCCGGAGGGCCACACCGCCCGCCCGCGCCGGGCCGGGCTTCTCTACCATTCGGCAGGGAGGGCCGATCATGGACCCGGCGCCTCCCGCGGCCCACCCCGGAGCCGGCAACCTGAGAGGCGGCGACCGCCGATGGCCTCGACGCCGGCCGCTGCCCGACGTCCAGACCGCCCCATTCGGAGGAACCGATCATGACCCAGCCTCCCGCCCGCCACGCCGTCATCGACCGCTCACGCCTGACCGAGCTGATCCGCCGGGAGCGGGACGACTACGGCCGGCGGCACCCGTCGTCCCGGGAGGCGTTCGCCGCGGCCGGCGAGAGCCTGCTCGGCGGGGTGCCGATGACCTGGATGCTGATGTACCCGGGCGGGTTCCCGCCGTACGTGGCGACCGCGCGCGGCGCCCGGCTGACCGACATCGACGGCAACGGGTTCATCGATTTCTGCCTGGGCGACACCGGCGCGATGGCGGGGCACTCCCCCGGGCCGGTCCGGGAAGCGGTGGCCCGGCTGTACGGGGAGCTGGGCGGCCCGGTCACGATGCTGCCCACCCAGGACGCCGCGTGGGTGGGGGCGGAGCTGACCCGGCGGTTCGGCCCGACGCGCTGGAGCTTCGCCCTGTCCGCCACGGACGCCAACCGGTGGGCGATCCGGCTGGCCAGGCAGCTCACCCGGCGCCCGAAGATCCTCGTGTTCTCGTACTGCTACCACGGCAGCGTGGACGAGGCGTTCATCGTGGCCGGGCCGGGCGGGCCGCACTCACGGGAAGGGAACGTGGGCGCGCCCGTCGATCCGCGCGAGACCACCCGCGTGGTGGAGTTCAACGACCTGGCCGGCCTGGAGCGGGAGCTCGCGGCCGGGGACGTGGCCGTGGTGCTGATGGAGCCCGCGCTCACCAACATCGGGATCGTGCTGCCCGAGCCCGGGTTCCTTGACGCGGTCAGGGAGCTGACCGCCGAGCACGGCACGCTGCTCATCGACGACGAGACGCACACGTTCAGCGCGGGCCCGGGCGGATGCACCCGCGCCTGGAACCTGCACCCCGACATCGTCACGATCGGGAAGTCGATCGGCGGCGGCATCCCGGTCGGCGCCTTCGGCCTGTCCGCTGAGCTGGCCGACCAGATCATGAAGGATGAGACCGCGGACATGGTGGACATCGGCGGCGTGGGCGGGACCCTGGCGGGCAACGCCCTGTCGGTCATCGCGACGCGGGCCACGCTGGAGCACGTGCTCACCGACGCCGCGTTCGAGGGGATGATCGCCCTGGGCGACCGGTACACCGCCGGGGTCTCCGGCGTGATCGAGACCCGGGCCCTGCCGTGGAGCATCATCCAGCTCGGCGCGCGGGCGGAGTACCGGTTCTGCTCGCCGCCGCCGCGGACCGGCGGCGAGTCCAATGCCGCCGCCGACCCGCAGCTCGATGAGTACCTGCACCTCTACACGGCCAACCGCGGTGTGCTGCTGACGCCGTTCCACAACATGGCGCTGATGTCGCCGGCCACCACCGAGGCCGACGTGGACGCCCACACTCAGATCTTCGCGGCTGCGGCCGACGACCTCCTGTCCTGAGCCCCGGGCCGGCCGGCTCGCGATGGGCAGGCGGGTGACCGGCGGCAGCAGGCCCCGCAGGCTGCGGCGGGGACGGCGGTGGGAGTTGAGGAGCCTGGCCCGCTCCGCGGCGGCCTGCGCCTGGTGCTGGCGGGTGTTCTGGAGAGCGATCGCTTGCATGGTCACCTGATGCATGGTGTCCTCCTCGGCCGGGCGCCGCCGTCGGCGGCGCCGTGACGATGAACTCGGTCACCATGACGACGAACCGGACCGGCCGCGATGGACACCTGCGCCGGGTGCGAGCCGATACTGGTTCCGGAGGAGCCATCCCGCCATGATCACGCGAACGCGACGCCGGCTGCGGCCGTGGCGCCGGCCTGGTCCAGCCCCGGAGGGCACCGCCAGCCCCGGCCCGGACGCCACCGCCAGCACCGGCCCGGACGGCACCGGCAGGCCCGGCCCGGGGTCCGCGGGCGGCTGGATCAGGGTCGGGGCGGCGGCGGGCGTGGCCGGGCCGGTCGCCTTCACCGCCGCCTGGGTGACGTCCTCGCTGCTGCAGACCGGTCATTCCGCGGCCGAGGTGCAGATCAGCGGCCTCGCCGCGCCTGACGCCCGGGACCCGTGGATCATGATCGCGGGCTTTGTGGTGCTTGGCGGGTGTTCGGCCGGGTTCGGCTCGGCCCTGCATCAGGCCCTCGGCGGGTCCGGGCGGGCGGGCCCCGGGCCCCGGCTGATCCAGGCTGCTGGCGTCCTCACCGTGGCCGCCGGGCTGCTGCGCCGCGACCAGATGCTGCTGACCGCGCCCGCGGGCGAGTCCTGGCACAACCACGCCCACGACGCGGTGAGCGCGCTGATCTACGCCGGCGCTGATCGTGGTCCCGCTGCTGCTGGCCCGCAGGTTCCGCGGGGACCGGCGGTGGCGGGCCCTGAGCCTGCCGCTGGCCGCCTCCGGCCTGGCCGCGGCCGCGGTCCTGGCCGTGTTCTTCTCCCCGGCGATCCCGTCCTGGGACGCGGTGCTGCAGCGGATCGGGGTCACCGTGCCGCTCGCGGCCCTGGCCGCGGTGGCGGTGCGGCTGCTCACCGCCAGGGACCCCGGCGCGGCCTGAGGTGTGCCGGACCAGGGCCGGTCCCGGCGGGCCGGTTATGGTGACGACATGCCGGAACGCAAGGAGATCGTCGAGATCGCGGGGCGCGCGGTGCCGGTCAGCAACCCGGGCAAGGTCTACTTCCCGCGCACCGGGCACACGAAGATGGACCTGGTCCGCTACTACCTGAGCGTGGCCGACGGTGCGCTGCGCGGGGCCGCCGGGCGGCCGATGGTCCTCAAGCGCTTCGTCAACGGGGCCGAAGGCGAGGCGTTCTTCCAGAAGCGGGCGCCGTCGTCGCGGCCGGACTGGATCGAGACGGTGGAGCTCAGCTTCCCGTCCGGGCGCACCGCCGAGGAGGTTGTGATCGCGGACGCGGCCGGGCTGGCCTGGGTGGCCAACCTGGGCTGCATCGACCTGAACCCGCACCCGGTCCGCGCCGACGATCTTGATCACCCCGATGAGCTGCGCGTCGACCTGGACCCGGTGCCGGGGGTGGACTGGGCGCAGATCGTCCGGGTGGCGCTGGTCGCCCGGGAGGTGCTGGCCGACTACGGGCTGACCGGGTGGCCGAAAACCTCTGGCTCGCGCGGGATGCACGTGTACGCCAGGATCGAGCCCCGCTGGGTGTTCACCGATGTCCGCCGGGCCGCGGTGGCGCTGGCCCGGGAGATCGAGCGCCGGGCGCCGCAGGACGCGACCTCCAAGTGGTGGAAGGAGGAGCGGCACGGCGTCTTCGTCGACTACAACCAGAACGCCAAGGACCGCACGGTGGCGTCCGGGTACTCGGTCAGGCCCACCCCCGACGCGCGGGTATCCACCCCCCTGGCCTGGGACGAGGTCCCGGAGTGCCGGCTGGAGGACTTCACCATCGACACCGTGCCCGGGCGGTTCGAGAAGCGGGGCGATCCCTGGTCCGGCATCGACGCCGCCGTCGGATCGCTCGAGCCGCTGCTCGAGCTGGCGGCCAGGGACGAGGCCGCCGGGCTGCCCGACGCCCCGTGGCCGCCGCACTTCACCAAGCAGGCCGGTGAGCAGCCCAGGGTGCAGCCGTCCAAGCGCCGCGCCCCGGCCGCCGCGGCCCCGCCCGCCGAACCTGCCCCGCCCGCCCCCGGCAAGACCAGCGGCGCGACCGGCCGCCGGCGGTCATCCATGCCGCTGATCGAGGTGGCCAGGGCCGCCACCAAGGCCGAGGCCATGCAGGGCCTGGACCGGTGGAAGGAGCGCCATCCGGAGGCCTGGTCCCGGCTCGAGCCCGCCGACGTGCTGGTGGACTCGATGCGCGGGCGGTCGTCGGTCTGGACCAGGATCCGGCTGAACCTGCGCAACGTGCCCGCGGCCGAGCGCCCGCCGCAGGAGGCGCTGGAGGTGGACTACGACCCGTGGGCGGCCGGCGGCTGAGGCGGCCCCGCGCCGTCCCCGTCAGGCCGATATGTCCCGCTCCGCGATGACCTTGGCCGCCCGCAGCCGCACCAGCAGCTCACCGGGCACGCCGTTGCGGGCGCCGTACTCCTCGGCGCGGCCCGGGCCCATGTAGCGGCGGCCGAGCTCGGTGGCCCAGTGCCGCAGCTCCGCCGCGTCCTCGGAGATCTTCACGGTGCCCTCGATGATCACGAACGAGTACGGCGGCTGCTGATCGTCCACGCACATGGTCGCCCGCGGGTCCCGCCGCAGGGCGCGGCCCTTGACGCTGCTCCCGTAGGTGGTCAGGACCACGTCGTCGCCGTCGAGGACGAACCAGACCGGGGTCACGTGCGCACGCCCGTCCTGGCGCGTCACCGCCAGCTTGCCGGTCCTGGTGCCGGCCGTCACGAACTCGCGCCATTCGGCGTCGGTCATCTGCGCCATGCCGTCAAACCTACGGCGCGGGCCAGCCCGGCCCCCGGGCGCCGGTCACGACCGGGCGAGCTTCAGCAGGAACTCGAGCACGCCGTGGTTCTGCGTGGTCACGAAGCCGGTGAAGCTGGGGTTGGGGATGCCCCAGTCCGCGAACAGGATCGGAATCGATCCCGATATCTCGATCTGGCCCGCCGTGCGCTCGGCGGACAGCGGGAACGTCACCGCGCGGGTGTGCCCGTGCAGGGTGAGGTTGCCCGACGCCGTGTACTTCTTGACCACGCCGGCCGCGGGCAGCGGCGCGAGCGTGATCGGCCGGGTCAGCGTCAGCGTCCCGGTCGGGTACGTGGCGGTGTTCATGATCCTGCCGTTGAACTGGGCGTCCCGCTGGCTCTCGTCGCTCTTGATCGTGTCCATGGGCACGGTGAATGTCCCGGCGGTCACTCGCGTGCCGCTGATCGTGAGGCGACCCGTGACCGTGGAGGTCCGGCCCACCGCGGTCTGGTGCTGCCCGACCAGCACCTCCTTCACCCGGTAGCCGACGACCGAGCCCGTCGAGACCTTCCAGGTCCCCGCGACCGAGCTGGTGCCTCCCGCTGCGGACGGACTGCCCGCACCGGCCGGGGAACTCCCCGACTTCAGCCCCAGCGTCGCGGGGGCCGGGCCGGAGACGAAGTGGATGTAGACGAACGTGCCGCCCACGGCCAGCACGACGACCGCGGCCGCGGCACCCGCCAGCCACAGCACCCACCGGCGCGCTCCTGACCGTGCCACGTGACGACTCCTTAGTCCTCGGTGCTCCCCAGCGGGACGGCTCTCGCGTTGCGGCCGCGTCATGGCAGCCTGACGCCACTCGCTGACCGCGTGCTGAGTCCCGCCTCTGCAGTGCGGCTGAGCCGGCCCGCTAGAAGCGGGGCAGCACCTCGGCGGCGACCAGCTCGATATGGTCAAGGTCCTGCAGGTCCATGACCTGCAGGTACATGTGCTCGGCCCCGATCTGTCCGAACCCGGAGATCTTCTTGACGATCTCGTCGGGCGTTCCGGCCAGCCCGGTCTCCCGCAGCTCGTCCAGGGGCTTGCCGATCCTCGCGGCCCGCCGGTCCAGCTCGGCGGCGGACCGGCCGCAGCACACCGTCTGCGCCGCGGAGTAGATCATCGAGGTCTCGTGCCGTCCCGCCGCCGCGCAGGCCTCGCGCACCCGGCCGAACGCCGCCGCCGTGTCGGCTTCCCCGGAGAACGGGACGTTGTACTCGTCGGCGTACGTCGCGGCCAGCCGCGGGGTCTTGCGTACCCCCACGCCCCCGATGATCACCGGGGGCCGCGGCCGCTGCGCGGCCTTGGGCAGCGCCGGGGAGTCGGTCACCGGGTAGTAGGTGCCGTCGAACGAGAACGTGCCGCCGTCCGGCGTGTCCAGCAGCCCGGTGATGACCGCGAGCTGCTCCTCGTACCGCGCGAACCGCTCCGCCAGGTCGGGGAAGGGGATGCCGTACGCGGTGTGCTCCGCCTCGTACCAGCCCGCCCCGATGCCGAGTTCCACCCGGCCGCCGCTCATCTGGTCGACCTGGGCCACGGTGATGGCCAGCGGGCCCGGGTAGCGGAACGTCGCCGCGGTCATCAGCGTGCCGAGCCGGATCCGGGAGGTCTCGCGGGCCAGGCCGGCCAGCGTGATCCAGGCGTCCGTGGGGCCGGGCAGGCCGGTGACGTCGCCCATCTTCAGGTAGTGATCGGAGCGGAAGAACGCGTCAAAACCGAGGTCCTCGGTGGCCTTGGCCACCCGCAGCAGGGTCTCGTAGTCGGCGCCCTGCTGCGGCTCGGTGAAGATTCGCAGTCGCATGGTCCCATGGTGGCCCATATCGCGGCGCGGCGCGCACCAGCCCCGATCTTGGGGACGGGCCGGCCCGGGGCTACGGCGAGCGCGTGAGCGTGGCCAGGCACTCCACATGGTGAGTCATCGGGAACGCGTCAAAAGCCCGCAGGGCCTCCAGCATCCACCCCGATGCGCGCAGCCCGCGGATGTCCCTGGCCAGGGTCGCTGGATCACAGGACACGTACGCTATCCGCCGGACCGGAGCCGTCCCGCTGCCGCGCCCGTCCCCCGCCGGGGCCGGTGCCGACAGCAGGCCGATGACCCGCCGGTCGATTCCGGACCGCGGCGGGTCGAGCACGGCGAGCGAGGCGCCGGACAGGCCGTTCCGCGCCAGCACGGCTCGCGGCGTCGCCGCGGTGCACCCGGGCCCAGGGGGTGGCGCGCAGGTTGTGCCGGGCGTCGCGGACAGCGGCCGCGTCGGCCTCGATCCCGATCACCCGGCCCGACGGCCCGACGGCCTCGGCCAGGACCCCGGCGAACAGCCCGGCCCCGCAGTACACGTCCAGCGCCACGTCTCCCGGCTGCGGCCGCAGCGCGTCCAGCACCGCGGCGGCGAGCGTGTCCGCCGCGCCCGGGTGAACCTGCCAGAACCCGGCCGCGCTGACCCGCCAGTCCCGCCCCGCGGCGCGCTGGTGCAGGTACCCGGTGCCGCGCACCACCGCGCGCCCGGACAGCACGGTGTCTGGTAGCACCGGCTGGTCCGCCTCGGGCACGGTTTCCGCGGCGATCCGCGCCAGCGGCGAGGAGCCCGCGACGATGACCGCCCGCTCCCCCGACCCGGGCGCGGCCGCGACCTCCACCGCGGAGGCGCCCAGCCAGGTCCGCGCGGTGACCCCGGCCGCGGAGACCAGCGGATGCGCGATCGGGCAGGAACCGACCTCCAGCACCTCGTGTGAGCGGTGCCTGCGCAGCCCGGGGACGCCGTCGCTGCGGACGGCGAACTTGACCCTGGTCCGCCAGCCGAGCCCGGCCTCGTCGCCGGGCAGCGCCTCGACCGTGACGTCCCGCTCGAGCCCGGCGATGCGCCGCAGCTGCTGGCGGACCACCCCGGCCTTGAGCGCGCGCTGTGCGGCCGGGCTGGCGTGCTGCCAGTCGCAGCCGCCGCAGCCGCCGGGGCGGGCGTGCGGGCAGGGCGGCGGCACCCGGTCCGGCGAGGCGGACAGGACCTGCACCGCGTCGGCCCGCGCGAACCGTGATGTGGTCTGGGTGACGACCACACGGACCCGCTCGCCGGGCAGCGCATGCCGGACGAAGATCACTGGGCTGATCGGGGCGGGGGCTTCGCCTGGGCCCGGCTCGCCGGGCCCGGCCGGGCCAGGGTCCGGCCGGGCCACGCACCAGCCGCCGTGCGCCACCTCGCCGACGGTGAGCTCGAGCTGGTCACCGACGGCAGGCAGCTCCGGCGCGGCTGTGTTCATGGGCGCGCCTCCGGCACGGTGTTCATGGGCGCGCCTCCGGCACGACACTCATGCCACCACTGCTCCCTTGCTTCTGCCGTACGTGAGCTCGGGTATTTCCCGGGCTGGTACCCGTGTGCAGCAGGTATACCGTGATCGGGCATCATTCTTCCGGGAAGGAACGCCGGTGCACATCGTGATCATGGGCTGCGGGCGCGTCGGATCGACGATTGCCCACATTCTGGAAGAGCAGGAACACTCGGTCGCCATCATCGACCAGGACCCCGAGGCGTTCCGCAAGCTGTCCGTGAGCTTCAAGGGCAGCAAGGTGACCGGCGTCGGGTTCGACCGCGATGTCCTGATCGAGGCCGGCATCGAGCGAGCCGACGCGTTCGCGGCGGTGAGCAGCGGCGACAACTCCAACGTGATCGCGGCGCGCGTGGTCAGGGAGTCGTTCGGGGTGGGCCGCGTGGTGGCGCGGATCTACGACCCGCGCCGGGCCGAGGTGTACCAGCGCCTCGGCATCCCGACCGTGGCCACCGTGCGCTGGACCGCCGATCAGATGCTGCGCAAGCTGCTGCCCGAGGGCGCGCAGGAGCTCTGGCGCGACCCGACCGGCGCGATCGTGCTGGCCGAGGTCGCCTACGACGACCACTGGCTCGGCGAGAAGGCGTCCGCGCTCGAGGAGTCGGCCCGGACCAGGATCGCGTTCATCTCCCGGCTCGGGGAGGCGCTGATGCCCGGCCCCGGCACGGTCCTCCAGGAGGGCGACGTGCTGCACGTGATCGCCGAGGAGACCGACCTGGACCGGATCTCGACGGCGTTCGCCCGGCCCGCCGCGCCGGGCAAGGGAGGTTACTGATGCGAGTCGCCATCGCCGGGGCGGGCTCGGTCGGCCGGTCCATCGCCAAGGAACTGCTCGGCAACGGGCACGAGGTGCTGCTCATCGACAAGGACCCGAAGAAGATCAAGGTCTACAACGTGCCCAGGGCCGAGTGGCTGCTGGCCGACGCGTGCGAGATCAGCTCGCTCGAGGGCGCGGCGCTGGAGCGCTGCAATGTGGTGATCGCGGCGACCGGCGACGACAAGGTCAACCTGGTGGTCTCGCTGCTGGCCAAGACCGAGTACGGGGTACCCAGGGTGGTGGCCAGGATCAACCACCCGAACAACGAGTGGCTGTTCAACGAGTCGTGGGGGGTCGACGTCGCGGTTTCCACGCCGAGGCTGCTGTCGGCCCTGGTCGAGGAGGCGGTCAGCGTCGGCGACCTGGTCCGGCTGATGACCTTCCGGCAGAGCGAGGCCAGCCTGGTCGAGCTCACCATGCCCGAGGACGCGCCCCTGGCCGGGCAGCGGATCGGCAGCATCGAGTGGCCAGCCGACACCGCGCTGGTGGCGATCCTGCGCGACGGCCGGGTGATCGTGCCGAACAACGATGACCCGCTGGAGGCCGGCGACGAGCTGCTGTTCGTCACCAGCGAGGACGTCGAGGAGGAACTGGGGACGCTGCTGGCCGGCGACGGATGAGCTCTGCTAGCCCGGGGGGACGACCCCCCGGAGCTGGCACCGACTGCGTTACCTGGTCTCGGTGATCTCCGGGCCGCGCTCGAACGGGTTCTGGTAGGCCGAGTCACCCGCCTCCTGCTCGAGCTGATCCTGCAGCGCACGCTGCGCCTCCTCGGGCAGCCGGATCTCCAGCAGTTCCCTGGGCGGCAGCGGATGATCGCCCCGCACCACCACGACGTCGGCGAACAGCTCCTCGAACGGCCGGGCCAGCTCGGGGTGGCTGGCGGCCGGGCCGCTGATCACCCCGCGCAGGAACCAGCGCGGCCCGTCCACGCCCATGAAACGGATCGGCTCCAGCTGCCGGTGGCGATGGCCGGCCGCGGCCGGGTTGATCCCGGCGTGCAGCTCGGTGCCGAACGGGCCGTCTGGGCCTCGGCGCTCTCGCCGCCGGAGCCCGCTATCTCCTCGATGATCTCGAGGCGGACCTCATTCCACAGCCCGCTGGTCTTGGGCGCGGCGAAGGCCTGCAGCTGGAGGGCGCTCTCACCGCGCACGACCGCGATCCAGACGCCCGTGTCCTCGGCCATGTTGACCTGGATGTCCAGGCCCTCGACGGCCGGCACCAGCAGGCTGCCGAAGTCCATCCGCTCGCTGGGCGGGACGCTGCCCGCCGCGTCCCACGGCCCGATCTCCGCCTCACCCTGGGCCGCGGGGCCGGGGCGCCCGTGGCGCCCGGCCGCCCGGTCCGGGCCAGTGTCATCATCGTCCTCGCCCAGCTCCTCCGGGTCGCCGAACAGCTCCGGATCATCCTGGGCAGTGCCGGAGTCAGATCCGGGCAGGTCCGCTTCTCCGCGGCGCCGCCGTCGGAACACCCCGCACGCTCCTATACTTCCTTACCGGATCGTCGTTCTAGCTGGCGGGCACGCCCGCCGCAGCATGGCCTCCGGTTGACCCGAACCCGCCATCTCCCCGTGGCCGAGCCCGGCAGCCTCTCGACCTCGTGGAACACCGGGCGTTCCACTCGCTGCACCACGAGCTGGGCGATCCGGTCCCCGCGCTGGAACCGCACCGGGCTGTCGGCGTCGGTGTTGAGCAGGGTCACCCTGATCTCGCCACGGTACCCGGCGTCGACGGTCCCGGGCGCATTCACGATCGTGACGCCGTGCCGGGCCGCCAGGCCGGACCGCGGGTGCACGAACGCGGCGTAGCCGTCGGGCAGGGCGATCGCGATCCCGGTCGGCACCACGGCGCGCTGCACCGGGAGCGAGTTCCACGTCCGCGGCGGCGAACAGGTCGGCGCCGGCGTCACCGGGATGGGCCCGCTCGGGCAGCGGCAGGCCAGGGTCCAGCCGCTGGATGAGGACCCCGACGCCGTCGGGTTCGGTACTCATGGGGTCACCGTCCTTCGCGTGGGCCTGATCCGCCACGTGGCCTGGTTCACGGAGGTGACCTTACCGCCGGCGGCGTCTCAGGTGCGGCCAGGCGTAGCAGATCGCGGCCGCGGCCGGCACCGCCACGATCGCTCCCGCGATCCCGGCGACGATCCCGCCGACGGCCAGGACCAGGATGATCGCGAGCGGGTGCAGCCGGACGATCCGCCCCACCACCGAGCGGCTGCAGCAGATGGCTCTCGATCTGGTTCTCCACCAGGAACACCACGAGCAGGATCACGGCCGCGATCCAGCCCTTGGTGCCGAGCGTCACCAGGATCGCGAGCGCCCCGGCCACGAGGATCCCGATGAGCGGCACGTAAGCGGCGAGGAACACCAGGATGACCAGCGGGCACCAGCAGCGGGACGCCCAGGATCCACAGGGCCAGGCCGATGAAGACGGCGTGGATGGCCGCCACCGCGGTGGTCCCCCGCATGTAGTTCACCACCGCCGTCCAGGCCGCCGCTCCCGCCGCTGTCCGCGCGCTGCCTGGTCTCCGGCGGCAGGCCCTTGATCAGCCAGGTCCAGATCCGGTCACCGTCCTTGAGCAGGAAGAAGGTGACGAACATCATCAGGACCACGCCGGTCAGCACTTCGAGGAAGATCTTCCCGCCGGTGACGACCGTGCCCGCGATCAGCGACTTGTGCTGGGACAGGAAGTGCATGAGGTCGTTGGAGTACTGCTCAAGGCGGTGGCTGTTGATCCGGAACGGCGGCCCGGCCAGCGACACCTGGACCTGATGGGCGGTGTGCCGCACCTGGTCCTGCAGCGCCGGGTAGTCGGCGCTCACCCGGTCGGCGACGAGGATCGTGATGCCCGGCCAGCACGATCGATGGCGGCCAGGACCGTGCACCAGGTGGCCGCGAGCGAGGGCATCCCGGCCCGGCGCAGCCGCGCGGTCAGCGGCTGAAGCAGGGCCGTCAGCAGCAGGGCCGCGATGCAGGGCAGGACCACCAGGCGGAGTGCGCTGGCCACCCGGAACAGCACGTAGATCAGGAGGCCGACCAGGAGCAGCCGCCACGACCAGGCCGCGGCCCGCTGCAGCAGGTTCGGTACCGGCGGCTCCCACGGCGGCCGGGCGCCTCCCGCGCCCCGGGGCTGCGCCGAGGTCCCGTTGGTCTCGCCCGGCGGATGCCGCTCGGGCCAGCCGTCGCCCGCCTCCGTGCCGCGTCCCCCGCCGGACCCGAGACCGATTCCCCCGCGGTCTTTACCTCCGCGGTCGTTGCTTCCGCGTTAGGTCCTCCCGTGGCGTCGCGGCGCGGCGTCGCCCGCCTCACGCCCCCTGGTACCACGCCACCCCCACCGGCCAGTCATGGCATCCATCCAACCAACTACCGTGGACTGATGCGCACCTACACCGAACAGCTCCGCGTGCCGGCCGCGTGGTGGCTGCTCGGCATGTTCTCGGCGGTCATCTTCGCCAGCACCGCCTGGGCGGGCTTCAGCCTGATCGTGGCCATCGCGTCCTATGTGGTCTTCTGCGGAGGCTGCGCCGTGGTGCTCCTGAACTGGAGCCGCACCACGATCGAGGTGTGCGACGGGGAACTGCGTGCCGGGCGCGTCACGCTGCCGCTCGCCCAGGCCGGGCGGGTGGCGGCGCTCGACGAGGCCCAGGCCCGGGAGTTGCGCGGGCCGCGCGCGGACCCGTCGGCCTTCATGCTGATCAGGCCGTTCCTCAAACTGGCCGTGTACATCGAGATAGCCGGGGAACATCAGGACCGGCCCTACTGGCTGATCGGCACCCGGCGGCCGACGGAGCTTGCCGCCGCAATCGAGCGATCCCGACCGCAGGCCCGCACCGGCGGAACCCCCGTGGGATGATCTGCAGACTGGCTTGAGGAAGGATCGCGGATGGCAGGTAAGCAGGAGGTCGAAGGAGGCAATCGGGTGCTCACGGGCCTAGTCGGCCTGGCCGCGGCTTACGGCGCGCGGATGGTGATCCAATTCCTCTGGAAGCGGATCACCGGCAAGGAGCCACCCGAGCATCCGGATGACCCGGAGGTGGCGATGCGGAGAGGCGCTCGCCTGGGGCATCGTGGTGGGGGTCGGCATGACCGCGGCGCGGATGCTTGCGACCCGCGCCGCGGTCAGGAAGACCGAGGTCCCCAGCGGGTCGGCGGAGCAACCCGGACGTTAAGGCCGTGACCCTTGACCTAGCCGGTGTCCGGCCCACCCGGCTTAGCGGATCGGGCAGAACATCGCAGGCAGGAGCATCGGCGCGCCCGGTCGGTCACAGCGTGTGACGTCCCTACTCTGGGAGCCGTGACTGCCAAGGATCGCTCCAGGCTCCGCTACAAGATCAGGTATGCGGTCCTGAATCCCGGCCACATCGCGGGCTATGTACGCCGCCACGCCCGCGACGCCTGGTTAAGGCTGCAGACGCGCGATCACCTCAGCTACTACCGGGCCGTGATGGCCTCGGACGCGGCGCGCAGCCACGACGGCGCGGTGGGCAGCAAGACCCGCGAGTCGTGGCTCACGATCGGCCAGATGCAGTTCGACTACCTGGTCCGCCACGGCCTGAAGCCCGGCAACCGGATGCTGGAGATCGGCTGCGGCAACCTGCGGGCCGGGCACCTGTTCATCGGCTACCTGGACCCAGGGAACTACTACGGCCTGGACATCTCGCCCGACATCCTGCTGGCCGCGGCCGACAGCATCGAGGAGTTCGGCCTGCAGGCCAAGCTGCCGCACCTGACGCTGGTCAGGGACATGAGCCTGCGCTTCCTGCCGGACCGCTGGTTCACCGTGGTGCACGCGCACAGCGTGTTCTCGCACTCGCCCATCGAGGTGGTCGACGAGTGCCTGCGGCACGTCGGCCGGGTCATGGCCCCGGACGGCTTCTTCGACTTCACCTTCGACCGGACCGAGGGAGCCGAGCACCACGTGCTGCGCGAGGACTTCTACTACCGGACCGAGACGCTGGTCGCCCTGGCCGCGCAGCACGGCCTGCGGGCCCGGTTCATGGACGACTGGGAACTGCTGCCCCATGAGCAGTCCAAGATCCGGGTAACGCACGGCGTCTGACCCCCGACTCCCGCGGGTCGACGTCCCGAACTCCCTTTTCCGCACCAACCGAGCCATACCGTTCTGGCAGCCGACGGTAGAGGATGGGAACGGTCAGTCGAGCAGGCTAGGGAGGTGGGCGAATGGCCGAGCGGGGCGATCGCAGGGTGCTTGGCATTGTGCTGGCCGGAGGGGCGGGCAAGCGTCTGGCGCCGCTCACCGCGGACCGGGCCAAGCCGGCGGTGCCGTTCGGCGGCCTGTACCGGCTGGTGGATTTCGCGCTGTCGAACCTGGTCAACTCCGGCATCCGGCGGATCTGCGTGCTCACCCAGTACAAGAGCCACAGCCTGGACCGGCACATCACCACCACCTGGCGTCTGAGCAGCCTGCTCGGCAACTATGTGACCCCGGTCCCGGCGCAGCAGCGGCTCGGCCCGCACTGGTACACCGGGTCGGCTGACGCGATCTACCAGTCCCTCAACCTGATCTACGACGACGAGCCGGACACCGTGATTGTGTTCGGCGCCGATCACGTGTTCCGCATGGACCCCATGCAGATGATCGACCAGCATGTCGCGTCCGGCGCCGGCGTCACCGTGGCCGCCCTCCCGGTGCCGCGCAAGGACGCGGCCGCGTTCGGGGTCATCGGGACCGGCGCGGACGGCCGCAAGATCACGGCGTTCCTGGAGAAACCGCACGATCCCCCGGCCCGGCCCGGCCATCCCGACGAGGCCTACGCCTCGATGGGCAACTACGTCTTCTCCGCTGACGTTCTCGTCGACGCGCTGCACAAGGACGCGGTCGACGAGGAAAGCCGGCATGACATGGGCCGGGACATCATCCCGATGCTGATGCGCGAGGGTCTGGCCGAGGTCTACGACTTCCTGGACAACGAGGTGCCCGGCGACAGCCCACGTGACTCCGGGTACTGGCGCGACGTGGGCACGCTTGACTCCTATTTCGACGCGCACATGGACCTGTGCGCGGTGCAGCCGGTGTTCAACCTGTACAACGACCGGTGGCCGATCCTCACCCACGTGCCATCGCAGCCCCCGGCCAAATTCGTGCATGACAGCGGCGACCGGATCGGCCGCGCGATCAACAGCATCGTCAGCAACGGGGTGATCGTGTCCGGTGGCCTGGTCCGCGACGCGGTGCTCTCGCCCGGGGTCCGCATCAACAGCTGGGCCCGGGTCGAGCGGGCCGTGCTGCTGCACAACACCAAGATCGGCCGGCATGCCGTGGTGGAGAACGCGATCCTGGACAAGAACGTGGTCGTCCCCGAAGGGGTCACGATCGGCGTGGACAAGGACCAGGACCGGCGCCGCGGGTTCACCGTCTCGGCCGGCGGGATCACCGTGGTCGGGAAGGGCCAGCTGGTGCCGTCGTGACGGCCGCCAGCCCAGGTCAGCTCAGCGTGGCGCTGCTGACCAGGGAGTATCCGCCTGAGGTCTACGGCGGCGCCGGCGTGCACGTGGAGTACCTCGCCCGCGAGCTGGCCCCGCTGGTGCGCCTCACCGTGCACTGCCAGGGCGCGGACCGGCCCGGGGCGGTGGCGCACCGGGCCTGGGACCACCTGGCCGGGGCGAACCAGGCGCTGCAGACGGTCTCCGCGGACCTGTCGATGACCGCCGCGGTGGCGGCCGCCGACCTGGTCCACTCCCACACCTGGTATGCGAACCTGGCCGGCCACCTGGCCGCCCTGCTCTACGGCATCCCGCACGTGATGACCGTCCACTCGCTGGAGCCGCTGCGGCCGTGGAAGGCCGAGCAGCTCGGCGGCGGCTACGCCGTGTCGTCCTGGTGCGAGCGGGTCGCGGTGGAGTCCGCGGCCGCCGTCATCGCCGTCTCCGACGGCATGCGGGGCGATGTGCTCGCCGCGTACCCGGCGGTGGCGCCTGACCGGGTGCGGGTCATCCGGAACGGCATCGACACCGCCGAGTACTCCCCCGATCCCGCCACCGACGTGCTCGCGCGCTACGGCGTGGACCCCGGGCTGCCCTCTGTGGTCTTTGTAGGCCGCGTGACCAGGCAGAAAGGACTCCCGGTCCTGCTCCAGGCGGCAACCGGCATCGACCCGGCGGCGCAGCTCGTGATCTGCGCCGGCCAGGCGGACACCCCCGAGCTCGAAGCCGAGGTCAGCGACCTGGCCCGGCAGCTGCGGGCACAGCGAACCGGGGTGATCTGGCTGTCCGGGATGCTGGCCAAGCGCGAGGTGATCCAGTTGCTGTCGCACGCCACGGTGTTCGCCTGCCCGTCGCTCTACGAGCCGCTCGGCATCGTGAACCTGGAGGCCATGGCGTGCGGCACCGCCGTGGTCGGCTCGCGGGTGGGCGGCATCCCCGAGGTGGTGGCGGAAGGGAAGACCGGCCTGCTGGTTCCGCCCGGGGACCCGCCCGCGCTCGCCGGCGCGATCAACGCGCTGGTCACGGACTCGTCCCGGGCCGCGGACATGGGCCGGCTGGGGCGCGAGCGCGCCGTGGCCGAGTTCGGCTGGGCGGCCATCGCCGCGCAGACCGCGGCCCTGTACGCGGAGCTCGCCGGGAGCCGGCGGTAACGGCTGCGCCGCCGTCGGCCATCGGCCTGGCGCCGTCGGCACGGCCCGGTCGCCACCCGTCAGCAGGGTTGAGTTAACACGTAAGCCGGGTTGAGTTAAGATATGTCTCGATTCGATTCGAGAGGAACACGATGGCACCGAACGGCGAGCCCGAGCCACCCCGCAGCGAGCCCGAGCCGCGCCCCGGCGGCCTCGAGCCACCGGCCGGCGGCCTCGAGCCCCACGCTGATGGCCCCGTGCCCCAGCCCGGTGAGCCAGAGCCCCGCCCCGCGCCGGCGATCCGCGTGTCCGACCAGGACCGGGACGGGGTGGCGCAGCGGCTGCAGCAGGCCTTTGCCGAACGGCGGCTCGATGACGACGAGTTCGACGAGCGGATGCGCGCCGCGCTCACGGCGCGGACCAGCGCGGACCTGGACAAGCTGACCGCCGACCTGCCCGCAGCGCCCCCCGGAGGCAGCGCGCCCGCGGTGCCGGGCCGCCCGGCCGGCCGGTGGGCGGTGGCGTACAAGAACTCAATCCGGCGCGGCGGCCGCTGGCGGGTGCCGGAGCGGTTCACGTCGGTGGTCTACAAGGGCAACGGCTGGCTCGATCTGCGGGCGGCCGAGCTGTCCGCGCCCGTCACCACCGTGCTGGCCGTGGCCTACAAGTCGCGGATCGACATCCTCGTGCCGCCCGGCGTCCGGGTCGAGATGGAGGGCTTCGGGGTCAGCAAGGGCTGGTCCGCCGAGGAGGAGCTGGAGATCCGGCTGCCGCACGACGCGCCCACGGTGCACGTGCGCGGCGTCGCGTACAAGGGCACGATCGAGGCCAGCACCCGGCCCCCGGAGCGCTGACCCTGCGGCCGGCCGGGATCAGGTGACCGAGCCCGCGGCGGCGCCGGTGACCCGGTCTCCCCAGCGGGCCAGCTCGGCCTCCAGGTCGAGCGGCGCGATCATCTCGCCGCCGCGCATCTCCTCTGCCCAGTTCTCGGCCGGGACCCGCCACATCACCTCGAACTCGATGCCGCTGGGGTCCTTGGCGTACAGGGACTTGGACACCCGGTGGTCGCTCGCGCCCACCAGCGCCCCGCGCTCATCGAGCCTGGCCCTGATCTCCGCCAGGTCGGCCAGCGTGCCCACCTCCCAGGCCAGGTGGTAAAGCCCGACGTAGGACCCGCGCGGCTGGTCGGCCTCGCCCACCTCGAACAGGCCGAGGTCGTGATCGTTGGCCGATCCGGGCGCGCGCAGGAACGCGGCCTGGCCCGGGATCTCCATGCGCACCTCGAACCCGAGTGCGTAGCGGTAGAAGTCAACGACCCGCGCGAGGTCACTGACGTAGAGCACGGCGTGGTTCAGGCGGCGTACGGCCATGGCTTGTCTCCCGGATCGGCGTTCTGCCAGAGAGAAGGCTCCGCAGCCGCGCCTGATTCCCGGCGGCGGTAACCGGCTACAGGCTCGCGGACAGGCCGGTGTAGACGCCACGGGGGCGGATCGGGGTGGCGCGCGCGTACTCCTCCAGCGCGTGCGCCAGCCAGCCCGCGGTCCTGGCCGTGGCGAACACCGCCTCGCCGCTGCCGGGAACCATCCCGGCCACGGTGGCCAGCACGGCCAGCGCGAACTCTATGTTCGGCGCGGGCAGGGCCCGGCGCTTCGCCTCCGCCAGCACGGCTTCGGCCACGGCCAGGCGGCCGGAGTCCGGTGCCGCATGCCTGATCAGGTCCAGCAGCAGCACCGCGCGCGGGTCGCCGGTCTGGTACACAAAATGGCCGAACCCGGGTATCCGCTCCCCGCGGCGGAGGAGCTCGCCGACCACACGCGGCGCGTCGGCCGGGCCATCGGCCGAGACCAGCATCACCTCGGCACCTAGCGCCGCCCCGCCGTGCAGCGCGCCGCTCATGGCACCGAGGCCGGTGCCCACCACCGCGTACGGATCGGCCCGCACCGAGGCTGCCACCCGGGCGGCCAGCGTCGACGCGGCCAGCTCGTGATCGGCCAGCAGCACCAGCGCCGCGCGCAGCGCGCCGGTCAGGCCGTCGGATGGCGGGCGCAGGCAGAGCCTGGTGGCCAGCCGGGCCGCGATGGTGCCGTCTCGGGCCGCCGCGCTAGCCCGGGGGGACGACCCCCCGGATCCCCCCGCGATGCCATCCGCTCGGGCCGACCTCCGGCCGGCCGTCGCGGCTGGCAGGCAGTCGACCATGCCTGCGATCAGGCTGCGGGCGGCGGCGATCACCGCGGGCCGGTCCAGCTGCAGCCGGAGCCGGTCGGTGACCGCCAGGGCGGGGACGATCACTTGCAGCCGCTCCAGCGGGTACGTGCCAGGAGGCAGCGCGGCCTGGGCGGCCGTGCCCGCGGCGACCGCCTCGGGAGTGGCCAGCCAGGGCCCGGCCG
The DNA here is from genome assembly GCA_963739645.1 of uncultured Actinomycetota bacterium. Lineage (GTDB taxonomy): Bacteria > Actinomycetota > Actinomycetes > Streptosporangiales > Streptosporangiaceae > JASHPR01. Next base: position 120,607 of record CAVUBM010000080.1, read on the forward strand.
CGGCCTCGCCGAACGAGCCCGTCCACAGCAGGCTCGCCACGTCCTCGAAGCTCCGCTGGGTGGCCAGTGCGATCGCGTCGTGCCCGCGGTAGCGGAGGCGGTCACCGGAGATCTCGGTCAGCGCGGTGCGGATGACCAGTTCGGCGGCACCCTGGGCCCGGCGCGGCCGGCCCCGGCGGGCCAGGCCGGCGATCTCGGCGGCGTCAAACAGGCTCGCCCGGCCGTCGGAGCCGCGGCGCGGGGTGAGCACTCCGCGGCTCACATAGGAGTACAGGCTGGCCTGCTTGATGCCGAGCCGTTCCGCTGCCTCCGCGGCCCCGATCCAGTCCGCCATCGCACCCTCCCCGCCCTGACCCGCCGGACCCGGGCCCAGGCGCGCTGACTTCCCGGGCAGGCTCGGTCCCCGACGCCTCGTCCTGCGGCAGCAACCCGCCCCATCATATTGATTTTAATCAATATTGACCAATATGGAGGTGATGAGCAAGGCTACCCGTATCGGGCCACGGCACCCGCTGCGGCAGCGCAGCCCCGGTGCCGCCCGTTTCAACTCGCGGCGGCTGGGAGGATCACGATGCCGACAACCGGGCAGGTCAAGGTCATGGGCAACGGGGACGCACCCGCCGGACTCGAGGGAGTAGTCGTCGCGCACACCCAGATCGGCGATGTCCGCGGCCTGGAAGGCTTCTACCACTACCGGCAGTACGACGCGGTAGAGCTGAACCGGCGGCGGAGCCTGGAGGACGTCTGGCACCTGTTCTTCCGCGGGCACCTGCCCGACGCGGCCGAGCGGGCCAGGTTCGCCGGCGAGATCGCCGATCACCGGGTGCTCCCGGACGCGCTGATCCCGTTCCTGCGCACCCTGGCCACGACCGAGCCGTTCGACCCGCTGACCGCGCTGCGCACCGCTATCTCGTTCGCGGCCGAGCGGGCGGGCTTCCGCTCGTGGCTCGACATCTCGCCCGAGCAGCTCTACGACAACGCCATGGAGCTGTCGGCGCAGACCCCGGTGCTGCTTGCAGCGCTGTACCGGCTGCATCAGGGGCAGGAGCCTGTGGCACCGGACCCGGAGCTCTCCGCGGCGGCCAACTACCTGTACCTGCTCAGCGGCCAGCGCCCGGACCCGCAGCACGTGTGGGCGCTGGAGCGGTACCTCATCTCCACGATCGATCACGGGTTCAACTCCTCCACGTTCACCGCGCGGGTGATCGCGTCCACGGGGGCCGACCTCGGCGCCGCGGTGACCGGCGCCATCGGGGCCCTGTCCGGGCCGCTGCACGGCGGCGCGCCGAGCCGCGTCCTCGACATGCTCGACGACATCGGCCGGCCGGAGCTGGCCGAGGCCTGGGTGCGCGAGGCGGTCGGGCGCGGTGACAAGATCATGGGCTTCGGCCACCGCGTCTACAAGGGCAAGGATCCCCGCTCCGCGCTGCTGCGCGAGGTCGCGACGACCGTCGGCGGCCCCACCGCGGAGTTCGCCATCGCGGTGGAGGACACCATCGTCCGGGTGCTGGCCGAAGCCAAGCCCGGCCGGGCGCTCAACGCCAATGTCGAGTTCTACGCCGGGGTGGTGATGGACGCCTGCGGGATCCCCCGGGACATGTTCACGCCCACGTTCGCGTCCAGCCGGGTCATCGGCTGGTGCACCCACGTGCTGGAGCAGGTGGCCGGCAACCGGCTCATCCGCCCCTCGGCCCGCTACGACGGCCAGCCGCCGCCGGTCCCTGTGCCCGCTGCCGGGCCGTGACTGGATGAACCCGCCCGGCGGTGGTTAACCTGGGCATTCCCGCGCCGCAGCGCCGGGTCACGCGGGGCAGCCAGCGACCGGGAGGGACGGCGGTGAAGTACCTGCTGATGATCTTGCCCCCGGCCCCATGGTCAGCCTTAACCGGGCGGTCGCGGTCGCGATGGTGACCGGCCCGGCGGCCGGCCTTGACCTGCTCAGGACGCTGGAATCCGACCGAAGGCTGGCGGATCATCACCGGCTGCACGCGACCCGCGCGCATCTGCTGGAGATGTCCGGCGACGTCCGGGGGCGGCGGCCAGCTACGGGGAGGCCGCGCGCCGCACCACCAGCCTGCCCGAGCGCCGCTACCTGGCCGGCCGTGCGGCCCGGCTGGACGGCCAGGAAAAAGGGTCCGCGGCCATGTAGAGACCCGGCGGTCCGCTCCGACCCAGGACCGAGCGGGCGCACGAGGCGCCCCGACGGAAGGAGCCGGAGATGACCAAGGTGATCGTGGCCATGTCGGTGTCACTGGACGGCATAGCGGGGCCCGAAGCCGCCGACGCGGACGGCATGGCGCTCTTCGAGGCGATCCTGGGCTGGCAGTTCCCGCTGCGGAGCTGGCGAGAGCAGCAGGGCCAGGACGGCGGGCAGGATTCGGTGGACTCCCGGGTGTGGGCGGACAGCTTCGCCCGGTTCGGCCCGCAGATCATCGGCCGCCGGATGTTCGACTACGGCTACCCCCACTGGGGCGAGAACCCGCCGTTTCACGCACCGGTCTTCGTCCTGACCCACCGCGGCCAGGATCGGATCGACAAGAGCGGCGGTACCAGCTACACGTTCGTGACCGGCGGCATCGAGGCCGCGGTGGAGCAGGCCCGCGCGGTGGCCAGCGGCCAGGACATCCTGCTCGCGGGCGGGGTCAGCATCGCCCAGCAGGCCCTGGCCGCCGGGCTGGTCGACGAGGTCCTGCTGCACGTCGCGCCGGTGCTGGCCGGCCGGGGCCTGCGGCTGTTCGGCGGCGCCCGCGTGGACCTGCGCTGCATCGAGACCGTCCGCGGCGAGGGCGCGGTCCACCTGCGCTACGAGACCGGATGATCGCGCTTGCCACGGACGCCACAGCGAGCGTGAGGGGCCCGTTCCGGACGCCTGTCCAGCGCGGGCCCTCCCGTTCGTCGTGGTAGTAATCACGGCAGGATGGCCGAGACGACGGAGGGCGCATGAAATATCTGATGATCCACTGCCTGGACGAGAGCACCTGGCTGAACCCCGACGGGTCCGAGCGGGAGGACCCCGCCTTCGATCAGGCGATAGACGCCTGGGTCACCGAGATGGAGACCAGCGGGGTGAAGGTGTCCGGCGGCCGGCTCCGGCCGGTCGCGGATGCCACCACGGTGCGGGTGAGGGACGGCGAGTTGCTGCTCAGCGACGGGCCGTTCGCGGAGACCAAGGAGCAGGTCGCCGGCTTCGACGTGATCGAGTGCGCCAGCATGGACGAGGCCATCGAGATCGCGGCCCGGCATCCGACAGCAAAGGTCGGCACGTTCGAGCTGCGGCCATTCTGGCCGGAGTGACACCAGCGATGTCCGGGCCTGGCCAGCGCCCGGCCGGGACGTCGCGGCCGCCGTCAGCGGCCGAGCTGCCCCCGGCCGCGCATCCGGCGGATCCTCGCCCGCTGGCCGGAATCCAGCGACCGGTACGCGATGACCGGGATGGCGATGGCGGCGGCGATGATCAGTACCGAGACGTACCAGGGCAATACGGCCAGCAAGACGAGCCCGAGGATCACCCCGCCGATGCCGAACATCAGATGACGCGACATGTCGATCTCCCTCCGGGCGGGACACAGGCTTCCCACTGCTGCAACGCCAGGCTATCCCCAATTGGTTCCTGCCCAGCCCGCCTGGCCGGTGTCACCTGGGCCGATATCCCACCTCGATCGGCCGGGCCCCGGCGGAAGCTGCGATGATGGTCGCCGGACTGGAGGACCCGATGACGATCTCGCTGCCGATCGAGGACGAGGCCAACGCGCTGCTGTCCCGCAGCCCGCTGGCCCTGCTCACCGCGATGATGCTGGACCAGCAGGTGCCGTTCGAGAAGGCGTTCAACTCGCCCTATCAGCTGACGCTGCGGCTCGGGCACGAGCCGACCGCCGCCGAGCTGGCCGGCTACGACCCGGAGGCGCTGGTCGCGGTGTTCAGCGAGCGGCCCGCGCTGCACCGGTTCCCGCGGGCCATGGCCGGGCGGGTCCAGGAGCTGGCCCGGCTGATCGTGGAGCGCTACGACGGCGACGCGGGACAGGTGTGGGGCACGGCCACGACCGGCGCCGAGCTGGCCCGGCGGCTCTCCGAGCTGCCCGGGTTCGGCACCTACAAGGCGCAGATCACCATGGCGCTGCTGGGCAAGCAACTCGGTGTGCGGCCGGAAGGCTGGCGCGAGGCAGCGGGCCGGTTCGGCGAGGAGGGCTCGCACTACTCGGTGGCCGACATCACCGACAACGCGTCGCTGCTCGCGGTCAGGGAGTACAAGAAGCAGGCCAAGGCGGCGGCGAAAGCCGGCCGCTAGCCCGGCCTGGGGTGGGCCGCGAGACGCGCAGTCCCCGGCCAGCGCCGCGTAACGGCACAAGGTATTGTCCCGGTCGTGCCAGATTCCGTTACTTCTGCAGCCGGTACCGCTCAGGTGCACATCCTGCACGATGGCTACGCGCGCGAGTCCGACGGGCAGGAACACGTCGCCAGCACGGTGACCCTCATCATCGACGGCGACACCGTCATCGTGGTCGATCCCGGGATGGTCGCCGACCGGGGCGATCTTCTCGCCGCGGTCAGCGCCAGGGGCGTCGCGGCCGGGGACGTCACCGACGTGGTGTTCAGCCACCACCACCCGGACCACACGGTCAACGCGGCGCTGTTCCCGGCCGCGCGAATCCACGATCACTGGGCCGTCTACGACGGCGACCTGTGGAACAGCCGGGACGCCGAGGGCGCGGAGCTCAGCCCGTCGGTCCGGCTGCTGGCCACGCCGGGCCACACCGCCGAGGACATCACCACGGTCGCGTCGACGGCCGACGGGGTGTACGCGTGCACCCACGCCTGGTGGGGCGCGGACGGGCCCGCCGAGGACCCGCTGGCCACGGACCTGCCCGCGCTGCACGCGAGCCGGAGCCGGATCCTGGAGATCGCCTCGGTGATCGTGCCCGGCCACGGCCCCAGCGTTCCGGCCGGACGCCGGCACGCCCCGCTGAGCGGCCGCCCGCCCGCCCTCCCGCCGGTCAGACCGCGTCGCCCTTCAGCGAGAACGCGGCCAGCCGCCGGGTCGCGAGAACCAGGGCGGCGGCCGTGACGATCACGCCCATGATCACCGCGGTGGACAGGGTCAGGCCCGCGCGCAGCTCCGCGTCGTGCGCGATCGCGTTCGCCACGCCGAGCGCGTACTGGTCGACCGAGAGCAGCCGGACGCCGCCGACGAGGTTGCCGAGCAGCCGCCTCCCAGATCAGCACGTACAGCAGACCGACGGCGATCGCCCGGGTGGTGAGCACCGACAGCATGACGAACACCGCGTTGTAGATCACCGAGCCGACCAGCGCGCCCACGAGCAGCCCGATCGCGAGCTTGCCGGCCCGCCCGTCGCGATGACCCCCGAGATGAGCTCGGGGATGGCCACGAAGGCCGCAGTGAGCGTGACCCCGACGCAGAACTTGGTCACGATGACCGCGGACCGGCGCACCGGCGTGGCCAGCAGGTGGACGATGCTCCCGTCGTCGATCTCCGCGCCGAGCACACTGGTGCCGATGATCAGCGCGGTGAGCGGGAGGATCACCGAGAAGCCGAAGTCGCCGAGGACCCGGCCCGGCCACGGGGCGCCGGGCGGGCGGGCCGCCTTCAGCGCCAGCGTCAGCAGGATCAGCATCAGCGGCGGGAGCGCGAAGATCAGCGCCCGCCTCCGGCCGAACGTCGCGCGCAGCGTGATCCTGGCCACGACACCGCTGAACAGACCGCCCATGGCAACCGCCTCCATTCCGTCCCGGTCACGACTCAACGAGGTAGGCGAAGACGCTTTCCAGCGACTCGTCCTCGGGCAGCAGCTCGCGCAGCCGGATGCCGTGGTCGCGGGCGATCCCCGCGAGCTCCCGGCTGAACGTGCCGTAGTCGGAGGCCCGCACCTGCAGGCCGCCGGAGACCAGCTCGACCCCGGTCACTGCCGGGCTCCCGATCAGCGCCGAGCCGAGCAGGCGGTCGTCGGAGGTGCGGACCAGGAACACGTGCGGCCTGCTGGTCATCAGCCGCCGGATCGCGCGGAAGTCGCCGGACGCCGCGAGCCGGCCGGCCGACGATCACCTGGATGGTGCCGGCCAGCTGCTCGACCTCCTCCAGGATGTGCGAGCTGAGCAGGATCGTCCGTCCCTCGGCACCGAGCTTGGCCAGCAGGTCCATCATGTGCAGCCGCTGCCGCGGGTCCATGCCGTTGAACGGCTCGTCGAGCAGCAGGATCTGCGGGTCGTGCACGAGCGCGGCCGCCACCTTGATCCGCTGCCGCATGCCCTTGGAGTACGTCGCGATCCTGCGGTCCTGCGCCTGCGCCATGTCCACGATCGCGATCGCGCGGCGGGTGGCGCCCTGCGGATCGGCGAGCTTGTGCAGCTTGGCCGTGGCCTGGACGAACTCGTCGCCGGTGAGGAACGCGTACACCGAGTCGCGCTCTGGCACCAGGCCGACCGTGCGGTAGATCCCCGGGTTGCGCCAGGCGGCCGCGCCACCGACGGTCAGCTCGCCGCGCGACGGCGCCAGGAAGCCCGCGATCAGGTGCAGCAGCGTCGACTTGCCCGCGCCGTTCGGGCCGAGCAGGCCGGTGACGCCCGGGCCGATCGTCATCGTGATGTCGTTGACCGCGACCACGTTCCCGTACCAGCGGGACACGTTCCGCAGCTCAATGGTGCTCATCGGCTCGCCTCCGGCCAGACGCTCATGCCGCACCCGCTTTCCGGTACCTGACGGCCAGGCCCCCGAGGCTGGCCGCCAGCAGCAACAGCAACATCGCCCCGTAGGCGGGACCGATACGGCCCAGGCTGGCGGGGACCAGCCCGGGCGAGGTGCCGCCGAGCCATACCCGCACGCCGTCCAGCACGGTGAACGGGCTGACCAGGCCGGACAGGCGGGCCCCGGTGGTGGGTGCCTGGACGACCGCCAGGACGTGATGCGAGGCCTGGCCAGGAGGGGCGGCCGCGGCCCGTACGACCTTGGCTCCGGTGACGGAGATCAGGATCCCGGCGAGGATCCAGGTGAGGAAGAAGTAGATCGCGATCGCGCCGGTCGCGTAGGCCCGGCGGCCGCTCAGCGAGGCGAGCACGAGCCCGATCGACGCGAGCAGCACGGACCACACCACCCCGAGCAGCAGGCCGGGGATGAGCGCCCTGGTCTGGTGCCAGATGGCGCTGCCGCCGTGCGCCTGGGCGATCGTGCCCAGGTAGAGCAGCAGCAGCGGGATCTCGATGATGGCCAGGCACGCGGTGGTGAACGCGGCCACCTTGGCCAGCGGGTAGTCCAGGCGGCGCAGCGGGCGGCAGAAATAGAGCGGCAGCACGTGGCTGCGCAGATCCCGGGAGACGAGCTCGGGCGCCTGCGCCGCGATGAAAATGATCATGACGACGACGCGCAGCTGGAACAGGTACGTGTCGTAGGGGACGATCCTGGGAGCCGCCGTTGGCCACGACGACCGCGTTCGCCACCGCGGGCAAGCACATGATCACGAACGTGATCACCGGCACGATCTTGGCCTTGGCCCCGCGCCCAATACCGAAGGCGGAGCGCAGGCTGTGCGAGTACAGGGCGCGGATGATCTGGGCCCGGCCGAGCCGCCGCCCGGTGTAACGGCGGTAGCCGATGTCGTGGATGACGCCGGTCTGGGTGCTGCCCCGGGGGGACGACCCCCCCAAACCCCCCCGCTCAGCCGACATGGGACGCCTCCTGCCCGGCGCTGTCGCGCGCCTGCTCATCCCGGAACAGCTCCTCCACGCGGCGGCGCCGCTGCTCCAGCCGGTTGAGCGGTAGACCGAGATCGGCGACCGCGTCGCGGACGGCGTCGTAGGTGGCGTCGCCGGCCAGCCGGACCAGCAGCGCCCGCTGATACGGCCGGGGCTCGAGGCCGCGGCGGCCGAGTTCCGCCCGCAGCTGGTCGGAACCCTCGTCGACCTCGATCAGCAGGACCTGGCTGGCCTGGGTCATGTGGGTCATCGTGTCGGCCCGCAGCAGCCGGCCGCCCTCGACCGCCACCAGGTGATCGCAGATCCGCTCGATCTCGCCGAGCAGGTGCGAGGCGACCACGATGGAGATGCCGAACTCCGTGCCGATCCGGCTGATCAGCTCCAGCATCGAGTTGCGGCCCGCCGGGTCGAGGCCCACGGTCGGCTCGTCGAGCAGCAGCAGCCGGGGGTCGCCGACCAGGGCCTGGGCCAGCTTGACCCGCTGCTTCATGCCGGTCGAGTAGGTGCCGATCTGCCGGTAGCGCTCCTCGTACAGGCCGACGTGCCGCAGCGACTCGGCGGCCCGCTCCTTGGCCGCGGTCGGCGGCAGGCCGGACATCCGGCCGAGGTGGGTGACGAACTCGGTGGCGGTCACATCCGGCGGCAGGCAGTCGTGTTCCGGCATGTAGCCGGTCAGCATCCGGATCCGCTCCCCCTCGTGCCGGCAGTCGGCGCCCAGCACCTTCGCCTGCCCGCTCGTGGGCGGCAGCAGGCCGAGCAGGATCTTGATCAGGGTCGACTTGCCCGCACCGTTGCTGCCGACCAGGCCGGTGATGCCGGGCTCGACGGTCACCGTGAGCGCGTCCAGCGCGGTGACCGGGCCCGGGTACTGCTTGGTCAGCTCGAGGGCTTCGATGACCGCCGGCCCCGGCCTGGTTCGGCGGGCGGGCCCTCCGCCCGCGGCGGCGGTTGCGCACTCATTGCCTGTGGCCTCGCCATCGTCTGCTCTGCCGCGGGCCCGGGACATCGGTCAGCCCGCGTGGGATCCCTTGGTGCTCCGGCCGCATCCGGCCGGAGCGCTCCCAGCGTGCTCCCCCGACGGGCTCGCTGTCGTCAGCCCGGAGAGTGATATCTGACTCTCCCGGAGGATGATGTCGGAGGGCCCGCGGCCGGCCCGATGGATGAACCGGAGGTGCCCAGGTGAGCTGGAGCTACGGAACGCTCGCCACCGAGATCTACGAGCAGGACAAGCCGATCGGGCACTCGTTCGGCGACGTCGAGGAGTACCGGCGGCTGCTGGACGGCGTCACCGGGCGGATCCTGGAGCCGGCGGTCGGCACCGGCCGGATACTGATCCCGCTGCTGGAGTCGGGCCTCGACGTGGAGGGCTACGACACGTCGCCGGAGATGCTCGGGTCTGCCTGGCCCACTGCCGGGAACGCAACCTGAACCCGGTGCTGCACCAGGCCGACATGACCACGTTCGTGCGGCCCGGCGCCTACGCGGCCGTGATCGTGCCCACCGGCACCATCGCGCTGCTCGACGGCCGCGCGGCCACCCTCCAGGCCCTGACCTGCTTCCGCGAGTGCCTCCAGCCGTCCGGGCGGCTGCTGGTGGATCTGGACC
>CAVUBM010000081.1:0-21475 GCA_963739645.1 uncultured Actinomycetota bacterium
CTACCAGGCTATAGATCCATATACGCTAGCACGAATCGTCGCTAAGCCTGTGCTCATTGACGCCAGGTGCGTTCTGGATGCCGCAATGTGGCGTGACGCGGGCTGGCAGGTAATCGTCCTGGGCAGGCCAGTAAAAAACTAACCGGGCAAGATCACGCAACATAGCGACCATTAGCCGAGGAGCCCAAGCGGGCTGGGGGCCGCAAATTGGATACGAAGCGCCATCTGATGTGTGGGCAGGCGCACCGTATCGACGTAAGCAGGACGGTACTGCGGGTAGTGCCTAGCCTCCTCACGCAGCGCGGTCAGCAGTGACCGCTTGGTGGCGTTGCTATCTATGACCAGATCAGCCGACCGAAGGGGTGCGGCGCTCTCGTCAACCCCGGGGCTGGAGTCGCCGAACGCCGCCACCCGGACCCGACGTCTCGTTTCAAGATCCGCAATGAGGACTATCAGCCGCGAATCGACGTGCCCAGCAGCGAGTTCCTTCTTCTCCGGCGCCGATAGCTGGGCCGACGCCGGGCCCGACGCGAATGTCGCGCCCGCTGCCTTCCGCGCCGCCAGGTCGCTGGCGAGGCTGGAATGATAGGCGGCAGCCCCATGGGGAGAGGTCGCCCGGATGAGGATCTGCCGGTCCCCGGAGCCGAATCGGGCGATGACCGCCGGTGCGTATACGGAGTCAAGCTTGGTGCCGAACTGGCGTTGCAGGACGGGCGTGGCCACGACGATGGCGCAGCCGGAGAGATCGTCCGAGCCAGGCCACTGCACCCGCAGTCGGCTAGCAGATATCCCGTGCGCCTTCAGGGCCTGGCACATCACAGGATCACAGGCCACGGAGCCGGCAGCGGCGACCTGACTGGCGACCCAGATGCCAGCGGTACTGCGGATTGCCAGCGGAATCGTGGCCGAGGAGAGATCGGTCTTGCGGCCACCGTGGCTCGTATGATGCAACGCCGCGAACGAGCCCGCTCCTGCGGCGAGCGCAGCAACAATGACCAGCAGGCCGATCATCCGGTATCTCCGCCGCCCCGTACGATTCTTGGCTGCGGCAGACGGGGTGGTTTTTCTGGAAGCCCGGCGTTTCATGCCCCCTTGCGGGGGAGTAAATGGCCGGGCAGCGGGCCGGCGGTCAACTGGCGGTTTCGTTACCGGTTCTGCCGAGGTCGCCCTCATCGGCCGCCCGGACTCTGCCGTTACTGCGGAAGCAGGCGTCTCACCAGCTGGTTCCTGCACGGGAGCGTCCTGGCCAGAAGCCGCACCCTCCGAGACATGCCCGACTGCAGCCGAAGTACTTGCCGCACCAGCGCGCGTTTCCGCGGTAGCTGCATCGGAACCCCCGGGAATGATCTGGGTATCTTCACCAGCATCAGAGCGAGCGCGCGTTTCCGCGGTCGCTGCACCCGAACCCCCTGGAATGATCTGGGTATCTTCACCAGCATCAGAGCGGTTGGGGAACTCCCTCAATGAGGGGGGGGGGCCGAAGCATCGCTGGGGGTTTCCGCGCGCCATTCTCACCGCGTACTCGATGGGGCAACGACGAAGATGACGCCGCATGTTTACTCTGCGTAGCCTGGTTAGGCCCTGCGCTGCGATCGTCAGCCGTCTCGTGTCCCCCGGCCGCGTTGCCTTCCTCCTCCGCTTCCCGCGCATCTGACACCGCAGCGGCGGCCCGGAAACGTTCCACGAAAGACTCCGGCAGCACCGGCCGTTCGATCCGGGCCGGCGACCGGGCTCCGTTCGTGCCACGCACTCGGCGAGGCAGCGGGGATGGCGGCTTCGCCGCCTCTTCCTGCTCTAACGCGCCATCCGCTGGCGCTGTGGTAGGTACGGCCAACGAAGGTTCCCCCTGTGTCGTCGGCACTGTGCGTGCCCCATCTGCTGGCTGGTCCCCCGTGCCCGGCGAAGACCGGGACGGCGGGACACGACTGCCTTCGCGCATGCGTAGCCCCCCTGGAGGCGTGGGCGGGACGCCTCAACTGCCGTACAGCGGAGCACACGCGGAGTAACTTTTCAAGACACACTACAAGATGTCACGAAACGATCACACGACGGAAGCTTCCTCACGCAGCGCCACATGCGCACTCACTGTCCATCCCGCTGGCTTTGCGGTCTTGAGGAGCGGCGTGATCTTGAGGAGCAGCGCGAAATAACAGAAACCGCCCCGAACCCACCAGCCAACCCGGTACTTTGCTGCTGCGGGCTCCCGCTGTTCGGAGCCCGCGCAAGACGTTGACGTGGCAGTACGTCGCGTGGGGTGCAAAGGCATGCGGACAGAGACCCGCAGACCTGTGCTCGCAGACGGGTACGCCATGAGGCCACGGCACACGCCCGGCAGTGGGGACTCTTCGCCGTTCCAGCCGACGAGACGTCGTCCCACCCCGAGCTCGGCTCACTCGTCGCGTCCCGGTGGGTCAATGCGCCCAGCGGTAGCCGGTTCGCAGTTGCTGCGGCTTACAGTCATGCTGGGCTGCGTACAGGCGGCGGTGGCTGCTGGGCACAGGCTCGTTGTCGGTCCGCACCTGACGGCGCAGCGGATCGGTCATTCATGGCGTGGGCGTGCGCCAGCGCCAGCAAAGTCCGTAAAGTTCCTCCTCGGCGCGAAATTGGCCGGTAGCTTGGCCAAGGAGAATTTTTCGCGCAGGGGGGGAATTAGCACGCTTTGTCATGCTGAAATTACGCTAAGTGGGCTTGGGCTCAGGCGATAGCTGATGTGCCCGCTCGCACACCCTGGCGCGGCTTCCGGGCCAGGACATGAGGACGGCCCGGCAGAAGGGCCGCTGGCCCTGCCCAGCCGGGCCACCTTACTCACCCCGGCGGTGAGCCAGAGCACTGCTCCAGTCGGCCCGCCAGGTGGTACCGGCGGTCAGCACCAAGCGTCCGGGCTGGCTGAACTGGCCATGCCGGAGGCTGCCTCTCATCTAGAGATAGCCTCCCAAAGCGATCCCGGCCGGGCGACACTCCCGCAAGCCGCAGACCGAACCAGCCGGCGTGGCCTGGCGGACGGGCCCTGGCCGCTGCTTGCGGTGCTGGTCGTCCAAGGTCTGCTGTCCGTGCGGCTAGTATGGTCCAACACGGCATTCCAGGATGAAGCGCTGTACCTGCGGGCTGGTCACCTGGAGTGGGCTCACTGGCTTCACCATCAGCCCATTCCCAACTTCCCGGCCTACTTCTCGGGCGCGCCCGTCATCTACCCGCCGTTGGGGGCTCTCGCCGACGGCGCCGGCGGCCTGGCCGCAGCCCGGCTGGTGTCGTTGTGCTTGATGCTGGCGGTTACCAGTCTCCTCTGGGCCGCCACAGCCCGGCTGTACGGCCGGCGGGCCGCGCTCCTGGCCACGGGACTGTTCGCCACCCTGGCTGGGACCCAGTTCCTGGGTGCCTTCGCCACCTATGACTCGATGGCGTTGTTTCTGCTGGCCCTGGCCGCCTGGCTGGCCGTCCGGTCTGCTGACTGCCGATCCTGGGCTCGGATAGCTCTGCTCCTGACTGCTGGCGTAGGCCTCTCCGCAGCGGACGCGGTAAAGTACGCAACCGCGCTTTTCACCCCGGTGGTCCTCGTAGTCGCAATTCTCGCCATGTGGCGACGGCACGGACGGACCGCCGGGCTGGTGGCCGGCCTGACTGTACTGTCCTCGTGGCTCGCGCTGGTCGCGGCCGCCATCGTCGCTGGCGGCCGCGATTACTGGCTGGGCATCACGACCAGCACCCTGGCGCGGCCAGCCGCCAGCATCCCGGCGGCCACCATTCTGCAGCGCGCGTACGTGTGGACAAGCCTGATCATGGTGCTCGCCGTGCTTGGTGCGGTACTCGGCGCGCGCAGCGAAGCACACGGGAAACTGCTGCCGTCCGTGCTGGCGGCCGCTGGCCTGCTCGTACCATTCGAGCAGGCCAAGTTGCATACGACGGTCAGCCTGCACAAGCACGTGGTGTTCGGTGCCTGGTTCGCCGCCATCGCAGCCGGGTACGCGATGGCCCGCCTGAGCAGAGTCGATCCTGGCCACGGATGGGCGGCCGTCATGGCATTGCCTATAGCCGCCTCGACGCTGTTCGGCTCGATGGGACAGGCAGCTTTCCTGTACGGGACCTGGCCGAACTCGGCGGGCGTCATCAACCTGATCCGCGCCGCGATCCACTCGCATCCCGGCAACTACCTCGCCGAAGACTACGACGTTGAAGCCTACTATCTGCGCACGAGTGTTCCGTGGCAGCGCTGGACGAGTACGTACTACTTCAGCTACCCAGGAGCACGTACGCAGGCCGCGTCCTACCAGGCCGCGATCAACCGTCATTACTTCTCTCTTGTCATCCTCACCTTCGAAGACACTCCCGCCACCGACGGGGAGATCACCGCCGACATGCGCCATGCCGGCGGCTATTACCTCTTGGCCCACACCGGCCGGTTCACCGTCTGGGCCTCGCGGAAACTGACGCCATCCCGGCTATCGGGGAGGGCTCATGCTGGCCACTGAGCCCTCAGCCGGTGCCCGGTGGCCGGAAATCTACCTGCCGCAACCACCTGCCCAGGGGGAGAAATACCGGTACTTCGGCAAGCAACGGCGCTGGGTGTTCGCATGGCTGCTGGTCGCAGCCACCGGGATCCTCTACGGATACGTGCACGTTGCCGAGCACGCCTGGGTTGCCGCACCGTTCATGTGGTTGCTGCTCATGGTCATGGTGCCCCCAGTCGTCATCAACTTCTGGCTCCGTACCGGACGTCCCAGGCTGACCCTGGCCGAGCACCAAGCTACTGTGGCCAGCTACGCCGAACATGGCGAGACGGTGGATGTGTTCCTGCCCAGTTGCGGCGAGCCATTGGCGCTGCTGAACAATACTTTCAGGTACGTCAGCAAGATGGACTGGGGCGGCCTCAAGACCGTATACGTGCTCGACGATTCGGCCCGGGAGAAGGTACGCGATCTTGCGGAACACTACGGGTTCCGGTACATCGTGCGTCGCAATCCTGGGGAGATGAAGAAGGCCGGCAACCTCCTGCATGCCCTGGGTATCAGCACCGGGGATTTCATCGCCGTCATAGATGCCGACTTCGCCGTGCGCCCGGAATTCCTCTATGAGACCATGCCTTACTTCTCTGATCCCCGGGTCGGCATCGTCCAGACGGCCCAGTATTTCGATGTCAACAACCGCTCAATTTCTTACATCCAGCGCTACGCTGGGACCCTGCAGGAAATCTTCTTCCACTTCATCCAGCCAGCCCGGGACAGATACAGGGCGGCGATCTGCGCAGGCACTAATCTAGTTTACCGCCGGGCTGCGGTGATAGCGGCAGGTGGCTTCGCCCAGGTGCCGATCGGTGAAGACGTGCACTCCGGGGTGAAATTGGCCTGGGCTGGCTTCGAGACTCGCTACCTGCCGCTATGCCTGGCCAGGGGGGTCGCTCCAGCCGACTTCGCGGCCCTGGCCAACCAGCAGACCCGTTGGTGCCGCTCGTCGATGCTACTGATGATCGAAAGACATTTCCAGGAAGCACCGTACACCTGGCAGCAGCGGGCTGCCTTCTGGGCAGCCTTCCTCTACTACATGTCATCGGCGGCATTGTTGCTCACCGGTCCACTTCCTGCGCTCATCATGATCTGGTTCTTCCCGGAGCGCATTTACCCGCACAATTATTTGCCGATGCTCCCGGCTTTCGCAGCGACTTTTCTAGCGTTCCCCATGCTCAGCCGCGGCTGGCGGCCCACGATCTACCGGCTCTGCATGATGAACTCGTGCTGTCATATGTACGCGATCTGGTACGCAATCCGGGGAAGCGTGGCTGAATGGGTGCCGACGGGAGCCTCTAGCAGGCGGGGACAAGTTCCCGTGATGGTGAACCGGATTCTCTGTACCTGGATCGTGCTGGTCCAGGGGCTTCTCTGGTCAGGCCTGGTGCTGCGGGTGGATGAATTTGGCTGGCAGCCATATTGGGCAACAGCACTCCTGGCCGGGGTGCAGCTATATATGCTGGCGCCCTTGATGACCCCCAGCAAGGGCGTCTGGAGTCAGGCCCAGGAAGAGGAGGCAGCGGAGATAGCAACGTGAGACGTGTCGGCCGACTGGCGGCTGGTTTCACGGAAGTGAAGCTAGCCGGCGTCTGCGGAGGGAAACGGATGGCGCCCACCCCAGACCGCGACCGGATTTCAGGAGGGGCCACCAGATGAAGCATCAGCGCAGGCAGAAGCAAGGGAGGTCGGGACGGATCGTCGCTGTCGGCGTGGTGATCATTGCCGCGGCGGCGATCGCAGGGGGGGTCATTCTCCACAACAGGTCCTCAGACCCGGTCCGCCCGCTCCCGGTCCAGCTCCCCGCGGCCACCGGTGCCTACCTCGGCGTGTATACCCATGGCGTCCCTGACTCGTACGCCGGCATCACTGAATTCCAGAAAGCCACCGGGACCAGGCCCGATGTAGTTATGTACTACAGCGGGTGGTTTGTACCGTTCCCCGCAGCATTTGCCACCACTGCGGCTAACGACGGCGCGGTACCGCTTGTGCAGATGGATCCGGACAACATCGGCCCGGACAAGATCAGCGTGGCCAAGATCGCGGCTGGCCGGTACGACGGTTACCTGAGCCAGTACGCCGAAGCTGTCCGCCACTATCGCCACCCGGTCATCCTCAGCTTCGGCCATGAGATGAACGGCAACTGGTACCCATGGGGCTACCACAAGACCTCCCCCGTGGTGTTCAAGGCCGCCTGGCGCCATATCGTCAATCTCTTCCGGGCCCTAGGGGCCAGGAACGTGACCTGGCTGTGGACGGTCAACATCATCAATAACGCCCGCGGCCATAGGATCCCCCACCCAGATCAGTGGTGGCCCGGCGATTCTTACGTGAACTGGGTGGGCATCGACGGCTACTACCTCAAGCCAACCTGGAAATTCGCTCCGCTGTTCGGGCCGACCATCGCTGACGTGCAGAAGCTGACCCACGACCCGATACTCATCGCCGAGACGGGTGCGGTGCCTGCGGCGGGCCAGCCAGCGAAGATCGCCGACCTATTTGCGGGAATCCATCAGTACGGGCTCCTGGGATTCGTCTGGTTCGATTCCACGGCCAAGAGCAACCTGCACTTCGGTATCACGAGCCCAGCTGCACTGGCCGCGTTCCGTAAGAGCGCCAGCAGTTATAAGCGGCCCGGGTCATAAACCCATTTAGCTGTGAGTGAGGCTGCCAGGCAGCAGAGGATGACCGGATAAGGGGGGAACTACGGTTTACGCTGATTCTCAGGACACGAAGGAGCGCAGGCAGCGCGAGACTCGTCCGCGGGGGCGCCGCTGGATCAGCTTGACCGCGGTCATCGGCGCGGTAGCTACGGTCACGGCAATCCTTTTTATCTTCGTTGTACAGAACGGAGGAGGCGAGGCCCGCGCTGCGCGCCCCGATCCGCCGCACTGGCCAACGGTGCTGCCTACCACGCCAGGGACCTACCTCGGCGTGTACCGGACTGGCGTTCCTGGCTCATATGCCGGCGTCAGTGCGTTCACGGCCCAGACGGGGGTCAGACCACAACTCGTTGTGTATTACAGCGGATGGTTCGAACCTTTCAAAGCCAGATTTGCCACGACTGTCGCCGATCATGGTGCGGTGCCGCTCGTGCAGATCAATCCGACCGATATCAACCTGGCGGCGATCACGTCCGGTAAATACGACCACTACCTCCGCACCTATGCCAGGGCCGTCCGCGCCTACCATGGGCCCATTATCCTGAGTTTCGGCCATGAGATGAACACCAACTGGTATTCGTGGGGCTATCAGCACACCTCTCCAGCGGTGTTCGTAACCGCCTGGCGGCACATTGTCACCCTTTTCCGTACGCTGGACGTCCGGAACGTGACCTGGCTCTGGACAGCCAACGTGATCCAGCGGGACAGCAGGATCGCCCGCCCGGACCCTTGGTGGCCTGGCCAGAACTATGTCACCTGGGTTGGGCTGGATGGTTACTACAACAGCCCGTCCTGGAAATTCGCCTCCTTGTTTGGGCCAACCATCGCTGACGTGCGCGTACTGACCCATGACCCGATACTCATTACGGAGACGTCGGCGGCACCCAGCACGGACCAGCCGGCAAAGATCACCGACGTTTTCGCCGGCGTCCGCCTGTATGGGCTGCTCGGGCTTATCTGGTTCGACTCCGTCCACGACAGCGACTGGCGCCTTAACGGCGGCGCAGCTATCGCCGCGTTCCGCCGCGGCGCCGGGGCATATCACAATCCCACGTCGTGAGCCGCGCCAGCACCGGAAATAAGCCTGGTCATTAATTGGCTACATTATGTTTGAATGCCGTTACTGAGAGTAAATTCCGCGATAACTCCCCCTGAGGCAAGGCCGGACTGTACCTTTTAGGTGAAGATATTCCGGGCCCTGTGAGTATCGCCATGGCACGTGAAGCTGTCCGTACTGGCCTGATCGGCGGTGGGTAGTCGAGGCACTCGGGAACGTGCCTGATCGCAGCTAGTCGCGGCCGCACATCAGAGCATCGCGACAGGTAGGGGGGGTTCCAATCTGTGGGCGGTTCAAGCCAGCGATCACAAAGCCTGGGCGCCAGTCTGGGGGGCGCCCAGGCAACTCTGGGATTCTCCAGGATCCACCGCGAAGCGCGCGGGACGACGTCGGTTCTTGGCACGCATTCTGCTGGGCTTTCGAGTCGGGGCGGCCAGTTTAGGCTAACCGAATTCCACCGTCCCGGCGTCGATCAGCGAGCCCTACTGGCAAAGCACGCCACCGGGCCGATCGACCTGGCTGGCCCGGATCTCCCCCGAGCCCATCACGGTCACCCCCGACAGGTGGAAGGTCTGTCACGTTGACCGCCCCGGGCAAAGAGCGTACCGGCCGATACGAGGACTATGCCGGGGGCGTACCCGCAGACCACGCCGACTCACAAGAAGAAGGATTGCGAGCGCTGCTTTCCCTCGCGGTGAATCGCGCAGGTGAACTCGTCGAGGAAACAGCCATCCGGGACGAGCGAGCACGCAGCGTCCTGGAGAATGTGGTCTCGGAATCGGACTTGGCCACGCCAGAACCGGACTTGGCTGAGTTTCCCCCGCCGGAGCCGCCATCTCAGGAACAGCCTGCCCAGGCGCCGAGTTTAGGGCGGACAGCCAGCCGGGGCCGTCATGCGGCTACCCCGCCGCCCTACCTGGAACGCCGTGGCGCGCGCTTCGTCGTCTTCAGCGCGATCGGCGCGTTCGTCTTCCTGCTGGGGCTCGGTCTGCAGGCCGCGCTGACTGGCGGCCTGGACATGAGGCCCGTTGTGTCCTATGCGATCCAAGCGGTCGTCTCAGTGGAAACCAGCTTCCTGCTGAACCGCTGGCTCACCTGGCGCGACCGAGGCACGCGCTTCTGGCTGGCCTTCGCCAGATTTAACGCCCAGAAGGCGGTTACGATCGCCCTCAATCTGGCTCTCTATGCCGGGCTGCTGCGCCTCGGCATGAATTACCTGGTTGCGAACGTAGCGCTGACCGCGGTATTCACGGTGGTCAACTACGTTGCGGGCGACCGCCTAGTATTCATACCCTTGCGGGCGCGGTCGGCCAGGCCCGCCAGCCTCCCGGCTGCGAGTCCAGCGAACAGACCAGCCAAGCCGTGGGTTAGCGTTGTCATCCCATGCCGGGACAACGAGCAAACGATCGGCGCAGCGGTGAGTTCCCTGCTCGACCAGGACTATTCGCAGCTCTTCGAGATCATCCTGGTTGGCTCGATAGCTGACGGTACCTGGAATGGTCTGGCCGACCTTGATGATCCAAGGCTGTCTATTTACGAAACTGAGACCCCACCTGGCATGCGTGACGCCAACTTTAAACGGGATGCTGCCATCAGGATGGCCTCAGGTGACCTTATCGCCCTCATGGACAGCGACATCGTGCTTCCCCGGGACTGGATGACCCGGGCGGTTGCCGCACTGGTGAAAAGTGACGCCAGCTGCGTGACGGGCGGCATGAAGTCGGTCCATGACAGCTTCTGGGGCCGGTATACCGACAGCACCTGGATTGGCGCCAAGACACCTCGGATCGTGCAGTCATATGCGGTCACCAGCGCGAATTTCGGTATGCGCGGGCGCAAGCCGCCGATCACGGCCAACGCCCTGTTCACCCGCGAGCTGTACGAGCACTGCCCCATTGACTCGTCCTGGTCGCATGGCAGCTACGAGGATTACGAGTGGTTCTGGCGCGTCACCAAGGCCGGTTACCGGGTGCTCGTCTCCGGCGAGCTCTTCGGCTGGCACCACCACCGCCGGGGGCTGCGTGCTCTGGTCAAGGAGTACCGCCGCTCATCCAGGGGCTGCGCGTATTTCATTCGCGCCCACCGGGATTGCCCGTTCGCCAGGCGGCGACTACGCCAGCTGATCATCCTGCCGCTATCGGCCGCCGTAACGCTCTGCGCCGCCAGTGCCGCGGCAGCCGCCGGGTACAGCACTGCCCTCGCCGCGTGCGTGCTGGGTCTCGCTGCGGTGCTGGCCGTACATCAGATCGCCCGCTCGCGCAGCCTGGAAAGCCTGGCCTACCCGGTCCTCGGATTCTTCCTGGGATGCGTCTTCATCACCGGGCTCGCAACGAACCTGATCATGTCAGGCCGGGCTCCAGCGAAGCCTGCCACCGCCCCGTCCTCAGCCCCCGCAGCAGAGGCGAGGCAATCGGGGCGACAGCTGAAGAAGCGTCTGCTGTTTCCGCTCATGGCTATCTGCGCTGTCCAGGCTGGGCTCTCCCTCACCCTCGTCTGGAGCAACACAGCCAACATAGACGAGGCAAACGCTCTTTGGGTCGGGCGGCTGGAGCTTGGACACTGGTTGCACGGAACGTCGTGGCCATCAGCGCACGCTTATCGGTTTCTTCCAGGATCACCGGCTGTCTACCCGCCGCTGGGTGCCTTGGCCGACAGCATTGGCGGCCTGGGAGGGGCGAGGATCCTTTCCCTCGCTTTCATGCTCGGGGCCACGGTGTTGCTCTGCCTCACGGCTGCACCCCTGATAGGCCGGACTGGAGCCCTCATCGCTACCGGACTCTGGGCAGTCAGCGAACCGGTCCTGCGGCTAGCGTTCGCGACCTCGGATTCCTTGTCAATCTTCCTAATCGCCCTGTCGGTCTGCCTCATCGTGCAAGCCGGTTACCATCGGCGCCGGGGCGAGCTGATCGCCGCAGCGGCGCTCGTCCTTGGAGTAGCCAACCTGACGGCCTACTGGGGGCTCCTCATCGACCCAGTGGTGATAGCTTTCGCGTGTCTGGCATGGCTGCCCCGCATGCGATCGCAGCAATCGCTGTCTTGCGCCGGCTGGCTAACTGCGGCCTGGGCGCTGTCTTTCGGGCTGGTGATGACTGCCTCGCACTCATGGTCAGGCATGTTCTCAACTTTGTTCGCGCCGGGCACTACCGAGTATCTGGGCGCGCCTTCGGCAGCGACCGAGGTTTGGGGATATGGTGGCCTGATCATCGGTCTTGCGGCGATAGGCTTCCTAATAACGGTTAAGTCGGAACAGGCGCATAGTTTTGCGTTGCTGGCGGGATTGTGTTTTACAGCCTATCTAGTTGCCGACCTCTACTTCCAAACCAGCTCGACAATTGATAGACACCTAGCGTACGGCGTCTGGTTCGCGGCGATTGCTGCCGGCTATGCAGGCAACAAACTGATCCGGCATCTTCCCGATTCCCGAAAGCAGCTAGCCGCTCTATGCTGCGCGGCAGCACTGCTTTACCCAGCCATCACGAGCTGGGAATCAGCGTGGCAGCGTTACCACGCCTGGCCTAACGCACAAGCCTTCATCGGCTCCCTTAAACGCATTGAAGCCAGCAGCGAAGGCGACATTTATGTGCCAGGACATGAAGCCAACATCGCCGAGTATTACACCCCAGCGGGTACTAGCTGGACCCGGTGGACCGGAGCACTATCACTAGATCCGACCACAGTGCCGGACAATGGTTGGTCCACATACTACTCCACCCAGTTGCAGGACCAGAACTACGGGGTCATAGCACTATTCTATTCGACGACATTTTCGTCAGTAAGGATACCGCCGAGCATCTTGCTCGCCCGGCGTATCAGTCACATAGATCGAACATTGCTGGGCCTGGTGAGCGACAATTCAGGGGAACCTGGCCTATCGGCGCTGACCCATGCAATCCAACATAGCGGTCACTACACACTGGCTTCCGTAGGCCGCTACAACACCAGCAATATTTCAGGCACCCACGACTACGGGATCTATGCGATCTGGCAGAGGAACGGACCGACGTGAACACCTTCATGTCGTCCAAGGCACCTCAGACCTTGTCGGAGGGGTCAGCACTTCCGGCGTTGTGGCAACGCCCCAATCCACATGTTATCGGGCGACTTCTTCGACACCCATTGACAGCCATCTGTGCTCTTCAGGCTATTCTCTCTTTGACGCTAGTCTGGAGCAACACTGCGTTTGGCGACGAGGCTGAGTACCTGTGGATCGGCCGCTTGGAGTGGGCACATTGGCTGAACGGCGCATCGTGGCCATCCGCATATGCCGACCGATACCTCTCTGGGCTTCCAGTCGCCTATCCACCGCTCGGAGCGGTTGCCGACAGCATTGGTGGTCTCGCCGCCGCAAGGGTCATGTCCCTCGTCTTCATGCTCGTCGCGACGCTCATGCTGTACCGCACGGCATCCCAACTCATCGGGCGTCGAGGTGCAATCATCGGCAGCGCTCTTTGGGCAGTAAGCGAGCCAACCCTAAGATTGGCCTTTGCAACCTATGATCCCCTATCTGTCCTGCTGACGACAGTCTCGGCATGGCTTATTGTTGAGGCACGTCAACGCCAGCGCAGGACGGCATCGCTGGCCGTGGCCAGTGCGGCCGTGGCCTTGACCTTGGCTAACGTCACGGCGTACTCCGGGATCGTCGTTGATCCTCTCGTGTTTTGCTTCGCATTCGCGGTGTGGCTGCCTCAGGCCGGCGCCCGAAAGGCGTTGTTTCGAGTCGGCTGCCTCGCAGCTGGCTGCGCGTTGCTCTTTGGTCTGATGATGACTGCCTCAGGCTCCTGGTCTGGCCTGACGTTTACGATTATTCGTCGTAGTTACTCCGACCATCAGAGCAGCCTGCTCGTGCTTAACGATATCTGGCAGTACTCGGGACTGATCATCTGTCTCGCATTGATAGGCGTCGCGGTAGCGGTTAGCACCGAGCCAAAGAGCCAGGGAAGCTTGATAGCGTTGTGCTGCTGTGCCGCTTTTATCGTGCCCGCGGTGCAATTGAAAGATCAGACCGGCTGGTCTCTTGATAAGCACCTTGCTTATGGGATCTGGTTCGCTTCAATTGCAGCCGGCTATGCATGCAGCAAGCTGATCGAGTTGTTTCCCCGCACGAATAGGCGGTTTGTGGTGGTCTGTTGCACAGTGGCCCTCGCCTACCCGGTGGCAAGTAGCTGGCAGTCCGCGTGGCAAGTTTATCATTCTTGGGCTAATGCGCGAGCCTTTACTGACACTCTTGCGCCGATCGTAAAGAAGAGCCAGGATGCCATTTACATACCTGAGGAACAAAATGTCGCCGCTTATTATATTCGCCAGGCCAGCTGGGCACGATGGAATTCAAAGCCATCGCTTGATCCGAGATCGGTAGCACCAGACGACAGGGAATCTTACTACTTGGAGCAATTGAAGCATCATAACTATGGAGTCATAGCTCTCTTTTACCCCACAACATTTTCGTCCGCCCCCGAGATGCCAAGTACTCTCCTGCTGCCACAGACCGGTACCAGAGGCCCGACACTCTTGAGCTTGGTCGGAGAAGGCTCGGGACAGCCGGGCCTTCCAGCGCTAACGCAGGCCCTTCAAGACGACAACAAGGACTATCGTCTGATACGCGTGGGGCCGTTCGACAGCGGGCACAAACAAGGTCTCTACGCGATCTGGCAAAAGAGGGCACAGGCGTGACGGCCGTCAGGGGGCCCACGGCTCAGCCAGGAAATCCAGTGGAGACGGCTGCCGCCTCGGGGTCGCGGGTGGAGGCGAGCCGGCGGCGGAGACAGCGCCGGATAACGCTGATATGTGCCGTGGGTTGTGCTGTCGCCCTGATGGCCAGCACCGGGCTACGGCTGTGGCACCTAGGGGTCTCGCCGGCCTGGCAGTGGGATGAGGCTGTCTACTACCGGGTCTCGCTTAATGTCCAGCACGGCCTGCTGAGTGAGCACTCGGTGTATGGCGCGCCGTGGGAACCTTTCCTTTACCAGCCGCCGTTTTACTTCCTGCTGCTAGCCCGGTGGTTCAGCCTGCTGGGCGCCAGCATCTGGCATGCCCGGCTTCTCGGCGTCATCCTGACGGCCACGATGCAGGCACTGCTGTTCCGGCTGCTCTGGAAAATCCATGGACCGGCGATCGCCTTCTTCGCTGTCCTCCCGGTCATGTTCGACGGCTGGCTCATGTACATCGAGCGCGTCTCCTACATGGAGAACGCCCTGATGGTGCTCATCGTCACCGGCCTCTTGCTCTACCAGCGCGCACTGGAGAAACCAGGGTGGCTGCGCTTTGCGCTCGCTGGCGCGGTCATCGGATTCGCTGGGAGCTTCAAGCAGACCGGGGTCTACCTGCTACTGGCGGTCCTGCTGTGCTGGCTCATTACGCGCCGTGCTCACAAAGGACACCTCCTCCTGGCGGGCGTTGCCCTTGCGGTCATGGCCACCTACATCGTCGTGATGGTCCGGCTCTACGATGTGCCGCACCACGACTGGTACATAGGGCAGTCCACTACCCAGGTGCGCCGGGTGCTTGGCCTGCAGCACAGCGGCGGGACGCTGACCTCACCTGGAGGTGTGCTGCACCTGCTCGCTGCGCAGTACCGATTTTTCATCCCCAGCGTCCTGCTCGCACTGGCTGCGTTCCTTACCGTGGCCCGTCGGGCCCTGGAGTGCTACCGGGCCCGGAACTGGACGCCAGCGCAGGGCAACGCGCTGCTCTTCAGCTGGTTCGTGACCGGAATCATCGTGTTCGGTCTCAGCTCCCTGAAGTTCCCGCAGTACTTCGCCCTGATCCTCATTCCGGCGTACTGCTACCTATGGACCGAAGTCGCCCGCTGGGACTGGCAACAAAAATGGAAACGCGCGTCGATGGGGGCTGCTGTGGTGGCCGGGCTGGGCTCGTTCCTGCTGACGATTCCCGCCTTCGGTGTCAACAGCCTGGCCCAGGTCCAGCAGTACGCCGCGACTCACATTCCAGCAGGCAGCGTCGTGGTCACGGAACAAAGCATTGGTGATCTTATTCAGCAACCCTGGTGCACGGTCGAGGAAGCGACTCGCTGCGTGGGCTATGCCAAATACGCGATCACCTGGCGCACATATCTGCAGTCAAGTTTCAATGAGGGCGATACTGACTTTCACGAACTGATGGTGGGCGCGGTCCCGATCAAACAGTTCAGCGGGCCGGTGGGCACTGCCACCGTCTGGAAGATACGGTAACCATGATGAGGTACTGGGCTACGCGCCTTCTGGTGGCAGCTGCAGCGGCCGTGTGGGTAATGGGGATCGTCGGATGCAATAACTCGCTGTCCCCCCGGTCCGGGGATAGGACCGGGGGGACAGCGGCCGCACTCGGCAAGAGTGAGTGGTCGGTGCTCGGCGAGAATCAGCCTGTGCTAGGTGTGGATCTGTATGCGCTCAGCAACTACCCGGCGGCCCAGGTCAAGGCCGACGGCAAGCGAATGCTGGCTTACATCAAAAATGTTCTCAAAGCCGATGCTGTCGGGATTGTGTGGAACCTGTATACGCCTTCCTCGACTTCAGTTACCATTCGGGCAACCAAGGACACACTATCGGCGCCCAACGTCGCTATCCTCACTAGGCTGGCCGTGCGGTACGGTTTGCAGGTGCAATACCGTCCAATAATCATGGTGAACGGCGGAGGTAATCCCTGGGAAGGAAAGATCATCCCACACTTTCTGCCTGACTGGTTCAGTAGCTATTATCGCGCTGAGCTGCCCTACCTGAAGGTGGCCGAGCACCTGCACGTCCAGGAATTCGTGACCGGGACTGAGCTGGCCCAGCTGGGCACCAGCCCACTCTGGCCGGCCTTCTTCGAGCGTGTTTCCCGCGTCTATCATGGCACCATCTCGTATAGCGCTTGGGACGGCAATTATTTCGGTGCTGATCCGCGCAAACAATTGCAGGCAGCCAAACCGGAACTGCCACCCGTTAAGTACGTGGGCATGGATATGTATTGGCACACTCATATCCAGCCAAAGGCGACCTCTTCTGAGGTAACTGCGACATGGCAGACGCTCTTCGGCAAGGTTTCTGCTGGGCTTCTCCGCAGAACGGCCATCGACGAGACAGCAATACCCGCACGATCGGGCGCCTACCAGGATCCTCAGAATCTCGGCCGAAGCGGCCGCTTGAGTGAGCAGGTCCAGGCAAACTGGTTTACCGCCGCGTGCTCTACAGTCCACCATTATCACATGCGGGGCGTATTCTTTTTCAAAGTTGACCTTACTGACCGCCCTGCGCATCCAGCCACCTCACTGTCTACCTTCGAAGGAAGGCAGGGCGCTGCTGCCATCAGTAAGTGCGCGCGAATCCTTCACTGAATCCGGCTACCTGACTGCTGAGTCCGGTTCGGCCATGCCGCCTGCGTCAGAGCGGTGTTCACTGGAAGAGAGGACAGTCACAACCGGGTGCGGCCCCGGCTGGCCCGGCGTAGCCTCGAGCGCCGTCTGGGTGCCTTTCTGAAAGGAGCACGACATGAGAGCCCGGCTGGTGGTGCTCGCGGCCGTCCTGATAGCTGTGGCATCCGTCGCCTTCGCGATCAGCCGCGCCGTTTCGGCCACTCCTCCTCCGGCACATGCCTCGGGCGCGCAGAGCCTCCTGCCCCCCAGGATGTCCTCTTACCTCGGCGTCTACGCCTTGGAGACGCCGAAGTCCTACCAGTCGGTCGCCCGCTTCGCCAGGGGGACAGGCAGGAAGCCGAACCTGGTCGGCTACTACAGCGGCTGGCCGCAGCTGTTCGCGAGATCGTTCGCCGAGACGGTGGACCGGCACGGCGCCATCCCGCTCGTGCAGATGGATCCCACCTACGCCTCCGTGTCCGGCATCGCAGCAGGCGCGTATGACAGTTACCTGCGCTCTTTCGCGGACAGTGTCCGGGAGTTCAGCCGTCCGGTGGTTATCGGCTTCGGGCACGAGATGAACGCCACCTGGTACTCGTGGGGTTACGGGCATGTCCGGGCTTCGACGTTCGTGGCGGCGTGGCGGCACATCGTCACCCTGTTCCGCAGCCAGGGGGCGGACAACGTCACCTGGCTATGGACCATCAATCAGGATCTCAACCACACTGGCCCAGTGGTCTCCTGGTGGCCAGGCGCGCGCTACGTCACCTGGGTCGGCATCGACGGGTACTACTACCGCCCGTCCGACACCTTCGCCACCGTGTTCGGCAAGACCATCGCCCAGGTGCGAATGTTTACCAGTAAGCCGGTACTGCTGTCAGAGACAGCGGTGGGACCAGGCGCCGATCAGGCGGCAAAGATCCGGGAGCTGTTCACCGGCCAGCGCCAGTACCAGACCCTGGGCCTGGTGTGGTTCGACATAGCCCAGCACAATGGGATCTACCATCAGGACTGGCGGGTCGAAGATCATCCAGCAGCCGAGACGGCGTTCCGGTTGGCCGCGTCCGGGCTGACTCTCGTGCATCCCTGATGTCAAGGCAGCTGAGTATCCCGTCCCAGCCCCAGGATCGCCGCGTGCCGCCCAGGCGCACCGCGCGTGACCTGCGCCGGACCCAAATCAGCGAACATTGCCACACCGAGCCGAACCGGACAGTACGGTGCGTATGCGGACTTCTGAAGTGGGGGGAGATCGCACCTCAGACGTTGACGTAACAGTACGTCGCGTGAGTTCGGGGCAGGCGCGGGTGGGGCGTCCGCGGGCCCGTGATCGCTGACAGGTGTGCCTATGGAGCAGGGCCCAGCGGGCAGAGATCTACTCTCGTCATCTCAGCTCACGGATGAGTCGGAACTGGCTGGTACTCCCAGATCGGGAGACAGTGCCTTAGCAGAGACCTCGCCGGTTGCTGGCCGGCCGGAGCCTGCGGCTGCTGGCTGGCATAACATCAGGGTTCCGTCCTGGCTGCCATTGCTAGCGGTCCTGATTGTGCAGGCGCTGCTCTCGGTGAGGCTGCTGGGGGCGGACACGGCGTTCCAGGATGAGGCCACCTATCTATGGGCCGGGCACCTGGAATGGGCGCATGTCCTGCATGGCACGCCGCTGCCGCCGTTCGCCTCGTACTTCTCCGGGGCGCCGGTGATCTACCCCCCACTGGGGGCGCTGGCGGACAGTGTCGGCGGGCTGGCCGGGGCACGGCTGCTCTCGCTCGCGTTCATGCTCGCCAGCACGGTGCTGGGGTGGGACGTAACCCGGCGGCTGTTCGGCCGGCGGGCGGCGTTTTTCGCTGCGGCGTTGTTCGCCGTGCTGGGCTCGACGCTGCACCTGGGCGCGTTCGCCACCTACGACGCGATGTCGCTGTTCCTGCTGGCGCTGGCCACCTGGCTGGTGACGGGGGCGGGAGAGCGCGCGGAGGCGACCGGGCGGATGGCCGCGGCCGGGGTCGTTTTGGCGCTGGCCAACGCCACGGCCTATTCCACTGCCCTGTTTGACCCCGTGGTGATCGCAATTGCGGTCTTCGTCGCGTGGCCAGCTGGGCGGCGGGTGGCGGGCCGGCGGGCCGGCACTTTGCTGGCCATTACTGCTGTGCTGCTGATCGCTGGCCTGCTCATCGGCGGGAGTACCTACCTGACCGGGGTCACCCAGACCACGCTGGAGCGAGCGCCGGGCAGCGATCCCTCGCTGATCGTCCTGCTGCGCGCCTGGTCCTGGACCGGGATCGTCATCGTGCTGGCGCTGTGCGCCGTGTTCAGCAGCTGGTCCCATCGCCATGACCGGCGCCGCACCTGGCTGCTTGCGGTGCTGGCCGCTGCCGCGCTCCTCGGGCCGGTGGAGCAGGCTGTCCTGCACACCACCGATTCGCTGAACAAGCATGTCGGGGTGGGCGCCTGGTTCGCCGCGATCGCCGCCGGGTACGCCGTCGAGGCCTTCATCGAGGCCGCACCCGCGGGCCGCTCGCGCACGGTGACCACCAGCGGCTGCGTGATCGCACTGGTCTTCCCCATCTACTTCGGTGCCGTCCAGTCCTGGCAGTTCGCCACTAGCTGGCCCAGTTCAGCCACCTTCATCGCGATCTTCCGGCCCATGGCCGACCAGGGCAGTGGCCATTTGCTCGTCGAGGACCCGGGCCCGGCCCGCTACTATCTGCCGACCGGGGCTCAGTGGCAGCGGTGGTCCTCCACCCGCAACATCGTGCTTCCCGGTGGTGCCTCGACCGGCGGGCCCCGCGCCGGCGTTGTTGCTGCCGGTAACCCGGCCGCCTTCGCCCGCTACATCAGCCAGGGCTACTTCTCCTATATCGCCCTGAACTTCGCTGATACCACCACGCTGGACCACCAGATCCGCGCCGATATCTCGCGCAGCCACCACTACCACGTACGCCCAGGTCATCCCGTACAATCCGCCCGGCACGGCGGGCACCGAAGTCACCGGCACTTACGTCGTCTGGCGTCTCAAGTCGTGACCACCGTCGAGCATTCGCCTGCGCAGGCAGTCGGCACCGACCTCACCACACCAGATCGGCAAGACCAGTCCCGGATAGTTCTTCCCAACCCACCAGATGACGACGAGAAGTACGCCTACATCCAGCGCAACCTGCCCTATCTCACGACCACCCTGGTCATCAGCGCCGCGTGCCTGACCATCAGCCAGATCCGGTTCGAGGCCCATGACCCGGCCCTGTGGCCGTTCATGGTGTTTACCGCGACATACGTGCTGTACCAGGTGATCGGCCTGCCGGTGAACTTCACCGGACGCGGCTTCAACCTGGCCGCTCACCAGGCACGGATTCAGGCCTGGCAGCCACCGGCCTATCCGGGGGTGGACATCTTCCTGCCGATCTGCGGCGAGCCGATCGAGGTCCTGCGCAATACCTGGACCGCCGTGTCCGGGCTGCTGGCGAGCTATCCAGGAGCCGCCCAGGCGTACGTTCTCGATGACGGCCCGTCCGATGAAGCCCGGTCACTGGCTGAGTCGATGGGCCTGGCTTACATCCGCCGCCCCGGCCATCGCGTGCACAAGAAGGCCGGCAACCTGCGGTACGCCTTCGCCCAGACCAGCCGCGAGTACATCCTCATCCTGGACGCCGACTTCGCACCGCGGCCCGACTTGCTGGCGGAGACGCTCCCCTACATGGACGATCCAGCGATAGCGATCGTCCAGACACCCCAGTACTTCCGGCAGAGCCCGCAGCAGACGTGGATCGAGAACGCGGCGGGCGCCATCCAGGAGGTCTTCTACCGGTCGATCCAGGTCGCCCGGAACCGGTTCGGCGCGGCTATCTGCGTCGGAACGTCGGCGGTCTACCGCCGGGCCGCGCTGGAGCCACAGGGCGGCCCGACGCTCATCCCCTACGCCGAAGACGTGCACACCGGGCTCGACGTGCGCATGGCCGGCTGGTCGATCGTGTACGTGCCGGTTCTGCTGTCCACCGGCATCTGCCCCGACAATCTCGACTCCTTCGTCCGGCAGCAGTACCGCTGGTGCACCGGGAACGCCGGGATCGTGTTCACCCACCGGCTGTGGCGGACGCGGATGTCGGTGCCGGCCCGGCTCACCTTCCTGTCCGGGTTCTTCTATTACGCCTACACCGGCCTGCTCAACTTCATCGGGCCGCTCATCCCGGTCGTCATGCTCGCCTTCCTGCCCGGCCAGGTCAGGCTGCGCAACTTCGTCATCCTGCTTCCCGCCGTCTTCTCTGGTTTCGTGCTGTACGCCTTCTGGCATCGCTCCAGTTATGGACCGTCCGTCTGGCCGCTGGGCATCGCGCGGGGGTGGGCGCATGTGTTCGCGCTCTGGGACGGCGCGCGGGGGAAGACGATGAGTTGGCATCCAACCCGCACACCAGGCGGCTCGCTGCGCCGCTTCCGGCTCGGGGTGACCTGGTGGAGCGGTGGCATGGCCCTGCTCTGGGTGATCCTGGCCAGCTGGCGGACGGTGGCGCAGGGCTCTGTGCAGTTCCTCGTCGTGCTGGCCTTCGGCCTGCTCAACCTCGCCGTTGTGAGCCGTGTCATCTTCCCCGGAAAGAACGCAGCATGAAGTACCGCCTGGTGACGATCATAGCCTTTCTAATATCGGTAACTGCCATCGCCGTCACGACTCATAACCTCACTCTCGGCACCAATCACCCGGTTGTACATGGGAAACTGCCACAGAAATCGCTTTCCTACCTTGGCGTCTATGAGCCCGGAGCACCCCCCGGCTATAGAAATGTGTCGGAATTCGCCAGCATGGCCGACCGGCAGCCCAACCTGGTTGGCTACTACAGTGGCTGGGCCGAGCCGTTCAATAGATCCTTCGCCGAACTCGTGCACCGGCACGGCGCCACTCCTTACATCCAGATCGACCCCACACTTGGCACTGTCTCCGCGATCGCGG
>CAVUBM010000082.1:0-7764 GCA_963739645.1 uncultured Actinomycetota bacterium
CGAACCTGGTCGGCTACTACAGCGGCTGGCCGCAGCTGTTCGCGACATCGTTCGCCGAGACGGTGGACCGGCATGGCGCCATCCCGCTCGTGCAGATGGATCCCACCTACGCCTCCGTGTCCGGCATCGCAGCAGGCGCGTATGACAGTTACCTGCGCTCGTTCGCGGACAGTGTCCGGGAGTTCAGCCGTCCGGTGGTTATCGGCTTCGGGCACGAAATGAACGCCACCTGGTACTCGTGGGGTTACGGGCATGTCCGGGCTTCGACGTTCGTAGCGGCGTGGCGGCACATCGTCACCTTGTTCCGCAGCCAGGGGGCGGACAACGTCACCTGGCTATGGACCATCAATCAGGATCTCAACCACACTGGCCCAGTGGTCTCCTGGTGGCCAGGCGCGCGCTACGTCACCTGGGTCGGCATCGACGGGTACTACTACCGCCCGTCCGACACCTTCGCCACCGTGTTCGGCAAGACCATCGCCCAGGTGCGAATGTTTACCAGTAAGCCGGTACTGCTGTCAGAGACAGCGGTGGGACCAGGCGCCGATCAGGCGGCAAAGATCCGGGAGCTGTTCACCGGCCAGCGCCAGTACCAGACCCTGGGCCTGGTGTGGTTCGACATAGCCCAGCACAATGGGATCTACCATCAGGACTGGCGGGTCGAAGATCATCCAGCAGCCGAGACGGCGTTCCGGTTGGCCACGTCCGGGCTGACTCTCGTGCGTCCCTGATGTCAGGCAGCTGAGTATCCCGTCCCAGCCCCAGGATCGCCTCGTGCCGCCCAGGCGCACCGCGCGTGAC
This sequence comes from uncultured Actinomycetota bacterium, assembly GCA_963739645.1. Lineage (GTDB taxonomy): Bacteria > Actinomycetota > Actinomycetes > Streptosporangiales > Streptosporangiaceae > JASHPR01. The sequence continues at coordinate 802 of CAVUBM010000082.1, forward strand.
CTGCGCCGGACCCAAATCAGCGAACATTGCCACACCGAGCCGAACCGGACAGTACGGTGCCTATGCGGACTTCTGAAGTGGGGGGAGATCGCACCTCAGACGTTGACGTAACAGTACGTCGCGTGAGTTCGGGGCAGGCGCGGGTGGGGCGTCCGCGGGCCCGTGATCGCTGACAGGTGTGCCTATGGAGCAGGGCCCGGCGGGCAGAGATCTACTCTCGTCATCTCAGCTCACGGATGAGTCGGAACTGGCTGGTACTCCCAGGTCGGGAGACAGTGCCTTAGCAGAGACCTCGCCGGTTGCTGGCCGGCCGAAGCCTGCGGCTGCTGGCTGGCATGACATCAGGGTTCCGTCCTGGCTGCCATTGCTAGCGGTCCTGATTGTGCAGGCGCTGCTATCGGTGAGGCTGCTGGGGGCGGACACGGCGTTCCAGGATGAGGCCACGTATCTATGGGCCGGGCACCTGGAATGGGCGCATGTCCTGCACGGCACGCCGCTGCCGCCGTTCGCCTCGTACTTCTCCGGGGCGCCGGTGATCTACCCCCCACTGGGGGCGCTGGCGGACAGTGTCGGCGGGCTGGCCGGGGCACGGCTGCTCTCGCTCGCGTTCATGCTCGCCAGCACGGTGCTGGGGTGGGACGTAACCCGGCGGCTGTTCGGCCGGCGGGCGGCGTTTTTCGCTGCGGCGTTGTTCGCCGTGCTGGGCTCGACGCTGCACCTGGGCGCGTTCGCCACCTACGACGCGATGTCGCTGTTCCTGCTGGTGCTGGCCACCTGGCTGGTGACGGGAGCGGGAGAGCGCGCGGAGGCGACCGGGCGGATGGCCGCGGCCGGGGTCGTTTTGGCGCTGGCCAACGCCACGGCCTATTCCACTGCCCTGTTTGACCCCGTGGTGATCGCAATTGCGGTCTTCGTCGCGTGGCCAGCTGGGCGGCGGGTGGCGGGCCGACGGGCCGGCACTTTGCTGGCCATTACTGCTGTGCTGCTGATCGCTGGCCTGCTCATCGGCGGGAGTACCTACCTGACCGGGGTCACCCAGACCACGCTGGAGCGAGCGTCGGGCAGCGATCCCTCGCTGATCGTCCTGCTGCGCGCCTGGTCCTGGACCGGGATCGTCATCGTGCTGGCGCTGTGCGCCGTGTTCAGCAGCTGGTCCCATCGCCATGACCGGCGCCGCACCTGGCTGCTTGCGGTGCTGGCCGCTGCCGCGCTCCTCGGGCCGGTGGAGCAGGCTGTCCTGCACACCACCGATTCGCTGAACAAGCATGTCGGGGTGGGCGCCTGGTTCGCCGCGATCGCCGCTGGGTACGCCGTCGAGGCCTTCATCGCGGCCGCTCCCGCGGGCCGCTCGCGCACGGTGACTACCAGCGGCTGCCTAATCGCGCTGGTGTTTCCCATCTACTTCGGCGCCGTCCAGTCCTGGCAGTTCGCCACCAGCTGGCCCAGCTCAACCACTTTCATCGCGATCTTCCGCCCAATGGCCGAGCATGGCAGCGGCCATTTGCTCGTCGAGGACCCGGGCCCGGCCCGCTACTACCTGCCAGCCGGGGCTCAGTGGCAGCGCTGGTCCTCTACCCGCAACATCGTGCTCCCCGGTGGTGTCTCGACCGGCGGCCCCCGCGCCGGCGTTGTTGCTGCCGGTAACCCGGCCTCCTTCGCCCGCTACATCAGCCAGGGCTACTTCTCCTATATCGCCCTGAACTTCGCTGATACCACCACGCTGGACCACCAGATCCGCGCCGATATCTCGCGCAGCCACCACTACACGTACGCCCAGGTCATCCCGTATAACCCGCCCGGCACGGTGGGCACCGAAGTCACCGGCACTTACGTCGTCTGGCGTCTCAAGTCGTGACCACCGTCGAGCATTCGCCTGCGCAGGCAGTCGGCACCGACCTCACCGCACCACATCGGCAAGACCAGTCCCGGATAGTTCTTCCCCACCCACCGGATGACGATGAGAAGTACGCCTATATCCAGCGCAACCTGCCCTACCTCACGACCACTCTGGTCATCAGCGCCGCGTGCCTGACCATCAGCCAGATCCGGTTCGAGGCCCACGACCCGGCCCTGTGGCCGTTCATGGTGTTCACCGCGACATACGTGCTCTACCAGGTGATCGGCCTTCCGGTGAACTTCACCGGACGCGGCTTCAACCTGGCTGCTCACCAGGCACGGATTCGGGCGTGGCAGCCACCGGCCTATCCGGGGGTGGACATCTTCCTGCCGATCTGCGGTGAGCCGATCGAGGTCCTGCGCAATACCTGGACCGCCGTGTCGGGGCTGCTGGCGAGGTACCCGGGACCCGCCCAGGCGTACGTTCTCGATGACGGCCCGTCCGATGAAGCCCGGTCAGTGGCTGAGTCAATGGGCCTGGCTTACATCCGCCGCCCCGGCCATCGCGTGCACAAGAAGGCCGGCAACCTCCGGTACGCCTTTGCCCAGACCAGCCGCGAGTACATCCTTATCCTGGACGCCGACTTCGCGCCGCGGCCCGACTTGCTGGCGGAAACCCTTCCCTACATGGACGATCCAGCGATAGCGATCGTCCAGACACCCCAGTACTTCCGGCAGAGCCCGCAGCAGACGTGGATCGAGAACGCGGCGGGCGCCATCCAGGAGGTCTTCTACCGGTCGATCCAGGTGGCCCGGAACCGGTTCGGCGCAGCTATCTGCGTCGGAACGTCAGCGGTCTACCGCCGGGCTGCGCTGGAGCCACAGGGCGGCCCGACGCTCATCCCCTACGCCGAAGACGTGCACACCGGGCTCGACGTGCGGATGGCCGGCTGGTCGATCGTGTACGTGCCGGTTCTGCTGTCCACCGGCATCTGCCCCGACAATCTCGACTCCTTCGTCCGGCAGCAGTACCGCTGGTGCACCGGAAACGCCGGGATCGTGTTCACCCGCCGGCTGTGGCGGACGAGGATGTCGATGCCGGCCCGGCTCACCTTCCTGTCCGGATTCTTCTATTACGCCTACACCGGCCTGCTCAACTTCATCGGGCCGCTCATCCCGGTCGTCATGCTCGTTTTCCTGCCCGGCCAGGTCAGGCTGCGCAACTTCGTCATCCTGCTTCCCGCCGTCTTCTCCGGCTTCGTCCTCTATGCGCTATGGCACCGTTCCAGCTACGGGCCGTCCGTCTGGCCGCTGGGTATCGCGCGGGGGTGGGCGCATGTGTTCGCGCTCTGGGACGGCGCGCGGGGGAAGACGATGAGCTGGCATCCAACCCGCACACCAGGCGGCTCGCTGCGCCGCTTCCGGCTCGGGGTGACCTGGTGGAGCGGTGGCATGGCCCTGCTCTGGGTGATCCTGGCCAGCTGGCGGACGGTGGCGCAGGGCTCTGTGCAGTTCCTCGTCGTGCTGGCCTTCGGCCTGCTCAACCTCGCCGTTGTGAGCCGTGTCATCTTCCCCGGAAAGAACGCAGCATGAAGTACCGCCTGGTGACGATCATAGCCTTTCTAATATCGGTAACTGCCATCGCCATCACGACTCATAACCTCACCCTCGACACCAATCACCCGGTTGTACATGGGAAACTGCCACAGAAATCGCTTTCCTACCTTGGCGTCTATGAGCCCGGAGCACCCCCCGGTTATAGAAATGTGTCGGCATTCGCCAGCATGGCCGGCCGGCAGCCCAACCTGGTTGGCTACTACAGTGGCTGGGCCGAGCCGTTCAATAGATCCTTCGCCGAACTCGTGCACCGGCACGGCGCCACTCCTTACATCCAGATCGACCCCACACTTGGCACTGTCTCCGAGATCGCGGCGGGGACTTACGACGACAGTTACCTGCGTCCGTACGCGGACAGCGTCCGCGACTTCGGCCATCCAGTAGTTATCGGGTTCGGGCACGAGATGAACGCCACCTGGTACTCATGGGGATACAAGCGTATCCAAGCCTCAACGTTCGTCGCCGCCTGGCGGCATATAGTCACGCTCTTTAATAGCGAGGGCGCCAAGAATGTCACGTGGCTGTGGACAATCAACCAGAACCAGCCTGGAACCGGCAAGATCGCCCAATGGTGGCCAGGTCCTAAGTTCGTGACCTGGGTCGGCATTGATGGATACTATTACGACTCATCCGATACCTTCGGCACCGTCTTCGGGAGCACCATCCAGGATGTTCGCCGTATCACAGATAAGCCGATCCTGCTGTCTGAGACTGCTATATCACCACGGGCCACCCCCCGGGCCGCTAAATTCGCCGACCTGTTTACCGGAATGCAGAAGGACAGAACGCTGGGGCTGGTCTGGTTCGATAAACACCAGAGGAACGACGGCTATCGCCATCAGAATTGGCGTATTGAAGGAAATCTTCCGGCTCAGGTATTCTTCCGGGAAGGGGTGGTTCAAACACTGAAACACTACTGAGTACTGGAAGACATCACGCCCCCGTCTGCTGCCGCAGCGCGTCCAGGATGGGCACCTGGCCCTTGACCAGCTTCTAGGCGGCCCGCTCAACCTGACTTCGGCCAAACTAGTGCGCAGCTCAGCAGCGGGCGTTGATGGCTTCGACGACCTCGTGGAGTTCCCCCGGGTAGGGGGTCGTCGATCTGCACGTGGACGGATGAGCACTACATGCGCGCGGCAGGCAGGCCGTGGTGACCGCCCGCGCGTGGCTCACCGTTGCTCAGCTTCCAAACGCCCACGCCACCATCAGCGGGAACTCTTGTCTCCAGAACGCGTCACCGTGCGACCCGGCCCGCTCTGTCATGACAACGTCGGCACCTGCGCTGCGCAGGGCGACAGCCCAGCGGGTCGCGTTCTCGAGGAAGAACGGCTCTTGCGTGCCGGCGACGAGGTATGTGCGCGGAAGCGAATCCGGCATCGAGGCAGGCGGGCGGTAACCTGCGCCCGGCGACGCGCAGAAGACCGCACCGTAGATGCCGGGATGGCGAAGCCCCATGGCGAGCGCGAGCTCTGCACTCGCGGAGACACCGAACACAGCGGTGCGCTCGGCGGGCAGCGCGACTCCGAAACGTGACCGCACCCAGTGGCGGACGTCACTGACGAAGAACGTCTCGTGTGCCGTGAACCGTTCCGCATCAAAGACCGGCGAGTACTCGTGGAGCCGCAGCATCTCGTCGTCCAGCCGGTGGGTACCGACAATCATGGCCGGCGGCACACCGGCGGCCTCAAGGACGCCGCCCCACTGCGAGATCAACTGGCCGTCACCGGCGAACACCACTGCCTCAGGCGGAACTGGCGGGACGTATACCGTCACCGGCCGGCCACCGTCGTAGCCGAACGTCTGGGTCACCATCTCTCCCGCGATGGACGACGACATGTGTCACCGCCTCCTTGCCAGTAGCGGCCGCGGCCGCGTTCCTAGGGGGTCAACCTGGCGAGTTCTTCGCTGCCGATCCAGTCGCCGTCGCCGAGCCGGCGAAGGGTGCTCCCGAGGTCGAAGGAGCCGGGGACAGTTGACGTGGGCGTGGTGCTCCCACAGCCGCAGTGGCCGCGCGTGGGCTCGAGGCAGGCGACCAGGTCAGGCACTCGCCGCGCCGCGGCCCTCAGCAGCACCACCTCAGCGACGCTATGCGCCGGCCCGATGCGCTCAATGTCGCGTGACCCGGGATGGCAGGAGTGCGCGATCGCCGCGGCTGCCGCGCCCGAGGACGTCCTCACCGTCCACAGATGCTGGGACACGAGGCCACAATAGGGCCTGGCCTAGTGCGCAAATCCAGCAATGGCCGGCAACGGACCGGCAGGTCACCGCCCTGCCCGCGAAGATCAAATCCGGAATGTGGCCGAAGTCAGGGAAGACATCACGCCCGAGTCTGTCGCCGTAGCGCGTCCAGGATGGGCACCTGGCCCTTGACCAGCTTCTGGGCGGCCCGCTCGACGCTCATCCACTCCGCCCGGTCCATCTCCGGGAACTCCTGGACCTGCCCGGATCTCGGCGGCCACTCCATGGTGAATGTGTTGCTCCGGAACCCGGATAGATCGACATCGCCCTGGACCGCATATGTGGTGATGACCTTGCCACTGGGCTGCCGCTGTTCGCCGAGGCTGATCACGTCCCCGTCAGGAGGCGGTGACCCCAGCTCCTCCTCGAACTCGCGCCGCGCTGTCGCCAGCGGGTCCTCGCCTTCCTCACACTCGCCCTTGGGGATGGACCAGGCCCGGTCGTCTTTGCCGGCCCAGAACGGGCCGCCCATGTGGGCGATCAGCACCTCCAGCCCGGCGGCGGCGCTCAGCCGGTAGACCAGCAGCGCCGCACTGTGCTTGGCCACATCACTCTCCCGGGACTCGGCGCGATCCTACCCACTGCCCTGGGCAGGTAGGTTCCCTAGCAGGCAGTGTGCAGAAGTTTCCGGCAGGGAAGGGACGGGCATGCCTGTGGACCACACGGGTACCCAGTACAGCGTTTCCAGTCACCCCACAGCGACCGAGCACCGGCTGGCCAACGGCCTGCGCCTGGTGCTCTCCGAAGACCATCTGACCCCGGTCGTGGCGGTCTGCCTCTGGTATGACGTCGGCTCGCGGTACGAGACGACCGGCCACACTGGCCTGGCCCACCTCTTCGAGCACCTCATGTTCCAGGGCTCAGCGCAGGTCAGGGGCAACGGGCATTTCGAGCTGGTGCAGGGCGCGGGTGGCTCTCTCAACGGGACCACGAGCTTCGAGCGCACCAACTACTTCGAGACCATGCCCGCGCACCAGCTGGAGCTGGCCCTCTGGCTGGAGGCGGACCGGATGGGTTCGCTGCTGGCCGCGCTCGACCAGGAGTCCCTGGACAACCAGCGGGACGTGGTCAAGAACGAGCGCCGGCAGCGCTACGACAATGTGCCCTATGGCACCGCGTTCGAGCGGATGATGGCGCTGGCCTATCCCGAGGGCCACCCGTACCATCACACGCCCATCGGCTCCATGGCCGATCTGGACGCGGTGACGCTGGACGACGCGCGCGCGTTCTTCCGTGCGAACTACGCGCCCAACAACGCGGTCCTGGCCATCG
>CAVUBM010000083.1:0-16490 GCA_963739645.1 uncultured Actinomycetota bacterium
CGGGAACAAGCACGCGCGGCCGGTAGCAGCCTGAGCTCGCCATCGGGTACTGGGGCCAGCGACCTGTCCAACCTGGGCAGCGGCGGCTGGGAGGTGCAGAGCAGCGCTGTCGCTACCCAGAGCGGTGCGCAGATCTCCACGCCGGGGTTCACCACCAGCACCTGGCTGCCGGTCACCGACGACGACGCTGGTGCGCCGGGCACGGAGATCGAGGCCCTGGCGCAGAACGGCAAGTGCCCGGGGGACACGGCGCTGCAGCCGGTGAACCAGAGCACCAGCAGCCCGGGCAGCGTCTTCTTCTCGAACAACATGCAGCTCTGCTATGGGTCCATGAACAAGATTGGCCCGGACACGGTCAGCGCGTTCAGTGTGCCCTGGTGGTGGCGGACCGACTTTACGCCGAACCTGGCTGCGGGCCAGACCGCTACGCTGATCGTCAATGGGGTGGTCGGCTCGGCCAACGTCTGGGTGAACGGCACCGAGGTGGCCGCCTCCTCGACCGTCACGGGTGCGTACACCAGGTTCGCCTTCAACATCACCGGGCTGATCCGGTCGGGCACGAACTCGCTGGCGGTCGAGGTCAACCCGAACGACCCGACCAGCATGTACACCCTGGACAACGTGGACTGGACCCAGATCCCGCCGGACAACAACACCGGCATCCAGTTCCCGGTTCAGCTCCAGGCCGACGGGGCGCTTGCGGTCGGCAATTCGCATGTCAACCAGAGCGACGCCGCGAACCTGTCCAGCGCGGCGCTAACCGTCAGGACCGACGTCACCAACTTTACGTCGTCGGCCCAGACGGCCGCGGTGACCGCGACCATCACCCCGCCGAACAATGGCACGCCGGTCACCGTGACCCAGAACGTCACCGTCCCGGCGAGCACGACCCAGACCGTGTCGTTCACGCCGGCGAGCTTCCCGTCGCTGACGATCAGCAGCCCGCAGGTCTGGTGGCCGTATCAGCTGGGCCCACAGCCGCTCTACACCCTGGGCGTGACGGTCGGGCAAGGCAGCACCCAGTACAACTCGACCACCGAGACCTTCGGCATCAGGACGGTGACCTCGTACCTGACCGGATCGAACGTGATCGAGCCGAGCGGCGCCCGGGCTTTCAAGATCAACGGGGTGCCGATCGTGATCAGAGGCGGCGGCTACGACCCGAACCTGTTCCTGCACTACTCGGCGGCGGACACGGCCAAGCAGATAGCGCTGATGAAGAACATGGGCGTCAACACGATCAGGCTCGAGGGGCACGTCATGCCAGGCTGACTGGTTCGAGCAGATGGACGCCGCCGGAATCCTGGTCAACGGCGGGTTCCAGTGCTGCGACGCCTGGGAGGTCGGCGGCAGCCTGACCCAGGCGCAGCAGAACGTGCTGCAGAATTCGGCCCAGACCATCGGGACGAACCTGCGCAACCACCCGAGCGTGTTCAGCTTCCAGTGGAGCGATAACCAGCCCACGGCGACGCAGGAGTCGGTGTCGATCGCCGGGTTCACCGCGGCCGACTTCTACCCGCAGACCCCGCTGATCGCTTCGGCCGAGTACAAGTCGACCCCCACCCTTGGCCCTTCCGGGGAGAAGGAAGGCCCCTACGACTGGGTGCCGCCTGACTACTGGTACGACACCACGCATCTGGGGACCGACTCGACCGTGACCAACGCGGGCGGGGCCTGGGGATATGACAGCGAGGAGAGCGCGGGAGACACCGTGCCCACGCTCGACTCGCTCAACCGGTTCATGTCCGCCGGCGACCTGTCGAACCTGTGGCAGAACACCAAGTTCAACCAGTACCACCTGAACTACGAGCCGAGATGCAAGGCCGGTTACTCCTTCGGCACGCTGTGCCACTTCGACACGGCTCTGTCCAGCAGGTACGGCTCCTGGTCCAGCCTGGCCCAGTACGTGGAGAAGGCCCAAGCCCAGGACTACGAGAACACCAGGGCGCAGTTCGAGGCGTTCATCGACCACGCGAACAGCGCACCGCTTCCCTCCACCGGCACGATCTACTGGCAGATGAACAAGGGCTGGCCGAGCCTGCTGTGGAACCTCTACAACAACGACGGCGACCAGGCGGGCAGCTACTTCGGCGCCCAGGAGGCCAACCGCAGCCTGCACGCGCTCTACGCGCTGGACAACGGCACCGTCACGGTGGACAACCTCAGCAACTCCACTCAGTCCGGCCTGTCGGTGGAGTCGAAGGTGTACAGCCTGGCCGGGACCGTGCTCGATGACCAGACCGCCAGCAACATCACGCTGGCCAGCCAGCAGGTCCGCAGCAGCATCCTGGCCCCGAAGGTGCCAACCAGCCCGGTCGAGACCTATTTCGTAGAACTCCAGCTGAAGCAGAACGGAACGCTGGTCGACCGCAACGTCTACTGGCTGTCCACCCAGCCGGACGTGGTGAACTGGTCCAAGACCCTGGGCCAGCCACAGGGCACGCTGTCTCAGTACGCGAACCTCACCGGCTTGCAGACGCTGCCGCAGTCGTCCATCTCCGCAACCGCCTCAACCGTCACCCAGTCCGGCCCCGACGGGGCGGACCGGGCCACCACCGTCACGATCACCAGCACATCCCCGTCAACGGTCGCGTTCCTGCTCCGGGCGGACATGCGGCGCGGCACGACGGCCGGCCAGGAACTGGCGGGCGACAACGAACTCCAGTCCTCCCTCTGGCAGGACAACGACATCACGCTGTTCCCCGGCGAGTCGCAGACGCTGACGGTCACCTGGAATTCGGCTGACCTGCAAGGCGCGAGCCCGGTGATCAGCGTGTCCGGATGGAACGCGCCCAAGATCGACATTCCGGCCTAACTGAGCGGGAGACACCAGATGACCATCCGTTACCGGCTTGCGTTCGGACTGACCCTGACGGCTGCACTGCTCTGCACCGGAGGCGGCGCTGTCGCCGCCGAGGCGGCCACCCCCACGCCGCTGCCCGCGCACGTGTATGCCCCGTACTACGAGACCTACCTCGCCCCGAACACGGCCAGCATCTCCGCTACCGCCCAGCAGTCCGGTGCCAGGTACTACACGCTGGCCTTCTTGCAGGCCCCCAAGAAGGGCTCGTGCACCCTGGACTGGAACGGCAGTTCATCCCAGCCGCTCGGCTATTACGCCTCCGACATCGCCGCGCTGCGCGCTGCGGGCGGTGACGTGATCCCGTCGTTCGGCGGGTTCAGCGCCGACCAGGGCGGTACCGAGATCGCCGACTCCTGCACGAACGTCAGCCAGATCGCCGCCGGCTACGAGTCGGTCATCACCACGCTCGGCGTCACCCGGCTGGACATGGACGTCGAGGCCAAGTCGCTGAACAACACCGCCGGCATCAACCGCCGCAACGAGGCGATCGCCATGACCGAGGCGTGGGCGGCCAGCCAGGGCATCCCGCTGCAGATCCAGTACACAATTCCGGTGGAGCAGCACGGGCTGGACCCAAACGGTGAGGCCGTGCTGCAGAACGCCGGCGCCGACGGCGCCACCGTGAGCTCGGTCAACATCATGGTGTTCGACTACTACATCGCCGGCGAGGGTGTGGTGAACATGGGCCAGGCCGCGATCAACGCGGCGACGAACACGCACGCCCAGCTGGGCATCATCTTCCCGTCCCGGACCTCCGCGCAGCTCTGGAACATGGAAGGGATGACGATGCTGCCCGGCATCGACGACTACCCGAAGAAAACCGAGGTGACCTACCTGACCGACGCCCAGACGATGCTGGACTTCGCCCAGGCCAACAACATGAACTTCCTGTCCATCTGGGCGATCCAGCGAGATAACGGCGGCTGCCCCGGCACCCGGGACAGCAACACATGCTCGGGGATTACCCAGAACACATGGGACTTCAGTCACCTGCTCGGATCATTCACGGGCTGAGGTAAGCACCCGGTCATGAGGGCTATTGGCTGGGCTCGTTGGAGAGGGCGACGGGATTCCCGTCCGGATCGGCGATCGTCGCGATGCGCTCGCCCCACGGCATGTCGGCGGGGGCTTCAGCACCCTGACCGCCTCGGCGCGCAGCTGAGCCACTAGCTCGTCGACATCATCGACCTAGACGTACATCTCAAACCCGTGGCCCGTCCCAAAGTCAAGGCCATACCGCCGCTGCGGCCAGTCAGAGGAGACCACCGCCAGCTCCCCACCGCAACCCCACATAACCCGGCTCACCCTCAGCGGGCAGCTGGAACAAGCGTGCGAAACCGAGGCGTTCCCAAAACCGCGCCGTCCGGCTTACATCATGGGCGTAGACCACCGGGAAGGCATGTAAGCCACATTCGTGGACTAACGCTCCCGCTCAACCGCCGTACCGTCCGCGGCAAAACACGCCCTCGCCGAGGGAAAGCTGCCGGGTGAACGACCCCTGCGGCCGCTCGGCGACAATGACCTGCTCGCTCTCGCCGTAGCGCGGGGTGCATTCGGCCCGGATCGTCAAGGTGCTGTGCTCGACGGTCACCTCGACGCTGTCGGGGTCCACGCCGGGCAGGTCGGCCTCGACGTGGTAGCTGCCATCCTCGGCGCGGTAGACGTCCATGGGCATCCCGAACGGGGCACGGGTCCCGGTCGCGGCCATGGAGACAAGCCGGTCGAGCTCCGGAAAGGGTCCCGGTAGGGCTCGAACCTGAGCACTGACATCGTTATCTCCTCCTTAGGTAGTGTCGGCACGGGAACCATGCACAGCCTCCGCCGGCGCGGCCCCCTCACGGACAGTTCTCGGGCCGCTCCTTAATGCCTGCGCACCTATGGCCGCAAGTTGCCCAGGGCGGGCAGTCGCTCGCAGGTGCCTGCCAGGCCCGGCAGCAGGCTGGCCCAACTGAATATCCGCAGCTCCGCCCGTGGTGGCGGAGCGGACAGGAGCATGGATGTCATCGCCCTCGCAGCCAGCGCACCTCACTAACCATCAGCGCAACACGCTGCGCCAGATCTTCCAGCATCCCGCGGGCCACAACATCGAGTGGCGTGCCGTGCTGTCGCTGCTGGAGGCAGTCGGCTCAGCCGAGGAGCAGCACGGCGGCAAGGTTGCCGTGACCATCGGGTCCGAGACCGAATACTTCGACCCGCCCCCCCACAAGGACATCGACACCCAGGCAGTTGTCAACCTGCGCCGGATGCTGACCAAGGCCGGCTACGGAGTCGGCGCTGCGGATGCCGGAGCCAACGGCCAGGAGGCCTGACCCCTAGCAAGCCGCACGCTCGGTGCCAGGCGGCTGGTCGCACTCGGCCATCCGGCTCTGCATCGCCGACGTCAGCCTTCCTGGGCTCGGAGTCCTGGCGCGGCACGGGAGCCGCAGGCCAGGCTCGAAGACGGCGCCGACGCCAAACAATGACCCGGCGCCGGTCACAGGCACCGTCACTGACCGGGCCCAGGCCTCCTCCACGGCCAGCAAAAGCCGCCGGGTGTCCTGGAGTACAGCCGCATCTGCCGCGAAGAGACCGTGGGATGGGCGGGATCAAATTCGGTCCTATCCTCACCTGATTCCCTGGCTGGCCGCAAGCCACCGGCAGGCACCGGGGACCACCGCCTGGCAGTCTTCCCAGCTGGCCCACCCCAGTCGTTCGGCTGAGTCAGCCAATTGGTGGCTGTCGCGGTGGGGTAGGTGCTGGTGTAGCAAGGAGCTGCGCGGGTCTTTGTAGACCGGCATGAGCCAGCCGTAGAGCCTGCTCTTGCTGATCGCGTCCCCGGCTCCGCCGGGCTTCGTGAGGGCGGGTGTCAACAGCACCAAGAAGGTCCGCTCTGGCTTGCGGAGGCTCAACGGGGCAGGCAGCGTCGGGTTCACTTCCAGCATGACGTCGATGCTGCGGGCGAGCTGGTTGCGGGCGAGGTCGAATGTGACGTGAGTCGAGATGTCGGAGAGCACCTTCGCTTCGAAGATGACCGCGACTCCGCTTTCGTGAGCGAGCAGCATGGCGTCGGCCTTCGTCGTTCCTTCCAGCCGCGCTCCCGGCACTTCCGCCTGCTCTTTGAGGTAAGGGATCGGAGTGCGCTCGTCCAGATGGTCTCGGAGCCAGGCACGGTAGCGGCTAGGCGATGGGAGATTGACTTCAAAGAACAGGTCCAGGGCGCCGGCGAGCGCGTCCTCCCACCTCGGGAAGCCAGGCGGGGGCCGCACCTCGGCCCGCTCGAGCAGGCGGGCGAAAGGCTTTCCCCGGCCTGAACCGTCATCGGCGTAATAGAGGCTCATGAGAGCCGTGACGACCCAGAACCGTTCGTCTTTCTCCATTTGCCGACCTAGCCGCGTCTGCGCCCGCGTCGGCGTATCCCCGCGGCGAATCAATTTGTCATATTCTTGCGCCTCTTTAATACTGGCTCGGTAATACTGCAGGTGCCGGTCCCGCTCGCCTGGGCCAGCAACGGGCGCGAAGTGTTGTCGCAACTGATCAGCCGTAAATGGCAAGTAGGTCTGATGAAGCACATCTATACCCATTCAACGATCAAGGTTACCGTCATCCCCCTGCCCGTTTCCGGCATCCCGGGCGGCTCCCGCGCCGCGATGGCTCCAGGCCTCACCCTTGCTGGGTGATCACGGAGGCGGTATTACGTCGATACTTGATGATGTGGATCCGCTTGGGCAGCTGCGCACGGTACGCGGGCGGCTTGCCCCCCAGATGGAAGCGGCGGCTCAGGCTATCGCGGAACGCGTGATCACCCTTGTGGTGGACGCGGTCGATCTGAACGCGATACTGGCCCGGATCGACCTGAACGAAGTGATCGCAAAGGTCGACCTGGACGCGGTCATGGACCGGATCGACGTGAACGCCATCGTCGAGCGCATCGACCTCGAAACACTGGTCGAGCAGACCGACCTCGGCTCGGTCATTGCCAAGTCCTCCAGCGGGATCGCGGCCGACCTGCTCGACGCGATCCGCAGCCGGACCATCGGGGTCGACGAATCTATCGCCCGCTGGGTAGCGCGTCTTCGCCGCCGCCCCTACCCCGGCCCGCCCGGCCCGCCTGCCGGGCTGCGGGCCGCGGCAGGATCATGACCGCGCGCACGGGCGAGGCCACACCCTTCAAGCCCCCGGCCGCCGCCCGGAACAGCCTCCAAGGTCACTACGCCGGGTTGGGATCGCGGTTTGCCGCCTTCGTGGTAGACGTGGTCGTCCTCACGGGGATCTTCATGCTCGTCCTTGTCGCCATCAATTTCGCGGCCAGCATCCTGACGGGCAAGAGCATCGACTTCAACCGGAGCGACACCTGGGTGGTCATCGCGTATTTCGTCTGGGGGTTCATCTACTTCGCCCAATTCTGGGGCTTGAACGGCAGGACCGCTGGCGGGGCGCTGTTCGGCTTGCAGGTCTTGACCGACGATGGCGGCGACGTCAGCGGGCGCCGGGCGATCGGGCGCACGCTGGCGTTCCCCTTGAGCTTTCTGATTCTGGGGCTGGGGTTCCTGGGCATCCTGATGGGCGACCGGCGCCGGGCGCTGCACGACGTCATCGCCGGTACGGTGGTGGTCTACTCGTGGGACGCGCGGGCGGCGCGGCTGCGGTTCCTGTCCCGCAGCTCGTCGCCCGCACCCGGCCCGCCCCGGCCGCCCGGCTGAACCCCGCACCAGTCGGCTTACCTCGATGCACAGGTGCACGATCGCGGGCAGTTCCCTCGTGGTGATCTGGTCCCGCGGCGCGGACAGGCCGATCCGAGCGGCCAAAATCAGGTCAGACGCCCGTTAACCGCACCTGCTCGCGGCGGGCCGCTCCACCGCAGTCAGCCCACCGCCATCGGGAGACATCACGACTCCGGCATAGTACCGCGCGGCGGCCACCACCAGCCTCGTAACCTCCGGCATTAAAGATCTTTTTAGACATCTTCAATGGCGGGCATTGCAGAAGGTCGGAGGATCGCCGGCTGAAGGGCGCCGCGCTACGCTTTCCGTGCATCGTTCTCGTGGGGAGGCGCCGGGGATGGCAGGACCGGGTGACGAGATAGCAGCAGGCGCAGGAGGCCGCGGCCGCCTGCGGGCGTCGCACGCCGACCGCGAGCAGGTGATCGGCACCGTCAAGGCCGCATACGTGCGGGGCATGCTGGCCAAGGACGAATTCGACCTGCGGGTGGGCCAGGCGTTCGCGTCGCGGACCTACGCGGACCTGGCCGCCGTCACCGCCGACCTGCCGGCCGGGCTGGCCGCAGCCCAGCCGCCGGAGCCCGCCAGGGAATCGGTGAACAAGAAAAAGAAAGCCGTCGCGGCGCTTGCCTGCGCGACATCCGGGTTGGTAGGCATTCTGTTCGTACTGCCGCCGATACCGGACGGGCCTTTTGCCGTATCGGTCGGGCTGCTCCTGTTCGTCTTGTGCGGGGCCGTGTCGACAGGCTGGCTTCTGCTATTCCACGCATGGCTTGACGAGCGCGCTGGCAGGCAGTCCGCGCAGGGGCTGCCACCGGGCGGAGGCGGTGAGGCATCCCGGAGCCTGGCACCGGCCGACCCGGCCGGGCAGCTCCCGCCGGTCAATCCCGGTCAGCAGCAAACCGCCGAAGCTGCGCCGATCCCCCGCCCACTGTTGCCCAGCTGGCGGGCACCGGTTTCCATACCCTGCGTTCGGTAGCGGAGGAGACGGCGATGGCGATAGGGCCGGCAGACGAGCTGGAAGCGGCGGGCCACGGCCGCCTCCGGGCCTCGCACGCCGACCGCGAGCAGGTGATCGGCACCCTGAAGGCCGCATACGTGCGGGGCATGCTGGCCAAGGACGAATTCGACCTGCGGGTGGGCCAGACGCTGGCGTCGCGGACCTACGCCGACCTGGCTGCCCTCACCGCTGACCTGCCCGCCGGGCTGACCACGGCCCAGCCGCGCCCTCCTGCCCGGGCGGAAGGCGAGATCCGGATTCCGCGGCCGGGCCGGGTGCTCACGGTGGCAACCGTGGTTTATGCAGGCGTGTGGCCGGTGGCGTTCGCCTTGCCCCACAGCGGGCTGGATCACGATCCCCATGCGGGGGTCACGGTGGTCGTGCTGGCCACCTTCTTCTACTTGATCCTTGTGTGCATGTTGGGAGCGCAGATTATCTCGGACTGGCTGGACAAGCGTTCTGGTCGGCAGCTACCGCGGGGGCCAGCACCTGGCGCGGGCGGTCAGGCATCCCAGCGCCCGCCATCAGCTGGCCCGGGTGGGCAGCTCCCGCCGGCCGATCCCGGTCACCGGCACACCGCCGAAGCTGCACCGAGCCGTAGCTCCCGCCCGCCATTGTCCAGCTTGCGGCCACCGCATCGATGGCACCCTCTCGCGCGCCGGTACGCGATCGGCTCCCCTGGCCACTGATCCGGCGGGCCGCGCCGACTTCGCGCTTACCCGATTCCGATCTTGCTAACAGTCACGGACGCATGGAACCAGATGGCCCGTTCAGCCGGACTGGGATGGACTCGCCCAGACCACGCAGCCTCCTGAAGATCGGAAGGCCCTCCGGCCGAGTTCCGGACATGTGCTCAGCGGCGAGTAACCCAAGTCGTTAACAACCGCTAAATTATTCGCGAAGAATGGCTGACCGTATTCGTCCGTGACGACACAAGTAGCATTCTGGATGTAATTCCTATATACTTAAAGGGAATACCACCACTTACCCGGGGGGCGCCATTGACTATCTACACATGCTCGTTTGCGGGCTGGCGGGCTGATTACGGTCAGCCGGTCCGGATCTCGATCGGATCGCCACGACGGCCTGTGCCAACCGGCCGCGAGCAATGGCTATTCGTCGCCGAGCTGGCCCCTCCGGGCTGGCTCCTCCATGCCGAGCCCAACGTATTCACCCGCCGCTACGCCGAGCAGCTTGACCGGCTGGCGGCCGACATCGAGCGCAAACTCGCTTGGCTCGCCAAGAGCGTCGGCGGCCCGATAGTGCTCTGCTGCTTCGAGCGTAAGGTCCGCGGCCCGGCAGACTGCTGGATGCCGCGCACCAGCAACTCGGCGGGCCGCTGGTGGTCGCGTGGGACAACCTGAACACCCACACCAGCGCCGCCATGACCGAGCTGATCACGGCCCGGGACTGGCTGACGGTCTTCCAGCTCCCGCCCTATGCGCACGAACTCAACCCGGTCGAGCTGGTCTGGCCACACCTCAAGCGATCGCTGGCCAACCTGGCCAAACGCAACATCGCCCAGCTGACCGCGCTGGCCAGGACCCGGCTCAAGCGGATGCAGTACCGGCCCGGACTCCTCGGCGGATTCCTCGCCAGCACCGGCCTGGACCTCACACCCTTCTGTAACCCCACCCTTAAGGATCGTTAGTGGCACAAGCGAACCATACGCACGCTGAGTGGCCGATGCAGCTGGGCGCACTCTTCTGCCGCAGACCGCTCGTGGCGGCATCGGATGGATCCGGCAGCTGACAGTATGGCTGCGTGCCTGCGGATACGGATCGCTCGTTGGCGCGGATCGAAGTAACTGACCTGCTTCGACTCACCGCGCTGGCCGCCGACGCCGAGGCCGAGCTCTTCGGGCGGAATCCGCACGGCTCCGGCCGATATGCCGGTCGTCTCCTGGGCCGGGCCCTGTGCCAGGGTGCTGCCTTGCACTACGTGAACAAGAAGAACGGCGTCAAGGACTTCGACGTCTGGTCCTTCTATGCCCACTATGACGACTGGCCGTTCCCGGCTCGGTGGCGCGGAACGCGGGACTTCGGCCCCTCGAAGTTCGGCAGATACCCTGGTGATCCGCCGCGCTACTCTGGCAGGCGCGTCGATCTTCTCGGGCGCTCGCTTCCGGCCGCATCCGGCGCCGATCCGGCAGATGCCATTCGGCGCTACCTCGCGGCCCGGCGAACTGAGTCGGCGAAGGCTCTGGCGGCCAAGGCAGTGGTACTGATCGACCCGCAGAACCGCGCTGGCGAAATTGTGTGGCCCGTCGGCAGCCACGCGAGCTAACGCGCTCTCATGCCGCTGGTTGCGCACTTCTGCTCTATCCGGCCGCTCTGAGTCGTGCCAGGTTTCGGCATGCGGTACAGCGCCGAATTCCCGGACCCACGCTACGTCGTAGGGGACCCCCTCCATGCGCCAGAATACCTCCGGCAG
The DNA here is from genome assembly GCA_963739645.1 of uncultured Actinomycetota bacterium. Classification (GTDB taxonomy): domain Bacteria; phylum Actinomycetota; class Actinomycetes; order Streptosporangiales; family Streptosporangiaceae; genus JASHPR01. The sequence continues at coordinate 10,994 of CAVUBM010000083.1, forward strand.
CTTGCCGGGCAGGGCACGGACTCGGCGCGGTGGCGTGAGGGCTCGTAGTTGAACTAAGCCACGACCAGAACCTCGATGCGGCTCAACAAGTGAGCCTATGGCCTATTAATGTTCTGTGACCCCGCACGCTGCCGCGATATTTCGTATGCATGCGAAAGAGAATGGTACGGAAAATAGAGTACGGCGACCAATACCAACAAACCAATCGCGTCTACATACGCGAATCCGAGGAAGTGAGTAAACCAGATATGATGTCGGGTGGATAGCCAGTGGGCGCCGGGAACTGCGGATGACAATTTAGTCTGTTGATTTGCCGTGTAGAGGCTCGCACCTAGCGCTAGGAGCGCTACCAGGCCGTAGATAATATAACCTGCCGTCTCATCCAACCTGCGATGTCGCCAATAGTCGGCAACATGTTCCTGCATCACCGGTGATCTATGATTAGTGATCTCCTGCAGCACGCGTTCGAGATACCACTTGATCCCAGCGGAACTAAGTCTCTCGGCATACTTCTGAAGTGTAATAAAAAAGACTATCCCTAGCCCATAAGGTAAAGCTACCAGTACGATTACCGCCTTCTGTGTTAAGGCAATACCTAGCCCAGCCAAAATCAAGGCACCGACTGCGGCAATTCCTTTATCGGTACCTCGGCTGGCCCGGGCAGGCCCCGTCCTACAAGCTCGGCGAGCGGATCTGGCTCCAGGCCAGGGACGAGGCCAAGGCCAAGGCGGGAACCACCTTTAGCCTCAAGGACTTCCACTCCAAGGCGCTCAGCCTGGGCGTCATGGGCCTGGACCCGTTGCGCGAGGCCTTGGCCCGCTGCTAGCACGGCACGGCAACTCCTTGCGGGCTTCAGAGCACTGATTCCCGCTAAGTACGAGAAGCCGGTGGGCAGTCCGGACCGGGTGCGGATGCCGGCCCGCCTGACAGGGCAGCTGTTCCCGCCGTCAGCCTCATCCTGAGGGTGGCCACCACGATGCGACAGTGTGCCAGATACACCGGATATGCCCGCTTGCGCCTGGCGGCCACCGAAGTGCCGCCGCCACGCCATATTGAAGCCTCTTTATGTCAAGAGGTTCTGGCGGTCTTTCTTTTGGCGCGTGGGTTGGTCTTCTCGGTCTGGGGCTCGGGGCGGGGTCGTAGTGTGGGTTGGGGTCCGGGAGTGGCTTGGCCGAAGAGCCGGTGCTCGGGGTGCAATCCGGCCGCGCTGGCGACAGAGTCGTTCCCCGGTTGCCCTCCCGGGCCCTCAGGGTCGGCCGCTGCGGCGGCCTGCCGGGCGTCGGCCTGGAGGCGGGCGAAGATGGTGTCGCTGATGCGCCGCTTGAGGGACCGGAGTGCTTGTTTGTGGGTTTTGCCTTCGGCGAGCTTGCGGTCGTAGGAGGCCCGGCCGTCGCTGTGGCGGTAGCGGATCTGGGTAATCGCGGCCATGTGGATGGCGTGGTTGAGGCGCCGGTTCCCGCGCCGCGACAGCCGGCAGATCTTCCGGTTGCCCGAGGACACCTCGATCGGCGCGGTGCCGTTATAGGCGGCGAAGTGGTCCCGGCTGGCGAAGCGCGAGACATCGGCCACGCAGCCGGCCACGGTGCCGGCGATGACCGGTCCGACGCCGAAGATGCCGGTGGTCGTGGTGCCCGACGCCCGGACCGCCGCTGTCAGCTTCTGCTTGGTGTCGTGCATCTGGGCGTCGACGCGGCGCAGGTCGCCGGTGAACTCGGCGGCGAGCTCGCAGCGGGCTACGGCGACGGGCCCGGACGGCCTGGCCGAGGCCAGGACACGAGCTGCGTGAACTGCGGTGATGTCCTTGGAGACGCCGCCAGGGACCAGCTCGCACAGCACGGCGTGCAGCCGGCAGGCGACCTGGGTGCGGGTGCGGCCCAGATCCCGGTGGCGCTTGGACCACACCTTGAGCACCCCCGTGTGGTCGTCCCGCTTCACCTCCCGCCGGGAGCTTGAGCGCAGCGCCGAGATGGCGACCGACCGGGCATCGTTAGGGTCGTTCTTGTTCGTGTCCCCGGCCGCCAGCAGCCGCACCCGGGCGCCCAGCTTGGGCGCCACATCGAGCACCCGCTCGCCGGCCGCGACCAGCTGCTGGGCCAGCGGGGAGCCAAGTCCGCGGCACCCTCAACCGCCCAGGTCCGTTCCGGCCAGCCCGCCGCCCACGCCACCAGCCGCTGCGCCTGGGCCGCCGAGGCCCGCACCCGCACCTCGCCCAGCGGCTCCTCGCCGCGCCGATCGCCACCGCCGTGTGCGAGCCCTTGTGCGGGCCGACACCGATCATCACTGCTGCCATCAACCGCTCCTTCATCATCGTCCGGGGAAGGACCGCGGCGGGCATGCCTGATTCCGGAGCTGCTGGCGTCGCGCCTCTTTTGAGCCACACCACGGCAAGGACCCGACAGGCTGGCACGTCGTTATTAAGCCAGACCGCAAGCGGCCGGCAGGCGGTTCGAGAGCCAGCCCATCGGACCTCTGAACGCTACGACCAACGCCGCAACGCCTACCCGGATTCTTCAATCAGGCGGCTACGTGCGCGGTCTGGTGAGCCCGCTCATCACCGGCTGTGATGCTGTCAGCCGACGCGGCCAACGCCGCCGTCCGATCGGCCTGAGCGGCAGGCGTTTACCAGCTACCGCGACGTGAGCTCAACGCGGCAATTGAGGACGTTCACTCCAGGCGCGGTGATGTATATGAACATACGGCTGGGCTGACCGCCCCTTGGGTCATAACCAGGACTGCTGAGCGGCCAACTCCAGGAAGATCTTCTGATAACCGCGCGCCGGTCTGGTCGGCAGCCTGATCGCCGGGGTGGCCGCGCAGTGCCGCGCCGAACCGGATGATCTGTGACCGGCTATGCGCAGGGCCTGACGTCCGGATCTGCATGCCGTAAGTAGTGCGGTGCCCATGCCCATGGTTATGCGGGAAGCGAATCGATTCGCTCGCTTTCGGGGCGCTCATATTCCCCGAATCGCTTTCTCGCGGCGGGCCGCGACGGTCGAGCCGGACTCGCGTCGCGCCATCCGCCGCAGCACGACCGGCGCCAGCACGAGCCCTGCGACCGCCCACGCGGACAGGACGCCGAACGTGGCCAGGTGCCGCCACGAGTGGCCGACTTCCGCCGCCGCCATTGCGTTCGGCAGCAGCGCCGAACGCATCCCGAGCCCCAGCCAGTACATCGGGAACACCTGCCCGGTCCGCTGCAGGACCGTCGGCAGGTGCGTGATCGGGTAGAAGATGCCGGAGATCGCGGCAAGTCCGCCCAGCAGCAGCAACCACCAGGGCCCAGCGCTGCGTTGGCTGGGGAACAGCGACCCGAGCATGGCGCCCAGCGGCAACGTGGCGAGCAGCCCGAGCACGAGCACCCAGGCCAGCGTCAGCCAGCTGCCAGGGCTGCCGATCGTCAGGCCGGTGAGCAGGAAAGCGCCGGTGAGCAGCGTGATCGCGACAGCGAACGCTATCTGCCCGGAGATGTTGACGACCTTGCCAAGCAGGTAGCCGAGCGTGCCGTTCGGGATGGCCTTGGCCCGCAGCAGCGTGCCGTCCTCGCGTTCGACCACGAGCTGGTCGCCCATTGTGACGACACTGTAAACCACGACGTTCAGGCCGAGCACGCTGACCAGCATCGCGGTGCCCAGCGAGAAGTGCGTCCCTGGCACGTGCGTGTGCCGGGTCCAGATCATCGCAGCGAGGAAGCCGCCAGTCGTGATCAGGATCGCGATCAGGTCACCCGGCGTGGTCAGGGTCTGCTTGAACTCGATCCAGCCACGGGACAGTCCCGCTCGCGCCGCCACCAGCGTGGGGTTCATGCCGCCACCGCCGTCAACCTGTGCGGCACACCGTTCTCCGCCTGGCGGACCAGTGCCATGTACGTGTCCTCCAGGCTGGCCTGGCGCACCTGCAGGTCCTCGACCGACTCGCCGTACTGCCAGAACAGCTCCCTGACGAACGCAGTCGCGTCATCCGCCGCGTGCACGAACCGCTGCCCGTTCCGGCTCCAGCGGACCTCGGACTGGCCCGACATCGCGCGGGACAGTTCATCGGCGGAGCCGTCCGCGATGATCGTGCCGCCGGCCAGGATCAGGATGCGATCCGCGAGCCGTTCCGCCTCGTCCAGGTCGTGCGTAGTGAGCAGGATCGTGGTCTGCTCCCGGTCGGTGAGCCGGTGCACGACGTCATGGAAGTCGCGTCTGGCCTCGGGGTCGAAGCCTGCCGTCGGCTCGTCGAGGAACAGCAGCTCGGGCCGCCCCACGATGCCGATCGCGACGTCGAGGCGGCGCCGCTGCCCGCCGGACAGGTTACGCACCCGCTTGCGCGCGTGCGGGGTCAGCCCGACGGTCTCGATCAGGTCATCCACGTGCCAGGGGCGCGTGACGCTCGCCGTGGAGTACGGCGCGTAATAGCGGCCCAGGTACGCGAGCAGCTCGCGAACCTGCCATTTCGCGTGGTCACGCCAGGACTGCAGTACGACGCCGGTCCTCGCCCGCCACGCCTCGCCGCCGTGCGCGGGGTCGGCGCCGAGCACGCTGACCTCGCCCGCTGAACGCATCCGGAACCCCTCGAGGATCTCGATCGTGGTGGTCTTGCCCGCGCCGTTCGGCCCGAGCAGGGCGAGCACCTCCCCGCGACGCGCCGCGAAGCTGACACCGTTGAGCACGTCGGTTTCGCCGTACCGCATCCGCAGATCACGGACATCCAGTACATCCTCCATGCATCGGAGGATAGCATATGTTCAGCATTTGCTGAACAGTAATCGCTTAACATCTCCCGATCAAGCGGTATCCTCTGATCGATGTCAGCGAGTTATGACCAGGAGCGATCACCGGAGGACGCCCCTCCCTACCGCTTCGAGAATCCCCGCAGTATCCGGGCCCTGGCGCACCCGGCCCGGCTGGCCATCATCGACGCCCTGGCGACGGGCGATGAGCTGACCGCCACCCAGTGCGCGGAGCTAACCGGCCTGAGCCCGAGCGCGACGGCGTACCACCTGAAGCTCCTGGAACGGTACGGGCTCGCCGAAACGGCGGCCCCGAGACCGGACCGCCGGGAGCGGCCGTGGCGAGCGACCGGACGCCAGATCCAGACCGACCTGGACATCTCGGCGCCCGCCGGAGCCTCGGCCGCCGCAGCCGTCGTCGCGGCCCACATCGACATGACCCGCGCCATCGCCGTCGAGTTCACCGCGGCGGGCTACGCCGAGCCTGAGCAGTGGCGCGATGCCGCCGTTTTGAACAACGCTGACCTCTGGCTCACCGTCGAGGAGTTTCAGCGAGTGGGCAAGGAGCTGCGAGCGGTCATCGCTCCGTACCGGAGGCGCACACGCCCGGCGGGCAGCAGGCAGGTCAGGGTCATGAACGTCGTCGTACCGCGCCGGCGCGCCCACCCGGAATCGGGTTCGCGAGAGGCTTGAGTCCGTCGGCTGGATGTCGAAGGGCCACCCCTCACGAGCATGCAGCCGACCCTGACCACCGCGCCGTCCCGCCGAGCGGCCAGAGCCCCGTAT
>CAVUBM010000084.1:0-20449 GCA_963739645.1 uncultured Actinomycetota bacterium
CCAATGGGCCAGCCGAGCAGCTCGGAATAGAAGTTCGCCGAGGCGCCGGGGTCCGGCGCTTCGATAGCGGTTCCCCACCACATGCCGTCCGCACGAGAGTGCATGTTCAAAGCCTGTCGCAACCGCTCAACCACGTCCAAGGACTCGTCCGCATGGTTGATATAGAGGTGATCGTGCGGCGCGATGATGGGCCCCGTCCATGATCACAGAGGACGCGCCGGTGGGCTAGCATGCGGCTGTGAAGGCAGCAGTTCGCGACCGGTACGGGCCACCGGAAGTGGTCCAGATCTCGCAGGTAGAAAAGCCCGCCCCTGGAGACCATGAGCTGCTGGTCAAGGTACACGCCACCACGGTGAACCGGACTGATTGCCACTACCGCTCGGGCAGGCCCTGGATCATGCGGCCGCTGGTGTCCGGCCTTGCCCGGCCGAGGGCACCGGTTTTGGGGAACGAGTTCGCCGGCCAGGTCGTGGTAGTCGGCGGCGGTGTCACCTCGTTCCGGATCGGCGACCGGGTGTTCGGGTATACCGAGGGCCCGTTCGGGGCTCATGCCGAATACCTGGTGATCGCCGCGGACGGGCGGGTCGCGATCATGCCGCCAAACCTGGGATACAAGCAGGCCGCCCCCGGCACCGAGGGTGCGCATTATGCGCTGTCGCACATCCGGCGGGCAAAGATCGGCAGTAGCCACAACGTCCTGGTCTACGGCGCCACCGGGGCCATCGGGTCGGCGGCGGTCCAGCTGCTGAAGACCCACGGTGCCACGGTGACCGCGGTCTGCGCCACGCCGCATCTGGAGCTGGTCCGCAAGCTGGGCGCTGACCGGGTCATCGACTACACCGCAGGGGACTTCACCAGCGACGGCCCGGACTAGGACGTCGTGTTCGACGCGGCCGGCAAAAGCTCGTTTGGCCGGTGCAAGCGGCTGCTGAAACCGGCCGGGATCTACATGTCCACCGGGCCAGGCCCGTGGTATCAGAACCTGATCCTGCCGCTGGCCACCCCGCTGCTGGGCGGCAAGAAGGTCCTGTTCGCCTATCCCAGGATCGAGCAGTTCGACGGTCAGGCATTTCGCCCACCTGATGGAAACCGGCCAATTCACGCCGGTCATCGACCGCCACTACCCACTGGATCAGATCGCCGAAGCCTACCGGTACGCCGAGACCGGGCAAAAGATAGGCAACGTCGTCATCACCGTCGACCCGGTACGCTAACGGCCCCCGGGCCGGGCAGTCCCGGACCGACGCGCGAAGGCGCACGGGATTGCTGGGCGGCGGCGGGTTGAAGGTATCTGGTGGGGGGATACCGTATGGACCCGCGATGAGCGGGCGGGCGAGGGTCCGGGGAGGGCCGATGCGGATCAGCGACGTGCTTCGCGGCAAGGGCACCCAGGTCATCACCGTCCCCCCCGATACCACGGTGCGCCGGCTGCTGGCGGTGCTGGCTGAGCACCGGATCGGCGCGGTCGTCGTCTCGGGCGATGGTGCTGCGGTGGACGGGATCGCCAGCGAGCGTGACATTGTCCGGGCGCTGGCCCGGCGGGGCGCCGCGGTCATGTCGGAGCCGGTCACCGCCATCTACACCGCCCAGGTGCACACGGTCACCCCGCAGACCCCGATCGAGGAGGTCATGCGGATGATGACCGAGCGCCGGGTCCGGCACGCCCCGGTCGTGGCCGAGGGCCGGCTGCACGGGATCGTCAGCATCGGCGACGTGGTGAAGATCCGCATCGGCGAACTCGAAACCGAGCGAACCGCACTCACCCACTACATCACCGGAACCCGCTAAACGCGTCGGCTCAGCCCGCAGACGTCGGCTTAGCCGCTGAGACGGGTCCACAGCCAGTGCGCAATTGTCCGGCGATCTGAATGGCTAGGCGGCTGCCAGCGCAACTGCCTGATCGGGCACAGAATGGACGCTGTGTGCGCCCTGGAGCTGTCACTGCACGACCGGGTCGGGTGGGCAATGAAGCACTCTGCCTGCCGCAAGCCGGCCTGCGTGCCTGAGACCGCTCGCCGGGTCAAGGTGGCGGCTGCGGTTCCGCCGCTCGGCGGGGGGTGAGGGGAGCTGGATGCCGCGCTGGCACCATCAGCTCCGCATCAGTACTCAGTGGGGCACCGGGATGCACCGGCACGTTGCGACCCGCCGCCTAAGGCGTCTAGCTGAAACGTGCTGGCGTGCAGATCCCAGACCGCACCCCCCACATGCTCGGGCATACCTACGTCACAACGCGAGACCGGGAACTGGTCACCCGGGTTTGGCGCGCTGCTCGGCGATGGAGTTGCCGCCGTCTACGACCAGGTATTGCCCGGTTATGTACGATGCGCCCGGACTGGCCAGCCAGGCGACGGCGGCAGCGACCTCGCCGGGTGAGCCACTCCGGCCGGCCGGGGTGGCCAGCCCTTCGCCATGTTCTTCCGGGGTTTGCGAGCCGGTCGCTATCCAGCCTGGGGCGACGCCGTTGACGGTGATTCCGTGCCCGGCCACGTCCACCGCGATCGCGCGGGTGAGGCCGACCATGCCCGCCTTGGCGCTGGCGTACCCAACGTCCGCGCGCATTGCCATCACCGGGCCGGTCACACTGCTCACCATGATGATCCGCCCCCAGCCGCGGCTCGTCATATGCGGCAGCGCCGCCTTAGTGACCAGGAAGGCGGTCGTCAGGTTGCGGGCGAGCGCCGCCTGCCAGGTCACCAGATCCATGGATTCCACCGTTCCGGATTCGAACACCGGAACAGCGGCCGAGATCATCCCGGCGTTGTTGACCAGGATGTCCAGCCGTCCCCACCGCTCCACCGCAGCCGACACGAGCCCGGATGCGGCGGCGGCGTCCGTGAGATCCGCGGCGAATCCCGCCGCGTCACAGCCAGCACTGGTCAGTTCGCTGGCCCTGTCCTGGATCCGGTCGGTGGTGGCACTGATCATCACGGCGGCACCGAGTTCGGCGAGCAGCCCGGCAGTGGCAAAACCGATCCCCTCGGGACTGCCCGCCCCGGTGACCACCGCCACCCGGCCGGACAGGTCAAAGGCAGCTGGGATAGGCATCCCCCGATCCTAATAGGGCTCGACTCCCGCTCCCTGGGCCCACAGAACGGACGGGCAGCAGCCGACAGGCCATCGAAGACGGTGGCCCAGCTCTGGCCAGCACCCTGGCCGCTCATGGTGGACGTCGCGGCACTCGCGGCCTTCATGGCCGAACTAAATGGCGTCGTTGGGATGATGGCTAAATCCGGTTCCCTGGAGCGCGAGTCCGACGCTTAGGCCCTTGAGGGTCTAGTGGAAGCGCTCGACCTTGCCGCAGGTCTGGGAGTGGAGAACTTACGGCCGCCCTCCGCACCATCGACCAGCATGTCGAGAGCTACCTCAACCGCGCACGGCTCACCCAAGCAACGTGAACTTTGACACAACGTTCAACACCTAGCGACTGAGGATCACCTATTCGATATGCGGTCGCCGGCATGTATCTCGGGCGCTACTTGGGACCTCTGACACCTTGACACGTCCGAATGCTCGCCGTGTAGTAACTGTATCCAGGGTGGACGGCCGGTCACTGCCTGAAGCGACGGCGGTGAAGCATGGGGGGGGCCATGCCTTTCGAAGCGAGAGCGCTGGTGCCATTGGGGAATGATTTGCAGGCGGCGTACCCAGCTTTCGTTGACGCCGCCGAGCCAGAGTTGACCTTCTTTGATGTAGCTGAGGACAGCCTGCCGACGGAGGGCCTGGCCGCTGCCCTTGTGCGCAAGAGCCGGCGTCCGATCTGGCTGCGGCTCGGCCCGCAGGATCGCGACCCTGGCACGTTTCTCGTTTCGCTCGCGAACGCGGCGGCCCGTCTTGGTGCAGCCAGCGTGACGTTGGAGTTGATGCGCGCGAAGCCAGGTCCCGCATACGGCTGGCCGTCCCTGTTCGCCAGCCTTGGCGCCGAGATGGGTAGGCGGCTGAGCGATGGCGGCGCCCTCGTGCTTGAGAACGTCCAGCATGCATGGGACCGAACGGCCACCTTCACCCTGCTGAGCACCGAACTGTTCCCGGCTCTGGCTCATGCCGTCCCGTGCGTGCTCGTCGCCTGCGGCAGCCCACCGCACGGCGTGCCCGGCGCTTGGCTTCGGCGGTCACGCGACGACATAAGCCTGCCGCTCACCGCAGCGCGGCGGGCTCTCGATGAAATCGGTTTGCCCTTGCCACGCCACACGCCCGAACGGGTGGCGGTGCTGGCGGCGCGGCCGACTGTGCTCGAAGCGATCCACGCCGCCCGGTGCTCCGCCGGTCCCCGCACTCTCGCGGGCGTGCTCGAACGGGCACATGGCGAGGAGGATTTGCTCACGCAGCTTGCCGGGATGCTGCTCGCTGGTACCAGCGAGGACGACCGCCGCGCACTCGGGCTCGCGCTGCGGCTCGAATACACCCACAATGCGATGACGTCGGCCGTAACCGGCGAGGGCCGTCTACCGCGAGGCCCTTGGATCCAGTCGCTCGAGGATGGCTGGTCGCGCGTCAGAAAGACCTGGCACGATCCCCTGCGTGCCGCACTGGGGCAGCGGGCGATGCCGAGCCGCGAGACAGTGCACAAGGCAGCGGACTGGCTGCTCCAGGCGGCCGAGGCCGATGAGGCGATCTCTGTTTTCTTCACGCTCGGTGATTATGACTGTGCCGCGCGAGCGATCTCTAGCCGCGCGAAGGGTCTTATGGATCTCGGTAGGTGGCAAGCCCTGGAGGACTGGCTCGACCGGTTGCCTCCCAGCGTGTCTGCCGTTTATCCGAACTTCGATTACATGCGCGCTGAGATGAGGGCGGCCCGCGGCGACACGGTCACCGCAGGCCGTTTGTACGACACGGCAGCAGCGCGGTATGCCGATCGCAATGACACGGACGGCGCCGCTCGCAGCATGCTTGCCGCGAGCGCCGCCGCGGCGAACGCCGGCGATCTTGTGACAGCACGAGCGCGCGCACGCGCGGCCTCCTCGCTTGCAGAGACGGCCGGTGAGGCCAACGACCCAAACGCTGCCACGGTCCGGATGTGGGCGACATGGCAGGAAGGCCGCGTGGCGCTCATCACCGGCGATACCGACCACGCCCTCGCCTCGTTCGGCCAGGCTGCCGCAGCCGCCTCAGGCGGCGCCGCTGCCGAGCCAATACGGAAGGCGGGTCAGTTCGCCATGCGGGTGGCTGAGTTGCGCCAAGAGCAGGAATCGCACCGCGAGGCCGAGGCCGCGCTCAGCCGCGCCGAGCGTCAGGCGCTGGGTGAACTGCTTGCATGCGTCCGGGCGCCCGGCGGCCGTGACGGCGGCGTGCCAGGAGGGGACCGCTGGTCAGACGTGCCCGCTGTGCTGAAGATGCCCGGGCTGGCCGAATCTGGCCGGGAGGGGGCCGTTGGGCAGTGGCCGTGGACCAGGCTGCGCGGTCTGCTGCACGGCAGGCATGCCAACGGGGCCCATGTCAATGGCTCTGATGGAGCGGCGTTGCCGCCGAACGCCGATGAATCACCCGTTTCCCCTGCCGTCCAGTTCGCCGCAACGGCCGTGCCATCAGCAGGCTCACCGGCATGGCGCGCGCACGCTAAGGGGCCGGTGGGACAAGTGCAGACTATGCCCGAGCGAGCGGCACCGGAAGGTGCCTCACCGCGTCACGCCGCGCCGCGGCGCACGACGCGGGGTCGCGTCTCGCACGCAGTTCATGCCCAGGCAGAGGTCGCCGTCCACCTGCTCGGCCCGATGAGCGTCATCATCGATGACGTTCCCGTCGAAGAATGGTCTAGCACACGGACCCGTTCGCTGTTCGGTTACCTGCTGACCCACCGCCAGCCCTGGCCGGCCCGTGAGGCGCTCATGGAGGCGTTCTGGCCGGAGAAGTCGCCAAAGGCCTCGAGGAACAGCCTTAACGTCGCCATCCATGGCTTGCGGAGCGTGTTGAGGGAGGCCAAAGACGTCCCGGTCATCATCTATTCCAGTGGCACCTACCGTCTTCACCCTGACGTGCACCTATGGCTTGATGTCGAGGAGTTCGACAAGCTGGTCGAACGGGGCCGACTCCATGAGGACGTGGGCGAGACCGACCAGGCGACCGCCACGTACGATTTCGCCACCGGCCTTTACCGCGGCGAGTTCCTTGCCGACGACCCTTATGACGACTGGGCGGCGCTGATCCGTGAACGTCTGCGCCTCGCATACCTCGACACCCTGGGACGGCTCAGTAACCTCCACTTCAATGCCTGGCGATACGCGGCCTCCGCAAACCTGTGCCAGCGCATCATCGAACAAGATCCTTGCCGGGAGGACGCGTACCGGCGGCTGATGCGCTGCTACAGCAGGCAGGGTCAGCCACACCTGGCGCTGATTCAGTACCGGAAATGCGTCCGCACGCTCGAAAGCGAACTAGGTGTCGAACCTGATTTGGCGACGGTCGAATTGCACAACCAAATTCGGAGCCACGAGTCGGTGTGAACCGGGGCAGTTGCCACCCGCCACACAGCTCTCCGTACACAGAGGACCACGTTCCGTGCACGCTTAATTTTGGCATCTGCGCGATTAAGCGCACGCACACACGGCGATTAAGCACGGCCCACCAGACTCAGATCCATGGATCCCTCCCGCATCGGTCACGGGGCCGGTGAAGGTAACACACTTCGACACTCGCAAGAGCGGATCCAGTCCAGACCCATTCACAATCAGGAAGGCTGCCACTATGTCTGTACCAGGGTCTAGCCAAATCCAGTTCCCGTCCATCGTACAATCCGATTTCGCTGTCGATAAGGTGACCGACCCAAACGGCGCCCCGGGGAATGTCCTCGACCTCGACCTGGGCTTCACGGTGGAGGGTCATATCGATTTCCCGAACCCACTCTCGGGCACGGGAAACGTCGCTGTCTATGCAGACCAGCTCGGCGGCGGGTATAGCCAAAAGATTCTCTCGACAGATATCACCATCACAGCGAACCCGTCGGATCCATCGGCTACCCAGAAAATCCCCTGGACGCTGACCTACCCCACCGACCTGCCAGCCACCTCGCAGCCCCTGTCCGATCCTTCGCCTCCGCCTCCGTCGGGTTCGATGGTGTACAACCTCGTCGCTGTCTTTACCTTCAACGGTGTGCTCTCGGACATTGCAACGTTCGTGGAGATGGGGACTTACATGATCAACTGAGCTCGTCGATCTTCCTCATCGAGGGTTCCAGCAGAAAGAGTCCGACGCAGGTGCGGGGCTCGGGGGTGGCTGCCGCAGCCCCAACCGGGCCCCGGACCGGCAGTACAGAAGCTGCACCGATGGGAGATGGACCGTGTCCAGGGAGATAGCCGGGACCATCAACGGCTCTGCGCGTGACGATTTGACTCGCATTGCTGGGCTCGGGCAGGACATTGCGCGCCGGCTCGATGAGGCGGGCATCAGGACATACGCGGAGCTTGCTGATTGTTCCGTCGGCGAGATCGCGATGGCGCTACCCGGCGCCGGCCCGCTCGTTTGGAGATGTATCGACGGCTGGCGCCGCAGGGCTCAGGAACTTGCGAGGGGAACCGCGATACCACCGGAACGCGGCGGTCCTGCGGCAGGAAACGGGCAGCACTACGAAAGCTTCATCGTCCGCGTTCTGCTCAACGACGATGGCCCGATCCGCGACACCAGGATGGAGCACATCGGGACCGGCAAGGTGAAGCGGTGGGCCGGCTGGGAGCACAACGCGATACTGGGCTTTGTCAAGGAGGCTGCTGCCCCCGCTGCCCTTCCCGTGCTGCTCGCCGCGCCGGTAGAGCCATTCGACGCGGAGCCGCCCCCAGAATCCGTGCTTGAGCCAGTCGCCGAACCAAGCGCGACCAGCCAGGTCCGCCCCCTCAGCCAGCAATCCGTTACCGCAAGGGCATCGGCGACACCTTCGTCGTCAGCCCAACCCGAAGCGTCCCAAACGGTGGCCGACTCCACGGCCGCGGGCGGCTCCCCGCCCGGGCCCCTCGCACCGATCGTTAGGTTGCGGCCGGATCGCACGCTAGTCCGCGCGGCGCAGCCTTTCGCGGTGACCCTGAGCCTGGACCTGACCAAAGTGGCACCACAAACCGAGCGGCTCATCTACAGCGCGGTGATCGTAGCCAGGCAACTCGGGGGAAGATCCGGCAGAACCCTGGCCAGCCCGTGCGGATTGGCGAAAGCAGCGGACACCATAAACATCACGATTGACGCCGGACGTCTTCCACCCGGCATTTACCTCTTGGAAGCCGCAGTAAGCCTGCGAGCAGAAGGCGCCAGCCGCGCGGGCGTTGCCGCAATGGCTGAGGGGATCATGCTGCAAGTTCTGCCCTCCTGAGGCGACGGCCCCACGCGTGCTGCGACGCGATCAGGCGGGTGTTCCATCCCAGTCAATGCCGTTGTTAGTGAGCCACTGCCGCGCCTCGCTGGACAGGTCGGGGTGGGGCGACGGATTGACCTCGAGGCCGGTCATCCGCACGCCGCCCTTCGCGCCCACATGGACGGCGCTGTTGTCGCCATGCTCGAGGATGAGGCGCTCGAAATCCGGGGGCCACCTCAGAAGAACACGCCGCCCACAGTCGGGACAGACCCATTCCTCCGCGCCAGACTTCGCGCAGCCGTTAAGAATCATCTCGTGTGTCTCTCGCACTGATGTCACCCATCCAGGCATCCCGGGGCGATCTCGGGCGTGTTACCCCAGCGAACGCCGGTTCATCATCAACTCAGCAAGATACCCCGCTGCCAGGCCGCAAACGATACGCCATGCCGCAACCTGTCGCCGCGACTTTCCCAGAGGAACGCCGACCGCGCCGCAACGGGGAAGGCCGTGCTCGCGGGCGTGGCTTGGCGCGGCCGGTCAGCCTGGTGCCGCCCCGGTCAATCCCGACCGGGCTGTCTGCACGAGCCATCGTCTGCCTTCGGACAGGCCTGTTGAGCGGCACAACCGTACAACCGCCATCTCCTGCAATCACGCCGCCACGCCACAGCCCGGCTCAAGCTGGCAATCGTGTCCCGAGTCTTAATACGACAGCAGCATTTCGTGATAGTTGGGGTAGTATGCCGCCTGACCCGCACCTTTATCACCCGGCTCCGCTGCGCTTCGCCGGGTCCTGCCGCATGCCCAGCTAAGCACCGATTTTTCGATTCAGACAGGCTCAGCTATGGCCACACCCATCCGCCAGTGACATTGGGCCGCGTCCTTACCCGTGCCATTGCCGGATCCCTTTCAATGCACGCGCGCCTGTGGTGTCCGCCCTGCACGCCGTCCGCTGAACTTGATGTTGTTCCTACCGGGCGGTGACGCGGCTGGGTACTCCGTGGGTTGGCCGCAGCGTGATGTGATTGGTGCGCGCGGGCTCGCCGGGTGGCGCCGCGAACTGGAAGTCCCGTACCAGTGCGGCGAGCGCGATCACCGATTCGAGCATTGAGAAGTGCTGTCCGATACACGCCCGGGGACCCCCGCCGAACGGGAACCATGCGTAGCGATGCCGGGCCTTCTCCTGCTCCGGGGTGAACCGCTGCGGGTCGAAGCGCTCAGGCTGCTCCCAGAATGCCGGATGCCGGTGGGTGACCCAGGGTGCGAGCACCACGTCGGCGCCCGCCGGGACGTGGTAGCCGCCGATCTGATCATCCTGGACCGCCTGCCGGCCGAGGAACGGCGCCGAAGGGTAGAGCCGCATCGCTTCCTTCAGCACCATGGTCGTGTACCCGAGTGCCGAGACATCCTGGGCGGTGAGGACCCGATCGCCCGCGATCGTGTCCACCTCCGCCCGCACCCGGTGCTGCACGTCGGGATGCCGGCCGAGCAGGTGCAGCGTGTAGGTGAGCGCAGTGGAGGTGGTTTCGTGTCCGGCCAGCAGGAAGACGAGCACCTGGTCGCGGACCTCGCTGTCGGCCAGCGAGTCTCCCTGGTCCTGCGTATCGAGCAACAGCCCCAGGAGGTCCTCCTGCCGGCCGCCGCTGGCCCGGCGGTGCGCGACGATCTGGTCGCAGACGACCGGGCGTCCAACGGCGACTAGGTCCAGGACCTTCCGGCGGAACTCGGCCGGATAACGCCTCGGCACAACATCATCCACGGGTTGCTAGATGGCTGATCATCCAGCAACCCGGCTCCGGAAACCCGGGGAACATCAGTTCCCTGATCTTCTTGGTATTGCGGATAGCGTCCGGAGTACCGCTCTGGAACCGGGGCTTGGCTGTATACACAGGACCGGGATGCTCAGGCATTTGGCCGTTAATCGTTTGCTTCCAGGGCTGCCGCGGGGACACGGTAGAGGGGTAGTCAGATTGTCGTGCGTGACGGGCCGCGGGTGAACCTGCCGGCTGGCCTGAAATCGTCGCAGTGCCGGTGTATCAGGTCGGCCGGGTTGGACTCTGTCAGATACAGCAGCCGTATCTGTCAGCGGGGGAGGTGTCGTCATGGCGTTCACACAGGGCCGGTATCAGCCTGGCGTTTTGCGCGGTCCGCAATGGCGGCCGGCGCCGCTGGCCGGGATCACGATGGCCGGGGCCGGGAGTGAGGGCCGTCAGCTCACGGCAGCCCCGGGGGCGCAGCGGCCCGCTGCGGGGGGCGGTATCCAGGCCCCGGCGGCTGGATGTCCGAGCGGCCGCCGGCCAGCCCGGACGGCCTAGGGACACCGGTCAGCCCACCGGACCGGGCGTAATGTACCCGGCGCTCCGGTCGCGGGTGGGTCAGGGCGGGCTCGGCCCCCGGTAGCCGCCTGTACCCAAGCACTCATGCTGGCGAGCCGCACCGCCGCCGTGCGCTGGACGCTGGCCTGTACCTGGCCGTGCTCCTTCAGCACCGGCCGGCCTCCGGCCCGGCTTCGGCCCCGGGCGCGGGCCCGCGTTTGCGCTGGCGTGCCGCCGGGGCGTGCTGGCCCTCCCATCCATCAACCGCACAGACCCTCCCATCCATCGACCGCGCAGAAAGGAGGTGAGTCACGTGTATATGCCCCCACATATGGGCAGCCAGCTGGCCAGTGAGCGACGCCGCGAGATGCTGGCCCAGGCACAGCGGCAGCACCAAGCGCGTAAGGTCGCTGTCCTGGCCAGGGCATCACGGCGCGCCGAGCGGGCCGAACGGCGGATGCGCCGGGCCGTCCGCAAGGCCCTGCGGCTGCGCGCGGGACTGGAGCAATGACAGCGCTACCACCGCACTGGTCACACACGCACGACGTGCACGGCCAGACAAGGACCAGCCCGCCGCCGACACCCGCCGCGCACAGCGCCCCGCCCCCACCACACGGTGGCGGGGCGCTGTGCCGCGCCACACCCGCCAGCTCCAAGACGCCACCACCCAGCAGCCTCAACGCAACAACGCCACAACAATTGCGTTGACGGGACCAAACGCCTCAAGGCAGAAGACACCGGTGTTAGGCACACGGTTTGGCGCGCCGCGCGCTATGTGACTTGCTACCGGTCTGTGGATGGCCACTCGGCACCAGGGCAATTGGCATGTTGCCGGTTAGCCAGGCCGGTGCTTTGTAGCAGCCCGCATAGCGCGAGGCGCCGGTCGCTGGGGCGCCCGCCGGGGCGCGCGAGAGCGTGCCCGGCGATCCGGCGGGGACCGGTGGCGCGGAGCCCCAGGCAACGTCGACGACGCCTTGAAGGCCGGTGGCCACCAGGTGCTGCCGCGAGCCGTTCGCGCGCATCACGAAGAGCTCTTCGCAGCACAGGTCGGGGTGCCGCCGGTCGCTAGAGAAGGCGATCTGGCCCCCGCCGGGCGCGTATGAGGGCCCGAAGTTGTTGGTCGGCCACTTCGTTGTGGCGAGCCTGGTGACGCCGCTGCCGTCAGCCCGCATGACATAGATGCTGGACTGAGGCCGGGAGGAGTTGCTGGCGAACGCGATGTGGCTGCCGTCCGGTGACCAGGCCGACTGCCCCGCCTCCAGGCGCGGAGCGGTCAGCGGGCGCGCGTGCGTGCCGTTGATGAGGGCCACCCAGACCTGCGAGATGACTCCGTGGAACCCAAACCGGGTAAAGCTGATGCTCCGGCCGTCTGGCGACACATTCGGGTCGAAGTTGTTGGTCTCGTTGGGGGCCTCGATGAAGGGGATCACCAGGTGACGGTGGGTTCCGTCGGACCGCATGATCCAGATCGCGCACAGGCCGTCATTCGGCGAGCAGCGGTTGAACACGATGCGGCGGCCGTCGGGTGTATACCTGGGCTCGTAGTCGCGATATCCCGGCGCGTCGGAAGCAAGCTGGCGCCGGCCGGTTCCGTCAGCTTTCATGATCCAGATGCGGCCCATGCCATTCGACTGGTTGAACCGGACGAACAGGATGTGGGATCCATTGGGCGACCAGTCGGGCCAGCGCGCCGCGATCCCCTTTGGCTCGCGGGTGAGCTGGGCCAGCGCGGTGCCGTCCGGGTTCACCGCGTAGATCTGACTGGTCACAAAGTCGGAGAAAGCGATCCTGCCAGTGGCCGGCGGGCTGGTGGCCGCGGCTGGCGCCGCTGTGATCGTCAGGCTGCCGGCTGCGAGCGAGGCTGCCACCGCCAGTGCCCCGAGCGCGGCTACTGCTCGTCTCATGTCGGTTCTCCTTGCTCTTGGCGGCCTTGCCCTCGGCCCGGGGAACACAGTTAGCGGGCCGGTCCCCAGTCGGTGAGGAATGTGTTGGCCACGCCGGTGTGCACCGCGTGCAGGCCGGAGCCGTCGGCGTTCATGACGTAGAAGTACTGGCAGAGTCCGCGCGCCGGGCATTTCCCGTTGTATTGCAGGACGATCCGCTGGCCGTTGGGCGAGTAGCTGGCGAAGCCACCCTGCAGCGGTGCCGGGCCGAAGTGGGTGAGCTCCCGCAGCCCGGTCCCGTCCGGGCGCACCGTCCAGATGTTGCTGCCGAACTGGCAGCAGTTGTCGGTGAACACGATGCGGTGGCCGTCCGGGGACCAGCCCGGCCAGAACGCCTGCAGCGACGGCCGGGTGATCCGGTGCAGCCCCGTCCCGTCCGAACGCATCAGCCACAGGGCGCTCTGGAAACCGCCCCGGTCGGTCCCGACGACGATGTGCCGCCCGTCCGGGGAGTACTGCCCGCGCACGTAGGTCCAGTGCCCGCCAGCCAGCCGCCGCATGCCGCCGCCGGCGGCGTTCATCACCTCAAGATCGCAGGTCAGGATGGAGCCGACGTGATCGTCGCACCGGCTGAACAGGATGCGCTTGCCATCTGGAGACCAGGAGGGCTCCAGGTCCGCGAACCCGGGATCGTTGGTAAGCCGAGTGTGGCCCGACCCGTCGGCGTTCATGACCCAGATCCGGTAATCACCGGTCTGATTGCTCTCGTAAACGATCCTGGCGCCGCCGGGAGACCAGTCCGGCGCGCCAGCCGCCCGGGCCGCGCCCACGTGGGTGAGCTGCCGCCGGCCGGAGCCGTCGGGGTTGCTCGTGTACACGTTCGAGTGACCCGACAGGTTTCCCCCCGGAAGCAGATCCCACTGAGAAAACGCGATCCGGCCATTGGCCGAAGCTGCTGCCGCTACGGCTGCCGAGTGCGCACGCACCGCTTGCGGCCGGGCCAGGCTCGATGCAGCCGCACTGCTTAGCGGGGCCAAGGCTCCGGCCGCCGCGAGCGCCACAACGACCCAGAGGTTCGCGATCGCCCGGTGAGGCCGTACCGAGAGCTTCCTACCTTGCTCACAGCCGTAATGCCTGCCCATGACCGCCCCCCACCCCAGCGCTCTACGACGGGTCCACCTGCCCGAATGAGAGGGATGCTAATGAGAGCGGCAACTCCGCATAGCACGGCCCCCCCAGCCAGGCATGCGGCTGATCCGTGCCGTACCAGCATGTGAGACGCCTACCCCCATGTCAACCCCAAGACAGCGCAAATCCGTTATAAAGGACCGCCATCAGACAACTCCTGATGACAGCCGCTCAAGGCTGGGCTGCGGTCGCGCCCCTGAAGCGGTACCCACAAGGGCTCCCCAGGACCGGCGGAGTCCAGCGGCTCCAGGAGCTCACGCGGCCGGGCATCACAAAACTTCTGGGTACCGTCACCCGGCGCACTGGATGACCTCGACGGCTCGCGCGGATTCGGCGATCCGGCAGCACGCAGGGCTGAGATGTGATCACGATCAGTGACTGAGGCTTGTCAGCACTAACTGTGCGAGCATCCGCCGTTAGGCGCGGTCCACGAGATTTCGTGGCTGCTGGCCAGTGTGAACCCAGCAGCGCCGGGGCTTGGCGGATTCTTGTTGCCGTGCGCCCGCGGCCTCCCACAGGCTGGCCGCGCAGGGTTCACCACCATCGGTCCCGCTGCTGCCGTCCTGGCCGCGCCCCGGGCCCGGGATCGGGGTCGGTGCCGGCCTGTGGGGGTGGGGGTTAGTGCAGCCGTGGGGTGTGGTAAGTCCTGACGACCTGGCCGTCGCGCATGTCCAGGCCGGTGAACCGGTCGGTGGGGCCGGTGTAGTAGTGGAAGCGCACCACGGTGCCGTCCGGGTCCGGCACGTCCAGGCGCGGCCCAGCCCCGGTCTCGTAGATGCCGCTGTGCGCGATGCCCAGCCGGTCCCACCGGGCCGCCAGGTCCTCCAGGACCGACCGTGAGGCGGGCAGGAACGCGACCACATCGAAGCCCTCGAGACGGGGCTGGCTGGCACACGCGGCCCGGTCCCGCAACGCGATGTTGAACCGGCCCTGCGGGTCGATCAGCCCGGCGCCGCGCAGCACACCGTCCTCGACAAACTCGGTCCACAACCGCAGATCCAGCAGCCGCCGGTACCAGGTCACGCTGCGGGCCAGGTCGGTGACCGGCAGCTTGACCTGCGCGATCCGGTCCAGCCCGGCAATCCCGCCTGGCAGGGCAGTCATGTGCTGCCCCCCAGCGCCCGCCCCGCCGGGCCGGGCACTGTCCTGCCCACGGCTGCCCGCCGACCTGCAGACCCCTGTACTGCCATCGGCTCCCCCTCACCGCACGGCCGCCGCCAGGCCCCCGCACACCGGCAGTTTCCGGCCATCTTATGGGGGTGCACCCGCCACACCACATCGCCAGTCTGATCCCAGCCGCTCGCTCGTGGCCGAATAGAGGGGGTTTGCATTGGTGCATGAGTAGGCAATCACAAATTGACAGCCTCGCCAGGTAGCCAACATAGAACCATCAAGATCCTTTAGGGCTGATCTGTGATCGCCGCCTGCAATCCGATGACCGTCAGTGGCCACTGACCGTGGGAGGGCACGTCTTCGTGGCCGCCATGATGCCCCATCATCGACTTCTCGACGACACCCCCGCCCAGGCCTCAGAGACCAAGGCGTTACCGCTTCCCAGTCCTTATGATCCGAATCCCGCAGGCGCTTGTCCTATAACGCGTACGCCAGGTCGGACTTGGCCCGCCGTTCGGGCCACGGCGACTGGGCAGATCCGGCGGCAGATCGGCCTTGGCATCATGCCGGGGATCCCCGGCAGTACGAGATCGGTTCACGATCGCACCCGGCTCATCAGGGCCGCGGCTACTGCACCGAAGCGGTGTGTCTGCTGATGGGCTACCTGTTCACCGTGGGGCAAGCACCGGGTCAGTGCGCGCTGCGATGCGCGGAACGCCGGCCCGGTTGCCCGTGCTGGCCCGGCTGAGCGTGCGCCGGGAAGGGCACCCGTGCGAGAGCACCTGGGCCGAGGGCAAGTGGACCGACGACCTGCTGTACGTGGGGCTGGGCCGCGAGTGGCGGTGAGCCCGGCGGGTCAGGAGAAGCCGCCGCCGCCGAAGTCTCCTCCGCCGAAGCCGCCACCGCCGAAGTCTCCCCCGCCGAAGCCGCCACCGCCGAAGTCTCCCCCGCCGAAGTCACCGCCGCTAGGGCCGTAGCCGCTGTCCCCGTAGCCTCCGCCCCAGCCCAGCTGCGGGGTGAGCAGCTCACCCAGGAAGAACCCGGCGAACATACCGGGCAGGAAGCCGTACCCGCCCCAGTATGCCGGGGCGAAGCCGGCGTTGAGGTAGCTGACCCGGTCACCGGCCACGTCCACGGTGCGCAATTCCGGCTCGATGCCCTGGTTGACCTTGTGCGCGCAGGCGGAGCAGGCCGGGACCTCGCGCCCGGGGCCGCCGTCCGCCGGCGTCCAGTACACGTCCCGGACCGACATGCCGTGCCGTGGGTCGAAGAAGCAGGACGGCCGACGATCGGGCCGCGGCTTGCCCGCGACCACCGCCTCGGCGCAGGCCAGGTGGTACTGGCCTTCGGCGATGAGGCGGCTGACTCTGCCCATGTCACGGGGATGCTGGGCAGCGTCGAGGGCCATGGTGCCCCGCTCGTAGGCGGTCAGCGCCGCGGCCTGCTCCTCCGCTGCTTCCTGGTTGCTCTGGATGGTCAGGTCGGCGCCGTGGTCGGTGATGCCGCTGCTGAGCGCGATCAGGTCGTCCTGGGCAGCCAGCTTGGCATCCTTGAGCTCCTGCTGGCGGCGCCTGCGGGTGGGCCGGGCGACGAAGAAGAACCCCAGCAGACCCAGCAGAACGATGACCCCCGCCGCGATCAGCACCCCGATGAGTGCGCCCGCTCCCGAGCTGCCGTCGCTGTCCGCGGGGACGGCTCCGGTCTTGACGTCGCTCACGAACGCCGTCAGTGCGCCGAAGATGTCTGTCTGGTGCTGCTGCACGACCTCGGTGGCGATGCTGGCGGCGCCGTGGGCCGGCAGCATCCCCTTGTTGTACGCGCCGAAGTGCCGCAGACGGCTGTCCAGGAAGCCGACGGTGAACTGGGGATGCCCGTTCAGACCCCGGATGATCTGGTTCATCGCGCTGTTGTAGCCCGCGGAGCCGGACGCGGCGACCACCAGATAGATGTCGTCGCCGCCGATCTGCCGCTCCAGCTGCGCCTCCTGGGACCGGGATAGCAGGGCGTGGCCCGCGCCGCTGACGCACACATGCTGCTTGGCCAGGCACCCGGCCAGCGTGTCGGTGCCCGCCGCGGAAGCCCCAGCAGGCATCAGGAGCAGCAACCCCGCGAGCAGGCTCACCGCGAGCAGCAGCAATCTCTTCATGACGCAGACCCCGTCAGGTACCCCCCGCCGCGCGTGCACACGCGCGGCTGGTACATGTTCACAGTAATCCGGCGTTCCGCCAGACTGAGCCTTTCATCCTGATCTTGGAACGGCTCGGCGTATGGGCTGATCGCAGCCAGCGTGGCCGCGTGGGAGATGGCAGAGCCCCTGGTAGATGACCCACACCCGGACCCACTCCGCACCGAAGCAGGACACGGCCGCATGCGGCTTCCAGCACGGTCTCGTGAACCCGGCAGGGAGGGCGATCTCCACACCGTCTGCACACGTTCTGCACCGCTCGTGCACACGTGAGTCGCGATGCTGAGTAAAAGGGGCCAAGGCCCGCAGGGGGAATCTGTGGCGTGGCTTGGCTGCGATATGTCGGTGCGTTCCTTCTGCCGCGCGCCTTCGTGCAAACATTGCCCGTCACCTTAAGCGGCGCCCGGGGTGAGCTTGGCGGGGCCGGTGCGGCTTCCAGATGCGAGCACGGTCATGGCCTCGCGAGGGGATTTGAGGGGGATCAGATGACCACGCAGACGAAGTCGCTGTATGACCGGCTCGGCGGTCAAGATGCGATCAATGCAGTAACGGAATCGTGGGTGGCACGTGTGGGGGGCGATGCCCGGGCCAACGGGAAGTTCGTGCGGACCGACATCCCGCGGCTCAAGAAGGAGGTCGCCGACCAGCTGTGTGAGGCCACCGACGGTCCCTGCACCTACACGGGACGGAGCATGCGGGAGACGCACGACGGGATGGGGGTCACGGCTGGCGAGTTCGACGTCGTCATGCAGCATCTGGACGCGACGCTCGACGAGTTCAACGTCCCCAAGGCGGACCAGGACGAGCTGGTCGCCCTGATCATCCCGACGCGCGGTGACATCGTCGAGGTCGAGTCGCCGGAGACGGGGACGCCGCTTCCCGACAGCTACAAGGCCGCGCCCCCGCTCTGACGCCATCCGCCCACCTGGCTTACCGCTGGTGATGGGAGGGCATGAAGCTGCAGCTCATCGCCAGCCGGGGGTGAGATCTTGTCGCTATCCGGTGCGCTGCCAGGCAGTACTCACGACCTCACCGCTGCCCGGACCTGGGGCCAGTGCCGCCCGGCACTCCCCCGTCCAGGCAAGCTCCGCTGACTCACTGTTCTCCGCCGCGGCCATGGCAGAGACCGATGGCGTGGCCAAGCGTCGCCTCCGGTACAGATTTCGCCCTACCTGTCCGGCCGATCGGGGTTCGAACGCGCGAGCGACTGTTTAGGAGGCACTTCCAGGCAGTCGCCGGGTGCGGCTGCGCGTCGCCCGCAGGCATCCATATGCCAGGACCCGCAGGTCAAGGGCGACACCTTGTGCACATGCACCACGGTCCGCAGTTACCCTTCGCCAAGGACGGTGGCTAGGGTGTGGAGCTATGCGGGATAACGAAGCCGACCTCAGTTCTCCCACTGGTTCCGCTTCGCCCGGCTCGGGAGTGAGTGCCCGGGGCGTGGTGGAGCGCTTGGATGAGCCCGAATGCATGGAGCTGCTCAGCACTGCAAAGATCGGGCGCCTGGTTTACAACAGCCGGTATGGGCCGGTGGCGGTGCCGTCCGAGTACAAGATCCATGAAGGATCGATCGTTTTCCGCACCTACCGGACCCTCTTCACCGAGGAGGACTTGCGTACTGGGATCGCGTATGCCGAGTACAAGGTCGCTATGGAGGTCGACCAGACTGATCCTGAAACGCGGGAGGGATGGGTGGTGCTCGTCCAGGGCGCGGCCCATCACATAGACACCGAGGCCGAGCGAGCAGCGATCGCCGGCCTCGGCCTCGAGTCGTGGGTGGAGGGCGAACCCGAGCACTTCATCCGGGTAAATCCCAGCCAAATCGGAGGCCAGCGTCTCCGCCAGGCATGATGCCGGAGCTGTTGTGCATGATCATCTTATCGGGGTGCGCGGCGTAGTAGAGCGGGGGAGTCTCCTGGTCATCCCCTGCCGTCGTTATGGTGCTCACGCGCTGGCTGCCGAGGACGGGAACGCCACCGTCGTGCCAGCCCCACATGGCAAGAGGCCAGCACCTGAGTGACTAGCCGAGTGACGACCCGCGCGAGTACCAGCGAACGTTCGCGGGATCGTGATATGAAGTCCTTCCACTCAGCACCGCAAATTCCCACCTGTTTTCGATCGTTAAGGTTGCCTGTGGGTCATGAGGTCGCCGGTTGCTTCCAGCCGTTCCGACCACGTCCGGCGCCAGGCTGGCGGTACGCCTGGCCTTGCCAGTCAAAGGAGAGCTAGTGCCCCGGCTACTGTCGATCAGGATCTCAATGTGACTCTTGATCTGGTGGTCAGGGGCGGGTCGAACCGCCGACCTTCCGCTTTCAGGTGCATCTGCGGCGTCGCCGCAGGTGGCTGGCCGAGGCCTGAGGAGCGATCTAGCTGGGGAAACCATGGCTCGTCGTCGCCTGGTGCGGCCCAACGTCTGCCGACATTGGCTCCCCGTTTGGCTCCCCGATCTCGTTAGCGCAGCTAACGTTCGATGACTTGCCGGGCTGACAGATCGCGGCGCGACCGGGAGACCAACCCCGGACGCCTGGTCCAAGCCAGCACGCCGACCGCATAAAACCCACGGCCGACAGCTCTCAAGAGGTCGCTTCGCTCGCCGCCGACGGGCTCTTAATGCTCATGGTGACCGCAAGCGGGACGGCCGTCGTTGTGAGCTAGCGCAACGCGGTGGGTAAACGGCGCGCGCGAGGCCTAGTGGATGTAGCCGTCCACCTGGCGTCAGATCGTCGGCTGGCCTCTTCCCCGGCCGCTGGTTCGCCAGGCGCAAGATCAACTATCCCACGTCGCCGCCGCCCAGCTCCGCTGGCCCGCCGTTCGGTGCGCACAGTGGGCTGGGGCGCTGGCTGACTGCGCTGGTACCGACGGACTGATGTGGGCGGCTGCAGCTTCGAGGTTCGACGGCGGCGGCGCCCCCCGATCGCCGTGTTGTGAACGCGCGGGATACCAGGCCGTGGCTCTGCGCCGGGCCCTGCGCCCGGCCACCAATGATCCTAGATCTTCGGGGGCCGGCGCCGCGGACCGTGCGCCGGGTGAGGCCGCCGCACCATGGAGCTCGGCTGGTTCGCGGTGAGTTGTATGTAGCCCAGGTGGAGATGCCTGCCCGGATCTTCTGGGTGCCCGGGGTCGGGCCTCGCGGGCAGCTGGGCGGCCGCCCGCAGCTGGTGAGCGCACGTGCGCGGAAGATGCCGGGCTGCGTGCTCGCCGCAATGGCGTCAGGCGGGCCGGGTCTCGCCGGGCCGCTGCCTGGCGCGGTTGCCTATGAGGAGGGCCAGGACTTCGCCGATGGCGGGTTCCTGGCTGGCGGGTTCTGGGCAGCGGGCGGTGCGCCTGGATCTGGTAGAGGTTACGGCGGCCGTGTTCCTGTTCGACGACGTAGCCGGCTGCGGTCAGGTCCGTGAGGATGCCGTGGGCGCTGCGTTCAGCGATGCCCAGGCTGGCCGCGATGTCGCGCAGCCGCGCGCCCGGGTCGTGGGCCAGGCACAGCAGGACGCGGGCATGGTTG
>CAVUBM010000085.1:0-27463 GCA_963739645.1 uncultured Actinomycetota bacterium
GCGTTGTTCACCTGGCCGTGGCTGGGTGGCTGAGTGGCTGGGTGGGGCGGCCGAGTGGGGCGGGAAGCGCTGATGTCCGCTATCCTTCACTGTGCCGTCCGAGCGATGGCACCAGGCAGGTTGCCCGAGTGGCCAAAGGGAGCGGTCTGTAAAACCGTCGGCTCAGCCTACGTTGGTTCGAACCCAACACCTGCCACCACCAGCCATGATCGCCCTGAGCTTGTCAAACCCCGCTCAGGGCCGTTCTTGTTGCGTGCGACTCCAAGAGCCCGTATGCGGCTGGCTGTGCCCAATACGTGCCCCATCTGGGCTTCAGCTCTGGTTGATCTACCTGTCGTCGCGCAGCGGGTGGCTTCTTCGATGCGCCGCTTGGCTTCGTCCTGCTGCCCGGAGATGCACTTGGGGTTAGACCCGCAGTAGAACGGCCACGCTGTGCCCAGCCCCATCGGCGACCTGGAGCGCGTCGGCGGTGGCTTTGAGCCAGGTGGATAAAGCGGCGTGCCGCAGGTCGTAGGGGCGGCGGGCGCCCCAGCATGTCTTGCCCGCACAGCCGCTGAATCTGGCTGGACGCCGCTCCGGCGGATCCGGTGCTGGAGTTGAGGTCATCTCGCCAGGTTGCTGCTCCGCGAGTGTGGGCACGACCGAAAGAGATGGACATCAAGCGCGTTATAGGCGTATCCGCCCTCGCAGTAACGACCGCCGGTATGACCAGTGCCATATACCAGGCGGTCGCTGAGACAACAGATCGCCGCAGACAGCGGTCACCGGGCCGCCTCGTAGATGCTGGCGGCCACCGGCTGCACATCATGTGCGCTGGAGGCGGCAGCCCTTCCGTGGTAATCATCACTGCCTTAGGCGCCTCCTGCTTGGAGTGGCTGGAAGTCCAGCAAAGGCTGGCCCAGAAGACGGCTGTATGTGTCTACGACCGTTCTGGGACCGGATGGAGCGATCCCCCGCCGACACGCCGCACCGGTGCATACATGGCCGGAGAACTCCACACGCTCTTGCACAACGCAAGTGTCGCGCCACCGTATGTCCTGGTCGGACACTCCCTCGGCGGTCTGGTGACCAGGATCTTCGCTCATCTCTATCCGGCCGAGATCGCGGGGATCGCCCTGATTGATTCCAGCCACCCGGAACAGTCGTGGAGACTGCCGAAGACCGAGCTTCCGCAGCACCGCGGGGGCACACTCCTCCAGGCAGCGCAATGGCTGGTGAAGCCACTCGGTTTGCAGCGCATGGCCTGGGATCTTGGCCTGCGCAAGACCGATCCTGGATGGTCAACCCATCGCCGCGCCAGCGCGGCCGAGCTCCTTGGATTCAACGGGATCTGCAGAGAGGTATGCAAGCTTGGAGACCTTGGAGACCTGCCGCTGACCGTCCTTACCTCAGCCGAGCTTGACCCGACCTGCAGCGCCCGCGCCCAGCGTGGCCGCGCTCGCTTTTACCCGGCCTGGACGATCTTGCAGGATGAGCTGGCCGCACTGTCCTCGAACAGTGCGCATGTCACGGCGGACTACGGTGGCCACCACCTGAACCAGCAGTATCCCGAACTCGTCGCCGAGGTTATCGAGCGCCTGGTCGATCAGGTGCGCCCCAGCACGGTAGCAGGCGGTGGGTGATAGGCCAACTGCACGACCCGGGCTCCATTGGGCCCCATAAAGCACGTGGAACTGGGGCTTTCCGCGTGAAGCCACCGAAGGATTGCGAAGATCATCAGCTGACACGGCATGGGTAAATCCAGTGTCACGTTGTTAGGCGTGACGCTCATTAGCATGTATAGGATGGCCAGAAAATACCACGTTAGCTGCTAACTCAACCTGCGCAACGGTACTCTGGATGGGTGGCCGGAGGGCGAAATTCCTCTCGGCCACCCGACGCTTCTATCCCAGATCTGTGGTCATCTCTAGAGGTAGTGCAGCAGCTTGCATATCAGGGCCGGACGGTTTCGAACTCACCATTGTGGATACCCGTCAGGAACGCCTCCCACTCCGGGTGTGTAAATGACAGAACGGGTCCTTGGGGACTGCGTGAGTTGCGCATGAGCACAGATTCGCCAGCGAAGGACACCTCGACACAATTTCCTTGAGCTGATGCCGTGCTCTTCCGCCATGAGGTAGAGGGCGACTCCAAGTTAGTCACTTTTCCTCCTATGAGGGTTGCAGGACTCCCAGCCTCAGAGAGTCCATGGCAGATATTTGGTGCACTGCCGCAGTGTTACCGTCCTAACGAGGGAACACGATCGGCGGTGCAATCCGAGCTCGAAGGTTCGTGCAGCCAAAGACAGTGAGCTATCAGCTCGGTAGTCGCTTAGCCACCCCCAAGCAGGGTCTGTGGGCAAGCTGGCATAGGCACTCAGGCACAGTCTGATCGCGACACCGACCATTTTCACTGGAGAGCTGTACGCCAGCTTCTTTGCTGAAAGAATAGATAGTGGGGTCACATATCACCCGCTAGGTCATCTCATCGGCCAGTTTGCCGAGATATTCCACTGAGCCATCAGGGCCGAGGGAAACTCGCCGTAGCTGTTCAAATACTTCTCGGTAGGCAGACGCTTCGCCTTCCTCCGAGATGCCACCCCTGATCAGGTCACCCCGCGTCTCTAGGTACAGCACATCATCATCCCCCGGGTCAGGGAACTCAACGATCACGAATGGCCCCCTCAGCCCAGGATGAGAGCCAGCGTTAAAGGGTACGATTTCGATCGTCACATGAGGCCTGGCTGCCATTTCGATCAGATAGTGGATCTGACGACGCATGACATTCCTGCCGCCTATCAGGCGGCGGACGACTGCCTCGTCCAGGATAAAGAAAAGCAGCGGCGGATCATCCCGGTCCAGTTGTTCCTGGCGCCTCATCCGAATTTCAACCAGGGTGTTCACGCGCTGAGCCGTGGCCCCCTCTTCGAGGGATTCGACGACCGCACGGGCATAGTCCTCAGTCTGAAGGAGACCGGGAACCACCAGCGTTTCAAAGTTCCTGATGATAAAAGACGCCGCCTCATACCCGATGAGCTGCAGGAGCCCAGGAGGTGCCAGATCGCGGTACACACTCCACCACGAACGTTCCCTGGCTGCACGCGCCAGCGCTACCAGCTGGCTCGTCAGCTCTGGGTCATCAAGCTGGTAGTGATCAAGAAGCGCCTTGAGATCGGTCGTCGAGATACCGACTGTGCCGGCCTCAATCCGGATCATCTTGGACATCGACCAGTCCATGGCATCGGCCACCTGCTCCTGAGTCAGGCCGACGTCCTGGCGTGCCTTCCGAAGCTCTGTCCGGAGCCGTCGCCGCTGAACCACTGGGCTCGGACGGTCACCCGCCATGCCCTCTCCTTCGGGTAGCGTCTAGCCTCGCCACCGGCTCCCTGCGAGGAGGCAGGTAGACAGCTGGCATGTCTCCACAAGCAGACAGGCTAGAGCATCGCACGTCAACGTAGGGACAAGTGGAGCTAACTTGCCACGCCAGCGTGTCCTGGCTGTTATCAAGCGATATGCAGCCTACCCCCGCCGCACGAACCGGGCAATCTGCCATGTGGCTACTTGACCTCTTCCCAAAGACACCGTCGTGATGCATACTGCAGGTGTCCTTCTGGACGGTAGGCGGTGGCTGTTATGGTACTGATCTTCCTGATAGGTGCTCTCCTCGGAGTGCTCGTGGGTGGCGCGTTCTGCGTCCGCTACCTCCGGCACGAGATCGCGGCCGACATCGGCCCGGCGATGCGACGGATGCGGTTGCAGCTGGACAACCTGGAGACCGCAATAAACCTCGCACTGGTGACTCGATATGCGGAGCTCAGCAAGCAGCCCGCCCGCGACCGTATCGAGGGTCCTTAGACCTGCTCACTCGGGCGCGAAGATCACACCGCCGCGCCCCACGCCCCGGACCCCAGGGCACATGACGGTCAAGCCCGGGTTCCGCCAGAAATCATCTGTGCACAAGCCAGCTGCTTGATGACTTGTGCCTCAGGGTCGCCACGAGCGGTCGCCAATCAGCACAACTCCCCGCTGGCCGCTCACCTGACTAGGCCGACGTACACCGTCAACGGCGGGCCTGTCACGGACCGTGGCAGGCCCCATCTAGCGGCCCCACCTGACCACCACCCAGCCCACTGATTCACCGAGAGGTTCTGATGCGACCACCTAACCGTGCGGGTGGCCTGATTCAGGCGGGAACAGTGCAGGCAGGTCGCCCAGAGCTTGCGGCCAAGGAGCCCGAATCATGATCACCGGGATGGCGATGGCCTGCCTCGTCACCGGTTTGATAGCCGGATGGCTGCTGAGGTCGGTCTTCATCAAGGCAGAGATCTCCCGCATGCGGGACCGGATGCAGCACGAGGTCGACCACTGGCGGCGCAAGGCAGCGCGCGCACAATCCATCTCTGATCAACTCGCACGCCAGCTGGCCGCTCATATCGGGTACCTCCCAGACCACCAGGACTGGCAACAAGAGGACGGCCACTAGCGAAAGCAAGTGACCACTGCTGAGCAAGCGGAAGTCCGCCAGCTTTCAACGCGGGCCAGGATCACCGCCACCAGCTTCACTAACGAGTACCACTGGGGTGACTTCAAAGGCAGTCCGGACCAGCTGATGCAGCATTACTACGACGCGCATCTGTACTTTGCGAATGGGGGCACTCACCGGATCATGCTCCGGCTGCCGCGCATGCTCCTGGACCCGAAGATCGCCGGACAGTACTGCGTCGATGGCCAGGTGCGCATGTCAACCACGCGCGAGCACGTGATCCTCGATTTGACCAGTGAGGACGAGGCGGGTGAGTGGGTGGAGGATACCGAGGAGTCCCCTGTCCGCGATCGTCGGTGTCCGCTCCGAACTGGCCGCCGGGGACCTGCGTCCGCTGTATCTGGCATGGCTGTCGGGCTACGGCGTGTGGGAACGCGATGAGGACGCTTTCGGCGAAGAGGACGAGGACGAGATGGAGCCACCGGTCCCGGCCGGCCTGGGATCACTCACTGCTCCGCAACGCGCCCTGGCCGACTTTCTCCGCCTCGACTCTGACCTTCTGGAGGTCGCGGCCGAGACCAGCGCGGCGTTGCCCGCGGTGACCGGCGATGCACGCGCGGTGGCCAGGCATATCGCGAAGCTGCCCGTCGGTGACAAGGACAGGCTTCTGATGCTGGTCGCAGAAGACCAGGCGGCAAGGGCCCGGATGGAGCTGCTGCGGGGCCTCCGCGCAGATCCTGATAAACAGCGCGACTCTCGTCCCCGGCGGACCGTCGCCGGACTCCTGGACACCGCCGGGGCACGTCGCCTGCAGCGCGGGTGGTGAGCGGGTGTCACGGCTGCCGCGCAGCACGCCCTGCGGGAACAACAGCGGGCTGCAGTCCGGCAAGGCGCCTGGACGAGCCGGCCCACGATCCTGGGACCGCCTGGGCCGACGCCGAAAGGCTGATCAGCACCCGAGCTGTCACCTTAATTACGGGCGGCGGTCACCCTGCTCAGGGACCCGGAACGCATCTGCGGCTGGTCCGCGCGCTCGGCGGCCGTTCCCGGCGGTACTCCGGTTACTTCGACGGTTCCGGTGAATCAGCGACTTGCCGGGTTGAGGAGCCAGTCCTCGGTGAGTGGTGCCTCGGGTGGTCCATTGAGCATCCAGGCATGGATTGCCTGAATCAGGGGCCCAGGGGTCTTCCTTGAGCGCGGGAAGGCGCGGCTGCTGGTGTAGAGGATGCCGGTGGTGGCGGTGCCGGCTTGTAGTGCCCGTAGCAGGATGGGCCGGAAGTCTTTGACGTTCTCGGTGAGCAGCCAGCGCCCCTGAGAGGTTGCCCAGGCGAAGACGTCGTCATCGCTCATTGCCCGCAGGTCGCCGCGCTCAGCCACAGCAATCACGTCCTGGCCCAGGTCGCGCAGTGCGGCAGCGATGGCGGGGGAGAACATCTCGTCAAGCACCAGGCGGGCGCTGGCCGGGTGGCTCATGCGATGAGCTGCCGTTGTACCCGCCATGCCTCCTCAGCGCGGGCCGATGCCTCATCAGCGTCGCTGATCTCGGTATCGATCTCGTCCCGGTAGTCCCCGTAGTAGCCGACGGCTGTGGCGATCCGGCTGGCGTCGACGGCGAACACCTCGGCTGCGGCGTCTAGCGCGGCTGGGCCGCGCTCGTCGACTTCACGCAGGAACTTGATGATTTCCCAGATATCTGGCCCGTAGGCGAGGGCGGCCCGGCGGCCGGACGGCCCGTCTTTGAAGATCACCCCTGGGTGGTCAGCCATCCGCAGTCCTTCGTCGATGAGCCGCTGCGCTAGCGCGGAGATCGTTGAGCCGGCCGTGGCGCCCGCGCGGCGGCGCAACCGTGCCAGCAGGGCGGGGTCGAAGCGGATGGAAAGAGGCGTGGTCATGTAATACATTGTAGCCTACGCACTACAAGGGTTTGAGGCCGGAGGAGGGCGCCGGGATGGCCTCTCGTTCTCGTGCCTTTGACTGCTGGGCTCGCAGTCGGCCTGAGGAGTGGTTGGAGCTGACTGACACGCCTGCTCTTACGGCGCGGTGGAAGCGTGGGCGGCCTGATTGAATGCCTCCGTGCGCAGCACCTGGCGCAGCATGCCAGCTTCCAGGGAGGCCAGCCGGATGTTGGGCAAGATCGGGTTCTGGATCGCACGGCCCATCCTGGACGCCGCATGCCAGCCGCACTTCGCCCAGCCGCTACGAACACGCAGGGCCGTTGCCCGACGTAGCTACGAGGGCAGGAGGCTAAAGCTCCAGATCGACGAACTGGAATGGCTAGCCGACACCGGCCAGCCGCCCGGTAGGCCCAAGAGAAGGAGAAACTGTCATGAGCATTATCGACGATGCGCTGAGCGCGAATGCCACCATGGCCAACGGCTACGACCCCGGCCGTGGGGGACCGCCGGCTCCCAAGATCGCGATCGTCACCTGCGCGGATCCCCGGCTAACCAGCATCGAGCAGATGCTGGGTCTCGCCGCTGGCGATGTGGACATGATCAGGAACTTCGGCACCGTGATCGATGACGATGCGGTCCGGTCGCTTGTTCTGTCGACCAGGTTGCTGGGCACCCGGGAGATAATGATCATCAATCACACCGACTGCGGGATGCTCAGGTTCACCGACAGCGAACTGGAGGCCCGGCTCCGCAAGGAGACGGGGCAGGCGCCGATTGCGCCGGCCAGGTTCTACAGCTTCACCGACCCCGAGGCAAACACCAAGGAGCAGATCCAGAAGGCCAGGTCGCATCCGTGGATCTCGCAGGAGATCCCGATCAGGGGGTTCGTGTACGACGTCGGCACTGGGCGGCTCAGCGAAGTGTTCCCTGACGGGGAGACCGCCACTAGTTAACGGGAGTCGCCGGTCCATGAAGCAGATGTCCTGGCCGGGACCTCCTTCGCACCGCCGCACGGGCTGGTTATCTGCGGTCTGGGGTGCGTGCCCAGCTGGTGCCTCGGGTGGCGTATAGCACAGCCCCTGCCGCGCCCGCGGTCCGGACCGCCACGCGGCAGCCGAAGGAGATCAAATGCTTACTCGTGCTAGCGTCGCTGCGAACTCCGTCGTGAAGCGGGTGTGAGACCTAACCAGTGGAAGGTGCCAGATGGCTGAGCTCCCACCGCCGCCAGAGGGAATTGTGCTGACCCACTTCATCGTCTCGGACGATGTCGAGCGCTCTCGGCGCTTCTACACCGAAGTACTCGGCGGCAGGGTGGAACGTCCCGGAGACCCGGTCAATGTTGCGCTAGCCAATAGCTGGATCGTCATCAATGGCGGCGGGGGTCCGACCGACGACAAGCCGACGGTCATCCTGGAGACGCCGCGTGATCCCGACCGGGTCAGCAGCTTCCTCAATATCCGGGTCAAAGACATCGACGCCGTGTACGCCGAATGGAGGGCCCGGGGTGCTCAATTCCTGACGCCGCCGAAACAGCACCAGTACGAGAAGCGCTGCTACATTCGCGATCCCGACGGTCATCTGATCGAAGTGGGGCAAACCACCGACCCAGAGGGGGACTGGTCGCCCGCTCACTGGCCATCGAGTACGCCCGCCGAGAAGCCGATGCAGCTGTAGACAGCCGTGTACTCTCGCACATCCCGGGCCAGTGCCGACATGATCGCCCGGTCAGCCCAGGACAGCCTTCGGGTTTGCCTGTCGCTGAAGCACTGCGACCTGGTGGCGCAAGAGGAGGATCTCGGCGTCCTTGGCACGGTCGGACCGGCCAGCAGCGTGAGCCAGCCGAGTACGTGAAGCATCGCAAGGTAAGCAAGCCGCAATTGCAGGAGTACGGCGCGAGTACTGAAAGGCCTGAGCGCATGGCCCTCGCGCAGCCGGATGCCGAACTCTGACCTTCGGTTCAGCAGAAGGCACCAGGTCAACGGTTGTGACACGGTTATCGCCACCCACAGGGTGGTGCGGCAGTTGTTCCGGATGCAGGCGGCCAGCGCTAGCAGGCACTGGGCGATGCGGGTGGCGACCCCGGCCGGGGTGCGTTCCGCGGTGGCCTTCCAAGGCGAGTTGGTCTTTGGGGGGTGCCGTAGATGGCTTCGATCCCGCTGGCGCATGCCGGCCAGGTTGCCGAACTCGGCGATGCCCGCCACCGGGCACGCGCCCGGTGGCGACGTCACCAGTCGGAGCGTGCCACGACGAAGTCTGGGCCGCCATCACGCTTCCAGACGTGGCAAACCGCCAGCTTGAGGTCATCCGCCTGGGGATCGTCGGGAACAGCCGGGCAGCCCGCAGCCAGTCTGTTGTTTGCAGCATCCGGCCGCCGCGACAGGGCAGCGGTAGAACTCCTGGCGGAACCCACACAGGTCCCGGCACACACCGGCCAGGCCAGCATCAGGCTCACTGATCATTGAAGCCCTCGGTCTGATCTTCCTTCTGCTGCACGAAGAAATGATCAACCAAGGGCTTAACTCACAGTCAACCGGGCCCAGGCACCCGGCCCTGCAGGTTAAGAATCAAGCTAAGATCCACAACGAGATTGCGGGCCTGCTGGGCTGTCCATACTCCGCCGGGATAGGCACCCCGAGCACATGAACATGCCGGGTCGCCGCCTCCATGGCGAACAGCACGCAGAACCTTTGGAGGAAGATCGTGTCGACGTGATGAGTACAGAGGCGAACTGGCACAGACCGCGATCTTGCCCAAGTGCGGTCACCGGGCCAAGCGGCAGGTCAGGAGCCAACGACGAGTTCTGCCCCACGTCGTCCCGTACCTGATTCTTTCGCTAACCCTTGGGCGCCCGTGAGACCCGGAAACGCATGGTGAGTATTCGGATACCCGAGGAGTGGACGAGTGATCTTTGAAACGAAGCCCACTGTCGTCGGGCACCGCGGATTCGGTGCCGGGATACGCGGCGGCTACCAGGAGAACACCCTCGCGTCGTACCTCGCCGCCGTGGAGCATGGGCTCTCCTGGATCGAACTGGATGTCCAGCGCACGCTCGATGATCAGCTTGTCATCCGGCATGATCCGGTCACTGTTAACGGGGATTTCCTGGTGAGCCGACCAACGGATGAACTCATGACGGCCGGGATCCTCCGCTTTGAGGACGTCATGGCGGCGCTGCCGCCTGATGTGGCGGTAAACATCGACGTGAAAACGATCATCGAGGATGCAACCGACCCGCCGAACCGCCGAACCGCCACGCTGGTGGCCACGGCACTGCGCGCCTACGCAGGGCAGCGCCAGCTGTTTGTCTCGTCCTTCGATCCCAGCCTGCTGATGTACCTGCAGGAGCGCAAGGACATGCTGCCTGGCATTCCGCTTGGCTTGATCACCTGGCTCAAGTTCCCCGCCTGGCATGCCATTCCGGCAGCAGTGAACCTGGGACTGGACGCGGTCTGCCTGCACACCGGAACTCTCGGGCTGGGCCTTGCGCAGCCACCGTCCGTCGACTACAAGCTTGAACGGATCATCGAGGTTGCCCACCGTGCCGGGCTTGAGGTCCTGGCTTGGTCACCCAACCCGGAAGGCGCGGTCAGGCTCGCCGCCGCCGGTGCGGATGCGCTGTCGGTCAACGACATCCCGGGCGTCCTTGCCGCCCTGGCGGGCGCTGCCAGCTGAGTCATCAATCCCGCCAGATGCTGCTCGGCGCGGAGCACAAGCCCGGGGAACGCCTGCTCGGCCGAGTGCTGCCCTGGTACGGCAGGCAGTTTCGCCCGGCCGGTGAGCGGTCCGCTGGCGCGGCGGCCGACTCCGCCAGGTCGGGCGAGCGGGCCAGGAGACGCCCGGCCTGAGACTCAGTGCCTGCGAAGTATTCTCCGTGTGCGCCGCTTGCCGCGCCCGATCAGCACGCGTGCCAAGCTCTTGGCGTCCACCTCGCGTACCGGCCGGTCCTCCAGGCGCGCCAGTTGCTCCTTGGCGGCCTTCTCGGCGGTTAGCCGACCGGGTGCCTTGCTACCGAGGATGGCCCCGATGATGGCTTGTGCGGCGGCGGAGAGGGGAAGCATGGGCGTCGCCATCGGTGTATCCGTCCCCGTCTGCGCTGTGCCGTCCGGGAGCCCATAAAGCGAGGAAACGTCGCCCACGACGCGAACACCGAGCGCGGAAATATTGTCGGCTATCTCGGTGTCGATCTCGGCCGCCCTCTTCAGCGCCCAGGCAGGGGTACTCGCCCGCGGTTCATCGGGCCCAGGCTGATAGCCGACCTTCAGCTGCCTGAGGACGCCTGCCTTCATGAACATGGAATAAATCTCCTCTGGCCACTCCCGCCGCTTGATTTCCTCGTTGAGTAGGCGGATCAACTCGACCTCGCCGAGCGTCAGAGACCGGTTCTCCGCTGAGTGGTCGAGTACGAGGAAGCCGTCAGGCAGGCCCAGCATCTCCTCGAAAGTGCGGAGAAGCATGAACTGGTCGGAACCATCCACGACAACGGCGATCATGTTGGCCGCGCCAGCGGCTCCGGCCCACCGGGCAACAAGCTCGTCGTGCCGGTGACGTTTCCAGAACGTGGGGGTGGGTTCCTTGCCGAGCGGCTTGTTGAGGATTCCGTCTAGCCATTCCTCGTAGGGCATGCGGAGGCCATTTTGCACGTACTGCTGCCACTGTGAAGGCATGACTTTCGTGAGTGGCCTCAGGGTCACTACCACGTGAACCTTGGGGCCGCCTAGGCCCTCGACCACGCGAGCCGCGACGGCTTCGTCTCCGTCTCCGAAGAAGGCACTGCTCACCAGCACGCGGCGATCGCCTTGGGTGGCGACCTCGGCAGTCAGCTCGGTCCAATGGCGCATATGCGGCACCGGTTTGCCCAGCTGTGGCTTGGCCCCGGAGATCGCGAGAGCACCCTCCAGGTACGTCTTACCTGGCGTCGGGCCAAAGTAGCTCACACCGTGCTCGGCCAGCCGGTCGCGGGCCACGCTAAAGGCGCCCTGGATGGCAGTCGTGCCAGTCTTGTGCGCACCGACGTGGAGCAGCCTGGCACCGGGCCTCAGCAGCAGCTCATTCGCCATCTCAATCTCCCTCCCGACGGTGGCGCGGCCATCCTAAGGGGGGTGCCGACGGATGTGAGCGGTTCTGTCCCCTGGGTGCGGGCGGTGCGGTCTGAGACAGCGCTGGGTCCCTGGGGCTGGGCGTCCGCTACAGCATCACCCAGGATGGTAGTTCGCCTGATTCTGGAACCTCCTCCCGCTCCGCCGGCCCAGCCCGAGCCGGAGACGAAGGCTTCCTGACCAAATGGGGGAAATTAGGTAAACAGCAAGTAACGGGCAGCTATAGTCACGGCATGATTCGCCCCAAACATGTCCGAAACCTACTCCATGAAGCCGTCCAGACACACTGCGGCCTCTCATGACGGTGGAGCAGGCACGGCTGCGCACCGTGGCTGTGGTGCTGGCGGGCGGCACCGGTTCACGGTTGGGCTTGGATATCCCCAAGCAACTGCTCAAGATTGCCGGGAAGACGATAATCGAACACACGATCGATGCTTTCGAGGTGCACCCGGATATCGACGAGATCCTGGTCATGATGGCCGTTGGCCACACGGCGCAGGCAGAACGGCTCGTCGGCCGGGGTGGCTACCGCAAGGTGATAGGTGTGCTCGACGGGGGGGCGGAGCGCAGTGAGTCAACGGTAAAGGCGATCAAAGCTCTTACTGAGCGCCATGGTTCTGCCACGGACTGCAACGTTCTCTTCCATGACGCCGTGCGCCCGCTCATCGAACCGAAGATCATCTCCGAGTGCGTCGTGGCTCTGCGCGCATACAGCGCAATCGACGTAGCCATTCCCTCGGCGGACACGGTGATCGTGGTCGACGAAGCCAGCGTCATCACCGAAATCCCACCGCGAGGTCAACTGCGGCGTGGCCAGACGCCGCAGGGGTTCCGGTTGTCGGTCATCAGGCGCGCATACGAACTCGCCCACAACGACCCGGATTTTGCTGCTAGTCCGCCGACCGATGACTGCGGGGTCGTGCTCCGCTACCTGCCAGACACCCCTATCTACGTCGTGACCGGCAGCGAGCACAACATCAAGGTCACTCACCCCGTCGATCTGCACATCGCCGACAAGCTCTTCCAGCTCGCCTCGCACGAAGCGCCGCCTCAGCTGACCCCAGATCTGCATATCAGCGGGCTAGCTGGCAAAACACTGGTCATCTTCGGGGGAAGCTACGGCATAGGCGCCGACATCTGCCAGGTCGCAACGGCGGGTGGCGCGCGGGTGTTCTCGTTCAGCCGTACGCAGACCGGCACCCATGTCGAGAGCGCTGCCGACGTTGCAGCAGCTCTGCGGCAGGCACATGACGCCACCGGGCGGATCGACTTCGTCGTCAACACTGCAGGCGTGCTGTCGGTGGGCAAGCTCGCGGATACCGACCAGGCGGT
The DNA here is from genome assembly GCA_963739645.1 of uncultured Actinomycetota bacterium. Taxonomy (GTDB): domain Bacteria; phylum Actinomycetota; class Actinomycetes; order Streptosporangiales; family Streptosporangiaceae; genus JASHPR01. The sequence continues at coordinate 12,785 of CAVUBM010000085.1, forward strand.
CATTGACGAAACCATCCGGGTGAATTACCTGGCCCCGGTAACGATTGCGCAGGCAGCGATCGGCTACTTGGCCGCGACCCGGGGGCACCTGCTCCTGTACACCTCCAGCTCCTACACCCGTGGCAGGGCCGGGTACAGCCTGTACTCCTCTACCAAAGCCGCAGTCGTGAACCTGACGCAGGCGCTCGCGGACGAATGGTCGGAGATCGGCGTCAAGGTCAACTGCGTGAACCCAGAACGAACGCAGACACCAATGCGGCTGCGCGCATTCGGCACCGAGCAGCCCGGCACCCTCCTGTCGTCCATGGCGGTGGCCCTCACCTCGGTCGACGTTCTGGTTTCTGAGCTGACCGGTCACGTGATCGATGTGCGGCTGGTCGATCCGCTCACTGACGCCAGGCTGCACGGCCAGGAGGGTGGCCCCCCGGTTGCCTGCCCCGCGCCAGCCGCAACGGCTTCGCAGCCGCTCCGGCCCCAGCGGTTGCCGGACCGGCACTTCCTGCCGGCCGGCATTTCTCCAGCCGACGCCGAGGTGACCCTGGGCCGAGTGGCCCGCACCCAGAGCTGACTCTTCCAGGTCTAGGCGGCACGGATGAACTGACAGGGGTGACAAATGCGGCGAAACCTTCAGTCTTTCGTGGCCAACCCTCTTGTGCGCCCGGCGGGCGTGGCAGTCTGGCTGGCTTCCTACCCGCTGTTGCTGGCCGCCGCCTTCCTGCCAGCGGGGACAGCAGGACGGCTGCCAGGGTGCTGGCTCTTTCTCGCGGTGGCGATCGTCAGTTACCTGGCTGAGGTGTGGGCGTGGTGCGTCGTGCCTGGCTTGATCAACGCCCTCAATTGGGTGCAGGCAGGGATGCAGTTGCGCTGGGTGTTCCGCGAGCTGGCGCTGGTCCTCTTGCTGGCCCGGGTGCTGTCCCCGAGTTACGCGCTAGCGGCCTTCGCCGGCGGGCTGCTGGCCCTGCACGTGGTCCGCAGCATCTACTCAGCGCTGGCCATCTACGTCACGAAGTGCCGAACGCTGCCTGCCCTAACCCGCAATGTGGACCTTGCCGTGCTGCGGATCCCGGACGCACCGCCAGCGTGGCTCGTCCAGAACGACGCGCGGAAGCTGCTGTACCTGGACACGATTCCGGTGGCTGGCGGCCTGGCCACGGCACTGACGACTGACTTCACATGGGGGTTTGCTGGCATCTCGGTGGCGCTCGCGGTGAGCGCGATCCTGTGTGTGATCACCGCCGTTTTCGCTCGCCGCAACCGGCATCTCAACGACAAGGAGCGGGTTCTGTCGGCCGTGCGTGAGCAGGTCGTGGCATACCGCCCGGAAATCGTGGTATACCTCAGCGGCTCCCGGGATTCGATTTACCAGGTCAACATGTGGCTCTCCACCCTCGCGCGGCTGCGGCGGCCGACGATGATCCTCTTGCGGGAGCCATACCTGGTGCCGCTGCTCGGCCGGACCAGTCTGCCCGTGGTCTGCGTCACCGGGACGGTCGATCTGATGAACTTCAGGCTGCCCAGTGTGCGGATCACACTGTTCCCGGCCAATACCGCCCAGAACATCCTCCAACTCCGGATACCCAGGGTTGGCCACGTATTCATCGGCCACGGCGATAGCGACAAGGCGGCGAGCGTCAACCCGTTCAGCAAGGCCTACGACGAAGTATGGGTGGCTGGGCAGGCCGGACGTGACCGGTATCTGCGCGCGCAGGTCGGCGTACGGGACGAGGACATCGTCGAGGTTGGCAGACCACAGCTTACGGCGATCCAGACGGCCGACGTGGGCGCCGCTGCCCGGATGTTCACGGTGCTGTACGCACCCACCTGGGAAGGGTGGACCGACGACCAGACCCAGACCTCTTCTCAGGTCATGGGCCTGAGGATTATCCAGGCGCTCATTGATCACACGCCGCAGGTCCGGGTGCTCTACAAGCCACATCCGCTTACTGGGGCACGCGACCACAGCGCCATGGCCGCTCACGAGGCGATCGTCGCCCTGATCGAGCGCGCCAACGACAAACAGCGGCAGACGGGTAGCTGGTCGGCGGAAGCCGCGGCTGGCGAGGCGGACAGGCGGGACGCAGACGCCGAACTGTCCCGCGTCAACGCGCGTATGGCCGAGCTGGCTCATGGGGGCGATGCAGGCCCGGGTGGCTGGGTTTCGCGGGCGCGCTCAGGGAAGGACGAGGCGACGCTGGCGCGCGACAGCAAGCCCGCTGCCGCGGACGACACGGAATGGCTTCGGCTGAACGACGCCTGGCAGGCGGCGTACTGGAGATCGCAGGGCTGGTGGCAGCACCGAGTCATAACTGGCCCGCTGCCTGTCCTCTATGAATGCTTCAATCGAGCGGACCTGCTGATCAGCGACATCTCGAGCGTCGTCAGTGACTTCATGGCCTCCGGGAAGCCTTACGTCGTGACCAACCCCGATGGCCTCGATGAGGACGAGTTCCGCAAGAACTTTCCGACTGCTGCGGCCGCGTATCTGCTCGACCCGGATTGCGCAGGGCTGCCCGACATCTTGGCCGAGACTGCCGCGTCCGGTGATGACCGGCTCGCGGAAGCACGACGAGAGCTGAGAAGGTACCTGCTGGGCCCGGACAATCCCGACGCGCAGACCCGCTTCGCTGACGCCATCGAGGCACTGGCCGTACGGGTGGCACGGTCTGCGGCTCCGGACTCGGTCCCTGGCACCACTCAGCCCGCCCAGGCGGTCGGCACCGCTCCCGGAGCGGGGTGGTGAGGCGGGCCCGGGGCTGGTCGGATGTCGTGTACGGAGCACGGCGGTGCTGGCCTGGTCCGGCTCGAGACTGGCACGCCAATCTGGCTGGCCTCTGCCCCGACCGTAATCCCCTCCTGTCACCCTTCTATCCGTCACGCTAATTGCCGGTTCCCAAGCTATAAATGCCAGAACGAATATCCCTGGCGCTGATTCTTGGATGGTGCCGGGGAATTAGCGACTTGCTGGGTCTGCGGCCTGGGCAATCGCGGCCGCGAGTGCGCTTGATCTATTTGGCAGCGAATAGCGATCGCAGGTGGCTGCCGTTGACGATCGCGACAGCCCGGCGACCCGCGGGATGAACTCCCGGGCGGCCATCCGGACGAGGAGCCGGTCGACGCTGATCGTCAGTTACCCGGCCGGTTGATGCCTGCGTGAGCGAGAGCACAGGCCCTGCCGGTGCCGGGCAGAGCAGCCGTCTCGCACACGAGACACTGAAGTGGTTCTGGGCTGGTCATCTGCCGAGGACGCTGCCCAATTCGGACGTATTCGGCGCCAGCCGACGGGGCGGGTACAGGAGTATGAGCTCTGGGGCCAGGCCGCCAGCAGCGCCGCCTTCGAGCGCCAGCGATTAGGGCGCAACGGATCATCAGACAAGCGCCGTCAGGCCTGAGCTGTTGCGAGTTCGGTCACCGCAGAGTGGGAGATGGCGAGCGCATCGGTGGCGACCGTGATCAGGCTGCAGCCATCGTCGCGGTACAGCCGCGCCGTCGCGCCATCGGAGGCGTGAATACCGACCGGTTTGCCGGCTGCGGCGCAAGCGGAGCTGATCTGTTCCAGGGTCCGCCTCAGCACCGGGTGGTTCGGGTCGAGCGGGCAGCCAAGCGAGTAGGACAAATCTCGGGGGCCGACATAGATGCCGTCCACGCCGTCTGCTGCCAGCGTTGCGTCCAGGTCCGCGACTGCCTCTGCTGACTCGACCATGATGATGCAAAACGGTTCGTCCGCGCTGGTCATCGCCCCGCCACCGGATCGGTATCCAGCCGGCGGATAGTGGCAGGCACCAGCAGCCTCGCGAGCCTGGGCGGCCGAGTTGACATTCGGCACGATGACACCCTCGCAGCCGAGGTCGAGTGCCCGACCGATATCGGCCGGGTGCGCGTGCCGTACCCGGCCGATGGGAGTCGCGCCCGCCAGCCGGATCGCGGTGGTCAGCCCGGGCAGGTCATGTTCGGTCGCGCCACCGTGCTGTAGGTCTACCACCACGTAATCGAGTCCGGCGGCCGCCAGGAGCCGGACACTGAGCGGCGAGGGAATCGTGGACCAGGCGCCGTAGAGCGTTTCACGGGCCGCCAGCTGTGAGCGGAACGTCGAAGCCGGTGACATGAACCAAGCCAACCACACCCGGCGAAGCCCGCGCCTCCGTTCGTCAGAGCGTCGAGCGCCTCGACTGGGACCCGTACCTGCGCTGCCAAGAGGGCCTGCTGGAGCCGACGTCGGCCGAGGTCTGAGCGCTGATCGGAGGGCAGCGCCCACCGCCCGATCCGGGCACCTGCCCGGAAACGGCCACACGGTTGGCAGGCGATCCGTTTAGGCTGGCAGGCCGGCTGTCGCCAGCCCAGCGAGCTCCCCCCACGTCGCGAACGCCCCAGCCACGCTGATGTGGTAGCCGTAGCTCGTGTAGTACGCCACCGCGAACTCCGTCTGGAGGTCGAGCCGGCAGTCCGTTGGCAGGTCGCCGTTGATCTGCGGGTCTGACATGTTGCGTACCGCCGCCCACTTCGGCGGTACGCCCCGCGCCTGGATGGTCATCCCGAGCACGGCATCGCCCATCTCCATGGCGCATCCCTGCTGGTCGAGGTGGTTGGCAGACGTGCCGAACTCGAAGTAGTCCGTCGTCAGGATGGGATGAAACTCGGGCATATCGCGGCCGCCCTGCTCATCTTGACTGTCGGGGTGTTGGGATCGGTCGTGATGAGGCCGCCCTGATAGTGGTATCGCTTCGCGGGTGCTCGAACGCCGGCTCCCTGAGTTGTGTCCCGAACGGCTGCATGAGGTCGACGGCGGTGTCCAGATGGTCGGTGGGTATCTGCCAGTCGCTCAGGTAAGTGTGGTCGTTGAAGGTCTCGTTACGGAATTCCGACTTCAGGCGGAATTTGGCGGCTCGGCTGATGACGCTGCCGCCGAGGCCGAAGTCCTGAAAACACTGCCGCTAGTGCCAATCAGGGGGCTCGATCCCACGCGACAGCAACTCGCGGGCCAATTCCGTCCGCTGCTCGACGTCCACACAGTCCCCTTTCGCCCTAGCCGGCGGCCGCCCCAGGGTACAGCTCCCGCCTAGGCTGGAACCTTGACGGCGTCCCACCCGGCTCGCACGGCGTCAACCTGGCTGCTGGTCCGCCCGTACTCCCGCTGGGCGTGCTTGAGGGTCAACCGGGCGAATTGCGCAAAAGTGGCACCGGGCTGCAATGCGGGGTCGCAGAGGGTCAGGTACCAGATCGGCCCGGCGGCGTCCCACGAGTGGCCGCCGAGGGTCGTGGCGACCACATAGAAGGCCTTGTTAGGGATTCCGGAATTGAGGTGGACGTCCCCGCCTGGAATGTAATGATCCATGTCTGCGGGCTGCTGATCGTGCGGATTCGCGGTACCAGGGGCCTTCATGGACCGCAGCGCCGGCTGCAGCGCCGGTCCGACGATGTCCGCGCCGATTAGCCAGTCGGACTGGGTGACGTCCTGGTTGAGCGCGCGCTGTTTGACCTGGATGCCGGCAACATCCGAGATGGATTCATTCAGCGCGCCTGACTGCCCCGAGTAAGTCAGGTTGGCCTCGTGCTGTGTAACTCCGTGGGTGAGCTCGTGGCCTATGACGTCGAGGCCGGCCGTGGTCTCGGTGAGCAATGTCCCATCGCCGTCACCGAAGAACATGTGCCCGGCGTTGTCCCAGAAGGCATTGTCGTAGTTGGTCCCCTGGTGCACGCATCCCAGCAGGGGGAGGCCCTGCCGGTCGATGGAATCGCGCTGGAAAACCGTCCAGTAGTAGTCGTACGTGGCGCCCAGCCCGTCGTAGGCCTGGTTTACCGCCTGGTCGGCAACAGCGGGTTGCCCCTCAGCACGGACCGCGGTGCCGGGTGTCTGGCCCGTGCTGTGCTGCTGGTCATAGATGGTCCGGTTGGCCTGGCCGCCGACCCTGGCGAAGGTGACCGTCCTGACCGCAAAGGGCGCGACGCTCGCGGCAGCCTCGGCCCGGCTCAGCCGGAATCTCCGGTCGAGGGCCATGGTGTCGAGCGCTGCGGCCCTCGTCTGTTCGTCGCCCGTACGGGCCACGCGCTCAAGAACGTCGGGCGGCAGGATGCAATGCAATGAATGGTATTTGGTCACGACAAATCTCCCCCCGTGTCGTGTACTACGGTCTAAAGGTACCAGAATAATGTCACAATGAAAAGTTCCCATTCTCCGTGTGATCTGCTGGATTGGCTTGAAAAAGCTGAGCCCTGGTGCGCTTGCTGGTGCCTATGGGATAGGGCGTGCCCGGGTCGTCAGCTCGGCGATGAGCGGGCGCAGGTCATCAGGGACCGCGGCTTCCGGCCATCGTAGGACGCGTCGCTCCCGGCCGTCGTCGATATGCAGTTCGTACGTGAAGCGGTCTGGTGCCTGGGGAGTGCTGCTCGGCGACTTGGCCGGGTCGGCTAGGAGGGCGCGGATCATTTCACCCTCGGCGGGAGACAGCTCGTCGCTGTCAGTGTCCACGGCGATCGTGATTCCCGCGAGCCCTCCGCTTCGCCGGAATCCAACTCGCACCGGCGCGCTCATGCTTGCGGGGGGTGGCCGCCGAACGCCACTGGGATCCCGGCAGGGACACCGCCCCGCCAGCCAGCTGCGGGATGCTGGAACCAGCGCGCAACCCGCCTGGGCCCCGGCACGAAAGTTCGATCAGTGAGCATATGATCCTCGCCACCGCTGATGTGCGTGTGTTTCGCTCTCCCCGAAAAAGAGAGCCACTGCCACCGTAAATGAACCATACGCGCTGGACAGCCGGCCCCAGGCAAGGTCTGGCTTCCGCTATCACACTCTTGGCCAACTGCTTGGCACGAAACACGCCTTATCGAGGCCAGCGCTAGGAACCGCACATGCCCCTGCCCGGATATCCACTGGACGAAACAGCCAATCGCAGCAGTTCGCCTTCGCCTGTGGTGGCTGATCGACAGCCCTAGGCGCTGCCTGTAGCGCTGCTCCTGGGGACTCTCGCGTCGTACGGCAGATTGGGGCGAGCGGGCCTTCGAAGTTTTCTGACTGGGTGATTCCGGCGATCCCAATGATCCCGCATCGCCGAGCACTACGTCGGCCAGGCTAGGCGTGCAGCGACTTGGCCGGGGCATATCGTCATGGCCGATCCGTTCTCAATGACTCGAGTATGGGCAGCAAGCCGTCGTGCATCTGGTCCGCCCACAGGTACAGGTTGATCCCGATCTTCATCGATCGCCTCCGTCGGGCCCGAGCCCCGCAGTCTGCTGAGCTCATCGCGCAGGCCGTCTGCCGGTGCCTGCTTGTCAACCAGCTGAGCGATCCCGGGCACCTGGAGGCATTCCTCGCACCGGTCGCATCGTGGCTCATCACGCTGCGGAGCTAAGGCAGAGCTGCAGGCCCTGACGACACTGGTCAGCGGCCAAGGCTGGCAGGGGACCCCACTGTGCGGCCCGTGCCAAATTCTCCGGCCGCGAGGTTAGAGTCGGCGGGAGTGAACCAGCCACACCGGAAGAACGTCTAGCCGGGCCGATGACGCCGTTGCCTCCTGGGAACGGCCCCGGCCGGCAGCAGGGGAGGACCGGATGACCGGCACAGCGGCCAAGCCCAGGCCTGGCTTTCTCGACGGCCCGCTGCGCCTCTATATCGGTGGGGAGTTCATCGATACCGAGAACCGGCTGACCGTCCTGGATCCGGCGACCGGGGAACCGCTCGCAGAAGTACCGCTCGCGGACGAGCGCGAGGTGGACCAGGCCGTCCGCGCGGCCAGTGCGGCCTTTCCGGGCTGGCGGTTTACCCCACCAGCCCAGCGGGCCCGCCTCATGTGGTTGCTGGCGGACCGGCTGGAGGAGCACGCCGAGGAGTTCGCCACGATCGAGGTGCTGGATAACGGCAAGCCACTGGGCGAAGCCAGGGCGGTGGATATCGCCCTCACCGTGGAGTTGCTCCGCTACTACGCGGGCTGGGCGACCAAGATTGCCGGCTCCATCCCGCCGAATTCGATCCCCGGGATGCTCAGCATGGTCAGGCGCGAGCCGGTGGGAGTCGTTGCCGCCATCACGCCGTGGAACTTCCCGCTGCTGGAGGTGGCTTACAAGCTGGGTCCCGCCCTAGCAGCGGGATGCACATTGGTGGTGAAACCGTCTGAGCTCGCGCCGCTGTCCACGCTTCGCCTGATGGACCTGGTGCACGAAGTCGGCTTCCCCGGCGGGGTGGTCAACGTGGTCATCGGCGGCCCGGAGGTCGGTTCCTCGCTGGTACGGCATCCACTGATCGACAAGATTGCCTTCACTGGACAGACCGCGACCGGCAAAGCGATCCTGCGCGCATCCGCTGAAGACCTCAAGCGGGTAACCCTGGAACTCGGCGGCAAGAGTCCCAATATCGTCTTCGCGGACGCGGATCTTGACGCCGCGGCGAGCGGGGCATTCGGCGGGATCTTCTTCAACCAGGGCCAGGCTTGCGTGGCTGGGTCGCGGCTGTTCGCAGAGGCGCCCATCGCAGAAGCGCTGGTGGAGCGCGTCGCGGACAAGGCCAGGTCCCTGCGCCTGGGCCACGGTCTTGACCCGCAGACCGAGATGGGCCCGCTCATCTCGGCCCCTCACCGCGAGCGGGTGCTCGGATTCGTCGGTGACGCCGCGCAGCAGGGGGCCGAGGTGGTCGCGGGCGGCAACGCCGCCGATGCCGGGGGCCTGAACGGCTTCTTCATGCAGCCAACGGTGATTGCCGGCGTGCGTAATGATATGCGGGTAGCACAGGAGGAGATCTTCGGCCCGGTCTTGTCCGTCATTGCCTGGCACGACACCGACGAACTGAAGGCCCTTGCCAATGACGTCCGCTACGGGCTGGCTGCCGGAATCTGGAGCCGCGATACCAGCCGGGCCCTCCGGGTGGCCGACGAGCTTGAGGCTGGCACGGTCTGGATCAACACCTACGGCATGTTCGACGCCGCGGTGCCGTTCGGCGGCCGCAAGCACTCCGGGTTCGGCCGTGAGCTCGGGGAAGAGGCGCTCGAGCCCTATCTGCAGTCCAAGTCCATCTGGGTTGACCTGGACGCGGCCGTACCGCAAGGCGGGCAGGGCATCAGCCGGTAGGCGCGAAGGACTGTAATGATGTGCAAGAAGTCCCACGCGAGGATTCTGGACGCCTGGGAGGACAGGAACTGCCGCTAGGCCGGTGACGCCCGGCGTGGTGCACGCTTCAGCCTGGCCGCGGCCCGGGCTTATCTCCTGGCCGGGCGGAGTCTGCTGGTGGCGTCAGCCGGGCAGGCTCTCGAGCGCATCCGCAGCGATGGCGCTGACGAGCTGAGCATGGTCACGCTCGTTCTGGTCGGCGTAGAGCTGGGCAAACCGGCTGATCGCAGCGGTGAACTTCTGGCCCTTCCCGATGTAGCCGGCGATGGCCGCCGGGTCACCGGTCCGGGCATGAGCGCGGGCAAGGGCCTCACCGCATGCGATGGCGAACTCGGTGAGGCGGGGAGCGATCAGCTCGATGGTCGGGATGATCTTCATGTCGCGGAATTGCCGTACGTAGTAGTCCCGGCCGTGCAGTGAGCCCCACCCGACGAATATGTCGGTGGCGCTCTGGATCAGCCGCTTGCCGCTGATCACCCGCTCGCCATGGTTGCCGTGGCGGCTGGGCTGCGTGTGAGTCTCGTATACCGACGGCCCCGCCTGCTTGACCTGCAAAAACAGCGGGTCGGCACCGCTTCGGCCCTCGAAGAGCATCAGATAGACCCGCATCCCCACACTGCCGACGCCCACCACCTGGCGGACCGTGTCAACCTCGGTGAACCGGTCGAACAGGACCCGCCGGTCCTCGGTGAGGGTGAGCCGGTAATCAGCGAGCAGGTGGGCGACGAGATCTGCCTGCTCGGAGTCGCTGATGGTCACGCGAAGCGGAGGATCCTCGGTGATCCGTGGGCGGCCGTGTGCCACCGTTGTGAGTTTGGCGAACGCCCCGCGGCTGGTGCGGCGGCTGCGCTTGCGCTCGATGTGGACCGAGACCCGTCCGCGGTCGGCCGGCTCGAAGTAGTCCACCAGGGCATCGACGTGCATCCCGTCATACCAGAATGTCGAGTTCCGGCATGGTCGCGTACCGGCGGATGCGCCGACAGTAGGCCTCAACGCCCGCGTTGACCGCCGCGGTGGCCCGGGCCGGCCTGACCCGGTTCTCCCGCGCCGCCACTACCACGCTGGCAGCGAACCGCTCGACGTCCCACTCGAACGGGCCAGGCAGGGTCTCGTCGAAATCACGCAGGTCGAACGACAAGTTCCGCTCTGGTGTGGCCCACAGGCCGAAGTTCAGTATGTGGGCGTCCCCGCACAACTGCACCATCAGGCCACTGTCGGGCTGGGACGCGAGGTCGGCCGCCATGACCGCCGCGGCACCCCGGTAGTAGTTCCAGGCAGAGACCGCCATCCGCTGGTGGCGGATGGGGACCAGCTCAGGGACCCGCAGCCGGTTCTGGGCCAGGATCGTCTCCAGCGCATCATGCCCGCGGTCTCCCTCAGCCCAGTACCCGAGCGTGCCCCGCCGCACCCGCTTCCTCGCGGCCCGGCCTGAGGCCCGCCGTTCACTCTCGGTGGCCGGCAAATCGGGCAGGACGGCAGGCGACCGTTGCCGGCCCGGCGCGCCGGGCCCGGTCATGAAGCTCCCGCTTCCAGTCGCGGGGGGCGGCGCTGGCGGTCGGCGGTAGCAACTGTGCATGCGACCATGACAAACAAGGTAACGACCGTTGCCTCGCAGGCGAAACGACACCCACGGCAGCTTCCTGGCTCGCCGGGCGACTCGAGCTGCTTCGGTGCTGGCAGCCAGTCGGGCCTTTCAGCCGTTCCGGGTGTGATCAGCACCTGGCCGGCCGCCACGGGTAGGAATCAGCCGCCCGCGAGGAAGTCATCGACGTCGGCGGCGAACCGGCTGTGGTGCTGGAAAAGGAAGCCATGCGCCGAGTCCGGGTAGATCTTCAGCCGCGCATCGGGCAGCAGCCCGGTCAGCAGGTATGAGTAACGGGGCAGGATCATCGGGTCGCTGTCGCCGTTGGCGACGAAAACCGGGAGTTCGATGGCTGAGACTCGTTGGAGCAGCGAGTGGTTCGGGATCCCCCATCTGCACACGGCGTCGTATTGCGCCTGGCGGGTCTGCCACGTCGTCGGCACGTCTTGATTGACCTTCTTCCCGAAGATGCGTCCGGCGGCCTGCTGCCCTGCTTCCCGGCTCGTGCTGGTGGGGGCAAAGAAGACGTCAATGTATCCCCGCGGATTCTGTTCCGGCTTACCAACTGCGCCGATCACCTCAGGTGCCCACCCGTGCATCCCGCCGGCGCCCTGCGGAGCCGAGGACGCGAGCACGGCGCGCCGAAGCAGATCGGGGCGAATGAGCGCGATCTCCTGTGCGACGAAGCTGCCGATCGAGAACCCAAGCAGATCGACCTTCTTGAGGCCCACAGCTTCGACGAATGCGATCGCGTCGTGAGCCATTGCCTCGATCGTGTTCGGTGTCGTGCCGGTCGTGCCGCCAACGCCGCGGTTGTCGAACGTGACGACGCGCCGCCCTCTGGCGAGGGCGTCGATCAGTGCGGGATCCCAGTTATCGAGATTCCCGCGGAAGTGCTGCAGCAGAACGAGCGGCACCTCGCCGGCTCCGAGATCGTGGTACGCGTACTCGATGCCGTCTTCGGCCGTGACTCGCCTGATCGTGGCATCGGCGTAACCCGACTGCGCATCGGTCGTCGGCTGGTCGCCTGTGGCTGTCATGACGGCAGTATCCGACATGAGAGCCGGGGCGGCATCGCACGAACCTGCGATTTCAAACACTCAGCGGCGGCCGCCGAAACGGTTGCGGTCCCACGGAGACCGTCCGCCGGATCTCTGTTCTCTGTGCCGTCAGGCACGCTCGCCCAGGCCTGTAGGCGGCAGAGTCCTGTTAACCCAGATGCGGAAACATCGTTCGTGAGCTGAGCCTAGATTGGCCGCTAGGTCGTCTCGATGGCCTTGAGGATCAGGTTGGCGGCGACGCTGGGGTGGGCGATGAACGTGGCGTGCGATCCTCCGCTCACTGACTCGACGTCGGCGTTCATCCGCTTGGCCATGAACCGCTGGCAGTCGGGCGCGATGGCATTGTCTTGCTCGGAGACCATGTACCAGGACGGCAGGTTCTTCCAGCCCGCGACTGTGGCCTTCTCCGTCAGGGCTGCCGCGCTCAGCGGCCGCTGGCTCACCGCCATCGGGAGCAGCCACCCCGGCAGGAAGATCCGCGCAGAACGTCTGGTGGAAGTCTGAGATCTTGATGAACAGGTCGGGGCCGCCTGGCGCGCCGGGAGCGTCGTACGGGCTGGGCACGCTGGTTGATGCCAGCAGTGGCGGGCGGGAACGGTTCCTGGACGCTGGCGCAGCTCTCGCCTTTATGAGTGCGAACGCTGAGAGGAACACGAGCGCGATGACGTCGTTGACCACGGGGGCCGCTTGGAGATCACGGCGCCACCGTAGGAGTGGCCGACGAGGATGATCGGCCCTTCAACGGTGGTCGTGAAGCGAACAATGGCGTCGGTGTCGAAAGCGAGGCTACGCAGCGGGTTCATCGGCGCCCGGACGTCAACTGCGTGTGCCTGAAGCTCGCGGATCACCTCCGCGTATCCGGAGGCGTCGGCGAAGGCGCCGTGCACCAGAACGACAGTTGGGGTTGATCCCATGCCTGCTCCTTATGAACCGGTCGGTGTGGGACTTTCTCGCCGTTTCTATTTGATTCGGCTGGAGCCAGATCGATCATTACCATCAATGGTTCGCTTATGCTGTCGATGTGACCGCGAGGTAGCCCGCATCGTGGGCAATCATCAACCGGTATCGCGGCATCGCTATCCTCCTTCTCCGCCGAGGAGTCTCAGCCCGTCCTGCTCTTTGGGAGTCCTTGTGTTTCAGGGTGACGACCGCCTGCGCCGCATCGCGCGATTGGGCCATGTCTTTCGCGCTGGCGAGAGGGCCCGCGGGCAGGGTGCTACTGCGGTGTTGACAGCCCGGGTGAGCCGGCCTCGTGCCGGAACCGCGGTACGCGGTGGCTCAGTTGGTGCGCTGGGCTCCTAACCTCCCGGCCATTCTGGTCAGGGAGACGCGGGAGTTGACGCCGAGCTTGTCGAAGATCTCGCGCAGGTGGCTGTTCACGGTGTGCGGCGAGATGAACAACGTCTCCGACATCTCCCGGTTGGTTTTGCCTTCTGACGCCAGCTGGGCGATGGCCGCTTCCGCGCTGGTCAAAGCTTCCCAGCCGGTGGCGGGACGTTTCGACGTGATGATCCGCCGCCGTACACCCAGCTGTCTCAGCCGGCGGCGTACCCGCGCCGTGTCCCAGCTGGCCACCGACCTGCCCGTGCCGCATCCGCATGCCGGTCGAGCGAGCGATCGGCGTTATCAGCGGCGCCGACCCACCCGGCAAGCCTCGGTGTCCAGCGCGCTGTCGCGGCGAGCGCGTTGCCCTTTGAACTCGAGCAGCGACGCTGCCGTATCGAAGCAGCGGGTCGAGCAGCGCCAGCAGTCTGGGCGTGCCACTGCTCCGTCGAAAGATGACCGGGTCGACGAAAGCCATGCTCGCTGTCCCAGCGCACCGGGATCTTCGTCGCTGGCCGCGGCGACGGCGTCGACAACGACAATTGTGGTGTGGATCTGTTTTCTATTTCGGTGAGCAGGTGTGAGCCTTCAGTGTGCATTCACCACCGCGTGCGCACAGCCAGTTTGTTGTTGTCTGCCTGCACATTGTGTGACAGTGGCCATATATCAGGTGGTGTGGGACTGCACATCTGTGGTTGGTTGAGCATGATTTTCAGGATTTCTGCCATCCTTCTGTCATCTGTCTGTTGCTGTGTGGGTTTTGTTTGCCCATGTGATGTCCCCATGGTGTCTCTTTGCACATGCCACAGCCGCCTGGCCTTTGTTGGTGTGATAACTGCTCCACCAGCTGTCCACCTTTGCCAACTTACCATCTGGAGCATCTGACCTACCGGTGTGGAGGTCTCAGTCCCCTACAGTGCCACGTGTCTGCCTGGTGCTCCTGCTTGGCTGCTGCTGTCGTCTATGGCGCCAGGCTGCTGGTGTCCGTGTGCCGTGAGGAGTCACCACCGGCTCACGCCAGGAGCTGCTGCTGACATTTCCCTGCTGCCCATCCTGTGTTGCTTGGCTTGTCTCTGAAGATCTCAAGGCCACTGGCTCAAAGCTGTAGGTCTGCAATACATAGCTGATTTGGGCTCCCAAGCCTGGCCACATGTGTGTGAGATCACTGGCTCTGCAGCAGCATGAAGCTTTGGCCTCTGCCTCTATGGCCAGTGCCTCTGTGTGGCCTGTCATGTTCAAAGTCATGAAAATTACCTCTGAGAGCCAGGACGGGGATTGGCGGCGTTTATCTGGTATGCCAATGCTGTGGACATTTGTTGGTGACAGGTCAGGCGAGAGGCTCCAGCAGGCGCCATCAAACTTGTGCCTCCTCGCTGGTAAGGACCTGCCGCAGTGGGGGCATCAGTGTTGCCTGCCCCTCCCCAGAGGCTGTGTGACAGGAGATGGCCCTGTCTGGGCAGGAGTGGCCCCCAGCGGATGGGCTGGAGCCGGTGCCAGCTCCAATGCCCGCCCGCCAGCCTGGTGTTCATGTCTGTTGTCCCCATGGGTGTCAGCTGCTTGCAGCAAGGTGGACATGGACATTCATTGCCTGTCGGCCACTGTTCTGTGAGCTGCTGGGCCACC
>CAVUBM010000086.1:0-253451 GCA_963739645.1 uncultured Actinomycetota bacterium
GCCCGGTCGGGACGATCCGGGCTGGTCTCCTGTAACGCGTTCGACGTGGCAGGCGCCCTCGCCGCGGGAATGAGCGCTGCCTGGGTGAATCGCGGGACCGGGCCATCGACGACACGATCGGCCCCGCGCCGGAGATGATCGTGTCGACCCTGGGCGAGCTGGCGGAGATGCTGGCCAGCTGATCGCCCGGGCCTGGTCAGGCCGGGGCTGCCCCGGCCCAGGTTGAGCTCGCCGGCCAGTTCCTGCACGGCGCTCGCATTGCAGCGACCGCACAGCAGTCCGGACGAGGGCGTCGGTCATCCGCGGGGCCAGTGCCGACACCGAGATCGCGGCACCGCCTGTGCCTGCCCGACAGTGCCGTCGCGACGCATGCCCAGTTCCTGCTCCCCGTCGTCGACGGCGACTTCGGCCTGCGCGGCTGGCCCATAATCCCGCGAGGCCGTCGTTCATAGGCTGCCGGGGTGGTGGAGGGCGTCGCTGGATGCGCTGGTTGGCGGCGGTGGCCTGGCCGTCGATGCAGTTGGCGTAGACGCGGAGCAGGACCGCCAGGCCGTGGCCGGCGCGGCGGGCGACGTCGGTGGCGGGCACGCCGGCGTTGAGCCACAAGGACACGGCGGCGTGCCGCAGGTCGTAGGGGCGGCGGGCCAGCTGTGTGGCCTGCTGGGCGGGGGTCAGCGCAACCCGCCGGGCGCGTTCCCAGACTTCGCCGTAGCCGGTGTCGTTGAGCGGCCCGCCGTGGTGCGGGTGGCGAACATCCGGCCGCCCGGCCCGGTCCCGTACCGCTTGAGGTGGTTGCGGAGCAATTCGACCAGGGCGGGCGGGATGGGGATGGCCGCGGGTCTCGCCAGGCGGCCGGTGCTTGAGGCCGCGTTCCTGGCGGCGGCGCTGTCGTCGGTCCACCAGGTTCCGGCGCGGGGGCTGGAGGCAGCCAGGTCGATCCGGCCCAGCCGGTAGAGTCGGGCAGCACGAGGTCGGGTTCGCGCAGTTGGCCACGGCCTCCGACGGGCGCAGCGCGGCGTAGTACAGGCAGCCGAAGAACGCTTCCATGTGCTCGCCGCGCGGTCCTTGCTGGCGGACGGCGGCCAGCAGCCGGGCGGCCTGGGCCGGGCTGGCGACGGAGCGGCGGCCTCGACGGTTTCGGCGACCTCGGTGGCCTTCCATTTGATGCGGGCCAGGGGCTGGCGGGCAGGAGCCGGCGTTCGACGGCGTAGCCGAGCGCGCTGGCGAGCACGGCGCGCTTGCGGCGGGCGGTCGCCGCGGCGGCGGGCGTGCCGTCCAGCCGCCGGGCGCAGGCGGCCAGGACGGCGCGGATGGTGTCGGGGTCGTCCAGCGCGGCCACCGGCGGGGAGGCTTTCGCGATCCAGTCCAGCGCGCGGGTGATCTCCGCGGGTGTGATCCGGGTGGCGGTGGCGTGGTTGAACGCGTAGCCGAACAGGGCCCGGCGCAGGACTGCGGGATCGGGTGCCCCCCGGCGCGGCCCGGTCAGGGCGACGGTGATGGTGGTGAGCGCCTCGGCGGCAGACCGGCGGGATTTGGCGGCCAGGTCGGGCCATTTCATCTGGCTGTAGGCGCGGGCGTGCTCATACCAGGTGACCGCGGCGGCGCGGGCCGGCGCGAGCCGGGCGGGCTGCCCGGTGACCGGGTCGAACGGCGTCTCGTCGCGGGCGGCGTCTTCGAGGGTGCCCAGGAACGCGTCCGCGAGGGCCTTGGTGGTAAAGGATTTGCAGTGCTCGCGGCCGCCGGCGGCCCAGCGGACCCGGTGCCGGCCGCGGGCGGTGTCGCTGATCTTCTTGATGTCCCAGAACCTGACGTGGTAGCTGGTCATGCCCGCGGGCTCTTCGGTTCGTCTTCGAGGCCGCGCAGCCATTCGGCCAGCGCGGCCCGGCGGATCCGCACCGCGCCGCTGGGCAGCTTCACCGCCCGGGGCGCGATCCCGGTCTGCCGCCACCGGTAGAAGGTGGAGCGCGGCACCCGCAGCTCGGTGACGACCTCGGCGATGGTCAGCAGCTCATCGGGCTCGCCTGCCACGCCTGCCTCCCTTCTCCGGCGGCTTGCGCAGGCGGGGTGGTGTGTGTCCGCCGCCGGCTGTCCGTGCCGTGTGGCCGATGCACGCTCGCCCCGCCTGGATGGTCAAGTCCCGGCGCGACGGAACGCCCGGTAGCAGGCACGCCGGCGCCGCCGGGGGCGTGCGCCCCGGGTGCGGCCCTGTGTGCGCATGTGCGGCCCCGCCGGGGGCCAGGTAATTGCGGGGGCGGGAGTCCTGGCCGGGTGGCCCCAGCCGCGCGGCCGGGCCGCGTGGCGGGCCGGGCCGCGCGGGGCGGCGTCCGGCGCGCGGCCGGGCTTGACATCACCTGCGGAGTGGAGCGCTGATCGGCCGTGCCGCGCGCTGGTGGCGGGCGGCGGCCCCATCCGCGACCCTGAAGGTGAGTGATCGTGACTGCTAGTTCCTCCCGTCCCGAGGCCGGCGGCGGCTCCGGCGACGGGATGCCGGGCATCCCGGATGCCCTGCCTCTGACCGTGACGACCTCGATGTCCTGTCCCTGGCCGGGCTGGCCCCGCCCCCCATGGGGACTGGCTGCTGGTCACGTCGCTGGAGAGCCAGCCCGGAGGCGGGTTCACCGCCCGGCACCTGCACCGGCGCGAGCTGCATGCCCCCGGCGGCGGCGTGCTCGGTCCGGGTGGCCCCTGGTGCCGGATCCCCTGGGCCGCGGAAGTCTGCGCGCAGGTGCGGGCGGTGATAGGAGGCCGGCTGGTGCTGGCCGGGAGCGGGACCGGCAGAGCCCCGATGACTGGGCCGGGCAGGTCCGCCCGGCGGTGTCGTTCGCGATGGGCATGATCACCGAACTGGAGGAAAGCGGCGCTGACCTGGGACCCTTGCACCGGGTCCGGCTGGACGACCCGGACGCGGCCACGCCCGGGGTGCCGTCCGCCATCACGTCCGGCCGGGCGGGGGCGCCGGGCCGGCGGGCTGACACCGGGACGCCTTCGATCGCGGGGGCAGGCGCCAGGACCGCCTGCCCCCGCTGCCGTTGCCCCGGCATCCCGCCCGCCACGCCGGCCAGCGCGGGCCGCGACTGCAGGCCGCAGGCATCATCGCCCGGCGCTCACGCGGCCTGGGCCGCCGGCGGGCCGGTGCGCACGCAAGGGCCTGCCGTGCCCGGGCTGAGGTTCCCTGCGCCTGACTGAACTCGCGGGAAAGCCCGGGGCGCGGAAGACCAGGACGTCCTCGTGCACGATCAGGTGCCACGGCTCGCCGCGGGCGCGGGCCTTGCGGATGTTGTCGAGCTGGAAGAACGACGGGCGCGGAATCAGGCGCTGGCCGCGCAGCCCGGCCAGCAGCGCGACGCACCGCTCGGCCGGGATCAGGCCGGCGCTCGCGCTGGCGGCGAGGACGGCGCCGGGCAGGTCGACCAGCTCGCCGCGCTGCCGCCACGGGCGGGCGGTGACCACGACGGTCCCGCCGGGGCGCAGCAGCGCCGTGCAGCCGGCCAGGATGCGGGTGAACCCAGCGAGCAGGTCGTCCAGGCCGTGGCACGCGAGGTTGGCGGGGTCGTCGCTGTAACGGTTGTCGTACTTCTCCACCCCGCCGCCGCCGGCGCGCTGCTCGGCGCGGACCTGCCCGTGGACGCTGCGCCCGTAGGGCGGTGAGGTGACCACCAGCGCCACCCGCCCCGCGATACCGGGCGGGAGCAGGGCGGGGAGCTGACGGGCGTCACCGCGGATCACGTCCGCCTCGCCGGCCGCGCCGTTGCGCCGGGCGTGAGTGATGTTCGCGGCGGCGATACGCGCCCACCGTGGCTCGTACTCGACGCCGATGGCATCGCGGCCGAGGTGGACGGCCTCGACCAGCGTGGTGCCGATGCCGCACATCGGGTCAGCGACCAGGTCCCCCGGTGCGGTGTAGCGGGTGATCGCGGTGGCGGCGATCGCGGGCAGCATCTTGGCCGGGTGGGCGGTGGCGGCGGGCAGGTACCGGCCGCGTCGCTGGGTACGGGCGTCCTGCTGGGCGGTCACCCACACCGACAGCGGGGCGCGTCGATCGCGGTCCGGGCGGGCGCTGGCGTGGCCGGGCCGGGGAGCGCGCGGGCGGGGGTCAGTCATCACAGGGCTCCTTGCCGGGCTTGGTGAACACGAGCAGGTCGCTGTGGACGCAGGCGTGGGCGGCCGGGGGCCCGGCGGCCGCGTCCGGGCGGGTCGCGTCTGGCGGGCCGGGGGTGAGCTGGCCGCCGGTGATGGCGGCGTGCAGGGCGACGATGTGCTGGGCGTAGATGAGCCCGGCGGCGCGGGCGGCGGCGATGACCTCGCCGGGGTCATCGCGCAGCCCGCAGGGGCGGGGCGTGCTGGCGGTGATGACGGCCAGGACGCCGCCGGGCCGCGGCACCCGCTCGCACGCCGCGTACAGCACGCCGCCGGCGCCGGGCCCGCCGCGGCCGGTGATGGCCAGGGCGGCCTGCCCCGCCTCCGGGCAGCCGGCCTCCAGCAGCAGGTCCGGGCCGCCGGCCCGGACCTGCGCCAGCGGGCGGCGCGCCAGGCCGAGGTCCTGGTCCAGGCGTGAGCTGGCCGCGTGGCAGGCGGCCGGGCCGGGGAAAAGGCCCAGGACCCGGCGCCCGGCTGCGGCAGCCGCGGACAGCAGCGCCCCGGTCCCGGCGGCGGGGATGACGACCAGCTCACCCGGCCGGGAGAACGACGTGATGGCATGCGCGGCCTCCGGGCCCGAACCCGGGCCGAGGGCCGCGTGGCCGGCCAGACGCTGAGCGGCTCGCCGATCCCCGGGCCGCTCACGGCCGGGCCGGGCTGCTGCCCGCCGGTCCCTGCGGGGCAGGGCACGGCGGGCGGTGCGGGCAGCTGGCCCGCGTGACGTGCTGGGTGTGGCATGGGCGGCTGGCCCCGCTGCCACCGCAGATCCGCTGACACTAAAGTAAATCGGGTTTCCGGGACCCTTTTTCACACCGCGCCACGAAATAGCGCCGAGGCGGCGCGGGATGCGAGTTCGCCGGGGTATGCTGCTCAGCTCGCCGTCCAAGATCGTCGTGTCGTAGCTGACGCTTTGGGCGCACCGTCACAAACGAGATCTTCCGGGACCATGCTGGCCTGCATGGTGCCGACCGGCACCCCGCCGGGGCAGGCGCCGTGGGCCTCGATCAGGCCCGCCGTCGCGGCGTGCTTTGAGATCCGCTGCTCCCGAACCCGAGCGTCCCGTTGAGGATTGGCATGCGACGCCCTTTGACCATGACCGGTCGGGCTAGGTGCCCTGCTACTCAATGTGAGCGCAGTAGTGGTCCCCGGGGGCTCGCAGGCACGGTCAGCGCTCCTGGCATCTTGTAGACCTCGAACGAGACCGCCTGATGCGCCAGGCCACGCCCGGCCGAAGCTCGACGACGTTCACGTCGGGCTCATCCCTCGCCGGGCATCGCGGCCAGGTCCGGCCGGCGTTCAGCAGGGCGGTCCCGGCCGGATGGGATGTTCGGGTAGTGCAGGTCGAAGGCGGGCCGTTCGGAGCGGATCCGGGGGATGGAGGTGAAGTTGTGCCGTGGCGGCGGGCAGGAGGTGGCCCATTCCAGGGAGTTGGCGAACCCCCAGGGGTCGTCGGCGGTGACTTGCTGCCCGTTCTTCCAGGTCCAGTAGATGTTGCAGAGGAAGAAGAGCGTGGATGCGCCGAGGATGAATGACCCGATCGAGGAGATGTCGTTCAGCGTGGTGGCCAGGTGGGGCAGGAACGGGTAGTTGGCGACCCGGCGGGGCATGCCGATGAGACCGAGCCAGTGCTGGACCAGGAACGTCATCCAAAAGCCGATGAACAGTGTCCAGAAGTGCCATTTCCCGAGGGTCTCGTTGAGTTTCTTGCCGGTCCATTTGGGCCACCAGAAGTAGAACCCGCCGAACATGGTGAACACCACGGTGCCGAACAGCACGTAGTGGAAGTGGGCGACCAGGAAGTAGGTGTCGCTGACGGCGAAGTCCAGTGGCGGGGAGGCCAGGATGACGCCGGTCAGGCCGCCGAGCAGGAACGTGGCCATGAACCCGAGGATGAACAGCATCGGCGCCTCGAAGGTCAGCTGGCCGCGCCACATGGTGCCGGTCCAGTTGAAGAACTTGATCCCGGTCGGGATCGCGATGAAGAAGGACATGAGGGAGAAGAACGGCAGCAGCACCGCGCCGGTGGTGAACATGTGGTGGGCCCATACCGTCATCGACAGCCCGGCGATCCCCAGCGTGGCTGCGACCATGCCCTTGTAGCCGAACAGCGGCTTGCGGGAGAATACCGGCAGGATTTCGGTGGCGATGCCGAAGAACGGGATCGCCACGATGTACACCTCGGGGTGGCCGAAGAACCAGAACAGGTGCTGCCACAGGATCGCGCCGCCGCTGGAGGCGGCGAACACCTGGGAGCCGAGTTTGCGGTCGATCTCCAGCACCAGCAGCGCCGCGGCGAGCACCGGGAAGGCCAGCAGCACCATGATGGAGGTGACCAGCACGTTCCAGGTGAAGATCGGCATCCGGAACATGGTCATGCCCGGGCACCGCATGCACAGGATGGTGGTGATGAAGTTGACCCCGCCCAGGATGGTGCCCAGCCCGGACAGCACCAGGCCCATGATCCACATGTCGCCGCCGATGCCGGGCGAGTACATGGCGCTGGTCAGCGGCGAGTAGGCGTACCAGCCGAACCCCGGCGCCCCGCCGGGGGTCAGGAAGCTGGCCAGCAGGATCAGCCCGCCGAAGACGAAGAAGTAGTAGGACATCAGGTTCATCCGGGGGAACGCCACGTCCGGGGCGCCGATCTGCAGCGGCATGATCTCGTTGGCGAGCCCGATGAACAGCGGTGTGGCGAACAGCAGCAGCATGATCGCGCCGTGCATGGTGAACAGCTCGTTGTACTGCTGGTCGGACACCAGGTTGTTGTCCGGGCCCATCAGCTGCGCGCGCATGATCATGGCCATCACCCCGGCGATCATGAAGAAGCCGAACGAGGTGATCAGGTACAAGTGGCCGATGATCTTGTGGTCGGTGGTCGACAGCCACTCAGCCAGGATCGAGCCCTTACGGTAGCTGCGCGGCGCGGCGACCGGGCCTGGCTGTGCCTGCTGCTCAAAAGAGGTCACCTGGCACCCTCCACTGCGGCCCGCTGTCGCTTGCCTGCGTGGCATACTCGCGGGCCCTCGTCAATGGCTGCGCTCCACCGGCCACGGCCTGCCGTAAGCGGATTGCGCATTCGCGGCAGGCAGCAGGTAAGCGAGCCGTAGACAAGAAGCCCTCAGCGGCACTCCCGCGCCGGTGCCTGACCCGCACCACGCTAACACCGGCGGGCCGTGCTGTCCCGGCGCCGCGGCCCGGCAAATGCCCGCCCGTCCCTGGGGGCGCCCTGTTCGTAGTCAGGGCGTGCTGCAGCGGTCGCCGGGTGCGGTTGCCTGACGGCCGGCGGATACTTGGCTGGGTGACCGGTCATGAGGATTTTGAGCTCGGTACGGACGGTCCGAAGATGATCGTTGTCGGCCTGGATGGCTCGCGGACATCCTGGCGTGCTGCGTCGTACGCGAACGGCCTGGCACGCCGCCAGCGCTCTCGTGTGACGGTGGTCTATGTCGTCTCGCCGGGTGCCCTGGCCGCGATGACCGCGGATGGCGCCGGGATGATCGTGATGGCGGAGGTGCGCGAGGAGGTGGGCGCGGACCTGCGCGAGCAGGTCGAGCGCCTGGCCGATGAGCGGGGCGTCGAGACCGACTTCCTGGTGGTCCACGGAGATCCCCTGACCGAACTGCGGAGGGTGGCACAGCAGGTGCGGGCCGACGCTATTGTGGTCGGCGCCTCGGAGCGGGCTGGTCACCGGTTCGTGGGCTCGCTCGCGGGCCGGCTGGTGAAGGCCGCCCGCTGGCCGGTGACCGTGGTGCCGTAGCCCGGCCCCCTGCCGCTGAGAGGTGCCGCGGGTCCGGTGACTGAGCAGCTCCGTCGTGCTGTGGCCTGCCCGGGACGCGGACCAGCCGACGCGCGCACTTACGGCCGGCATTCTTGCCCGCGGGCTGGCCGGCGCGCACCTCAGATTGGATCGCGTGGCTGGCATTCCAGACGCTGACGTTCAAGCCGGCGAGCCCTCGGGCGTCCGGCCTGTGCTCGTTGGTCAGCCCTCCTGCGGCCGGGCCGGCTGGTGCGCTGCTGGCTGGGCCCGCAAGGTGGCGGCCAGTTGCTGGCCGAGCCGTTCCCACGCGTTGTCGAAGGTGGCCACGCCGTCGTCCTCGAGGCGCTGCACCACGTCGTCGTAGTCGATGCCGAGTTCCTGCAGCTGGCGAAGGACCTGCCGCGACTCGTCGTAGTGGCCGTGCACCGAGTCGGCGGGCACCTGGCCGTGGTCGGCGACCAGGCGCAAGGTGGCCTCGGGCATCGTGTTGACCACGCCGGGCGCGACGAGATCGGTGACGTAGCGGGTGTCCGGGTAGGCCGGGTCCTTGACCGAGGTGGAGGCCCACAACGGCCGCTGCGGCCGGGCGCCGGCGTCGCGCAGCGCGGCCCACCGCGGCCCGGTGAAGACCTTCTCGTAATGCTCGTAGGCCAGGCGGGCGTTGGCGATCGCCGCGCGGCCGCGCAGCGCCGCCGCGCCGCTGGTCCCGATCTTGTCCAGGCGCGAGTCGACCTCGGTGTCGACCCGGGACACGAAGAACGAGGCCACCGATCCGACCCGGGTCAGGTCGAGACCGGCCCGCCGGGCGTGTTCCATGCCGTCGAGGAAGGCGTCCATGACCGCGTCGTAACGTTGCAGGGAGAAGATCAGCGTGACGTTGATGCTGATCCCCTCGGCCAGGCACGCGGAGATTGCCCGGATGCCCTGCCGGGCAGCCGGGATCTTGACGAACAGGTTGGGCCGGTCCACCGCCCACCACAGCGCCCGGGCCTCGGCGATCGTGGCCGCCGTGTCGTGGGCGAGCCGCGGGTCGACCTCGATCGAGACCCGCCCGTCCACCCCGCCCGTCGCGTCGTAGACCGGCCGCAGCACGTCACAGGCCCAGCGCACATCGAACGTGGTCAGCGCGCGCAGCGCCTCGCGCACGTCAACGCCGCGGGCGGCCAGGTCACCGATCTGCGTGTCGTAGGCATCGCTGCCAGAGATCGCCTTGGCGAAGATAGTCGGGTTGGTCGTCACCCCCACCACATGATCCCGGGCGGCCAGGTCGGCCAGGCTGCCCGACACCAGCCGTTCCCGGCTCAGGTCATCCAGCCAGATCGAGACTCCGGCCTTGGTCAGCGCTGCTAGCGCGTCGTTCATGGCAGTCCTCCCTCCGCCTGTGGCGGCAGTACCGCCGCGCGCCCGTCGCGTGGATTTAAGCTCTGCAGCAGGTCGGCGAGCACGGCCGCTTCGCTGATCTCGGGGTGCCTGGTCGCGGTGAGCAGCGTCAGCTGCTGCCCCGCCGCAAGCCCGCGCAGGTGCGCCAGTGCTTCCGCCCGCCGGGGATCTTTCAGCTCCGCCTGGTAGCGGCGGCCGAAGTCCTCGAAGCGGTCCGGGTCGTGGCTGTACCACTTGCGCAACTCGGCTGACGGCGCGACGTCCTTGCACCACTCATCGAGGGCTGCCTTGGCCTTAGTCAGCCCTCGCGGCCAGATCCGGTCGACCAGCACCCGGGTGCCGTCGCTCCGCTCCGGCTCCTCATACACCCGGCGTACCCGGACATGTCCTGCCGTCATTGCCGCCTCCCCACTCTGGAGGCCCCACTCCTGGCCGGATAACCAGACGCCGCGCCAACCCGGTGAACTCCTCGCCCTGCGGTCTCGGCGCCAGCGGGCAGCCAGCCCGCACTACCCACAATACGACCCGCCCCGGCCATAGCCAGCGGCAACGTCGGCCTGCCTGTCTGCGAGGCTCCGCGCCGCCGCGGTGGCCGGTCCCGTCGCTGTCCTCGCAAGGTGAGGTGGGGAGGCGGGAACGGCATGCAACCGGACATCCGGGCCCCGGCGTCTGCGGCGACCTCGGCGCCGCGCCAGGCGCGTCACCGATAGCCGACGTCTTCAGCACCAGCCAGGTCCGTACGACAAAACGGCCTTCCTGACCTGCGGACGCGCCAGCCCGGAGTGCCGCCTGACAGTTCGCCGCGATGCGCACCATGACCAGGGGTTATGCCGCCAGGCCGCGGATCGCCGTTCCGCAGCTCCACCAGCGACATCCGGGCACGCCAGCCCGTGTCCGGCCAGATGGCGGCCCTCGGCAGTATCGCGGTGAGCGGTCGAGCAGTGGGCCGGTCAGCGGGCCCCTCCACAGTGAGCTGCGGACGGAGGCGCTTAGTTTCGCGGCCACTGCCTTGCCTGCATGGAGGATAGGCCGTGCCGGTGGCGGGGCCGGGAACCCGCCGGCCGGAGCCCGATCAAACTACCGGAATCAGGGAAGGTTGCTGCCATGACCAGCGAGGACCTCTCACCTGTCAGGGCCTGGCACGATGCCTGAAGACCCACGGGCCCGTCACCAGCGATAGGCGGTGAAGATGTCAACAGTCAGAGACGTGATGACCACCGCAGTGGCCGCCGTCCCGGAGACGGCCGGATATAAAGACATCCTCACGCTGATGCGATCCAGGCACGTCAGCGCCGTTCCGGTCCTCGATTCGGCAGGCCGGGTGACAGGCGTGGTGTCCGAAGCCGACCTGCTTCGCAAGCTCGCCGCCCCGGCGCTGCCCACGGGAACCATCCGGCTGGCCTGGCGCCTGCGGGAACGGTCCAAGACCACCGCGCTGACCGCTGCCGAGCTCATGACCACTCCGGCGGTGACCATCAGCCCGGACGCACCCGTCGCCAGCGCCGCCCGGCTCATGCAAACCAGCCAGGTCAAGCGGCTGCCCGTCGCAGACCAGGACGGGAAGCTGACCGGGATCGTCAGCCGCGCGGATGTGCTCAGCGTCTTCGAACGCAACGACGGAAAGATACGCAACGAGGTGATCGAGGAAGTCATCGCCGGGCAGTTCCAGCTCGACCCGCACGCCTTCGAGGTCACTGTGACATCCGGGATCGTCACCATCAGCGGGTCGGTGAATCGCCGAACCGTAGCCCTTAACCTGCTCGGCGCGATCCGGCATGTCGAGGGCGTTGTCGGCGTGCGTGACCGTCTCGCCTACCCGCGTGACGAGCTATCCGGCACAACTGCCATCATCTGACAGCTGCGGCGGCCATCTTCCGGCACGCCGCCAGTCAAACACTCGTGGCGCCAGCCGCCGGGTCCGGTCCGCTCATGAGGCCAGATCGTCATCCACCACGCCGGCGCGGAGCGGTCATCAGACGGTGACAAGGGGCCGAGAACATCGAGCACGTCACCCGATGCCTCGGCCAGGCCGCCGCGCAGCGGTCAGCTGGCCCCGCGACCAGCCGAGCCCGTTAGACGGCCTGGCGGCAACGCTTCCCGCAGTACACCGATGGTCGGCCCTGCCCAGCCGCGCTCTACCGGGCCGCCGCACACCGGACACGGGCGGCCGCTCACAGCCCGTCTGGTCTGGTCATCTCGTCCAGGACGGCGGCGTCAGCGGCCCACGTCCGGCCGATCTGGTCGTTCAGCTCGCCGAGCGCGGCCAGCCGGGAGTCGTTGATGGCGAGCATTTCCTCGATGGCCTCACGGCTGATCTGGTCGAACTCCGCGTAAGCCTGGCGCTCACGCTCGGCCGTGGCGGCGATCTTGTCGGCGCTGCCGTCCTTGAGGCGCGGGTGACCAGGCCCTTGGCCGCGTTGTGGCGCCGCCAGGCCCGGTCATGCGCCGCCTTCAGCTCGGTCATGCGCGCCTTGGCCACGGTGCTCTCGGCCGCGCTGACGGCCATTATCTCGGGCAGGCGGGTCCGCTCGGCGTCCCGCCGCTCGCTGGCGCTCACTCGCCGGCCCTTCCCGGGATCACGGTCCGGTGGCGCAGGCAGACCCACACGTCGAGGTCTCCATTGGTGTACCGCAGCACCAACCATCGCGTTCCGCAGACCTCGCATCGGTGCCGTTTCACTTCCGAGCCCAGCAACAGATGCCAGCCGCTCACTGCCCGGCCTCCAGGCCGGACGGCGGGATGGGGCGGAGTTCGGAGCTGTCCCGGTAGCACTGCGGGAACAGCAGGTCGCCGGTCGGGGTGCCCTCTAGCGCTGGGCTGCCGTCCTCCAGTTCGGCCACGCGCCGGTCCTGGAGCGTGACCAGTCATTCATCAGGGCCGCACTGCTGCTCAACGGTGCCAGCCAGCCACGGCCACGCCTCACGATCGCTTGCCGACCGGCGGCCGTCGACGGGGTAGCGGGCTAGCACGGCCGAGTGGTCAGGAAACTGGCCGTCATTGGTCTCGCCGGTCATCGCTCAGCCCTCGCCCCGCTCCTACGCGTCCCGCTCGGCCTGCCAGGCCGCCAGCTCGGCGGCGAACCGGGCGCAATCGTCGGCGTGCCCGTGCTCGTTGTCTTCTGGGTGGCTCTCGTACGGGCCGCGGTCGGTGATCCACTCGCCGCACGACGCGCAGTGGTAATGGAAGTTGGACTGGTTCCAGAGGTCGGGCTCACCCTCGAAGTGCTCGAACGCGGCTATCCCCAGGTCATAGCCGGACTTGCCGTCCGGGCCCTGGTCCAGGCCGAGCGCCTGGCCGATCTGCTGCCAGGCGATGCCCTCGGCCCGAGCGTGCTGGGTGTATTCGCGGCGGATCCGGGCGGCGCTGTCGGCCAGGACTCCGGCGGCCCGGATGCCAGCGAGCGGTTCGGCGTAGCGGCTCACCGAGATCGCGCCGGGGAACATCGGCCGCTCGTGGACTTCGGCGCCGCCCGCTTCGGCGATCTGTATCGCGGCCTGGCACATGCGCCAGTAGGCGTTGCTGGCCGCCTCGATGATCGCGTCCTGGCGGCTGGCGCTATCGGTCTGATCGGTCATCATAGAGTCCTCCTGGTTTTCGTTACGGGGAGCGTGCTGAGGCGTGTCGGCAGTTCGCGCCGACTGCCGCTAGTGGAGCGGGGTGGTTCGGGCGCGCGGGCGGGGCGCGGCGGCTGGGACCTGTTTCCGCGGCATGTTCGGCCGCGAGCGGATGGCAGCGCGGGCAGCGGCCAGCGTCGGCGCCGTCGGCGTGCTGCAGGCGGCGGGTGCGCTCGTCACAGTCGCCTTCGCCGCACCAAGGCGGCCGGGACAGGGCCCGGCCGAGCGGCGCGGGCAGCTCGGCTGGCGACAGCCGGGCGGCCAGTACCGCGGCCGGGCTGCGGATTCCGGCGGTGTTCGCGCCCACGAACGCGGCCAGGGCGGCCGGGTCCCATCCGGCCGCCAGCGCGCCAGCCACCGTCGGCGCAAGCCGGCGTCGCTGGCGACCGGTCAGCGACCAGCCCGGCCCGAGGCGGGCGAAGAATTCGCCCGCGCCGCCGCCCGGCCCCGGCCGGTCATCGGCTGCGGCCGGGTCGGCGTCGCGCGCGCCCGCGTTGGCGGCGGGCGGTTCCCTGGGTGGTTCCAAGGACGGTTCGGGTGCAACCGCTGCACCCCGTTCCTGCGGTGGTTGCACCCCGTTCCTGCGGTGGTTGCACCCCGTCGCCGGTACGGGGTGCAACTGCTGCACCCCGTCCGTTTCGTTATCCACAGGCGTCTCGGCAGCGGGGTGCAGCTGCTGCACCCCGCTGCCAGGGTCGTCTCGTCGGCTTGCGGCTCGGCGCGGCATGGACCGCGACGCGGGCGGTCAGGCCCGGGAACTGGCGCTCCAGGGCCGCCAGGTCCTCTTCGTCCAGGTCGTCGCGGACTAGGTGCATGGCCAGGTCCCAGCCTTGCGGGCGCTGGTCGGCCCGCTTGATCTTCGCGGCGACGATCGCCGGGTCGCAGGGCCGGATGATGCCGTCGGCCTCCAGCCGGTCCAGGGCGGTGCGCACCGTCCGCTCGGACAGATCGGTGTAGCGGACCAGGGTCCGGACGCTGGGGAATGCCTCCTTGCCGTCCGGGGCTGCGTGGTTGGCGAGCCCGACCAGGACCGCCTTGCAGGCGGGGTTGCGCTTTCCGCCGCGGTCGCACGGTACGGGCGCGAGATTAAGGGCCCATGAAATGGCTTCGACGCTCACCGGGAATCCCTCCCGGAAGCCAGCGGTGAGCGGCAAGTCCAGGAGCAATTGCGCGCCGGCTGCCCTGTTTCCAGCCCGCTGGCCATCGCTCGCGGCGTGGCGGCTGCGCATCTACGGCCGTGAGTGCAATGGCCGCGTGGGCGGGCTATGGGCGGGGAATCTGGCGGATGAAGGCCCGCCGTGGCGGGTGGTGGCGGCACCAGCCAGAGGGACCTGGCCATATCGGCGCTGGTCAGGACAGCTTTTGGCTGCTGACGAGGTGGCGCCCCCAGCAGGATTCGAACCTGCGCACACGGCTCCGGAGGCCGTTGCTCTATCCCCTGAGCTATGGGGGCTCAGGCGCGACCGCAGGCAATGACTGCGGTGGCCGGAGTCAGGGTACCAGCCCCGAACATCTGCGGACACGCTGCGGATCGGCGCGCATTACGGCGGCGGAACCGATAGCCTCGCGCGGGTGACGCAGGGACTGGGCCGGGTGCTGGTTGTCGATGACGACGAGGTCATTAGGCAGCTCATCGCGGTCAACCTCACCCTCGAGGGATTCGACGTGTTCACGGCCGTCGACGGCAGGGACTGCCTGGAGAAGGTGACCCAGGTCAAGCCCGACGTGATCACGCTGGACGTCATGATGCCGCGCCTGGACGGCTGGGTCACCGCGACGCAGCTGAACCGCAACCCGGACACCGCGGGGATCAAGGTGGTGCTGATCACGGCGCGGGCGCAGGAGGACGACCGGTCCCGCGGCCGCCAGGTCGGTGTGGACGCGTACTTGACCAAGCCGTTCGACCCGGCCGAGATGATCCGCGTGGTGCGCGAGCTCGCGGGCGTGCCGACCAGCGTCTACGACTGAGCCGCTGCCATTGAGCTTCTACCACGGGGCCACTCCCACTGAGCTTCTACCACGGGGCCTCTACCACGGGTCGCGCCTCATACCCTGAGCCCGTGATCCCGGGTGACATCGGCGCCGAGCTCGGCCTGCGCGCGTCCGGTACGTGGCGCCCGGCTCCGCGCGGGGCGGGTGGCCCGGGCACCTACGCCACCTCGCTCCCGTTCCAGCTGGCTGTGGAGAGCGGCCGGACGCCGGGGCAGGAGGCCGCCGGGCTGGCCGCAAGGCTGCGCCGCGCGGACTGGATCAGCGCCGTGTCCGTCACCGGCCGCGGCTACCTCACTGTGACCGTGACCCCGGCCGCGCTGGCGTCTCTGGCCGTTCGCGTCCCGGCCGCCGGCGCGGCCTGCGCGGCCAGCGATGCGCTGCACGGCACCGCAACGACCGCGGCCGCCGATGACGGCCTCGCGTCGGCCGTCACCTGGCGCCAGGCCAGGCAGGCCGTGGCCGCCGTGATCACCGGCCGGCTGGCCCGGGTCGCCGGAGCCAAGGTCAAGAGCCTTGAAGTGCCAGTACGCACCTCCCCGGCCACCCGGTCCGCCGCGTCCGCGGCCGTCGCGTTCGCGGGCGCCGACGCGGTCCGCTACGCGCTGGCCAGGACGGCTCCCGGCCGGGCGGGCGGTATCGACGCGCTGAGGTGGGCCAGGAACGATCCAGGGAACCCGTTCTTCGCGGTCCGGTACGCCCACGCGCACGCGGCGTCGGTGCTGCGGTGGGCCGCCGATCTCGGTCTCGACCGCGGGGCGCCGGAGACGTTCCTGGCCGGGGCGCTCGCGCACCCGGGCGAGCAGGAGCTGCTCAGCGTCATCTCCTGGCTGCCGGAACGCGCTGCCGCCGCCGCCCGCCGCCGCAGGCCCGATGCCTTTCTGCGGTATCTCGAGGATCTGGCCGCGGCCTGGACCTTGTGCTGGGAACGCTGCCCGGCGCTGCCGTTCGGCGGGCGGTCCGCGCCGCGGGACGCGGCAGGAACCGGCGCCAGGCTATGGCTGGCCGCCGCCGCGCAGACCGCGCTGGGCGCCGCGCTGCGGCTGGCCGGCGTGGCCCCGCCGGAGCGGCTGTGATCACCCTGAGCCGGGATACTTGTGAGAATCGCCTGGTTGAAGTAGGTTCCGGGACAACTGCCTCTGGTACTGACGGCGCGGCCATGATTGGCGGCCAGGCGGTTGAATAGTCACCGAAACGGGTATCGCATGCTGTGTAAGCCCCCTTGGACGTCGACAGCCACAGCGTGGTCTCCAGTCCGTCATGCCGGGCCTTCCACCCGCATTAGCCCGGCGAGAGCGTACCCGGAAACCACGCTGGGGGAGCGTTCCCAGGACCTCCTGGGCCGCTCGCTCACGGGCTGCCGGATTCTTCTGCAACTGACGAACCACTCCGAAGGAATGCCGTGGGCGCGCATGGTGTTAAGCTGGATGACGCACCAGATGCCCCGTCGTGGGGACAGGTGCCCGTCTGTTCGCCGCAAGCCCCCGTCCGCATCCAGCGGAGGACTTGGGCTGTCACAGACACTCACCCATCCTCACATCGCCACACCTGCCAGGCGCGGACGGTGTTTGGCGGATCTGGGTGCGAAGCGGTGCGAACCTGCCCTGCCATCTGGGCTTGTCGCGGCCGCCTTAAACCGGCGCCAGCGCAGCTGGCTGTCACACAGCTTTTTGGAAGACAGGGCGGAGGACCGCACGTGGCGGCCGGAGGCGACACGCCGGCTGGACACGGGGCAGTGCGGGGATGGCGGATAGCAGAACAATGGGCCCGGCCGATCGGCCGGAGCGTGATAGCGGGTGGCCACGGCCGAATGTGCGGTCAGCACCCGCGTCCTGGGAAGGACCCCTCGTGAGCAACACCACCGATCTGATGACCGGCGCCTCCGGCTTGCCGGAGGAACCATCGGCCGCGTCCGCTTTGTCCGGCGATGTGCCGGACTCGGCGGGGCGTGCGGGGGCTTCCCCCGAGCCGACGGGCGCGGTACGCTCCTGGGCCAATACGGACTCCCGTGCTGGCCAACCCCTGACGGCGGAAGCCAGCCGCCGCAGTGGCACGGGGCTGTCCGCGATGCTCCTGCCGGAGCTTCAGCGGCTCGCCCAGTCGATGGGCATCCAGGGCACCGGCCGGATGCGCAAGAGTCAGGTCATCGCCGCTATCGAGGAGCGGCAGCGGGGCGGCGAGGCCGCACAGAGCGGCGAGGCCGCGCACGATGGCGCGGGCACCGGCGGAGCTCCCGCAGCGGGGCGGCCCGTGGGGGCAGCAAGGCCCGGGGCAGCCAGCGTGCGGACAACGACAAGACAGATCAGCGGGGGGCGCCTGCGGGAGCCGGCGCTACTCGCCACTTTGAGCAGGACGCCATGGAATTTGAGACATCGCAGCCTGGTGTGGGCAGCGCAAGTGCGGGCGGGATCGGCGATAGTTCGTTCAGCGGCGCGGCAGCCGCGAGCATCGGGGGCGGCGACGGTGCCGCTGGCGGTGCCCAGGCCGCTGCCCCGGCGGTGGCCCCGGCCGGGCCGGCCGCGGCCGGGAACGACTCCGTCAGCCAGGGCAGCGCGCAGCGGGACGATGTCCAGCCGTCCGGTGACGGCCAGCGCGACCAGGCCGGCGACGGCCAGCGCGAAAGCCGCCGTCGCCGCGGCAACAACAACGGCCGCCGTGACGACCAGAGCGGCAGGCGTGACGACCAGAACGGCCGCCGCGACGACCAGAGCGGCCGCCGTGACGACCAGAGCAACGGCCGCAGGGACGAGCAGCCCCGGGCCGCGGGCGATGGCTCCGAGAACCGGGACTCGCGAGACTCCCGTGATTCCAGAGACTCCCGTGACTCCGGGCCGCGCGGCGACCGCGACGGCCAGGGCGGCCGCAACGACCGCGATGACGACCGCGATGGCGGTGGCCAGGGCGGCCGGCGCGGCCGGGACCGGTTCCGCAACCGGAACTCCAGCCGCGGGCGCAGGGACCGCGGCAGCGAGGCCGAGCCAGTGATCTCCGAGGACGACGTGCTGATCCCCATCGCCGGGATCCTGGACGTGCTCGACAACTACGGGTTCGTGCGCACGACCGGCTACCTGCCGGGCGCCGACGACGTCTACGTCTCGCTGTCCCAGGTGCGCAGGCACGGCCTGCGCAAGGGCGACGTGGTCGAGGGCGCGGTGCGGCAGCCGCGGGAGGGCGAGCGCCGGGAGAAGTTCAACGCGCTGGTCCGGCTGGACAAGATCAACGGCCTGGACCCGGAGGCAGGCCAGGTCCCGCCCCGAGTTCTCCAAGCTGGTCCCGCTGTACCCGCAGGAGCGGCTCCGGCTGGAGACCGAGCCGGGCAACATGACGACCCGGATCATCGACCTGATGGCCCCGATCGGCAAGGGCCAGCGCGGCCTGATCGTGTCGCCGTCCAAGGCGGGCAAGACGCTGATCCTGCAGGCGATCGCGAACGCGATCACCAAGAACAACCCCGAGTGCCACCTCATGGTCGTGCTGGTCGACGAGCGGCCCGAGGAAGTCACCGACATGCAGCGCACGGTCAAGGGCGAGGTCATCTACTCGACCTTCGACCGGCCGGCCGAGGACCACACCACGGTCGCCGAGCTGGCCATCGAGCGGGCCAAGCGGCTGGCCGAGATGGGCCACGACGTGGTCGTGCTGCTGGACTCGATCACCCGGCTCGGCCGGGCCTACAACCTGTCCGCCCCGGCCAGCGGGCGGATCATGTCCGGCGGCGTGGACTCGACCGCGCTCTACCCGCCGAAGCGGTTCTTCGGCGCGGCGCGCAACATCGAGCACGGCGGCTCGGTGACGATCCTGGCTACCGCCCTGATCGAGACCGGCTCCCGCGCGGACGAGGTGATCTTCGAGGAGTTCAAGGGCACCGGCAACATGGAGCTGCGGCTGCGCCGCGAGCTGGCCGACAAGCGGATCTTCCCGGCGATCGACGTCGACGCGTCCGGCACCCGCAAGGAGGACCTGCTCATGTCCCCCGAGGAGCTCAAGATCGTCTGGCAGCTGCGCCGGGTGCTGCACGCGCTCGAGCCGCAGCAGGCGCTTGAGGTGCTCATGGAGCGGATGAAGGAGACCAAGAGCAACGCCGAATTCCTGCTCCAGGTGCAGAAGACCACGATCGGCAGCTAGCCCGGTCACGGGAATCTTCCGGCTCCGGCAGACGTTGCAGGAGCTGGCGTACTGGAACCATCTACACGAGCGCGGTACCGGTTCCCGCCTGCCGCTACAGGCAGCGGAGAGGCGACCCGGCGACCGCCGAGAACCAGGAGTCGTGACATGAAGCCTGACATCCACCCCGACTACGTGGTGACGACGGTGACCTGCACCTGCGGGAGCAGCTTCACCACCCGGAGCACCGCCAAGGGCGGCGTGATTCACGCCGACATCTGCTCGGACTGCCACCCGTTCTACACCGGCAAGCAGAAGATCCTGGACACCGGTGGCCGGGTCGCCCGGTTCGAGCGGCGCTTCGGCACCAAGCAGCCGAACGGCCGAGAAGCAGCCGAACGGCAAGTAACTTCACCAACCCGGCGGACGTACGAGGGTACGTCCGCCGGGTTGTGCGTGTCTGGGCCCAGGACACCGGGCCGGGCGCGCCAACATCCCTGGAGGAAACGTGTTTGACCGGCTCGATGAGCTGGCCGGCGAGTACGCCGCCCTGGAGCGGGATCTCGCCGACCCGGCCGTCCACGCCGACCCCGACCGGGCCAGGGCGCTCGGCCGGCGGTACGGCCAGCTCGGCCCGGTCGTGCACGCCTACCGGGAGTGGCAGCAGGTCACGGCCGATGAGGAGACCGCGCACGAGCTGGCCGGCGAGGACGCGTCGTTCGCCGCGGAAGCCGACCAGCTGGGGCGGCGCCGGGAGGAGCTCGAGGAGCGGCTGCGGCAGCTGCTGGTGCCGAAGGACCCGAACGACGCCAAGGACGTCATCCTCGAGGTGAAGGCGGGGGAGGGCGGCGAGGAGTCGGCGCTGTTCGCCGGCGACCTGCTGCGCATGTACCTGCGCTTCGCCGAGCGGCACGGCTGGAAGACCGAGATCCTCGACTCGACCATGACCGGCCTCGGCGGCTACAAGGACGTCACGGTGGCGATCAAGGCCGGGCGCCGCGGCGTGGCCCCGGGCGACGGGGCCTGGTCGCGGCTCAAGTACGAGGGCGGCGTGCACCGGGTGCAGCGGGTGCCGGTCACCGAGTCGCAGGGGCGGATCCACACGTCGGCCGCCGGTGTCCTGGTCATGCCGGAGGCCGACCCGGTCGAGGTCACCATCGACCCCAACGACCTGCGGGTGGACGTGTTCCGCTCGTCCGGCCCTGGCGGCCAGAGCGTGAACACCACGGACTCCGCGGTACGGATCACGCACCTGCCCACCGGCATCGTGGTGTCCTGCCAGAACGAGAAGAGCCAGCTGCAGAACAAGGAACAGGCCATGCGGATCCTGCGCGCGCGGCTGCTGACCCAGGCGCAGGAGCAGGCGGACGCGCAGGCCGCGGCCGAGCGCCGCAGCCAGGTCGCGGCGGTCGACCGGTCGCAGCGGATCCGCACCTACAACTTCCCTGAGAACCGGATCTCCGATCACCGGGTGGGGTTCAAGGCCTACAACCTGGATCAGGTCATTGACGGGGATCTCGACGCGGTCATCGAGGCCCTGGCCACCGCCGACCGGGCCGAGAAGATCGCCGCGTCCGCTGAGGCCGGCGTGATGAAGCAGCGGGCCTGAGCGAACCGGCGGCGCTCAGCTAACCTGAGCCAACCCCCTTGTACGTGCACCGCCAACCTGAGCGAATCCCAATGAACCTGCTGCTTGACGAGATCGCCGTGGCGGCGTCCCGGCTCGCCGAGGCCGGGGTGGAGTCCCCGCGCACCGACGCCGAGCTGATCGCCGCGCACGTGCACGGCGTGTCCAGGGGCGCCCTGCACACCGTGCCCGACGCCGCGTTCGACCCGCGGTACTGGGACGATGTCGCGCGCCGGGCGTCCCGCGAGCCGCTGCAGCACATCACCGGACGGGCCTTTTTCCGGTACCTGGAGCTCGAGGTGGGCCCCGGGGTGTTCGTGCCGCGCCCGGAGACCGAGGTCATGACCGGCTGGGCGATCGACGCGCTCGGCGCGATGGACGTGGCCGAGCCGGTGGTCGCCGACCTCGGCACCGGGTCCGGCGCGATCGCGCTGGCCATCGCGCAGGAGGTGCCCGGTACCCAGGTGCACGCGGTCGAGGCCGACCCGCTGGCCCGGCAGTGGGCCGAGCGGAACATTGCCCGCTGCGCGGCTGCGGCGCCGCACACGGCGGGCCGGGTCACCCTGCACGGCGACGACTTCGCGACCGCGCTGCCCGACCTGAGCGGCGCGGTGGACCTGGTCATCAGCAACCCGCCGTACATTCCGGTCGGCGCTGGAGTGCCGCCCGAGGTGGGCGAGTACGACCCGGCCACGGCGCTGTGGGGCGGCGAGGACGGGCTGGACGCGATAAGGGTGGTGGAGAGCGTGGCCCGGCGGCTGCTGCGCCCCGGCGGCCTGGTGGCCGTGGAGCACGGCGCGCCGCAGGGCGCCGCGGTCTACTGGGTGTTCGCCGAGGAGAAGGGCTGGCGGGGCACCCGCAACCACCTGGACCTGGCCGGGCGGGACCGGTTCGTGAGCGCGATTTGGAAATCACAGCCAGCGTGGAAAGATGATCCGACATGAGTGCCAGCTACGACTGTGCTGACCCGGTCGGCCGGGCCGATGGCATAGCCGCGGCGGCGCTGGCGCTGCGCACCGGTGAGCTGGTGGTTCTGCCGACCGACACCGTGTACGGCGTCGGTGCCGACGCGTTCCACCCGGCCGCGGTGACCTCCCTGCTCGTGGCCAAGGGGCGGGGCCGGGACATGCCGCCGCCCGTGCTGGTCGGCACCGTCCGCGCGGCCACCGCGCTGATCGAGGACCTCGGGCCGTACGGCCAGCAGCTGATCGACGAGTTCTGGCCGGGCGGGCTCACCATCGTGTGCCGGGCGAGCCGGTCGCTGACCTGGGACCTGGGCGACACGCGCGGGACCGTGGCGGTCCGCATGCCCCTGCACGCGGTCGCGATCGAGCTGCTCAAGGAGACCGGGCCGCTGGCGGTCAGCAGCGCCAACCGCACCGGCGAGCCGGCCGCGACCACCGCCGCGGCCGCCGAGGAGCAGCTCGGCGACACCGTGTCGGTGTACCTGGATGGCGGCCCGTGCCTCAACGACGTCCCGTCCACGATCGTGGATCTCACCGGGAACATCCCCCGGCTGCTGCGGGCCGGCGCGGTGTCACTGGGGCAGCTGCGCGAGGTGGCGGCCGTGTCCACCGCCGACGACGTCGAGTCCGACGCCTGAGCGGTTTTCGCCGGTAACGCGGCTATTGTCCGCCCGGGCTCGCGGCTATTGTCGCCCCCGCCTGACGCGTGATCGCAACCGGAGCACCTGCGCCCGGTGCTGCGCCTGGTGCTCTAGAGTTGCCGTAATGCCTGTCCATTCCATCCGGACCTGGTGACCACGTTGCGTGAATACGCCCTTACTCTGCTGGTCACCGCGGCTGTCACGTATCTGCTGACGCCGCTGGTGCGCCGCGGGGCGATCGCGGTGGGCGCGATGCACGCCGCCCGCGACCGGGACGTGCACGTGGTCCCGATCCCGCTGCTGGGCGGCCTGGCCATCTACGCCGGGCTGGCGGCGGGACTGCTGGTGGCTGGCCAGCTGACGCCGCTGCGGACGGTGTACACCGACAGCCCGCGGATGGCCACCGGGCTGCTGCTGGCCGGCGGGCTCATCGTCCTCATCGGCATGGCCGACGACCGGTGGGGGCTGAGCCCGATCAGCAAGCTGGCCGCTCAGGCGGCCGCCGGCGGCATCCTGGTCTGGAGCGGTGCCCAGCTCAGCTGGCTGCCCGAGCCGGGCCAGGGCACGCTGGCCCTCACCCCGAACCAGTCCACGGCGCTGACCATCCTGGTCGTGGTGGCGACCATCAACGCGGTCAACTTCATCGACGGGCTCGACGGCCTGGCCGCCGGGATTGTCTGCATCGCAGCGCTTGCGTTCTTTGTCTATTACTACCGGCTTACCCAGCTGGTGCACCTTCCGCTGCAGGCCGGCCCGACGCTGGCCTCCGCGGTGCTGGCCGGGGCCTGCCTGGGGTTCCTGCCGCACAACTTCTATCCGGCCCGGATCTTCATGGGCGATACCGGCTCGATGCTGCTCGGGCTGCTGCTGGCCTACGTGCCGATCTCGAGCATCGCCTCGCTCGACCCGGCCAGCCTGCGCGGCAGCAACACCGTGAACCGGTTCCCGGAGATCCTGCCGCTGCTGCTGCCTGCCGCGATCATGGTGATCCCTTACGCGGATCTGCTGCTGGCCGTGGTCCGGCGGACCCGGGCCGGCAGGTCACCGCTGGCGCCGGACCGCAAGCACCTGCACCACCGGCTGCTCGACATCGGTCACTCGCACCGCTCCAGCGTGCATGATCATGTACCTGTGGGCCACGCTGTTCGCCGGCGCGGTGGTCTGGCTGTCCATCGCCAGGACCCCGCTGTTCGTGCTGGCCGTGATCACGGCGGCGGCCGTCCTGCTGCTCCTGATGATGTCGATGCCGAGGCTGCGCTGGTGGGAGAGGGCGAGGGCCCGGTGGCCGTGCCCGCTGCCCGCGGCCGTCACGGCCAGCGGGGCCGCCAGCGGTGCGGCGGCTCATCCGGCGCAAGGGCCCGGCCGGACGGCCGCGGCGAGCTGGGCCGCGGCGCCGGATGCGGCAGGTGCCGGGCCAGCGGATGGCCGGTCTCCCGACGCCGGGGACGCCGCCGCCGAGCACCCGGATGCGCCAGATGGCGGACCCAGGGACGGGCCGGGCCGGGCCGTGGGGAACGGGTCGCAGGACGCCGGCCAGCGCGCCTCGTCGGGCGTTCCTGCGCGCCCGCGCTGACCCGTGCGGGCGGTCCGCTAGGCTCTCCAGGCCCGGGTGCCGGCGGGCGGTCAGGCGGTCCTGGCCCGGCTGGTGCGGGCTTTCGTCATGGTAGGTGACCTGGTGAGGGCAAGGTCGGGGAGCTTGTGATATCTTTCACAAGAGCCCCCGACGAAGGCGACTGAGAGGCCGTGATACATTTCGCTCACCTGGTGACGCAACCGCGTCGCCACCGCGGTTCGGCGGTTCAGCGTCACCTGGGCGCTGGCGCGCTTCCCGAGGTCGAGCTAGGTCGCCGATTCTTCCCGGAGTTTAGTTGATGGTGGCGAATTGCGCCCGGATCATCAGGCGCGCTGCTGCGGTCGCAGCGGTCGCCGGCGTGATCATGATCGCGCTCAGTGCCGGGCTCGGCGGCAGCAAGGGGCTGCTCGGCGCGCTGCTCGGCGTGGGTGTCGTGGCGCTGTTCTTCGGGATCAGCGTGATCGTCGTGAGCTACGCCGCGCGGGTGAGCCCGCAGGCCATGATGGCCGCCGCCCTGGGCACGTTCTTCTTCAAGATCCTGGCTCTGATCGTCATCTTCGGGCGCTTCCAGGACACGACCGCGTTCAATCCCCGGGCCTTCGGCCTGACCGTGCTCGTCTGTGTCCTCGCCTACAGCGCGGGCCTGATGGCCTGGTCCATGCGCCTGAAGGCGCTGTACGTCGAGCCGGACGGAGAACGGTGACCCGTGGGGGGCAGCAAACACATGGACGGCGCGGGCCAGCCCACGGACAGGGCTGCGGCCGGCCGCTATGAGCGGAGCCGGCACGAGTCCCGGCGGCAAGGACGACGACTTCCCGACAGGCCCGAAGGAGGGCACCGGCTGGGCGATCATGAGCTACCTGATCGGGGGGATGGTCCTCTACGGCGGCATCGGGTGGCTGATCGCCCGGTGGACCGGATTCGCCGGAGCGTTCCCGATCGGTATGCTGCTCGGCCTGGGTCTCGCTCTCGCTCTGGTCATCTTCCGTTTCACGAGGTCCGGATGACAGCCGGAGGAGCGCGGTGAGTGACGCCCACGTAATCACGGTGGCCACCGGCTGCCACTTCCAGTCGACGCCCTCCTGCGGCTACCCCGCCCCGTCGATCGAGGACTTCTACTTCAGGCCGATCTTCAAGATCGGCGGCTTCGAGTTCACCAAGCCGATCCTGCTCATGGTGCTCTCCGCGGCCATCGTTCTGTTCGTCTTGTGGCTGGCGTTCCGCAAGCCGAAGCTGGTGCCGCGCGGCGTCCAGAACATCGGCGAACTCGGCATCCTGGCCGTCCGCGACCAGATCCTGCGGCCGCAGATGGGCAGCAAGGGCGACCGGTACCTGCCGTTCCTGGTGACGCTGTTCTTCTTCATCTGGCTGATGAACCTCTGGGAGCTCATCCCGATCGCCCAGTTCCCCGCCACGTCGAAGTTCGCGTTCCCCGTGGCCCTGACGCTGGTGGTCTGGGTGACCTACATCGTTATCGGCATCCGGCACCAGGGCCCGCTCGGCTACTTCAAGAACATGGCGGTCCCTCCGGGCGCCCCGTGGTGGATCCTGCCGCTGCTCGCCCCCATCGAGCTGCTGTCCAACATCATTGTGCGGCCGTTCACCCTGTCCATCCGGCTCTTCGCGAACATGCTGTCCGGGCACCTGCTGCTTCTGGTGTTCTCGATCGCCACCTGGTACCTGTTCAGCGCGACGATCGGCCTGCTGTTCGCAGCGGTCTCGTTCATCGTGTTCCTGCTGGTGTTCGTGCTCGAGGTACTGATCACGCTGCTGCAGGCCTTCATCTTCACCACGCTGACCGCGTTCTACATATCGGATGCGCTGGAGCCAGCGCACTGAGCAACCGATGAGCTAGACCCGGCGCACAGTGGCGCCGGGCCGGAGAAAAGGAAACCGACACATGCATCCGGTGCACCACCTGCTGTACGTCGCCGCAGGCTCGACCAGCTCCACGATCACACTCGTCGGTCTGGGAAAACTCGTTTACGGCCTCGCGGCCATCGGCCCCGGCATCGGCATCGGCCTGGTGTTCGGGCACGCCATCGAGGCCATGGCCCGCCAGCCCGAGGCGTCCGGCCGGATCACCACGTACATGTGGATCGGCTTCGCGCTGACCGAGGCGCTGGCGCTGATCGGTATCGCCGTTCCGTTCTTCATCACCAAGTAGCGAAGTCCGAGGGGTTAACCGCCATGTTGTACCTGGCGCAGAGCGGAACGCAGAACCCGCTGGTCCCGAGCTTGACCGAGATAATCACGGGCCTGATCGCGTTCTTTATCGTGTTCGGCGTGCTGGCCAAGGTTCTGATGCCGAGAATCCAGCAGACGCTGCAGGAGCGGACCGACGCGATCGAGGGCGGGCTGGACCGCGCCGAGGAGGCGCAGGCCGAGGCGGCCCGGCTGCTCGATCAGTACAAGGCGCAGCTGGCCGAGGCCAGGCACGAGGCGTCACGCATGCGGGAGCAGGCCAAGGCAGAGGGCGCGCAGATCAAGGCGGAGCTCCGGGAGCAGGGAGAAGCCGAGAGACAGCGGCTGGTGGACTCCGCGCGGGCCCAGATCGACGCCGACCGGCAGCAGGCGCTCACCGCGCTGCGTGCCGAGGTCGGTGCCCTCTCGGTGGAGCTGGCCAGCCGGATCGTCGGCGAGTCGCTGCAGGATGAGGCCCGGCAGCGGGGCACCGTGGACCGGTTCCTGGCTGAACTCGAAGAGCAGGCCGCCGAGGTGAGGTCGGCCCGATGAGAGGATCGAGCCGGGCTTCGCTCGCCGAGGCCAAGGAACGGCTGGCCGAGGTGCTCGGCGCCGACGGCGCCAGCCGCGGCCGGATCAGCCCCGACCGGCTCGGCGACGAGCTGTTCGCCGTGGCCGGGCTGCTGGACAGCGAGCCCGGCCTGCGCCGGACGCTGTCCGACCCGGCCCGCGAGGGGCGGGCCAAGGCCGGCCTGGCCGAGACCCTGCTCACCGGGAAGATCTCGGCCACGGCGCTGAGCCTGGTCACCACGCTGGTCGGCGCGCGCTGGTCCGGGCCCGCGGACCTGGTCGACGCGACGGAGCAGCTGGCCGCGCTGTCGGTCGATCGAGAGTTCGGACCGCGCAGGCGGCCTGGACGATCTCGAGGACGAGCTGTTCCGGTTCGGCCGGGTCGTGAACGCCGAGCCCGACCTCCGGGTCGCGCTGCTCGAGCCCGTTCGCCCCGGACGAGCGCAAGCAGGAACTGGTCGACACGCTGCTGCGGGGCAAGGTGACCCAGCCGGCGCTGCGGCTGATCACCGAGGCGGCGCTGCATCCCAGGGGACGTAGCCTGGATGCGAGCCTGGAAGAGTACGCGCCGCATGGCCGCCGAGCGGCGAGAGCGCCTCCTGGCCGAGGTGCACGTCGCGATCGCGCTCACCGCGGAGCAGCGCGGCAGGCTCGCAGCGGCCCTGGCCGACACCTACGGCCGCGACGTACACCTGAACATCGTGGTCGACCCCCAGGTCATCGGCGGCATGTCGGTGCGGATCTCGGACGAGCTCATCGACGGCAGCATGGCGAGTCGCCTCGCCGGGCTCCGGCGCAGGCTGGCCGCCTGACCGACTTCAGACGTAGCAAGAGATCCTGACGAGAAAGACGCGAGGACAATGGCGGAGCTGACAATCCGACCGGAGGAAATCCGGGACGCGCTGGCGCGTTTCGTCGAGGAGTATGAGCCGGCGGGCGCAGCCACCGAGGAGGTCGGCATCGTCGCCGAGGCCGGCGACGGGATCGCCCGGGTCGAGGGCCTGCCCTCGGCCATGGCCAACGAGCTGCTCGAGTTCGAGGACGGCACCCGCGGCCTGGCGCTGAACCTCGAGGTGCGCGAGATCGGCGTGGTCATCCTCGGCGAGTTCAGCAAGATCGACGAGGGCCAGCAGGTCAAGCGCACCGGCGAGGTTCTGTCCGTTCCGGTCGGCGACGGCTTCCTCGGCCGGGTCGTGGACCCGCTCGGCAGCCCCCTGGACGGCAAGGGCCCGATCGAGGACACCGAACTGCGCGTGCTCGAGCTGCAGGCGCCGTCCGTGGTCCAGCGCCAGAAGGTGAACGAGCCGCTGCAGAGCGGGATCAAGGCGATCGACGCGATCACCCCGGTCGGCCGCGGCCAGCGCGAGCTGATCATCGGTGACCGGCAGACCGGCAAGACCGCCATCGCCATCGACACGATCATCAACCAGAAGGGCAACTGGGATTCTGGCGACCCGACCCGGCAGGTCAAGTGCGTCTACGTGGCTGTCGGCCAGAAGGGCTCGACGATCGCGCAGGTCCGCCAGTCGCTCGAGGACGCGGGCGCGCTGGAGTACACGACGATCGTCGCGGCGACCAGCGTCTGATCCCGGCGGGCTACAAGTACCTGGCCCCGTTCACCGGGTCGGCCATCGGCCAGCACTGGATGTACGCCGGCCAGCACGCACTGATCATCTTCGATGACCTGACCAAGCAGGCCGAGGCCTACCGCGCGATCTCGCTGCTGCTGCGCCGCCCGCCGGGCCGCGAGGCCTACCCGGGCGACGTGTTCTACCTGCACTCACGGCTGCTGGAGCGGTGCGCCAAACTCTCCAACGACCTGGGCGGCGGCTCGCTCACCGGGCTGCCGATCGTGGAGACCAAGGCGAACGACATCTCCGCCTACATCCCGACCAACGTGATCTCGATCACCGACGGGCAGATCTTCCTGGAGACCGACCTGTTCAACTCCGGCGTCCGGCCGGCCATCAACGTCGGCCAGTCGGTGTCCCGGGTCGGCGGCGACGCCCAGATCAAGGCCATGAAGAAGGTCGCCGGGGGACTGAAGCTGGCCCTCTCCCAGTACCGCGACCTGGAGGCGTTCGCCTCGTTCGCCTCCGACCTGGACGCTGTCGTCGCGGGCCCAGCTGGACCGCGGGGCCCGCCTGGTCGAGCTGCTCAAGCAGCCGCAGTTCAGCCCGCTGCCGGTGGAGCGGCAGGTGGTCGCGGTGTGGGCCGGCACCTCCGGGTACCTCGACGACGTGCCGACCGAGGATATCGGCCGCTTTGAGGACGAGTTCCTGGACCGGCTGCAGCGGTCGCATTCCGGAATTTACGACGCGATCAGGGAGACCGGTGATGCGTCCGAGGACACCATCACCGCGCTCAAGGACGCGATCGAGG
Source organism: uncultured Actinomycetota bacterium (assembly GCA_963739645.1). Taxonomy (GTDB): domain Bacteria; phylum Actinomycetota; class Actinomycetes; order Streptosporangiales; family Streptosporangiaceae; genus JASHPR01. The sequence goes on from CAVUBM010000086.1 coordinate 28,924, forward strand.
ACTTCCGGCGCAGCTTCGAGACCACCAGCGGCGGGCTGCTGGTCAACGAGGAGCCCGCCGAGGCCGTCGACGAGGATGAGGTCGAGCAGGAGAAGCTCAAGAAGCGCGTCCCGGCGCCGAAGAAGGAGGGCGGGAGCTAGGTGGGAGCGCAGCTTCGCCTGGTCAGGCGGCGGATCAGGACGGTACAGTCCACCGCCAAGATCACCCGTGCCCAGGAGCTCATCGCGTCCTCGCGGATCATCAAGGCCCAGCAGCGGGCGCATGATGCGGAACCGTACGCGCGCGAGCTCACCGCTGCGGTCGAGGCCGTGGTCAGCCGGTCGTCGCAGATCGACCATCCGCTCACCACGGAGCGGGCGAACCCCACCCGCGCGGCGGTGCTGATCCTGACCAGCGACCGCGGCTTTGCCGGCGGCTACAACTCCAGCGTCCTGCGCGAGGCTGAGGGGCTGCGGATGCTGCTCCAGGAGCAGGGCGTCGAGTCGGTGCCGTACGTGGCCGGGCGCAAGGGCATCACCTGGCACCGGTTCCGCCAGCGCGAGATGGGCGGAGAGTGGAGCGGCTTCTCCGACACCCCGACGAACGAGAACGCCGGCGAGATCACGGCCGCGCTGCTCGAGGCGTTCGAGCGGCCGGCCAGCGAAGGCGGCGTGGACGAGATCCACCTGGTGCACACCGAGTTCGTGTCCATGCTCACGCAGCGCCCCTCGATCCGGCGGATCCTGCCGCTCGAGATCGAGGAGACGACGGAGGCACCGCCGAGCCGGGGCACTGCCGATCTATGAATTCGAGCCGTCTCCGGAGGACGTGCTGAACGCCCTGCTGCCGTGGTACGTGGAGAGCCGGATCTTCGCCGCGCTGCTCGACTCGGCCGCCGCCGAGATCGGCGGCGAGGCGCCGGGCGATGAAGTCGGCCACGGACAACGCCAACGAGCTGCTCGATCAGCTCACGCTCGAAGCCAACAAGGCACGGCAGGCCGAGATCACGCAGGAAATCAGCGAGATCGTCGGGGGCGCCAACGCGCTGGCCGAGACGATCACAGGGAGATAGTGAGCATCGCCATGACCGCTACCGTAGAGAACCCCGCCGCACGCGGGCGGGACGGCGGCTGGCACCGGCCGAGTAGTGCGGGTCATCGGTCCCGTCGTCGACGTGGAGTTCCCGGCCGAGCAGATTCCCGGCATCTACAACGCGCTGAAGGTGGACGTGAAGCTGGAGGGCCAGGACAAGGACGCTGACCCTGGAGGTCGCCCAGGACATCGGCGACAATGTGGTCCGCGCCATCTCCATGCAGCCGACCGACGGCCTGGTGCGCGACGCCCCGGTCTCCGACACCGGCGGCCCGATCACGGTGCCGGTGGGGGACGTGACCAAGGGCCACGTGTTCAACGTGCTCGGCGAGACCCTGGACGTGCCGACGTCCTCGCTGAAGGTCACCGAGCGGTGGGGGATCCACCGGGAGCCGCCGCCGTTTGACCAGCTGGAGGCGAGAACCGAGATCCTGGAGACCGGGATCAAGGTTCTCGACCTGCTCACCCCGTACGTACGGGGCGGCAAGATCGGCCTGTTCGGCGGGGCGGGTGTCGGCAAGACCGTGCTGATCCAGGAGATGATCACCCGGGTGGCCAAGAACTTCGGCGGCGTCTCGGTCTTCGCGGGCGTCGGCGAGCGGACCCGCGAGGGCAATGACCTGTTCATCGAGATGACCGAGTCCAACGTCATCAAGGACACCGCGCTGGTCTTCGGCCAGATGGACGAGCCGCCGGGCACGCGGCTTCGGGTCGGCCTGTCCGCGCTCACGATGGCGGAGTACTTCCGTGACGTCCAGGGCCAGGACGTGCTGCTGTTCATCGACAACATCTTCCGGTTCACCCAGGCGGGCTCCGAGGTCTCCACGCTGCTCGGCCGGATGCCGTCGGCGGTGGGCTACCAGCCGACGCTGGCCGACGAGATGGGCCAGCTGCAGGAGCGGATCACCTCGACCCGGGGCCACTCGATCACGTCGATGCAGGCCATCTACGTCCCCGCCGACGACATCACCGACCCGGCCCCGCACACCACGTTCGCGCACCTGGACGCCACCACGGTGCTCTCCCGCGAGATCACCCAGAAGGGGATCTTCCCGGCCGTGGACCCGCTCGACTCGACCTCACGGATTCTGAGCGCGGCCTACGTGGGCGAGGAGCACTACGCGGTCGCCCGCGAGGTGCAGCGGATCCTGCAGCGGTACAAGGAGCTGCAGGACATCATCGCGATCCTCGGCATCGACGAGCTGTCCGAGGAAGACCGGGTCACCGTGCAGCGCGCGCGGCGGATCGAGCGGTTCCTGTCCCACCCCATGTTCGTCGCCGAGCAGTTCACCGGGCAGCCCGGGGTGTTCGTGCCGCTGGACGAGACGATCTCCTCGTTCAAGGCCATCACCGAGGGCAAGTACGACAACCTTCCCGAGCAGGCGTTCTTCATGTGCGGCGGCATCGAGGACGTGGAGAGGAAGGCCAGGGAGCTGGAGAAGTCATGACGCTCCAGGTGGAGGTGGTCGTCCCCGAGGGCGAGATCTGGGCCGGGCCGGCCCAGATGGTGATCGCCAAGACCCTCGACGGGGACATCGGCGTGCTGACCGGCCACACGCCCGTGCTCGGCATCCTGGCCGAGGGCAGCGTGGTCCGGATCATGCCCGAGGAGGGCGGGGACGCGAGCGGCGTGATCGTCGCCGCGGTGGGCGGCGGCTTCTTCTCCGTCGCCGACGACCGGGTGTCGGTCCTGGCCCGCCAGGCGCAGCTTGGCCGTGAGGTCGACCGGCAGGCCACCCAGGCCGCACTCGATGATGCGCTGCAGGACGCGGGCGCCTCGGGTCAGGGGGACGAGGAGTCCACGGACGTCCGGTACTTCAGAGCGCTGCTCAGAGCCGCTGGCGATTCCGCCGACCGGCCCTGACGAGGGTCGGCGCGGGAAGGGCCGGGATTGCTAGGGGGGCGAGCAGCACTCGATGCCGGCTGGCTCCTCGTCGTCATCCTGGTGATCGCGCTGGCCTGCGCCACCGGCATCGCTGTCCGCCGGACTCTGATCGAGCGCAGCGGCGGGAGCGTCGACTGCGCCCTGCGCCGCGGCACCGACCGGCACTGGCGGCTCGGCGTGGCCTCCTACCGCGGCGACGAGCTGTGCTGGTACCCGATCTTCGGGCTCCGGCTGCGGCCAGGTGAGATCTACGCCCGCCGCGGGCTCAGCGTGGTGTCCCGCAGGCCGGCCGACGCAGCCGAGACCACCAGCCTCGGGCCCGGCGCGGTGGTGGTGGAGTGCGACACCGGTAACGGCACCGGGCACGTCGAGCTCGCGCTCAGCGAGGGCGCGCTGACCGGATTCCTGGCCTGGCTGGAAGCGGCCCCGCCAGGTTCGGTGACCGAGTTCCGTTAACCACCGGCTTCGGCTGTGCTGGCCTCGGGGGACGACCCCCCAGACCCCACGCGTGCCATCCCCCACGCGCCTCCCCTTCCCCCTGCACGGCCTCCGGCCGGCCGTCGCGGCTGGCCCGGCTAGCGCTCGCCGCCGGGCTTCCACAGCAGGTCACCGCCGGGCTCGTTGGCCCGCCGGGCGAGGATGAACAGCAGATCGGAGAGCCGGTTCAGGTACCTGGCCGGCAGCGGGCTGACGGCCGGACCGTGCGCCTGCATGGCCGCCCACGCGCTGCGTTCCGCGCGCCGGACCGTGGCCCTGGCCGTGTGCAGCAGCGCGGCGCCCGGGCTGCCGCCCGGCAGCACGAAGCTCCGCAGCACCGGCAGGCCCTCGTTGTACTCGTCGCACGCCTGCTCGAGCCGGGTGACGTACTCCTCATCGATGCGCAGCGGCGGGTAAGGGGGCTGCTCGGCCACCGGGTTGCACAGGTCGGCACCCACGTCGAAAAGATCGTTCTGCAGCCGGACGAGCAGGCCGGTGATGTCGTCGGGCAGCCCGCCCAGGGTGACGGCCAGCCCGATCGCGCAGTTCGCCTCGTCAACGTCGGCGTAGGCGGTGAGCCTCGGGTCGGTCTTGGCCGTGCGGCTGCCGTCGCCCAGCGCCGTGGTGCCGTCATCCCCGGTCCGGGTGTAGATGCGGGAGAGCACGACAGGGGTTTCCTGGCGATCGTGGGGCATGGCATCCACCGTAGCGGCCCTGACGCTCGCGCAGGAACGCGCCCATAATAGCGACTGTGTGTGGCCGAAATCCGTGTGGCATACGGGGTCCGGGTGCCATGCGCAGATTGACTCGATGACTATCTAGTTTCAGGGTTTAGGCTTCTGACCTGGGGTATTCACATAGACACCACGATGTGGCATCGTTGGTGCACGAAGGGTGATCACGGGGGGCGGTCGGTCAGCGTCGCTGTTGAGGCGATTGCGGCCACCGAATGTGATCGCCCTGACCAGGCCGAAACTGGGGGGTGAAGGCCTGGAGGCGGACCTCGGGTCCGCAGGCCAGCTCGCGTGGATTCCTCCGGCGGATCTCGGGGGCCCGCCGGGGGCCGAGCCGGCCGAACATTGTGGGGGGAGCGCGCCCCCGGCCTTGGGCCGGGGGCGCGCTCGGCTTTCCCGCTCCGCCTGGTCCGCTGGTACATTCACGACTCTGCCCGGTTTCCGGGGCCCTTCGACGAGCGCTCCTGGTATATGAGTAGGGGTATCTCTGCAAATGTCCGGACAGTGGTCGGGAGACGGCTGTGTATGACTACGTCATCGTCGGTGCTGGAAGCGCTGGCTGTGTCCTCGCCGCGCGGCTGAGCGAGAACCCCGCCACGCGGGTGCTGCTGCTCGAGGCCGGGCCGCCCGACGACGCCGATGAGATCCACATCCCCGCCGCCATCAACACGCTCTTCCAGAGCACCTACGACTGGAACTACCTGACCACGCCGCAGGAGCGCGCGGGCGGCCGCTCCATCTACTGGCCCAGGGGCCGGGCCCTCGGCGGATCGTCCTCGATCAACGCGATGATCTACATCCGCGGCAACCGGTACGACTACGACACCTGGCGCGATGACTACGGCTGCGAGGGCTGGGGCTACACCGAGCTGCTGCCGTACTTCCTGCGCGCGGAGGGCAACTCGCGCGGTGCCTCCGCCTTCCACGGCGCCGACGGCCCGCTCAGCGTGCAGGACCCGAAGCACAAGTCGGCGCTGACTACCGCGTTCGTGGACGCGGCCCGGCAGTCCGGCCAGGAGGCCAACGACGACTTCAACGGCCGCAAGCAGGACGGTGTCGGGTTCTACCAGGTGACGCAGCGCGGCGGGCGCCGCTGGTCGGCAGCTGATGCCTACCTGCACCCGGCCGCCGACCGCCCCAACCTGACCGTGCTGACCGACGCCCTGGTGACCGGCATAGCGCTGGCCGGGCTCCGCGCCGTCGGCGTGCACTACCTGCTGCGGGGGGTGGCTGAGACGGCCCGGGCCGAGAGCGAGGTCATCGTGGCCTGCGGGGCGATCGGCAGCCCGCAGCTGCTCATGCTGTCCGGGATCGGCCCCGCCGACCACCTGCGCTCCCACGACATCGCGGTCATGGCGGACATCCCCGGGGTGGGCGCGAACCTGTCCGACCACCCCATGGTGCCGGCCATGTGGCACACGCCCAGGTCACGCGCGCTCTGGGAGCAGGCGGGCGCGAGGAACCTGGCCCGGTGGCAGCTGATGCACAATGGGCCGCTGACCACCAACGTGGCCGAGTCCGGCGGGTTCAGCCGCTCGGAGGAGGGGCTGCCCGCACCCGACATCCAGTGGCACGCGCTGCCCACGCCGTACCAGAACGGCGGGCTCACCGACCCGTCGACCCGGGCGCTCTCGCTGCTCGTGACCCTGGTCGCGGTGGGCAGCCGGGGCCGGATCCGGCTCCGCAGCGCCGACCCGCGGCACAAGCCGCTGATCGACCCGGCTTACCTGTCCCACGGATCCGATATCGACCCGCTGGTCGCCGGGATCCAGATGGCCAGGGAGTTCGCGGCCGCGCGTCCGATGTCCAAGATCTGCAAGTCCGAGCTCGCGCCCGGTGATGGCGTCCGCACCGACACCGACATCAGGGACTACGTCCGGCATAGCCTGACCACCATCTACCACCCGGTCGGCACCTGCGCGATGGGCGGCGACTCCAAGCTGGCCGCCAGCAGGCTGGCCAGCGTGGTCGACCCGGAGCTGCGGGTTCGCGGGATCGACGGGCTGCGGGTGGTTGACGCCTCGGTCATGCCGACCGTGCCCCGCGGCAATACCAACGCGCCGACGATCGCGATCGCCGAGAAGGCGGCGGACCTGATCACGGGCCGGGCGCCGCTCGCCGCCGTCGAGCCGACCGGCGCCGAGCCCGCCCTGCCCGCCTGACCCGGCCGCGCCCTAACCCGCGGACCCGGCCCCAGCCCACTACCTGACCCGGCCCCGCCCTAACCGGCTGACCCGGCCGCGCCCTAACCGCCCGGCCGCGGTTCCTCCGCCATCCGCACCGGCGCTCCGGCCTGCTGCCTGCTGCGCTCGGCCGCGAACGCCATCAGGTGGCTGTCCAGCGACTCCCGCGGCCCCGAGCGGATGAACGACCGGTCGCCGGACGCGACGGCGTCGACGAACGCGCTGATCACGCCGAAATCCCCGCCACCGTGACCGCCGCCGGCGTCCGCCCACCCGGCCCGCGGATCACCGGTGCCCGTGCCGTCCACCGGCACAGGCTCGGCTCGCCCGGTGACGAAGTCGGTCAGCGTGAGCCGGTGGCCGTCGCCCTCCAGGAACCCCCGCGAGCCCATGATCCTGGTGCGGCGCCGGGCGTACGGCGTGAGGGCGCTCATGGTCAGCGTGGCCGTGGCCCCGCCCTCGAACTCGATGATGATGACCTGGTGGTCCGCCACGTCGTTGTCGCAGGCGTAGACGCAGCGCCCGTACGGCCCGTCCCGCAGCGCCCGCCGGAGACCGTCCTCGGTCAGCTCGGTGGTGATCACCGACAGCGGCCAGGTCTCCCGCTTGGGGTTGCCCAGGAACCCGAGGTAGAGCCGGGTCGCCGAGTACGGGCACTCCGGCTCCACGGCGCAGTCCAGGCAGCGGTCGGCGGCGCCGGCCGGGCGGTTCGCCGCGGTGAAGTGGCGCAGCCCGCCCTGGCTGGAGACGGTGACCGGGGGCTGGCCCACGATAAAGCGCAGCCAGTCGAGGTCGTGGCAGCACTTCGTCAGCACGCTGGGCCCGGACTGGCCGGCCCGGCGCCAGTTCCCGCGCACGTAGGAGTGGGCGAAGTGCCACCAGCCGACCGGCTCCAGGTGCTCGATCCCCGCGATCGCGCCCACCCGGCCCTCGGCCACGACCCGGTGCACCGCCTCGGTGTAGGCCGTGTACCGCATCACGTGGCACACCGCGAGGATGACCCCGGCCTGCTCCACCGCGTCGACCACGGCGACGCATTCCGCCCAGGTCGGCGCGATCGGCTTCTCCAGCAGCACGTGGTAGCCCAGCTCGGCGAAGCGGACCGAGGCGGCGGCGTGCTCACGATCCGGCGTGGCCACCACCACCGCGTCGGCCAGCCGGCCCTGGTCGGCCAGTTCCCGCCAGTCGCCGAACCGCCGCCCGGCGGCGACCCCGAGCCGCCCGGCCAGCGCGTCGCGCAGGCCGGCCCGCGGGTCGGCGACCGCCACTACGTGGGCCCGGTCAGGGAACCGCTCGGCAAAGCTGGAGAACATGCTGCCCCGGGTCCCGACGCCGAGCACCGCCAGCGTGACCGGTCCTGCCATCCGCCTCAGCTCCCCCACTCCGGCACCGCCCCTCCATGCCGCGCTCCCGCGTCCCCGGCCGGGGGCGCCCATGCCTCCGGGGCGAGCCGGGTGAGGGCGGCCGGCCTACTTGTAGCGCTTGCCGTGCAGCATGGTGGCCAGGCCGAGGATCCGTTTCATGTCCTTGTCGCTGCGGGACAGCGAGGTCAGGTTGACCATGGGCTTGATCCGCTGGCGGGTGATCGACTTCGGCCGGGCGAACTCGCGCAGCCCGTCGGCACCGTGAATCCGTCCGAACCCGGAGTCGCCGGAGCCGCCGAACGGGAGCGAGGGCACAGCCGCGAACGCTGTCACCGAGTTCACGGCCGTCATTCCGCTGCGCAGCGACCGGGCCGCGGCCATCGCCGCCTTCTTGTTTCTGGCGAACACGGACGCGCCAAGCCCGTAGCGGCCGGCGTTGGCCAGCCGGACGCCGTCGTGGAGGTTGGCGACCCTGGTCACCGTGACTGTGGGCCCGAACGTCTCCTCGGTGATCGCCCGGCTCTCCTCGGGCACGTCGGTGAGGATTACCGGGCCCACGTACGGCTTGCGGATGCTCTCCAGGCCGCCGAGCAGGGGGCGCGCGCCCCGCGCCAGCGCGTCGGCGACGTGCCGCTCGATCACCTCGATCTGGCCGGGGAGCGTCATCGGCCCGTAGTCCGCCTCGCGGTCCTCCCCGGGGCGGACCGCCGACATCTTGTCGGTCAGCTTCTCCACGAACGAGTGGTAGACGTCCTCGGCCACGTAGACCCGCTCGATGCCGACACAGGTCTGGCCGGCGTTGGACACCGCGCCCCAGGCGGCGGCGTCGGCCGCGGCGTCGAGGTCGGCGTCGGAGGCCACGACGAGCGCGTCCTTGCCACCGCACTCGGCGACCATCGGCGTGAGGTTCTGGGCGCAGGCGGCCATCACCTTCTTGGCCGTGGCCGCCGAGCCGGTGAAGGCGATCTTGTTGACCGCACTGCGGGCCAGGTGCTCGCCGGTGGCGGCGGCGCCGGTGACCAGCTGCAGCACCGGCTGTTCCGGCACTACCTCGGCGAACGAGCTGACCAGCCAGCCGCCGACCGCGGGGGTGAGCTCGCTCGGCTTGAACACCACCGCGTTGCCCGCGGCCAGCGCGTAGGCGATCGAGCCCATCGGCGTGAACACCGGGTAGTTCCACGGCCCGATCACGCCGACGACGCCGAGCGGCTGGTATTCCAGGGTGGCGGCCTGGTTGATGGCCACCAGGCCGCTGCGGACCCGGCGCGGGCGCAGCACCCGGCGGGCGTGGCGGGCGGCCCAGTCGATGTGCACGACCGCGAGCAGGATCTCCAGTTGGGCGTCGGCCAGGGGCTTGCCGGTCTCGTTGTGCACGAGCTCGGCCAGGCGCCCGATGTACCGGATGATGTGCGATTTCCAGGCCAGCAGGCGGGTCTGCCGGTCCTTCGCCGGCAGGCTCGCCCACCACGCGGCGGCGTGCTGCGCGTGGTCGACCGCCTCGGTCACCTCGTCTTCCCCGCAAACCGGGAACGTGGCGATGACCTCGGATGTCGCCGGATTCACCGAGTCAAAGGTCTCCAGGGGCCGCGCCGGGCCCCGCGTCCACAGCGTCGTCGCCATCGCCGGGCACCACCGTTCTGTGCAGCGTAGGTTCTGCCTGCGGCAACAGCCGTCGGCCGGGCCAGGGCGCCGCCGCACTCGGGTGCCAGTAAACCACCGGCCGGCCGGCGGAAGATACCGTTGGGTACGCATCTGCCCGGACAGGAGAAGACCGGAGGGCCCGCATGGCAGATCATGCCCCGGACGGCCCGCCCGACGTGCCCGGCCACCCGCACGGCGACCTGCGCTGGCTGCGCGAAGCCATCGAGCTGTCCAAGCGGTGCCCGCCGTCGCCGTCCGCGTTCTCCGTCGGGGCCGTGCTGGTCAGCAGTTCGGGCAGCGTGATCACGACGGGGTTCTCCAGGGAGACCGACCCGAAGAATCACGCTGAGGAGATCGCGCTGGCCCGGGCCGCGGGTGACCCGCGGCTGGCCGAGGCCACGCTGTACAGCTCGCTGGAGCCGTGCGTGGCCCGCGTGTCACGACCGCACTGCTGCGCCGAGCTCATCGCCGCGGCCGGAGTCCCGCGGGTGGTGGTCGCGTGGCTTGAGCCGCCGCTGTTCGTGCCCGGCGGCGGTGCCGACGCACTGCGGCGCTCGGGGGTCATGGTCGTCGAGATCCCCTGGCTCGCCGAGCCCGCGCGCGCGGTGAACGCGCACCTGTTCTCGACTTAGTCCCCGTAGTGAATCTAGGAAAACCACATGGACTCCGATCTCGCCTACCGCCCCGAAGATCTGCTCCGCTTCGTCGATTGCCTCGGCGGCGCGCTCGTCCCCGGCACCGACGCCGTCGTCTACGTCGCTAACACCCTCGATGGCAGCACCGCCAGCGACGCCAGCGCTCTGTGGCTCGTTGAGGCGGGGCAGCATCGCCGCCTCGTGCCCTCCGACGCCCGCCAGGCACAGCCGGCCATTTCGCCCGATGGGTCGCTGGTGGCGTTCCTCCAGCAGACGGGAACGGCACGCGACGACCCCTGGCAGCTGGCCGTCTGCGCGCGGTCCGGGGGCGAGGCGACTGTATTGACCAAGTTCGCCCGCGGGACGGGGCAGGCAGGTCCGGTGTGGTCGCCCGATGGTACGCAGATCGCCGTTGACGCCTCTGACATCCCACGGCGCGACCCGAAAAAGGCCTACCGCATCACCCGGCTCAACTGGCGGCTCGATGGCATGGGGCTGATCGACGACGTCCTGGGTGACGTGTGGGTCGTGCCCGCGGCTGGCGGGGAGCCGAGACGTCTCACCGCCGACGACGGGGTGATCTCGTTCCTCGAGTGGTCACCCGACGGTGCGTCGATCCTCTACGGGACCTTCGGTGCCGGCGATGACACCGACTACGCGATCCGGGCCGTTGACGTCTCCTCCGGCGACTGTCGCACGATCACCTGCGGACCGCTGCTGGGTGACGCGTCCGTCGCCGCCTGGATCGCCGACGGCAAGGTCGTCTACTCCTCCCCGTGGAAGATCAACAAGCGGATCGAGCTTGTCGTCTGTGATCCGCGCGATGGGACCCACGAGACCCGGATGCCTGACCCGGAGGGCCAGTTGTTCGCGGATATGGTGGCGGGCTTCGACTCTCGAGCCATCACTCCCCGGATACTGGTCGATGCTGCTGGCGAGTGGGCGTACGTCTACGTCCAGCAGGGCGGGGCGCTTCGCACCACCCGGGTCGCCCTGGCCGGCGAGGTGAGGGTAGAGCCGCTGACTGATGTCAGCGAGTCGGTCGTCCCTGTGGGCATCGACGGAGCCCGCCTCCTCGCCATCCGGACCTCCCACACCCGGCCCGCCGACCTGGTCGTTGTCGACGCGAAGACCGGGCAGCTTCAGGCGGTCACGGGGCTCAACGGCACCTGGCTGACCGACCTGCCCTTCGACGTCCATCACCTCACCTATCCGACCACCGACGGCCACACGGAGATCGAAGGCTGGTACCTGGCGCCGCGCGACGGCACCGGGCCGTACCCCACGGTGCTGCACATCCATGGGGGCCCATTCGCCGTCCATGGCGAGATCTTCAACGTCGACAACCTGTTGCTGACCGCGGCTGGCTACGGCGTCCTGATGGTCAACTTCCGCGGCAGCTCCGGCTACGGCGACGCCCACGCGGAAATGCTCATCGGAGACTGGGGCCGCTACGACCTCGCCGATGTGCTCCAGGCGGTCGACGTGGCCGTCGAGCAAGGCCTGGCGGACAGCACCCGGGTCGCCTCCTTCGGGCTCTCCAGCGGCGGCTACCTAACCTCTTGGCTGCTCACCCACAGCGACCGATTCCGGGCCGGCATCTCCGAGTGCCTCGTGTCGGACTGGACCGGCATGCTCGGCTCCGACAAGCCCGCGCTGGTCGCCGCCAGCATGGACAGCAGCCCGGGCCACGGCCCGGATTCCATGGAGCCGTACCTGAGGATGTCGCCTGCCACCTACGCTGCGCGCTGCTCAGCGCCGCTGCTCGTCCTGGAGCACGAGGATGACCTGCGGTGCCCGACCTCCCAGGGCGACGTGCTCTACAACGAGCTGAAGCTGGCCGGGAAGGTCACCGAGATGTTCCGCCTCCCAGGCGTCCCGCACGAACCGTTCGGCGCCGACCTCGCTTTGCGTGTTCAACGTGCCGAGGCGATCCTCGACTGGATGGACCGTTGGCTGAAGCCGACCGATGTCTCCGCCGCAGGCGTGTCTCGCATCACCCGGGATCAGTCACATGCGCGGTTCCAGGACCGTGCGCATGGCCGCCTTAGCCCGGGCGGTGTGGCTCTTCACCGCGCCCCGGCTGATGTGCATCATCGAGGCGACCTGACCTTCCGACAGGTCCAGGTAGAACTTGAGCACGAGCGCCTCGCGCTGCCGGGGTGGCAGCGCGAGCAGGGCCGAGATCACTGCGGAGCGCTCGAGTTGCGCGATCGCGCCTTGCTCGGCGCTGGGCATGTCCGGCTCGGGCTTGGGCGCGTGCCGGTCGGCCACGGCCCGGTGGCGCAGCACCGACCGGGACCGGTTCATCACCGACCGGCGCAGGTAGTTCACGGCCTTGTCGGACTGCCGAAGCCGGCGCCAGGCGCTGTGCATGGCGATGAAGGTGTCCTGCACCACCTCTTCCGCGGTGCTGACGTCGCCCACCAGCACGGCCGACATCCGGACCAGGGAGCGGTACTCGGAGTGGTACAGGTCGGTGATCGCCTGGCTGGCGTCTGCGGCGGCCTGGTCGTGGATCGAGCCAAGCACGGTGTCGGCGGGCTCGGGTTCGGCCACGTACGTTGAACGCGCAGAAGGCCGATCCGGCTCACCTGCGGGCATTTCGGTCTGCACGGGACATCTTGCCGTCCGCCGGGCCGGCCTCGGCCGCGGCCGTCCGGCGTACGCGACCACCGAGATGACGGCGGTCGCGTCGGGGGAGAGGCGGCGTGGGTAGGGTGCGGGGGCAGCGATTGCGGGCATCGCGGTGACCTCGGGATCTCGGCCGACCGGGTCGGCGGGGGAGGCCGGGTGCGCCGGGGTCCGGCGCACCCGGTTACTTCCTGCGAGCGGCAACCCACTCCCTGCGGACCTCAGCTGGTTGCGGCTGGCATGGGTCGAGCGTAGGAAGAGATAGGAAGAAATGTCAAGAGATCGACAAAGAATGCAGAAGGAAAGAACATTTAGAGGAAGATCTCTGTCCGGTTTATCCGTATAGATGGACTATGATGACCTATCGTCCCCTAGATTCTTCCCACTTCTTCCATCAAAATGTGCTCATGGCAAGTGAGGACTGGGAGCGTCTCGCTGACTATGTGATCGCCCGGCGCGCCGCGCTCGGCATGCGCGACCGCCGCGCGCTCTCCGCGGCGACCGGCGTGACCGACCGCACTCTCGGGAAGCTCGAGACCGGGCATCGGGTGTCGGCCAGCACGCTGGGCGCGGTCGAGAACCATCTCGGCTGGGCTCCAGGCTCCTGCCGCCGGATACTCAGCGGGGGAGAGCCGACGATCGTGGCGGCCGGCGCGGGCCAGCCGGAGTACCAGGACCCGACCCTGAGACACATCGCCGAAACGCCCGGGCTGCCGCCCGAGGTGGTCCGCGGCCTGATCGCGCTCGCCCGCAACTGGCGGGAGCAGGAGGGCGAGTCAGAAGAAGAAGAGCAGCAGCGTCGGGCGTGAGCGCAGGAACGGGGCGGGCCGGGTCGCTGCGGCCGCTACAGCGCGGGCGTACAGACCTTGATGCCGAGCAGGTTGATGATGCACGTCGGGGTGGGCGATGGTGTCGGCAGCGGAGACGGCGCCGGCGCGGGCGACGCCGGGGCGGGCGATGCCGCGCTGCCCGGGGCCGATGATGTCGTGGTCTTACCCGACTTCCTCGTCGAGGCGGCGTGCCCGGCCCCTGGTGAACCGCCCGTGGCGGCGACCGGCTGGATGGGGTCTGAGCCGGTGCGCGTGGCGGGCTGCCGGCCGTGCGGTGAGTTCTGCCCGGCGGGGGGCGGTCCGGGCTGCTGCGCCGGCCCGGCCGGGCCGTGGTGCGGCACCGCGGTGACAAACACCGCGGCGGCGGACGCGCTCAGCACCGTGGCGCCCGCGGCCGCGCCCCAGGCGGCGGGCCGGACGCGGACCGTGCTGGCGGCGCCCCGCATCAGCACCCGGGCGGCCAGGACCAGAGCGACCCCCACCGGGGGCAGCGCCGCCCGCCATCCGGTGCGCCGCGTGGCCCGGATCGCCTCCATCACGGCCGCGCGCTGGACCCGGGCGTCCAGGGACTTCGACACGTACACGATCAGGTTGCCGCGTTCATCGCGGTAGGCCAGAGCCCGGAGCCCCTCCGGCAGGGTGACGCGTTCCAGCTGGATCACGAGGCGCTCCTCAGCCGGGACGCGAGCCGCTGGATCGCGGCCCACCACTCGTGCGGGTCGCCGCCCCCGCCGCCGACCACGGCGACGAGCTCGCGGCCGTCCACGTTGACCCGGACCGGGGCGCCGTCCTGGCGCGGATCCCGCGCCGCGACCACCAGGGACTGGGGCACGGTGTCATCGTCGGCGTCCGGATTTCCGGCCCGGTCGGGGGATTCGACGCCCGCGGCAGCCGCGATCTTCTCGAACAGCTCCAAGCGCCGCTGCAGGTCGGCCTGGCCTGCTCTTGCATGCGCCACCTCGTTCTCGAGCTGGCGCAGACGGCGCTTCTCCCGCCACACGGTCTTTGCAGACCCCCTCACGGCCGCACCCGACAATTCGGGATGCCGTTCCCGTGACCTGCGGCGCGCGAGTGACCCTCGCCTATCCCACCCGCTGATGTCAGCAGATGCTGTCTTCTTGTCCGCCGCGTCAAGCCACATGTGGACATGGACAGGGAAATGCTAATCCCAGTGACCGTCCCATGCCATGCCGAACCCAAGGAGTTACAGCATTAATCAGTCAGAAAAGGCCGAGAGCCGGACAGAACCGACCGGTAACCGGTCAGAACAGCCGGAGAGCGGCGTCGTCGGTGCCGCGCATCGCCTCGTAGTCGAGTATCAGGCAGCGTGATACCCCGGTCCTGGGCCAGCACCCGGGCCTGCGGCCGGATCTCCTGCGCCGCGAAGATACCGCGCACCGGGGCCAGGAGCGGATCTCGGTTCAGCAGGTCGAGGTAGCGGGTGAGCTGCTCGACCCCGTCGATCTCACCGCGCCGCTTGATCTCGATCGCCACCGCGGCGCCATCGGCGTCCCGGCACATCAGGTCGACCGGCCCGATCGCGGTGGGGTACTCGCGGCGGATCAGCCGCCAGCCCTCGCCGAGCACGTGCATCTGTGCCGCCAGCAGCTCCTGCAGGTGTGACTCCACGCCGTCCTTGGTGAGGCCAGGATCCACCCCGAGGTCGAACGAGATGTCGCTGAGGACCTCCTCGATCTCTATGGTCAGCGTCTCGCCCGATTTCCCGGTGGCGACCCAGCGGCCGGCCTCTTCGGCCAGCCGGCAGGGAGGCGACATCCAGTTCAGGGGTTTGTAGCTGCCCCCGTCGGAATGGATGAGCACGGAGCCGTCGGCCTTGATCATCAGGAGCCTGGAGGCCAGCGGGAGATGCGCGGTGAGCCAGGCCCGCGTAGTCCACGCTGCACCGGGCAATGACGAGTCGCACGAGAGCCAACTGTAGTGCGGCCCGGTCCCGCGCCGTGGTGCGCAACTCGCCGTCCGGCGCGGCGGCGGGCCGCGATGGCCCGCATTAGGAGTTCAGGCCGGCCAGCGCGTCCAGGGTCGCGGTGTGAGCGGCGGGCACGGTGATGTCCAGGCTCAGCGCACCGCCGGCGGCGGTCACGGTGAAGGTGAAGAATGAGCAGCACTCGGTCTCGGCCGCGGCCAGCCCGGCCGCCCTGGCCGCTACCGCCGGGTCCGGCCGGAGATCCAGATGCAGCCGGGTTGGCTCGGGACGCTCGCTGTGCCGCACCGCGTCCGCGAGCAGCCCGGCGAACTCGGCGGCCCGCAGCGGCCGTTCGGCGGTGGGCAGGGTGCAGGCGTCAGGCGCCCAGCCGAGGGCCGCCGCGGTCTCGCCCTCGCCGTGGAGCGGGCTGCTCATCGTGACCTCCCAGGCCGGCCGAGCCATAGATGACTATCGATGCCTACCCTGCCGAGGAGATAGACGGATGTCAATATCTGCTGTCTATACTGGGCCAGGTGAGCACCTCAGCCGCTGTCGTCCCGGACCGGTCGACGCCGCCGCTGGCCGCTGCCTGCTGCGCGCCGTTGCTGCGTGAGCCGATCACCGCCAGCCAGGCCGCCGACCTCGCCCGGCTGCTCAAGGCGCTGGCCGATCCCGCCCGGCTGCGGCTGGTGTCGATGGTCGCCGCGCACGAGGGCGGTGAGGCCTGTGTCTGCGATCTGACCGAGCCGCTGGGCTTGACCCAGCCGACCGTGTCACACCATCTGAAGATCCTCGTCGACGCCGGGATCTTCACCCGCGAGAAGCGCGGCGTGTGGGCCTACTACGCGCTGGTGACCGCGGCCCTCGACGCGGTGTCGGCGGTGCTCAGCCCGGCCGGGTAGCGCGCCCTGGCTCCTACTCGACCCGGTCCAGCGCCGGCTCCGGATGCTCGCCCAGGTACTCCACCCAGGCCCGCTTCACGCACGGGTAGTGCGTGGACGCCTCGACCTGGTCCAGGAAGTTGACGATGTTGGTGTCGAACCGCTGCTGCAGCCGCTCGTCGGCGATGCGGCCCTCGGTGGTGAAGGCCAGGTGAGCCTGGGTCAGCGAGAACATGTCCGGGTACAGCCGCGCCCCCAGGTGCTCGAACGGGACGCGCAGCGCCCACAGCCCGCGGTTGCCCCCGCCCATCGACGGCGACGCGGACATGAGCAGCCCGTGGCGCTCGTTGAGCGGCTGCGGCTGGTAGCGCGACACCCAGTCGATAGCGTTCTTCAGCGCCCCGGGCATGGACGCGTTGTATTCGGGCGACGCGACCACGAACCCGTGGCAGGCCTCGAGCCGCCGCCGGAACTCCTCGGCCCCGGGCGGGAATCCCTCATCACGCTGGACATCCTGGTCGTAGGACGGGGCGTCGAAGTCCCGCATGGCGGCGACGTCCACTTCCCCGCCGTTGGCCTCGATCGCCGCGGCGGCCAGGTCGGCCAGCCGGCTGTTGAGTGAGCCGCGCCGCAGGGACGCCGAGAAGACCAGGAACCGAACGGGCTCGCGGGCCCCGCCGCTTGGCATCATCGTGCTTTCTCCTCCCATCGCCGGGATGAGCCTACAGTCGCCGCGGCGGCCGGGGAGGAACGGTCCCACGCCGGGATGCCCTGGAGCCGGCCGAAGTCACCGGGTGGCGGGTACCCGGCCGGTGACCCGGGTGCCGTGGCCCGGGGCCGAGGTGATTTCGATAGTCCCGCCGAGCGCAGCCAGGCGGTCTGCCATGCCCTGCACCCCGGTGCCCATGGACGTGGTGGTCTGATCGAAACCCGCGCCGTCGTCCTCGACGGTGAACGCCAGGCACTGGCCGTCCTCGCCGAGCGCCACGCGGGCCGCCGATGCCTGCGCGTACTTCGCGACGTTCTGCAGCGCCTCCAGGACGCAGAAGTACAGTGCGGCCTCGATCTCCTGCGAGTACCTGCCGACGGCATCCGCCTCGACCGTGACCGGGAGCGCTGCCTTCCGGGCCTGCGCCTCGAGCGCGGAGCGCAGTCCCAGGTCGGCCAGCAGCGGCGGGTAGATGCCGTGGGCGAGCTCCCGCAGTTCCTTCAGCGCTTCCTCGGCCTGGCCCTCGGTCTGCGCGAGCAGGCCCGCGGCCTCGTCGGGGGAGCTGGCCAGCATCTGACGGGCCAGCCCGAGCGAGATCCGCAGCGCGACCAGCTGCTGCTGCGCGCCGTCGTGCAGGTTGCGTTCCAGCCCTCGCCTGGCCTCGTCGGCGGCGGTTACCAGGCGCTGCCTTGAGGCCCGCAGATCCTCGATCAGCCCCACGGTACGCAACACCAGGCCCGCTTGCGCGGCCACGTCGTGCACCAGCCGCTCCCCGGCGGGAGTCAGCGGCTCGCGCGGCGAGCAGGTGACGCGCAGCGTGCCAAGCCGCTCACCGCGATGCTCCACGGGGAAGGCCTGGGTGCGCTCACCCGGCTCAGCCACAGCCACCGGTGCTGATGGGGCATGCGGAGCCGCCGCGGCATTCGGCCAGGCGGCCTCCAGGTGCTCGGTCCCGCTGCTGCGCAGCCAGACCTCGGCGCGCTCGGCACCGGTGGCCTCGGCGACCATCCGGGCCATCTGCGGCAGCACCTCCTCGGTGGAATAGGTGCCGGCAATCTGCCCGGCGAAGTCCGACAGCACCTCATACGGCGTCGCCCGTTTCCCGTACACCAGCCGGTCGGCCAGCAGCCCGGCCCGGGCCCGGACGGGCTGCAGCGCCACCGCGGCCAGCGCGGCCGCGGCGAAGGTGAGCGCGCTGTCGCCGGACCGACCGGTGACCGCGCCCACCGCCACGACCACGACCGCGTAGATGGCGGTGAACGCGGCGGCCACAAGGCCGGCCACCACTGTCCTGCGCACCACGACGTCGAGGTCGTAAAGCCGGTATTTCAGCACCGCCACCGCGCTCGCCACCGGGATCCCGACGATCGGGGTCAGGATCAGGAGTGCCCAGAGCAGCGTGCCGAGCGGGCCGTTGCCCGGCAGGATCAGGCTGCTGAGGACCAGCAGCACGAACCACACGACGGCCAGCACGCCGACATAGCCAAGCCACGCCAGCTGCTGGCGCCGCTCGGGGCTCGCGCCGCGCCGCCGCATGAACACCGAGGCCACCGTCAGTATGGTCGTGACCAGCACGATCACCGCTATCGCCGTAAGCAGGTCGCTGAACCAGCCGTGTCGCGGGAATACGCCGACCGACGCGTGGTAAGACACGCCGGCGGCCTCCAGCGCGTTGGTCAGCCCGCCATCGATCGTGGTGCCACCCTGCAGTTGCTGGGCAGCGGCGCCGGCCATCGCCAGGTAGGTGCCCCAGAGCACTGGCCGCCACCGCCGGGACGGAAGTCGGCCGTCTGGGAACAGCAAGACCACTATGACCAGGAGGATGAGGGCGAACGTGGCCGTGCCCCCGGACAGGGCGCCGACTTGCCGTACCGCGGGGAGCGACCCGGGCGCCGCGGCCAGCCCCCGCAGCGCGTACTGCTCGGTGAACAGGCTCGCCGCCAGCAGCAGACCGATCATGATCAGCAGCCAGCCGATCGCGTTGCTGGGGACCCGGGACGCGATCAGGCGGCCGATTCCGGTGCAGAGAACGAGGGCCAGGGTGCCCAGCACGTAGAACAAGATCCGGCTTGCGCTGATCACCCGCACGTCCAGCCCGAGCAGCACCAGCGTCGCCGCCAGGAGAGCACGGTCAGGCCGGCCAGCGACCAGGCCACCGGCGTGCCCCACGCAGTCGGCCACGACGTCATGAACCGATTCTGGCGGGTGCCCCGCGCGATCTGGGACCAGGGTGCAAGCCGCACCACCGCGCTCATGGCAGCCTCCCCGCCGGGCGCCGCGCTGATCAGGGAAGCCGGGACGGCATGCCATACGCTGACGGCCGTGAGCCCGCGTAAGACCCGCCGTCTGCCCGCCGAGTCCCGCGCCGGCCGCGCGGTGGCGCCGGTCGGGCGGACGCGGCCGGGAGGGGGGACGGGACGAGTCAGGGGGCGGCGACCGGCCGGGAGCAGGGCGCGGCGCGGCGGGACACGGCCGAGCCGTCGGCGGTCCGGCTCGGGCCGCCACAGACGCAGAGCTGGCCGGACGGGGACTGGGTGGTCCGCCAGGTACCGGGCGCCGCGGCCACGAAGACGTACCGCTGCCCCGGCTGTGATCAGGAGATACGGCCGGGCACGGCACACGTCGTGGTGTGGCCGGCGGACACCTCTGACGCGGCCGAACGCAGACACTGGCACAATTCGTGCTGGCAGCGCCGGCCGCGCCGCCCCGGCCCGAGCCCCTGGACACGCTGGTGAGGTTGTGATGAGCGAAATCAGGGCAAGCACGATCCTGCCAGCGATCAGGAAGCCTGTGACGCTGCGCACCGCCGACGGGCTGAACCTGGTCGGCGAGCTCGCGCTGCCCGACGGCCGGGTACCCGTGGCCACGCTGATCTGCCTGCATCCGCTGCCCACGGCGGGCGGAATGATGGACAGCCATGTGCTGCGCAAGGCCTCCTACCGGCTGCCCGCGCTGGCCGATCTCGCCGTGCTCAGGTTCAACACCCGGGGTACCACGTCCGAGCGCGGGACAAGCGAAGGCGAGTTCGGTGACGGCGAGAGCGAGGGCTACGACGTGGCCGCCGCGATCGGGTACGTGTCCGGGTGGCTGCCGCGGCTATGGATCCTCGGCTGGTCGTTCGGCACCGACCTGGCGCTGAAATGGGGCAACGATCCCGCGGTCGAGGGCGCGATCCTGCTCTCACCCTCGCTGTCCCGGACGACCGATGCGGACCTGGATGGCTGGGCGGCATCGGGCCGCCCGCTGATCGCGCTGGTCCCCGAGCTGGACGACTACCTGCGCCCGGACGAGGCGCGGGCCCGGTTCGCGCGAGTGCCGCAGGCCGAGGTCGTCGGTGTGGACAAGGCCAAGCATCTCTGGGTGGGCGAGCCCTACGTCCGGATCGTGCTGAATGAGATCGTGCGGCGAGTCAACCCCAGCGCCTGGCCGCTTCCCACGGAATGGAAGGACTGACCGTGAGCCTCTTCGACCTGACTGGCAAGAACGCGTTCGTCACCGGCGCGTCCCGCGGGATAGGCCGGGTCATCGCGGTGGCCCTGGCCGAGGCCGGGGCGGATGTGGCGCTGGTGGCCCGGAGCGAGGAGGGGCTGGCCGAGACCGCCGAGGCGATCGACGCGCTCGGCCGCAAGGCCTTCGTGATCCCGGCGGACGTCACCAGCCAGGAGGCGGTCGCCACCGCTGCGGAGGCCGCGATCGACCGGCTCGGGCAGGTGGACGTGGTGGTGAACAACGCAGGCGGGTCCAACTTCATGGTCGGTTTCCGTGACCTGCGGCTGGCGGGCTGGGACAAGCTGATCCGGCTCAACCTCGACTCCGCGGTGTACGTGTGCCACGCGTTCGCCGGCCACCTGCTTGACCGCGGTGCAGGGCTCGGTGATCAACGTTGCCTCGGTGGCCGGCGTGGCCGCGTCGCCGTTCCTGACCCCGTACGGGGCAGCCAAGGCGGGGCTGATCTCGCTGACGAAGTCGCTGGCGGTCGAGTGGGGCGGCGAGGGCATCCGGGTGAACGCGCTCTGCCCAGGCTGGACCGCGACCGACCTCAACCGCAACCTGTGGGAGGACCCGACGGCCGGACCGGCGACGATCGCGACCGTGCCGATGCAGCGGTGGGGCAGGGCGGAGGAGATGGCCGGGCCCGCGGTGTTCCTGGCCAGCGACGCGTCGTCCTACATGACCGGCCAGGTCCTGATCGTCGACGGCGGCCAGACCGTCAGCCCGTAGCCGCCTCGCCCGGAACCCTGCGCACCAGAACCTGGGCCCCAAGCGCGACGCCCACCAGAACCTGGGCCCCAAACGCGACGCCGCACCAGGACCTAGGCCCAAACGCGACGCCGCGCACCAGAACCTAGGCCCCAAACGCGACGGAGCGCGCCCCGCGGGGCGCGCTCCGTCGCGTGGTGGAAGGTGTTACTCCTGCCACCATTCCTGGTCGTCGGCCTTGCCGGAGTTGGCGCTGGCCGACTGCTTGGCGGGCCCGCCGTTGCCTGCCTGCGGCTGCGCATCCGGTCGGCCAGGAGCGGCGTGCTGGCGCCGGCGCCGCGGGTGCTGCCGGGGCGGCAGCCTTAGGCGCCGGGGCAGCCGCCTGGGTGGTGGGTGGGCCGCCGGTGGGCGGCGGGGGGCGCGGTGACCGCCTTGGTCGGCGGCGGTCCCTGCACGGCGGGAGCGGGCTTCTTGAGCGCGTCGGCGATGCCCGGCATCTGGGTGCCGAGCAGCTGGCTGATCTGGGCCAGGTGAGCCGCGACGCTCTCCTTCTGCTTGTTCAGCTCGTCGACGTGACGCTGCGCGGTGGTGCGGACCCGCTCGGCCTCGGACTTGGTGTCGGCCAGGAGCTGGTCGGCCTGCGCCTTGGACTGGGCAACGATCTGGTCGGCGTTCTTCTTGGCGTTCGAGACCAGCTGCCGGGAGTGCTGGTCGGCGTCCCGGCGGGTCTGCTCCGCCTGGGCGCTGGCCTTGCTGGCCCGCTGCTCGGCCGTGGCGGCGCGCTGCTCCGCCTCGGTCACCATCTTCTGGGTCGCCGTCTGCGCCGCCGCCAGCCGCTCGGCCTCCTGCCGCTCCGCCTCCTCGCGCCGGGACGCGAGCTGGATGTCAAACTCGGCCTCGGCCTGGGCCCGCTGCGCCTCGCTCTCCTCCAGGATCCGCTGCGCCTGGCTGCGCATCTCGTCCGCCTGGCGCTTGGAGGTGGTGAGGATCTCGTCCCGCTCCCGCTTGGAGGACGCCTTCATCTGGGCGACCTCGCGCTCGGTGGTGGTGCGCAGCTTGGCGATGTCCCGCTCGATGCCCGCGCGCTTCTCGGCCACCTCATGGTCGGCGGTGGCGCGCAGCTTGGCCACCTCCCGCTCGGTCGTCGAGGTCAGCTCGTCAGCCTCGCGCCGGGCGCTGGTCCTGATCGCCTCGGCCTCACGCTCGGCCGATGCCCGTTGATCGTCGGTCTCCCGCTTGGCGTTGGCCCGCAGCTCGGCCGCCTCGTTCTCGGCCGCGGCCCGGAGCTCCGCGGCCTCGACCTTGGCCGTCGCGTTGAACTCGTTGGCGGCGGTCCTGGCCTCCTGCAGGATCTCGGTGGCCTGCTCCTCGGCCAGCCGGAGCAGCTGCTCGATCCGTGAGCCGAGACCGGAGTAGGTGGGGCGCTCCTGCTCCTGGATCTGGCGGTGCGCGTCGGCCAGCTCCCTGTGCAGCGCCTGGACTTGCTCCCGGTGCTGGCGCAGTTCGCCGTCGATCTGCTTAAGATGCTCGTTGACCTGGTGCGGGTCGAAACCGCGCATGACCCTCGCGAAGTCGCGCTGCGGGGTCTCCTCGAAGAAGTTACTGAGCTGGGCATCGATGTCGGGCTGCATGTCGCCTAATCCTGGGGTAGACGCGGGGTTCGACAGGGGAAACGCACACCCGGGAGAGAGCCGTCACGATTCCGGCCTCGGGGTCGGCTCAGGGTACAAGCCGCCAAAACCCCGACCGGCACGCAATTCCGCTCACCCGGTGCTCGCAGCGTACTCCACCGTCTGGGGACTTGGCGGGGTGTTCGCGCGGGCTCTTGCTAAAGATCCCATTTATAACGTATACAAATCTTTGCCCAATGTCGCTGAGAGTGAGGGGGTTGGCCGGAGCTTCAGCGGTTGCCGGGGCTATCGTTCCTGGTGAGGTCAGGCGGGTGGGGGTGCCTGCACGAGTTCCGTGAGCACACCACCGACGTCCTTGGGGTGCAGGAAGACTATTGAGGTTCCCAACGCGCCGGGCTGCGGCTCCGGGTTGACAGGCCGCACCCCAGTGGCGGTGATCAGCGCCAGAGCTGCGCTAATGTCCGAAACCCCGTAGGCAATGTGATGGACGCCCTCACCACGGCGCTCAAGGAAGCGCCCGACCGGCGTGTCCGGGCGGAGCGGCTCGAGCAATTGGACATACGAGGTTCCTGGCGCCGCATCGGGATCCCGCATCATCACCTCAGTGACGCCTTGGCGTCCGTTCATCTCCCGGCTGACAACGGCCAGGCCAAAGGTTGACTCATAGAAAGCAACGGCGCTGGCCAGGTCGTGACAGGCGATTCCCACATGATCGATGCGGTTCAGCAACGACGTCTCCATCCGGTAGCTGTTCCGGTCATGGGTATCGTTTCAAGTATGCGAGATGCGGTTATTGCCGGCGGGGCCAGAACGGCCGTCGGGCGCCTGCTCGGTTCGCTCAAGGACTTCACCGCGGCGGACCTGGGCGGCATCGTGATCCGGGCGGCGCTGGAGCGGGCGGGCGTGCCCTCCGAACAGGTCGACTACGTGATCATGGGCCAGGTACTGCAGGCGGGGGCCGGCCAGAACCCGGCCCGGCAGGCGGCGGTGGCGGGCGGGATCCCGATGACGGTTCCCTCGCTCACGGTCAACAAGGTGTGCCTGTCCGGCCTGGACGCGATCGCGCTGGCCGCGCAGCTGATCAGGGCGGGGGAGTTCGACGTCGTCGTGGCCGGGGGCATGGAGTCGATGACCCGGGCGCCGCATCTGCTGCCCGGCATGCGCCAGGGCCTCAAGTTCGGCTCGGCCGAGCTGGCCGACGCGATGGCGCACGACGGCCTGACCGACGCGTTCGATCACCTCTCGATGGGCGAGTCCACCGAGCATCACAACACGCGGCTGGGCATCAGCCGGGCGGAGCAGGATGAGTTCGCGGCCCGGTCGCACCAGCGGGCGGCCGAGGCGATCAAGAACGGGCTGCTGGCCGAGGAGATCACGCCGGTCTCCGTGCCGCAGCGGCGCGGAGATCCGGTGACCTTCGACACCGACGAGGGCGTGCGGGCCGACACCACCGAGGAGACGCTGAGCCGGCTCCGCCCCGCGTTCGGCCGGGACGGCACGATCACCGCGGGCTCGGCCTCGCAGATTTCCGACGGGGCCTGTGCGGTCGTGGTCATGTCGGCCGAGGCCGCCGCGGCCTCCGGGGCGCCGGTGCTGGCCGAGATCGGCGCGCACGGCGTGGTGGCCGGCCCGGACAACTCGCTGCATTCGCAGCCGGCCAACGCCATCGCCCGAGCGCTCGGCAAGGCCGGGCGAGGAGTGGCCGACCTGGATCTGATCGAGATCAACGAGGCGTTCGCCGCGGTCGCGATCCAGTCCATGCGGGACCTGGGCGTCGGGCCGGACAAGGTCAACGTCAACGGCGGCGCGATCGCGATCGGCCACCCGATCGGGATGTCCGGCGCGCGGATCGTCCTGCACCTGGCGCACGAGCTGCAGCGCCGGGGCGGCGGACTGGGCGCGGCCGCACTCTGCGGTGGCGGCGGCCAGGGCGACGCGCTGCTGCTGCGCGTGCCAGCGCCCCCCGTGGCCCTGGCGAGATGCCTGTGGCTGGGATGCCTGTGGCTGGGATGCCTGTGGCTGAGGCGCCCGGGGCTGAGACGCCGTGACCGGGACGCCCGCGCCGCCGTCCCGGCGCGGCGGCAGGGCCCGGGGCTCCGGCGCGGCCGATCCCGCGGACCTCGTCGCGGCCGCGCGTGACGGCGATCCGCGCTCGCTGGCCCGGCTCGTCTCGCTGGTCGAGAACGGCTCGCCACGACTTCGGGAGATCATGAAGCTGATCGCCCCGCACACCGGGCGGGCCCGGATCATCGGCCTGACCGGATCGCCCGGGGTAGGGAAGTCCACCGTCACCGGGGCGCTGGTCCGGGCCTACCGGGCCGAGGGCCTGCGGGTGGGCGTCGTGGCCATCGACCCCACCTCACCGTTCACCGGTGGGGCGCTGCTCGGGGACCGGGTCCGGATGCAGGACCACGCCACCGACAGCGGGGTGTTCATCCGGTCCATGGCCAGCCGCGGGCACCTGGGCGGGCTGTCCTGGGCCGCGCCCCAGGCGCTGCGGATCCTGGACGCCGCCGGCTTCGACGTGATCATGATCGAGACCGTGGGCGTGGGCCAGGCCGAGGTCGCGATCGCGTCCCTGGCCGACTCGACGCTGGTGATCGTCGCGCCGGGCATGGGCGACTCGGTCCAGGCGGCCAAGGCCGGGATCCTGGAGATCGCCGACATCTTCGTGGTGAACAAGAGCGACCGGCCCGGTGCGCAGGAGGCGGTCAGGGACCTGCGCACGATGATCGCGATGGCGGATTACGGCCCGGGCGGCTGGAAGCCGCCGATCGTCTCCACCACGGCCGCCCGGGGTGAGGGGATCGACGATCTCGTGAGCCGCCTGGAGGAGCACAGCGCCTGGCTCGCCGAATCGGGGGAGCGGGAGCGCAGGCGCCTGGCCCGGGCCAGCGAGGAGATCTCGGCCATCGCCGTGGCCACGCTGCGGGAGCGGATCGGCGCGCTGCCGGGCGAATCCCAGCTCGATGACCTGGCCGGCCAGGTCGCCGTCGGCAAGCTGGACCCCTACACCGCCGCCGACGAGCTCATCTCCGGCTAACTCCGCCCGCGCCTCGCACTGCCCCGCTCGGTTTCTCGCGCTCGCGGCCTCAGGAGGGCCCCGCAATAGCGTGAACGGCACTTTACTGTTGCTGTTTCCGCAGTTAAGTGCCGTTCACGCTATTGAAACCGGGCCGCTGGGGCGCTGTTGTCTGGGCGTGGTCAGGCGGGGGTCGTTCTCGCCGCGGGTTCTGTGGGTTGAGGGGTGGTCGGGTCGGCGGCGGTTGCGGGTGCGGGCTGAGCTGCGGGGCGGTCGGGGGCCTGGCCTGGGGGCTGGGTTGCGGGGCGTTCGGGGACCTGGCCTGGGGCTGGGTTGGTGGTGGGCGGCTGGGATCCGTTGCAGTGGGTGCGGCTTCTTGGGCGGCGTCCGCCTCGATGGCCGCCTCCATGATGGACTCGCTGCGCAGCCGGGCCTCGTACGCGTGCTTGCCCCCGCGCACCCCGAACAGCCGCTTGGTGATCACCAGGTACAGCACCAGGGCCAGGTTGACAGCGAAGAAGATCGCCCGGGGCGCGGTGATCTGGTCGACCAGGTCATAGATCTCGTAGGGCAGCCCAAGCGAGGTGGCCACCATCGCGAAGTACTCGCCCCAGCGCCGGTACAGCCACAGGCCGACGGCCTCGATCAGCTCGATCACCGCGTAGAGGGCCAGGCCGCCGGCCAGCAGCTTGATCGCGGTGGGACTGAGGGTCAGCGCGTGCTGGATCGAGCCGAACAGCTTGGAATTGTCGATGTTGTACCCGAACTGGCGGAACAGCGAGCGCAGGATCGGGCGCTCGCGGTCGAACGCCTGCTCGATCGATTCGCGGGAATACGCAAACCGCCACACGACAAAGGCCAGCGCGCCAGCGACCAGGCCGCGCAGGAACCGCTCCGCCGCGAAGACCCGCAGGATGAACGCGCTGCGCACCTCTTGGCCGCGCCGCACGGCCGGCGCCTGCTCGGCCGGACCGGACGCCATCGGCGCGCCGGTCACGTACGTGCCGCAGCGCAGGCAGCGCCACGCCTCGCCGGCAGCGGTCTGCGCGCGCAGCTGCTGGCGCACACCAGCCTCGGCCGGGGCGTACGTCACGTGACCGTGATGTCCGCAGCCAAGCAGGCTCCAGTCCATTTGGGCAGCCTACTTCGGGTTACCGGCTGGCCTGGGTCACGGGCGGACCAGGATTCCGTCAGCCATGGTGAGTACCTCGCCGCAGGCCAGGGCCAGCGCGTGGGGATCGCGCCCGATCGCGACGACCGTGGTGTCCCGGCCCAGGTCGCGGATCGCGTCGGCGAGCGGCACCATGTCCCTCGGGTCCAGGTCGTCGAGCAGCCCGTCGAGCAGCAGCAGGCCGGGCTGGTGCACGGCGGCCGCGGCCAGCCTGGCCCGCCGGGCGATCACCTCCGGCGCCGCCCGGAGCGGCACCTCGGCCCAGGGGGTCAGCAGCAGCCGGTCCACAATCGCGGCGGCCAGCGGCCCCCGGTCCCGGCCGGGCAGCCGGGCCAGCCGGGCGGCATGATCGACCAGGCCACGGACCCGGAACGCGGGCTGCGGCCGGGCGAGCCTGCGGGCCACGCCCACCTGGCTGCGCACCGCCGACCGGCCGCGGGCCGTGGTCATGTCCTGGCCCAGCACACGCAGCTCACCGTAGGAGGGCCGGATCAGCCCGGCCAGCACGTCGACCAGCGCGGTCGCGGCCTCCTGGTGGGCAACACCGTGGTGGGCAACCTCGTGGTGGGCAACACTGCGGTCGGAGATCACGATGCCGAACGCGGTGCGGCCCGAGACCGGGGATTCCAGGCGGAAGCTCGCCGAGCGGAGAGCCCAGCTCCGCCCATGCCGAACGCCGACCCCGGCGGCGAGCACGGGCGTCGTCGTCACCGCGGCGTGACCGGACCGCACTTATTCCCCCGATGCTTGTCGGCCACACTCCCCGCAGGCAATGTTACGTTCCGTAGCTGCGGGATCCACGGGCATCGGCTCCGTGTCGCAGGCCCGTGTACCTTGTGCCTGTGCCGAAGCCGCTGGACTTGCCGTTCGATCCGATCGCGCGCGCGGCGGACATCTGGGAGCGCCGGTTCGGCGACTCCCGGGCGATGGCGGCGGTCACTTCGATCATGCGGGTCCAGCAGATCCTGCTCGCCGAGCTGGACGCGCTGCTGCGGCCGCACGGGCTGACGTTCGCCCGATACGAGGCCCTGGTCCTGCTCCGGTTCAGCCGGGAGGGCGCGCTGCCGCTGCGGCTGATCGGGCAGCGGCTGATGGTGCACCCGACCAGCGTCACCAACATCATCAACCGGCTGGAGGCCCAGGGTCTCGTGGCGCGCAGGCCCAACCCGGCCGACGGCCGCGGCACGCTGGCCGAGATCACCGGGCCGGCCGTGAGGTGGTGGCCCGCGCCACCGCGGACCTCATGGCCGCGGACTTCGCCCTGGGCGGCTACGAGGCGGCCCAGCTGGAGGAGATGTTCGCCATGCTGCGCGGGCTGCGGGTGAGCGCGGGGGATTTTAAGGACCTCTGACTCAGGGTGTGCTCACCGCGTGCGGCCGCCAGGTGCTGCCCCCGTCGGTGGTGATGAACACCTCGTGCAGCCCCGGGTCGGCAGGCAGCGCCGCGCCGTCGGCCGGGCTGGTCATCCCGACGTAGCTGAAGCCCGGTGCCCCGGCTGCGGCGCCGGCCGGGCTGCGCTGGGTCAGCTGCCAGCTGGCGCCGCCGTCGCCGGATACGTAGAGGCCCGCGTCGGTGGCGAGCACCACCAGCGCACCCTGGATCGACACCGAGGCGGCCAGCCCGGGGGCTGGCGCGGTTCCGCCGCCGGACCAGCTCACGCCGCCGTTGGTGGATTCGGTGACGGTCTTCTTCTGGGTGTCGCCCGAGGTGCTGGTCGTGCCGGTGCACACCAGGACCAGGCGGGTCGAGTCGCCCGCGAGCAGGGCCGCGGTCGGCTGGCCATCGGGTCCTGGCGCACCAGGGGCACACACCCCGGACTGGCTGACCGCGTTCCAGGCCGCGCCGTTGAGCGGCCCGCGCAGCAGAACGCCCGAGGGCGAGAGCAGATAGCCGGTGCCGCCGCTCGGGCCGCCGGTGAGAATCAGGCTCGCGGACGCGGGGCTGCCCGAGGAGGCCCGCAGGTTCGCGGTCGGCCCGGGCACAGGTTGCCACTGGCCGCCGCCGGCCGGGGACGTGTAGAGCGAGAAGCTGGTGCAGCTGGCCGCGTAGGCCGGGCCGCTCCCTGTGCAGGTGGCGAACACCGCGAACGCGCGGTTCCCGGCCGTCTCCAGGTCGGTGACCCGCAGCCCGTAGGTCTGCTCCTGGGTCCAGTGCGCCCCGCCGTCGTGGGTGACCCACAGCTGCGGGCCGAACGCCCACCCGTCGCGGAGATCGAGGAACCGGATCTGGCTGACGCCCAGCGCTCCGCTGGGCGGCCCGGTCAGCGGAGCGCTCACCCCGTACCAGCTCGTGCCGTAGTCCGACGTGCCCGCCAGCGAGGTGCAGTAGGCCGAGGCGCAGTGACCTGGCGTGCCCGCCTGGCCGATCACGGCGCCGATGTGCGGGCCGATAAACGTGATCGACGCGGGCTGAAAGTTCGCCGGGACGGAATCTCCTGACCCGCCCGGCGACAGAGATGAGGTGGGCGGCGGGACCTTGGTGCCGGAGTTTGCGTTCAGGCTGCCGTTGCCGCCGCCGGTGACTTGCGGCCGCGCCGACGGTGACGCCGGGCCTGCGACCGCGGGCGGCCTGGCCGGGCCACTGCTGCCCGGCAGCAGCGAGCCGGCGACCTTGGGGGCCGCGACGGCCGCCGCGACGACGATCACGACGCCCGCGGCGGACATCACGGCCCGGCCGGCCTTGCGCCGGCGGGCCCGCCGCTGGATCCGCCCGAAGGTGCCGGGCGGCGGCGCGAGCGGCTCGACCTCGGTGCTCAGCCAGGTGTCAATGCGGTCGCGCGGGTCAGTCATGGGGTTCTCCCAGCGCCGCCTTGAGCCGGGCCCGGGCGTGATGCAGGTCCGCCTTGACCGTGCCCTCCGGCCGGCCGAGCATGCGCGGCGACCTCGCGCACGCCGAACCCCGCGTAGTAGTGCAGCAGGAACGCGCTGCGCAGCCGCGCGGGCAGCGCCTCGATCAGCGCGCGCACGTCCACGTCCTGCACCGGGTGGTAGGCGGGGTCGAGCGGGGCGGCCGCGGTCAGCGTCCGCATCGCGCGGCGCTCCCGGCCGGTCTTGCGCCAGTGATCCCGGACCAGGTTGGTCGCGATCATGTACAGGTAGCTCTGCGGGTTGTCTAGCGACGTCCACCGGGCCAGCAGCCGGGTGAAGGCCTCCGAGGCGATCTCGTGCGCGGTGTCGTCGTCGTCCACCAGTCGGCGCACCCAGCCGGCCAGCCGGGGATAGCTGGCGTTGAAGAGCTCCTCGGCGGCCTTGCGGTCAACGGTCCGGAGCCTGGCCACCGAGTTTCCTTGCCTTATCGCCGTGGCTGGCAGCCCGATCCGCGGCCCCGGCACGGTCACGACGTCATCAAGGACCGCGGTGCGGCCCGCGTCACCTGCGCGATATTGCATTTGTTGTACCACACAATCGACGCGTCACTGAGCTGGCTGCCTGTGCCGACTGTCTGGGCCCCCGTCGCGCCCCAGACACCCCCTGAGAGCTAAGACGACGCAGCGGGCCAACTGGTTGGGTTCGGGCCGGACCGTCTCGCTGCGCAGTCGGTGACGTACACTGAGCCTAGATAGTAGGACGTCCTACTATTTCGCTGGACGGCGTTACCGACACGGTGTAGCGACACGCTATTAGCGACACGGGCCGGAGGTTGCGGATGAACGCGCAGGGCCAGGGCGCGGACCAGGGAGGCCTGGACGAGGGCAGGGCGCGCTGGCAGCGCCGGTACGACGCGGCCCGGGTCCGCGACGCGGACTTCACCACGCTGTCCGGGCTGGAGACCGACCCCGTGTACGGGCCGCCGGAGGGCGCCGTGGTGCCCGGCTTCGAGCGCATCGGCTGGCCGGGGGAGTACCCGTTCACCCGCGGGCTCTATTCCACCGGGTACCGCGGCCGGACCTGGACCATCCGGCAGTTCTCCGGGTTCGGCAACGCCACCGCCACCAACGAGCGGTACAAGATGCTGCTCGCCCGGGGCGGCGGCGGCCTGTCGGTGGCGTTCGACATGCCCACGCTGATGGGGCGTGACTCCGACGACCGGCGGTCGGTGGGCGAGGTCGGGCACTGCGGCGTGGCCATCGACTCCGCGGCCGACTTGGACATCCTGTTCGACGGGATCCCGCTCGCCAGCACCACCACGTCGATGACGATCAGCGGCCCGGCGGTGCCGGTGTTCTGCATGTACCTGGCCGCGGCCGAGCGCCAGGGCGCCGACCTGACGAAGCTGGACGGCACGCTGCAGACCGACATCTTCAAGGAGTACATCGCGCAGAAGGAATGGCTGTTCCCGCCGCAGCCGCACCTGAAGCTGATCGGCGACCTGATGGAGTACTGCGCGGAGCACATTCCCGCCTACAAGCCGCTGTCGGTGTCCGGCTACCACATCAGGGAGGCGGGGTCCACGGCGGCGCAGGAGCTCGCGTACACCCTGGCCGACGGCTTCGGCTACGTGGAGCTCGGGCTGTCGCGGGGCCTCGACGTCGACGTGTTCGCGCCCGGCCTGTCGTTCTTCTTCGACGCGCACATCGACTTCTTCGAGGAGATCGCCAAGTTCCGCGCCGCCCGCCGGATCTGGGCCCGGTGGATGCGCGACGTCTACGGGGCCCGCACCGAGCGGGCCCAGTGGCTGCGGTTCCACACCCAGACCGCCGGGGTCTCGCTCACCGCGCAGCAGCCGGACAACAACGTGGTCAGGACCGCGGTCGAGGCGCTGGCCGCAGTGCTCGGCGGCACCAACTCCCTGCACACCAACGCCCTGGACGAGGTGCTCGCGCTGCCCAGCGAGAAGGCGGCCGAGATCGCGCTGCGCACCCAGCAGGTGATCATGGAGGAGACCGGCGTGGTCAACGTGGCCGACCCGCTCGGCGGCTCCTGGTACCTCGAGGCCCTGACCGACCGGCTGGAGGAGGAGGCCGAGCAGACCTTCGCCCGGATCCGCGCGATGAGCCCCGACGAGACGATGACCGGCGGGATCCTGCGTGGTATCGAGGAAGGCTGGTTCATGGCGGAGATCGCCGAGGCCGCGTTCACCTACCAGCAGAAGCTGGAGAAGGGCGACAAGCGGGTGGTGGGCGTGAACTGCCTGGAGGACACCGTCGGCGAGCCGGTGGAGATCATGCGGGTCAGCCATGAGGTGGAGCGCGAGCAGGTGCGCGAGCTCGCAGACCGCCGCGGCGGCGCGACCAGGCCGCGGTCGACGCGGCACTGGCCACGATGCTGGACGCGGCCCGGTCCGGGGCGAACGTGATCCCCGCGATGCTGGAGGCCGCGCGCGCCGAGGCGACCCTGGGCGAGATCTGCGACACGCTCCGCCAGGAGTGGGGCAGCTACTCCGAGGCGCCCGCGTTCTGATCCGCGGCTGTGTCTACCGACGGCAGGCCGGGCCGCGGCCCCTCGGTGCGGTGCGGGACGCTGGAGACCAGTGGCAGGCCGTCCCGCTCGGCCAGCCACTGCATCTTTATGCGGCATCTCAATTTCCTGGCCATTCCGGTGTGTCCCGCCCCGTGCTCAGGATCGGCCGGGCCGGAGCGTAGGGTGCGCGTGTGACCGACCTTCCGCCGACGCTCTCCCGGACCCTGCGCACCGCGTTCCGCGAGGACCTGGACCCGGGCCAGCGGGCGGCGCTGCTCAGCTGGCTCGCCTTCGCCACCACGTTCGCGACCGTACGGGGCATCACCTGGAGCATCCGCGCGGGCCGGGGCCCGTTCCGTAACCTCAGCGCCGGGGGCGAGCACCTGCACCACTACATGTGGGGCATCGGGCTGCTGACCGGGGTCGGCGCCATCGCCGTGCGCGGCGAGGACGCCCAGCGCCGGCATCCGGCGGTCGCCCTCAGCTACGGATCCGGCCTGGCGCTGATCATCGATGAGTTCGCCCTGCTCCTGGACCTGAAGGACGTGTACTGGGCCCGGCAGGGCCGGATCTCGGTCGACCTCGGCATCGGCGGCATCGCCGCGGCCGGATCGTATTTCGCGGCGCTGCCGGTGCTGCGCCGGGTCCGGCGGGACCGCGCCCTGAAGGCCGGGGGCCACGCTGCCACCGGCGGCAGCGTGGCCCCCGGCCGCTCCGCCGGCGAATAGGCCCGGGGCCTGGGCGGCGCGAGCCGGCATAGTGCCAGGGCATTCGGCGGCATGCGGCAGGATAGAGACATGCAGCAGCCGCGGGATTTCTCCCTTCGCGGGGCCGTAGACCTGGGCGCCCGGCAGGCCGCCGCGCAGCGCAGGCAGCAGACGGCCCAGACCGACCAGGCAGGCGCCTCGGCGGGTCACGTCATCGATGTCACCGACCAGACCTTCAACACCGACGTGGTGGAACGGTCGCGCGGCGTTCCGGTCATCCTGGATCTGTGGGCGGACTGGTGCGGGCCGTGCAAGCAGCTGTCGCCGGTGCTGGAGAAGCTGGCCGATGAGGCGGACGGCGCATGGGTCCTGGCCAAGGTGGACGTCGACGCCAATCCGCAGCTGAGCGCCGCGCTCCAGGTGCAGTCCATTCCGATGGTCATGGCCATCGTCGGCGGCCAGGTGGTGGACGGCTTCCTCGGCGCCCAGCCCGAGGCCAATGTGCGGGATTGGCTCACCCAGATCATGCAGGTCGCCCAGCAGCTCGGCCTGCCCGGCCAGGACGCCGACGGCGACGGGGCCGACGATCAGGACGAGCAGGACGAAGAGGGCGCGGCCGACGCGCAGGCCGTCGGCCCGCCCGGTGCAGGCCAGGCGGGACCGGGCCAGGCGGGTCCGGGTCCCCGCCCGGGCGCCGAGCGGCCCGCAGGCCCGGGGATGGGCCCGGGCGGCCCCGGCGACGCGTTCGCCGACCCCGGGTTCGGCGAGGCGCAGCAGGCCATGGAGCGCGGCGATCTGGACGGCGCCGCGGCGGCGTTCGAGAAGGTGCTCGCGTCCGCGCCCGGTCACCCGGCCGCCACCATGGGCCTCGCCCAGGTGGACCTGATCCGGCGGGTGAACTCCTACGACCAGGCCCAGGCCCGCCGGGCCGCGGACGACAACCCGGGCGATCCGGACGCGCAGGCGCGGGTCGCCGACATCGACGTGGCCACGGGCCAGATCGAGGCCGGGTTCGACCGCCTGCTCACCACGGTCCGGCAGACCTCGGGCGACGAGCGGAACGAGGCCCGGGTGCACCTGCTCAAGCTGTTCGACGTGTTCCCGCCCCGCGATCCGCGGGTCACCAAGGCCCGGGCCACGCTGTCCAGCCTGCTGTTCTGATCCGGGCTGGTCAGTCCGCCGGGTCGCGCGCCCCGGCGTTGGCCAGCTGCTCGAGCGCGGGCAGGGCCGCGGCCAGCGCGGCGAGCTGATCCGGGGACAGCGTCAGCAGGCTGTCGGCGAGCTGGAGCGTGTTCTCCTGCCGGATCCGCTCCAGCACCGCATGGCCGGTGGCGGTGACCACCAGGGTCCACGCGCGCGCGTCAGCGGGCACCGCGTGGCGCCGCACGTAGCCCTGGTCCTCGAGCGCGCTCACCAGCCGGGTCAGCGTGGACGGCGCGATCCGCTCCGCAGCGGCCAGGTCGCCGAGCCGCAGCGGCCCGGTGCGCTCGACCGTGGCCAGCGCGGCGAGCTGCGTCGGCGTCAGGCCGGCCAGCTCGTGCTTGCGCAGCAGCCGGGACAGCCGCGCGATCGCGACCCGCAGCCGGGTGACGTCTACCGTGGGCAGGTCGGCCACTGCCGTCACGGTCCGGGCCCCGGCCGGCGGCCCGGCCGCCTGCCCGCCGTTGGCCTGCCCGTCATCCGCCCGCCCGCTGTCCGCCCGCCCGCTGTCCGCCCGCCCGCCGTCCGCCAGGCCAGCGTCCTGCTGGACGGCCTCCCCGCCGGTGCTTACCTCAGAGACCACCCCCTTAGCGTACGTGTCCTCCGATCATCAGCCGACTTTGGTGTTCATGCGGTAGGCGCTGCGCGAAGTCTCAGGAATCAGGCGCATCATGGAGACATGGAGCCTGAATCGCTCAGCGGCCGGCTTCTCGTGGCTACGCCGCTGCTCGGCGACCCCAACTTCCGGCGCACGGTGATCTTGATCGTGGAGGACGAGCCGGAGGAAGGAACGCTCGGCGTCGTGCTGAACCGCCCGACCGAGGTTCAGGTCGGGCAGGTTCTGGAGTCCTGGACGGACCTCGTCACCGGGCCGACCGTGGTGTTCAAGGGCGGCCCGGTCTCCCCGAATAGCGCCCTGGCCCTGGCCCTGGCCCTAGGCGAGGGCGAGGATGAGCCGCTGGGCTGGCGCTCGCTGGACGGCTCCAGCCTGATGTCCCGGATCGGGCTGGTCGATCTGGAGGCCCCGCCCGAGCTGCTCGCCGGGGGCATCACCTCGCTGCGGGTCTTCGCGGGCTACGCGGGGTGGGGGCCGGGCCAGCTCCAGGCCGAGATCGATGAAGGTGCCTGGTACGTGCTGCCGGGCGAGCCGACCGACGCGTTCCTGGCCGAGCCGGAACAGCTCTGGCCTGCGGTGCTCCGGCGGCAGGGTGGCGACTTCGCGATCGTGGCCACCTACCCGGATGACCCCATGCTCAACTGAGCCCGCTTGCGCCCGCCGCGTAGAATCGGTCGCTGTGAACACAGAAGTCATGCCTGGAAGCGACGTCAGGGAAGATACCCGTACCGTCCCGGATCTCTCCCACGGCGACGGCGACCATGAACGATTTGCGCATTATGTCGATAAGCACAAGATCGTCGACAGCGCCGTGACCGGGACGCCGGTAGTCGCGCTGTGCGGCAAGGTGTGGGTGCCGAGCCGCGATCCTAAGCGCTTCCCGGTGTGCCCGGAGTGCAAGGAGATCTACGAGTCGCTGCCGGAGGGCCGGCGACGACTAACCCCCGTCAGGCGCGGCGCATGGACGGGCTTCGCGGCCGGGTGGCCCTGGTCACCGGCGGCAGCGGGGGCATTGGCCGGGCGATAGCGGCCCGGCTGGCCGCGGACGGCGCGGCGGTCGCGGTGGCTTACGACCGCGGCGCGGAGCCGGCCCAGCAGGCCGTCGGCGAGATCCTGGCCGCGGGCGGGCCGGGTGCTGTTCATCTCCTCGGTCGCGGCCTTCACGGGAGGCATCGTCGGGCCGCACTATGCCGCGTCCAAGGCCGGCCTGCACGGCCTGACTCATTTTCTCGCCGCGCGCGCCGCCCCCTCCGGGGTCACGGTCAACGCGCTCGCCCCCGCTCTGATCGCCAAGACCGGCATGCTTCCCGGGGAACCGGGCGAGCTGGCGGGACGGGTGCCGGTCGGCAGGCTCGGGCAGCCGGGCGAGGTCGCCGACCTGGCCCTGGCCATGCTGCGCAACGCCTACCTGACCAACCAGGTGGTCTCTATCGACGGCGGCTCGTACCCGCGGTAAGTCAGCCGGGCCCGCGGGCGTGGTTCGGCGGGCGCGGTCAGTTCCCGTCGATCCCGACGGGGTTCCCGGTCAGGTTGACGCCTGCCGTGCGCATCTCGTCGAGAGCCGCCTTGGTCGTGGCCACGGCCACGCCGGCGGTGAGGTCAAGCAGCACCCGGGTGGCGAAGCCCGCGGTCGCGGCGTCGGTGGCCGTGGCCCGCACGCAGTGGTCGGTGGCGAGCCCGGCGATGTCCACGGCGGTGATGCCGCGCTCCCTCAGCCAGGCGGCCAGCGGGACGCCGTCGGCGTCCGCGCCCTCGAACCCGCTGTAGGCGGCCGAGCGCTCGCCCTTGCGGAACACCGCCTCGAACCAGGCTGGGTCCAGGCTGGGATGGAAGTCAGCGCCGGACGTGCCCGCGACGCAGTGCGGCGGCCAGGTCCCGACGAAGTCGGGAGCGGCAGAGAAGTGCGAGCCGGGATCGACGTGATGGTCTTGAGTGGCCACGACGTAGGCGTAGCTGTCGCGATCGAGCCCGGCCAGATACGCGCTGATCGACCGGGCCACCTCGGCCCCCCCGGTTACGGCGAGTGAGCCGCCCTCACAGAAATCGTTCTGGACGTCCACGATCACCAGTGCTCTGGCCACGGTCCGAGCCTATCCAGGCCGGCGATCCCGGCCAGGCCCCGGGTGCCAGCGGGCGGCCCCGCGGACGCTGCGCATCCACGGGGCCGCCCGGCCTCCGCCCGGCGGGTTACCGCTGGACCAGGCGGAACGCCCGGGTGGACATCGCGGCGGTGACCAGCACGGCGATGGCCAGGAAGCCGGCGTAGGCGCCGACCGTGCCCCACGGCGGGTGGGCACCGATCGCCTCGCGCCCGGCGCTGGCCGCCCAGTTGACCGGGTTGAACCGGGCGGTCGCGGCGATCCAGCCGGGCACCAGGTGCAGCGACAGGAACGCCCCGGACAGGAAGGTCAGCGGCATCACCAGCGTGGTGGACGCCGCGATGAGCGTCTCACGCTGGCGGGACAGCAGCGCCAGCCCGTTGGAGAGCCCGGCCATGGCCAGCGCGAGCAGCACGGAGACCCCGATGAGGGCCGCAATGCCCCAGGCGCCGCCGGGGAAGCGTGGCCCCGATGCCCCAGCCGATCGCGATGATGATGGCCGACTGCACCACGGTGGTCACGGCCTGGTAGGCGAGCGTGGCCGAGATCAGCACGCCGCGCGGGAGGGGAGCGGTCAGGAACCGGTCCATGACCCCGGTGTTCATGTCCTCGATGTAGGACATCCCGGTCCAGCTGGCCGAGAACAGCGCGGTCATGATCACCACGCCCGGGGTGAGGTAGGTGATGTAGTTCCCCCCGCCGAACCCGGGTATCTGGGCCACGTTCTTGAACAGCGCCCCGAACAGCAGCAGCCAGATGACCGGCTGGGTGAGCGTGATGCCGATGACCGCGGGCTGGCGATAGAGCTGGCGCAGGTAGCGCTGGGTGAGCAGGACCCACGACTGGCGGGCGAAGTTCGTGACGGGGAATCTTGCCACAGAGCTGTTCATGACGCGGTGATCCCTTCTGCCTGCCGGAACAACCGGCCGGCGTGGTGCAGGTAGACGTCGTCCAGCGAGGGCCGGGCGACGGTGACGGACAGGACGGCCACCCCGGCCGCCTCCAGCCCGGCGAGCACGGCGGGCAGCGCCCGCGGCCCGTCGGCGACCCGGGCCCGCAGCGCGGTCCCGTTCGCGGTCACGTGCCGGACCTGCGGAACCCGGGCCAGGGCCGCTTCGGCCTGCGGCACCTGCCCGGCGTCGCCGAGCTCGAGCAGCACCGAGTCGCCCTGCAGCCCGGCCTTGAGCTGGTCCGCGGTGCCCTCGGCCACGATCCGGCCCCGGTCCACGATCGCGATCCGGGCCGCGAACTGGTCGGCCTCGTCCAGGTAGTGGGTGGTGACCAGGATCGTGGTCCCGGCCTCAGCGGCCAGGCCGGTGAGCACCGCCCACAGCTCGGCGCGGCCCTCCGGGTCGAGCCCGGTGGTGGGCTCGTCGAGGAACAGCACCGCCGGGTTGTGCACCAGGGCGGTGGCCACGTCCAGGCGCCGCCGCATGCCGCCCGAGTAGGTGCGGACCTGGCGGCGCGCCGCCTCGGCCAGCCCGAACTGCTCGAGCAGCTCGGCCACGCGGCCGCGCAGGCCGGCGCCCCGCATCCGGCTGATCCTGCCCTGCAGCATGAGGTTCTCGTAGCCGGTCAGGTCGCCCACCGCGCCGCTGCGCTGGGCCACCGCGCCGATCACCGACCGCACCCGGCCCGGCGATCTGAGCACGTCGATCCCGGCCACGGTGGCCCGGCCCTCATCCGGCCTGGTCAGCGTCGTCAGGATGCGGACGGTCGTGGTCTTGCCCGCGCCGTTAGGGCCGAGCAGGGCGAACACGGAGCCAGCCGCCACGGAGAAGCTCAGCCCGTCCAGTGCGCGCACCTCGCCCGCCCGGCCCTTGTAGATCTTGCCGAGCCCGTCGGCCGACACGGCCGTTGCGGATCCGGCCCCGGCTGACCGGTCGCGCTCGCCACGGCCGCGGCGGTTCCGGCGCATCTCCCGTCGCGGCCACGCCGGTCACCGCGGCCCCAGTCATCGTTACTTCGGACACTGTCCACCTCCAGAACAACGTTCTCTAATCGAACAACGTTCATACAGAACATTGGTCTACTACAGAACGCTGTTCACGTCAAGTACACTGTTGCGCATGCCAGAGGGGACGCCAGAGCACGAGGAGATCACGGCCGGCGCCGCGCCCGAGCCGCCGTGGCGGTCAGCGCCGCGGCGCCGCGCGTGCCGAGGCCGCAGCTCAGCCGGGAGGTGGTGGTCGAGGCCGCGCTGCGGGTGCTGGAGACCGACGGCGGCGACGCGCTCACCATGCGCCGCGTCGCCGACGAGATCGGGGTCTCCGCCTCGTCGCTCTACGGCTACGTCGCGAACAAGGAAGAGCTGGTCCAGCTGGTGCTCGACCGGATCTCCGGGGAGCTCGTGCCCCCGCCGGACGGCGGCACCTGGCAGGACACGCTCAAGGGCTTCGGTCGCGCGATGCTCGCCATGTACCGGAGCCATCCCGGCGTGGCCGCCCTCACCCTCGGCCGGGTGGCGGTCACGCCCAGCATGCTGCCCATGGGTGAGCGCATCCTCGGCGAGCTGCGCGCGGCCGGGATGCCCGACCAGGTGGCGGCGTTCGTGGGCGACCTGGCCGGGCTCTACGTCGGCGCGATCGCGTACGAGCA
This sequence comes from uncultured Actinomycetota bacterium, assembly GCA_963739645.1. Lineage (GTDB taxonomy): Bacteria > Actinomycetota > Actinomycetes > Streptosporangiales > Streptosporangiaceae > JASHPR01. The sequence goes on from CAVUBM010000086.1 coordinate 68,475, forward strand.
GGATGTGTCGCCGATGACCGGGCACGAGCAAGAGTTCGTGAGCCAGTTCGCCGCCTGGATGAGCTCGCTGCCCGCGGACCGGTTCCCGAACACGGTCGCGCTCAGCCAGGATCTCGTCGCGGGCAGCGGGGACGACCGGTTCGAGTGGGGCATGGACGTCATCATCCGCGGCCTGGCCACCTACCTGGACGCGCCGCCCGACCCGGCGGCGGGCTGGCCCAGCCCAGGCTCAGCCTGATCCACAGGCTAGTCGCCGTCCGGCTCGAACACCGTGGGGACGGCCGGGTAGCCACGCGAGAGCTGGAGCGCGAACGCGGGAAGCTCCGCTATGACCTCGCGGTGGCGGGAGCGCGCCGCCTCCAGCGGTTCCCGGCCGACGATCTCTCCGTCCTCGATCAGCTGTCGCAGCAGCACCCGGTCGTCAGGCCCGGGATCGGGCGGTGTGGTGGTGATCAGCTCGGTGATCGCTGTCCCGGCGCCGTCGCGGCGGCGCGTCGCCCACTTGCGCCCGGGCCGCCCCGGCTTGCCCACCGACCGCTTCGCCACCGGGCGCAGCGAGGCCGCATCGCCAGGCTCGTCGGCCCGGGCCACGAGCTTGTACACCAGCGCGGCGGTCGGCACCCCGGAGCCGATGACCAGCGACGTGCCCACGCCGTAGCCGTCCACCGGCGTGGCGGCCAGCGCGGCGATCGAGTACTCGTCCAGGTCGCCGCTGACCACGATCCTGGTCTTGGTCGCGCCGAGCGAGTCGAGCAGCGCGCGCACCCGCCGCGCGACCGTCAGCAGGTCACCGGAGTCGATCCGGACCGCGCCGAGGTTCGGGCCCGCCACCTCGACCGCGGTCCGCACCGCGGTCTCCACGTCGTAGGTGTCGACGAGCAGGGTCGTGCTCGCGCCCAGTGAGTCGATCTGCGCGCTGAACGCCTCCCGCTCGCTGTCATGCACCAGCGTGAACGCGTGCGCGGCCGTGCCGCTGGTCGGGACGCCGTATTCGTACCCGGCACGCAGGTTCGAGGTGAAGGTGAACCCGGCGATATAGGCGGCACGGGCACTGGCCACGGCGGCCATCTCGTGGGTGCGACGCGAGCCCATCTCGATCAGCGGCCGGTCGCCCGACGCGATCACCATCCGGGATGCCGCCGACGCGATCGCGCAGTCGTGGTTGAGGATCGAAAGGCACAGCGTCTCCAGCACGACGGCTTCGGCGAACGTGCCCTCGACCACCAGGATCGGGGACCCGGGGAAGTAGCAGTCGCCCTCGGCGTAGCCCCAGATGTTGCCGCCGAAGGCGTATGACTCCAGATAGCGCAGGGTGGTCTCGTCGGCCACCCCGGTGTCGCGCAGGAACTCGAGCTCGGCCGGGCCGTACCGGAACCTGGCCACCGCGTCGAGCAGCCGGTCGATGCCCGCGACCACCCCGTAGCGCCGGCCGTGCGGCAGGTGCCGGGCGAACACCTCGAAGACCGCCCGCCGCTGAGCAACGCCGCTGTGCAGCGCCCCGCGCACCATGGTCAACTCGTATTGGTCGGTCAGCAGGCCGGTGTTCCCGCCGCCAAGGTCACTAGTCACGAGGGAAAGCCTACGGTGGGGCGCAGCCACGCCAGGAGACGTTCAGCCTCGGCGGCTTACCGCGGATACGGCTCTGCAGCCACGGTGTATTGCCGTCCGCTCGGCGCGGTCCAGATCAGCGTGCCGGGTTCGGGCTGGCTGAGCTGCCAGCCGTCGGCCTGCTTGGTCTGGTGATGCCGGCGGCACAGCGGGTACAGGTTGCACTCGCAGGTCCGGCCGTCCTGGTGATACGGGATCGTGTGGTCGTCGTCGCAGCGCACGGCCGGGCGGCGGCAGCCGGGGAATCCGCAGCGCGGGCTGCGGATCTTGATGATGTGCCGCAGTGAGTCCGAGGGCTGGTACCCGGCCGACTCGCGCCGGTGCTCGCAGGTCCCGGTCTCGATCGGCGTGATCTTCACCGTGGCCAGCCAGGCTCTGCGTTCGCTGCCGGGCGGCCCCGGCCCGGCGCCGGCGCGGCCGTTGCGGTCGGTTAACGTCACGCACCACTGGGCGGCTGGCTGGCGGGCCAGGGCGCTGGCCACGTCGCGGCAGGTCCCGGCGTCGGCCGCGCCCAGTCCGCCGATCTCCCCTGGCGCGTCGGACAGCCCGAGCCACGCCGCGGCCGGCATGACCAGGTTGACCCGGCTCAGCGCGCCCGGCCAGCCGCCCGCCGCGGCAGATGGCTGGCCGGGTCCGGGAGCGGGGGCGGCTGCGCCGGGCGCGGGGGCGTCGGGCGCAGCGGATGGGCCGGGGCAGGGGACAGGCGAGGGGCTGGCACTGGCGCCGGAGCCAGGGGAGGGGGAGGCTCCGGCGCCAGTGCCAGGGGAGGGACACAGCAGGGTCTGCAGGGGCTGACCGGTGAGCCGGGCGGTGAACGCACGGGCGCAGTTGGTCCATGCTGCCTTCGGCACCGTGGGCCTTGAGCCAGCGGGCATCGGCGTCGAGGGTCTTGTCCGCGGCGAGCACGTCGGCGGGTGGCAGGTCCCGCCCGGCGACGGCGCCGGTGCCGGCGGGCTCGGTCCAGGTCTCCACCCGGGCGTCCTTCTCCGCTTTCTTGCGCCGCCGAATCAGGGCCTCAGGGTCAAAGGCCATGATCTCTCTCACCAGCTCGGCGCGCAGCTCGCCGGAGGTCTTGCCCGGAGCGCCGGGCAAGACGATCGCGGCGATCGCGTTGGCGGCGACGTACTCCACCAGGGCCAGGTGGTGGGTGAACACCTGCGCCTTGTCCAGGTCGATGCGCCCGGCGGCCAGCGCCCGGCCCACGCCCGGCAGCCGGGCCAGGCCCTCGGCCAGCGCGACCTGGTGGTCCGCGGCACGGCCGGTGAGCGTCAGCAGCGCGGCGACCTCTTCCTCGACGTGCTCACCGGGGCGTCCGCCGGGGCCGGAGCGGCGGGCGGCCAGCTCGGTGATCGCGGCCAGCTCCCCGGCCGCGGCGCGGGAAGCCAGCCGCCGCTGGGCGGCGATCAGGCCGCAGAGCTCGCCGTCGCTCAGCCGGCCCAGGCCGTCACGCCAGGCCCGGTCGGCGAACAGTGCTAAGAGCTCGCCGGGGCCCATCCGGTCCAGGGCGCCTCCGGCGGCGAACCCGAGGCTCGCGGCACCGCCATCACGGTGGGTGAACCCGGCGTCGAGAACCTCGGGGACGGTGGCGGCAGGCCCGGCGGTGGGCGGCGTGGCGCTCGCGGCGGGCCCGGCGGTGGGTGAGTTGGCTGCGGTGGCGGCGGGTCCCGTGGCGGGCGGCTTGGCGGTTGCGGGCTCGGCTTCGACCGGCTCGGACTCCAGGAAGGCCCACCGCTCGGCCGAGGACATGAGCTCCCATCCCTCGGGCGGGGCGGTGTCGGGGGTAAACCCGGCGTCGCAGGGATCGTCGTCCTCGCCGGGGTCCAGCGGGCCGTCATCCAGCCGGGCCAGCGCGGCCAGCTCGGCGGGGGTCAGCTCCTCGCCGGGCAGTGGCTCATACGGCAGCGGCTCATACGGCCGCGCCTGACCAGATAGGGGCAGGTCAGGGAGCGGTTCGAAGGGGGCGCCAGAGTGTGTGGTCATCCGGGCCTCCCTTCGGTAGCTGGCTTCGCCGATCCTGCCTTCCCTGTGCGCTTCTTATTCGATTATGTTAGCAGCACGCTACGACAGTTCGCTCGTTATTTCGAACACCTCTCCGGGCGTGTCGCGGGAATTCTGACCTCGGGCATCCTGGTCGCCGGCGTTGATCCGGGTATATGCACCGAGTGCCGGCAGGGTGTGCCCGGTGGCTGGCCTGGTGTCACGGGGCCGCCCTGCGCCGGCATTACCCAGTACGCCACGGCCCTGGCAGACTGGACCCTTACACACAGGGAGGTGACGGCCGTGAGCGTGGCGCCTGCTGAGGTTGAGCTGCCCGAGACTGAGCAGGAGGCGGTCCTCGATACGCCCTGGGTCACTATCGTGTGGAACGACCCGATCAACCTCATGTCGTACGTGACATACGTGTTCCAGACCGTTTTCGGCTACGCCAAGCCAAAGGCGGAGAAGCTAATGCTGGACGTGCACCACAAGGGCAAGGCCGTGGTGTCGTCCGGGGCCCGCGAGGCCATGGAGCGCGACGCCGAGACCCTGCACGGCTACGGCTTGTGGGCCACGATCAGCCACGACTCGTGACCGGCAGCGAGAACTGGCGCGAAGAGAGCCCGGACGATGCGGACGGGCCAGACGACGAGGCCGTTGACCTGGAGGACCTGATGGCAGGGTTCCGCCATACGTCAGGCGGTGCTACCGCACGGTTCGCCGCGGCTCAGGCGGCCATCATCCGCGACCTGGTCGGCCAGGTGGTGGAGCTCGTCGGCGCTGACGCGGAGGCCGATGATCCGGCGCTCGGGCCTGAGGACGTGGCCACCGCCAGCCGGAAGTGGCGGGAGGACGGCCAGGTCGGCGCCGACGAACTCGCCGCGATGACCGGAATGACCGACAGTCCCGAGGTGGCGGACGACGCCGAGCTGCCCGACGACCCGGTTCTGGCCCGGCTGCTGCCCGATGCCTACAGCGATGACCCGGAGGCCTCGGACGAATTCCGCCGGTACACCGAGCCGGGGCTGCGGTCGGGCAAGGCCGCCGCGGCCCGGACCGTGCTCGCCACGCTGCCGCCGTCCGGGGGCCGGGTCCGGCTGACTGAGCCCGAGGCCCAGGCGTGGCTGCGGGCCCTCAACGATGTCCGGCTGGCCCTGGGCACCCGCCTGGGCGTCACCGATGACTTCGACGAGCAGGTGGCGGACATGGGGCCGGACGATCCGCGGTCGCCCTACGTCGGGGTCTACCAGTGGCTGGCCTACCTCCAGGAGAGCCTGGTGCGGGCGCTGTCCTGAGCCCGGCTACGCTCGCGTCCATGCTGACCTTGCCAGGAGAGCTGCGCGCCGCCATCGTCGCCCACGCCCGGGCCGACCACCCGGACGAGGCGTGCGGGGTGATCGCGGGACCGGCGGGCAGCGACCGCCCGGAGCGGTTCATCCCGATGATGAACGCCGAGCGGTCGCCGACGTTCTACCGGTTCGACTCCCTGGAGCAGCTGCGGGTCTGGCGGGAGATGGACGACCGGGACGAGGAGCCGGTGGTCATCTACCACTCGCACACCGCGACCGAGGCCTACCCGTCGCGGACCGACATCGCGTACGCGAGCGAGCCGGGGGCGCACTACGTGCTGGTGTCGACCCGGGATCCGGGCGAGGTCGAGTTCCGCTCGTTCCGCATCGTGGACGGGGCCGTCACCGAGGAGGAGGTGCGCGTCTCCGCGGCTGACCGGGCTGACGAGCCGGGGGCCGCTGCACCGGAATGATCCGGCCCGCCGGCCGGTTGGACCGCACGGAGATCCCGCACACCCCATCAGCATGATCTGGAGCGCTAGTCATGGCCATCGAGGTACGGATCCCGACCATCCTGCGGACGTACACCGACGGGGCGAAGTCGGTCGAGGGCTCGGGCGACACGCTGGCCAGCCTGATCGCCGACCTCGAGGCGCGTTACGGCGGGCTGCAGGAGCGGCTCGTGGACGACTCGGGGCTGCGCCGGTTCGTGAACGTCTACCTGAACGACGAGGACGTGCGCTTCCTCGGCGGCGCTCGACGCGCCGGTCAAGGACGGCGACACCGTGACGGTCCTGCCCGCCGTCGCCGGCGGCCGCCGCTGACCGGCTGAGCACGGCCCCATGCGCTACGACTCGCTGCTTGACTCGCTGGCGGGACGCCGCTGGTCGGCTTGCCGCGGCTGTCGCCCGGGCCCGACGACGCGGCTGTGGGCCAAGCTCGAGGACCGCAACCCGACCGGCTCGGTCAAGGACCGGGCGGCGTTCTTGCATGGTGCGCGCGGGCGGAGAAGGAAGGGCCTGCTCAAGCCCGGCTGCCACGATCCTGGAGCCGACCTCGCGGCAACACCGGCATCTCGCTGGCCATGGTGGCCAAGCTGCGCGGCTACCGGCTGATCTGCGTGATGCCGGAGAACACCTCGGCCGAGCGGCGGCAGCTGCTCGAGATGTACGGCGCCGAGATCATCTTCTCGCCGGCGGCGGGCGGCTCCAACGAGGCGGTCCGGTGGCCAAGCAGCTCGCCGCCGAGCATCCCGACTGGGTGATGCTGTACCAGTACGGCAACGAGGCCAACGCGCTGGCCCACTACGAGACCACCGGTCCCGAGATCCTGGCCGACCTGCCGACGATCACGCACTTCGTGGCCGGGCTCGGCACCACCGGGACCCTGATGGGCACCGGCCGGTTCCTGCGCGAGCAGGTGCCCGGCGTCGAGATCGTCGCCGCCGAGCCCCGCTACGGGGAGCTCGTGTACGGGCTGCGCAACATCGACGAGGGGTTCGTGCCCGAGCTGTACGACGAGTCGGTGCTGACCACGCGGTTCTCGGTGTCGTCCACGGACGCGCTGCGCCGGACCCGGGAGCTGCTCGACCTCGAGGGGCTGTTCGCCGGGATCTCGTCGGGAGCCGTCGCTGCACGCCGCGCTGGCCGTGGCCAAGAAGGCGGCCACCGCCGGCCGAGCAGGCCGACGTCGTGGTCATGATCGCCGACGGGGGCTGGAAGTACCTGTCGACCGGTGCCTACGCCGGCACGCTGGAGGAGGCCGAGGCCCGGCTCGAGGGCCAGCTGTGGGCGTGACGGCCGGGCCGTGGCGGCGAGACTGCGGCGGCGAGACCATGGCGGGCGGCCATGACCATCTTTGACGAGGCCACCGCGGTCCGCCGCGTCGTGGACGGACGGTACGAGATCCAGCCCGACCCGCGGTTCGCGCTCGTGGCGCCCGGCGGCACCGCCCCGCCTGCGGTGAACGGCGGGGTGCTGGTGGCGACCGTGCTGCGGGCCGTGCTGGACACCTCACCGCACCCGTACCCGGTGGCGACCAGCGCGCATTTCCTGCGCGTGCCTCTGCTCAAGCGCCGGCCGAGGTCGAGGTGACCTGGCTGCGGCAGGGCCGGACCGCGGCGACGGCGCGCGCCGCGGTGATCCAGGACGGGCAGACGGTGCTGGACGCGACCGTGACCACCGGGAACCTGCCCGCAGGCCCGGCTGCGAACGGGGAGCTGAGCTGGACCGGCGAGCCGCCGCAGATACCGCCGATCGAGGAGTGTGTCACCCTCGGGCCGTGGCCGGGGACCGTCGGCCCGGACGGCACAGCCGGTTACGCGGCCCAGGTGGATATGCGCCTGGATCCGGCGACCACCGGCTGGCGGCAGGGCAAACCGGCCGGGCCTCCCGGAGATGCGCGGCTACTTCGGCCTGCAAGAAGAACGCGACCCCGACGCCTACCTCCTGGCGCTGGCGGTGGATGGGCTGCCGCCGGTCGTGTTCGGCCTCGGCGCGGCCGGCTGGGCACCCACCGTCGAACTCACCTGGTACATGCGGGGAGTACCGGTCCCGGGGCCGCTGCGGGTCGCGACCCGGTCCCGGCACGTCAGCGGCGGCTGGTTCGATGAGGAGGCCGAGGTCTGGGACGCGGCAGGCCAGCTGGTGGCGCAGAGCCGCCAGATCGCGCGGGTCGGCCGAAGCAAGAAGTAGAGCTCGCGCCTCCGCACCGGCGAAGCCAGGACAGCCGCGACGGCTGCCGGAGGCCGTGAAGGGGTTAGGGGAGGCGGGCGGGGGATGACATGCCGGGGGACCTGGGAGGGTCTCCCCCGAGTGTCAGGGCACGCTCTTGATCCGCCACACCAGGATCGAGCCGAGCACCGCCACCACCGCCGTGCCGGCGAACAGCGTCGGGTAGCCGCCCAGCGACACCAGCGGCGCGGCGATCAGCGCCCCGATCGCCGCCGGGCAGACAATCGCGATGTTGATTATGCCGAGGTCCTTGGCCCGGTCGGCGGCTGCGGGCAGCACCTGGGTGATCAGCGCCTGGTCCACGGCGAGGTAGGCGCCGAAGCCGACGCCGAACAGCACGGCCGCGCCGATCGCCGCGTCCCAGGTCTCCACGAACGTGAGCAGCAGCGCGGCCGCGCCCATCAGCGCGCCGGAGATCGTGACGATCATCTTCCTGCGGCCCAGCCGGTCCGAGATCATCCCGCCCACGATCGCGGTGATCACCACGCCGGCCGTGTAGATCACGATCAGGATCAGCAGCCCGTCGGCCGCGGTCTTGCCCGGGAACAGCTGGGCGTAGTGGATCTGGTCGCGCAGGAAGTAGAGCAGGTACAGGGTGCCCATCGCGATGGCCAGGGAGGCGAGGAAGCGGGTGATCCAGGCCCAGGCGAAGTCGGGGTAGGCGCGGGGGCTGATCCAGTACGCGCGGGCCAGCTGCCGCCAGGACAGCGGCTCGCGGTGCTCAGTCTCCAGCGGGTAGTCGGGGGAGCGCAGCACGAACGGCAGCGTGAACACGGCCAGCAGCACGGCCAGCGCCAGGTACCCGCCGCTCACCGACGTGAAGACGTCCACGACCACGATCGTGCCGACCACCAGGCCGAGCGCCTGGGGCATCCCGACCCAGCCGGCCACCGTGGCCCGCTGCCGGACCGGGACATGATCGGGGATGGCCGCGCTCAGGCTGGCGTACTCGCCGTTCTGGAACGCGCTGAACAGCACCCACAGCAGGGCCACGCCGAGCACCGTGTGCTGCTGGGCCAGGATCACCAGGGATATCGCGGCGAGCAGCGCCATGCTCAGCGTCCAGCGGTGCCGCCGGCCGTTCATCCGGCCCAGTGCGTACTTGCGCGTGGTGCGGTCGGACAGCGCCCCGGCCACCGGCGTGGCCAGGCCGGACGCGATCGCGCCCGACGCCGCTGACGATCGCCAGGGCGACGATCTTGTGATCCGGCGTGATGTCCTGGAGCTGGGTCGGCAGCAGCACCTGCAGCGGGGTGTACGAGGCCATCCACATGCCCAGGCTGGCCAGGCCCAGGCTGGCGATCCAGCCGCGGCGCACGTGCACGGTCGGCTCGGCCAGGGCCTCGGACGCCGTCAGGGGCTGCTCAGTCGTCTGGTCGGCCATCACACCCTCCCGCGAGCCCGTCGCCGTCTGCGAGCCCGCCCTGCTGGGATCATGCCGCGTTCGCCGCGATATTGGTAGATGCGCGATCCAACCGAGACCTCGGGTCGGCCGCTCGCCGGCCGCGGACGGCGCGTAGCCTGATGGACCGTGGAGATCAAGATAATCGGCTGCTCGGGCAGCTTCCCCGGCCCGGACGCCGCCGCCTCCAGCTACCTGGTGGAGGCCGACGGGTTCCGGCTGCTCATGGACCTCGGCACCGGGGCACTCGGCGCGCTGCAGCGTTATGCCGACCTCTACGCCGTCGACGCGGTCTGCCTCAGCCACCTGCACGGTGATCACTGCCTGGACATGTGCGCCTACTCCGGTGGCCCGCACCTTCCACCCGGACGGCCCCAAGCCGCGGATTCCGGTGTACGGGCCGTCCCAGGCCGAGGCCCGGCTCAGCCAGGCCCTGGCCGCGGACCCGCGCAGGCCGCGGCCGACCCCGGGCACGGGATGACCGACGCGTTCAGACTTCGCCGCGCTCACACCCGGGACCTTCGAGATCGGCCCGCTGCGGATCACGGCCGACGCGGATGAACCATCCGGTGGAGACGTACGGCTTCCGGCTCGAGCACGGCGGGCGGGCGATCGCCTACTCGGCGGACACCGGGCCGGCCGACGCGCTGGTCGACCTGGCCCGCGACGCCGACGTGCTGCTCTGCGAGGCGTCGTTCCTCGAGCCGGCCGACGGGGAGCCGCCGACCTGCCCCCGGGCTGCACCTCACCGGCCGGCAGGCGGCCGAGCACGCCGACCGGGCCGGGGCGGGCGAGCTCGTGCTCGACCCACCTGGTGCCGTGGAACGACAGCGACCGCACGCTCGATGAGGCGGACGGGGCCTTCAGCGGGGAGTCGTATCTCGCGTCGCCGGGACTGAGGCTGGTGCTCGATTAGGACGCGGGCATCGCGTAACGGCACATGGGGTGAGCGGGTGTATCCGGATTCGTCCGTGCAGGTGAGATGGCACGCGGGTGCGTGCGGGCCGGCCAGCGGCTGCACATAAACTCACCTCCCATGCGCGTACTCGTCACCGGCGGCGCCGGCTTCATCGGCTCACACCTGACCGACGCGCTCCTGGCCCGGGGGGACGAGGTGACCGTGGTCGACGACCTGTCCGCGGGGCGGCTGGCCCGGCTGGACTGCCCAGGCCGCGCTGCACAAGCTGAGCGTCACCGACGCCGGCGTCGCTGACCGCGCTGGTCGAGCAGGCCAGGCCCGAGCTGATCTGCCACCTGGCCGCGCAGATCGACGTGCGGGTCTCGGTGGCGGCCCCGGCCGACGACGCCCAGACCAACGTGGTCGGCACCGTCAACGTGCTCGAGGCGGCCCGGGCGGCCGGGCGCGCGGGTGCTGTTCTGCTCCACCGGCGGCGCGCTGTACGGCCGGGACGCGCCGATCCCGTCGCTGGAGGACGTGCTGCCGCTGCCCGAGTCGCCGTACGGCATCGCCAAGTACTGCGCCGAGCAGTACGTCGGCCTGTACAACCGGCTGCACGGGACCGGGCACACGGTCCTGCGGCTGGCCAACGTGTACGGCCCGCGGCAGGACCCGGCGGGCGAGTCCGGGGTGATCCCGATCTTCTGCGCCCGGGTGCTCGCCGGGGAGCGGCCGGTCGATCTACGGGGACGGCGCGCAGACCCGCGACTACGTCTACGTCGGCGACGCGGTCGCGCGCGTTCCTGGCCGCGGCCGACCGGCGGCCGGCCGGGCACCTGGAACATCGGCACCGGGACCGAGGTCAGCGTGCTCGGACCTGGCCCAGCTCATCGGCGAGGCGGCCGGCCGCCCGGTGGACCCGGAGTTCGCCCCGGCCCGGCCCGGCGAGCTGCAGCGCAGTGCGCTGGCGGTCGAGCGGGCCCACCGTGACCTGGGCTGGAGGCCGCAGGTTCCGCTGGCCGAGGGCGTGCGGCGCGGTGTACCGCGTGGATCGAGGCCGGGACGCCGGACCGGGCCGCGTACTGACCCGGCTCGCGGTCGGCTGCGTCGTCCGTGGCCCGATCCGGCCCGGCGGACCGATACGCTGGCGGGCATGTCGCGACCGGACGGACGCAGCCCTGAGCAGCTGCGCGAGGTAAAGATCACCAGGGGCTGGCTCGATCACGCCGAGGGATCGGTGCTGGTCGAGTTCGGCGCCACCCGCGTGCTCTGCGCGGCCAGCGTGGCCGAGGAGCTGCCCCGCTGGCGCCGGGGGAGCGGGCTGGGCTGGGTCACCGCCGAGTACGCGATGCTGCCGCGGGCCACGAACACGCGCGGCGACCGGGAGTCGGTCAAGGGCCGGCCAGGGCGGCCGCACGCAGGAGATCTCGCGGCTGATCGGCCGGTCCCTGCGGGCCTGCCATCGACGCCAAGGCGCTGGGCGAGAACACGATCATCATCGACTGCGACGTGCTGCAGGCCGACGGCGGCACCCGCACCGCCGCGATCACCGGCGGGTACGTGGCGCTGGCCGACGCGATCGGCTGGCTGCGCGGCCGGAAGCGGCTTAAGGGCGGCGACCCGCTCGTCACGTCGGTGGCCGCGGTCAGCGTCGGGATCGTGGACGGGCAGCCCCGGCTCGACCTGTGCTACGAGGAGGACGTGGCCGCGGAGACCGACATGAACGTGGTCTGCACCGGCGACGGCAGGTTCGTCGAGGTCCAGGGCACCGCCGAGCGCGAGCCGTTCGGGCGCGAGCTGCTCGACGAGCTGCTCACGCTGGCCGTGGCCGGGTGCGCGGAGCTGACCCAGCTGCAGCGCCGGGCGCTTGAGGCTGCGACGGCATGAGCACCGCTAGCGATATGAACACCGAGCCGGCTGCGGGGGAACTGGCCCGGCCGCGGCTGGTCCTGGCCACGGCCAACCAGCACAAGCTGGCCGAGCTGACCAGGATCCTGGAGAAGGGCCGGGTCGAGGTCGACCTGGCCGGGCTCGGCGCACTTCCCCGGCGCGCCCGACGTGGCCGAGACCGGGGCCACGTTCGCGGAGAACGCGCTGCTGAAGGCGCGGGCGATCGCCGGGTTCACCGGCCTGCCCGCGGTGGCCGACGACTCCGGCCTGTGCGTTGACGCGCTGAACGGCATGCCCGGCGTGCTGTCGGCCCGCTGGTCCGGCCGGCACGGCGACGACGAGGCCAACCTGTGGCTGGTCCTGGCCCAGCTGGCCGACGTGCCCGACGAGCGGCGCGGGGCGCACTTCGCCTGCGCGGCCGCGCTGGTGCTGCCGTCCGGGCGGGAGCAGGTCACCGAGGGCACCGTGTCCGGCACGCTGATCCGCGAGCCGCTGGGCACGAACGGGTTCGGCTACGACCCGATCTTCGTGCCCGAAACGTCCGAGCTGGCCCGGGGCGGCGACCCGGCCCTCGGCGGGCTGACCACCGCCGAGATGGCGCCGGAGGCCAAGGACGCGATCAGCCACCGGGGCCGGGCGCTGCGCGCGCTCGCCCCGATCATCGCCGCGCTGCTGGGTTAGGCCGGCCGCGGCCCGGTAGCGTTGGGGCCACTGGACTGCCGCGAAGGGAGCACCGTGACCGACAACCGGCTGGCGCCAGGGGACCTGGCGCCCGACTTCACCCTGCCCGACGCCGACGGGAACGAGGTGAGCCTGTCGGCGCTGCGCGGCAAGCAGGTGATCATCTACTTCTACCCGGCGGCGATGACGCCCGGCTGCACCAAGCAGGCCTGCGACTTCCGTGACAGCCGGAGCGACCTGTCCGACGCGGGCTACACGGTGCTCGGCATCTCGCCGGACTCCCCGGCCAAGCTGGCCAAGTTCCGCGACAAGGAGGGCCTGACCTTCCCGCTGCTGTCCGACCCCGGCCGTGAGGTGCTCAAGGCGTACGGCGCCTACGGGGAGAAGAAGATGTACGGGAAGACCACGGTCGGCGTGATCAGGTCCACGTTCGTGGTCGGCGAGGACGGCCGGATCGAGCAGGCACAATACGGCGTCAAGGCCACCGGTCACGTCGCCAGGCTCCGGAAGGAGCTCGGCGTCTGACGCGCAGGCGGGCGTGGCGGAATTGGAATACGCGGCAGGTTTAGGTCCTGTTGGTGGAAACACTATGGGGGTTCGAGTCCCCCCGCCCGCACGGTACCGGCGGGCTCGCCGCGCCGGGGCCAACCTCGGCGCGGGCCCGGTGCGGGCCGACGGGGCCAGCCCGGCAACGGGCGATCCTGTGCAGCGGGACGAACCGCTGACCTTGCCGGTCCCCGGGTGCCCCGCGGATCGAGCCTGCCGATGCCGCGGCGCACCTGCGGCGGCCCGCCCTGCGCGCTCCTGCCCGGCCCGGCGAGGGCTGACTCGCCTCGGCCGTCCGGCCACCGGCTGAACGCCGCGGCGGGCACCCGGCGGCCAGCCGCGCACTGGCCGTCGCCGCCCCGGCCCGCGGCGGTCCGAGCACTCCGGCCTGCCGGCGCGGGTGAAGCGGACCGTCCGATCACCAGCGGGTGCACCTGGCGACCGTAGGCGGAGACGCGGCGGTGCGTCGGGCCCGGCCGCTGACCAACGCCGGCGGCGACCCCTAGATGCCCGATGGCCCGGGGCGCGGCTGGGCTCGGTGGTCGGATCACCGGTCGGCAGACGCTCGTAGCGCGATGCAGCGCCACGGCTGGGCGACGGCTGTGGCTACGCGATGGCCGACCAGGGCCATACGGGCATGACTCAGGCCACCGTCGTTACCGGGACGTCGCCGGGTTCGGCTTCGGCGGCGGCGAGGTCTTCGGCGTGCACGTCGCCTGGAGCGGAAACACCGTGTACCGCGTGGAGCGGGTGCCGTCGGGCCAGCGGCTGCGGCCGAGCGTGACCACGATCGGCGGCGGCGAGCTGCTGCTGCCCGGTGAGATCACGCTCGCCGAGGGCGAGTCCTACACCACGCCCTGGGTCTATCTCGCGGCCAGCCGGGCCGGGCTGGATGACCTGTCCGAGCAGTTCCACGGCTACCTACGGTCGCTGCCCGCGCATCCGCGCTCACCGCGCCCGGTGAATCTCAACGTCTGGGAGGCGGTGTACTTCCGGCACGAGTTCGGCACCCTGGCCAGGCTGGCCGACATCGCCGCGGGCCTAGGGGTGGAGCGGTACGTGCTCGACGACGGCTGGTTCCTTGGCCGCCGCAGCGACCGGGCCGGGCTCGGTGACTGGTGGGTCGATGACGCGGTCTGGCCTGGCGGCCTGCACCGTCTCGCGGACCACGTGCGGGCCCGCGGCCTGCAGTTCGGCCTGTGGATCGAGCCGGAGATGGTGAACCAGGACTCGGAACTGTACCGGTCCCATCCGGACTGGATCCTGTCCGCCGGCGGGCGGGTGCCGCCGCTGCAGCGGCATCAGCTCGTCCTCGACCTGACCCGGCCGGAGGCCGCTGGGTACCTGTTCGACCGGATCAGCAGCCTGCTGTCGGAGTACCCGGTCTCCTACGTCAAGTGGGACTGCAACCGGGACATCGTCGACGCGGGCAGCGGCACGCGCGCGGGTGCCCCCGCCGCGCACGGCCAGGCGCTCGCGGTTTACGCGCTGCTGGACCGGCTCCGGCAGCGGCATCCGGACGTCGAGTGGGAGTCGTGCGCGGCCGGCGGCGGCCGGGTCGACCTGGAGATGCTGGAACGGGTCCAGCGCGTCTGGACCTCGGACATGACCGACGCGCTCGCCCGGCAGCCCATCCAGCGCTGGACCGGCCAGCTGGTGCCGCCGGAGTACCTCGGCGCGCACGTCTCCGCGCCGTTCTCGCATCAGACCGGCCGGTACATGCCGCTGCCGCTGCGCTGCGCCACCGCCCTGTTCGGGCACCTGGGTATCGAATGGGATCTCACCCAGGCCAGCGAGGAGGAGCTCGCCGGGCTCGCCGCGTGGATCGGGCTCTACAAACAGCACCGGGCCCTCATCCACACCGGCCGCGTGGTCCGGGTCGACACCCCCGACGACACCGCGTGGATGCACGGTGTCGTCGCGCACGACCGGTCGGCGGCCCTGATGAGCTACGTCCAGCTGGACGAGCCGAGGAACGATCAGCCGGCCGCGCTGCGGGTGCCGGGGCTTGACCCGGCGCGCCGCTACCTGGTGACCGACGTGACGCCGGGGGAGCGGCTGCTCGGCGCGGCCGGCCTGGCGGATGACCGGGTACCCGGCGTCGAGGCCTCGGGCGCCGCGCTGGCCGGGATCGGCCTGGCGATTCCGCCGCAGCGGCCCCTGGCGGCCGCCGTCATCCTCATCGAGGCGGTCTGAGCCGTCGCGGCGTCGGGCAGTGGGACGAACCGCCGGACCTTGCCGGTCTCCGGGTGCCGCTGGATCGCGCTCACCACGTGCACCTCGGCGCATGGGCCGGGCACGCCCGCCGCATGCAGGCCCGCCTCGACCGACCGCGCCACCGCCTGCTCCAGCGCGGCGCCGAAGCCCACGGTCAGCATGAACTCGGCCAGTTGCCGCGGGGGGAAGCGGAAGCTCCTCACCCTGCTCCTGAAGACCGGCCAGTACGCTCGCCAGCCCGCTGATCGTTCGCTCATGCGCTTCGGCATAACGCCGGTTGATCTCCGGGTCCCTGGCCGCGTGCACCCGGAACTCGATGAGCAGCAGCATCCACTGCGGCTCGGAGCGGTCCACCCCGGCCAGGTGCTCGAGCAGGGCGGCGCCGCCGCCGCTGGGCAGAACGCGAGGTCCGGGCTTGCCGGGCGGCGCGCGGGTGCCTTCCCCCGGACCGGGGGTGAGGCTGGCTTCAGCCCCGATTCGGGGGCTGCTCCGATGGTCTGGCCACCGGGCCCGAGCCAGACTCGAAGCCATGCCGACCACCGCTCCGTTCACCCCTGTGATCACGGGCATCGCCCCTGGGCTGTCCCTGAACCCGGCGACACGGCCGCCAGAACCGGTGGTGCTCGAGTCCGTGACCAAGTGTTACGGCGGCCGGCGCCGCGGCGTGCTCGCGCTGCAGGACGTCTCGGCGGCCTTCACCCGCGGCTCGCTCACCGCCGTCATGGGAGTGACCGGGTCGGGGAAGTCGACCCTGCTGCAGTGCGCGGCCGGCCTGGACGCGCCGACCAGCGGGACCGTCCGGCTGGCCGGAACCGACCTGACGGACCTCAGCCGCCGCAGGCTGTCGGTACTGCGCCGCCGAAGGGTCGGCTTCGTGTTCCAGTCCCTGAACCTGGTCCCCACGCTCTCGGTCGCGGAGAACATCGCGCTGCCGCTGCGCCTGGACGGGCGGCGCGTGCACCGCGACCAGGTGCGCGAGCTCGCCGCGCGGGTGGGGATCGAGGCTCAGCTCGGGCGGCTGCCGCACACGCTGTCCGGCGGCCAGCAGCAGCGCACCGCGATCGCCCGGGCCCTGATCACCAGCCCGGAAGTGGTCTTCGCGGACGAGCCGACGGCCGCACTCGACCTGGTGACGTCCGAGCACGTGCTGACCCTGCTGCGGCAGGCCGTCGACGACCTCGGCCAGACCGTGGTGGTGGTAACCCACGATCCGGCCGTGGCCGGCCACGCGGACCGGGTTCTGGTCCTGGCCGGCGGGCGTCTCGTCGACGAGCTGGACCGCCCCGGCCCCGGGCAGGTCACCCGCGTCCTCCGCGACCTGGCCGGCCAGCGATGAGAGCCGCGCTGCGGCAGCTCGCCGCCACGCTCCGGCACCGCCCGGCGCTGCTGGCCGGAACCTTGATCGCGGTCACGCTCAGCGCGATGGTCATGGTCATCTCGGCCTCGTTCGTCGCCACCGGCGCCCGCACCGTCGTGCCCCCGGACCGGCTCGCGGGGGCGGCGGTGGTCGTAACCGGCCGCCAGCAGCTCAGCGCCACGTTCGGCCGGGGTGAGGACGCCGAGACCGAGCGCCTGGCGCTGCCCGGCTACCGCCGGGTGCCCGCCGCCCTGGCCGGCCGCCTGGCCGCGATCCCCGGGGTGTCCGGAGCCATTGCCGACGTCTCGTTCCCGGTCGCGCTCGACCTGGGCCACGGCCGGGTGATCACCGGGAGTCCGGTAACAGGAAGCACGGGGACCGGGGCCGCGGCGAGCCGCAGCACGGTGGCGCTCGCCGGGCACGGCTGGCCGAGCGCGGCGCTGACGCCGTTCCGGCTGGAGGCGGGGACCGCGCCGTCCGGCCCGGGCCAGGCCGTAATCGGGGCGGGCCTGGCCCGCTCGGCCGGCCTGCGGGTGGGCAGCCGGGTGCGGCTGGCCGGCCAGGACCTGCCCGGCGTTCTCGGTGGTCGGTGTGGCCGCGGACGGCCGGGACGACGTGGCGTCGGCCACCTCGGTGTTCTTCGCTCCCGCCCAGGCCGCCGCGCTTTACGGTCACCCGGGCCAGGCCGACCTCGTCGGCGTCACCGGCGCTTCTGGGGCAGCGCCGGCGGCGCTGGCGGCCCGCATCACTGCTGTGCTCGATGCTGGGCGGCTCCGCTCTGGGCCAGGGTCCGCCCGGTACACGGTGGTGACCGGCGCCGGGCGCGGGCCGGCCGAGGACCTGGCCGCGGCCGGCGACAACATCAACCTGCTGGAGATCGGCGGCAGCGCCGGTGTCGACGTGGTTCTGATCGCCCTGTTCGTGGTGGCCGGGACCGTGGCCCTGGCGGTGGGCCAGCGTCATCACGACTACGCCCTGCAGCGCGCGATCGGCGCGTCCCCGGGCCAGGTGCAGCGCGCGGTCCTGGCCGAGCTCACCGCGCTGGGCATCCTGGGCGGCGCGGCGGGCTGGCTGCCCGGCCTGTGGCTCGCGGCCGCTGGCATGCGCGCGATGGTCACCCACGGGCTGATGCCGCCGTCCACGGTCGCGTGGCACAGCCCGTGGCTGCTGCTCGGCGCGACCGGGGCCGGGGTGATCGTGGCCACGCTGTCTGGTCTGCTGGCCGCGCGGCGGGCCGGCCGGGCGCGGCCCGCCGACGCGCTGCGCGAGGCGCACGCCGACCGCCGCTGGCCACACCCGGTCCGGATCGTGCTCGGCGCCGCGTCGCTGGCCGGGTCCGGGGCGCTGGTGTTCGCGATGTCCCGGGTGGGCGCCAGCCAGCGGCTCGGATTGGCGCTCAGCCTGCTGCTCACGCTGATGATCACGATCGCGCTGCTCGGTCCCATGCTGGTCGCGGCCGCGGAACTGGCGCTGCGGCTGCCGGTCCGCGCCTGCGGCGGGGTCGGCGGGCGGCTCGCGCTGGCCGACATCCGGGCCCGGCCCCGGCGGATGGCCTCCGCGGTGATCCCCATCGCGCTGGGCATCGCGTTTGCGGGCACGGTCTACTTCCTGGATGCGACCATCGGTCACGCCGCGCTGGTCCAGGGGCGGCAGCGGCTGATCGCCACCGATGTGGTCACCGCCCCCGGGCCCGGGCTGGCGCCGGCCGCGCTGACCGCCATCGCCCGCCAGCCCGGGGTGACCGCCGCCGTGGGCCTGACGCCGGCCCCCATCGCGGTCGACGATCCCGATCTTGACCTGATCACCGGCGAGGTGGTCACGGGCGGCCCTCCGGCCAGCGTCCTTGATCTCGGCGTCACCTCCGGCAGCCTCCGGCGGTTCGGGCCCGGCGACATCGCGGTCAGCCAGCAGGAGGCGGCCGGCGGGGACCTGGGCGTGCGGGTCGGGGACCGGATCACCGTCCACCTGCCCGACGGCGCCGCGTACCGGGCGCGGGTAACCGCCATCTACAGCCGGTCCGTGGGCTTCGCCGACGTCATGATTCCGGCGGCGGCCGCAGCCGGGCATCTCGGCTCGCCCGCGCTGGGCCAGATCCTGGTCCGGGGCGGCACGGGCCCGGGCCGGCCAGTGCTTGCTACCACGGGGCTTGCTACCACGGGGCTTGCTACCACGGGGCTTGCTACCACGGGGCTGGGTACCACGGGGCTGGGTACCACGGGCCTGGCCGCCCGCTTCCCCGGGCTGCAGGTCGCGAGCCGGCAGGTGGTGAACGCCCAGTACCAGCGGATGGACGCGCAGAACGACCTGGTCAGCAACCTCATCCTGGCCGTGATCGTGCTCCTGGCCGCCGTCACCGTGGTCAACACGCTGGTGATGGCGACCGTCGAGCGGCGGCGGATGCTCCTGCTGCTGCACCGTGTGGGCGCCACGCCCCGGCAGCTGCTGTCGATGACCGCCTGCCAGGCCGCCGTGGCCACCGTGGCCGGCCTCGGCCTCGGGACCGCGACCGCGGTGACCACCCTGACCGCGGTGGCCAGGGCCGCCACCGGCAGCGGGCCCTATATCCCGCTGGCCCCGGCGCTGGTCATCACCGGCTCCGTGCTGGCCCTGACCATGGTCGCCACCCTCGGGCCTGCCTCGGCCATCATCGCCGCGGCCGACCGGTGAGCGCGGGGCCAGAGACCACGGAATGTAGTCAGTCGATACGTCTGCGCTGTTAATGGGTAGGTCATGCGCCAGGGGCGAAACACCGGGGATCGCCGTGCAAAACGGGGCAGAAAGCGCACAAACGAATGCCTGATGGCCTGATGAGGGGGGCGGCGCGGCGCGTCGCGGCGGTGAGCGTGGCGGCCGTGGCCGTGATCGCGGCGTCGATCGGCGTGAGCATCTGGCGGTACGAGGACGCCCTGGGCCGGTCGGCCGCGGCCGTCGACGCGCGCCACGACGCGAGCCTGACCCAGCAGCTCAACGCCACGTTCTGGCACGAGCACGAGGCGATGAACGAGTACCTGGTCACCCCGGATTCGGAGACCCTGGGCGAAATCCGCGCCGAGCGGGACCTGTTCGCGGCCACGTCGGCCACGCTGGGTCACACCCAGCCGCCCGACGAAGCCAGGCTCCTTATGCAGGCCCGGGCCGGCAACGAAGCCTTCTACGTGCTGTTCGGACAGATCCGCGGGGCCGGGGGGACGAACACGGCGCGCCAGAGCAAGGCGGTCAACCGGCTGGCCGTAGCCGAGGTGGCCGTGCTGCGGCCGCTGAACCAGCTTGATGTGGCCCAGGAACGGCGCGCGGACGCGGCCCAGGCGAGCGCGGACTCGACCGCGGCCGAGGCGACCGCGATCGGGATCGTGGCCGCCGTCCTCGCCGTGCTGGCCGGTATCGGGTTCGCGCTGTTCGCGATCAGGATGCTGGGCCGCTCGTTCGACCGGGAGCGGGAGCTGAAGACCGTGCTGGAGCGGCTGAGCGGGCTGCTCAACCGGCTCAGGTCCACCTCGGCCGTGCTCGGCGAGGTCACCGGCGAGCTGCGGCTGGCGGCGAAGAACGCGACCGCGGTGACCAGCGAGCAGTCCTCCGCCGTGGCGGAGACGTCCGCCACGATCGAGGAGCTGGCCACCACGGCCGGCTCGATCGCCGACAACGCGCACGCCGTGGCCAGGGTGGCCGAGCGGACCGGCGACACCATGCGCGACATGCAGGACAAGGTTGAGACGATCGCCCAGCGCGCGCTCTCGCTCGGTGAGCGAGCGCAGAAGATCGGCGAGATCGTCGAGCTGATCAACGACATCGCGGCCCAGACCAACCTGCTCGCGCTCAACGCCGCGATCGAGGCGGCCAGGGCCGGTGAGGCGGGGAAGGGCTTCGCCGTGGTCGCGGCCGAGGTGCGCAAGCTCGCGGAGCGGTCGGTGCACTCCACCGAGTCGATCAACGTGATCATCACCGGGGTGCAGGACGAGACCAACACGACGATTATGGTCACCGAGGAGGGCACCCGGCAGGCCCGCGAGGTCGGCGACCTGATGGAGTCGACCGCGGCCATGCTGGAACAGTCCATCCTCGCCACCCAGCAGCAGAAGTCCGCCGCGGACCAGGTGGACACCGCGATCCAGCAGATCCGCGAGGCGGCCGATCAGCTCGCGGCCGAGCAAACGCAGTGGGCCGCCACCGCGGGACGCCTTGACGCGCTGGTGGAAGAGCTCGACTCCGCCCTGGGGCCCGAGGAACGGGCGGACGTGCGTGTCGGTTTACGTGCGGCTGCGGGTGGCGGCCGAGGCTTACGCGATGCCCGTCGAGCACGTGCGGGAGGTGTCCGAGCTCGGCCGGGTGGAAGCCGTGCCCGGGACCAGGCCGGAGTTGCTCGGCATCAAGAACGTGCGCGGCCAGATCCTGCCCGTGGTCGACCTGGCGGGCCTGCTCGGGCTGGCCGCGGACGCACCGCCGGGCCGCCTGCTCGTGGCCGAGGCGGGCGGGCGCCAGGCCGGCTTCGCGATCGACGAGGTGAGCGACGTCGGCGTCCTTCCCGACCCGGCCGAGGAGGCCGAATCCGATCTGCTGGTGGGGGCCACGCTCGCCGACGGTGAGCTCACCGGGATCATCGACGTGCCCCGGCTCTCTCGTTCGAGGACGAGATCCGCGTCACGGTCCGCTACGAGAAGGGCCTGGCCGTCAAGGCGCTGCTGGCGATCGCCCTGGTCGCCGCCGTGCTCGCGTTCCGCGTGTACTTCTTCGGGTGACCGTGCGCCCGGGCCCGGTGGCTCAGCCGCCCTGCCAGGAGTCGATCAGCGGCAGGAGCTCGGAGAGCCGGCTGATGACCGCGTCGGGCTCGGCGTCGGCGAACGCGGGCACCTCGCTGTGCGGGATCAGCACCGCGCGCATGCCCGCCTGCTTGGCGCCGTACACGTCGTCGTAGGGCCGGTCACCGACGAACACGCACGCGGCCGGGTCGCTGACCCCGACCGCGGTCATCGCGGCCCGGAACGCCTCCGGATGCGGCTTGGTCCAGTCGATTTCGCTGGTGTAGACGGCGCCGTCGATCAGGTCGAGCATCCCGTCCCGGCCGAAGATCTCCTCGTGCCTGCTCCGCGGCCACATGGTGTTCGACAGCACACCGATCCTGATCCCGCGCCCGCGCAGCTGCCGGAACACCCCCGCGGCCTCCGGGTCGGTCAGCGTGTGCGGCTCCCAGGCCTCGAAGTAGCTGGCCAGGAAGCTGTCGGTGGGTTCCACCCCGGCCCGGGCGAACACGTGGTCGATGGTGGCGCTGCGGTGATCGCTTTCGGCTGCCCGCCAGAGCTCCTGCTCGGCTTCGCGGATCGCTGCGGCATGCCGCTGCGCATGCTCGTCGGCGTAGTGCCGCGCGCAGACCTCCTGCCAGAGCCGCACATGATCCACTGTGTGCCACGGGGTCAGCGTCCCGCCCCAGTCGAAGATCACTGCCTGCACCGGGGCCTGCGGCCCAGGGGATTGCCGCTCGGGGGTCTGCCGTACCGCCATGAGCCGCATCCTATGCGCGGCCGCCGTGCGTCCCCGGGGCGTGCGCGTGCTGCGGCCGCACCGGGTCCCACCGGAAGAAGCAGACCGACGCGATCACGCCCACCGCGGCCCAGGCGGCGAGCACCGCGAGATCACGCCCGGAGATGAACGCGATCCCGCCGCCGCTGTGCTGCAGCGCCTGAGCTGCCGCGCTGATGATCGGTTTGGCGGGCAGGTAGCTCGTGGCGGTCGACAGCCAGTGGGGCGCGCCCGCCTGCGAGCCGAGTGCGCCGGAGAACAGGATCACGGGGATGTAGGTCAGCATGAGCACCGGGCCGGCGGACTGGGCCGCGGGGATCAGCGTGGTGACCGCGGTGCCGATCGCGGTCCAGGCCAGAGCGCCCAGGGTTAAGGTCACCAGCAAGCTCAGCGCCGCCCCGGGGGTCACGTGCGCGTGGAACAGGGGGTAGCGCTTGCCGATCAGGAAGAACATCAGACTCTCCAGTCTCTGCGAGTACATGACGCCCGGACGTTCGTGGCCGGACATGGACCACGATCGCGCCCAGGAGCCTGTCGCGTCTTCGGCGCCTGGGCGGATCTTGGCGCGGGCCCGGCGCTCCACCCTGGGTTGGAGACCGTCACCTCCGGGTGGAGCCCGGGCGGCCGTGAGATCAACCGCAGGGACGGCGACCCGCGCCAGGCCGCGCCGTACCCTGGCTCATATGGACACCGACCGGTCGGCGAACCCGACGCTGGCGGCGGTGCGGCTGGCCCGCGCCCAGCGCGACGCCGTGATGCGGCGGCTCCGGCCGGTCAGCCTGGTCATCCTCGCGCTCGTGCTGGTCATCGCGGTCCGCCAGCAGCCGCATCCCGGCCTGCACGGCGAGCCGCTGGCGGTCCTGATCGCGCTGGCCGCGGTCGAGATCGGCGCGGTGGCGGCGCTCTGGATGCCCAAGGCTGCCGGGGGCTGCTGGTCGTGCCGTTTGTGCCGCTGGCGGTCGGCTCGGTGGTCCTGGCCTGGCTGCAGCGCGGGACCGCTGGCTCCCTCGGCTTCCTCATCCTGGCGCTGGCGGCAATGAGGATCCTGTCGGCCCGGCGCGACCGGCTGTTGGTCGCCGCGAGCGTGGCCGGGATCGGCGTGATCCTGGTGCTGGCCGCGGCAGCGGCCCACGCCCACGGCCACACGCCCGACGCGGCCAGCGTGCTGACCGCCACCCTGCCCGGGTTCGCGGTGGCGGTCGTGGTGCTCAGCCGGCGGCTGGACCGGGACAGCTACCAGATCGAGCGGCTGCTGCTCGATCTCGAGCGCGCCCAGGACGCCGAGGTGCGCGCGGCGGCACTGGCCGAACGGCAGCGTCTGGCCCGGGAGATGCACGACGTGCTCGCGCACTCGCTGTCCGGGCTCGCCCTGCAGTTGGAGGGCGCCCGGCTGCTGGCCATCGAGGACTCGGCGGACGCCCGGCTGACCGACGCCGTCGAGCGCGCCCACCATCTGGCCAAGTCCGGGCTGCAGGAGGCGCGGCGGGCGATCGGCATGCTCCGCGACGACGAGCTGCCCGGGCCGGAGCGGCTGGCCGGGCTGGCTGAGGAGTTCGAGCGCGACAGCGGGCTGCGCTGCGAGGTCGCGGTCACCGGCACGCCGCACGGGCTCGATCCCCAGGTCCGGCTGGCGCTGTACCGGGTGGCCCAGGAGGCGCTCACGAACATCCGCAAGCACGCCCACGCCTGCCGCGTTGAGGTGCGCCTGTGCTACCAGCCGCACGGTACCCACCTGGCGGTCGAGGACTACGGCCCCGGCCAGCCAGCACCGGCCTACAACACGGTCAGCAGCACGGCCGGCCGCGCGGTGCGCAGCCCGGCCAGCGGCGCGGCCAACGGTGCCGGTCCCGCGCCCAGCACTGTCGCCGACCGGGGTAGCCGCGGGTACGGGCTGACCGGCATGCGGGAGCGGGCCGAGCTGCTCGGGGGCCGGCTGACCGCGGCCCCGACCCGGACCGGGTTCCTGGTGGAGCTGTGGGTGCCGGCGTGACCGGCCCCATCCGGGTGCTGCTCGCCGACGACCAGCGGGTGGTGCGCGACGGGCTGGTCCTGCTGCTCGGCCTGCTGCCCCAGGTCGAGGTCGTGGGGACGGCGGGCGACGGCGAGGAGGCCGTGGACCGGGCCGCGGCGCTGCGGCCAGATGTCGTGCTGATGGACCTGCGGATGCCGCGCTGCGACGGTGTCGAGGCCACCCGCAGGCTCCGTGAGCGGGAGCCCGGGATCAAGGTGATCGTGCTCACCACCTACGCGGACGACCGGTCGGTCATCGAGGCGCTGCGCGCCGGCGCCCGGGGCTACCTGACCAAGGACGCTGGCGCGGACGAGATCCTGCGGGCGCTGCAGCAGGTCGTCGCCGGCCAGGCGGTCATCGACCCCGCGGTGCAGCACCATCTGGTGGACGCGATCGCCCATCCGTCCCCGGCCGGCGCGGACGGGGGTGCCGCCCAGGACGTCACGGGCCCCGCGATGCCCGGCCGGCCGCTGCCGAACGGCCTCACGCCGCGCGAGGCCGAGGTGCTGCAGCTCATCGCCGCGGGCCTGTCCAACGCGGAGATCGCGAGCGACCTCGTGGTCAGCGAGGCGACCGTGAAGAGCCACATCAATCACCTGCTGGCCAAGATCGGAGCCCGAGACCGGGCGCAGGCGGTCAGCTTCGCTTACCAGAACGGAATCGCCTCGGCTTAGCGAGGACAGCCTGGCCCGGCGCAGGGCCATTTCGGCTACGGTCATCGCATGTCCGGATTGCAATTCATCGTCGAGTTTGTCAAGGCGCTCGCGTGGCCGGTGGCCATCGTCGCGATCGTGGTGTTTCTCCGCCGCCCGATCGTGGACATCCTGATGCAGCTGGCCTCCGGTCTGCGGCGGCTGCGCGCCGGGCAGGGCGATGCCGAGTTCGACCGGATCGCCGGCCAGGCCAAGGCCGAGCTGACCGCCACGGTGTCGGCGATACCGACCGTGGGCACGGGCGCGGCGCCGATCCCGGTTCTGCTCAGGTTCGCGGCCACGGCCGATGACGACCCGGCGGCGGCCATCACCCAGTCGCTCGGCGCCGTCGAGGCCGCCCTGCGGGACCTGCTCGGTTCCAGCGGCAAGCTGGTGCCGGTGGGGACCGGTGACCCGACGGCCATTGCCCGCTTCGCCCGGGATCAGGGGCTGGTGCCCGAATCCATTGTCCGCGCGGTCGATGGCGTGGTCACGCTGCGCAATTCCGCGACGGCGGATCCGCAGCGGGTAACCAAGGATCAGGCCGTGAAGTACCTGGCGCTGGTTGACGCTCTGCTGTTTGCCCTTGGCACGCAGCGAGAACGGTCGATGTCATGACGTGACGCGTATTGCGTCGGACGTGATCAAGGTTCAGGCTAAAGGGCGGTACCCACTGGTTTCCAGCGTTCCCCAGCGGCATCTCAAGGCGCGAAAAGGTTGTCTTAGCCGCTGCCTTGCCGTCGCCTGAAGTTTGATCAGGTCCCTTAGCGTCACCGGCTGGAACATCCGGCCTCGCGACCGGACGAGCGGCCCCGAGAAGGAGGAGCGGATGCGGCATCCGAACCGGCAGCGTGGACGGATTGATGCTCGATGGCGGGGTCTGCGGGCCATCGCCGTCGCAGGAAGCGCGGCCCTGGTGGGCGCGCTCTTCGTGGCGGCAAGCGCCACTCCCGGGCTGGCCTCGGCCTCCCGGCCGACCGCGGCAAATGGCCAGGCCGGGGCGAACACCTGTCATCTCACCAATGGCATCAAGCACGTGGTGCAGATTGGCTTTGACAATGTGCACTTCTTCAGGGATAACCCGAACGTCCCTTCGGACCTGCAGATGCTGCCGAATCTGCTGCATTTCCTCGAGGCGAACGGCACGTTCCTGTCGAACAGCCACACCCCGCTGATCGCGCACACCGGGGACGATCTGCTCACGACCGCCACCGGGCTGTACGGCGACCGGCACGGGGACGGGATCGCCAACAGCTACCAGGCGTATAACGCCGACGGCACGACCGACCCGGCCACCATCTTCACCTACTGGAACGACGCGATCGACGACACGGCGTCGACCCCGAACGCCGGGCACGACACCAACCCGAACCTGGTGTACTCGCCGACCCCGCCGGCCACCACGAACCCGCCGGTCAAGCCGGACACGGTCGCCCCGGCACCCTGGGTTCCGTTTACCCGGGCCGGCTGCAATGTGGGCGAGATCGCCACGGTGAACCAGGAGCTGGAAAACCCCACCCCGGACATCCCCGACGCGTTCGGCGCCAATTCGCCGGAGGCGCAGCAGCTTGCCGCCGACCCGGACTCCTTCAAGGACCCCGAGACCGCCGACTACATCGGCCTGGCCGTGCACTGCGCGAAGGGCGGCGCGTTCTGCACCAACGCCGAGGCGGTCAAGTACGGGCAGACCACGCCGTCACACACGGCCGTGGCGGACGTGCTGCCGGATGAGCCCGGCGGCTATGCCGGCTACCAGGCTCTCTTCGGCCACAGGTACATCGCGCCGCAGCTGGGCGGCGGCACCGCGAGCCTGACCCACGACGGCTACCAGGTGACCAACGCGGCGGGCAACCTCGTCGACCTGAACGGGAACCAGATCAACGGCGCGTTCCTGACCAACCACCCGGGCTTCCCCGGTTACGACAGCATCAACGCGTCGCAGTCCCTGGCCTACGCGGCCGACATGCTGGAGAACGGCGTCCAGGTAGCCAATATCTATATGTCCGACCTGCACGGGAACGAGTTCATCACCGGCCTGGACGGCCCGGGCGAGCCCTGCTACAAGGCCCCGGACGCGCTCGGCAGCGGCAGTGCGTGCTACGTCGCCCAGGCGCAGTACTACAACCAGGCGTTCGGAACGTTCTTCAAGCGGCTCGCCACCGACGGGATCACGCCGGCGAACACGCTGTTCGTGGTCAGCTCCGACGAGGGTGACCATGAGGCGGGCGCCAACGTCGGGCGGGCGATCCAGCCCACCCCGGCCAGCTGCGACGGAGCCACGGTCAGCGGCAACGCGGTGACCCCGGACGTGGCGTGCACCTACCCGGCCGGGTCGTTCGGCGAGCTGGACGGGAACCTCACCGGGCTGCTGGCCGCCGCGGGCAACACCACCCCGTTCGGCCTGGAAGCCGACACGGCGCCGGAGTTCTACCTAACCGGCAACCCAGGGCCGGATACGCCCGTGGTGCGGACATTCGAGCACGATGTTGCGAATCTCACCGCGGCTAACCCGTATACCGGCACCACCCAGAAGATCGACAACTACCTGGCGGATCCGACCGAGGAAGCCATCCTGCACTTCGTGGACGCCGACCCGGCCCGGACGCCGACGCTCGCGATGTTCGCCAGGCCCGACTATTACCTGTCGACGGGCCCGGCGACCTGCAGCGGTGCCTGCGTCCAGCAGAACACCGGGTTCGCGTGGGATCACGGTGATTACGCCGCCGAGATCGACACCAACTACGCCGCGTTCGCCGGGCCCGGGGTACGCCACCTGGGTCTCGACGGTCCGTCGGCGAGCCAGGGCACGACCTCGTCCGGCCCGGACAGCGGCCAGATCGAGGTGGTCCAGGACCACTTCCCTGGCCCCTGGGTGGATGAGACCGACATCCGGCCGACCATCATGTACCTGACCGGGCTGCGCGACGACTACGAGCACGACGGCCGGGTGATCACGCAGATCCTCAGCGACCCGAACCGGGCGCTGAACGCTCCCGGCGTGACCCCTCTGGGTGAGTGCTACAAGCAGCTCAACTCCAGTGTCGGCGACTTCGGCGCCGCCACGCTGCAGGCCGACACGCAGGCCATCGACGGCAGCAGCGAGGGGGCCTACGTCGCCACCGGCCAGGCGCTCCGGGGCCTCGAGGTGGCCAGGGACCGGCTGGCCGGCCTGATCAAGGGAGAGCTCGAGGCGGCGGCCTTCGGTGACCGGAGTATCAGCCAGGTGGGCCCGCAGATCCTGGGCTGCCAGCTGATCATTCACCGGGCCGGGCAGTTGGCCAGCGCCGCCAGCTGACCGGCGGGCCAGGACCCGCAGCGGCGGTCCCGGGTGCGGTACGCCCGGGACCGCCCGTGTGTCCGGCGCCGTGTGTTTGGCCTGGCCGTGCGCGCCCCGGTCCAGCCTGGGAGACTAGTGGGAATTCATGACATGCTCAGGCAGCGTCGGCACAGAAGGGACGATTTGCCATGGCCGATCCGGACGGCGCGGTCGAACTACGCGGAACGGTCGCCCCGAGCCCGGCCAGCAGTCCCGACGCGCTCGTCGCGCAGATCGAGCAGACCCGGGAGAACCTGGCGCAGACCATCGACATCCTGGCCGACCGGGTCAGCCCGTCCGGCAACATGCGGCGGCTGCGCGAGCAGGCCAGGGAGGAAGCGGCCCGGCCTGAGGTCCGTTTGGCCGCGGCCGCGGTCGGCCTGGCGGTTATCGGGCTGGTCATACTCAGGGTCTGGGCCGGCGCAGAGGTAGCCCCGCCCGATGCCCGATCACTCCGGAACGCCGGATCACTCAGGAAGCCCGGATCACGCCGGAACCACCGCCCTGGTGACCGGCGCGTCCAGCGGCATCGGCCGGGCCGTGGCCGAGCTGCTCGCCGCCGGGGGTGCCTCGGTGGGCGTGTGCTCGGTGGACGCTTCCGGGGCCGAGGCGGTCGCAGACGCGATCACGGCCCGGGGCGGGTCCGCGCTGCCAGTGCCCGCGGACGTCAGGGACCCTGCCTCGGTCGAGGCGGCGGTCCAGGCCACGGTGACCGCGTACGGCGGTCTGGACACCTTGGTCACGTCCGCGGGGATCCAGACCTACGGGACAGCCGCCGACACCGGCACTGATACCTGGGATGAGACCTTCGCGGTCAACGTAAAAGGGGTGTTCATCGCGGCCCGGGCCGCCCTGCCGCATCTGCGGCGCAGTGCCAGGGGAGCGGTGGTGGTCGTGTCCTCGGTGCAGGCGCTGGCCACGCAGACCGACGTGGCCGCCTACACCGCGAGCAAGGGCGCGCTCAACGCGCTGGCCCGTTCCATGGCGATCGACGAGGCCGCGCACGGGGTCCGGGTGAACACCGTGTGCCCCGGGTCGGTGGACACCCCGATGCTGCGCCATTCGGCCGGCCTGTTCAGCGACGGCACCCCGGAGGGAACGCAGCGGACCATGGCCGGGTGGGGCCGCTCGCACCCGCTGGGCCGGGTCGCGCAGCCCAGCGAGGTAGCCGAGGTGATCTGCTTCCTGGCCAGCCCGCGGGCCAGCTTCGTGACCGGTGAGGACATCCGGGTCGACGGTGGGCTGCTGGCCGGGCTGGCCGTGGCCCTGCCCGCCGCGGCCGGAGTTTCACCGCCGGGCCCGCGGGCAGGTTCGCCGACGGGGTAGCCGCGCCGGCAACGCACTCGCGGGCTACAAGCTCACCCCGGGCGGCGCGCCGGCCGGGCCGATCAGCGCCGCACAGATGTGGGACAACCACCGGTACTTCCTCGACGCCGTGCTCCCGGCGGCGGTGCTGCGCCGGCTCGCGGACGCAGGCTTCGACGGATTCCTCATCGACGACCACGTGCCCGCGATGATCGGGGACCCTGGCACCTTCGGCGACACGTCGTCCGAGGCGTACTGCTCCCGCGGCCGGGCGTACGCGATCGGGTACCTGCAGGGCCTGCTGCGGGCGCTGGGCCTGGACGGCGAGCCTCAGGCAAAGGCCTTGCCTTCGCCCCGGTAAGTCGGGACGGTCCCGATCACTGAGCTGCCGTCGATCAGGTGCAGCTCGTTGAACCGCTCGCACAGCTCGCCCGCCTTGGCGTGCCGGAACCACACCCGGTCACCGATCCGCAGCCGGTCCGCCGCGGCGCCGAGCAGCGGGGTCTGCACCTCGCCGGCGCCCTCCTGCTTGTCCAGCCGGAGCCCGGCCGGGAGGTACGGGGCCGGCAGCCTGGCCCGGTTGCCCGCGCCGGAGGCGAGGTAGCCGCCGCCGAGCGCGGTGACCACGCCCGGTCCCGGCCTGCGCACCACGGGCAGCGCGAACAGGGCCGCGGGCTGGCCGCTGAAGCTCCGGTAGCTGTCGAACAGCCGGGGCTGGTAGAGCCCGGATCCGGCGCCGATCTCGGTCACCGCCGCCTCGGCTGTCGTCTTCTCGACCGAGCCGGTGCCGCCGCCGTTGACGAACTCCAGCGGCGCCACGGCCCGCACGGCCGCGACGATCGCGGCCCGGCGCCGGGCCAGCTCGGCCCCGGACTTCCGCTGCATGAACCGGATGGCCAGCGTCTGCAGTGGCTGTCCGGCCAGGTTGTCGCCGACCCCGGCGATCTGGCCCTCGTAGGCCATCAGCCCGGCCAGGCGCAGCCCGGGCCGGGACATGATCGCGGTGGCCAGGGCCGCGGCGTCGGCGGGGGTGCGGACCGGTGAACGGCGCGCGCCCGCGCGCAGCAGCCCGCGCAGGGCCAGGTAGCCGGCGTCGATGTCGATACAGACCCGGACCGGGTGGGGCCCGCCCGTGCTAGCCGCGACGGCCTTCTCGATCATGTCGAGGTGCTCGGGGCAGTCCACCATCACGGTGATCGCCCTGGCGGTCGCGGCGTCGCCGGCCAGCCGGGCCAGCGCGGTCCGGTTGGCCGTGGGGTAGGCGACCACGATGTCGTCGCTGGTGCCGCACTCGGCCAGCCACAGCGCCTCGGGCAGGGTGAAGGCCAGGATGCCGCGGAAGCCGTCCAGGCCCAGCGCGCGGGTAACCAGCTCGCGGCAGCGCACCGACTTGCTCGCCAGGCGGATCGGCTTGCCCGCGGCGCGCCGGGTCATCCCCTCCGCGTTGGCGCGCAGCGCGGCCAGGTCGACGACCGCGAACGGCGGCTCGAGATGAGCGGTCGCGGTGTCGTAGCGCTGCAGATCCTCGGCGGTTGCCGGCATGAATCACTCCTTGCCGAGGAGGCTCTACTCCTCGGCGGAGATGAGCTCCTGGTAGTCGGCGGCGGACATCAGGCCGGGCGGTTGCTCGCCGTCGGCCACGGACAGGGCGACCTTGAACAGCCAGCCCGCCCCGTACGGATCGGAGTTGACCAGGCCGGGGTTCTCGTCGATCTCGGGGTTGACCTCGGTCACCTCACCGTCCACGGGGGCGAAGATGTCGCTGACCGACTTGGTGGACTCAACCTCGCCGCAGGGCTCACCCGCCGTCACCTTGGTCCCCGGGGTCGGCACCGACACGTAGACCACGTCGCCGAGCGCGTGCTGGGCGTGGTCGGTGATGCCGACCGAGGCGGTGGACCCCGTGATGGCCACCCACTCATGCTCGCGGGTGTAGTGCAACTCGTCGGGAACAGCGGTCATGGCGCCCTCTCCTCTGCGCGATGAGTGTGGCCGGCCGGTCAGGCCGGCCGGTGGTAGAACGGCAGCGGCACCGCCACAGCAGGCTCGGCGCTGCCCCTGACGTCGACAGCGAGCCTGCCGTGCGCACCGTCCGGCCCGGCCTGGCGGGCCTGGCGCATCACGTCGGCCTCAACGTACGCCATCGCGATCGGCTGGCCGAGAGTCGGGGACGGAGCCCCGCTGGTCACCTCTCCGCTGACGGCACCGTCCCAGAGCACGCTGTACCCGTGCCTGGGCACCCGCCGGGACTGGACGACCAGCCCGGTGAGCTCGCGTACCGGCTCGGTCTCGGCCCGCTTGGCCAGGGCGGAGCGGCCCACGAAGTCCCCGGGCTTGTCCAGTCTGACCACCCGGCCCAGGCCCGCGTCGAACGGCGTGAGGCCGGGCCCGAGCTCGTTGCCGTAGAGCGGCATCCCGGCCTCCAGGCGCAGCGTGTCACGCGCGGCCAGGCCCGCGGGGACCAGCCCGTCCGCCGCGCCCGCGGCAGTGAGCGCGGCCCAGATCGCCTCGGCGTCCTGCGGGCGCGTGAACAGCTCGAAGCCGTCCTCGCCGGTGTAGCCGGTGCGGGCGAGCAGGATCTCGTGGCCCGCGACGGCCGCGGGGTAGCCCGCGTAGTACTTCACCGCGGTGAGATCGGCATCGGTGAGCGGGTCGAGGATGCGGGCTGCGTTCGGGCCCTGGAGGGCAATCAGGGCGTAGTCGGCAGTCCGGTCGGTGACCTTCACGTCCCCGCTGGCCCGGTCGGTGAGCGCCTGGAACACGACGTCGGTGTTGGCCGCGTTCGCCACGACCAGGAACTCGCCGTCCGCGAGCCGGTACACGATCAGGTCGTCGAGGATCCCGCCGTCCGGCGCGCAGATCATCGTGTACCTGGCCCGGCCCGGGGCCAGCGCGGACGGCTGCCCGGTCAGCGCGTAGTCCAGCGCGGCCGCCGCGTCCGGCCCGGTGACCATGATCTCGCCCATGTGCGAGAGGTCGAAGAGCCCGGCCGCCGTGCGCACCGCGTTGTGCTCGGCGGTCTCGCTGCCGTAGCGCAGCGGCATCAGCCACCCGGCGAAGCCGGTCAGCGTCGCGCCGAGGCTCTCGTGCACACCGGTCAGCGGCGTGCGCCGCAACTGCGGGTCTGTCATTGCGCGCTCCATCGGGCCCGGCGGCACGTGTCGGAATCACCTGGTCAGGCAGAACGCTGCCGACGGTGGCCAGCGATGAGGGCGCGGCGGCGTCGGCGCGATCCGGCTGGGGGCTAGCCTACCCAGCCCGCCGGCGGATCCGGCTAGCCCCGATACCGACATCGCCAGCGTCACCATCGGGGACAGCTCCACCTAGGTTATGGATATTGAGGCTAGGGCAGGATCTCGACGTACCCGTCCGTTCCGTGCACGCGGATCCGCTGCCCGTCCCGGATCAGCCGGGTGGCGTGCTCCACGCCCACGACGGCCGGCAGGCCGTACTCCCGCGCGATCACCGCGCCGTGGGTCATCAGGCCGCCGACCTCCGTCACCAGGCCCGCGATCGCGACGAACAGGGGCGACCAGCTGGGGTCCGTGTAGGCCGTGACCAGGATGTCGCCCGCTTCGAGATCGGCCTCCGCCATGTCGAGGATGACGCGGGCCCGCCCCTCGATGGTCCCGGCGGAGACCGGCAGGCCGACCAGCGCACCGGCCGGCACGTCGTCGCGTCGGTACGCCCCGGCGATGACCTCGCCATCCGACGTGAGCACCCGGGGCGGCGTGAGCGCTTGATACGACCTGAACGCGTCCTTGCGCTCGTGGATGAGCTGGTCATCCACCTGGTTCGTGCGCACGACGTCGTGGAGCTCCTGGAACGTGAGGTAGAAGATGTCCTCCTTCTCACGAAGCACGCCGGCCTGCACGAGGCGCTCGGCCTCTTCCAGCAGGGCCTGCTTGTAGACGAAGTAGCGGCTGACCATGCCGTACTTCGGATACTCCCGGTACCCGATGAAGGTCCGGACCCGGTCGATCATCCGCTTGGTCTCTTCGGCCTTCCGCTCCCCGTCCGGCAGGGCCCGCAAGCGCTCCAGCACCTCCTGTTCCTTCGCCCACGCCTCCTGCCGCCCTTGCTCGAAGCGCCGCTCGCCGGCGCCCGGCTCGAAGTTCTTGATGTTGCCGAGGATCACGGGCACGAGCGTGGTGGGGCGTTCGCTCCAGCGCGGCCTGCGTGATGTCGATCTCGCCGACGCAGCGCATGCCGTACTTGTCGAGGTAGGCCTCGATGGCGTCGCGCGCTTCCCGCCCGCCCGCGAGCTCGGCCAGCTCGTCCAGGAAGCCCTCGTCCTCGACGTGCTGCAGGAACGCCACCACCTCCGGATGCGGGCGGATCACGTCCGCGACGTCGAGGAGCGCCAGCCCCATCTCCGACGTGACGTTGTGGGGGACGGACTGCGTGAGCGTGTCGGCCGCGTTCTTCTCGCCCAGCCACGCCTGCAGCTGCTCGTTGAGCCACCACGTGGCCTCCATCGCCGCCATGAACACCTGATGGCTCCGCGGATCGAACAGGATCCGCTTCAGCTCCTGGATGTCCGCCAGGATGAAGTCGAGCAGCGCCGGTCCGGACTTCGTCCGGATGTCGCGCTTCAAGGCGGCGATGGAGGCCTGGCTGCGCTCGATCAGCTCGGTGACGATGGCCGGATCGGTCTCGATCGGGGCTGGCGCGCCGCCAGCCGGCGGCCCGCCGGGACCCTCGTCCGGGAGCGACGGGATGAAGTCGCCGCGGTCGAGGACGGTCTGCAGCGCGTCCCCGATCAGCGGATCGGATCTCCCCAGGACCTCCAGGAGGCCGGCGCGGCTCGCCGGCGAGGCCAGGCGTCTGGGTGACGTCGACGAACAGCCTCCCGCCGGCCTCGTGCATCGGCGCGGAGGGTCGTCAGCTGCCAGACAGGAGAGCCCGAGGGGCTTCATGGGGTCGGTCATCATCTGCTGATGACCGACGGAGACGTAGACGTGGTTCTCTCGCGTCGCCGGCCTCGGGGATGGGGAACAGCGTGGTGATCGGCCGGCTCTGGACGATCTGGAAGCCATCGTCGACCAGGCACCATTCGATGTCCTGGGGGCGGCCGAAGTGCGCTTCGATCCGCCGGCCCAGCTGCGCGAGCCGCACGACCTGCGCATCCGTCAGCGCCGGCTGCTCCTGCCGCTCCGGGTCGATCGCCTGTTCCTGCGTCCCGCCCGCCGGCGGGGCGTGGATGGCGAGCTGCTTGGCGGCGACCGCCTTGGCGACGACCTCGCCGTCGCGCACCTTGTAGACGTCCGCGTTCACCAGGCCGGAGACCAGGGCCTCGCCGAGGCCGAAGCTGGCCTCCACGGAGGCGACCTTCCGGTTGCCCGTGACGGGGTCGGCCGTGAACAGGATGCCGGCCGCCTGCGGGAAGACCATCTGCTGCACGACCACGGCCATGTGGACCTTCCGGTGGTCGAAGCCGTTCCGCAGGCGGTAGGTCACGGCCCGCTCGGTGAACAGCGAGGCCCAGCACCGGCTGACGTGCTGGAGGATCGCCGCCGGCCCCACGACGTTCAGGTACGTGTCCTGCTGGCCGGCGAAGGAGGCCGTCGGCAGGTCCTCCGCCGTCGCGCTCGATCGGACGGCGTAGGCGGCTTGCTCGCCGAGCCGGGCGAGCGCGCGGGTGATCGCCGCCGCCAGATCGTCGGGGATGGCGATCCCTTCGAGGGTCCGGCGGATCTCCGCGCTGAGCGTGCGGATCGCCTCCCGGTCGTCCGGGTTCAGGCGCGACAGCCGATCGAGCCGATCGTCGATCGACGGCGCTTCCGCCATGATCCGCCGGAAGGCGTCCGTCGTCACGCAGAAGCCAGCCGGCACGCGGATGCCTTCGATCCGCGAAAGCTCCCCCAGGTGCGCGCCCTTGCCGCCGACGACCGCGACCTGCGTCTGGTCGATCTCCTGGAAACCCAGCACGTAGCTGCCCATCCGTCCACCTTCCCTTCAGCCCCTCGGACCGCTCTCATTCGTAGCACTTTCGCCGGGTCAGGGCGTGAGGCTCCCATCCGGGTGAAAGATCTGGGCTAGGCGGCGGCTAGCCCGCACGCACCTCGCGTGATCCCGGCCGCCCGGCCCGTGGTGCCTGGTGCCTGGCGCCGTGGTGCCTGCGTGACGGGTGTGTGATAGTCGGTGCCATGGAACTGCTTACCGAGGATGAGATCGCCGGCCGGATGAGCGGCGCGCGGGGCTGGGAGCGCGACGGCGGCAGCATCAGCACCGCGGTTACGCGGAGTGACTTCAAGGACGCCCTGCTCTTCACCGGGGCCGTGGCCTACCTGGCCGAGCAGGCCAGCCACCATCCGGACATCCTGATCCAGTGGAACAAGGTGACGCTGACCCTGTCGACGCATTCGGCCGGCGGCCTGACCGCGGCCGACTTCGACCTGGCCGCGAAGATCAGCGCGCTCGGCTGACGTCAGCCTGGCCTTCGCCCGTGGACGGCGCCACGCCCCCGGGTGGCGCCGCCCACAGGACGAAGATCCCCCTCCGCTCGTCGCGACTCTCGTCCGTCGGCGTGTGACGACGGCCTCCGGCGATCACGCCGGTGCGCGTCTGGCCGAGCCGTCCCCGCCGGGCCTTACGGCCCCGGACGAAGGTCCCCCTCCGCGACGTGCGGTTCCCCCGAAACCCGCTGCGGCGCCGTCCCCCTAGCCCGGTCAACCGGGCCCGTGCGCCGCGCGGGGTTCTAGTTATACACGTTGTGCTGAGTCGACTACAGCTAGTTACGAGATTGCGCTCGGCCGGAAGCTGTCGGTGACCGGGAAGCGGTCCCGCAGGCGGCCGAGGAACGCCAGGAACCCGGGTGGCCGGGTAGTTGACGCTGAGCACCACCGCACGATGCCCTCCCGTGGCTGCTGGGTGCCGGGCGCCTGATGGTCGGCGCAGGTGGCAGGGCGTCTATGGTTGCACTATGGGCGCCCAACAGGCCGACGCCGGGGTCCGCAGGGGGATCGACAACGGCCGGACGATCCGCGATTCGGTGGAACGCAAGATCAGTGAGCTGATCGCCTCCGGAGAGCTGGACGAGGACGGGCGGCTGCCCACCGAGCGGGAGCTCGCGGCTCAGCTGGGGGTCAGCCGGACGACCGTGCGGCAGGTGCTCGACCGCCTGGAGCACGCGGGGTCCGTGCACCGCCGCCGGGGCCGCAGCGGCGGCACCTTCGCCACCCGCAGGCGCGTGGACATCGACTTCGGCTACCTGGCGGGCATTCCGGCCTACCTGCGGGCGCAGGGGTTCCGGCCGGGCGCTCACGTGGTTTCAGCGCGGATCAT
This sequence comes from uncultured Actinomycetota bacterium, assembly GCA_963739645.1. Classification (GTDB taxonomy): domain Bacteria; phylum Actinomycetota; class Actinomycetes; order Streptosporangiales; family Streptosporangiaceae; genus JASHPR01. The sequence goes on from CAVUBM010000086.1 coordinate 105,194, forward strand.
CCCGGCCGACCAGGCCACGGCGGACGCGCTGGGCATCACGGCCGGCGCGCTGGTGTATGAGGTCGTCCGGGTCCGGCTGGCCGATGAGGTCCGGATCTCCCTGGAGCACGTGCGGATTCCTGTCACGCTCGCGCCGGACCTGCTGGCCCAGCCGCTGGACGACAGTATCTACGACCTGCTGGGCCAGCAGTACGGGGTGGTCTGCGTCAAGGCGGTCGAGCGGATGGTCGCGGTGCTGGCCGACGACGACCAGTCCAGCCTGCTCGGCATCAAGGTGGGGGATCCGCTGATAGCGATCGAGCGCGTCACCTACGACGCCGACGGGAAGCCGGTCGAGTACTCCACCGACCTGTTCTGCGGGGACAGGACCCGCGTGATCGCCTACGCCTACGACGCAGCTGGCATGGGGTAATACGTTTCGTAGACGGCCTGCGCCTCACGGCGAGCATCCTCGAACGACCAGGTCCGCGGCACGAACCGGTCCGGGCTGAGCGACCGCACGTACGGCGAAGGGTCGCCGCTCAGGCTCTCGGCCAGGTGCAGGGCCAGCCCGGCCGACCCGGACACGCCGTGCGCGTTGCACCCGGCCGCGAGCACCAGGCCGCGCACCGCGCTCACCGGGCCCACGATGAACCGCCCGTCCGGGCTGAACGCCGGCCAGCCCTGGAAGGTCGCGGCGACACCCGCCCCGGCCAGCGCCGGGGCGAACTCGGTCAGGCTGGCGGCGAACCCGCCGAGCACGTCCCAGTCCGGCCGGGCGGGCAGCGCAGAGGTCACGCTCACCTCGCGCGGGTCGACGCTGGTGCCGTGGTTCTCGAAGCCGCCGCACAGCACCCGGTTGCTCTCCCCGCGCGCGTAGACCTGCACCTCGGGGATGCGCAGGCACGGCAGGCCGCCGTGCCAGCCGGGCACCGGCTCGGTGACGAAGTACTCGTGCAGCACCGGCACGATCGGCAGCTCGAGGCCGGCCAGCCGGGCCAGCGCCGCCGACCACGGGCCCGCCGCGATGATGACCTGCTCGGTGCGGTACCGGCCGCCCTCGGTCGAGACCGAGCGCACCGCACCGCCCGCGACCTCGATGGCCGTGACCGCCGCGTTCGTCACGACCGTGACCCCGAGGTCCCTGGCCGCCCGCACATAGGCGTTCACCAGGCTGTTCGGCTGCAGGTACCCGTCGGTCGGCGACCAGAGGGCGGCCTTAACCGAGCCGGTACGCTCCAGCACGGGGTAGATGCCGCGCAGCTGCGCGGGACTCAGGAACTCGACCGGCAGGCCGGTTACCGCGGCGGTGTCCGCGATCTGCTGCAGTTCCCGCACCGACGTCTCGGACAGGGCGAGCCGGACCGCGCCGCACTCCTTGAAGTCCATGGTGTAGCCGGTGTCCCGCTCGAACGTGCGGTAGATCTCGGTCGCCGCCATGGTCAGCCGGGCGCGCTCGACGGTGGGCCGGGCCTGCCCCACGAACCCGGCGGCCTGGCTGCTGGTCGCCTCGCACAGGCCGCCCCGCTCTAGCAGCTGGATGTCGCGGCGGCCGTCCCGGGCGAGGAAGTACGCCACCGCGGCGCCGATCGCGCCGCCGCCGACAATGGTGATCTCAGCATCACGAGGGCTGGACACCGGCCGGCCACCCCCTTGCCTCAGCTACGCCGGATCTGGGTTACTTGGTACGCCCAAATGATAACGGGAGCCGCCGCGGGCCCCCGGTCAGCCGGCCGTGGGCAGCTCCCGCCGGTGGCCGCCCGCGAGTTCCTCGAGCGCGGCCCGGTCGATCTCGGCGGCGGTGGCTACCGCGATCCGGCACGGGGTGACGGCGATCAGCGAGGAGGTGCGGGCGCCGCCTTCGAGGCTGGCCCGCTCGCCGAGCAGCGCACCGGGGCCGTATTCGGCCAGCCGCTCGCCGTCCCGTTCGACCCGCACCACCCCGTCCAGGACCAGGAAGATCTCGGTGCCGGGCTCGCCCTGGCGGACCAGCACGGTCCCGGCCTTGAGGCGGCGGATGCGCGGCTTGGCATCACCGTGCATGAGCTGCGCGGACAGGGCCCGCTCGAGCGCGGTCTCCACGGTGGTGACCAGGGCCGGGGAGTCCTGGTCGCCCCAGGGGGTGTGGCGGCCGAACGACCGGCGGTACCAGTCGCGGAAGTCGGTGAGCCCGGACTTGGCCGCGAGGCGGCCCGAGGCGTCGTAGACCCAGTGCCGGGGGAACCGGCTGGCCCCGGTCAGGCCGGACTCGGCGCGGCCGTCGGCGTGCAGGGTCAGCGCCAGGGTCGTCCACACCAGCGGCGCGTTCCATTGCACGTACGGGCGCCGCCGCACCCTGCGCGGCATCGGTATGCCGGTCCGGCCGCCCACGGTCTGCACGAACCTGACCCAGCCGTCCCCGCGTTCCGGTTCCCGGCGCAGGTCGGGCAGCGCGACCGCCGCGAAGCAGTGGTGCAGGGCGCCGAGCTGGATGGTGCTGGACCCGATCATGCCCCCGCCGTCGCCGTAGCCACAGCCGGTGACGCGGCCATGGTCATCAACGTCGATCCAGGCCCGCAGCCGGTTGGCGAACCGGAACCGGTCGGCGGCCCGCCATGCCTCCAGGTTGCCTAGAACGTCGGGCAGCGGCTCGTCGTAGTGGCCGATCCCGGCCTCGATCCCGAACTGGATCATGCCCTCGAAGGCCTCGGACGGGATCCAGGAGACCGAGGTGACAGAGCTTTCGTAGCGCATGACCCTAGGCTCTCCCGGGCCGGCCGGGCCCTGCCAGGGTGCTGCCTGGCCGCTTCGCCTCGGCCTACCCCCCCGGGACGCGGGGAGGCCAGCCTCCAGGTCAGGTGCTGATGGCTCGCCGCATCACCGGGCGGTCGGGCTTGGGCCTGGCCACCACCTGGAAGCCGTGCCCGGCAAAGACGGCGGCCACCCCGGGGAACAGGTTGCGGGTGTGACCGGGCACGGCCGTGTCAGCCGGGTACGCCTCCAGGGCGGGGGCGCCGCCGGCGGCCGCCGCGGGCACGGCGGCCTCGATCAGGGCCGCAGGTGTCGGTCCTGAGCCGGGCGGCCGCCGGGGCCGTTCAGCCCGAGGCGATGATCTCGCGGTACCGGTCCAGCAGCACCGGGATATCGTCCCGGTCCACCCGGCCCATGCCGCATTCGGTGCAGATTCCCCAGTCGCGGCCGGCGCCGGGGCTGGCCGCCAGGGCCTCGTCGATGAGCCGCGTCTGCTCCTCGGTGGTGCCATCGGCCTGATCGGCCGGGTGATACGGCACCAGCGCGAAGTTGAGCTCGGTGGCCCGGTCGGCGGCGAGGTCGGCCAGGGGCGCGAAGTAACCCTGGTCACGCTGGTACTGCGGCACGGTGAACGACACGAAGCTCAGCGTGCGGTGCGCGGCCGCGGTGACCGCGTTCACCACCCGCACCTGCAGCGCGAGGGACTCCGGCTGCTTGAAGTGCGCGTGGCCGTAGTCGCCGTAACACAGGTGCATGCCCGCCGGGTATGTCGGCGGGCACCTGGTCCACGCAGCGGGCCAGCGCCGCGATGATCGCGTCGAAGGCCTCAGCGCCGCCGGGCCCGAACGCGTTCTCCAGCACGCCGAACTCCACCGCGACGTCCCACTGCACGGCCACCCGGTCGTGCGGGATCGCCGCGAGCAGCCGGTCCAGGTCGGCGAACATCGCCTGCTCGTAGGAGGGCAGCAGCGCCTGCCCCTGCTCGGGGACCACGTAGGCGTCGATCGACGCCATCGGTGTCGGGTACTGGACCTGGAACCGCACGTCCGCCGGGATCACGCCCTCGTCGCGCAGTGCCGAGAAGACCGCGTACGACTCCTGGTAGGCGTCGGCGTAGCCCAGATCGGGCCAGGTCATCTGGGCCGGGTCCACACCGTCGGCCAGCCGCAGCTGCGGCAGCTGCTCGTAGTCGCCGATCGCGACGTCCTCTATGGGCTGTGCCGGGACCAGGTTGGGTGACTGCATGAACTTCTGCATCTGGAAGAAGATCCAGTTGTTCCGGTCCCCGGTCTCCCCGTCCGGCACGCGCCGCAGGCCGGACGGAACCCGGGAGGCGATCTCCCGCAGCACCGACTCGGTATCGGCGAGATTGACGCTGCCATTGAAATGAGCGTGGGTTGGCGACATTGGCACGGCTCCCCTTCTCGTGACTGCACCCGCAGCAGATCAGTACATGATGCCTGATCTGCACGATCGCCACGCTCATCGAACTCGATCTTCCGGCCGACCGACTGCGGACGCGGACGTTCGGACGAATACCATCGAGCATGCCCGCGGACCGGGAGGGATGAGGAGATGAGTACAGGCAATGTCACCGACCAGGAGCTCACCGACCTCGTCGAGGCTACGGCCGAAGCGGCCTCCGCGTTTATCCGCGGAGACATCCGCAGGTACCTCACGCTCATCCGCCACGCTGATGACTACACGCTGATGGCGCCGTTCGGTGGGGAACCCCGACGTGGATTTGACCCCTCGGACCAAGCCGTTGAAGCACTCGCCGAGTATTTCCGCGGCCCTGGCCAGGCGGAACTGGAGGTCTTCGAGTCCTACACGTCCGGCGACCTGGTGGTTCTGGTGGCCGTCGAGCGCCAGCACGGCGAGATCGGCGGGCTGCCCGACCAGGACTGGTCGCTGCGAGTGACCCTGGTCTTCCGCCGCGAGGGCGAGGGCTGGCGGCTGGCACATCGCCACGCCGACCCGCTGGTCCACGAGATCACCGCCGAGCAGGCAGCGTCGATCGCCCGCGGCTGACGCCCGGTCATCGTGGACACCGGCTTTGATGGTCAGCCGAACTCGCAGGGCAGGTGCTTGATGCCGTTGATGAAGCTGGACAGCAGGTGGTCCGGCTCGCCGGCGGCGCGGATGTCCGGCACCCGGGTCAGCAGCTCGCGCAGCATGACGGTGATCTCCCGCCGGGCCAGGTGCGCGCCGAGGCAGAAGTGCGGCCCCGCCGCGCCGAAGCCGACGTGCGGGTTGGGGGAGCGGGTGATGTCGAAGCGGTCCGGGTCGGCGAACACGATCTCGTCGCGGTTGGCCGCCTGGTACAACAGCAGCACCTTGTCGCCCTCGCGGTAGGCGTGGCCGTTCATGACGGTGTCCGCGGTCAGCGTGCGGCGCATCCAGATGACGGGGGAGACGTAGCGGACGATCTCCTCGACGGCGGGCCCGATCCGGCCGTCGAAGTCGGCGAGCAGCAGTTCGCGCTGGTCGGGGTGCTCGGTGAGCAGCAGCAGCGCGTGCGAGATCGCGTTGCGCGTGGTCTCGTTGCCGGCCACCACGAGCAGGATGAAGAACGAGGCGAGCTCGGCGGGGTGAGCTGCTCGCCGTCGATGTTGGCGGTCGCCAGGGCCGAGACGAGGTCGTCGCCGGGGCTGCCCTGCGCGCTGCTCGGCCAGGCCGGTGACCAGCGTCGGCGAGCTCCTCGCCCGCGGTGAGGATCTGGGTGAGCGCCTCGTTCATGTCCTCGCTGATGAACTCCGGGTCGGCGCCGGACAGGATGATGTTGGTGTTCCGCAGCACCATCTCGTAGTGCTCGTCGCCGATGCCCATCATCTCGCAGATGATCTTGAGCGGGAGCCGGGCGGACACGTGCTGCACGAAGTCGCACGGGCCGGTCTGCAGCAGGTCGTCGACGATGACCGCCGGCGGTCCGCTGCACGTCCTCCTCGAACTTCTTGATCATCTTCGGGGTGAACGCGCGGGAGACGATCCGGCGCAGCCGGGCGTGCCGCGGGATCGTCCATGTTGATCATCGAGCCGAAGTACTCGTTGAACTCGGCCGGCAGGTCGATGATGCTCGTGGCCCCGGCGGCCGAGGAGAACAGCTGCGGGTTCCGGCTCGCCTCGGCCACGTCCGCGTGCCGGACCAGCGCGTAGTAGCCGCGCTCCGGCGCGCCGAACGGCGACTCGCCCGCCTCGAAGAACGGCGGCGGCTCCAGCGCCCGCAGCCGCGCGTACGCGGCGTGCCGCTGCGCGGGCGGCAGCGCCCAGAAGGCGTTCTCCGACAGGTCGAGGTCACCGGTGATGGGGGTGGGCTGCGGGCTGGCCACAGGGGGTGCCTCCCGGACTAGAATTCCGTTCGGTTTCCCATAGTGGCATTGCCACGGGCCGCGGAAAAGAGCGGGTGCCCGGGAGGGCCAGCCAGCGATCGGGCCGGCCACGGCCCTCCCGGGCTTATCGCGCCTACGATCTGGCCGTGGCCTGCGGTCTCGCGCGCTGGCCAGAGCCACGGCCCCGCGGACTGCCGGGACCAGGCTTCCCGGTCATGATGGCGATCGCCACCGGGGACGAGACGCCGCTGACCTCGACGACGGTGCAGGCCAGCGTGGCCCCGCCGACACGCAGCCGCAGCCAGTCGGCGCCGGTGCCGTCGTCGGCGGCGATGGGGGAGTCCTCGGGCGCGCCCGCCCGGGCCAGGCAGGTCGCGACGGCCTTCAGCCGGGCGTTGATCACGGCCGGCGGCTCGTCCGGGCGGATGCGCAGGTGCTGCTCGAAGCCGGCCAGGGCCGGACCCAGGTCAGGCGCACCGGACGGCACCGGCGCGGCCGCCGCCCAGCTGCAGACCGCGGCCTCGGGCGCCTCGACGGTCAGCACGAACCCGTCGAGCAGGCCGCGGCCCCGGGCCGTGTTAGCCGGCGACTCGTGCCTCCCGGCCGGGAGCTGGCTGTCCGGGGCGGGCGAGGGCGCAGGCACCACCGCGGCCTTGGCCTGCGGTCCGGTCGTGTCAGACGCCGTCCCGCCGCCCGGCTGGCCGCAGTGAACCGTGACCCGGAGCTCCGGGTTCAGGCCCAGCGCCACCGCGCTGCGTTCCAGGTAGACCGAGAGCAGCGACGGCGGCCAGGGCGCCCGGCGGGGCAGCGGCCCGGCATCCGCGATCCGCAGTCCGCGCCAGGTCACCAGCGGCTGGCCGGCGGTGTCCACGGCCTCGACATCCCAGACGTACTCGGCCGCCTGCGGCGGCACGCTGGTCTTGTCGGTCCTGCTGCCCTGGGCCGGGACCACGACGGCCGGAACCGGAGACTGCTGTGCCGTCTTGGCCCCGGACCGCGGCCTGGGCACTGACCGGCGCAGGCTGCGCTTGGCGGTGGCGGCGGCGGCCTGCGTGGTGCCCGGGACGGCCTGCCGGTCGGGCGGGGCCGCTTGCTGGCCGGCCTCTTCGGTCCCGGCCGTGCCTGCCCCGGCCGCGGTGCTGTAGCTGACCTCGACGGCCTGACCCTCCACCGCGCCGCCTGCCCCGGATGCGGTGCTGTAGCTGACCTCGACGGGCTGACCCTCCACCGCGCCGCCTGCCCCGGCTGCGGTGCTGCTGCTGACCTCGACGGCCCGGATCTCGACCGCGCCGGCCGCCTCCCGGCCGCTGAACGTGACCGACTCGCACCCGGCCGGCAGCAGCCTGCGGTGCGGAACGCACGCCTGGAGTACGTGCCACGAGGTGTCGTTCAGGCCCGGGCTGCCCAGGATCAGCCCCGCGTCGCGGGTGCCGTCGGTGTCGGGGTCGCCGGGGCCGCCGAACCAGTCCTGGCCATCGTCCCCGCGCACCAGCGCCCGGCACGACCGCGCGGTGACCTCGGGCAGCAACGCCACCCGCCGGAACCGCCAGGACTGGAAGAACGTCGGCCCGTACAGCTCGGTGCCGTCCACGATCCCGGCGTCGCTGGCCGGCATCTCGTCCAGCTCCGGCAGGTCCGCGGCCAGCGACGGCGCCACGGCGCCCGCCGCGTCCTGGGCCACCCGGAACGTGGCCAGGAAGTGGTCGGTGGCAAAACTGCTCTCCTCGCACCGCAGCGCCACGGTCACCGACGCGCCGTTCCGCAGCGCGCAGATCCGGATCAGCTCGTGCGCGTCGTCGGCGCCGGCTGGGAGCACGACAGGCGCGGCCATCGACACCCCGGTGAGCTGCCGCAGCGGCTGCCCGGCCAGCGCGGCGGCCGCCTCGGCCATCGCCTCAAGCGCCATCGTCGGCGGCAGCACCGGGATCCCGTCCACCCGGTAATCGGACAGGTAGGGGTCGGTGCCCAGGGTCAGCCGGGCGTCGCAGACGAGCTCGATGCCCGGGTAGTGCACCCGGGCCTGCTCGAGGAACCGGCCGTCGGGAAGCGGGGCTGCCGGGAGCCGCACCGGCCCGCCGACCCGGCCGTGAATGGCGACCCGGACCGGGAGGCCGGGCGTGGCCAGCGTCTTGAGCAGCAGCCGTGCGCCTTCCTGGAGCGAGATGGCCGATGTCCCGGCGCGGGCCAGCCCGTCGGCCAGGCTGCCGCGCTGCCCCAGCCCGGACCCCGCCCAGGCGGGCCAGTCGACGTGCAGTGTCCGGCATCCGGGCATCGTGTCGGACAGGCAGGCCGACCGCTCCGCGAGCGCACCGCTGGCCAGCGCGAGCAGGCTCTCCCCGGCCAGCCCGTACCGCCCGACCACGGAGCCGAACGTAACGATCAGCCGGAGCTGCCGCGCCGGGATCGCGCTGATCAGGTAGTCGAGGCCCGCCGTTTCCGCGGCCACGTGCGCGCGCAGCTCCTCGTCGGTCACTTCATCGAACGGCCGCCGGCCGCCGGTGCCGACCGTGTGCGCGACCGCGGTGACCCGGCCGAAGGTGGCCTCGATGCGCCCCAGCGCCCCGTGCAGGTCGGCTGGGTTGGCCACGTCCACGGGCTCGACCGCTATCCGGACCCGGCCGCCGCGGTGAGCCGTTCCAGGCCCTCCTCCACCTCGGGCGTCTCGCCCGGGACCGGGCGCCCGATCAGCGCGATCGGGGCACCGCAGCACGCGAGCACCCGGGCCAGCGCCAGTGCGGCCCCGCCCGAGCTCCGGCTGATCAGCACGACGTCGGTCGGGCCGAGCGGGAACTCCCCGGCCCCCGGGGTCTCCACCGGCGCCATCACGGTCTCGTGCGCCCGGGAGGCGGTGTCGATGACCAGCTCGCGGAACCGGCCGGGTTCCGCGGTCGCGAACCGCCGCGCGGCCCGCAGCCCGTCGGCGCTCTCCGGCACCCGGAGCACCGTGATGCCCAGCTCCGGGTGTTCCGCGTGCAGGCTCGCGCAGAATCCGGTGAACCCCGGGCTGTGCGTGACCACCACAAGCCTGCCGCTGGCGATCGCGTCCCGCGCCGCCGCGAGCGCCACCGCGCACGCATCCGGGCTCGCCGGGCCGCTCACGATCGCGAGCGCGCGCTCAGCCGCGGGGTCATCGGTGAAAAGCTCATTAACCAAGGGCCCGAGCGTTTCTCCCGTCGCCGCTCGCACCCGCCAGGGCCCGTCGTCGGCGGACGGCACGGGTTCCGCCACCGGGCGCAGTTCCTCGGCGAAGCAGCGGGCCCAGGGGCCGACTCCCGCGACGGCCGCCCTGGCTGCGGCCCCTGGCCGGGCCGCTGGTGCCGTCGCGGTGGTTCCGGCGGCCTGGCCGCGCGCCGCTCCCGCCGCGAGAGCGGGCCGGTCAGTGGTGGTGGCGGGCGGCGCGGCGGGAGCGGGCCGGTCAGTGGTGGCGGGCCGGCGGCAGTGGGAGCGGGCCGGTGGGTGGCGGTGTCCAGGGCCGCGGCCTGGTCTTCGGCCGCGGAGACGGAATCCCCGCCTGCGGCTTCCTCGTCGGGCGCATCGGGCGCCAATCCGGCGGCCCGCTGCCTCGCCGCGGCCGCCAGCCCGGCCGCGGCGATCCGCTGCGCCATGGCCGCGGCCTGCGCCAGCGGGGTGGACGGGACGGCGTCGGACGGCTCGGTGTCCTCATGCAGCACCGATCCCGTGGCTGCCCGTGAGCCCGCGGTCCCTTTCCGGCCCGCGCCCCGCTTCGGGCCTGCGGGCTGCTCCGGGCCTGCGCCCGTTGTCGCGCCGGCGGCCTCCTCCGCGTCCGCGGCCGACGGCGAGCCGGCTTCCGGCCGTCTCGCCGCGGGCACGGCGTGGGACAGCGCGGGCGCCGGCGCCTGGCAGGGGCTGGTGATGAACGTCTGCTCGCGCCAGATGTCGATCGGCCGCGACGGCCGGCCTTCGTAGAGCCGGGCCGGGTGTTCCAGCGCGCCGACCGCGAACAGTGCGGCCGCGGCCCGGGCCGCGTCCACGCCGGTGCCCGCCCCGAGGCTGATCGCCGGGACCTCGGACATGACCGCGGCCGCTTCGGACAGGATCTGGCCGGGACCGGTCTCCACCAGCAGGCTGGCGCCGAGCGCGCCGGCCTGCAGCGCAGGGCCCAGGCCGGTCGGGCAGTCGAGCTTGGCGCACAGCAGGTCCGCCACGTCGTCGGCCGAGCTCACCTCGCGGCCGAGCGTGGCCGAGATCAGCCGGCGCTGCGGCGCCGCGAGCCGCAGGCGGCGCACGATCACGCGCAGCAGGTCGCCGCGGTTGGCCGGAACCGGGTCGGGCGCGGCGTCATCACTCCCGGCGGGGGAGGTGGGGGAGGAGGTAGCGTAAAGGATCTTGGTTCGGGTGGCCATGACGGACACCGCGTCCTCCTCGGGCAGGCAGCCGGCCCAGATCAGGCCGGCGATCTCGCCTTGGCCGTACCCGACCGCGGCGTTCGCGCTGACCCCGAGCTGATCCAGCCAGCGCAGCGCGGCCAGCGGCAGGGCCTGGTCCCCGGGCGGCCGGCCGTCGCCCGCGTCGCCCGCGTCACCGGGCGGGAGGACCCCGGTGTCGGACAGCAGCACCGTGACACGGCCGTCCGCGCTGTCGGCCGCGAAGATGCCCGGCCGCTGCGCCAGCAGGCCGTCGCCCAGGCCGGACAGCAGGGCCGTGGCCTGGCTGGCCAGCCGGGCCAGCTGATCCTGCTTCGACGCGACCAGGGCCATCCGCATCTGCCCCTGGTCCGCGGCGTCGCGGGCCAGCTGGCAGGCGAGGTCGCCCAGCTCGGCGTCGGACAGCCACGGTGCCACGTGTGCGATCCGGGCCAGGATCGCGGCCAGCGCGGTCCGGTCCGGGGCGTGCAGCAGGTACGCGGTGGACCGGGCCAGGCTCCCGATCTCCCGGCGGGCATCAGGGCCGGCCGTCGGCCCGGTCTCGGCCCGGCCAGCCGGCGGCGCGCCAGGCGCCCGGCGCTCGTGCCGTCCGCGTGCCGGCTCGCTGCGGAGCACCAGGTGCACGTCCAGGCCCGGGCCCATGGCGCTGACCCCGGCGATCCGGGTGCCGTCGGGCCAGGTCTCGGGGGTGTGCGGCAGCCGCAGCCCGGCGTCACCGGCGCGCAGCAGCGGATGCGGCCGGCTGAACCCGGTCGCGGGCGGGATGATGCCGGTGCTCATCGCGAGCACGGTCTTGATCAGGCCGGCCGCGCCCGCGGCCGCCTTGGTGTTGCCGATGTTGGCCTTGATCGAGCCGAGCGCGGCGCCGTGCCGCGCGCCGACGTGCAGCTCGGCGAGGGCCGAGAGCTCGGTGATGTCGGCGGCCGCGGTGCCCGCGCCGTGCCCCTCGATCAGCTGCACGTCGGTGGGGGCGATCCGGGCCCGCTGGTAAGCCCGGTGCAGGGCCAGCAGCTGGCTGTGCGCGTCCGGTACGGCGATGCTCACCTTGCCCGCCGACGCCGTGCCCCAGCCGGCGATCTCGGCGTACACGGGCAGGCCGGCCTTGCGGGCGTCGGCGGACCGCATCAGCACGACGATGCCGCAGCCTTCGCCGGGCAGGTACCCGGTGGGGTTCTCGTCGTAGACGCGCATGTCGCCGCGCGCCAGAACCCCGGCCTTGGCCAGCCCGACCAGCTCGAGCGGGTCGAGGCTGAGGTCCACCCCGCCCGCGAGCGCGACGTCGAGATCGCCGGTGGCCAGCGCGGCGCACGCGGACGCGACCGCGACCAGCGACGAGGCCTGCGAGTCGTCCACCGCGTAGCCGCCGCCCCGGAACCCGAAGTAGCCGCAGATCCGGGCCGCGATGCTGGCGGGCGTGGCGCCGGTCAGGGTCTCGTCGGTGGTGACAGGGAACGGGGCCAGGTACCGCGCGGCGGCGTGCCGCAGCACCGGCATCGCGCGCTCCCTCGGGATGTCGCCCGCGGCGAGCGCCTCGGCGAACACCCGCCGCACGTACGGCCAGCGCAGGCGCAGCGCGGCGGCGCGGGACGCGTCCCCGTTGAGGGTGTTGCCGATGATGACCCCGGTGCGGCTGCGGGCCAGGCCCTGGCCGAGCGGGAACCCCGCGGCCGCCAGCGCGCGGGCCGCGGTCTCCAGCGCGAGCCAGTGCGCGGGGTCGGCCGTGAGGAACACCGCGGCCGGGACGCCGAACGCCGCCAGGTCGAACTGCCATCCCTCGATCACCGCGGCCCGGGCGCTGTAGGTCGCGTCGGGGGTCGCCCGGTCCGCGCTGTAGTAGTCGGCCAGGTTCAGCCGGCCCGGCGGCAGCCGGCGGAACGGCCGGCGCTCGGTCAGCACGAGGTCGAGCAGCGCGGCCGGGTCGTCGGCATCGGGGAAACGGCAGGCCAGGCCGACGACGGCGATGGGCAGCCCGTCAGCGGAGTGCTCGAAGAAAGCGTTCGGCCCGAGCTGACGCGCGCCCTGGCCTTCCGGGTCATCTATTCCCTCGTCCTCGGCCGCGGCGAATTCAAATTCATGCTCATGCTGCCGATGACTCTTAAAATACCGAAATGGGCGCAGGGACTCCGCGCGTGACCGAATATCCATCATTCCCCCGAACTGGCCTGATCTCCCCTGGCCCCGGCCCAGCCACGAGGGCAGCGCCGGTCAGTACTGACGGGCGTTCCCGTCCGTCCCGCCTTTCCCCGTTGGCGGTGGCACGGACAGCATCGTGGGTGGGTGAGACGACATTATTGGCGGCGCGTCCGGCGGTCAAGATGAAATCCGGAACGCGGTGTTTGAGGCGCGCGGGCCTATACGGTAATCGAATTACGGCCTTTGCTGGATTGATTAGTTCATCGGTGCTGACGTCGGCCGCGTGATGAATGCGGGGCATGCGCGGATTCCGTGATCCGGTGGCGAAAACCGCCATGTAGCGGGGATGGGGAGGTGGGTAGGGGTTTGGCCGCCGGATCATGGAAACGGCCGGGGTGCCGCCCCGCTGGGCCTCGCGACCTGGTGCGCCGGCGGGCCCGTGCGGTTGCCTGGCACGGCCGCATCCCCTACCATTCGTGCGCTACCCTGGCACCGTGCGTTCTGCCCGGCTGCTCCTTACTTAGCCGCGCCGACTGACCCGTCGTTGGCGCGGCTGCCCCTCGTGACCGGGGGGCGCTTTTTATGAGGAACAGCCTTGGGGGAATCAGAGTCAGCCCGGGCCGCAGCCCGGATCAAGCAATCGCGAGGGACCAATGAAGGCGGCTGAGGACGCGGAGCAGGGCCAGCGCGCTCCGGATGGGGCGGGAAGCCGCGAGGCCATGCGCGAGCACTACGATCCGCGCTCGGTGCAGGAGAAATGGCAGGAGCGCTGGGCGGCCATGGACCTGTTCCGCGCCAGCGACGACCCGTCCGACGGGCGGCCGCGGACCTACCTGCTGGACATGTTCCCTTACCCGTCGGGCGACCTGCACATGGGTCACGCCGAGGCGTACGCGATCGGGGATGCGGTCGCGCGCTACTTCTTCCAGCGCGGGCACAACGTGCTGCACCCGATCGGCTGGGACGCGTTCGGGCTGCCCGCGGAGAACGCCGCGATCAGGAACAACTCCCACCCGGCCGACTGGACCTACAAGAACATCGAGACCCAGGCCGCCTCGTTCCGGCGGTACGCGGTCTCATTCGACTGGTCGCGGCGGCTGTACACCTGCGACCCCACGTACTACCGCTGGAACCAGTGGCTGTTCCTGCGGTTCTACGAGCGCGGCCTGGCCTACCGCAAGGACGGCTCCGTCAACTGGTGCCCGGAGGACCAGACCGTGCTGGCCAACGAGCAGGTCATCGCGGGCAGGTGCGAGCGCTGCGGCTCCGAGGTGGTCCGGCGGATCCTGACCCAGTGGTACTTCAAGATCACCGAGTACGCGGACCGGCTGCTCGACGACATGGCGGCGCTGGAGGGCAACTGGCCCGAGCCGGTCCTGCTGATGCAGCGCAACTGGATCGGGCGCGCGAGGGCGCCGAGGTGCAGTTCACGATCGAGGGCCGGGACGAGCCGGTCACCGTGTTCACCACGCGCCCGGACACGCTGTACGGCGCGACGTTCTTCGTGGTCGCGGCCGACTCGCCGCTGGCGGAGGAGGTCTGCGCCCCGGACCAGCGCGGCGCGCTGGAGGCCTACCGACCCAGGTGAGCAAGCTGACCGACATCGAGCGCCAGGCCACCGAGCGCGAGAAGACCGGTGTGTTCCTGGGCCGGTACGCGATCAACCCGGTGAACGGCGAGCGCATCCCGGTCTGGGCCGCCGACTACGTGCTGCCGGACTACGGCACCGGCGCGATCATGGCCGTTCCCGCGCACGACCAGCGCGACCTGGACTTCGCCCGGGCCTTCGAGCTGCCGGTGCCGTCGTGGTGCAGACCGACGCGCCCGACCCGGCGGAGACCGGGGTCGCGACGCCGGGCGACGGGGAGCTGATCAACTCGGGCCCGATCGACGGGCTGCCCAAGGGCGAAGGCCATCGCGGCGATCACCGAGATCCTGGCGCAGCGCGGCCTGGGCCGGGCCGCGGTCAACTACCGGCTGCGCGACTGGCTGCTGTCGCGGCAGCGGTTCTGGGGCACGCCGATCCCGATCGTGCACTGCGGTTCGTGCGGCGAGGTCCCGGTCCCGGACGACCAGCTGCCCGTGGTCCTGCCCGACCTGCGCGGCCAGGACCTGGCGCCCAAGGGGGTCTCCCCGCTGGCCGCGGCCGAGGACTGGGTGAACACCGAATGCCCGAAGTGCGGCGGCCCGGCCACGCGGGACACCGACACGATGGACACGTTCGTCGACTCCTCGTGGTACTTCCTGCGGTACTGCTCGCCCGACTACACCGACGGCCCGTTCGACCCCGAGGCGGTGCGCCGGTGGAACCCGGTCGACCTGTACGTCGGCGGCGTCGAGCACGCGATCCTGCACCTGCTGTACGCGCGGTTCTTCATCAAGGTGCTGTACGACATGGGGATGGTCGACTTCACCGAGCCGTTCACCGCGCTGCTGAACCAGGGCCAGGTGATCAACCAGGGCAGGGCGATGTCCAAGATCGCTGGGCAACGGGGTCGACCTCGGGGAGCAGCTGGCCGCGCACGGGGTGGACGCGGTCCGGCTGACGATGATCTTCGCCAGCCCCCCGGCCGACGACATCGACTGGGCCGATGTGCGCCCCGAGGCGTCGGTGAAGTTCCTGGGCCGGGCCTGGCGGCTGGCCGCCGAGGCCGGTGCCGCGCTGGCCGTGCCCGCCGGGACGGCTGCTCCCGCCGACGGTGACCTGGCGCTGCGCAAGGTGACGCACCGGACCATCGACGAGATGACCAGGCTGGTCGAGGCCCGCCGGTTGAACGTGGCGGTCGCGCGGCTGATGGAGCTGGTCACCGCCGCCCGCCGGACGATCGATTCCGGTCCGGGCGCTGCCGACCCGGCGGTCCGTGAGGCGGCGGAGACCATGGCGGTGCTGCTGTCGCTGTTCGCGCCGTACACCGCGGAGGAGTGCTGGGAACTGCTGGGCCACGACACGTCGGTCGCGCGTAGCGGGCTGGCCGTCCGCCGATCCCGAGCTGCTGGTTCAGGACCTGGTGACCTGCGTCGTCCAGGTGGCCGGCAAGGTGCGTGACCGGCTGGAGGTCCCGCCCGGGATCGGCGACGACGAGCTGCGTGAGCTGGCCCTGGCCGCGCCGCCGGTCAGCCGGGCGCTGGCCGGGCGCGGCGTGCGGACAGTGATCGTGCGGGCGCCCAAGCTGGTCAACGTGGTGCCCGACTGAACCAAGGCGCCACTGACCACGGCGTCCGCTGACTTCGGCGTCCACTGACCACGGGGCCCACTGAGCTACCGGGCCCCGGCGGGTCAGACCCGGCGGAGCACCGCCACGACCTTGCCCAGGATCGTCGCGTCGTCGCCGGCGATCGGGGTGTAGACGGGGTTGTGCGGCATCAGCCAGATGTTGCCGTCGGCGGAGCGCTTGAACGTCTTCACGGTGGCCTCGCCGTCGATCATGGCGGCCACGATCTCGCCGTTCTCGGCCACCGGCTGCTGGCGGACGACCACCCAGTCGCCGTCGGTGATGGCCGCGTCGATCATCGAGTCGCCGACGACCTTCAGCAGGAACAGCGTGCCCTCGCCGACGATCTGCCGGGGCAGCGGGAAGATGTCCTCGATCGACTGCTCGGCCAGGATCGGGCCACCGGCGGCGATGCGGCCGACCAGCGGCACGTAGGCCGCCTCCTGCGAGGCGATGTCCATCGTCGGCTCTTCTTCGTCCAGGCTGCGGTCCGGCCGGACCGCGGGATGCCCGGGCAGGCGCACCTCGACCGTGCGCGGCCGGCCGATGTCCCGGCGCAGGTAGCCCTTCTTCTGCAGGGTTGAGAGCTGGTAGGAGACGCTGGACGTGCTGGTCAGCCCGACCGCCTCGCCGATCTCGCGCATGGAGGGCGGGTAGCCGCGGCGCTGCACCGAGTCGCGGATCACCTGGAGGACCTTGCGCTGCCGCCAGGTCAGCACGTGGTCGGGATCGGGCTTGTCGGGCAGGTCAGCTACCACGGTGGGCACGCTGCCCTTCGGCTTTCTTCCCGGCCGGCCCTTGGGTCTGTCGGCGACCTGAGTCTCGACACCGTTCTCGATGTCTTGTGCGGACGAGGTGCCCAGCATCCCCCCGTCCTCGGTTGTATTGCTCATCGTGGGGCCTCCGCCTCGGTGGTTATGGGTCATGTTGACGCTATCGGTTCTGGCGGCACATCTCAAACATCTGTTCGACCGCGCTGGGCGTGTCGCCGAAAGTGTCGGACCCCTGAGATAAGACTGTACCGTACCTTCGTTCGATCGAACGATATTTTGATAGAACAGAGGTACGATCGAACTCTCATTCGGTTGTGGAGGTCCGGGATGAGCTTGATGAGCGCAGCAGAGGCGGGCGATACGGCCGACGCCAGCCCCGTAGTCGCCCGGCGGGGGCTCCGGCTGGCACGCCCCGCGGCGGGCCACGACGGCATCGTCCACGACGGCCAGGTGTTTGACAGCACCGCATTCGACGGCCCGGTGTTCGACGGCCCGGTGTTCGACGGCCCCGAGACTGACAGCCCGGTGCTCGACGGCACAGTGGACGGCGGCCCGGTGTTCGACGGCCCAGCGCACGGCAGCCCGGTGCCCGACGGCCGCAACGGCCGATAGCACGCGGCAGCTGCGGGTCACGCGGGTCCGTGTCGCCCGTCAGGTCAGCGTCCGCACGCTCCGGGCCGGCGGGCCCCCGGCGGGCACGCGGCCCGGTGACGCGCCGCGGTCCAGCGCCAGGACGGCGACCAGCCCCCGGCGGGCGGCCGCGACCCCGGGCCGGCGTCACGGCCGCGAGTGCGCGGGCCGCCAGCGTGCGGCGGGTGAGTACGCGGTCGGGCAGCGTAACGGCAGGGCGGGGACGCGCCGACGGCGTGCAGCAGGTCAGCATGCGGGCGGCGAGCCTGCAGCGGGCCAGCGTGCAGGCGGTCAGGGAGGGCAGGCCGGCCGCGCAGTCCGGGCTGCGGCTGACCCGGCGGGGGCGCCGGGTCCTGGCGATGTTCGCGATGCTGGCGGCCATCGCGGCGGCCACGCTGATCTGGACGAGCGCGGCCGGCGGCGCGCAGACCTCCCGCCATGACGGCCAGGCGGGGTCTGGCTACCGGGGAATGACGCAGATCGTGGTCCGGCCCGGCCAGACCCTGTGGTCGATCGCGGCGGCGGCCGAGCCGTCGGCCAACCCGTGGAGCGTGGTCCAGCAGATCGTCGACGCCAACGCGCTGAGCGGGGCCCAGGTCCAGGCCGGTCAGCTGCTGTGGGTACCCAAGGGCTGAGCCAGGGCCTGCGGTCCCGGGCCGGCCGCCGCGCCCACCGGGCCCCGCGCGGCGAACGCCCAGGTCGCGCCCGCGCACGGCGCGACACGCCGGCGTCGAGATGGGAATCCGCGGCCCGCTGGCGGCGGGAGGGCCGTAGCCAGCGGCCTCTACCAGCAAATTTGACTCAGTGGCTCAGACCGCTTGCATACCGTGGCCGGGTCGACCACAATATCTAGTAGTTACACAGCTGTAGTTTTTCTATAGGTTGTGTTCGGTGGTAGAAAGACGACGGGGCGCCTGAGGGGAGGTGGGTCGTGTGTACTGCCCGTACTGCCGGCATCCCGACAGCCGGGTCATCGACAGCCGGACGGCGGAGGACGGTGCCGCGATCCGCCGCCGGAGGTCGTGCCCGGCCTGCAGCCGCCGGTTCACGACTCAGGAGACGGTCATCCTCATGGTGGCCAAGCGCAGCGGGGTCACCGAGCCGTTCAACCGGGACAAGATCGTCCGCGGGGTCCGGCGCGCGTGCCAGGGCCGGCCCGTCTCCGAGGACCAGCTCGCGATCCTGGCCCAGCGGGTGGAGGACGCGATCAGGAGCCGCGGCAGCGGAGAGGTTCCCTCCCACGAGGTGGGCCTCGCGATCCTGGGGCCGCTGCGTGAGCTGGACGAGGTGGCTTACCTGCGGTTCGCCTCCGTGTACCGGGGATTCGAGTCGCTGGCGGACTTCGAGGATGAGATAACCGCGCTGCGGACCGAGCGTGACCGGGCGTGGCGAACCGGCGACCAGGACGGGCGGCACCTTGCGGGTGAAGAAGCTGTGGGAGTACCAGCGCGGGCAGCCGCGCGATCATCAGACGGAACAGGGCCTGGCGAGGCCCGCGACGGGACCAGACGGATCCCTGGAGGGGGAGAACATGACCGAGACGACGGCTAGCGGCGCGGCGCAGGACGGCGCGGGGGCGCGCAAGGGGCTCACCATCCGCCGCATCCACACCCGCGAGGGCGTCCATCCCTATGACGAGGTCACCTGGGAGCGCCGCGACGTTGTCATGACCAACTGGCGTGACGGCTCGGTCAACTTTGACCAGAAGGACGTCGAGTTTCCCGACTTCTGGTCGGTCAACGCGGCCAACATCGTGACCACGAAGTACTTCCGCGGCGCGGTGGGCACGTCGCAGCGGGAGTGGAGCCTGAAGCAGCTTGTCGACCGGGTGGTCGGGACCTACACGGCCGCCGGGCGCGAGCACGGCTACTTCGCCACTGACGCCGACGCCGAGATCTTCTCCCACGAGCTCAGCTACGCGCTCATCCACCAGATCTTCAGCTTCAACTCCCCGGTCTGGTTCAACGTGGGGACCTCGTCGCCGCAGCAGGTGTCGGCGTGCCAGCCCTACGACGCCCTGGTCAGCACCCCGCAGGGCGCGATCCCGATCGGCCGTCTGGTCGAGACGGTCGCGGTGGGCACCAAGGTTCATGACGCCCACGGCACGACCCGGATCGTCGCGGTCAAGGCCAACGGCGTGAAGGACGTGCTGCGGCTGCACACCACGAGCGGGCAGACGCTGGACGTGACCGCTGACCACCTGGTCTGGCGCGCGGTCGACCTGGACACCGGCGAGTTCACCGTGGCCGGGTTCCTGCGCGTCGGCGACCACCTGCTGGAGGTGGCGCCCGAGGTCGGCGGCTCGGACCGCGGCCTGACCCAGGTCACCAAGATCGAGCGGCTCGGCCCCGTGGAGGTCTACGACATCCAGACCGAGAGCGGCGAGTACCTCTCCGGCAGCTCCGCGGGCATCCGCGTGCACAACTGCTTCATCCTGGCCGTCGACGACACCATGGACTCGATCCTGGAGTGGTACCGGGAAGAGGGCCTGATCTTCAAGGGCGGCTCGGGCGCCGGGGTCAACCTGTCCCGGATCCGGTCCAGCAAGGAACTGCTCTCCTCGGGCGGGACCGCGAGCGGCCCGGTCTCGTTCATGCGCGGCGCTGACGCCTCGGCCGGGACCATCAAGTCCGGCGGTGCCACCCGGCGCGCGGCCAAGATGGTGGTGCTCGACGTCGACCACCCCGACGTCGAGGAATTCGTGGTGACCAAGGCCCGCGAGGAGGAAAAGATCCGGGTCCTGCGCGACGCCGGGTTCGACATGGACCTCGGCGGCAAGGACATCGTCAGCGTCCAGTACCAGAACGCCAACAACTCGGTGCGGGTCTCCGACGAGTTCATGCGGGCCGTGGAGACGGGCGGCCCGTTCGACCTGGCCGCCCGGCGCAGCGGCGAGGTCGTCGAGACCGTCGACGCGAAGTCCCTGTTCCGGAAGATGGCCCAGGCGGCCTGGGACTGCGCCGACCCCGGTATCCAGTACGACAGCACGATCAACGACTGGCACACCTGCCCGGAGTCGGGAAGAATTACGGCAAGCAATCCGTGCTCGGAGTACGTCCATTTGGACAATTCGTCGTGCAACCTGGCCAGTATCAATCTGCTCAAGTTCCTGCGCGACGACGACACCTTCGACGTGGAGCGGTTCCGGCAGACCACCGAGCTCATCATCACCGCGATGGACATCTCGATCTGCTTCGCTGACTTCCCCACGGAGAAGATCACGGCCATCACCCGGGCCTACCGGCAGCTCGGCATCGGCTACGCCAACCTCGGCGCGCTGCTGATGGCGACGGGCCACGCGTACGACTCGGAGGGCGGCCGGGCCATCGCCGCGGCCATCACCTCGCTGATGACCGGGACCGCCTACCGCCGCTCCGCCGAGCTGGCCGGGGTGGTGGGCCCGTACGACGGCTACGCGCGCAACGCGACCGCGCACAAGCGCGTGATGAGCAAGCACGCCGTGGCCAGCGCCGGGATCAAGACCCTGGGCGGCCTCGAGGAGACCATCCTCGCCGCCGCCAACCGGGCCTGGACCGAGTGCCTGGACCTGGGCGAGCGGAACGGCTACCGGAACGCGCAGGCCAGCCTGCTCGCGCCGACCGGCACCATCGGGCTGATGATGGACTGCGACACCACGGGGGTAGAGCCGGACCTGGCCCTGGTGAAGTTCAAGAAGCTGGTCGGCGGCGGCTCCATGCAGATCGTCAACCAGACCGTGCCCCGGGCCCTGAAGAACCTCGGCTACCAGCAGGAGCAGGCCGAGGCCATCATCGAGTACATCGCCGAGCACGGTCACGTGGTGGACGCCCCTGGGCTGCGGCCGGAACACTACGAGGTCTTCGACTGCGCCATGGGCGAGCGCGCGATCACCCCCATGGGCCACGTCCGGATGATGGCCGCCGTCCAGCCCGCGCTGTCCGGCGCGATCAGCAAGACGGTCAACATGCCGGAGAGCGCCACGGTGGAGGAGATCGAGAACATCTACTTCGAGGGCTGGAAGCTCGGCCTGAAGGCGCTGGCGATCTACCGCGACAACTGCAAGGTCGGCCAGCCGCTGTCGGCCTCGAAGAGGAAGCCGGCCGAGGCGGAGGCCGCCGTCGAGGCCGCGCCGCACGACGTCCGGCCGGTGCGGCGGCGGCTGCCCAGGCAGCGGGCGGCCACGGTGACGCGGTTCGCGGTCGCGGGGGCGGAAGGCTATATGACCGCCTCCAGCTACCCGGGCGACGGCATCGGGGAGGTCTTCCTCAAGCTCGGCAAGCAGGGCTCCACCCTGGCCGGGGTGATGGACGCCTTCTCCATCGCGATCTCGGTGGGCCTGCAGTACGGGATCCCGCTCGAGTCCTACGTGGCCAAGTTCACCAACATGCGGTTCGACCCGGCCGGGATCACCGACGACCCGGACATCAGGATGGCCAGCTCGGTGATGGACTACATCTTCCGCCGCCTGGCCCTCGACCACCTGCCCTACGACCACCGCTCCGAGCTGGGCATCCTGTCGGTCGCCGAGCGGTCCGCCGCGCTGGCGGGGGAGGACCCGGCCGCCTCGGCGGAGGAAGTGGACCCCGATGAGCTGGCCCAGTCGGTTCCGGTGGAAAGGCCGCAGCCGCACCAGGCAGACGACCAGGTGCCGGTACGCACCTCCACCGCCGACTCGTCCGCGCCACACAGCTCAACCGAGCTGATAGAGGCTCAGCAGGGGCGCCATGCCGACGCGCCGCTGTGCCTCAACTGCGGCACGAAGATGCGCCCCGCGGGCAGCTGCTACGTCTGCGAGGGCTGCGGCTCCACCAGCGGCTGCAGCTGATGATGGGCCGAGCTGCGATGCGTGCGTCATCGGGCGGCATGTCCGGCGCAAGGTGACCTGGCCGGTGGGGGCTTCCGCCTTGGGCGGGGCCCCCACCGCTGCTTTACGGCGGAGGCCGACTCCACGATTCTTCGAATGTGTATTTGATTAACAGTATTACGCTGCTAAGGTTATGCCACCACAGCGACAGGCCGGAGGTATGACCATGCAGGATGCGGAGCTGCCCGACCCGACCGGCCGCGACCTGACCCCGCGTCAGCGGAAGATCATCGAGGTCATCGAGGACTCCGTGCGGCGCGACGGCTTCCCGCCCACGCTGCGGGAGATCGGCGAGGCTACGGGGCTGGCGAGCGCGTCGAGCGTCTCGTACCAGCTGTCGACGCTCGAGAAGAAGGGGTACCTGAGCCGCGGGTCGGGGCGGCCGCGCACCGCGGTCGTGTGCGCGCTCACCGGTCCGGCCGCTGAGCGGCACGCCGGTCCGGCGCTCGGTGATATCGGGCGGCAGCGGATCACTCAGGTGCCGCTGGTCGGCCGGATCGCGGCCGGCGGCCCGATCCTCGTCGACGAACAGGTCGAGGACATCATTCCGCTGCCCAAACAGCTGGTTGGTGAGGGGGACCTCATCATGCTCAGGGTGGTCGGGGACTCGATGATCGACGCCGCGATCGCCAACGGCGACTGGGTAGTCGTCCGCCGTGAGTCGGACGTGGAGAACGGCGAGATCGTCGCCGCCATGATCGAGAGCGAGACGTCGGCTGACGGCGAGGCGACCATCAAGACGTTCAAGAAGAGTGACGGGCATGTCTGGCTGATCCCGCACAATCCCGCCTACACGCCGATCCTGGGCGACAACGCCAAGATCCTCGGCAAGGTGGTCGCCGTGCTGCGCCGGGTCTGACGCGCGCAGGCTGGTCAGTCAGCGCGCTCTGCGGTAGCGGCCCATCGGGCCGAGCTCGCCGGGCACCACGTCGAACCGGGTCATGCCCAGGCGCTCAATCACCGCGACCGATGCGGCGTTGCCCTCGTCGACCTCGGCCAGCACCTCGGCCAGCCCGAGCGGGCCGAGGGCGTACTCCACGACCGCCCGGGCGGCTTCGGTGGCGTAGCCGTGGCCCCAGGCATCCGGGGCCAGGGAGTAGATGACCTCAAGCCCGAGGTCCTCCAGCGGCCGCAGCCCCGCGGTGCCGGCCAGGGCGGCCTGGTCCCGCTCCCGGATCAGCCAGAGGCCGTAGCCGGCCGCGGCGAAGCTCCGCATGCTGTCGTTGATGACCTCGGTGATCTCGGCGGGGGACAGGACCGCCCCGTCGAACAGGAACCGCCGCACGTCCGGCGCGGTCCAGTGGGCCAGCAGCCCGGCGTGATCCTCCGCGGTCACCGGGCGCAGGACCAGCCGCTGGGTGGAGAGGACGTCGCCCACGGCCGTCACGCTACCGCCCAGCACCGGATCCGCACCCCGCGGCCAGACAGTCTCCGGCCAGGGCTTAGTCGGAGCGGACCGGTGTCCCGGTCGCCAGCAGGTGCAGCCCGGCCTCGATCAGCGTGAGGCCGACGCGGCGGCGCAGCCGCGGCCAGTTCTCCGTGCTCTTGCCTTCGGCCCGGGGCTGGCCGAGACCGGCCAGGCCGTGGATGTCGCGAATGTGATGGTCGACCAGGGCATCGGTCATATGCAGGTTCATTACGCGTGTACCGCCGTATCCGTAGAGGTGGAAGCGGTGCTCGGCCTGCCAGCATCTGGCCGGCGGGCGCCGCTGGGAGTGATCGCGCCGAAGTTCCGCCAGGTTCGCTGGCTGAGCCCGGCGAGCAGGGCCGCGGCCAGGGTGACGGCCGCGAGCGGGAGCCGGAAATCGCGGTGGCGCAGCGGGGCGAGACCGCGCGCGGTCATGACTCGCCTCCGGATCCCAGGCTGGCCGTGCCCTTCCGCCGGCGGCAGTTCCAGCGGGTAGGAGAACATCAGCATCTCCACCGGCACCGATCCAGGCGGGCGCTGGGACGGATCGGTGAGCCGTTCCAGGGCCCGGGGCCGCAGCATGGCCAGCAGTTCCTGGTTCAGCTCGTCCAGCTCCTGGGCGGTCAGGTAGAACACGAACTCGCTGTCACCGGCGGCGTCGCGCCATTCCCGCGGGTACGTCGCCTGCGTCTCCCGCCACGTCCGGTACCGGTCGAGCTGGCGCTCGCGGATCAGCCGGACCAAGGCGCCGGCCGCGACCGCGGTCTCCGGGTCGTCGTGGGTGGAGGCGATCTGATGGCCGATCGAGGTCATCCGCCACGGCCGAGCGCGGCCCTTGCCGCCGCCCGCTTCCTCCACGAACCCGTACTTCGCCAGCTGGCGCAGGTGGAACGAGCAGGTGGTAGGCGTCTCGCCGATCCGCTCGCCGACCTGGGTGGCGGTCATCGGGCCGCCGATGCTCAGCTGCTCGACGATGGCGATCCGCACGGGGTGGGCCAGGGCGCGCAGGGTTCGCGCGTCGGTGAGCTGCCGCAGCTCGGGAAGCGGCGTTTCCTGGCCGGGCCCGGTATCGTCGAGAGACATGTCTCGACACTAAACTCTCGATACATAGCTGTCAAGAGAAGTCTCTCGAGAGGGTTATCTCGAGGCGCGGGAATGCAGGCCCGGCGGGCCGGGGAGGAGGGAAGGTGCCGCGCTAGCGGCGTGAGCCGGCTAGCGGCCGTTGCCCCGGGACGAGATCACCGCGAGCTGCTCGGCGACCCAGCGGTGCACGTCGTGGATGCGGACCCGCTCGGCCATGGCCTCGATCGCGGCCCGGCCGGAGCTGGCTGGCAGCCGGATCGCTTGCTCGATGCGGTGGGACAGGCCCTCGACGTCGAACGGGTTGCACATGATCGCTTCGCACATTTCAACCGCGGCGCCGGTGAACTCGCTCAGCACGAGGCGCCCGCTGCCCTGGCGCGCCTCCTGCACGGTGACGTACTCCTTGGCCACCAGGTTCATCCCGTCGATGAGCGGCGTGATGACCAGGACCGCAGCGACCGCGTAGTAGGCGGCGAGCTGCTGCTGCGGCAGCCCGCGGTACAGGTAGTGGACCGGCACGTCCTGGCCCGGCTCGGTAAACCGGCCGTTGATCCGCCCGATATGCCGTTCTACGTCGGCGCGCAGATTGCGGTACTCCCGCACGTCGTCCCGGCTGGGCACGGCGACCTGGAGGAACGCCGACGTGGTGCGCAGCTCGGGGCAGCGTTCCAGGAGCATCTCGAACGCGAGCAGCCGCTCGGAGATGCCCTTCGTGTAGTCGAGCCGGTCCACGCCGAGCAGCACGGCCCGGCCGGCGAACTGCTGGTCCAGCTCCTTGATGTCGCGGTCGGTCGCCTCCTGGGTGGCGTGCCGGGTGAACTCGGCCGCGTCGATCGAGATCGGCGACGCCGTGGTCGACACCAGCCGCCCGTCGGGCAGCGCGAGCCTGGTCCCGCGGACCGTGACGCCGTCGTCGCCCAGCAGCCGGGCGCAGGCGGCCACAAAGTTGTCCCGGTAGTGCTCGGTATGGAACGACACGACGTCGGCACCGAGCAGGCCGAGCAGGATCTCCCGGCGCCAGGGCAGGCGCGGGTAGATGTCGGGCGACGGCCAGGGCACGTGCAGGAAGAAACCGACCGGCTGGCTGGGCCGCCGCTCCCGGATCAGCTGCGGGAGCAGCATGAGGTGGTAGTCGTGGACCCACGCCAGCGCACCAGGGCGCTCGTCGAGCGCGGCGACCGCCGCGTCCGCGAAGATCGCGTTCACCTGCCGGTAGGTGTTCCACCACTGACGCTCGAACCGCGGCTTCTCGATCGCGTCGTGCAGCAGCGGCCAGAGGGTGGCGTTGGAAAAGCCGTGGTAGTACTGGCGGACCTGGGTGGCGGACAGGCTGACCGGCCGGAGCTTGGCCCTGAAGTCCGGCAGCGTGTCCGGGATGCCCTTGGTGCCGCCGTCCCATCCC
Organism: uncultured Actinomycetota bacterium; assembly: GCA_963739645.1. Taxonomy (GTDB): domain Bacteria; phylum Actinomycetota; class Actinomycetes; order Streptosporangiales; family Streptosporangiaceae; genus JASHPR01. The sequence continues at coordinate 131,101 of CAVUBM010000086.1, forward strand.
ACCCATGCGCCGCTGTGGTGGTTCATCACCGGGCGCAGCGCGGTGACCAGCCCGCCGGGCGACAGCTGCCATCCGTCCTCGCCGTGCTGCACCGGGAGCCGGTTGGCGATGGCCACGACCGGAGGCGTCATGCCATGATCCACGCCTGGGCTATGCCCGCAGGCCAGCCGGGGAACACCTGGACGGGTACCTGCAGTGCGGCCATGGCAGTCAATGATGCCGTATCGGGCGGCTTTGTCTGCCGCGGGCATGGGCCGGGGCCCCGGCCAGCGCCGGGCCCCGGCCAGCGCCGGGGCCCGGCCAGGTGATCTAGAGGCGACGGCGATGGCGCGGGCCGTACAGCACCCACAGGATCGCGAGCACCCCGATCAGCAGCCACGGGATGAAGGCGTGCATCAGGGCGTGCCAGGCGACCACGGCGACCACGATGATCAGCACGAGCTCGATGATGCGGTGGCCGCGGCGGGCGGGCCGCTGGCGCAGCACCGGCGCCGCGGGTCCGGACGGCTTTCCGGCCTTGGGCGGCTCGGGCGGCTCGGGGGCGGGCAGGTCGGTGAGCAGCCCGCTCAGGTCCGCATGGGTCTTGGCTCGCATCGCCTGATCGATGCGCTCGTTGAACTCGGTCTCGTCGAGCCGCCCGTCGCTGTAGTGCTTGGACAGGCGGTCAGCGACCTCGGCGCGCTCGGCGTCGGAGACCCGCATGTTCGGGTCGGCGTTGCTGGCGCTGGGCCGGGACGCGGATCCGCGCGCCCAAGGCGCACGATACGTCGCTGACATTGTGTGACCTCCTTGGTCTGACGAGACTGAGTCAGCGAGAACGGGACTGCAGGGACTCGATGAAGGAACTGGCGATGGACTGCTCGGAGCCCTCTTCGGGGATAAGCAGCCAGCCGGCCAGGTAGAGCGGCACGCCCGCGCCGCCCATGACGGTCAGCACGGCGAAGACGATGCGGATGATGTTCGCGTCCACGTCGAAGTAGCGCGCGATGCCCGCGGCGACCCCCGCCAGCATCCGGCCGTCGTGAGGACGGCACAGCGGCTGCGGAGCGGTCGGGCTGGACTCTGGGTCGGTGGCGGTGGTCTGGCTGCTGGTTTCCGGAGCAGTGGTGGTGTTCATGTCTCCAGCCTGCGGTCACGAGTGCGCCCGCACCATCGGGAAGAGCCCCGGCCCGACCCTGATCCGACCCTGAGACGGCACCGGCGGGATCAGGGTTTCGCCGGATAGCCACCCGCGCCGAACTGGCGCGATGATGTACAGATGGAGCAACGCAACGGCTGGCTGGCTGACCGCGGCCACCGTCGCCGTGCCCTGTTCGAGCGGGCCAGGGGCCCGCGGCGCAGCGGGCCGCTGCGGCGCACGCGGGAGGACGGGCTGGTCGGCGGCGTGGCGGCCGGCCTGGCGCTGCGGACAGGCATCGACGTCAACGTGGTGCGGCTCGTCCTCGTGGTGGCCACGGCGGTGACCTACGGTTTCGTCGCGGCGTGCTATGTGCTGGCGTGGCTCGTGGTGCCCGCGGATGACGCGGACGGCAGTATCGGGAGCAAGGCCCTGACCGACCGGAGGGGTATCGCGCTCAGCGCCGGCCTCGGGTCGCTCCTCGTCGTCGTGCTGCTCCTCGCGTCCGTGCTCGGCGCCGGCTGGTTCGCCAACCTGGCCTGGCCCCAGGTCATCAGCCTCATCGGCCTGGTGCTGATCTGGAGAAATGCCCCCGCGGACGAGCAAGCCACCATGCGGCGGCTGGCCCAGCCGCTGCTGTCGGTGACCGGGGACGGCGGGCCCGGCGAACGAAAGCGGTCCCGGACCGTGCTGCGCGCGACGGTCCTGGTCCTGCTGCTGGTCATCGGCCTGGCCTTGCTGCTGTCCGGGCACCAGCGCCCCGCCGCGCTGCTGTTTCCGCTGATCGGGGTGGTCCTGGTCACGGTCGCGATCATCGGGCTGCTCGGCCCCTGGTGGCTGCGCATCGCCCGTGACCTCGTGGTCGAGCGCCAGGCCAGGATCCGGGCCGAGGAGCGGGCCGAGATGGCCACGCGCGTGCATGACTCGGTGCTGCAGACGCTGGCCCTGATCCAGCGCCGCGCGGATGATCCCCAGCGGGTCATCCAGCTGGCCCGGGCGCAGGAGCGCGAGCTGCGCTCCTGGCTGTTCGATGGCCGGACGCCGGGGTCAATGGACGAGGACATGACGTTCGCGGCCGGGATCCGGCTCATCCAGCAGGAGGTGGAGGCCCAGCACGGGGTGGCCGTCGAGGCGGTCACCGTCGGGGACTGCGAGCTCGACGATGACCTGAACGCCCTGCTCGCGGCGGCACGCGAGGCGACGGTCAACGCCGTGAAGTGGTCCGGCGCCGAGGTCGTCTCGATCTTCGCCGAGGTCGAGCCGACCCAGGTGTCGGTGTTCGTGCGGGACCGCGGCAAGGGCTTCGACCCGGACACGGTGCCCAGCGACCGCAAGGGGCTGGCCCAGTCCGTCCACGCCCGGATGGCCCGCCGCGGCGGCTCAGCGACCGTCCGCAGTGCCCAGGGCGAGGGCACCGAGGTGTCGCTGACCATGCCCCGGCCCGCCGGGGAACGCCAGGCGAGCCGGGCATGACCACGCCGGGCGCGGGCGCCGCGAGCGGGGACAAGCCCAGGGTTTTCCTCGTTGATGACCACCGCCTGTTCCGGTCCGGGGTCCGGTCCGAGCTCGGTGACCAGGTTGATTTCGTGGGTGAGGCGGACGATGTCGGGCCCGCGATCGCCCTGATCACCGAGCACCTGCCCGACGTCGTGCTGCTCGACGTGCACCTGCCCGGAGGCGGCGGACAGGCCGTGGTCACCGCGGTCAAGGCCACGCACCCCCAGGTGCGGTTCCTCGCCCTGTCCGCCTCCGATGCTCCCGAAGACGTGATCGCCGTCATCCGGGCGGGCGCCCGGGGCTATGTGACCAAGACGATCTCCGGCCCTGACCTGGTGGACGCGGTGCGCCGGGTGGCCGCGGGCGACGCGGTCTTCTCGTCCCGGCTGGCCGGGTTCGTGCTGGACGCGTTCGCCGCCGCCCCGGCCGATCAGGGCAGCCCGTCCTTTGACCCGGAGCTCGACCAGCTGACCCCGCGGGAGCGGGAGGTGCTGCGCCTGATCGCCCGGGGCTACACCTACAAGGAAATCGCGCGCGAGCTCTTCATCTCGGTCAAGACCGTGGAGACACATGTCTCCTCCGTGCTGCGCAAGCTTCAGCTCTCGACCCGGCATCAGCTGACCCGGTGGGCGGCGGAGCGGCGCCTGACCTGACGCGTATCGGCCTGGCCCGCGGCCGCGGGGGCGGGCATGTTGAGTGCAGCGAGCAGTTCGTCGGCCGCGATCAGCCGGAGGCACCTGGCCATGCAGGACATCACGAGACTCAGCGCTGTGGAGCTGCTTGGCCTGTACCGGCGGCGCAAGCTCTCGCCGGTCGAGGCGACGCAGGCCGTGCTGGAGCGGATCGAGGCGCAGAACGCGGCGTCCAATGCGTACTGCCTGGTCCGCGGCGATGAGGCGCTGGCCGCGGCCAGGGAGTCGGAACGCCGGTGGCAGGCCGGAGAGCCGGGCCTGCTGGACGGCGTGCCGACCTCGGTCAAGGATCTGCTGCTGACCAGGGGCTGGCCGACGCGGCGGGGCTCACGGACCATCGACCAGGCCGGCCCATGGACCGTTGACGCGCCCGCGGTCGCCCACCTGCGGGCCCACGGGGCGGTCCTGCTGGGGAAGACCACCACGCCCGAGTGGGGCTGGAAGGGCGTGACCGACAGCCCGCTCACCGGGGTGACCCGCAACCCGTGGGACCTCACCAGGACGCCCGGCGGATCCAGCGGCGGCAGCGCGGCGGCGGTGGCCTCCGGCCTGGGCCCGCTGTCGGCCGGAACCGACGGCGGCGGATCGATCCGGATCCCGGCGAGCTTCTGCGGCATCGTCGGGCTCAAGCCGACCCACGGCCGGGTTCCTGTGTACCCGCCGAGCACCTACGGCACGCTGTCCCACGTCGGGCCGATGGCGCGCACGGTCGCGGACGCCGCACTGATGCTCGACGCGCTCGGGTCGCCCGATCACCGGGACCCGCTCTCGCTGGACCGGCAGGCCCCGGCCGCCGCCAGCTGCGATCCGGACCGGGTCCGCGGGCTGCACGTCGCCTTCAGCCCCGCGCTCGGCTACGCGCAGGTCGATCCCGAGGTGGCCGGCGCGGTCAGGAACGCGGTGGCGGCGCTCGAGTCCCGCGGTGCCCGGGTCACGCTCGCGGACCCGGGTTCGCCGACCCCATCGCCACCTTTGACGTTCTCTGGTACACGGGCGCCGCCAAGCTGGTGGAGGACACCGACCCGGGACTGCGGCACCTGCTCGATCCGGGCCTGGCCGAGATAGCCGAGGAGGGCCGCCGGTACTCGGCGCTCGACTACGTGCAGGCGCTGCGTGAGCGCTCCGAGCTCGGCATCGCCATGGGTGCCTTCCATGAGACCTACGACCTGCTGGTGACGCCCACCGAGCCGATCGTCGCGTTCGCCGCGGGCGGCGAGGTTCCTGAGCCGTCCGCGCAGCGGCGCTGGACGAGCTGGACCCCGTTCACGTTCCCGTTTAACATGACCCACCAGCCGGCGGCCAGCGTGCCCGGCGGGTTCTCCGGCAGCGGGCTGCCCATTGGCGTGCAGGTCGTGGGCCCGCGGCACGGCGACGCCCTGGTTCTGTCGGCGTGCGCGGCGATCGAGGCCGCGCTGCCCTGGCGGGACCGGTGGCCCGGCTGATCCGGGGCCGCCCGGCCCTGTCTCGTGCCACGGAGGGAGATTCGTGCCGGAAGCAAGCCCGGAAACACGCACCGTCGTTGGGCAAGCCGACGGCGGCGCGGCAGACGCCGACTGGTGGCGCCGCGCCGTCGTCTACCAGATCTATCCGCGCAGCTTCGCCGACTCCGACGGGGACGGGGTCGGCGACCTGCGGGGGATCATCTCGCGCATCCCGTACCTGGCCTCGCTGGGGATCGATGCGGTCTGGCTGAGCCCGTTTTACCCCTCGGCCCTGGTCGACGGCGGCTACGACGTCGACGACTACCGCGATGTCGACCCGCGCCTGGGCACGCTCGCGGACTTCGACGAGATGACCGCGAGGCTGCATGCCGCCGGGATCAAGGTCATCGTCGACATCGTGCCGAACCACACCTCGAGCCGGCACCTGTGGTTCCGGGAGGCGCTGGCCGCCCCGAAGGGATCGCCCGCCAGGGACCGGTACATTTTCCGCGACGGGACCGGCCCGGACGGGTCGAAGCCGCCGTCGGACTGGGAAACGGTCAGCGGCGAATCGGTCTGGACCCGGACCGGCGACGGGCAGTGGTACCTGCACCTGTTCACCGTGGCCCAGCCGGACCTGAACTGGGCCAACCGCGAGGTCCGGGAGGACTTCCTGACCACGATCCGGTTCTGGTCCGATCGCGGCGTCGACGGCTTCCGCGTGGACGTGGCCCACGGCCTGGCCAAGGACCTGGCCGAGCCGCTGGCCAGCCGGGCCGCCCTGGCTGAAGGGCCGCTGCCGCCCGGCGCTCACCCGTTCTGGGACCGGGACGAGGTGCACGACATCTACGCCGAGTGGCGGCAGGTCTTCAACGAGTACCGGCCCCCGCGATCGGCGGTGGCCGAAGCCTGGGTGCACCGTTCCCGGCGGCAGCGGTACGCCAGCCCGGACGGGCTCGGGCCAGGCCTTCAACTTCGACCTGCTGCTGGCGGACTGGGATCCCGGGCAGTTCCGCACGAACATCACCGAGAACCTCGCCGGGGCCGGGGAGAACGGGGCGCCGCCCACCTGGGTGCTGTCCAACCACGACGTGATCAGGCACGCCACCCGCTACGGGCTGGCGCCCGATGGCCACCTCAGCCGGCAGACCGCCCGGGACTGGCTGCTGAGCTACGGCACCGCACCCGAGCTGGACCGCGACCTCGGGCTCCGCCGGGCGCGGGCCGCGACCCTGCTGATCCTCGCGCTGCCCGGCTCCGCGTACCTGTACCAGGGCGAGGAACTCGGCCTGCACGAGGTGGGGGAGCTTCCCGACGGGGTCCTGCAGGACCCCACGTTCCACCGGTCCGGCGGCCAGGACAAGGGACGCGACGGCTGCCGCGTTCCGCTGCCCTGGACGGCCCGGGGCCTGTCGTTCGGGTTCAGCATCGGCGCCGCGCACATACCGCAGCCCGGCTGGTTCGGCTCACTGTCGGTGGAGGCGGAGGAAGCTGACCCCGGCTCCACCCTGACCTTCTACCGGCACGTGCTCGGCTGGCGCCGCCGGCTGCTCGCCGCCGATGAGATGGAGTGGCAGCCGGGAGCCAGCGACCAGGTCGTGCATTTCCGCCGCCCCGGCGGGTGGCAGTCGGTGACCAACTTCGGGCCCGGGCCGGTGCCGCTGCCGCCGGGAACCGTCGCGATCGCGAGCGCCCCCGTCCACGGTGACCAGCTGCCCGCGGACACCACCGCCTGGATCCTCGATCCCGGCCGGCCGGGCTGATCAGCGCGCGGCGGTGCCCAGCGGAGGCATCCCGGCCGACGGCTTGACCCGCCGGCCGCGGGTCCACACCCCGGTCACGTGAGCGGGCTCGGCGAGCACGCCGATGTCGGCCAGCGGGTCGGCGTCCAGGGTGATGACATCGGCGTCGAAGCCGGCCTCGAGCCTGCCGCTGCGCGGCGCCTGCGGCCCGAGCGTGAGCGGCCCGGTCGCGGTGGCGGCCTCGATCGCCTGCAGCGGTGTCAGGCCCAGCGCGGCCAGATGGGCGCAGCTCACGTCCGTTCATGCCCCAGGAATTGGGCAGGTCGGAGCCGGTCAGGCCGATGTCCGTGCCCATCGCGATCGTCACCCCGCGCTCCAGGGCGCGCGTGGTGGCCCGCGCATGCACCTCGGCGATCGCGACCAGCTTGGCGGCCGCGTAGTCGGGCACCACGTCCAGGTGCGCCAGCATGTCCTCGATGATGGTCCTGGTCGGCACGAGAATCGCGCCGGTCTCCCGCATCGCGTCGCAGGCCTCGTCGTCGAGGTAGGTGCCGTGCTCGATGGTGCGGACCCCGGCCTCGAGCGCCGCCATGATGCCCGGCTTGCCGTGGCAGTGCGCCGCGACCACCCGCTCGGCCAGGCCGGCGACCTCCACGATCGTGCGCAGCTCGGCCACGGTGAACTGCTGGTGCACGGGATGGTCGACCTCGGAGAGCACCCCGCCCGAGGCGCAGACCTTGATCACGCGCGCGTTCCTGCGCAGCTGCTCCCGGACCGCGCGCATGCACTCGTCGATCCCGTCGGTCAGGCGCAGCTCCCCGGCGTGGCCGGTCAGCAGGGGAAACTGATCCATCCAGGGCAGCGGGAAGGCATGCAGGTCGCCGTGACCGCCGGTGGTGCTGAGGATCGCGCCGGCCGAGTAGATCGCCGGCCCGTCGAGCAGCCCCTCGGCCACCGCCCGGGCCAGGTAGATGCCCAGCCCGCCGACCTCGCGAACCGAGGTAACGCCGGCGTCCAGCGCCGCGCGCAGATCGCGGACGGACCGGGCGGCCCGCAGCGCAACCGGCTCGAGCGGCAGCTGCCCGAGGTCGAACGTTCGCGAGCCCATGAAGTGCCCGTGGCAGTCCCACAGCCCGGGCATGACCGTCACGGCCCGGCTGGCCGCCGCCCCCGGGGTGTCGGGCGCCCCGGCTGCCGGGCCCGCGTAGCTGATCTGCTGGCCGTCCAGCACGACGACGCCGTCCCGCACGGGCTGCCCGCGGCCGGGAATGAGCAGGTCGGCAGTGATCCTTTCCATGTCCCCTCCGCGCACGGCAATGAACGGCCAATCCTGCGCAATGGTGCCACGGCCGGGCCGTCGGGGCGGGACCCCGGCGCGCCGGCGCCGGACGGGCCTGGCGCCTGGCCGGCCTGGCCCGCGCACCGGTCCGGTGGTCGTTCGGGGCCAATTTTCTTTGCGGTATCCCCATTGCGCGCCTTCGTATGAGAACGGTAATGCGCTATACAGGTGTCAAGCGTGAGGGAGTTTAATGCGGACAGCCCCGGGGTCACTGTCCCTGCCAGGCAAGCGGTTTGCGCAGGGCGTGATCACCCGCACCCGCCAGGGCTTCTCCGCTGCCCCGCTGCTTATCAAGATCCTTTTGCTGGGGGCGCTGGTATTTCTGGCCGGCCCGCTGTTTGGGATCTTGCTCGTGATCGCGATCATTTATGCGCCGTTCGCGATCTGGGCCGGGCACCGGAGCGTCCTGGCTTCGCTATCGGTGGCCGCCTGGGGCCTGGCCGTGATATCCGCCTCAGGGCTGTCCGGCGGGTACAGGCCCTGGATCTTCCCGCTGTTCGTGCTCCCGTTCGCCGTGGTCGCCGCCGCGCACACCGGCTCATTGGGCCGCTGGTTCGTGCCGTGCCGCACCGTCGCGTGGGCCCTGGGCTTCGCGCTGCCCGTGGCCGTGATCCTCTGGCATCTGGCCGCCAGCCTGCCCGTCACCGCTCCCGCCGCGGCCTGGATGATCGCGCTGGCGGTGCTGGGCTGGCGCCTGGCCAAGTCCTGGCAGGACGAGCACGAGTTCGGCCGGCAGCAGGCCCGCGGCAGTGCCCTGGCCGCACCCCACGGCTGGCCCTCGTCGCCCGCGGCACCCCGTGACGACGGGGGAGCGGGCCCGGATACGGTGACCGGGCCGCGGACCGGGCCGTCGGCCGGCACCCGCCCCGGCGGCGCGAGCCGGCCCGCAGGCAGCGGGCCCGGCGAGCGGCGGCCTCGCAGCGGCCGGATCGTGGCCGCCGCGGAAGCGGTCCGCGCCCAGTACATCGACACCACCCAGGCCCAGCCAGAGGCCGAGGCCGGCCAGGACCGGGCCGGGCCGCCGGAGGTCACGGTCGACGAGGCCATGGCCGAACTGGACAACATGATCGGCCTGACCGCGGTCAAGGAGCAGATTCACTCCATTGCCGCGTCGATCGAGGCCGCCCGCAGGCGCGCGGTAGCCGGGTACGCGATCGACAAGCCCATGCAGCACCTGGTGTTCCTCGGCCCGCCCGGGACCGGCAAAACCGCGGTGGCCCGCATCGTGGCCAAGATCTTCTACGCGTTCGGCCTGCTGCAGACGCCCGCCGTGGTGGAGGCGCAGCGGGCCGACCTGGTCGGCGAGTACCTGGGCGCGACCGCGATCAAGACCAACGAGCTGATCGACTCGGCGCTCGGCGGGGTGCTGTTCATCGACGAGGCCTACAGCCTGGTGAACGAGGGTGACGGGCAGGGTGACAGGTTCGGGGCCGAAGCCGTCCAGGCGCTGCTCAAGCGGGCGGAGGACGACCGCGATGACCTGATCATCATCCTGGCCGGCTACGAGCGGCAGATGGAGAGCTTCCTGGCCAGCAACCCCGGGCTGACGTCGAGGTTCGCGGTGCGGGTGAAGTTCCCCGGGTACGCCCCGGCCGAGCTGCTGTCCCTGGCCGACCTGGCCATCGAGCGCCGGGGTGAGCTGCTCGACCCGGACGCGAGGCCGGTGCTCTGGCGGATGTTTGAGGACGTGGGCCGCAGGCGGATGGCTGACGACCTGGGCAACGGGCGGTTCGTGCGCAGCCTGCTGGAAAAGGCCGGCCAGGCCAGGGACGTGCGGGTCATGGGGGCCGCGGCCGAGCCGACCTCCGCCGATCTGGTCACCCTGCGCGGCACGGACCTGGAGCACGCGTTCGCGGAGCTGACCACGAGGTTCCGCGGGTACATCGAGACGCCGACCCTGGAGAGCGCGCTGGCCGAGCTGGACGCGCTGATCGGCCTCGAGCCGGTCAAGCGGCAGGTGCACGAGATCGCCGCGCAGCTGCGGGTGGCCCGGCTGCGCGACGCGCACGGCCTGGCCAGCCAGCCGCCGGCCCGGCACTTCGTGTTCACCGGCCCGCCAGGAACCGGGAAGACCACGGTGGCCAGGATCCTGGGCCGGATCTTCGCGGCCCTGGGGCTGCTGGTGCGGCCCAGCGTGGTGGAGGCGCACCGGGCCGACCTGGTCGGCGAGCACCTCGGCTCGACCGCGATCAAGACCAACAAGCTGATCGACTCGGCGCTCGGCGGGGTGCTGTTCGTCGACGAGGCCTACGCGCTGTACAACCAGGGCTACTCGGGCGGCGACGCGTTCGGCTCCGAGGCGATCGCGGCGCTGCTCAAGCGCGCCGAGGACGACCGCGACCGCCTGGTGATTGTCCTGGCCGGCTACACCGCGGACATGGACAGGTTCCTGCGCAGCAACCCGGGACTCGGCTCCAGGTTCAGCGCCCGGATCTCGTTCCCGAGCTACTCCGCGCCGGAGCTGACCAGCATCGCCGAGGTGATCGCGCAGCAGGCGGGGGACAGCTTCGACGCCGACGCGCTGCCGGTGCTCGACGAGATCTTCACCGCCGCCTGCGAGCGGGGACAGATCGACGAGCTCGGCAACGGCCGGTTCGTGCGGTCGCTGTTCGAGCGCGCGTGCGCGGTCAGGGACGTGCGGATCGCCCAGTTCGGCGACGACGCGAGCGCCGCGGACCTGACCACGGTCTCGGCCGCCGACGTGCTCATGGCCTACCGCGAGATCAGCCCTTCCTGAGCCTGAACCGCAGCCGGCCGCCCGGCCGCAGCTGCGCGGCCAGGCCGATGTCGGCGGTGGCGACCACGGCGATCACGGGGTAGCCGCCGGTGACCGGATGGTCGGCGAGCAGCAGGATCGGCCGCCCGCTCGGCGGGACCTGCAGGGCGCCGGTCACCAGGCCCTCGCTGGGCAGCTCGTCGTGGCGGGCGCGGGGCAGCGCGGGCCCGTCCAGCCGCAGCCCGGTGCGGTCGCTGGCGGGCGTGACCGTGTAGTCGTTGCCGCACAGCAGGTCGAGCGCTCCGGCCGCGAACCAGTCGTCGCGCGGCCCCGGGATCACCCGGATCGTCGCGGCCTCACCCGCCGCCGGCCGCACCGGCGCCGTCCCGCGCGCGTCCGCCGCACCACCAGCATCACCGTGGCCTGCGGCCGCGGCCGTACGCTCCGGCGGCTCGGCGGGCGGGCCCAGCGGCAGCCGGTCGCCGGGCCGCAGCGGCGGGGGACCAAGCCCGGAGCGCAGGTCGGCGGACCGGCTGCCGAGCACGGGCGGCACGTCGACGCCGCCCCGGACCGCCACGTAGCTCCGCAGCCCCGAGGCGGGCGCGCCCACCTGTACGAGCTCACCCGCCGCTACCCGGAACGCGGCACCATGCCCGACGGACCGCGTGGCGCTCCCGGATGCGCGTTCGGGCTCAGGCTGCGCGGGGCTTGCGGGCGCAGGCTGGGCAGGGCCCACCGTGACCGGGCAGACGGCGCCGGTCACCGCCACCCACGCCTCCGCCGGGAAGCGGAACACGGCCCGGCCCAGGGTCAGCTCGAGCCCGGCGGCGCCCTCCGGGTTGCCCACGAGCCGGTTGGCCAGCCGGAGACTGGCCGCGTCGGCCGCTCCCGAGCGCGGCACCCCGAGATGCCCGAGGCCAGGCCGCCCCAGATCCTGCACGGTCGCCAGCACCCCCGGCCGCACCACCTCAATCCCGGCGCTGTCGGCCCCCCCATTCCATGATCGTGGTGGATTAGGGGCGCTATGTGACGAAAATCCACCACGATCATGGGGGCCGCCCGGAGACTCACGGGCTGGAGTGGTGGATGGGGCTGGCGGGGCTGTGGCTGAGGCCGGATGAGACGGGACGGGGGCTGGCGGGGCGTCTGGGCCAGGCGTCGCGCTGGGGTCGACCGGGCGGAAGCGGACCCTCATGCCGGGGGTGAACAGCGCCGGCGGGTTGCGGTCCGGGTTCCACAGCACGGCCGACGTGCGGCCGAGCAGGCGCCATCCGCCCGGCGACGTGGTCGGGTAGACGGCGGCCAGCCCGCCCGCGATGGCCACCGCGCCCGCCGGCACCCGCAGCCGGGGCTCGTCCAGGCGCGGCACCGCCGCCAGGTCCGGGTCGAGCCCGGTCAGGTACCCGAAGCCGGGGGAGAAGCCCATCCAGCCCACCGTGTACTCGGCGGCGGCGTGCCTGGCGATCACCTCGTCCGCGGTGAGCCCGGTCAGCCGGGCCACCTCGGCCAGGTCAGCCCCGTCGTAGACCACGGGGATCTCGGCGGCCGGCGCGGCACCCGCCCCGGCGGGCGGCAGCGGCAGGGCCTCGATCAGCCCGGCGAGCTCATCAAGCCCGACGCCGCCCGGCTCGGTCACCACGAGCACAGTGCTGGCCCCGGGGATGACATCGACCACGCCGGGGATGCGTACTGGATCAATGGCGGCAGCCAGCCGGTCGGCCATGCCTTCCGCCTCAACCAGCAGGGCAGCATCCCCCGCCCGCCTGGCCCGCCTCACGCGAACGGCACCACGCGCACGCCGGCCCGCTCCAGCGCCTCCCGGACCGCGCGGGCGAGCGCGACCGCCCCCGCGGTGTCGCCGTGCACGCAGATCGACCGGAACCGCACCGGCACCTGCTGCCCGTCCTCGGACTCCAGCGAGTGGCGGGTGGCCATGGACGCCGCGCGAGCGGCGGCCCGGCCCGGATCGCTGATCACCGCGCCCGGCTGCCCGCGCGGGACGAGCGTGCCGTCGGCGCGGTAGGCCCGGTCGGCGAACGCCTCGGCGACCACCGTGAGCCCGGCGTCCGCCGCGGCCTTGACCGCCTCGCCGCCGGGCAGCGTCAGCAGCGGCAGGGCCGGGTCGTAGGCCCTGATCGCCTCCGCGACGGCCGCGGCCTGCACCGGGTCCCTGACGCACCGGTTGTACAGGGCGCCGTGCGGCTTGACGTAGCCGACCCGGCCGCCCTCGGTGCGGGCGATCCCGTCCAGCGCGGCGATCTGGTACAGCACCTCGGCGGTCAGCTCCTCCGGCGGCACGTTCATCTCCCGGCGGCCGAAGCCGGCCAGGTCGCGGTAGGAGACCTGGGCGCCGATGGACACGCCGCGGGCGACGGCGCCCGCGCAGGCCCGCCGGATCGTGAGCGGGTCGCCCGCGTGGAACCCGCAGGCGATGTTCGCGCTGGTGACGATGGCCAGCAGGGCGTCGTCGTCGCCGAGCCGCCAGGCGCCGAAGCTCTCGCCGAGATCCGCGTTCAGGTCGATGACGTCGGGCGCGGCGGTCACCCCGCGGGCTCCTCCGGCGGGAGCTCGTACAGCGCGGCGGCGATCCTCTTCTCGTCGTCGCCCGCCGTCCGGATCGCGTCCATCAGCACGTGCAGCACCGAGTGCCGGTCCTCGCCGAGGTCCAGCAGGCGCTGCGCGGCTTCCCAGAGCTCCGGCGGGTCGCCGCGCCACAGCCGGTCGGCCAGCGCCAGGTGCCCGTCGATGTGGTCGCTGTCCGCCCGGCTCGACGGGCTCGTCGTGGTCCGCCTCCAGCAGCATCCGGCGGTCCGCGGGCTCAGCCGGGTCCAGCGTGGCCAGGTCGGTGCCGCGGTAGCTGCCGCGCAGCACCGGGAAGGCGAAGACCCGGCGGGGCAGCGCCTCCAGGTCGGAGTCGGGCAGCAGCCGGGTCACCAGGGCAGGCTCCAGGCCGAAGGAGGCGGGGTCGTGGTAGACGCGGGTGAAGGTGCCCATCGAGTCGAACACCGCGTCCAGCGTCTCGGAAATGGCCTGCTCGCCCGGCCCCGAACGGTGGCCCGCCCACCGGATCCAGGCCGCCAGGACGTGCGGCATGGCGTGCTGTTCGGCGGGTGTGAGCAGCACCTTGCGCGGCAGCCAGTCGAGCAGGAACGTCTCCGCCTTGGCCGGGCTCATCCGGAGCGGCCGGCCGAAGTCCTGGTCGCAGCCGTATTCGACGATGTGGTCCGCGCACCGGCTGGCCGCCTCCCGGTCGGAGAGGTCCTCGGCCTCGTCCGAGGCCAGGAACTCGGCGACGAGCATCGCCCGGCGGTCCTTGCGCCAGGCCTGCCGCCGGCCAGCTGAACCGGCGCGCGGCGGCCGGCGGCAGGGTCCGCACCCGGGCCCTGATGAAGGCGTGATAGGCGGGGAAGGAGCTGCTGACCGGCGGGTCGGCGAGCGAGTCCGTGGCCACCAGGGCGGCTTCCAGCAGCCGTCTGGCCTCGGGCGGGTCAAGCGGGATGAAGGTCGGGCGGTCGTCAGCGGGCGCGACCGGGGCCGCCGTGGCCTCGCTCGCGTTACGGCAGTAGTCCAGCAGCTTGGCGACCTGGGAGGTAACCCAGCCGTCCCGCGCGATGCCGCCGGCGTTGTAGTCGACCACCACGACCAGGGCATGCTGTTCTTCGCCCTGCGTAGCTGAAGACGCAGACCACCTCGTCACGGTCGCCGTAGGCGTCTGAGTTCACGTAACACTGCGCCGACGTCACGGCGCCGACATGCTCGGCCCAGCCCGGCCGCGCGACGCCGCGCTCCATCATCGCGAGCGCGGCCCGCTCCGCCCGGGCCGCCTGGCGCGGTGTGCCCAGGCAGGCGATGCCGGACAGCAGCGCGAGCGCCGCCGGGCTCCCCTGCTGGGCCGCGTAGGCGATCAGGCCCTCGCCGATAAGCTCTTCGATGTCGGCGCCGGCGGCGGCGCACATCACGCGGGCCGCCCCGTGCGCGGCACGCTGCCCCCACCAAGTGCCGAGCAGCTCGCTCACCATCAGCTCCGCGTCGAGCGGGCTGCGCACGGCCAGCAGCTCCCTGGCCGCCCGTAGCATCTCCGCGAACAGCGCGTTCGGTGGCGCGGAGTGGCGGCCCCCAGGCCGCTGCCGGGCGGGCCAGAGGAGTGGCCCGGCCGGCCGTGCGGCTGGTTGCGTCGGCTCGGCGGGGTCACGCCGCTAGCCTCTCAGATGCACGGCAAGTCGTGCCATGCTCGGGCACGGCGCGCCCCCCGTTTCTGCGCGTGTTGTCCCCTCCGCCCATAACCTCGCCTTCACCCATAACCGGTCATACCGCGTATAGCCGGGCTCTCCCCTCACAATGCCAGACTCCGCCAATACAGTCAGCCGGGTGGACGATGAGGTGCAGCTCCATCTATCGTGCCATGGGGGGCGTGAGTTTCGGTTGCCTGCATGCGGCCACAGCCAGCGCGCAACGGGAGTTGCCGCGGCCATGGTGGCACTGCCGGGGCCGGGAGCTAGCAGCGGACCCCTGTCCGGTCAGCTAGTGAGCCGGAGGAACGAAGTATTGGAAATACTGGCAATTCTCCAGCATTGAGGACATAATTGCTCATCGGAGCACGTGGTCAGCGTCATCTTTGGTCCTCGGTAGGGTGCCAGTCGGCGCGGCAGCCGGTCGGCTCTCCTAGCCGAGTTGTCTCTGCTAGCTCTCTTGTGCGCGTTGTAGCCGCTAGCCTTCTTGTGTCCGCAGTGAGCAGGAAGGAACCGTTGATGGCACGTGCTCGCACGGGTGCGGGGTGTTCCCGTTGAGCACCGGCACCTCCGTGCCGAAGCCGCGCGTGTCCGGCATGGACGTATCCGACTCCGCGCTGCTCGCCACGCTGATGAGCGAGGCCCCGATCGGGTTCGCGTTTGTCGGTGCTGACCTGCGGTTCCGCCGGGTGAACCAGACTCTGGCCTGCATGCACGGGCTGAAGCCGGGCGACTACATCGGCCGCATGCCGTCGCAGGTGTGGCCGGAGGATCTTGGCCGCCAGGCCCAGGCCGCGGCCCGCCGGGTGCTGGATGCGGACGAGCCGGTGTTCGCCGAGGACGAGGCGGTCCCGGTCGGCGAGCAGGTCCGGCACTGGTCATTTTCCTGGTTTCCCTCGCATGACGGCGACGGGGAGATCACCGGGGTGGTGCTGATCGCCTCCGATATCACCGACCGCCGCAAGCAGGAGGAGGCGCTGCGGCGGAGTGAGGAGCGGTACCGGTCGCTGGTGCAGGCGGGGGCGCAGGTGGTGTGGGTGACCACGCCGACCGGGAAGATCGCGGAGGACTCGCCGGAGTGGCGGTGGATCACCGGGCAGACGGTCGATGAGTACCTGGGCAGCGGCTGGCTGGACGCGATTCATCCCGAGGACCGGGAGCGGGTCGAGCGGGAATGGCTCGACTGCGTGGACAAGGGAAAGGTCTTCGACAGCCGGTACCGGGTCCGGACCAAGTCGGGGTCGTACCGCCATTACGACGTGCGCGCGGTGCCGATCGAGCGGGACGGGAAGATCATCGAGTGGGTGGGGGCCAGCACGGATGTCACCGGCCAGCGTGAGGCCGAGGAGATGCGCGGCCGGCTGACCGAGCAGCTGTCGGCGGCGGCGCTGCGCACGGTGCGGTTGCAGCAGGCCACGTCGATGCTGGCCGAGGCGATCACCGTGGAGCAGGTGGTCGAGGTCATCACCGAGGTGGGGCGGTCGGCGATCGGCGCCGAGCGGTCGGCGGTGGCGATGCTCGACCCGGAGCGGCTGCGGCTGCGCACGGTGAACCCGGCGGGGCTGCCGGACAGCCCGGGCGCGCCGACCGGGGACATGCCGCTGGATGTGCCGAGCGTGATGACCGTGGCGATCCTGGCCCGCCGGCCGCTGCTGGTGGAAAGCCCGGATGATCTGCGGCGGCAGTTCGAGGGCGAGGCCAACGTCGATTTCTTTCTGCAGCACAGCGACGAGCGCGCCTGGGTGGGCCTGCCGCTGCTGTCGTCGGGGGCGCCGCTGGGGGCGCTGCGGTTCTCGTTCACCCGGCCCAGGAAGATCACCGACGAGGAGCGGGTGTTCCTGGAGGCGCTGGCCGGGCAGTGCGCGCTGGCGCTGGAGCGGGCCGCGCTGTTCGAGCGCGAGCACACCACGGCGGAGACGCTGCAGCGCAGCCTGCTGCCGGACAGCCTGCCGACCGTGCCCGGGGTGATCCTGGAGGCCAGGTACCTGCCGGTGACCAGGAACATGGAGATCGGCGGGGACTGGTACGACGCGTTCCGGCTCCCGGACGGCAAGCTGGCGGTGGCCACGGGCGACGTGATGGGCAAGGGGCTGACCGCCGCGGCCGGGATGGGCCGGGTCCGCAACGCGCTGCGCGCGCTGGCCCTGACCGACCCCCGGCCCGCCGCGGTCCTGGCCGGGCTGGACCGGCTGTTCATCGCCACCGAGCTCGAGGAGCAGGTGACCACGGTCGCCTACCTGGTTCTTGACCCCGTCACCGGGGAAGGAATGGCAGGGAGCGCTGGTCACCTGCCGTTGCTGCTGCTGTCCGGCGACGCGCCGCCGCGGCTGGACACGGCCGAGGCCGGAACGCCGCTGGGCTGGGCCAGCCCGCGGCAGCAGTACGCGTTCCGGCTGCCGCCAGGGAACACCGCGGTGCTGTATTCCGATGGACTGGTGGAGAACCGCAGGCGCGGCCTGGACACGGGGCTTGACGAGCTGGTCGCGGTGACGGCCGACGCTCCGGCGGAGGTCACAGAAAACCCGGCGATGCTCCTCGATTACCTGGTTGAGCGGATGCTGACCGGCTACGAACAGGACGATGACGTGACCGTGCTCGTGGTGCACAGTCCGCGGCGTGACGTCGGCGCACCGGCCAGGCGGGTTGGCGCAGCGGCGGCTGCGCGGAAGGGCGGGCGAGGGCGAGGAAGGCGTGACGGTTGTGGGTACCATACCTGCGCGCGGGGCGGTTGTTTCGCCAGGGAACTCGCGGTCAGCGGCCGCAGCGGTACGACCTACCCGTCGAGTCCGCCTAAGGTGGTTGACGGGAGGCAAGCCGGTCCCGGCCGCGGGGTACCGCGGCAGGAGCCCGGTTTCCGGGACGGTCTTGGGAGCGGGATCCACTCGGTAGGGTCCATTCCCGCCATACGGTTGCAGGAGAGGTGGCTGTGTCGCCTGCTAGTTCGGTCAGCATGAGATTGATCGCGGCGCGGCTGGCCGCCATCCAGCAAAGGAAGGGGTGACCGCGGTGGCAAGCGCTGCAGGCTCCGCAGCGCGGAGGCAGCCACGGCCGTCGGGCCAGGTTCCTTCGGGTCGGGGCGCACGCGTAGCCGCACAGCCCGCCTCGGCGCGGGCCGGTGCGGCCGACGGGGCGGGGAATCGAGCCGACACCGCTGTCGCGCTGGTGAGTGACGAGCTGGCCGCCGACGGCCAGCGCGCTTCCGGCAGTGCGGCCAAGCGCCAGAACGCGGGCCGGGACGGGGAGCGTGGCGGCGGGCGGTCGCGCCGGGCCGCCGCGGCGGTCAAGGACCGGGAGAACACGGACCAGGACCCCGGGGCCGACCACACCCACCAGGGCGGTCACGACGGCAGCGGCGAGAACCAGGCCGCCGACGCCGATTTCGCCGATCCGGCCGGTGACGACATCGACATCGAGCCCGACCTGGACGCCGAGCCCGATCTGGCGGCCGTCGCCGAACTGGATGTCGAGGCCGACCTGGCTGATCTTGAGTCCACCGAGGACGAACCCGAGGAAGTGGTCATCGGGCTGGAGGTTGACGCCGAGGTCGCCGAGTCGGACGACAGCGCCGATGACGCCAGTCCCGCGCCGAAGACCCCGGCCGGGCCCGACCAGGCGCCGGGCGAGGTCACGGTCGTGGGCCAGGTGGAGGTGACCAAGCCCGCCGGGGAAGAGAACGAGGACGAGGCGTTCGTCTACGGCGACGACGACGAGGACCTGCCCGCTGCCCAGGTGGCGGTCGCGGGGGCGACGTCGGACCCGGTCAAGGACTACCTCAAGCAGATCGGCAAGGTGCCGCTGCTCAACGCCGAGCAGGAAGTTGAGCTGGCCAAGCGCATCGAGGCCGGCCTGTTCGCCGAGGAGAAGCTGGCCGAGGGCCGGACCTCGCTGCGCCCCGACGCCCGGAGCGACCTGGAGTGGATCGCCGACGACGGCCGCCGGGCCAAGGATCACCTGCTGGAGGCCAACCTGCGGCTGGTGGTGTCGCTGGCCAAGCGGTACACCGGCCGCGGCATGCTGTTCCTGGACCTGATCCAGGAGGGGAACCTCGGCCTGATCCGCGCGGTGGAGAAGTTCGACTACACCAAGGGCTACAAGTTTTCGACGTACGCCACCTGGTGGATCCGGCAGGCGATCACCCGCGCGATGGCCGACCAGGCCCGCACGATCCGCATCCCCGTGCACATGGTTGAGGTCATCAACAAGCTCGCCCGGGTGCAGCGGCAGATGCTGCAGGACCTGGGCCGCGAGCCGACCCCCGAGGAGCTGGCGGTCGAGCTCGACATGACCCCGGAGAAGGTCATCGAGGTCCAGAAGTACGGCCGGGAGCCGATCTCCCTGCACACCCCGCTGGGCGAGGACGGTGACAGCGAGTTCGGCGACCTGATCGAGGACTCCGAGGCGATCCAGCCCGGCGAGGCGGTCAGCTTCACGCTGCTGCAGGAGCAGCTGCACTCGGTGCTCGACACGCTGTCGGAGCGCGAGGCCGGGGTGGTCTCCATGCGGTTCGGGCTGACCGACGGCCAGCCCAAGACGCTCGACGAGATCGGCAAGGTCTACGGGGTGACCCGGGAGCGGATCCGGCAGATCGAGTCGAAAACGATGTCCAAGCTCCGGCACCCGTCCCGGTCCCAGGTGCTGCGCGACTACCTCGACTGACCCGCTGGGCTTGATCTGCCCGCTGACCCGGTCAGACCGGGTCAGCGGGCAGTTATCGTGACAGACCCGACATCGGCGCTGGCCTGGATCAGGTGGGCGGCGGATGCGCTCCGCGGCACGTCGAGGCGAACCGCGCCCAGGCTGGCGGTCGCGGTGATCGCGTAGCTGATCCCGGCGGGCACGCTGAGCGTGACCGAGCCGGTGTCGGCCCTGGCCACCAGGCGGGCGGGCGCCACGGCAAAGGCGGCGCTGACGGATCCGACGTCCGTGCGCAGCTCGACCAGGCGGCCCGCGAGGCCCTGGCCGTGCACGTTTCCGACGTCCGCGGTGGCGTCAGCCCGGCCGGCCAGCGACCTCAGCCAGATCGCCCCGGTCCCGGTGCTGACCCGAACCGGCATCGAGCGCGGGACCTGGATGTCGTAGGAGACCCCGCAGTCGCGGGAGCGGCAGCTGTAGCCGAGGGTGAGCTGGCCGCCGCTGACCGACCGCCGGGTCTCCGGGGGCAGGCCGCGGTAGACCTGATGCTCGGTGACCAGGACGGAGCGGCGGCTGCTTCCGGTGACAGTCACCGTTCCGACGTCATCGTTGACCGTGAGGGCGTGCAGCGGTGCGCCCACGGTGTAGCTATCGGTGTGCTCGCACTGGGCTCCGGCCGGCGCCGCGCACCGGACGGCCGGGACGGGCCGCCCGGGCCCGGCCCCGCCCCCGTTGGCCCCGCCCGGAGCCGACCGGTGGCCGGGCAGGGGCACCAGGGCGGCCGTGACCGCGATCGCGATCACGGCGGCGGCCGCGGCCAGCGGGACAGCCCACCGGGGCATCCGGGCCCCGGGCCGGTCGGCCGCTATCACGGCCAGCAGCTCGCGCCGGTGCCGCGGCAGGTCGGGCAGGTCACGCGGGCCGGGCGGGGCCGGAGGGCCGCTCATCGGGCCGGCGGTGTCCATCGGACCTCCTCCGCAGGGTCGCGCCCAGCGGTGTCGCTGGGCGCAGCTGGCTGCTGCGGGCCGCCGGGTCCGCCGCCCAGACTGGCCGCCAGCCGCCGCCGGGCCCGGTGCATACGGGACTTAACCGTCCCTAGCGGAACGCCGAGAGCCACGGCCGCTCCCCGCAGATCCAGGCCGGACCAGGCACACAGCTCGATGACCTCGCGCTCATGGCGCGGCAGCCGGTCCACGGCCGTCCGCAGCTCGGCCATGCGGCGCTCGCTGTCGACGGCCGCGGCCACGGCGTCCGCGGGGTCGGGCAGGAACTGGTCAGCTGGGTTCAGACGCGCCAGAGCAGCCCGGTACCGCCTGCTGGCCCGGGCCGCGTTGCGCGCCGTGTGGTTGGCGATGCCCAGCAGCCAGGGCAGGGCCGACTCGCGGTCGAGCACCACCTTGCCGCGCTTGCGCCAGGCCAGCAGGAAGACCGCTGAGGTCAGGTCCTCGGCCTCGGACCAGTTCGCGGTCCGGCGGAAGAGGTGGTTGTAGACGGCGGTCGCGTGCCGGTCGAAAAGCTGGCCGAACGCCAAGCCGTCGCCATCGCAGGCGAGCTGCCAGAGCTCGGGATCACCCGGACGGTCGGGCGGGACCATCGCCCTCATGCCCTTATTGTGTCCGGATCCGCCGCCCGGGTTCCCGGACAAAAGACCGCGGCAGGCCATCAGGCCTGCCGCGGCTATGGCTGAAGCCGGGCCAGTCAGGCCCGGCCGGATCGGTTACCTGTCCGAGCCAGACTCTTGGGGACGGGAGAGCCGGTCCGTCTCGTCCTGGATCTCCACGGCCACCTTGGCCAGCGCCTCAGCGTGCTGGCGGTTGTGGTGGGCGCAGAACAGGAGCTCGCCGGAGCCGGGAAGCACCACGCGTACGTACGCCTGGGCGCCACAGCGGTCACAGAGATCGGTGGCGTTGAGCGGCTGTGTCGGGGCCATCGCAGCGGTCATGTCGCCTCCCTCGCCTGGTGCGGTACCGACCTGGGGTTTCGGTCGGCCGTGCAACCTTCTCATGCCTACTAATGCATCACAACACTCGGCCGGGCGCTGCTCTTCCCGCCCGTCGAATACGTACGCCGTGGGCGAACAGCGGGCCGGGCCTGGGGCCGGATCCTGGGGAACTGCCTGGGCGAACCCCGGGGGTGAGCACGATACCGCCTGCGTTGTCCCAGGTCGCCGCCTATGTCGGCGGCGTGGCAGCACCGGGCTGACGGCGCAGGCCGCTAGTCTGCCTTCAGGCGAAGTTCGGCCCCGTTACGTCAGGAGACTCCCCAGGTGACCGCCGTCAGTGTCGAGCGTGCCCAGCGCCGCGTGCAGAAGCCCAGTTCCGCGGACGGGTACACCGCGCGTCACCTGACTGTCCTCGAGGGGCTCGAGGCGGTCCGCAAGCGCCCCGGCATGTATATCGGCTCCACCGACGGCCGGGGGCTGCTGCACTGCCTGTGGGAGATCGTGGACAACGCGGTCGACGAGGCTCTGGCCGGGCACTGCTCCCGCATCGAGGTCATCCTGCACGCCGACGGCTCGGCCGAGGTCCGGGACAACGGCCGGGGGATCCCGGTGGACATCGAGCCGAAGACCGGGCTGTCCGGGGTCGAGCTCGTGATGACCCGGCTGCACGCGGGCGGCAAGTTCGGCGGCGGGTCCTACACCGCGTCGGGCGGCCTGCACGGCGTGGGCGCGTCCGTGGTGAATGCCCTGGCCAGCCGGCTGGACGTGCAGGTCGACCGGAACGGGGGGGAGTGGGCGGCCAGCTTCCGCCGCGGGGTCCCCGGCGAGTTCAGCGGGCCCGGCCCCGACGCCTCGTTCCAGCGGGGCACGGGGCTGCGCAAGGTGCGGCGGGTGGCCAAGACGCTGACCGGTACCAGGATCAGGTTCTGGGCGGATCAGCAGGTGTTCGTGCGCGGCGCGGCCTGGAGCTTCGATGCCCTGGCCCAGCGGGCCCGGCAGACCGCCTACCTGGTGCCCGGTCTCACCATCAAGATCTCGGACGAGCGTGCCGAGGCCGACCGGGTCAGCGCGGTCGGCCTGGATGGCGTCGGCCTGGACCGCCTCACCGGCCACGAAGGACCGGACGGGGCCGCCGCGGATGAGGACGGGGTCAGCCAGGCCGAGGACGGTCAGGACGAGGCGCACGCCAGCGGCAGCCGGAAGGGCAATGCCAGCCGGAAAGACAGCGCCAGCCAGAAGGCGGACGGCAGCCGGGAGGCCGAGTTCCGGTTCGAGGGCGGGATCAGCGAGTTCTGCGCCCACCTGTCATCGGGCGAGCCGGTCACCGACGTGGTGCGGCTGGTCGGCGCCGGCCAGTTCACCGAGACCGTGCCGGTCCTGGACGACCAGGGGCATATGCTCCCCACCGACGTGGAGCGCGACCTGGCCGTGGATGTGGCCCTGCGCTGGGACGGCGGCTACGCGAGTGTGACCAGGTCCTTCGTGAACGTGATCGCCACGCCCAAGGGCGGAACCCACGTGGCCGGCTTCGAGCGGGCCCTGGTCCGGACCCTGAACGAGCAGCTGCGCGCGGTCCGGCTGCTGAAGAACGGGGACGAGGCGGTCACCAAGGAGGACATTCTCGAGGGACTCACCGCGGTGATCGCGGTGCGGCTGCCGGAACCCCAGTTCGAGGGGCAGACCAAGGAGGTGCTCGGCACGCCGGCCGCGTCCCGGATCGTGGCCCAGGTGGTGTCCGGGGAGCTCCGGGCGTTCTTCGAGTCGCGGGCACGGGGCAGCAAGCAGCAGGCGCGGGCGCTGCTGGACAAGGTCGCGGCCGCGGCCAGGACCCGGATCGCCGCCCGGGAGCACCGGGAGAACCAGCGCAGGAAGTCCGCGCTCGCCACGTCCGCGCTGCCCGCCAAGCTCGTGGACTGCCGATCCGCCGACGACCGGAGCGAGCTGTTCATCGTGGAGGGCGACTCCGCGCTCGGCACGGCCAAGATGGCCAGGGACTCGGAGTTCCAGGCGTTGCTGCCGATCCGCGGCAAGATCCTCAACGTGCAGAAGGCGTCGCTCACCGACATGCTGAAGAACGCCGAGTGCGCGGCAATCATCCAGGTGATCGGCGCCGGCTCGGGTGCCGCGTTCGACCTGGACTCGGCCCGGTACCAGCGGATCATCTTCATGGCGGACGCCGACGTGGACGGGGCGCACATCAGGACCCTGCTGCTGACCCTGTTCCACCGGTACATGCGGCCGATGGTGGATGCGGGCCGGGTGTACTCGGCGGTCCCGCCGCTGCACCGGATCGAGCTCACCAACCCGCGCAAGGGCCAGCAGAAGTACCGGTACACCTACACCGACGCCGAGCTGCACCGGACCCTGCTCGAGCTCGAGCGCCGGGGCCAGCGGTGGAAGGAACCGCCGCAGCGGTACAAGGGCCTGGGCGAGATGGACGCCGTGCAGCTGGCCGAGACCACGATGGACCCCAGGCACCGTACGCTGCGCCGGATCCGGATCGAGGACTCCGCCGCCGCCACGGGCATCTTCGACCTGCTCATGGGCAGCGAGGTGGCGCCGCGGCGGGACTTCATCATCCGCGGCGCCGCCGAGCTCGACCCCTCCCGCATCGACGCCTGACCGGTCACCAGGGGGGCGCTGAGCCGCCGATCGCGGCGAGCGGATCGCGGATCCGGGCGCCCGACCCGTCCCGGCGGCCGTCCGCGGGCGGCAGGTCGGCCGGCGAGCCCGCTTCGGTGGCACCCCGCGGGCCGGACCCGGCCCAGGCCAGCACCAGCAGGTCCTCGCCCTTGAGGAACCGGTGGCAGCGGACTCCGCCGGTGGCGCGGCCCTTGGGCGGGTACTCGGCGTAGGGCGTCACCTTCACGGTCACGGCCGACGTACCGGGCAGTGCCCCGGCGCTGCCGGCCACCGTGACCACGACCGGCTCGGCCGCGGCCGGATCGACGGCGCCGAACCAGACCACCGACGCGCGGCCCCCCCGCTGCACCGCCAGCCTGATCCCGGCCATCCCGCCGGCCGCCCGGCCCTGCGGGCGCACCGCGGCCGCGTCGAACCGCAGCAGCTGCGCGTCGCTGGTCACAAACACCAGGTCGCGGGCCTCGTCGGTCAGCTGCACCGCGCCGACCACCCGGTCGCCCTCCTTGAGCGCGATGACCTCGAACTCGGCCGCGTTCTGCGGGTACTCCGGGGCTACCCGCTTCACCACGCCGCCGGCGGTCCCGACCGCCAGGCCGGCGCCTGCCCCCGGCCCGGTGCCGTCCGCCGCGCCGAGCCCGACCACAGTCTCCCCGGGCTGCAGGGACACGAACTCGCTGAGCGGGGCGCCGCCGGCGAGTCCGGGGGAGTGCGCGCTCGGCGGCAGCGCGGGCAGCTCGAGCACGCCGAGCCTGATCAGCCGCCCGCGTGAGGTCACCAGGCCAACCGTGCCCCGCGCGGTGGACGGCACCGCCGAGATGATCGCGTCGTGCGCGGAACGCGGTCCCACGGCGGCGCCAGGTTCCCCGGACGAGGGAGCGGGGGTGGCGGAGCGTTCAGGATCCTGGTCTTGGCTGACGGTGGCCGTCCTGGCCAGCAGCCCGGCCGACGAGAGCAGCACCGTGCACGGGTCGTCGGCCACCTCCAAGGGCACGGCGGCGGTCCTGGTCGCGCCGCTGCTCTCCAGCAGCACCGTGCGGCGCGGGGTCCCGAACCGCTTGCTCACGTCCGCGAGCTCGGCCGAGACGACCTCCCGGAGCCGCTGCTCGGAGTCGAGGATCGCGGTGAGCTCGTCGATCTCCCGCTGCAGGGTCTCGCGCTCGCTCTCGAGCTCCAGCCGGTCGTACCGGGTCAGCCGGCGCAGCGGGGTGTCCAGGATGTACTGCGCCTGGATCGCGGACAGGTCGAACACGCCCATCAGCCGCTCCTTGGCGGCCGCGGCGTCATCGCTGGCGCGGATGACCTGGATGACCTCGTCGATGTTGAGCAGCGCGATGAGCAGGCCGTCGACCAGGTGCATCCGGTCCTGGCGCTTGCGGCGCCGGAACTCGCTGCGGCGGCGGACCACCTCGATGCGGTGGTCAACGTAGATCCGCAGCAGCTCACGCAGGCCGAGCAGCCGCGGCTGGCCGTCGACCAGGGCCACGTTGTTGATCCCGAACGTGTCCTCCATCGGGGTCAGCCGGTACAGCTCCTCCAGCACGGCCTCGGGGTGGAACCCGTTGCGCACCTCGATCACCAGCTGCAGGCCGCGGTGCCGGTCGGTGAGATCCTTGAGGTCGGCGATGCCGCCGAGTTTCTTAGCCTGGACCAGGTCCTTGATCCGGGTCACGACCTTCTCCGGGCCGATCCCGTAGGGCAGCTCGGTGACCACGATCCCGGTGCGGCGGGGGGTGAGCTTCTCGATCCGGGCGGCCGCCCGGGTGCGGAACGTGCCGCGCCCGGTCTCGTACGCCTCCCTGATCCCCTCCAGCCCGACGATCTTGCCGCCGGTGGGCAGGTCGGGCCCGGGCACGAACCGCATCAGCTCGTCCAGGCCCGCGTCCGGGTGGGTGATCAGGTGCCGCGCGGCGGCCACGACCTCGCCCAGGTTGTGCGGGGCCATGTTGGTGGCCATGCCCACGGCGATCCCCGCGGTCCCGTTGACCAGCAGGTTGGGGATCGCGGCGGGGAGCACCTCGGGCTGGGTGTCCTGGCCGTCGTAGTTCGGGATGAAGTCGACCGTGTCCTCGTCCAGCGAGGCCGTCATCGCCACGGCCGCCGCGTCCAGGCGCGCCTCGGTGTAGCGGTACGCGGCCGGGCTGTCGTCCCCGCCCAGCGAGCCGAAGTTGCCGTGCCCATCGACCAGCGGGAGGCGCATCGCCCACGGCTGCGCCATCCGGACCAGCGCGTCGTAGATGGCCGAGTCCCCGTGCGGGTGCAGCCGCCCCATGACGTCGCCCACCACGCGGGCGCACTTGACGTGCGGGCGCTGCGGGGTCAGGTTCATCTCGGCCATCTGGTACAGGATCCGCCGCTGCACGGGCTTGAGCCCGTCCCTGGCGTCGGGCAGGGCCCGCTGGTAGATCACCGAGTAGGCGTACTCGAGGTAGCTGTCCCGCATCTCCTCGGTCACATCGATGTCGACGATGTTTTCCTCGAAGTCCTCGGGGGGCGGGGTTGTCGTGGTGCGTCTGGCCATGACCGCCATTGTGCCGTCCCGCCAGGACAAGCGCGCAGCGGCGCGCGGGCGTCAGGTCGCGGAGAAGCCGCCGTCCACGAAGATCACCTGGCCGGTGATGTAGTCGCTGGCCCGGCTGGCCAGCAGCACCGCGGTGCCCTCGAAATCGGCTGGCTCGCCGTTGCGCCCGATCATGGTCCGGGCCGCGAGCGCGGCCGACCGGACCGGGTCCGTGCCCACCTCCCTGGTCAGCGGCGTGATCACGAAGCCGGGGCTGATCGCGTTGCAGCAGACCAGGCCGGCGCCCAGGCTTCCGACTGGGACCGGGTGAGCGAGGCCAGGCCGCCCTTGGACGCCCCGTAGCCGCCGCTGTTGAAAAACGCCCGGACGGCCTGCTGCGATGCGATGTTGATGATCCGGCCCCAGCCGCGTTCCGCCATCCCCGGGCCGAAGCGCTGGCCGAGCAGGAACGGCGCGGTCAGGTTGACCGCCATGGTCTGGTCCCACTCGCCGATGGTCAGCGCGCCCAGCGGGGGCCGCAGGTTGACGCCGGCCGAGTTGACGAGGATGTCCGGCTCGCCGAACGCCGCCGCCGCGGCCTCGGCGCCGCGCTCCAGCGACGCCCGGTCACCGAGATCCGCGCCGACCCACGCCGCGTCCGCGCCGGCCGTCCGCAGCCGGCTGGCCGCCTCGTCCAGCGCGTCTTCGCCGCGGGCGATCAGCACGACCCGGGCTCCAGCGCCGGCCAGGGCCCGCGCGATCGCCTGGCCGATGCCCGAGCTGCCGCCGGTGACGACGGCGACCCTGCCGTCTAGGGAGAACAGCTCGCGGAGGTAATCGGTCATGCTGTCTTATACCACCGCGCCCGGCCAGCCGTGCCGCTGGCAACTATTAGCCATTTGGCTTAATGTTAGCGTTATGGCTAATGAAATCGTGGTCTGCACCTACCGGGTCCTGGCCGACGCCGAGGACCGCTTCGCCGAGCTGCTGAGCCGTCACTGGCGCACCCTGCACGGCCTGGGTTTCGTGACCGACGAGCCGCCGCTCGTGCTGCGCGGCACGGACGGCGGCCTCACCTACGTGGAGATCTTCACCTGGGTCGAGGGCGGCTTCGGGATGGCGCACGAGCACCCGGACGTGCTCATGATCTGGGAGGCCATGGACCCGCTGCTCGAGGACCGCGACGGCCGGCCCAAGTGGGAGTTCCCGCACTTCACGCGCGTCGCCGTGGGCGCGTGACCGCCCCGCAGGGGATCGCGGACCTCGAGGCGCTGGAGGCGGTCTTCGGGGCCCTCGCGCACCAGTCGCGGCGGACGATACTGCTCGTGCTGCAGGCCCGGGGCGGCGAGATGACCTCCGGCGACATCGCCGCGCGGTTCGACTTCGCGTGGCCGACCATCACGCGGCACCTGCGGATCCTGGACAAGGCCGGCCTGGTGCACGCGGCGCTGCGCGGACGGCAGCGGGTGTACCGGCTGGACGCCAGCCGGCTGCGCTCGGTGGCGGGGGCCTGGCTGGCGCGTTTCGGCAGTTAGAGCGCGGGCCTGGCGCCGACCAGGCTGAGAGCCCTGGCCGCCAGCCGGCTCCCGCTGGCCAGGGCCTCGCCCGGCGGCTTCTTGTTCAGCCAGGCCGGCAGGAACCCCGCGCAGAACGCATCCCCGGCCCCGGTGCCGTCCACGATCCGCTCGATCGGCGGGCCGGGAACCCGGAACGGGTCCGGGCGGCCGTTGGCGTAGAACAGGGCGCCGTCCGCACCGAGCTTCATCACCACCTGCGGGTACCAGGCGTTCAGCACCCGCGCGGCCTGCTCGGGCTGGTCGCGGCCGGTGAGCACCCGCGCCTGGTCGCCGTTGACGAGCAGCAGCGTCGCCCCGTTGGTCAGCTGCAGGAACGGCTCGGCGCCGACGCGCTCCAGCGGCGCGGCCGAGGCGCCGTCCACCGACACCGACATCCCGGCCCGCTGCGCGGCCGCGAACGCGGCCAGCGCCGCCCCCCTGGAACCCTCGTTGAGCAGCGTGTACCCGGACACATGCAGGTGACTGCCGGGCGTGAACAGGTCCTTGGGCAGGTCGTCGGGGGACAGCGCCGCGTTCGCACCCGGGTCGGACAGCATGGTGTGGTCGCCCTTGTGTGTGACCATGACCACGCAGGTGCCCGTGGGCCGTTCTGGGTCCATGACGAGCCGGGCGTCCACGCCGTAGCCCATCAGCTCCATGTCCCTGTTCCGGCCCGCGATGTCGGCCCCGCGTCGTCCGACGAACGCCACCTCGGCGCCATCCACGGCCAGCCAGGCGGCGATATTCGCGCCGGATCCGCCGCCGTGCATCGTCACCGTGGCCAGCGTATCGCTCCCCCTGGCCAGGGGCAGCGCCGCATGAGCGACGGTGTCCGTCATCAGATCACCAACGACGACAACGCGCGTCATCTGTCGTCACCACCTTGATCGCGGGGCTGATCAGAGACCGCTGCCCGAAGCGGGCGGGCTTAAGGTGCCAGCGGATAGAACTTAACAGTTCCGGCGGTAAGTCTGTTACTGTTCGGGTTCCGAATCCGGGGATAGGGCCGATTCCGGTCATGCGGGCAGGGTCAGGACCCGGCCCGCAATGACCAGGACTGCTTCCTCCGATTCTGCGGCAAGCCGCTGATTGAGCCAACCCAGGTGGTCCCGGAACATCCGCCCGGAACTGGTCGGGGGGTGGATGCTCGAGCCCACGTCGTCGCTGACCGCCACCACCCGCGCCGGTGTCTGCCGCCACGCCTCGACGAGCTCGTCCACCCTCGCCGTGATCAGATCCTCAGCGCCGGCCGCCCCGGCCCAGGCCCCGGCTTCCGTCATGACCGCCGCCAGCCAGGTGCCCGCTCCGTCAAAGAGAATGACCCCAGTTCCGTTACGCAAGACCTCTGCCGCATCGGCGCACTCCACGGTCTGCCACCACCGGGGCCGTCTGGCGCGATGCGCCGCCACCCGCCGGGCCCAGTCCTCATCGCCGTCCGGCTGGCCGCCGT
The DNA here is from genome assembly GCA_963739645.1 of uncultured Actinomycetota bacterium. Lineage (GTDB taxonomy): Bacteria > Actinomycetota > Actinomycetes > Streptosporangiales > Streptosporangiaceae > JASHPR01. The sequence continues at coordinate 160,574 of CAVUBM010000086.1, forward strand.
CCGGGTACGGGCAGGCGGCCAGGTAGGTCACCTCCGGCTCCGCGGCCAGCCTGAGCTCAGCGTGCCGGGACTTGCCCGACCGGGCCCCGCCGAGCACCAGGACCCGCCGGGGCTGGCCCGGCGGGGTGGTGGCTGGCTGCGGGCCGCCCGCCGGGCCGGTGCCGCCCGCCGGGCCGGTGCCGCCCGCCGGACCCGGGTCGGCCACCACGGTGAGGACGTCGCCGTCGTGCGGCACGGCCGCTCCCCAGTAACCGCACCGCCGGGCCAGCTCCTCCTCGGAAGGGACGCGGTGATCGGCGGCGAGCACGGCGACCACGGTCGACGGCCGCACCAGGCCCAGGTGGCGCAGCGCCCCGAGCTGGGCCGGGTCCTCGAGCAGGTCGAGCACCACGATGTCGTACGGCGGCCCGGGGGCGGCGGCGGGTCCGCGGTCCCCTCGTGGTCCGCGGTCCCCCCGTGGTCCGCGGTCCCGGCGTGCCCGGCAGCGGCCGGCGAATCCAGCATCGCGCCCGCTCCCTCGGCCACCAGCAGCCTCGCGCCGCCGGGGCCGGTCACGACCCAGCCCCCGGGCACCCGCTCGGCCCGGTGCCCAGGCGAGGGGGCAGGTGCCTGCCCGGGCTCGATGCGCAGCACGCCGTTCACGAGCACCTGGGTGGGCTCCCGGCGCCATCCGGCCGCCGCGGCCCTGGCGCAGGAGGCACAGGGACAGCCCGGCTGCGGCCAGCCGCGGCTGCCGCCGGTGCCGAGCAGGCAGACCTCCATCAACCCCTGTCCCCGCCCTGGCCTGCGCCAGTGGCTAAGATTCAACCGCCTGTAACCGGCCTGATCTTAACCAGTCAAGGCCTTAACGTCTGTGCGGCAGAAACACTTGGGAGCGGCAACACCTTGGGGCAGGGCATGACCTGGAGCTGGCAGCTGGAGAAGGAAGACGGGACCGTGCTCACGTCGCGCGGGCTGCCGAAGGAGACCTTCAGCAGCCAGGGCGACGCGGAGAGCTGGATCGGCGAGAACTGGCGGGCGCTGCTCGACGCCGGGGTCGACCAGGTGACCCTGCTCGACGAGGGCCGTACCGAGTACGGCCCGATGAGCCTGCATCCAGACCAGTAACCGGCCTGGAACAGGCAGCCTCCTGTCTAGGTGCGGGAGCGCGGGCTCGCCGTCCGGGCCGGGTCGGTGACCATCACCGGGCCGAGCGCCTCGTCGATGCCGCGCATGATCTCCGGATCGAGCCTGACGCCGGACGCGCGCACGTTCTCGCGCACCTGATCGGGGCGGGTGGCGCCGATGATCGCCGCCGAGACGTTCGGGTTCTGCAGGACCCAGGCCACGGCCAGCTGCGCGAGGGACAGCCCGGCCTTATCGGCGAGCGGCTTGAGCAGCTGCACCCGGGTGAGGATGTCGTCCTGCAGGTAGCCCTTGATGAACCCGGCGCCGCTGTTGTCGGTCGCGCGCGAGCCTTCGGGCAGCTCAGCGCCCGGCAGGTACTTGCCGGTCAGGATGCCCTGCGCGATCGGCGAGAACACGATCTGGCCGATGCCTTCCTTCTCGGAGAGCGGTATCACCTCGGACTCGATGACCCGCCAGAGCATGCTGTACTGCGGCTGGTTTGAGACGATCCGGTCGAATCCCATCTGCCCGGCGATGCGCAGCGCGGCCGCGATCTCCTCGGCGCGCCACTCCGAGACGCCGACGTAGAGCACCTTGCCCTGGCGGACCAGGTCGTCGAAGGCGCGCAGGGTCTCCTCCAGCGGCGTCTCGTGGTCGTAGCGGTGCGCCTGGTAGAGGTCGACGTAGTCGGTCTGCAGCCGCCGCAGCGAGGCGTGGGCGGACTCCATGATGTGCTTGCGCGACAGGCCGCGGTCGTTCACGCCCTCGCCGGTGGGCCAGAACACCTTGGTGAAGATCTCAACCGACTCGCGCCGCACGTCGTGCAGGGCCCGGCCGAGCACCTCCTCGGCCCGGGTGCGCGCGTAGACATCAGCGGTGTCGAACGTGGTGATGCCCTCGTCGAGCGCCGCGGCCACGCAGGCGGCCGCCGCCTCCTCCTCGACCTGCGAGCCGTGCGTAATCCAGTTGCCGTAGGCGATCTCACTGATCTTCAGCCCGCTGCGGCCGAGATGACGGTAGTCCATACCTGCGACCCTAGTAGCCGGAGTAGCAGCAGCCGGACCCCGGTACCGGCCGATTCAGATCTTGTCGCCGGGCTTGACCCTCGGTGCGGGCATCCGCAGCCTGCGGATCTGGGTGCCGCGGATGGCCGCGTACATCCGGACACCGCGGGTGCTCTCGTCGGGGAAGCGCTGGTGCGCGAGCTTAATGACCCGGCCGCCCACGATCGAGCTCTCGAGGACGATCACCAGCAGCAGGGCCAGCACCGCGTAGTCGATCACCGCCGACTGCCGCAGCCCCGGGATGAACAGCAGCACCACGAGCGCCAGCACCCCGAACATGTAGTACTCGCTGGCGCTGCGCCGGGAGTCCACGTAGTCACGGGCCAGCGCCCGGACCGGGCCCTGGTCCTTGCGCGGCAGGGCCCAGTTCTCGCCGCGCCGCATGGCCTCCATCCGCCGGCCGCGGGCGGCGCGGTCCCGGTCCTTGGACTGCTGGTAGGCGGCCTTCTTGTCGGAGGGCGCGGCGTAGGGCTGGCGGCGGCGCTTCTCGGCCTCGCTGCGCTTGGGGGTCGGCCTGCCCTTGGCCGGGGTCATGCTGGCCGGGGCGGGCGCCTCGGCCTCGGACACGTCGGCGCTCGGCTGGTCCTGATCGGCCAGCTCAGGCTCGGGGGCGGAACGTCGTCGGAACACGGGCACATCATACCGGGGCGAACCCCGCGGACAGCCAGGTCTGAACACCGCCGATACTAGGTATAGAGCCTCAGCGGGCAGCCGGGATGACTGGCTTTGCTGGCCGTCGTAGGCTGGACGGAAGCACCGGTCGGCAACCTCCGTTGCCTCGTGCCGCACGCTAGTTCTCGTCGGCGCCGCGCCGTGCGGCGCCGGCGAATATGGATGAAGGGGATGGTCGCGCTTATGGGCGTGATGAAGCGGGTCTCGCTGATCTTCAAGTCCAAGGCCAACAGGGCATTGGACAAGATGGAGGATCCGCGGGAGACCCTGGATTATTCCTACCAGACGCAGCTCGAGCTGCTGCAGAAGGTCCGCCGCGGTGTTGCCGACGTCGCTACCTCGCGCAAGCGCGTTGAGCTTCAGATCAATCAGCTGCAGCAGTCGTCGGACAAGCTGGACCGGCAGGCGCGCGACGCGCTCTCGGCTGGCCGGGAAGACCTGGCCCGTGACGCGCTGACCCGCAAGGCGGGCGTGCAGACCCAGATGAGCGACCTGAACACGCAGTACACCTCGCTGCAGGGCGAGGAGGAGAAGCTGACCGGTGCCTCACAGCGGCTGCAGGCCAAGGTGGACGCCTTCCGCACCAAGAAGGAGACCATCAAGGCCACCTACACCGCCGCCGAGGCGCAAACCAGGATCAACGAGGCCTTCACCGGCATCTCCGAGGAGATGGGCGATGTCGGCATGGCGATCCAGCGCGCCGAGGACAAGACCGAGCAGATGAAGGCGCGCGCGGGCGCGATCGACGAGCTGATGGCGTCGGGGGCGCTGGATGACGCGATCAGCGGTCCGCGTGACGACATTCAGGCCGAGCTGGACCGGATGGGCGCGGGTCACGACGTCGACGCGGAGCTGGCGAAGCTCAAGGGCGAGATCGGCGGGGGCAGCGCGCCCCGGGAGATCGAGGGCGCGGATGGCGCCGCGGCCGACGGCCAGGCGACGCAGGCGGCGCGGCCGGCCGATCAGCCCCAGGCGGGTGACGGGGCATGATTGTCCGGATTCTCGGCGAGGGTCAGCTGAGAATCGACGATTCAGCCGTGGACGAACTGAACGAGCTCGACACCAAGCTGGAGGCCGCGGTCGAGCGAAGCGACGAGCCCGGATTCCGGGCCGCGCTCACCGAGCTGCTGGCCCGGGTCCGGTCGATCGGACGGCCGGTCGATCCCGGGGCACTCGAGCCGTCCGGGCTCATTCTCCCAGGTGAGGACGCGACCATGGACGAGGTCCGCGCGCTGCTTTCGGGCGAGGGGCTCATCCCCGGCTGAGGGTGCGATTAGCGCTAGCTGGGAATTGACTGACCATGTCCCCGGTTGGCCAGGAAACGGGAACGTTCATGGGAACCTGCCCGTTCCATCGATGCCGGGATGCTGCGACCGGCCGGGCAGCTGGAGTTGCGTAATCGGCTCTGGCGCTGCGGTGTAATGGACTCAGACAGACGGCATACACCCGGGCAGCGGGGGATGGAATGGAGGCGCCGGGATGGCGCGAACGCGATATGCGACCGACAGAGGGCTCATCGCGCGGATGGGCGCGACGATGTTCCTGCTCGGCCTCGTGTTCACCGGCTTCGTTATCGCCCTGTACTTCGTGCTCTTCTACTACGGGAGCCGCAACGGGGGCAACGGGGGTGGCGCCGGGATCGTCATATTCGCCGTGCTGATCGGCGCGGCCGTGGCGTTCGGCGGGTACTACTGGTCCGACAAGATCGCGCTCAACACTGCCCGCGCCCGGCTGGTCACTCCACAGCAGGCACCGGAATTGCACGGGATCATCGACCGGATATGCGCGCTCGCCGACATGCCCAAGCCGCGGGTGGCCATCTCGCCCGTGAACATGCCGAACGCCTTTGCTACCGGGCGCAGCAGCAAGGTCGCCGTGATCTGCGTGACCGAGGGCCTGCTGGCCAAGCTCGACGCCAAGGAGCTGGAGGGCGTGCTCGCGCACGAGATGTCCCACGTGGCGCACAAGGACGTCGCGGTCATGACGATCGCGTCGTTCCTGGGCATCATCGCCGCGCTGCTGGTCCGGTTCGCCTTCTACGGCGAGCTCTTCGGCGGCGGCGGCGCCGCAACAACAACAGCAACAACCAGAACGCGCTGCCGATCCTGCTGATCGTGATGGTGGTCGGCATCGTGGTCTACGCGGTCAGCTTCCTGCTGATCCGGCTGCTGTCGCGGTACCGGGAGCTGTCGGCCGACCGGTCGGGCGCGCTGCTGACCGGGCAGCCGTCCGCGCTGGCCAGCGCGCTGGTGAAGGTCAGCGGCGACATCGCCCGGATCCCGACCCGCGACCTGCGGAAGGCGGAACCGCTGAACGCGTTCTACTTCGCGCCCGCGCTGTCCGCCAAGAAGGGCCAGCTGAGCCTGTCCACGCTGTTCTCCACGCATCCGTCGCTGGAGCGGCGGCTGGCCGAGCTCGACAAGATCTCCCGCCAGCTCGGCAAGTAGGTTTCCTTCCCGGCCGGGCACGCAGCACGCGGCCAGGGTCCTGCGGGAGGGTTCGACGCTCGGGAGGTAGCAGGTGGGGTTCCTCGACACGCTGCTCGGCAGGACCAAGCCGGTGCCGCCCAACCTGGACGCGCTGTTCGCGCTGCCCACCGCGGCGATTACGCTGCAGGCGGCCATGGACTTCAAGCCGACGGGGTCCGGCTCGGTCTGCTTCCGCGCGGCCGAGGGCCGGGCGTTCAGCGACATCGAGCATGACGTCCGTGACCTGCTCAACATGGGCGAGGGCAAGACCCCGGTGGAGGTGTCCACCGACTCCTACAGCTTCACCTGGCTCGTGTGCCGGCATCCGGCCGATGACGTCGAGGGCTTGGTGACCGACCTGCACGCGGTGAACTCCTCGCTGCAGGCGGGCGGGTTCGGCCCGCAGTTGCTGTGCACGATCCTCAGCTTCGGCGATAGCTCAGGCCGCCGCCTGGGACTCGTCTACCTGTACAAACGGGGCACTTTCTACCCGTTCGCCCCGCTTGGCGGCGAGCGCCGGGATAACGCGCTCGAGCTGCAGGTGCGCGGGGCGCTGGGCGACGACCTGAAGATCGAGGCGGACCTGGGCCGGTGGTTCCCGGTCTGGGGCGCTCCGGGCCTGTAGCCGATGCCGGTGACCGGACGGATGCCCGTGCCCACGGAATGCCGGTGGCAGGGATATGGTTGGGACAGCAGAGATGAGGCCGCGCCGGAAGGGTGGCGGCAGTCGACGCGGGAGCTAATCCAGATGACAGTTCAGAACGAGGCCATCACGCAGGGCATCAGTCTCACCGATGCCGCGGCGGCCAAGGTGAGCGGCCTGCTGGAGCAGGAGGGCCGCGACGACCTTCGGCTGCGGATCGCCGTCCAGCCCGGCGGCTGCTCGGGCCTGCGGTACCAGCTGTACTTTGACGAGCGCCAGATCGACGGCGACATCGTGCGGGAGTTCGGGAGCGTCCAGGTCGTCACGGACAAGATGAGCGCGCCTTACCTGGGCGGCGCCACGATCGACTTCGTGGACACCATCGAGAAGCAGGGCTTCACCATCGACAACCCGAACGCCTCCGGGTCCTGCGCCTGCGGCGACTCCTTCCACTGAGGTTGTCCCGGCCGCCCTGGTTCTCCGGCCGCTGAGGTTTCGTCAGCCCCGGGGTTCTCAGGGCGGCTGAGGTTCTCAGCCTTTTCCGGGCCGTCTCCGGTCCGCGTGACGCGATGTCGGTGACGGGGTAGCCTGAGCGCGCCCGATTTCAGGTGCCGTCCCCGCAGAGAGAGTGCCGCCGTGCGCATTGCTGTCACCGGTTCGATCGCGACCGACCATCTCATGACCTTTCCCGGCAAGATTCGTCGATCAGCTGATCCCGGAGAAGCTGGACAAGATCGCGCTGTCGTTTCTGGTCGACTCGCTGGAGATCCGTTACGGCGGCGTCGCGGCGAACATCGCGTTCGGGATGGGCTGTCTCGGGCTGAGGCCGCTGCTGGTCGGCTCCGCCGGGGCCGACTTCGCCGAGTACCGGGCCTGGCTTGAGGCGCACGGCGTGGACACCAGCGCGGTGCGGGAGTCGGCCGTGCACCACACCGGGAGATTCATCAGCACCACGGACACCGACCTCAACCACTTCGCCTCGTTCTACCCGGGCGCGATGAGCGAGGACGTCGACATCGACCTGGGCGAGCTGGCCGGCCTGGTGGACCTGGTCCTGGTCGGCGCCAGCGACCCGGCGGCGATGGCCAGCTTTACCCGGCAGTGCCGGGAGCACCAGATCCCGTTCGCGGCGGACACGTCGTGGCAGCTGGCGCGGATGGACGGCGAGGAGGTGCGGAACCTGGTGGACGGGGCGGCGTACCTGTTCTGCAACGAGTACGAGGCCGAGCTGACCGAGCGCAAGTCCGGCTGGAGCCCCGACGAGGTTACCGAGCGGGTCGAGGTCCGGGTAACCACGCTCGGCTCGGCCGGCGCCCGGGTGGACCGCAGGGGCGAGGAGCCGATTATGGTTCCGCCGATCACCGACGTCGTGCCGAAGGAGCCGACCGGCGCGGGCGACGGGTTCCGGTCCGGATTCCTGGCCGCGGTCGGCTGGGGGCTCAGCCTGGAACGCGCCGCCCAGCTCGGCAACCTGATCGCCGTGCACGCGCTCGAGGCGATCGGGCCGCAGGACTACGAGCTGAAGCCGGGGCCGCTGGCCGAGCGGTTCGCCGCCGTGTACGGCCCCGAGGCCGGCCAGGACCTGGCCGCGCATTACAGCTAACGCCGGGGCGGGGTTCGGCCCGCGGCCCGCCGGCGGCGTAGCGGTAGCGTGGCCGCATGGGTATGGCGCTGGTGGCTGTGCAGCAGGGGTCCGGGTACCAGGGGCCGCCCGAGCTCACCTTCCAGCGGGCGTTCACCGAATGGACCCTGGATCCCGTGGCGCTGGCGTTCGTGCTGCTGCTCGCCGGGCTCTACCTGTCCGGAGTGCGGCGTGCACGCCGGTCAGGGACGCCGTGGCCGGCCGGGCGCATCGTGGCGTTCTGCGGGCTGGGCCTCGGCTTCCTCGTGATCGCCACCATGTCCTGGGTGGGCGTGTACCAGGCGGTCCTGTTCTACGCGCGCGCGGTGCAGACGATCCTGCTGCTGCTGGCGGTGCCGCTGTTCCTCGCCATGGGCAGGCCGGTGACCCTGGCGATCGCCGCGCTGCCCCGGCTCGGCCCCCGGATCGAGGCCGGTATCCGCACCCAGGCGGCCAAGGTCCTCACGTTCCCCGCGGTCACCACCCTGGTCCTGATAGTCGTCCCGTTCCTGGTCTACTTCACGCCGTGGTACGAGGCCGGGTTCCACAGCGTCGTGGTGCGGGACCTGACCCACCTCGCGCTGATGGTGCCGGGGTTCGTGTTCTTCTGGACGCTGCTGCGGGTGGACCCGGTGCCCAAGGCCTACCCGTACCTCGTTTCGCTCTGGGTCACCGGCGCGGAGGTGGTCGGTGACGCCGTGCTCGGCCTGGCGGTGATCGCGGACCAGAACCTGATCGCCGGCGCCTACTACCATGCGCTGGCCCGGCCCTGGGGCCCCAGCGTGGCCACGGACCAGGTGCTGGGCGGCGGCACGCTGTGGATCCTCGGCGACATCGTGGGGCTGCCGTTCCTGGCCGTCCAGCTGATCCAGATGATCAGGGAGGACGAGGCCGAGGCGGTCGCGGTCGACGCCGAACTCGACGCCAGGGACGCCGCGCGCGCCCGGCGTCCTTGGGGACAGGACAGGCCGGGGCAGCACAGGCGGAGTCAGCACAGGCGGAGTCAGCACAGGCAGAGTCAGCACAGGCGGCGGCGAGCGCGGCCGCGCCGCCGACGACCGGCCGTGGTGGGAATCTGACCCGAGGTTCGTCGGCCGGTTCCAGCCCGATCGACGACAGCAGCGAGTAGCGCGCGGTCAGTAGCTGCGGCGGACCAGGAACGCCCAGCCCTTACCGGGCAGGCTGGTCGCCGCGATGAATTCCTGGGACTTGAGCCCGCACCACGCGGGCACGTCGGTTTGCGCCGCGGGGTCGTCGGCCAGCACCGCCACGACGTGGCCGACCGGCACCTCCCTGATCCGCTCGGCCAGCATGATGATGGGGATCGGGCACTTCCGGCCCAGGGCGTCGATGGTCAGCGAGGGCGTCGGCGAAGTGGCCTCGGATGCGGCGCCCGCCGCGGCTGTGGGCTCCGGGGCGGCGGCCCGCCTGTCGGCGGGAGGCTGCGGGGGGGTCACGCGGTGTACCTCCATCTAGGGCCTGCGGTGCGGTACGCGGCGACTGGCGCAGTGCCCAGTCTCTCGCAGCCACCCGCGGGGCCGGGCAGCGGTGCCGGTTTCCTGCGCCGGGCCGCTCTACAGCGATACCCGGGTGCTGCCGTGCGTAAGCACCGGTTCCCGTCGCTGACCTGCGTCTCGACCCCGCCCGGCCGGCCGGGCGACGCGCCGGGCAGATTGTGGCGGGGGTACCCTTAGCCGCTGCGGCGCTGCGCGGTACTGTATCGACGACAGGCTGTAGGACGAGCAATTTCCGGCTGGTGAGGCCGGGAATCATCCGCTGGGAAGGCAAGTCTGTGAGTCCGAACCGCAGCGCCCCGCTTTCACCCCTGCGCTGGGTGCCGCGTGCCGCGATCGCTGCAGCCGTGATCCTGACCACGGCTGGCTGCCAGTCCACCCCGTTCACGCGCATGGGGTTCCTGCCGCCGGTCACAAAGCAGGGCCAGGTCACGCTGACCCTGTGGCAGGGATCCTGGATCGCGGCCTGGATCGTCGGCGCCATCGTCTGGGCCCTCATCCTCTGGGCGGTGATCTTCCACCGCAAGCGCTCGGACCGGATACCGGACCAGGTGCGCTACAACCTGCCGATCGAGGCCCTGTACACGGTCCTGCCGTTCATCATGATCGGGGTCCTGTTCTTCTTCACGGTCAGGGACGAGAATTACATCGACAAGCTGCCGCCAAAGCCCGACGTGGTCGTGAACGTGACCGGATTCCAGTGGACCTGGGAGTTCCAGTACCCGCAGTACAAGGTGCACTCGGAGTCTGGCTATGTCACCGAGCTCGGCTCGCAGTGGAACGGCCTGGTGCCGGGCAACAAGAACCACCTGCCGGTCCTGGAGATCCCCACCGGGGAGACGGTCAGGTTCAACCTCATCTCGACCGACGTCATCCATGCGTTCTGGATCGTGCCGTTCGAGTTCAAGCGAGACGTGCTCCCTGACCACCCGAACCACTTCGAGGTGACGCCGACCAAGACCGGCACGTTCACCGGCCGCTGCACCGAGCTTTGCGGCGTGTACCACAGCCGGATGCTGTTCACCGTCAAGATCGTGACGCCAGCACAGTTCCGCACGTGGATCGCGCAGCAGCAGGCGCTGCAAAACGCATCTGGGGGTACTCAGTGACCACCATCGACAAGCCGGCCGCCCAGGTCGTCGCGCCGACGAGCTACCGCAAGGGCTCGATCATCGCCGAATGGCTGTCGACCACCGACCACAAGATCATCGGTCACCTGTACCTGATCACCTCGTTCTTCTTCTTCATGGCCGGCGGCGCCATGGCCATGATCATGCGGGCCCAGCTGTGGGAACCCAACAACAGCCTGGTGACCGACCAGCAGTACAACGAGCTGTTCACCATGCACGGCACGATCATGCTGCTGCTGTTCGCGACCCCGCTGTTCGTCGGGTTCGCCAACGAGATCATGCCGCTGCAGATCGGCTCGCCCGACGTGGCGTTCCCGCGGATGAACCTGCTCAGCTACTACATGTTCGCGTTCGGCGGGCTGATCCTGCTGTTCAGTTTCCTCACGCCGGGCGGCTCCGCAGCCTTCGGCTGGTACGCGTACTCGCCGCTGACCAGTGCGCTGTACTCGCCGGGGATCGGCGGCGATATGTGGATCATGGGCCTGGTGCTATCCGGGCTCGGCACGATCCTGAGCGGCGTCAACTTCGTCACCACGATCTTCTGCATGCGCTGCCCGGGCATGACCATGTTCCGGATGCCGATCTTCACCTGGAACATCCTGCTGACCAGCATGCTGGTGCTGCTGGCCTTCCCGGTGCTCGCGGCGGCCCTGCTGGTGCTCGAGGTCGACCGCAAGCTCGGCGCGCAGGTGTTCAGCGCGTCCAGTGGCGGGGCGATCCTGTGGCAGCACCTGTTCTGGTTCTTCGGCCATCCGGAGGTCTATATCGTGGCGTTGCCGTTCTTCGGCATCGCCACCGAAGTCCTGCCGGTGTTCGCTCGCAAGCCGCTGTTCGGCTACAAGGGGCTGGTCGGCGCCACCATCGCGATCGCCGGGCTGTCGCTGACCGTCTGGGCGCACCACATGTTCACCACCGGTGCGGTGCTGCTGCCGTTCTTCTCGTTCATGACGTTCCTGATCGCGGTCCCGACCGGGGTGAAGTTCTTCAACTGGTGCGGCACGATCTGGCGCGGGCAGCTCAGCTTCGAGCCTGCGATGCTGTTCTCCCTAGGCTTCCTGATCGTGTTCCTGTTCGGCGGGCTCACCGGGATCATCCTGGCCTCGCCGCCGCTGGACTTCGCGGTCAGCGACTCGTACTTCGTGGTCGCGCACTTCCACTACGTGCTGTTCGGCACGGTCGTGTTCACCATGTTCAGCGGGTTCTACTTCTGGTGGCCGAAGTGGACCGGCAAGATCCTGGACAACACGCTCGGGAAATGGCATTTCTGGAGCGTCTTCATCGGCTTCAACATGACGTTCCTGGTGCAGCACTGGATCGGCGTGGAGGGTATGCCGCGCCGGGTCGCGAACTACCCGTTCCTGCCCGGCGACGTGACCACGCTGAACCAGATTTCGTCCATCGGCGCGTTCATACTCGGGTTGTCGAACTTCATCTTCTTCTACAACATCTACAAGACCTGGAGGACGGGGGAGCGGGTCACCGCGGACGACCCGTGGGGCTTCGCCAACTCGCTGGAGTGGGCGACATCCTGCCCGCCGCCGCGGCATAACTTCACCTCGATACCGCGCATCAGGTCCGAACGGCCCGCGTTCGACCTGCACTATCCAAACATCAGGTCCGGCCGGGACCGCGAAGCCGAGCGGATCGCTGTCGGCGCGTCCACCGGCAGACGCGACGAGTGACGGCAGGGGTGTCTGAATGAAGGTCGAGGGTTACCTGTTCCTCGGGTGCGCCGGGTTCTTCGCGGCCACAGACTATGTCTACTGGCATTTCTCGAAGGACCCGACCGGGACAACCGCGCTCGGGCTGGCCGTGGCGCTGGCCTTCCTGACCGGCTTCTACGTGCTGTTCACCGGGCGCCGGCTGCCACCGCGGCCCGAGGATGAGAACGAAGGCGAGATCGAGCAGGGCACCGGCGAGCTCGGCTTCTTCAGCCCGCACAGCTGGTGGCCTCTGTTCGTGGGCCTGGCCGCCGCGACCGCCGCGCTCGGGGTGGCCATCGGCTGGTGGATGTTCCTGATCGGGATGCTGGCCGTCCTCCTCGCCACCATCGGCTTCGTCTTCGAGTACTACCGCGGCAATTACGCGCACTGACCCGAGCCGGGCGTTCTCCCCGGCCCCCGGTCCTGACCGCAGGCCGGAGCGGCGGCGCTGGCTAATCCTCGCCGTGGGGATGGCCGCGATGACCGCGGGCTGCACCTTCCAGTACGGACTGGCCTACCTGATCCCGGCGTTGCGGCGGGAAGGCATGTCGCTGGAGCAGGCCGGGCTCCTCGTCGCCTGCCCCACTGCCGGGCTGCTGCTGACGCTCATTCTGTGGGGCGCCGCGGCCGACCGGTGGGGGAGCGGCTGGTGCTCGGCTCGGGCCTGTCGGTGGCCGGGGCCGTGCTGCTGGCGGGCGCCGCCGCGCGGGACACCGTGGTGCTCGGCGCCTGCCTGGTTCTCGCGGGCGCCGCCGGGGCGTCGGTATACGCCGCGAGCGGGCGGCTCATCCTCGGCTGGTTCGCCGGGCACGAACGGGGCCTGGCCATGGGTATCCGGCAGAGCGCCCAGCCGCTCGGTGTGGCGGTCGCCGCGTTCACCTTGCCCACCATCGCGGATCACGGGCTCCCGGGCGCTCTGACCTTCCTCGGCGTGTTCTGCCTGGCCGCCGCGGCCCTGGTAGTGGCCCTGGTCCGGGACCCGCCGGCGTCGCGGACCCAGCGCCAGGAGAGCGGGGGATCGCCTTACCACACGCCGATGCTGTGGCGCATCCACGCCGCGAGCTCGCTGCTGGTGGTTCCGCAGTTCACCGTGGTCACGTTCGCGCTTGTGTTCCTGGTGGACGCCCGCGGCTGGCCCGCTGCCGAGGCCGGGCGGCTGCTGGCGGTGACCGCGCTGTGCGGCGCCGCCGTCCGCCTGCTGGCGGGCTACTGGTCCGACCGCGTCGGCAGCAGGATGGGCCCCATGCGCATCCTGGCCGTGGCTACCGGGCTGATCGTGCTGGTGGTGGCCGCGGGAGCGGCCACCGGATCGGCCCTCGCGGTCGTGGCCTTGCTCGTCGCGGCGGTCGCGGTGGTGAGCACCAACGGGCTCGCCTTCACCGCAGTGGCCGAGCGGGCTGGCTCCTCCTGGGCGGGACGGGCTCTCGGCATCCAGAACACCGCCCAGAACGCGTTCGCGGCGGCTACGCCCCCGGTGGTCGCCGTCGCGATCGGCGCTGCGGGGTATCCGGCCGTATTCGCGGCCGTTGCGTTCTTCCCGCTGGTGGCGGCCGTGCTGGTGCCGGTGGCTGCGGAGAGTTCGGCGAGCAGCCTGCCTGTATCGCGATGATTCGCTGAATAAGCTGCGCGGGCACAGCAACAGACGCATCGAGCTCGGCCGTCCCCGCGCAGCAGGGCCGGCCAAGGACCCGGGCGCTGGCCACTCGGTCCTGTCGGCCGTCACGTTGGCCGCTGCGCCCGTCAGGTCGGCCGCTGTGCCCGTCACCTCGGCTGCCACGGCACCGGCCGCCTCAGTGCAGTCAGCGGCCGCAGGCACCGGATCAGGCGGCAGCTCGGCCACGTCGGCCGCTGCGCCCGTCCTGTCGGCCGCCGCTCGCACCCTGGGCGGGCCAGGGTGTCCGGTGCGTGTCCGCGGCCGTAACGTTCTTCTCAGCGGCGGCCGGCAGGCCGGGCAGAACCCATCAGGAGGGCGGCGGATGGACGTCTACGAAGCGCTGTACACCACGCGGGCGATGCGCCGGGTGCGCCCCGACCCGATTCCGTACCCGGTCCAGGCGCGGATCCTGGACGCCGCGATCCGGGCACCCAGTGGCGGTAACACGCAGGCCTGGCGGTTCATCCTGGTGGACGATCCAGCGGTCAAGGCGGAACTGGGGCCGCTGTACCGGGACAGCCTGAGCCAGCTCTGGGCCACGGCGTACCGGGAGCGGGTGGAGCGCGCCCGGGCCAACCCGGATGATCCGGCCAGCGCCGCCACGCTCGGCATGGTGTCCTCCGCCCAGCATCTCGCCGACCACTTCGAGGAGGTGCCGCTCTTCCTGATCGCGTACTCGCGTGACGGCACCGGCGGCGGCTCCATCTTCCCGGCCGTGTGGAGTGCCCAGCTGGCCGCCCGCGCCGAGGGCGTGGGGAGCGCTCTGACCACCGTGCTCGGCGCGTTCCACGGTGCGGAGGCGAACGAGATCCTCGGCACGCCGGACGACGGCGGCTGGCAGATGGTGTGCTGCGTGTCGTTCGGTTACCCGACCGGCCGCTGGGGTGTCGCGGCGCGGCGCCCGGTGGGCCAGGTGGCGTACCGCAACGGCTGGGGAGACGAGCTCGGCCTGGAGATCCCCGGGCCGCTCTGGCCCCCGGGCCGTGCCTGATCTGCCCTCGGGGGGCTGGTCAGCTAGGAGCCGGCCGGGTGGTCCTGGCCATCATGGCCGGAGCCGTCGCCGGTGTCCTGGTCGTGCTCGCTGCCGGACGGGATCGCAGCGGGCTCACCTTCCCGGTGCCCGTTGCCGTGGCCGTCCCCATGCCCGTTGCCGTAGCCATAGCCGTGGCCGTCCATCGGTACGCTCTCGGTGAGGACCTTGTTGAGCTCCTGCCGGACCCGGCCCAGGCCGCCGCGCATATCGGGCGCGGGAACGTCCGGAGCGGCCGCGGTGGATCCCTCGGGCAGGCTGAGCGCCGGCTTCCTGGATTCGAGCACGGCGACCCCATCCTCGTCGAGTGGCTTCGTGTCCTCGACGAACCCGCCGCTCGGCAACTGGCGGATAATCCCGGTCTCGACACCATGCTCGAGTAGATGCAGGTCCTTACGCTGCAGCCCCAGGCAGATCCGCTTGGTCAGCCAGTAGGCCACGACGGGCACGATGAAGATCGCCCATCTGGCGATCTCGGTGGTCAGGTACAGGGAGATCTGCAAGTGGTCGGCCACAACGTCGTTGGCGCCCTCCAACCACAGCACCCCGTAGAACGCGATCGCGGCCATCCCGATCGCGGTCCTGGTGGGCGCGTTGCGTGGCCGGTCGTTGACGTGGTGCTCGCGCCTGTCGCCGGTGATCCACTGTTCCAGGAACGGCCAGATCGCCGCGCCGGTCAGGATGATGCCGAGCGGCACCAGGGCCGGGATGAGCACATTCCAGGCCACGGTATGACCGAAGATGTCCCAGGTCCAGCTCGGGGACATACGCAGCGAGCCCTCGAGGAAGCCCATGTAGAAGTCGGGCTGCGAGCCCGCCGAGATGCCCACCGGCGTGTAGGGGCCGTACAGCCAGATCGGGTTGATCTGCGCGAACGTGGACGCGAGCGCCAAGGTCGCGAACGTGAAGAAGAAGAACGCCCCGGTCTTGGCCATGAAGTACGGGTAGGTCGGGGCGCCGACCACGTTGGTGTCGGTGCGGCCCTTGCCCGGCATCTGGGTGTGCTTCTGCCAGAACATGATGAACAGGTGGGCGGTGATCAGCGCCAGCAGCACCCCGGGGATCAGCAGCACGTGGATGATGTACAGCCGCGGGATGATGAGGTGACCCGGGAACAGGCCGCCGAACAGGAAGAACGACAGGTACGTGCCGACGATCGGGATGCCGAGTAGCACGCCCTCGGTGATCCGCAGCCCGGTGCCGGACAGCAGATCATCCGGCAGCGAATAACCGAACAGGCCCTCCAGCAGGGCCAGCGTGAACATCACGATCCCGATCAGCCAGTTCACCTCGCGCGGCTTGCGGTAGGCACCGGTGAAGAAGATCCGCAGCATGTGCACCAAGATCGCGGCCACGAACAGGTTCGCCGCCCAGTGGTGGATCTGCCGCATCAGCAGGCCGCCGCGGACGTCGAAGCTGATGTTCAGCGTGGAGGCATACGCCTGGCTCATCCGGACGCCGTCGAGATGAGCGTAGGAGCCGTGGTAAACGACCTCGGTCATGCTGGGCTGGAACCAGAACGTCAGGAACGTGCCGGTCAGCAGCAGGATGATGAACGAGTAGAGGGCGATCTCGCCGAGCAGGAACGTCCAGTGGTCGGGGAAGATCTTCCGGAACAGCGTGCGGAAGCCCTTGGCGCCGTGGAACCTGTCGTCCAGCCAGCCACCGGTGCCTTCGAGCAGCTTGGTGGTCATGCTCATCGGCTCATCATCCCCGCAGTCATTATCCTCGCTCCCAGTAGCTCGGTCCAACCGGCTCGTGGAAGTCGCTCTGCGCCACCAGGAAGCCCTGCGCGTCGGTGGTGATCGGCAGCTGCGGCAGCGGCCGCGGCGCCGGGCCGAAGAGCACCTGGGCGCCACGCGGCGCGTCGAACGTCGACTGGTGGCACGGGCACAGAATGTGATGGGTGGTCTGCTCGTAGAGCGCCGCCGGGCAGCCGACGTGGGTGCAGATCTTCGAGTAGCAGACGATGCCGTCGACTGTCCAGTTCATCACCGTGGGCGGCTGCAGCACCCCGGCCTGGAACTTGATGATGATCGCGGTGGCCGCGGCCAGCGCGTCCTGGTCGTCCTGATAGCCATCAGGGACCACCGTGATCATCGCGCCGGGCGAGCTGAATTCGGCCGGGGTGATCGGCACGTTCGGCCCGTACCTGAGCAGCCGGGTGCCCTTGCGCCAGACGGTGTGCCGCAGCGAGGTGCCGGGCTGCGGGCCCATGTCGCGGAGCAGCACGACCGGGGCGGCCACCAGCGGCAAGGTCGCGGCGATGAGAGTACGCCGCAGCATCGGCCGCTTCACGAACTGGCTGGCGTCGGCGCCCTCCTCGAAGGTCTCCTTGAAGGCCTTCCTGGCCTCCGGGTCCGAGTTCAGCGGATGGCGCTGCTCGGTGAGCTCCACGTCCGGCATCAGATACCTGACCCAGAGCGTGGCCCCGATCGCGAGCGTGAGGAACACCACCGACATGGATGTGCCCAGGGCCAGGTTGGACCGCAGCACTGCGTCGACCGAGTGCACCTCGAGGCCCACGTAGGCGGCGATGAAGCCGACGCCGGCCACGAACGAGATTATGAAGAGCGTCACGACGACGCGCTCCACCTTCTTGGCCTTGCGCAGGTCGGGCGGGTCCGGTGGCAGTTCCCTGGGTGCGGGCAGCGCGCCCTCGTCGCCGTCGGCCCGCTCGCCGAGCAGCGTCCGGGCCTGCGCAGGCGGCGGCGTGCCGATCACGCGGTGCGGGCCCGCAGGCGCTTCGGGGCTCCTCAGGCAGCCCGGCAGGGGTGGTGGGGTCACTCATCGGCGGTTCCGGTCTTCCTGTGCTTCGCAGTTATGAACATCGCGGCCAGCACCATGAAGAGCAGCAGGCCGAGGAACACAACCAGGCCCTCGGTCACCGGGCCGACCCGGCCCAGGCTGAACCCGCCGGGGTTCGGCTCGGCCCTTACGCCGGTCACGTAGGCGATGACGTCGCGCTTCTCGTCCGGGGTGATCGTGGTGTTGTTGAAGACCGGCATGGCCTCGGGGCCGGTCAGCATGGCCTCGTAGATCTGCGTGGGCGTCGACGCGGTCAGCGGCGGCGCGGACTTGCCGTAGGTCAGCGCGCCGCCCGCGCCGTCGAAGTTGTGGCACTGGGCGCAGTCAGCCGTGAACAGCGCCTGGCCGAGTGCAGTGTTAGCGCCCGAGCTGCTCACCTCGGCCGGGGTGGGGATCGCTGGGCCGCCGGCCAGGGACGCGATGTACGCGGCGACCGCGCGGGTCTCGGCCGGGTCCAGCTGCGGCGGCTTGCGGTCGTTCTCCGCCCCGGGCTCCTTGGCCGGCATCCGGCCGGTGCTCACCTGGAAGTCGACGGCGGCCGAGCCGACGCCGATCAGGCTCGGCGCGACCGCGGTGCCCTGCGCCTGGAGACCGTGACAGGTCGCGCACGTCTGCTGGAAGATCTGCTGGCCCTTCGCGATCTCAGCCTGCGACGCCGTGGGCGGGTTGGCAGCGGCCGAGTCGCCGCTCCCGGTGATGGTGGCGTACACCGCGCCTACCAGGACCAGCCCGAGCAGGACGACGACGTAGCTCGCGGCTCGCCGCCTGCGCCAGGTGAAGCTCACTGCTGACCCCAGACTTCCGCTCAGGCGATTAGGTAGATGGTGGTGAACAGGCCGATCCACACGACGTCGACGAAATGCCAGTAGTACGAGACGACGATGGCACTGACCTGTTGCTCGTGCGTGACGCTCTTGGCTGCATAGGTCCTGCCCAGCAGGAACAGGAACGCGACCAGGCCGCCGGCCACGTGCAGCCCGTGAAACCCGGTGGTCAGGTAGAACACCGAGCCGTAGTTGCTGGACGACAGCGTCAGGTGCTGCTTCCTGACCAGGTCGAACAGGTACTCATACCCCTGGCCCAGGTCGAAGTAGAGACCCATCAGGAAGGTCAGCGCGTACCACTCGCGCAGCCCCCAGGACATCGGCCTGGAAGATGCTCCTGGTGCGCTTGACTTGCCCGCGCTCGATCGCGAACACACCCATCTGGCAGGTCACACTGGAGAGCAGCAGCACCAGCGTGTTGGTGGTGGCCAGGGGGATATCGAGCTCTACCGGCGGCCAGGGCTTGCCCAGGCCAATGTCGACCGAGCGGATCGTGAAGTACATGGCGAACAGCGCCGCAAAGAACATCAGCTCGGAGGACAGCCAGACGATCGTGCCCACGCTGACCAGGCTTGGCCGGTTCAGGGGCGTGCGGGGGGTTACCTCGGTCGTTGCTGTCGCCACGGGGCCATTATTACGACACCGCGTAGGCGGTGCACGCGCGACCCCCCGGGTCGGTAGCATCCAGTTCCATGAAGGTCGCCACGTACAGCCACGATGCGGACACACGGGCCAGGATGAGGCTCGCGATCGGTCGCCGCCCCGCCCCTGACGTGCCGGAGGCGGAGGTGATCGAAGTGGCCACCCACCCGGCTCTGATCCGGCTGCTCGACGCGGGCGAGGTGGACGTCATGGTGCTGGACGGCGAGGCGCAGCCAGCCGGCGGCATGGGCGTCTGCCGCCAGGCCAAGGACGAGATCTACAACTGCCCGCCGGTGCTGCTGATCATCGGCCGGGCCGATGACGGCTGGCTGGCCACCTGGTCCCGGGCCGACGCGGTGGTGAGCCACCCGATCGACCCGGCCGCCCTCGCGCACGCCCTGGCCGGCCTGATGCGCCAGCGAGCGGCGGGCACCGCCGTGGCCAACAACTGAGCGGGCGGACCGATGGATTCCCGGACGACGTGGCCAGCGCTGATCGGCGCGCTGATCAAGGGGGAGACCCTCACCACAGACGAGACCGCCTGGGCGATGAACGAGATCATGGAGGGCGCGGCCACGCCCACCCAGATCGCCGGATTCGGGGTCGCGCTGCGGATGAAGGGGGAGACCCCGGCCGAGCTCGGCGGCCTGGCCGAGACGATGCTCAACCGCGCCACGCCGATCGACCTCCCGGGCGACATTGTCGACCTGGTCGGCACCGGCGGTGACGGGGCGCGCACGGTCAACATCTCGACCATGGGCACGATCGTCGCGGCCGCGGCGGGCGCCCGGATGGCGAAGCACGGGAACCGGGCCGCCTCGTCGTCGTGCGGGGCTGCGGACCTGCTCGAGGCGCTCGGCGTGGTGATCGACCTGCCCCCGGACGCGACCGTGCGGCTGATGGCGGAGACCGGCGTGGTCTTCCTGTTCGCCGCGCTCTACCACCCCGCGCTGCGGTACACCTCGGTGCCACGGCGGGAACTTGGCGTGCCGACAGTGTTCAACTTCCTCGGCCCGGTGGCGAACCCGGCCCGGCCCGGATCCCAGGCGGTCGGCGTGGCCGACCCGCGGATGGGCCCGGTGCTGGCCGGGGTGCTGGCCGGGCGCGGCTGCTCGGCGCTGGTGTTCCACGGCGAGGACGGGCTTGATGAGCTGACCACCACCGCCCCGTCCACGGTGTGGGTGGTGCACGGCGGCGCGGTCAGCCGGACCACGTTCGATCCCGCGGACATCGGGATCGCCCGGTCCACACCCGAGGACCTGCGCGGCGGCGACCCGGCGCACAACGCGGGGGTGGCCCGCGCCGTGATCGGCGGCCAGACCGGGCCGGTGCGGGAGACGGTGCTGCTGAACGCGGCCGCGGCGCTGGCCGCTGCGGCGGGTGTGCGAGGCCCCGACGACCTGCAGGCCGCCCTGGCCAGCGGCTACGCCCGGGCAGCCGACGCAATCGACTCCGGCGCCGCCGAGGCCACGCTGCAGCGCTGGGTGGCGGAGAGCAGCCGCCTGGCCGCCGAGCGCTCCTGAGCGTCCAGATGGGCCTGATCAGGCTGTATCGATCAGACCGTATAGATCAGTCAGACGGTATAGATCAGACCGTATAGATCAGACCGTATAGATCAGGCGGGCTCGGAGAAGCCGAGCGCGAACGCGGCCTCGAGGTCGTGCCGCGAGTAGGTGCGGAACGCAATGTGGGTCTCGGTATGGGTCACGCCAGGGACCCGGTTCAGTGTGCCCGGGATGACGTCGCCGAGTTCCTCGTGCGTGCGGACCCGGACCATGGCCACGAGGTCGAACTCGCCCGTCACTGAGTAGACCTCGCTGACCTCTGGTATCTGGACGATCGCCTCGGCCGTCTCCGGGATGCGCGCGACGTCGGCCTTGACCAGGACGATTGCGGTGACCACTATGGCCTCCTCAGCTGCGGTCTCCTCGGTCCTCCGGGCGGCGCTCCCGGCCGCTTGCGACGCGGGCGCGGCAGTAGCGTACCGCGTCCGCCGGTCCGGGCTGATCAGGCACTGAGCTCCGCGAGCGTGCGCACACCGGCCGCCGCCAGCCGGCCCAGCAGCCCCTGCAGCACATCCGCGGTGGCCTTGGCATCGGCCAGGGCACGGTGGCACGGCCGGGTCCTGGTGCCGAAGAACTCGGCCAGCGTGGCCAGCTTGCAGTCGGCCACCTCGGTCTCGCCGAGCAGCGAGCGGGCCAGCGTAGCGGTGTCGAGGACCGGGAAGTCCGGCCAGGGAATGCGGCAGTCGAGCCGCACGCCGCGCTGAGGAAGCCGATGTCGAACGGCGCGTTGTGCGCGGTCAGCACGCAGCCCCGGGCGAAGGCCAGGAAACCCGGCAGCACGGCGCCGGCCGCTGGCGCGTGCCGGACCATCGCATCGGTGATGCCGGTCAGCTCCGTGATGTCTCGCGGGATGGGGCTGCCGGGATTGATCAGGGTGGCGAACTCCGCAGGCGGCCTGGCGCTGACCCGGACCGCGCCGATCTCGGTGATGCTGGCCTCCTCCGGCAGCCAGCCGGTCGTCTCCACATCGACGACCACGAAATCGAGGCTCGCGATCGGTCCTGTCGGGACCGGGTGAATCGGCGCCGAATAGGCCGGCCGAACAGCGACCGACGCCGCCGCAATTGGCTCCGCCGCACTCGGCGTGATCGGTTCACAAGGGGTCACACGATCACCGTAGAACCGGGCTCTGACAGTCCGGATCAGGCACGCGGCGCGGATCCGGCACACCCGCCGCGGGTGCGGCGGGCAGGTCTGGCCCACCCGCCGCGCAGGCCAGGGACACACTAAAGCCTGGGTGAGAGTGCGTGAAGTGGTTGAATACACCACCCGAGTATCACTAGTGTCATCCTCCGAGTCGCATCGCTAAGCAGTCGCCGCAGAGGCGACGGCGATCGGCCGCTGCCGAATCTCCGTTGGCCCGCCAGGTCGGCCGGAGAGCCGGGGACCCACCGGAGAACCACCGGGCTGCGCCCGGGGTGCTCCAGGGGTGAATCGGACCTGACCGCCACAAGCGGACCGGACCGTAGGGCGCGCTTCCACAGCCCGAACCCGTCAGCTCACCCGGTAGGCGGACAGTGGGAGAAGGAGCGTGTCGCGCAGGTGCATACGCGAGGAGCGGGCAGTAGCAATCTGATCGGTTCTCTCAGGCGCCGTGGCGTGGCCATATCTCTCGGCCTCTTCGCCGCTGGTGCGCTCGTCATGACGGGTGGCGTGGCCAGCGGTGCGCCGCAGCCGACCGTCACCCAGATCCAGCAGAAGCTCAACAAGCTGAACACACAGGCCGACAAGCTTGATGACCAGTTCAACCAGGTCCAGCAGGAGCTGACGTCGGCCAACCAGCGGCTCGCGCTGGTGAACAAGCAGGCCGCGCGGTACCTGGTGACGTTCGACGCGATGCGCACCCAGGTCGCCCAGATCGCCGCGCAGCAGTTTGAGAACAGCGCCCTGACCACACCGGAGGCGCTGCTCACCTCGGGCGACCCGCAGGAGATTCTCAATCAGTCCTCAATCCTGCTCGAGCTGTCGTCGTCCAACCGCAGCGCGATGCGCCAGTACTTCGCCGCCGCCCGGCGGCTCGAGAGCGCGCAGCAGTCCGCGCGCCGGGCCAAGGACGCGATCGCCTCGCTCAAGACCAAGCTGGCCAGCAAAAAGACGACGCTGAAGAAGGCGATCGCGCAGCAGCAGTCGCTGCTCGCCCAGCTAACCCCGGCGCAGAACACCGGCCTCGGCGCGGGTGGCACGACCGTCGGCCAGTTCACGGGACCGACCAACACGCAGGCCGAGAAGGCCGTCGCATTTGCGTACGAGGCGCTTGGTTGCCCATATGTGTTCGGTGGCACCGGTCCCTGCGGCAGCGGCTACGACTGCTCCGGTCTGACCATGCAAGCCTGGGCGTCGGCGGGGGTGTCGATCGAGCGCACCAGCGAGGATCAGTGGGCCAGCCTCCCGCACGTGTCGACGTCCGCACTCGAGCCCGGTGACATCCTGGTGTTCTCTGGCGCGAGCCACGTCGGCATCTACGTGGGCAACAACATGCTGATCGACGCTCCGCATACCGGACTCGATGTGGAGAAGGTCGCGCTCACCGGCTGGTACCTGTCTAACCTCGATGGGGCAGTCCGCCCGTAACTCCGCCCGTAGCCCCGCGCACGGTGATCAGCACAGTCCCGGCGGTGAACACCAGGGCGGCGCAGATCGCGCCGCCGCGGTCGAGCGGGGGCCGGGCCGGCCAGACCCACGGCGTGGTCCACCCCGCGGCCAGCACGGACTCGGTGATCAGCCAGTAGGCCATCGGGCCGATCCACCCGAACGCGCCGCCGACCACGGCCGCGGCCAGCAGGCCGGTGCCGGTCATGCCGGCCAGGTTGCGGAGCAGGGCCAGGGTCCCGCCGGGCAGCGCCCCCCCGGTGGCGCCGGCGGCCAGCAGGCCGAACGCAGCCGCGGTCAGCGCGAGGGCCGCGGCCAGCCGCAGCCAGGGCAGCCAGCGGCCGGTGGCGCGTTCCGGCTCGCCGAACGGCCCGTAGGTGGTGACCGCGATGATCGCGGCGGCCCCGGTCTCGACCACCAGCGGCACCAGTTCCTGGGCCGCCGGGCCGCCGGCGATGTTCCAGCGCCAGTTCAGCGCGGCCCAGAGCAGGGCGCCCAGCCCGGCCAGCAGTGCGAGCGCAGCCGGGATCCGGCGGCTGATCGCGTACAGCCACGCCAGGTGCAGGCCTGCGGCCGTCCAGCCGCCGCCGGGCCGGCTCGCCGTCTCGGCCGGAGCGGCACCGGGGGGCGGCCGATGGACCCCGGCGGCGGTCACGGCAGCTGCCCCAGGGTCAGCCGCCCGGACTGCAGCGCGCCCAGGTGGGCGGCGAGCCAGGCGTGCCGGACGGCGGGCGGCAGCGCGGCCAGACGCCGGGCCGCGGCAGTGACATCCCCGGACTCGGGCCTGGGCTGGGGCCCCGGTCCGTTCTCGCCCTGGGCCAGGACCTGGGGCTGCGCGCGCAACGGTATCCCGAGCTTCAGCAGCAGCGCCGCCTGCACCGCCTGCTGCGCCGGGGTGCCGGTGCCGTTGCCCACGCCCACGAACGCGTGCACCGCCGCCGCCTGCATGATGTCGGCGAACTGCGCCTCGGTCTCGGTGTACCCGGTGAAGCCGCTCCCGCCTGGCAGGGTGTTGAGCGTGTCGAGCGGCATGCGGAGCACCGGCGGGCTGCCGCCGATCATTACCGCCCGGCCGGTCCCGCCCTCGCCGCTCGAGTAGATCCCCGCCACCTGGGCGGCGCGGACCGGCGCGCCGGGGAGGCCGGCCATCTCGGCGAGCACCGGGCGCAGCGCGGCGGTCACGTCCGCCAGGTAGCGGCCGTAGGCCGGGTTCAGGCACACCGGCACCCCCGCGGACTGGGCGCAGACCGGGGTATAGGCGATCGGCCGGTCGCTGGCCGCGTCGTGCAGCGCGGGGATGACCATGCCATGCGGCCCGAGCCGGGCGGTGCCGGCCAGCCCGACCGCGGTTACCGCCGCGGCCACCCCGCTCAGCGTGACCACCGCGGCGGCCCGCCGCAGCCCGGTCCCGCCGCCCCCGGCGGGCAGGCCGAGCAGGCCAAGCACCGCGACCGCGATCCCGGCCAGGAACATGATCCGGGCGATCGGCAGATCCGGCAAGTAGGGGTCGAAGATCCCGGAGACGGGCTGGAAGTTGCCGTTGGAGTTGGTCGGCAGGATCAGCGCCCAGCCGCTGGCCTGGCTGAACCCGATCTGCGACGACATCATCATCGCGAGGAACCCGCCGAACGCGGCCAGCGGCGCGGCGAACCGGCTGGGGAAGAAGGCTCCGACGGCGAAACCGGCCGCGCTGAACGCGGTCACCGCCGTCGCGCCGACCGCCACCCACCACCACGGGGGCGCGCCCCCGACGCCCTGGTGGATGTAGACCGCGAACAACACGCCCACGAAGACCAGGTAGGCGCCCACCGCCCAGATCGCGGTCGCGGCCCAGGCGGCGAGCTGAGTCGCCCAGCGCGGCCGGGCGGCGGCGGTGATCAGGTCGGCCATGCCGCGCCTGCCGTCCCGCGATGCGATCCAGGCGGCCATGCCCGCCACGAACGGGCCGAAGTCGATGATCGTGTGTCCCTGGCCCATGTTCCAGAACGCGCGCAGCCCCCATATCGGTGGCTGGGTGGTGCTGGGCCGGTAGGTGTCGAACCAGAACAGCAGCGCGATCAGCGGCAGGATCAGCGGCATCGGGCTGTGGCGCAACTCGATCCGGACGAGCCGGGCGGCGGTCTGCGGGATCGCGCGCGCCGGGCCAGGGATCCGGTGCCGCACCGGGGCTTCGGTCGTGGCGGTCATGCCCGTGGTCCTTCCGGCACGGACTGAGCTGCCGTAACGGACCGGGCGGCCACAAGCACCGCACTGTAGCCGCGCTCCAGCGGGGCATCGCCCGCCGCGCCGCTGCCCTCGCCCCTGGCGATGAGCTCGTCCGGGGTGCCGTGGAACACGATCCTCCCGGTGTCCATCAGTGCGACCTCGCGGCAGGCGGCGCCGACGTCCTCGACCAGGTGCGTCGAGACGATCACGGTCACGCGCTGGCCGAGGTCGCGCAGCAGGCCGCGGAACGCCATCCGCTGCTCGGGGTCGAGACCGGCAGTCGGCTCGTCGAGCAGGAGCAGTTCCGGCTGGTTCACGAGGGCCTGGGCGATGCCGACCCGGCGCAGCATCCCGCCGGACAGGGTGCGCAGCTTCGCCCGGGCCTTGTCGCCGAGGCCGACCTGCTCCACCGCGGCCGCCACCGCCCGCGGCACCTGCCGCGCCGGCATCTCCTTGAGCAGCGCGAAGTACTCGACGAAGTCCGTGACCGTGAAGCCCGGGTAATAGCCGAGGTTCTGCGGCAGGTAGCCGAGCCTGCGCCGGATCTCTCGCCGCGGCGCATAGTGCCCCGGGTCCCGGCCGAGCAGCCGCAGTGTGCCCGAGGTCGGCGGCAGCACGGTGGCCATCATCCGCAGCAGCGAGGTTTTGCCTGCGCCGTTCGGCCCGAGCAGCCCGAACACCCCGGCGCCGGTCTCCAGGCTCACCCCGTCCACCGCCTGGGTCCGGCCGAATCGCCGGGTCAGGTCGCTGATCTCAACGTTCATGACGTGCCTCTCGGGATCCGGGTCGCATACCACGTGACGGCGCCGCACACCGCCGCGAACACCAGGTAGGGCGGGACGAGCGAGGCGCTGGCCACCGCGGTGGTCAGGCTGCCGTCGGCGACCCGCCCGCCGAGAACCGTGATGGCCCATCCGGCCAGGCCCGCGGCCACGCCCACGTTCGCGGACCTGGTCAGCGTCGCGGCGGCCAGCGCGAGCGCGCAGACCGCGGTCATCGGCACCAGCCAGCCGAAGGTCACCGCGGCCGCGGCCCCCGACGCGGCCGAGGCAGCCAGGCCGAGCGCGGCGTTCAGGCCGAACACCGCGAGCGCCCGGACCAGCAACACCATCCGGTCGCTGACCGCCAGGCTCTGCGACAGCTCCCAGGCCGGGTCGATACCCGGCCCGTAGGCATAGGCGATACCCGCCGCCGCGACCGCGGGCGCGAACAGCGCCACGTACGGCGTGCCAGTGGCCACCGTGACCAGGGCCCCGGCGGCCAGCACCACAGCGCTCGCGATGACCCAGCCGATCAGCAGCGACGGCGTGGTCAGCAGCGCCCGGGCCAGGCCCGGCGAGCGCAGCAGCCGCCTGGCCGCCCGTTCCGCCGGTCCGGGCCGGCGGCGCCATACCTCGGCGGTCACCCCGAGCCAGACCCGGTCCAGGTCGACATCGGGCGGCGCCGCGCTGCGTCCGGCCAGGTTCCCAGGGTCGTTGGTCATCTCATAACTACCGGTCATCGTGCACCTTCGTCCCGCGCCGGCTCTGGTGCCGCAGCGCCGCGCGCATCAGCTTCCTGGCCCGGCCCGCCCGGCTCTTCACCGTGCCCTCGGGCACACCCATGAGCTCAGCGACCTCGGCGACCGGCCTGTCTTCCACGTACATCAGCTGCCAGGTCTCCCGCTGCGGGCCGTCCGGCCCGAGCGCGCGGACGGCATCGGCCAGCTCGGCCCGGGCCAGCGCCGCGTCGGCCGGGTCACCCGGGTGCCGGCCGTCGGGGGTCACCACGGCGGGCAGCAGCAGCTCCGCCGGCCCCCGGCGGCGCAGCCACAGCGCGGCCTGCCGCCGGGCGATGCCCCACGTCCAGCCGCCGACGGATCCCACCCCTGGCCGGTAGCCGCGCGCGCCGCGCCACACCGCGAGGAACGTCTCCTGCAGCACGTCCTCGACCTCGGCCGCGGGCAGGACGGCGCGCAGGCGGGCCGCCAGCCAGGGCGCATGCCGCGAGAACAGCTCACGCAGCGCGGTGTCGTCACCACCCGCTACGGCAGCGATGAGCGCATCGTCGTCCATCGCTTCTCTATTGCGTTCCTGCGGCGATTGGTTCCCTGACGCCGCAGGATTTTTAGCGCACCGGATTCACCGGGGGTCGTAGCTGAGGTTCGGGCGCAGCCAGCGCTCGGCCTCGGCCAGGGGCACGCCGAGCCGGCGGGCGTAGTCCTGGACCTGGTCCCGGCCGATGCGGCCCACGGTGAAATACCGCGACGACGGGTGCGCGAACAGCAGCCCGCTGACGCTGGCCGCGGGGAGCACCGCGCAGGACTCGGTGAGCGTCATGCCCAGCGCGTCGGCGCCGAGCAGGTCGAAGAGGGCCCGTTTCTGGCTGTGGTCCGGGCTGGCCGGGTAGCCGAACGCGGGCCGGATGCCGCGGAAGCGCTCGGCGTGCAGCTCCTCGACCGCCGGGTCGGCACCCGGCTCGTACCAGTCACGCCGCGCCTGCAGGTGCGCGTACTCGGCGAACGCCTCCGCGAACCGGTCGGCCAGCGCCTTCACCATGATCGACCGGTAGTCGTCGCGGTCGGCTTCGAAGCTGGCCGGCCAGTTCGTCGGCGCCGTGGATGGCCACGCCGAACCCGCCGAGGTGATCCCCGGCCGGGGCGATGAAGTCGGCGAGGCAGCGGTTGGCCCGGCTCGCGGGCTTCACGGTCTGCTGCCGCAGCATCGGCAGCCGGACACGGCCCGGGCCGGGGTCGACCACGATGTCGTCGCCTTCGGCGTGCGCGGGCCAGAACCCGTAGGCGCCCCGTGGCCTGGAGCTGGCCCCCGGCGACGATCTGGTCCAGCAGCTCGTTCGCGTCGTCGAAGAGCTCGCGGGCCGCGGGCTGGTCGAGAATCGCCGGGTACTTGCCCTTCAGCTCCCAGGCCAGGAAGAAGAACTGCCAGTCGATGAACCGGCACAGTGTGGACAGGTCCGGCTCGACCGTGCGGAGGCCGGTGAAGGCCGGCACGGGCAGGTCGTCGAAGGCGACCCGCTCCCGGTTGGCGCGGGCCCTATCGAGCGGCAGCAGCGGGCTGCGCCGCGAGGTCTCGTGCTGCTCGCGCAGCCGCTGCTGCTCGGCGCGGTTGCTGGCCGCCAGCTCCTCGACCCGGTCCTCGCTGAACAGGCCGGAGACCACGCCGACGACGCGGGAGGCGTCGAGCACGTGCACGGTGGATCCGTGCTCATAGGCCGGGGCGACCTTCACCGCGGTGTGCTGCCGCGAGGTCGTGGCCCCGCCGATGAGCAGCGGCAGCTTCAGCCCGCGGCGCTGCATCTCGGTGGCGACGTTGACCATCTCGTCGAGCGACGGGGTGATCAGCCCGGACAGCCCCACCGCGTCCGCGCCCTCGGCGACCACGGTGTCCAGGATCTTGGCCGCCGGGACCATCACGCCAAGGTCGATGACCTGGTAGTTGTTGCAGCCGAGGACCACGCCCACGATGTTCTTGCCGATGTCGTGCACGTCGCCCTTGACCGTGGCGAGCACGATCTTGCCCTGGCCGCGGTCGTCGTCATCGGCGTCGACACCGCCCGCCAGCCGGGCCTGCTCCTTCTCCGCCTCCATGAAGGGCTCGAGGTAGGCGACCGCGCGCTTCATCACCCGGGCGCTCTTGACCACCTGCGGCAGGAACATCTTCCCGGAGCCGAACAGGTCACCCACGACCTTCATGCCGTCCATCAGCGGGCCCTCGATCACGTCGAGAGCCCGCGCGGCCGCCTGCCTTGCCTCCTCGGTGTCGACCTCGATGAAGTCGACGATGCCGCGCACCAGCGCGTGCCCAAGGCGCTCTGCCACCGGTGCCTCACGCCAGGCCAGGTCGACGACGCGCCCTGTCCCCTTCCCTGTGACCGTCTCGGCGAACGCGACCAGCCGGTCGGTGGCGTCGGGCCGCCGGTCGAACAGCACGTCCTCGACGAGCTCGAGCAGGTCGGGCGGGATGTCCTCGTAGACGGCGAGCTGCCCGGCGTTGACGATGCCCATGTCCAGGCCGGCGCGCACCGCGTGGAACAGGAACGCCGAGTGCATGGCCTCGCGCACCACGTCGTTGCCGCGGAACGAAAACGACAGGTTGGAGATGCCGCCACTGGTCCGCACGCCCGGGCAGCGCTGCTTGATCAGCGGCAGCGCGTCGATGAACGCCTTGGCGTAGCCGTTGTGCTCGGCGATGCCGGTCGCCACCGCGAGCACGTTGGGGTCGAAGATGATGTCCTCGGGCGCGAACCCGGCCTGGCGGGTAAGCAGGTCGTAGGCGCGGCCGCAGATCGCTACCTTGCGCTCGGCCGTGTCCGCCTGCCCGCTCTCATCAAATGCCATTACGACTACGCCCGCGCCATGGGCCCGGATACGACGGGCCTGATCCAGGAACGCGGCCTCGCCTTCCTTGAGGCTGATCGAGTTGACCACGCCCTTGCCCTGCGTGCATTTGAGCCCGGCGTGCAGCACGCTCCACTTCGAGCTGTCGACCATGACGGGGATGCGGGCGACCTCGGGCTCGGTCGCGATCAGGTTCAGGAACGTGGTCATGCACTGCTCGCTGTCGAGCAGGTCCGCGTCCATGTTGACGTCGAGCAGGTTGGCCCCGCCGCGCACCTGCTCCATCGCGACGTCCACGGCGCCCTGGTAATCCCCGGACTCGATCAGGCGGCGGAACCGCTTCGACCCGGTGACGTTCGTACGCTCCCCGATCATGACGAACCCGGTGTCGATGCCGATCTCAAACGGCTCAAGCCCGCTGAACCTGGTCTGCGTCGTGGGAGCGGGAACGGTGCGGGGCACCAGGCCGGACACGGCGGCCGCGATCTGCTCGATGTGCTCCGGCGTGGTCCCGCAGCACCCGCCGACCACGTTCACGGTGCCCGCCGCGGCGAACTCGGCGAGCAGCCGGCCGGTCTCGTCCGGGGCCTGGTCATAGCCCCCGAACGCGTTCGGCAGGCCCGCGTTGGGGTGGCACGCGGTGTACGTGCCGGCCAGCTGGGACAGCTCCATGACGTGCGGGCGCATCTCCGCCGCGCCCAGCGAGCAGTTCAGCCCGGCCACCAGTGGGTCAGCGTGCTCGATCGAGCGCCAGAACGCCTCGACGGTCTGCCCGGACAGCGTGCGCCCGCTCAGGTCGGTGATGGTCACCGAGATCCACAGCGGCAGGTGCGGCGCGATGTCGCGGGCGGCCGCGATCGCGGCTTTTGCGTTCAGGGTGTCGAAGATCGTCTCGATCAGCAGCAGGTCGACGCCGCCGTCGGCCAGTGCCTGCACCTGCTCGGCGTATGCGGTGTAGACCTGATCGAACGACACGACCCGGTACGCGGGGTCCTCGACCCGGGGGGACAGCGACAGCGTGACGTTCATCGGGCCGATTGACCCGGCCACGAAACGCCCGCCCGCCTCATCCGCCGCCTGCCGCGCCAGCTGGGCGCCTTGCAGGTTCATCTCGGTCACCAGCTTCTGCAGCCCGTAGTCGGCCTGGCCGATGCTGGTGGCGGTGAATGTGTTCGTGGTTGTGATGTCGGCGCCCGCCTCCAGGTACCGCCGGTGCACGTCACGTACGGCGTCCGGGCGGGTGAGGTTCAGCAGGTCCGGGTCGCCGGTCACATCCCGCGGATGATCGCGGAGCCGGTCCCCGCGGTAGTCGTCCGCGGAGAACTTGGCGGACTGCAGCATCGTGCCCCAGGCTCCGTCGAGCACCACGATGCGCTGGTCAAGAAGCTTCCGCAGGGCTGTGCGTGCTTGCGTCGCCGGTGACATCTGCCCGAACCACCTCCTGTGACAGGAGGCGCCCTTGAACAGGTAATGCGGCCGAGCGTGGCGGGTCTAAGCCCGTTGCAGCGCCTCTCGGCCTGTCAATCATGGTAACGCCACAAGCAGAGCGAGTTCTTCCGACCCGTCATGATCGCTAGTCAGCGAGCTTTCTGAAAAATAATTTCTAGGAATGCCCTCATCGACGTCCATATGCCGACCATTCTGTCGGTACCTGCCGATACGGTGGTCAGAGACCACGAAATGACGGCGCTGCCCAGCCCGGAGGAGGTGACTCGGATGACCGCTAAGAAGCCAGGATCCAACCCGGAGGGAGAGGACGCGGCGCCCGGGACTCCGCGTGGGCCGCGGTTCGCCTGGGTGCCTGGCAGCGCAGACACCGGCCTGGTGCCTGAGTCCGGGCCGGACCGTGAGCTGGGCCACCCTGCGCCCGGCGGGCTGCCGACCCTTGACTACTCAGCGCTGTTGGAGGCGCTGGCGGCGTCGGGCCGGCTGGCGGATCCGGATGGCGATCAGGAGGCGGTGCTCGACGACGAGCTCGCGGCGGCCGCGGACGGGCGGATGCGCCGGCCGGATCTGGCGTGGATTGCGGCGGTCGCGGTGGAGCACATGATTCCGGGTCCGGTGCAGGCGGCGTGGCTGGAGACCGCGGCCGCGGCGGCGGGGCGGCTGGATGAGGATGGGCTGGCTGGGTTGCTGGTTGCTGCTCAGCAGGCCGCCTCCCGCGCTTATGCCGCCGGGCTGGCCGCCGCCGCCCAGATCTCGGCGCGGGCGGCTGCGGCTGACCGCAGGATCGGTGTGGAAGGTGATGGGCGGCCGGTGCGGGTGTGCCGTGACGCGCGGGGGCAGATCTCGCTGGCGCTGATGCTGACCGGGTATGCCGCCGGGGCGTGGGCGGATCTGGGGGTGACGCTGACCTGGCGGCTGCCCGCCACCGGCGCGGCGCTGGCCGCCGGGATCATCGACCTGGACCGGGCCCAGGCCATCGCCGAGGCCACCGCCGTGCTGGGCGAGGACACCGCCCGGGTAGTCGAGGCCACGATCTTGCCCCGGGCGGGCCGGCTGACCAAGCCCGACCTGAAAGACCGGCTGCGGCATCTGGTGATCGCGGCCGACCCCGACGGCGCGGAGCGGCGGCGTGAGGCGGCGGAGCGGCATGCGGATGTGCGGCTGTATGGGGAGGTGGACCAGACCGCGACGATCGTGGCGGACAAGCAGC
Source organism: uncultured Actinomycetota bacterium (assembly GCA_963739645.1). Lineage (GTDB taxonomy): Bacteria > Actinomycetota > Actinomycetes > Streptosporangiales > Streptosporangiaceae > JASHPR01. Next base: position 192,805 of record CAVUBM010000086.1, read on the forward strand.
CCCAGATCGAGGCGGCGGCGGGGTTCGCGCGGCTGAACGCGCTGGCCCGGGCCCGCAAGGCGGCCGGGTTCGACGGGTCCGCTGGGCTGGCACCGGTCCCAGGTCCTGCTCGGCTTGCTGAACGGCACCTTGCCCCCCACCCCGCCCGCCGAAGGCGCCCCACCCGACAGCCCCGGCCCCGGCGACGGCGGCCCTGACGACGGCACCTCTCCCGGCAACCCCGGTCCCCTCGGCGGGGGTTGCGGCGGCGGCCCCGGCGGCGATCCCCGCGACAACGACCTGCGCCGCGGCGGCCCCGGCAGCGGCTCCCTCGGCCTGGACGACGGCTGGCACGATGACCTGCCCGCGCCCCGGGATGAGGACGCCCCTGACGACGACGGGCTGGATGAGACCCTGGCCCGCGCCGGGGAGGATGACCGGTGGGATCCGGACGAGGAGGATGACGACCTGGCCGGGACCGGGCCGGGGCCGGTATGGCCGCAGCTGGGGACGATCCCGCCCGCGCTGGCCCGCCCTGCCGGTCTTGTTGACGGCCGGCCGGTGCCCGGGCTGCTCGATGTGACCCTGCCCTGGCTGACCTTGGCCGGGCAATCCGACGCACCGGGGCTGCTGGGCCGCATCGGCCCCATCACCGCCACCCAGGCCCGCCGCCTCGCCGCCGCCGCCGAGTGTGACCCGGCCGTCCAGTGGCGGGTCATCGTCACCAACCCGGCCGGCCAGGCCATCGCGGTCACCCGCATCCGCCGCCGCGCCCGCGCCAGCCCGCGTGACCTGGCCCGGGACGGGCCCTGCCGCGACAGTCCGCCGGGAACCGGGCTGGCCGGCCGGGTCACCCTGACCATCAGCCAAGACACCATCACCGCCGCCGCGCAAGCCGCCGGCCCCGGACCACCCTCCGGGGTCGGCCCACCGGCCAGAGCAGATCCGCCGGGCCAGACCGCCCCGACGGGCGCCACCAAACCCGACACCACAGCCACACCACCGCGCGCGATCACCGCCGCCGCGCTCCGAGCGGCTACTGCGGCCCTCGACCGGGCCCTCGCCCAAGCCCAAGCCGACCAGGCCGCCGGGGGCTGCGCGCACACCAGCCAGTCACCGGCCTACCGGCCGCCACCCCGGCTGCGCGAGCACGTCATCGCCCGCGACGTCACCTGCCGCAACCCGGCCTGCCGCCAGCCCGCCTGGCGCGCCGACCTCGACCACACCCACCCCTACGACCAACACGGCCGCACCTGCGACTGCAACCTCGGCGGCGCCTGCCGCAGCGACCACCAGCTCAAACAACACCCCCGCTGGACACTCGAACAAACCACACCCGGCCACTTCACCTGGACCACACCCGCCGGACGCACCTACACCACCAGACCCGACACCCACCTGGTCTGAAGGGGAGCGGGGAGCGTCTGAAGCGATCGAATGTCGCGGACGCGGTCGCGCGATCACGCGCTAGACCACCCGGTAGATCTCGTACTCGATCCGTTTGGGGCCCGTCAGCCGGCCGCGGGCGATGAACAGGCTCGCCGCCGCTCGGCAGGCAGCCTGTGACGGTGCCACCGGGCGGTGTGATATCGCTAAGATCACTGAATCACGCCGCCCCGGCGCGACGGAGATCCGCGCCTGGCGGCTCGGGAGCACAGGGTGCCGAAGGTTCTCATCGTCAGCAACGACTTCCCGCCGCGGCGCGGCGGTATCCAGTCGTTCGTGCACGCGCTCGCCTGCCGGATGCCGGCCGGGTCGGTGGTCGTCTACGCGCCGTCATGGGAAGGTGCCGCTGACTTCGACGCGAACCAGCCGTTCCCGGTCATCAGGCACCCGACTTCGCTGATGCTGCCGGTGCCGTCGGTGGCCCGCCGCGCCGCCCGGATCCTGCGGGAACACGAGTGTGACACGGTGCTGTTCGGGGCCGCCGCGCCGCTCGGGCTGCTGGCGCCGTCGCTGCGCCGGGCCGGGGCCCGCCGGCTGGTGGCGATAACGCACGGCCACGAGGCGGGCTGGGCGGTGCTGCCGGTAGCGCGCGGCCTGCTGCGCCGGATCGGCGAGCAGACGGACGTGGTCACCTACCTCGGCGAGTACTTCCGCATGCGGCTGGCCCGGGCGCTGTCGCCCGACGCGACGGCGCGAATGATGCGGCTCGCGCCTGGCGTGGACACCAGCACGTTCCGGCCCGGGACGGGCGGGGACGAGATCAGGGAGCGGCATGGCCTGGGCGACAGCCCGGTCGTCGTCTGCGTGTCGCGGCTGGTCCGGCGCAAGGGCCAGGACACGCTGATCCGGGCCTGGCCGCGGGTGCTGGCTGCCGCGGCGCCTGGTCAGACCGGGGCGGCGCGCCGGACGAGTGTGCCGGAGATTGCGGGGCGCCCGGACGGGCTTGAGACCGCAGGCAAGACGGGCGGGTCTGAGGCGGCGGGGAATCGCGGTCCGGTGCTGCTGATCGTCGGAGACGGTCCTTACCGGGGCGAGCTTGAGCGCTTGGCGGAGCGGACCGGGGTCGCCGACTCGGTCGTGTTCACCGGCCCGGTTCCCGCGGCCGACCTGCCTGTCTACTACCGGGCCGGGAACGTGTTCGCGATGCCGTGCCGGACCCGGCGGGCCGGCCTCGACGTGGAAGGGCTCGGGATCGTCTACCTGGAAGCCTCCGCGTCGGGCCTGCCGGTGGTGGGCGGCGACTCGGGCGGCGCGCCAGACGCCATCCTGGACGGCGAGACCGGCTACGTGGTGCCGGGCCGCGACGTCGCGGCGACCGCGCGCCGGATCACCGAGTTGCTGGCCGACCCGGCGGGTGCGGCCGCGCTGGGGGAGAAGGGCGTGGCCTGGGTCGACCGGGAATGGCGCTGGGAGCTGGTCGCCGAGCGGCTCTGGCAGATCCTCGCGGGCTGACCGGAGCCGTCCGTTATCTCGGCTGGGCGTAAATCGCGTCGATGTCAGCCCCGAAGTCCTTGGTGACCAGATTCCTCCGGACCTTGAGCGACGGCGTCAGGTAGCCGTTGGCCTCGGTGAAGTCCGAATCGAGGATGCGGAAGCGGCGGATCGACTCTGCGCGGGAGACTGCCTTGTTGGCGTCGTCCACGGCCTCCTGGATCTCGGCGATGAACTCGGGATCGTCAGTCAGGTCCGCGTCGGCCGGGCGCCCGTGCTGCTGCCTCCAGAACTCCACCGCTTCCGGGTCAAGCGTGATCAGGCACGCGACGTACGGCCGGCCGTCGCCGACCACCACGCACTGGCTGATCAGCGGGTGAGCCCGGAGCCGGTCCTCGAGCACGGCCGGGGCCACGTTCTTGCCGCCCGCGGTGACGATGAGCTCCTTCTTCCGGCCGGTGACGCGCAGGAAGCCCTCGTCGTCCAGGCTGCCAACATCCCCGCTGTACAGCCAGCCGTCACCGTCCAGCGCCTCGGCCGTGGCCGAGTCGTTGTGCCAGTAACCGAGGAAGACGTTCGGGCCCCGGAGCAGGATCTCGCCGTCGTCGGCAATCCTGATGGCGACGCCAGGAAGCGGCAGGCCGACGGTGCCGATCTTGTTGCGGCCTGGCTTGTTCACCACAGCGGCGGCCGAGGTCTCGGTCATGCCGTAGCCCTCGAGGATCGTGATCCCCGCGCCGCGGAAGAAATGGCCGAGCCGCTCGCCGAGCGGTGCGCCGCCGGACACCGCGTACCGGACCTTGTCGCCGATGGCCGCCCGCAGTTTGGCGTAGACCAGGCGATCGAACAGCGCGTGCCGGATCCGGGGCGGGCGCTGACCGTCCGCGGCGTCGAGGGACTTGCTCCAGGCGATGGCCGTCTCCACCGCGGCCTGGAAGATCCGGCTCTTCGCCTTGCTCGCCGAGGCCTGCTGCTGCGCGCTGTTGAAGACCTTCTCGAACACCCGCGGCACGGCCAGCAGGAACGTCGGCTGGAACTCGGGAAGCGCCTGGGCCACGGTTCCGGTCTCCGGCCAGTGCCCGAGGACCGCCCCGGACTCCAGGCAGCCCACCTGGATGATGCGGGCGAAGGAGTGCGCCAGCGGCATGAACAGCAGGGTGGAACTCCCGGAGATCTCGAACACCTCGATGAGGGCGCCCTGCACCGCATTGCGGACGTCGGCGAGGAGGTTGATGTGGGTGATCTCGCAGCCCTTCGGGCGGCCGGTGGTGCCCGAGGTGTAAATGATCGTGGCCAGGTCGGCCGCCTTCCGCGCCGTCCGCTGCTGCTCAAGCTGCTCGTCGGTGACGTCGGCGGCACTGGCGCTCCGGGTCAGGCTGTCCAGGGAGTCCGGGCTGTCCGTACTTTCCGGGCCTCCCTCGATCAGCCATATGTGCTCAAGAGCCGGGACGCGCTCGCGGACCCCGCTGATCATGTCGGAATGCCTGCTGGTCTCGGCGAATACGGCGCGGGCGCCCGAGTCGCTGAGGCTCCATTCGATCTGCTCGACGGAGTCGGTCTCGTAGATGGGGACCGTCACGGCACCGGCGGTCCAGATCGCGTAGTCGATCAGGGTCCACTCGTACCGGGTCCTCGACATCAAGGCGACCCGGTCACCCGGGCGGATGCCTGCCGCGATGAGCCCCTTGGCCACGGCCGTCACCTCATCGCAGAACTGCGCCGCGGTCACGTCCTCCCACCGGCCCTCGTCGGTCCTCCGCCGCATCACCACGGCGTGCGGCTCCTGCCGGGCGCGCGTGAACACCACATCGGTGAGGCTGGCCGCAGCGGGGATGTCGACCAGGGCGGGAATGCTGTACTCGCGCACGGGGCCTCCTCTGGGGACCGCTGGCCCGGCCGCGTCGGCACGGACTTCCTGGACCGTACCCCACCGGGGCCGGCTACTCATTCCGGCTCCAGGCCAGACTTGCCTAGGGTGAGTGGCATGCGGGTGCACGTGGTCAGTGATGTGCATGGCCGGGCCGACGCGCTCAAGGGCGCGGCCGACGGCGCGGACGCCCTCATCTGCCTCGGGGACCTGCTGTTGTTCGTGGATTACGCGGATCACCGGAACGGCATTTTTCCCGATTTGTTCGGCGCGGAGGCTGCGGAGGAGTACATCGCGCTGCGCACCGCGCAGCGGTTCGATGAGGCGAGGCAGATGTCGGCGCGCCTGTGGGCCGGGCTCGGCGGCGACCCGGCCGCGCACGTGGAGGCGGCAGCGTCACGCCAGTACGCGGAGCTGTTCACCGCGCTGCCCTCCCCGTCGTACCTGACCTACGGCAACGTCGACATCCCGCGGATGTGGGCCGAGCACCTGCGGCCCGGCCATCAGGTGCTCGACGGCGAGCGGATGGAGCTCGGCGGCAGGTCGTTCGGTTTCGTCGGCGGCGGGCTGCGCACGGTGTACCGGACCCCGTACGAGCTGGCCGACGACGTGTACGCGGCCAAGGTGGCCGCCGTCGGGCAGGTCGATGTGCTCTGCACGCACATCCCGCCCGCCGTGCCCGATCTGCTGTTCGACACCGTGGCCCGCCGGATGGAGCGGGGCAGCGAGGCCCTGCTCGATGCCATCCGGCAGACCCAGCCGCGGTACGTGCTGTTCGGGCATGTGCATCAGCCGCTGCAGAGCAGGGTCCAGATCGGGCGCACCGAGTGCGTCAATGTCGGGCATTTCCGCGCTACCGGGACCCCTTACGCCCTGGAGTGGTAGGAATTTCCCGGGCCCCGCCCAGGTTTGATCATCGGGCTGGGCATCCCTGGCGTGATGTAGCCGACGCGGGAGGTACTCTCCGAGGATGGCGGATAAGACCACCTCGAGCATCGTGATTGAGGTGCCGCGAAAGGAAGTAATGGCCGTAATCGCAGATTTTCCGGCATACCCGGAGTGGGCGACAGCGGTGCGATCTGCAGATGTTTTGTCCCAGGAGCCCGGCGGACGGGCGGCAGCGGTCCGTTTCACGCTGGACGCCGGCATGATCAAGGACAGCTACGTGCTCGGCTACGACTGGGATGGCGACGCTCAGGTGCGCTGGAATCTCACCGAGGCCGGGTCGATGATCTCCGAGATGGCCGGCGGGTACACCCTGGCCGACCGGGACGGCGGCACCGAGGTGACGTACGACCTGGCCGTGGGCATCAAGGTGCCCATGATCGGGATGCTCAAGCGCCGGGCCGAGAAAACGATCATCGACACCGCGCTGAAAGGCCTCAAATCTCGCGCCGAGAGCATAGGCGGCACCCCATGAGCGGCTCATCGGGTTCCGGGGCATCGGGCTCCGGGCAGTCAGACGATCCAGGTCGCGGCGGCGACGGCACGGCGAACGGGAAGCCGCGGCCCGACCGCGAGCCGCGCCGGGCCGCCGAGCCCCGCCCCGACCGCGAGTCCGGTCCTGGCCATGACCAAGCCCGGCCCCGCGAGCCCAGCCCTGCCCGCGAGTCCGGCGCGGGCCGTGACCAACCCCGGCCGCGCGAGCCCCGCCCCAGCCGCGAGTCCGGTCCGGGCCGTGATCAGGCCGGGGCCCGCGAGTCCCGCCCAGGCCGCGAGTCTGGCGCGGGCCGTGGCCAGGGCCGGGCCCGCGAGTCCGCCCGGACGGGTGAGACGGCCAGCGCCCGCGAACACGCCAGAGCCAGAGAGTCGGCCAGAGCCCGTGATTCCGCGCGGGCCCGCGATGCCCGGCCAAGCCGAACGCCCGGCCCGGCCCGCGATCCGCGCCAGGCGGGGAGCGACCTCGCGGCCGAGTTCCAGCGCTGGCTGGTCCGGTCGAGCGCGCGCAGCATGCGCAAGGAGCTGACCGGGCAGTTCCGCAGAACGTTCGGGCCCAATAGATCCGAACCCGGCGATGTGTGGGGTGTGGCCACGACCGAGCCGCCCCCGGATGCGTCGATGGATGCGCCGGAGTGCGCCTGGTGCCCGGTGTGCCGGGCGGCCCGCCGGATAAGGGAATCGGGCCCGGGCCTGAGTGGGCAACTGGCCGGCGCCAGCGACGTGGTGGCCGCGGCCGTCCAGGAAGCCCTGTCGGCGTTCGACTCGGTTCTGTCTACACGCCCGAGAACGGACCCGACCGACCGGCCCTCCCGCCCAGCCCCTTCGGACCGGCCCTCCCGCCCAGCCCCTTCGGACCGGCCCTCCCGCCCAGCCCCTTCGGCGCCGGCCGGGGCCCCGCCGGCAAACCCGACTCACGGGCGGCAGGTGCGCCCCACGAAGGGGCGGATCATGAGCCTGACGATCGGGGTTGATGTCGGGGGCACTAAAGTCGCCGCGGGCGTCGTGGACGAGCAAGGGCACATCGTCGAGAAGCTGAAGCGCGCTACGCCGTCGGCGAGCCCGCCGCAGACGGCGGAGACCATCGCGGCTGCGGTGACCGAACTGCTGGGCCGCCACGAGGCGGATGCCGTCGGGATCGGCGCCGCGGGGTTCGTGGACGAGGTCCGCTCCAACGTCTTGTTCGCGCCCAACCTGGCCTGGCGGCACGAGCCGCTGCAGAAGGAGGTCGAGGCCCGGATCGGCGTCCCGGTCGTCGTGGAGAATGACGCGAACGCCGCCGTCTGGGCCGAGACCATGCTCGGCGCGGCCCGCGGGCAGGAACACGTGATGCTCGTGGCCGTCGGCACCGGCATCGGCGCCGGGATTGTGATCAACGGCCAGCTGTATCGGGGCCGCTGGGGCATCGCAGGCGAGCCCGGGCACTACCGTGTCGTGCCGGAAGGCCGGCTGTGCGGGTGCGGCAACCGCGGCTGCTGGGAGCAGTACGCGAGCGGCAACGCCCTGGTCGCCGAGGCACGCGAGTTCGCGCGGCGCGCGCCGAACGCTGCGGTGCGGCTGCTGCAGCTCGGCGGGGGCAGCGTGGAGGGCATCAACGGCCCTCAGATCACCGAGGCCGCGCACGAGGGAGACGCGGTCGCGCTGCGCTGTTTCGAGATCGTGGGCGGCTGGCTCGGCCAGGGCCTGGCCGCGCTGGCCGGCATCCTGGATCCAGGCTGCTTCGTGATCGGCGGCGGCGTATCCGACGCGGGTGACCTGCTGCTCGGACCGGCGCGAGCGGCGTTTAAGGCCGCGCTGCCTGGAAGCGCCTACCGCCCGCACGCCGAGATCAGACTGGCGCAGCTCGGTGCCGACGCGGGCCTGATCGGTGCTGCTGACCTCGCCCGCCGCGCCTTAACGGCCGAACGGCGGCCGGCGGTGCCCGACGGCGCAGCAGCGATCCCGGAAGGGGCAGCGGCGATCCGCGAACGGCCAGCGGCTCAGAGCACGGCCCCGCTGTCGGGTCCCGAGCCGCGCGACGGCCCGTCGCCCAGCCGCAGGACTACCGTGGCAAAACCGCCCACGAACGCCATCACGGCCAGCAGCGCGGCCCAGCCCGGCACGGTCCAGCCCATGAGCGTGGTGAAAAGCAGGTAGGCAGGCCCGCCGAACAGTGCGGTCCAGGCGCCCTTGGCTACCGAGTCCAGGTGCGGCAGCGGCGGCGGGGGAGGCGGGACGTAGTGCTCGCTGTCCTCGTCGTCCCGGCCGGGAGCGGGCTGCGGAACCGCAGGCGAAGCCGGGACCGGGGACGGGCTGGCCGCGGACGTGGCCGGACGGATCACGCGGGTCCGGTCGGCGCCAGCCCCGTGCTGCGGGTCGGCCGGGCTCGCGTCGTGACCGTCATCAGGCTCCGCGCCGCGACCATCGTCTGGCCCCTGGTCACCATCGTCGGCCGGCTCTGCGCTACGGTCGCCCGCCGGCTCTGCCCCAGGGTCGCCCGGCGGCCCTGCGCCACGGCTGTCATCCAGCTCCGCGTGGGCTGGATCTCCCGGCAGGTCCTCGCGTTCCGGCCACGGGGCCTCGGCTGGGTCGGCCGGCATGCTGAACCGCGCCACAAGATCCCGCCAGGCAGCCTCGTCGCCGGTCACACCCCCGCCGCTAGCATCCCCACGGCCAGCGTCCTCACCACTCACGTCATAACCCTCGCGCTTCCTGCCTTTCTCCGCAATCGCTATTCTCTCCCGGCCCGGCTGTGCGTCCTGACGAACTCCAGGCTTCCCGCGAAGATGGTCGGCGCGTCGTTGTCGAGGGTGGCCACATGGTAACTGTCCGGAAGGTCCCGGACCTCCATCCGTCCCCCCGGCAGCGCCTTGCGCAGCACCTCGAGGCTCGCCGGGCCGACAACATGGTCGACGGCGCTGTGGTACACCAGCACCGGCTGGGTCACGTCGCCGAGCTGCGACTGGGTGATCCGCCACAGCCCGGGCAGGGTCGCCGCGGCCTTGACCGGGATGCGGTCATAGCCAAGCTCGCTGGTCTGCTGCTTCTTGATGTCGCTGGTGATTCCCTTTAGCGACGGCATCACAAACTTCAGCACCGGGGCCAGCAGGAACAGGCGGGTGTCGGCGGTGACCGACGGGTTGACGAGCACCAGCCCGCTGACCACGGACCCGCGCACTTCGGCGAGGCGCAGTGCCAGGCAGGCGCCCATGGACAGGCCCATAACGAAGATCTCGTCCGCCTGCGCCCGCAGTTCGTCAAAGGCCCGGTCGACCTCGGCGTACCAGTCCTCCCACCGGGTCCGCGCCATCTCCTGCCAGGTCGTCCCGTGCCCGGGCAGCCTCGGCAGCCACACGCTCAGGCCCGCATCGGCCAGGTACTCCGCCCAGGGCCGCAGGGACTGGGGGCTGCCGGTGAACCCGTGGCAGAGCAGAACGCCGGTGGCGCTGCCCTGATGAGTGAACGGTTCTGCGCCTGGCAACACTGGCATCGGCGCTCCTCCCAAGGTGCTGTGCCCGCGACCTTGCGCGCGCTAGTCGGCATCGTCGCACGGCTGGCTGACGGAAGAGCACCTGCATGCGGGTTGCCGCGGAAACCGCATCCGTCGCAGCATCCACATAGGCGCCATGACGTGGGAACATATGTGCGTGTTCTACTGGGTGGTCAAGGCGATACTCGGGCCGTTCCTCAAGATCGTGTTCCGGCCGTGGGCGGTCGGCATCGACAACGTCCCGCGAGAGGGCCCTGCCATCCTGGCCAGCAACCACCTGTCGTTCTCCGACCATTTCTTCGCGCCGCTGCCGCTCCCGCGCAAGGTGGTGTTCCTGGCCAAGTCCGAGTACTTCACCGGCCGGGGCATCAAGGGCCTGATCAGCAAGGCGTTCTTCAGCGGAGTGGGCCAGATCCCGGTGGACCGGTCCGGTGGCAAGGCGAGCGAGCGCGCGCTCCGCACCGGGCTGCGCGTCCTGGCCGACGGCCAGCTGCTCGGGATCTACCCGGAGGGCACCCGGACACCGGACGGGCGGCTGTACCGGGGCAAGACCGGCGTGGCCCGGCTGGCTCTGGAAGCGCGGGTGCCGGTGATCCCCACCGCCATGGTGGGCACGTTCGAGTTCCAGCCGCCCGGCAAGATCGCGCCCCGGCTGCGGATCCGTCCCGGGGTCAAGTTCGGCAAGCCGCTCGACTTCTCCCGCTACTACGGGCTGGAGCACGACCGGATCGTGCTCCGGGCCACGACCGACGAGATCATGTACGAGCTCATGAAGCTGTCCGGCCAGGAGTACGTCGACCAGTACGCCCAGCGCCTCAAGGTCAGCATGCCGCTGCCCCGCCGGAGCCGCGGGCGCCAGGCCGCGGGCCAGGACGGGGCCGCCGCCGACGGCCACGTGGCCCGGGACGGCGCCGCGAACGGGGACGGTGCGGCGAACCGGGACGGCGCCGCGAACGGGGACGGCATCGTGAACGGGGACGGGACACAGAATGGGCCCAAGCCAGGGGAGAGCGGCGCCGGAAGCGCCGTGCCGGCCAGCGCCGACCTGGACGAGCCCGACGACGAGTGACTCAGGATCGGGGAAATCTTTTACATGCTGCGCACCGCGCTCACCGACAGGCTCACCCTCACCGCCCCGGTCGTCGGGGCGCCGATGGCCGGCATGGCCGGCGGCAAGCTCGCCGCGGCCGTCTCGGCGGGCGGGGGACTCGGGATGATCGGCGTGGGACCCTCGGGCCGCGCTGAGTCGATCGCGCGGGAGGCCGAGATCGCCCGCGACGCTGGCCAGCGGTTCGGCATCGGCCTGATGGCCTGGGTCCTGGACATCAGGCCCGACCAGTTCGACGCGTCGGTGCGCGCGCGCCCTGACCTGGTCTCGGTCAGCTTCGGCGCTTACGGGCCCTGGATCGGCCGGCTGCGCGAGGCCGGGATCGCCACCGCCACCCAGGTCTTCGACGTTGAGTCGGCCCGGGCCGCCGCGGACCAGGGCGTGGACCTGATCGTCGCCCGCGGCGCCGAGGCCGGGGGGCACGGCCGCGACGCGGTCGCCACCCTCCCGCTGCTGCAGGGCGTGCTCGACGCGGTCGACGTGCCGGTGCTCGCCGCCGGCGGCATCGGCACCGCCCGAGGGCTCGCCGCGGTCCTGGCCGCTGGCGCCGCCGGGGCCTGGATCGGCACCGCGCTGCTGGCCTGCCCGGAAGCGACCAACAGCCAGGCCGCGCGGGACCGCATCCGCGCCACCGCCGAGACCGGCACCGTCTACACCCGCGTGTTCGACATAGTGCAGCAGGTCCCCTGGCCGCCGGAGTTCGGCGGCCGGGCCCTGGCCAACGCGTTCAGCCGGGACTGGGTGGGCCGGGAACAGGACCTGGAAACCGACGAGCCGGCCCAGACCCGGTTCGCGGCGGACCGGGACCGCAAGGACTACGACCAGATGGTCCTCTACGCCGGGCAGGGCGTGGGGCTGGTCACCGAGGAACGCCCCGCCACCGAGGTGGTGGCCGGCCTCGCGGCCGGCGCCGAGAAGCTGCTGAGCCGCTGGGGCTGACCTGCGGACGGCCGGACCGGGCCGGTTAGCATCGGCTGGTGGAGTTCAGCCGGGAGCTGCGCGACGACGTGATCGCGGGCGACATCACCGTCTCCTTCCGGCTGTGGCGCCGGCCCAAGGTCCGGGTCGGCGGCCGCTATCCCGTCGGCCGTGGGTATATCGAGGTCGATGCCGTAGAACTAATGCCCTTTTCCTCCATTACGCCAGCCGACCTTCACCGCAGTGGCGAGCCAGACATGGAGTCGCTGCGCGAGCGGGCCGCCCACGCCGGCCCCATCAGCGAGGACACCCTGCTGTACCGGGTGGAGTTCCACGCCGTAGCGACGCAGTAACAGGCCGCTGGGGAGACCTCCCCTTGTTCCCCGGCCGCCCGGCCGCGCACCATCGCTCATGACCTTGGCGCATGCCGGGAACCACGGGGAGGCCACCATGCACCGTCCAGCGACTCACCACCCGAAGACCACTGGCGGCTCCGCGCGCCGGCCCGCCGCGGTCCGCTGGTTCGCCTCGCTGGCCGGGGCGTCGGGCCTGATGTTCATGGTGTCGGCGTGCGCCATCGGCTCACCGCACCAGGCGAGCCCGGCCGGAAAGCGGACGCAGCACGCCACCGCGGTCGTGAACGCCGCCCCGCAGCCCGCGGCCGCCCCGGCCGCCAGCCGCGCGCCGGCCACGCCCGCCCCGGCCGCATCGCCCACGGCGGCGGCACCGGCCGCAGCCACGAGCCCGGCAGGCCCGGCTGCGGGGTCCACCGGACCGCACTTCGCTACGCCGCAGGCGGCCATGGCCTACCTCGCGGCCGCCTACAACAGCGACGACACGGCCGCGCTGCACGCGGTCACCAACGCCCAGTCGTTCACGTCGCTGCAGAGCATGCGCACCACCGACACCAACTTGAGGCTGACGTCGTGCCGGCCGACGGGCCACGGCGACGACGAGTGCACGTTCCGGTACACCTACGTCGGCGAGGGGCAGCATGCGGCCAGGAACGCCATGGTGACCGCCGCGCCGGCGCTGAACCCCGGCTGGTACATGTACCGGTTCATCGAGGGCTGCGACTGACCGTTCCAGCGAGCCGGGCCGGTCGCCAGATCAGCCCGGCTCGTCCGCGCTGGCCGCGGTCAGCTCCGCGAGGCTGAGGGGGGCCAGCAGCGGCTTGGACGCGGTCCTGACCCGCGTGACCGCCTGGCCGAGGCGGGCGCTGGACCGGGAGACCGCTTCGGCTCCCTTGGGCAGCGTGGTCAGCGCGTGCGCCAGCTCGCCGCCCAGGAGCTGGGACTCCTCCAGGAAGGTCCGCGCGGTGGAGGCGTCGATCAGCACCGGCGCGCTGACGAGCAGCATCATCATGTAGGTCCGGACCTCGTTGGACGCCGCGTCCCTGTCGCCGGAGCCGTCCAGGACGGCGGACACCGCCTTGGCCGAGCGGGCGGCCTGGCTCACGATGATGGCGGCCTGCGCCGCGACGGCCCGGGACCGGTCGCGGATCTGCCGCATCTTGACCACCTGGTTCACGACCAGGACCGTGACCAGGACCACCAGCAGGCCGGACACCGTCGCGGTGGTCAGCGCATGATCCACCCACCAGTGACGCAGCCCGCTGTCGTCGACATCGAGGGTGATCAGCAGGGCTGTCACCAGCACGGCAGCCAGTGCCTCGAACCATCCCAGCCAGCGCCTCAGCACCAGACGACCTTAACGGGAGATACCTGCTGAGAGGGTCCTCGCAGGTCAACCGGTCGGCACCGACAGTCGTCCTAATGGCTACTCGGTCCTGTTCCCGAACCGCGAAGGGGCGATGGTGAAGATCAGCAAGCTTGGCGTCCGCACGGTCTCTGCCCTGAGGTCAGCGTCGCCGCTGAAGTCAGCGTCAGGACTGCCGCGGCGGCTCGTGCTCGCTGGGTTACTGGGCCCCGCGCTACTGGCCATTGGGTTATTGACCACGGGGCTGCCGGCCACGGTGCTGCCCGCCACGGGCGCGCTGGCCAGTACGGGCCGCCCGGCTGACCCGGCGCCGGCCCCGGACTTCCGCCACGCCTGCTCGACGGCCACATCGCCCGGGCATGAGGTATGCCAGGCCCTGGTCCAGACCGGCGGGGTGACCCACGCGGGCCTGGTCCGCGACAGCGTCCCGGCCGGCTACGGGCCCGCCGATCTGCAGAGCGCCTACAGCCTGACGCAGGCCGCGGCCGCGGCGGGCCGGGGCCAGACGGTCGCGATCGTCGATGCCTTCGACGACCCGAACGCCGCGTCGGACCTGGCGCTGTACCGCTCCCAGTACCACCTGCCCCCTTGCACCGTGGCCAGCGGCTGCTTCGGCAAGGTCAACCAGGAGGGCAACGCCAGCCCGCTGCCGCGCGCGGCCGGCCAGACCGGCTGGGACGAGGAGGAGTCCCTGGACCTGGACATGGTGTCCGCGACGTGCCCGAACTGCCGCATCATCCTGGTGGAGGCGAACAGCGCCGAGATCAGCGACCTTGGCACCGGGGTCAACGCAGCGGTCTCGCTCGGCGCGAAGTTCGTGTCCAACAGCTACAACGGCCCCGAGCGGGCCAGTGACACCACGGACGACAACGCCTATTTCAAGCACCCCGGCGTGGCCCTGACCGCGGCCGGCGGCGACAGCGGGTACGGCGTGGGCTACCCGGCCGCCTCCAGGTACGTGACGTCGGTCGGCGGCACCTCGCTGGTCCGCCGCAGCGGCACGGCGCGCGGCTGGAGCGAAGCCGTCTGGAACGACGCGTCCGGGGCCACAGGCTCCGGCTGCTCGGCCCGTGACGCCAAGCCGTCCTGGCAGACCGACACCGGCTGCCCCCGGCGCACCGACAATGACGTGGCTGCCATCGCGAACCCGGAGACCGGGGTCGCGGTCTATGACACCTACGGCAACAACCACGGATGGCAGGTGTTCGGCGGCACATCCGCGGCCACCCCGATCATCGCCGCCACCTACGCCCTGGCCGGCCCGGCCGCATCCGGCGCCTACCCGGCCCAGTTCCCGTACCTGCACACCAGCCGTCTGCACGACATCACATCGGGCAGCGACGGTTCGTGCGGCGGCTCCTACCTGTGCACGGCCAAGGCCGGGTTCGACGGCCCGACCGGGTGGGGCACCCCCGACGGCACGGGCGCGTTCCAGGCCACCGACCACAAAGTCACTGTGACCAGCCCGGGCCCCCGGCACAGCACCAGGGGCAAGAAGATCGCCTCGGTGCGGATCAAGGCCAAGGACTCGGCCTCGGCGCAGACCCTGCGGTTCACCGCCAGCAGGCTGCCGCCGGGCCTGTCGATCAGCACCGGCGGCGTCATCTCCGGCACGCCGAGGGCCCGGGGGTTCTCCTCGGTCACCGTGCGCGCGACCGACGGCACCGGCATGACTGGCTCGGTGTCGTTCACGTGGTCCGTGGCGTCGGTCGGTGCGGTCCGGTCCCTGCTGGCCCGCAAGTGCGTGGACGACCGGAACGGCAGCACCGCCGATGGCACCAGGATCCAGATCTATACGTGCCACGGCGGCCAGGCCCAGGTCTGGACCGCCCATCCCGACGCCGCGGGCAAGCTGCAGCTCAGGCTCACCAAGGCCACGTCGGTGGCTCGGTGCCTGACCGTAACGGGCAGCCGGACCGCGGCCGGAACCAAGGTCGAGCTGCAGCGCTGCAACGCATCGGCCGGCCAGGAGTGGCAGGCCAAGGGGAACGGTCACCTGGTCAACCCGCGGTCGGGCAAGTGCCTGGCCGACCCGCGCGCCGGGCCGATCGGCACCCAGCTGGAGATCGTGAGCTGCGCCGTACGGGCGGCGCAGCACTGGGCTCTGCCTTAGCGGGCCCAGTCCTTAGCCGGCCCAGCCCATGGTGCGCTGCACGGCCTTGCGCCAGCGGGCGTACGCCTGCTCGTCCCGGGCCGCGGGCACGAACCTGCGGTCGAGCTGCCAGGTCGCCGCGAGCTCGGCCTGCGACCGCCACACCCCGGTGGCGAGCCCGGCCAGGAACGCGGCCCCGAGCGCAGTGGTCTCCGCCACGACGGGCCGCTCCACGGTCACCTGGAGCTGGTCGGCCTGCACCTGCATGAGCAGGTCGTTGGCGCTGGCGCCGCCGTCCACCCTCAGCACGTCCCCGACGGGCGGGCTGGCGGGCTCGGCGGCGATCAGGTCGGCGACGTCGCGCACCTCGAACGCGATGGCCTCCAGCGCGGCGCGGACCAGGTGCGCCCGGGTCGTCCCGCGGGTCAGGCCGAACATCGCTGCCGCGTGCGTCCGGGTCCCAGTACGGCGCCCCGAGCCCGGTGAGCGCCGGGACGAACACCACGCCTCCCGAGTCGGGAACCGACCGCGCCAGCGCCTCGCTCTGGGCGGCGTTGTCGAGCAGGCCGAGCCCGTCGCGCAGCCACTGCACGACCGCGCCGGTCACGAAGACCGACCCCTCGAGCGCGTAGGTCAGGGCCCCGGAGCCGTCCATCCACGCCACCGTGGACAGCAGCCCGGCCTGCGAGCGCACGATCGAGGTGCCGGTGTTGCACAGCACGAACGACCCGGTCCCGTACGTGCACTTGGCGGCGCCGGGGTAGAAGCACGCCTGGCCGAACATGGCCGCCTGCTGGTCGCCGGCGATGCCCGCGACCGGCAGGTCGAGGCCGCCGAACGCGTCCGGGTCGGTGCGCGCCACCAGGCCGGTCGACGGGACCACCTCGGGCAGCGCGTGCGGCGGGACGCCGAACAGCTGGCAGAGCTCCGCGGACCACTGGCCGGCCTCGATGTCGAACAGCAGCGTCCGCGACGCGTTGGAGGCGTCGGTGACATGGCGGCGGCCGCCGGTCAGCCGGGCGATCAGGTAGGAGTCGACCGTGCCGACCGCGAGCGACCCGTCGGTGACGCCGGCCCACACGTGCGGGTCGTTCTCGGCCAGCCAGGTCAGCTTCGTGGCGGTGAAGTACGGGTCGAGCCGCAGCCCGGTCAGCGCGGTTACCCGCTCCTCGTGACCCTGCTCGCGCAGGCGCGCGCAGATGTCCGCCGTCCTGCGGTCCTGCCAGACGATGGCCCGGCGCGGCGCCGTGAGCGTGGCCCGGTCCCACACCACGGCGGTCTCCCGCTGGTTGGTGATCCCGACACAGCTCACCGTGTCCCGGCCGGCCTGATCCAGCGCCTGTCCGCAGGCGGCCTGGGCAGCTTGCCAGATGCCCTCCGGCAGGTGCTCCACCCAGCCGGGTTCCGGGTAAAACTGGCGAAACTCCTGATAGCCGCGGCCCGCGACAGCGCCGTCAGGGGTGATGACCAGCGCAGTCACGCCTGTTGTTCCGGCGTCGATCGCAAGGACGCTCATGGGCACTAGTGTGGCGGGCGAAACGGCGAGAGGGACCATGCGAGAGGAAGATCCATGCGAGTCGGAGTTCTGACCGGAGGCGGTGACTGCCCTGGCCTGAACGCGGTCATCCGCGCCATCGTGCGCACGGGCGTGGATGAGTACGGATACGAGTTCACCGGGTTCCGCGACGGGTGGCGCGGGCCGCTCGAGGGCGACACCATGACCCTGGACGTGCAGGCGGTGCGCGGCATCCTGCCCCGCGGCGGAACGATTCTCGGCTCGTCCCGGACCAACCCGCTGGGCGAGAGCGCGGCCGCGGGCGGCCGGTCCGGGCTGGAGCGCGTCGAGGACAACCTCGCGAAGCTCGGCATCGACGCGCTGGTCGCGATCGGCGGCGAGGACACGCTGGGGGTCGCCGCGCGGCTGCACGATGAAGGCGTGAAGGTCGTCGGCGTCCCGAAGACCATCGACAACGACCTTGGCCTGACCGACTACACATTCGGCTTCGACACCGCGGTGAATATCGCGATGGAGGCCATCGACCGGCTGCACACTACGGCGGAGAGTCATCACCGGGCGCTGATCGTCGAGGTGATGGGGCGTAACGCCGGCTGGATCGCGCTGCACGCCGGGATGGCCGGCGGGGCGAACGTGATCCTGATCCCGGAGCAGCCGTTCGACATCGAGCAGGTCTGCGGCTGGGTCGAGCACCGGTTCCAGACCAGGTACGCGCCGATCGTGGTGGTGGCCGAGGGCGCGCACCCCAAAGACGGTTACGAGGCGCTGGCCGCCCAGGAACGCGACGCGTTCGGCCACGTCAGGTACGGCGGCGTCGGGCAGATGCTGGCCTATGAGATCGAGAAGCGCACGGGCAAGGAGGCCCGCGCCACCGTGCTCGGCCACATCCAGCGCGGCGGCACCCCGACCGCGTACGACCGGGTGCTGGCCACCCGCTTCGGCACGCACGCGATCCGCGCGGTGGCGGCGGGCGCGTTCGGCGCGATGGTGGCCCTGCGCGGCACGGAGATCGTCGAGGTGCCGCTCGCCGCGGCGACCGGCGAGCTCAAGCTGGTGCCGCCGGAGCGCTACGCCGAGGCGGAGATCTTCTTCGGCTGAGCTGTCAGCGCCTGAGCTGTTTGCGGCTGACCTGGTTGCGACTGGGCTGGTTGGGGCTCAGCCTCGTCCGGCCGGGCCTGCTTGCGGCGGAACGCCGCGGTCTTGACCCGGTTCTGGCAGGAGGTCGAGCAGAAGCGGCGGGTCGCGTTGCGCGAGGTGTCGACGTAGACCCGGTCGCACCGCGGCGCGGTGCAGACCCCGAGCCGGCCGTGCAGGTCGCTGCCGAGCACCACGGCCAGCCCGGTGGCGCACCCGGCGGCCCAGCCGGTGACCAGCGAGTCCTCGGCCCCGTGGAAATGCAGGTGCCACGGCTCGCCGTCGTGCTGGTCCAGCTGCGGCCGGGCGCCGGTGCGGGCCAGCATGGCGTTGACCAGGTCGGCCGCGGCGTCGGTGCGCCCGGCCGCCACCGCGTCGAAGACCGCGCGGATCTCCTCGGCCACGGTGCGGAACTGCGCGGCCTCGCCCGCCGACACGTCCCGGGTGTCGGGCCGGGCCTCCCGCAGCGCCGCGGTCACCGCGGCGGGCAGCGCACGGCCACCGGGCGGCAGGTACGGCCTGCCGTGGGCCGCACCCGGAGTCAGCGCGTTGGCCAGCCGGACCGCCACGGTCACGACCGCATCCATGTGACTGGTGAAATTCACTTGACCAGTTACGCCCTCGCGTCTAGTTTCGTTACTGTCCAAATGATAATAGCCAGTGACGGCAGGCATTGACAGAGCAGGCATTGACAGGGCAAGCCGCGACCGGGCAGCCAGCGACAGAGCAGGCGGCGACGGAGCAGGCGGCGACGGAGCAGGCAGCGACCGAGCAGGCAGCGACCGAGCAGGCAGCGACCGAGCAGCCAGCGAGCCGGGAGCCTCGTGCCGCCCTCGACCGACCCGGTCCGCGTGGCCGGCCCGCCTGAGACGGCGGGCCGCTGGTCCCGGCCGCGGCGCTGGTCCCGGCCGCGGCGCTCGGCCCGGCGCGGCCGCTGGGTCTGGCCGGGCCGCAGCGACGTGGACCGGGACATCCTGCGGCTGGCCCTGCCGGCGTTCGGCGCGCTGATCGCCGAGCCGCTGCTGCTGCTGGCCGACTCCGCGATCGTCGGCCGGATCGGCACCGTGCCGCTCGGCGCACTGGGCGTGGCCAGCCAGGCGCTCACCACCTTGGTCAGCATCTCGATCTTCCTGGCCTACGGGACCACCGCGGCGGTGGCCCGCCAGCTGGGCGCGGGCCACCGGCAGGCCGCGATCAGGCAGGGCATCGACGGGATCTGGCTGGCGGTGGCGATCGGCGCGGCCGTGCTGGCGGTGGCGCTGGCCGCTCGCGCCGGAGATCGTCCGGGTCTTCGGCGCCACGCCCGAGGTCAGCCAGGGCGCCGTCACCTACCTGCGGATCAGCCTGTTCGGCGCGCCGTCCATGCTGCTGATCCTGGCCGGCACCGGGGTGCTGCGCGGCCTCCAGGACACGCGCACGCCGCTGGCCGTGGCGCTGGCCGCGAACGCGGTGAACATCGCGCTGAACGCGACGTTCGTGCTCGGCCTGGGCCTGGGACTGGCCGGGTCCGCGTCGGGCACGGTCATCGCGCAGACCGCGGGAGCCTGCGTGTACCTAACGGTCATCGCGCGGGGGGCCCGGCGCGCCGGGGTCGGCCTGGCCGTGGACCGGGCCGGCCTGCGCACGTCCGCGACCGCGGCGGCCGGGCTCATCGTGCGCACGCTGGCCCTGCAGGTGGCGCTCGTGGTGACCACGGCCGTCGCCGCGCGGCAGGGGAACGCGGCCATCGCGGCGCACCAGATCGCGTTCCGGATCTGGATCCTGCTGACCTTTGCGCTCGACGCGGTCGCGATCGCGGGCCAGGCGATCACCGGCCGCTGCCTTGGCGCGGGTGACGTGGCCGGGGCCCGGGCCGCCACCAACCGCATGATCGCCTGGGGTGCGGTCTACGGGACCGGCTTCTGCCTGCTCCTGCTGCTGACCCGGCCGCTGCTGCCCGGCCTGTTCGCGGTCACCCCGCAGGTGCGGGGGCTGCTGCTGGCCGTGCTGGTGGTGGCGGCGCTGCAGCAGCCGGTCTCCGGAGTGGTCTTCGTGCTCGACGGGGTGCTGATCGGCGCGGGTGACCAGAACTACCTGGCCTGGGCCGGGGTCGTGACGCTGGCCGTGTACCTGCCCGCGGTCCTGCTGGTGCCCGTGCTGCACGGCGGCCTGGTGGCGCTGTGGCTGGCCTACAGCCTCTGGCTGCTGGCCAGGTTCGTCACGCTGGTGTTGCGGGCCCGGGGAAACGCGTGGCTGGTGACGGGCGCGGTGCGCCGCTGACCGCAGGCAGGGCCGGCCGACAGTGCTAGCGGACAGTGCCAGCCGACAGGGCCGGCCAGAGCAGGGGAGACCCAGGGAAAGGAGAGGCCAGGGTGGAGACGGACACGCCAGTGCTGAGCCCCGGTCAGGCCGCGGCCTGGATCGGCCGCTGGGACGCGCAGCAGCAGGGGTACATGCCCGACCGGGAGGAGCGGTTCACCGCGCTGATCGACGCGGTCGCCGAGGGGGCGGGCCGGGACGACCCGCTGGTGCTCGACCTCGGCTGCGGGCCCGGCTCGCTCAGCGTGCGGCTGCTGGACCGGATACCCGGCGCCACGGTCATCGGCGTCGACGCCGACCCGCTGCTGCTCACGCTGGCCCGGGCCGCGTGGGCGGGCCGGCCCGGCCTGCGCTTCGCCGACCACGACCTGCGCGACGCGGGCTGGACCGCGGCGCTCGGGCTGGACCGCCCGGCCGACGCCGCGGTCAGCACCACCGCGCTGCACTGGCTCACCCCCGACGCGCTGGCCGCGGTGTACGCCGAGGTGGCCACCGTGCTGCGGCCGGGCGGCCTGCTGCTGGACGGCGACCACCTGGCCGAGGACGAGGCCACGGCCCCGGCGCTGTTCCGCCTCGGCCGGGCGCTGGTCGAGCGCGAGGTGCAGCGGCACCCGCCCGCGGCCGGCGCCGAGACCTGGGCCGACTGGTGGGACGCGGTCCGGGCGGCCCCGGCGCTGGCCGGCCTGGCCGCGCAGCGCGACGCCATGCGCCTGGACTCCGAGCACCACGGCTCGCCCGCGGGGCGGCTCGCCGTGCACGTCGAGGCGCTGCGGAAGGCCGGTTTCGCCGAGGTCGGCACGCTCTGGCAGCGCGGCGACAACCGCCTCCTCTGCGCCGTCCGCGCGGCTGGCGCCTAGCCGGACGGCCGTGGCCAGCTTCCGGGCCCTCAGGCAGCCGCTGAGGGGGTCCGGCACACGCTGCACATCATGTACCGGCGTCCTGTGACCGGCCCGGTCCCTGGGCTGGCACACTGGAGAGATGTCCGCGCTGCCCCTAACTTCCCGCGGCGACAGCCAGGCCGCCACCTTGCCCGAGCCGTGCGTGCTGCTGAAGCTGGGCGAGATCGTGCTCAAGGGCAAGAACCGGCAGCAGTTTGAGCGCCTGCTGCACGAGAACATCAGGCGGGCGGTGCGTGATCTCGGCATCGCGGTGCAGATCTGGCAGCGCGAGGGGGTCATCGTGCTGCGCGTCGCCGGAGAGGCGGGGGAGGACGGCGCCGAGACCGCCGCGGACCTGCTGGCCGCGCGCATGCGGAACGTCATGGGGCTGACCAGGGTCTGCCGCGCGGTGCGGGTCGCGAAGGACCCCGAGGCGGCGGCCGCGGCCGCGGTGCGGCTCACCGCGAACCAGGCGGGCAGCTTCGCGGTCCGGGCCCGGCGGCGGGACAAGCGGTTCCCGATGAGCTCCGCTCAGCTGGCCACGCTGATCGGCGCCAGGATCCAGGAGGCGTACGGCTACCCGGTCAACCTGTCGCACCCGGACACCACGGTGTTCGTCGAGGTCGATCAGGCCGAGGTGTTCGTGTTCACCGAGGGCCTGCCCGGCCAGGGCGGGCTGCCGGTCAACATGAGCGGCCGGGCGCTGGTGCTGATGTCCGGCGGCATCGACTCGCCGGTGGCCGCCTACCGGATGATGCGCCGCGGCCTGCGCTGCAGCTTCCTGCACTTCTCTGGCATGCCGCTGACCGGGCCAGAGTCGGTATACAAGGCGTACGGCCTGGTCCGCGAGCTGGACAAGTTCCAGGGCGGCTCGCGGCTGTTCGTGGTCGCGTTCGGCCGGACGCAGCAGAAGCTCGCGTCGTCCGGGCGCCGGGCGGCTGCAGATCATGGCGCAGCGCCGGCTGATGCTCAAGACCGGCGAGGCCCTGGCCCGGCGGCTGCGCGCGGCAGCGCTGGTCACCGGCGACTCGCTGGGCCAGGTCAGCAGCCAGACGCTGACCAACATCACCGCGCTGGACGACGCGGTGACGCTGCCCATCCTGCGCCCGCTGATCGGCCTGGACAAGACCGAGATCATGGCGGAGGCGCGCCGGATCGCCACGCTGCACATTTCCGAGCTGCCGGACCAGGACTGCTGCTCGCTGCTGACCCCGCGCCAGGTCGAGACCCGGGCCCGGATCGAGGACTTGCGCCGGATCGAGGCGCGGCTCGACGCGGATGACCTGGCCGAGGAGCTGGCCGCAGCAGCGCAGGAGCACACCCCGGCGCGCGAGCCCGCCTGAGCTCGCCCGGATCGTGACCGGGCCGGTCAGGCGGTGCTGGCGACGGCCTTGTGATGGTGGTGCGGGTGCCAGCGGTCCGCCGCGGGCACGGTCCCGTTCTGCAGGATGGCCCAGTGGTAGTGGTCCCCGAACAGCGCGGCCATGCTCTGCTTGAGGGTCCAGCGGGCCCAGGCAGCCCCGGCGACGGCCGCGGTCCCGCTCACTCCGGCGAGCCAGTGGCCGGGCACGACCCGGTGGTCCCAGATGGTGGCGTTCCCGCCGAACGCCGTCAGCAGCCCGCCGCTGCCCCACAGGGACGTGGTCCCGGGGATCAGCGCCAGGTCGCTGACCCCGACCCCGGTGCCGGGCGCCGAGGTGACCGGGGTGCGCGTCCACCGGCCCGTGCGCGACAGGTGCAGGATCCACGTCCGCGAAGTGATGCCGCCGGTCACTACCGGGACCCAGATTCCGCCCGCGCCGTCCGCGGCGAAGCGCTCGGGCTGCTGCACCCGCCACGGAGCCACGAACCGCGTCCAGCGCGCGCCGTTCCAGCGGGCCAGCACCAGGCGCCCGTCGGCCCAGGCGGTCGGGGAGATCCCGGACAGCCATACGCTGTTCCTCGACTCGACCAGGACGTCGTTGAGCTGGGCATGGCCCAGGGCCTGGGCCGCCGAGCGCACGGCCTGCCAGGTGTGGCCGTTGTAGTGGACCACCGACCCGCCCCGCTGGCTGGCGGTGACCGCCCATATGTTGTGCCGGGACAGGGCGCTGGCCCGGTAGATGCCGGACGCGGTGCCGGTGACCCGGCTCCACCGGTGACCGTTAAAGTGCCAGGCGCCCAGGCTGGCCCCGCCGGTGACGGCGGAGTCACCGAAGACCCAGACGTTGGCCGGGCTGACCGCGGCGACGGAGGTCGGCTCGCCTCGCTTGCGGCCAGGTGTTCGCGACCGCCCACCGGGCGCCGTCCCAGCGCAGCGCGTACCCGCCGCCGACCGCCCAGATGTTCGTGGCCGACGAGGCGCTGGTCGCCACGATGAAGCCGCCGAGCCCGGTGGGCAGCGGCGCGGGACGCCAGCGGCTCCCGTCCCAGTGCTCGGCCGCTGGCGCGCTCGTCCCGCCCGGGTTGGTTCCGCCGAAGACCCAGGCGTCGTTCTTTGACGGTGCGACGACGGCCGAATAGCCGGAGGCGTTGGCCTCGATTCCGTAGTGGACCGTGGCCATGAGCTGCCAGCACGGCGTCCCGGCCGCCTGCGCGGGCGCGGCCGCCAGCATCACCACGGCAGCGGATACCGAGCCGATGACGACGCCCGTGTGCTGGGCCCTGTTCATCTCGGTCTCCGCTCGATGGGAGGGCACGGAAGTATTGGCCGGACAGCGCCAGAGTAGATCAGTGCAAAGAAACTGGAAAGCAAGTGCCAAGTTCGCGATGTTCGCCCCCATTACCGGCGTGTGGGAGGCTCATCCGTGGAGGTGATCGCGTGCAGATCGGACTGCAGATTCCCGACTTCAGCTGGCCTGGCGGGCCGTCCCGGCTCGGCAGCGAGCTGGCTACGGTGGCCAGGACCGCGGACGAGGCCGGCTTTGACTTCATCAGCGTCATGGACCACTTCTTTCAGATTGGGGTCCTCGGCCCGCCCGAGCGCGAGATGCTCGAGGCCTACACGACGCTGGGGTATCTGGCCGGCTGCACGTCCCGGGCCACGCTGGTGACGCTGGTCACCGGCGCGGTCTACCGGCATCCCGGCGTCCTGGCCAAGATCGTCACCACCCTGGATGTGCTGTCCGGCGGCCGGGCCTGGCTGGGCATCGGCGCGGCCTGGAACGCGGAGGAATCGGCCGGCCTGGGAATTCCGTTCCCGCCGGTGGCCGAGCGATTTGAGCGGCTTGAGGAAACGCTGCAGATCTGCCTGCAGATGTGGCGCGGTGACCAGGCTCCCTATGTCGGCCGGCACTATCGGCTGGAACGGCCGATTAATTCGCCGCAGGCCCTGTCCGAGCCCCATCCGCCGATCATGATTGGCGGCGGGGGTGAGCGGAAGACGCTGCGTTTTGTGGCCCGTTACGCGCAGGCCTGCAATCTGTTCCCCGGCCCTGAGCTCGCCCGCAAGCTCGACGTGCTGCGCGCGCACTGCGAGGCCGAGGGGCGCGACTACGACGAGATCACCAAGACGTGCTACTTCATCTTCGACCCCGGCGAGAAGGGGGAGCGGGCCGGGGAGATCGTCGACCAGCTCGGCGCGCTGGCCGAGATGGGCTTCCAGGCCGCGATCGGCGCGGTGGCCAGGGTCTGGGAGGTGACGCCGCTTGAGGTCATCGGCAGCGAGGTGATCCCCGCGGTCGCCAGCCTGTGACGGCGCCCGCCGAGCCGCGCTACCCGGGAGGCGCGGCGGCCCACCCGGTCCAGCGCTCGACCGTGATCCCGATCACGGGCCCGGCCGGAGGCAGCTCACGGTACTGCGGGTAGCGCCCGGCCAGCAGCGCGACCGGCCCGGCCATCTGGCGCGGGTCATCCAGGATGACCGCGCGGCCGTCGGCGCGCACCCACCACAGCGCGGCCCAGTCGTCGTCGTAGCGGTCGGCCAGCACGGCAACCTGGGGGTTGGCCCGGATGTTGCGCAGCCGCCGCAGGTTGCGCGTGCTCTTCGGCTTGGCGTCCACAGCGACATAGATCCGGTCGCCGTCCACCGCGAACGTGACAGGAACCAGGTGCGGGCGGCCTGCCTCGGTCACCGTGGCGAGCCTGGCCACGGCGGCGTCTGCGAACCGCTGCCGCGCGTCGCGCTCGGTGAGATTCATCCCGCCGCATCCTGGCACACACCGGGTCACGAGGTGGGTGCGGATCGGGGCCTGCCGGGCGGGGTGGCAAGATAGCTCAATCTGCAGTGGGCGGGTCGAGTTGCCCGTGGTTCTGGCCGCCAACGCTGGAAGGAGCACGCCAGCCGGACATGAGGCAGCCAGGGACCGGTGCGCAGCAGGCTGCCGTTTCGGGAGCCCCAGGGCTTCCCCCTGGCCAGCACATCCAGACCGGCTGGCCGGTGCTGCACTACGGCCCGGTCCCGAGGTTCCGCCCGGACACCTGGGACCTCCGGGTGCTCGGCGCCACCGAGTCGGGGCAGGAACACCGGTGGAGCTGGCTCGAACTCGGGCACCTCCCTCGCGCCCGCATCGTGGCCGACTTCCACTGCGTGACCAAGTTCACGATCCCCGGCATCGCCTGGGAGGGCATCGCCGCGGCCGACCTGCTGCGAGCCGCGCCGCCGGCCGCGGCCGTGACCCACGTCATGGTCTGGGCCGACTTCGGCTACAGCGCCAACCTCAGGATCGACGACTTCGCGGCCGACGACACCCTGCTCGCCACCCACCGCGACGGCGCCGTGCTCAGCCCCGAGCATGGCTATCCGCTGCGGCTCGTGGTTCCGTCCCGTTACGCCTGGAAGAGCGTGAAGTGGGTCCGCGCCGTGGAGTACCTGACCCTGGACCGCCGGGGGTTCTGGGAGGAGCGCGGCTACCACAACGCCGCCGACCCCTGGCGCGAGCAGCGGTACTCCTATCAGGAGCGGCCCGGGGAGGGCCCGCCGCTGTAGCCGTGCCAGCCGCGACGGCGGGCTTGCCGGCCCGAGCGGATGGCACGCGGGGGGTCTGGGGGGCCGTCCCCCGGGCTGGCACAGTCGGGCTACGGGAACGTGAAGCCCACGTTGAGCGTGATCGTGCTGCCCGCCGGGGCCTGGCCGCTCGGGCTGGTGCTGGACACGCGGCCGCCCAGGCCCTGGTTGACCGAGACCTGGAACCCTGCCTGCTGCAGGATCTGCGTGGCCTGGTCCACGGGCAGGCCGGACACGTCCGGGATGCTGACCTGGGGCGGCCCGTTCGAGACGTGCACCGTCACGACTTCGCCCTGGGTGATCGGCGTGCCCGCCGCCGGGGACTGGCTGGTGATGGTCCCCTGCGGCTGGTTGCTGTTGGAGTCGGCCACCTGCTGCAGCTGGTACCCGCCGGACTGCGCCGTGCCCTGGGCCTGGTCGAACTGCTGGCCCACGAAGTTCGGCAGCGGCAGGCCCGCGCTGACCGTGATGCCCACCGGCTTCGGCTTCGGCCACGCGGTGCCGGCGACGGGGCTCGGTGCTGATCACGATGCCCGCCGGGATGGTCGACGACGCGGCCGACGTCACCGTGCCCGGAATCAGGCCCGCCTTCCTGAGCTCGGCCTGGGCCTGGGACAGCGGGACGCCGGTCACCTGCGGGACGCCGACCATGACCGGGCCGATGGACTCGAGGAGGGTCACCGTGCTGCCGTTCTTGGCCTTGGAGCCGATCGCCGGGTCGGTCGCGACGACATCGCCCTTCGGGAGGTTGCTGTGCCGCCCCGGGCCCACCTGCACGGTGAAGCCAAGATTCTGCAGCTCGGCCTGGGCGGTGGCGGCCGCCATCCCGTGCACCGCGGGGACCCTGGAGTACTGCCCGGCGGTGACCCACCAGGTGATCACGCCGATGACCACGACGACCCCGACGGTCAGGGCCAGATAGACGAACCTGCGGCTGAACAGCCAGCGCTGCAGCAGGGGCTCGTTCCTGAGGTAGTCGCGCATCCCGCGCATATGCCGGCGGTCGACGTCGGGCGCGTCATCCTCGCTGTACGGGAGGCCGCCGTACGGGATGGCGGTGGTCGCGTTGCCGTACTGGCCCCCGTCGAAGGGAGCAGCGTCGTAGGACCCGCCGCCCGGGGGCACGATCAGCGTGTGGTTCAGACCGTCGTGGCCGCGGGACCCCGGGCCGTACCCGGCGCTGTCGCGGTCGTCCTCGGGGAACCACGGGAACCCGGATCCGGCCGGGGCCAGCGTCCCGTTACCCAGCTCGGCCGCGTAGCTGGCCGGGTCAGGGGCGGGCATCGGCCCGGTGAGCGCCGCGTGCTGGCCATGCGCCGCCGGCAGCGCCAGCAGCGGCACCGCCGGCAGGGCGTGCGGCGGCCTGTCCGGACGCGGTGCGCCGATCGGCAGGCCGTGCCGGACATCCTCGACCGCGCTCAGGAACTGGCCCGCGTCCGCGGGCCGCAGGTCAGGGTCGCGGCTGGTGGCCAGGGCCACCAGCGCGTCCAGCGACGGCGGCAGGTCGGGCACCAGGCTGGACGGCGGCGGCACCACGTCGCTGACGTGCTTGTGCGCCACCGCGAGCGGCGACTCGCCGGTGTGCGGCTGGGCGCCGGTGAGCATCTCGAACAGCAGCACCCCGGACGCGTACACGTCGGTGCGCGCGTCGGAGGCGCTGTGCGACACCTGCTCCGGCGCCAGGTAGGCCGCGGTGCCGATGATCATCCCGGTCCTGGTGTGACCGCCTCCGGCGGCCGCCCGGGCCAGGCCGAAGTCGGCGACCTTGACCACGGCGCGCTCGCCGAGCAGGACGTTCTCCGGCTTGACGTCGCGGTGGATGATCCCCACCCGGTGCGCGGCGCCGAGGCCGCCCAGCACGCCGGTGAAGATGTCGAGCGCCTCGCGGGGGCCGAGCTTGCCGCGCTCGCGCAGCAGCTCCCGCAGCGTGCGGCCGGGGACGTACTCCATCACCAGGTAGAGGAGATCCCCGTCGGCACCCTGGTCATAGACGGCCACCACATTCGGGCTGGACAGCCGCGCCGCGGACCGCGCCTCGCCGGTGAACCGCCGGACGAACTCCGGATCGCCGGCCAGCTCGGGGTGGGCGATCTTCAGCGCCACCGTGCGGTCTAGCTTGGTGTCGGTGCCCAGGTAGACCGTGGCCATGCCGCCGCGGGCGATCCAAGAGCCCACCCGATACCGGCCGTCGAGCAACTGCCCGGCGTTTGGGCGCGAAAGGGTGGTATCCATCGCGAGAATTGTACGGGTGGCCAGTCGTTTATGCGCGCTGAACAACAGCGGTTGGATCCGAGGTGATGGGTGAGTTTTCCAAGTTCGGCCGGTCCGTCCGTCCCGGAACGGGTGGTGGTGGCCGGCGCCGGGCTGGCCGGGCTGCGCACCGCCGAGGAGCTCAGGGCCAGAGGCTACGCGGGAGAGGTGACCCTGGTCGGGGCCGAGCGCCGGCCGCCGTACGACCGGCCGCCGCTGTCGAAGCGGGTGATGGCCGGCGAGCTCGCCGATACCACGCTGCGGGACGACCTGGACACGCTCGGGATACGGCTGCACCTGGCCGAGACCGCTACCGGGTTCGAGCCGGCCGCGGGGGAGCCTGACGGTGGTCATCACGGGGGGGTCCTGCGCACCGATCGCGGCGAGCACCGCTACGACCGGCTGGTGCTGGCCACCGGGGCCACGCCGGTCGCCCTGCCGGGCAGCGGCCCGCAGCGGTTCCTGCGCACGCTCGACGACGCGCTGACCCTGCGCGACCTGCTCGAACCCGGGTTGCGGCTGGCCATCGTGGGGGCGGGCTGGATCGGTGCCGAGCTGGCCACGGCGGCGGCCGCCCGCGGCTGCCAGGTGACCGTGCTCGAGGCCGCCGCCGCCCCGCTGGTCGCGGCCGTGGGGGAGCAGGTCGGCGGGCTGACCGCCGCGTGGTACCACGCGGCCGGGGTCGACCTCAGGCTCAGCCAGCCGGTCGGCTCGGTTGAGCCCGGAGGGCTGGCCCTGGCCGGCGGGAGCTGGCTGGACGCCGACGTGATCGTCACCGCGGTCGGGGTGCGGCCGGAGACCGGCTGGCTGGACGGCACCGGGGTCGCGCTGGACAACGGCGTCGCCGCCGACGAGCAGCTGCGGACGTCGGTGCCCGGGGTGTTTGCGGTCGGCGACTGCATGGCGTTCTGGTCGCTGCGGTACGGCCGCAGGCTGCGGTTTGAGCACTGGGACGTGGCGCTGCGGGCCCCCGCGGTCCTGGCCGCGAACCTGCTGGGCGGGACCGACGCGTTCAATCCCGTGCCGTACTTCTGGTCGGAGCAGTTCGGGAGGATGATGCAGTACGTCGGCTTCCACGGGGCGGCGGACCGGATGGTGCTGCGCGGTGACCCGGCCGCGGGCACATGGGCCGCCTGCTGGCTCGCCGGGGACCGGCTGGCGGCGCTGCTCACCGTGGATTCACCGCGTGACCTGGCCCAGGGGCGGCGGCTGATCGAGGCCGGGGCCGAGGTCGACGCGGCCAGGCTCACCGATCCCGGCGTCCCGGTGAAGGCGGCGGCGGTCAGCTGACCGGCTGCGGCCGCAGCGGCGGGTCGAGCAGCCGCAGCGTCGCGGCGTCGGCGTCAAGCTCCGCCGCGACGCCGATCGGAAAGGCCTGGAAGTACCCGCCGTGGCCGACATTCGCCCAGGCGATCATCGGCACCCCGAGGCGGCCGAGCCGCTCGGTCAGGATCTCCTCGACACCGGTGGGCTCGCCGCAGCCGACGAACGTGCCCGCCACGACGCCGGCCACGCCGTCGAGATACCCGGACCGGCGCAGCTGGGTGAGCATCCGGTCCAGCCGGTACTCCGGCTCGTTCCTGTCCTCCACGAGCAGGATCCCGCCCCGCGCGGGCCACGACGTGTCGGTGCCGAGCGACGACGTCAGCAGGGTCAGGTTCCCGCCCAGGGTGACACCACGGGCGCGCCCGCCGGCCACGCGGTTGGCCATCGGGTAACGGATCTCGGTGGCCCGCTCGGGGTGCATCAGCGCGCGCAGCATCGACCCGAACGAGTAGTGCCCGGCTGCGCTCTGGGACGCCACGTTCGGGCTCAGCAGCGAGGCCCAGCCGAGTTTGCTGGCGGCCGCCTCAAGCACGGCCGTGACGTCGGAGTACCCGGCCAGCACCTTGGACGGGAGCCCGGCGATGCCGTCCCAGTCCATGGCCTCCAGGGTGCGCTGCGCACCGTAGCCCCCGGTGGCGAAGATGATGCCGGCGATGCCGGGGTCGGTCAGCGCGGCCCGCAGGTCGGCGGTGCGCATCGCGTCGTCGCCCGCGAGGTAGCCGCGCATGCTGCCCTGATCGCGGGCGGAAGGGAAAAGCACCGGGTCGAGCCCGGCGAACCGCAGCGCGTCGAGCCCGATGGCCAGCTGCGCGGGATCGGCCGGGCCGCTGACCGACAGCACCGCGACGCGGTCACCGGGGCACAGCGCCGGCGGGCGGGCCAGCGAGGCCGGCCGGGAGGACGAGGGCCGGCGGGCCTGCCCGGTCATGTCGCGGGTCATGC
Organism: uncultured Actinomycetota bacterium; assembly: GCA_963739645.1. Lineage (GTDB taxonomy): Bacteria > Actinomycetota > Actinomycetes > Streptosporangiales > Streptosporangiaceae > JASHPR01. The sequence goes on from CAVUBM010000086.1 coordinate 223,539, forward strand.
GGCGGGTCAGGCCGCGCTCGTCAGGAACCGGTCGAGCACCCGCATGCCGAACTGCAGCGCGGACACGGGCACCCGCTCGTCGACTCCGTGGAACATCGCGTAGTAGTCGTACCCGGGCGGCAGGGCGAGCGGCATGAACCCGTAGCCGCTGATGCCGAGCCGGGCGAAGGCCTTGGCGTCGGTGCCCCCGCCCATGCAGTAGGGGACCACGTGCGACCCGGGGTCCTCGGCCAGCAGGGCCGCGGTCATCGCCGCCACCTCCGGGCCGTCGAGCGCCGCCTCGAGCGGGGCCTCCCTGTGGTAGTACTCCCAGCTCACGTCCGGACCGGTGAGCTCGTCCATGGTGACGCGGAACTCGTCCTCATAGCCGGGCAGCATGCGCCCGTCCACGTAGGCCACGGCGTCGGCGGGGATCACGTTGATCTTGTAGCCGGCCTCGAGCATGGTCGGGTTCGCGCTGTTGCGCACGGTGGCCTCGACCAGGTGGGCTGCGGGGCCGAGCGGGGCGAGCAACTGGTCGGCGTCGGCGTGCCCGGCGTCGAGATCGACCTCCGCCCCGACCGCGTCCGCGATCGCGGCGATAGCGGCGCGCACCGTCGGGATCAGCCGTACCGGCCAGCGGTAGGCCCCGATCCTGGCCACCGCCTCACCCAGGCGGACCACGGCGTTGCTGGTGTTGGGCTTGGAGCCGTGGCCCGCGCGCCCGTGCGCGGTGAGCTTGAGCCAGGCGGTGCCGCGCTCGGCCGAGGCCACGGGGTACAGGCGCAGACCGGCCCCGGCGTGAAACGTAAAGGCGCCTGATTCGCCGATGCCCACGGCGGCGCCGTCGAACAGGTCAGGCCGGTGACCGGCGAGCCAGGACGATCCGTACTCGGTCGTGTCCTCCTCATCCGCGGTGAACGCGAGCACGATGTCGCGGGGCGGCCGGCGCCCGGCCCGCTGCCACGACCTGACCACGGCGAGAATCATCGCGTCAGAGTTCTTCATGTCGACGGCGCCGCGCCCCCACACCACACCGTCGCGCACCTCGCCGGAGAACGGGTGGACCTGCCAGGCGGCCGGGTCGGCCGGGACCACGTCCAGATGGCCATGGACGAGCAGCGCGGCCGCGCCCGGGTCGGTCCCGGCGATCCTGGCCACCACGTTCGCGCGGCCGGGGGCCGACTCGAGCAGCACCGGCTCCAGGCCACCCTCGGACAGGCGCGCCGCCACGTACTCGGCCGCCGGGCGCTCGTTCCCGTCCCCGCCGCCGCGGTTGGTGGTGTCGATCCTGATCAGGTCCGAGGTGAACGTGACCACCTCGGCGTCCGCGATCTCATCCGGGCCGGCCTGGTCGTGTCGGCCAGGCCGGCAACTGGTCACTCATGCTCGCCGCCCACATGATCATCGCTCATGCTCATGCCCGTCCCCGCGTCTGGTCTCCCGCGCCGCATCAAGATCTATCATCTGGCACGCGGGCCCGGGCGCCGCGCAGCCGGCAGCATGGCCGGTTTCGTGCCATATCTCACGGTTATCCGTGTGCTGCGGGGCAGGCGGCTGTTACTCCGTGTTTGGCCAGCGGCTGGTTGTGGGAAACTCTCCAGACGTGGCACAGATCGACCCCCCGGCCGACGCTATCGTTGGCGACTGGCTGACCGTTCCCGAGGTCTCCGAGCGACTCGGGATCCCTGTGAGCAGGGTCAAGCAACTGATTCGTGACCGAAAGCTGGTGGCGGTCCAGCGTCCCAGCGGCGTGTACTGCGTGCCCGCGGCCTTCCTCGACGGCGACCAGGTCGTCCGGGGTCTGCACGGCACGCTCACCGTCCTGTTCGACTGCGGGTTCGACGAGCCGGAGGCGCTGCGCTGGCTGTTCACGGCCGACGACACGCTGCCCGGCACGCCGATCCAGGCGATCACGGAGCACCGCTGCACCGAGGTGAACCGGCGGGCCCAGGCGCTCGCCTTCTGACCCGGATAAGCCGCTGCGCGCCGTCGCGGTGACGGCCAGCTCGGCCAGCGCGCCCTGGGCCGGGCTGGTGATGGGCGCGTCCGCGAGCGCGGACAGCGCCTCCGCCACGCTGGCATCGATCATCCGCTCGCACTCGCTCACCGCCCCGGTGCCGGTGAGGATCGCGCGGATCTGGCCGGCGCCGTCCTCGGTGAGCAGCGGGTCGCCGAGCCGCCGGTCGAGCACCTCGCGCTGGGCCCGGCTGGCCCGGTCCCGTGGCGATCGCCACCAGGACCGTGCGCTTCCCCTCGCGCAGATCATCGCTGGCCGGCTTCCCGGTCTGCGCCGGATTCCCGAACACGCCCAGAAGGTCATCCCGCAACTGGAACGCGATGCCCAGCGGGATGCCGTAGCGGGTGAAGGCGGCGGTCACCGGCTGGCCGCCGCACCCCGGCGGGCCGGCCAGGGCCGCGCCGAGGTGCAGCGGGCGCTCGATCGTGTACTTGGCCGACTTGTACCTGACCACCCGCAGCGCGCTGGCGACGGTGCCGTCCCCCGCCGCCTGGCCGAGCAGGTCCAGGTACTGGCCGGAGATGACCTCCACCCGCATGGCGTCAAGCACCTGCTGTCCGCGGGCCAGGGCGGCGGGTGGCAGCCCGCTCGCGTGGAACAGCTGGTCGGTCCAGGTCAGCAGCAGATCGCCGACCAGGATGGCGGTCCCGGTGCCGAACGACTCGGCCGACCCGCGCCAGCCGCCCGACGCGTGCCTGGCCGCGAACCGGCGGTGCACCGACGGCTGGCCGCGCGCGGGTGTCGCTGGCGTCCATGACGTCGTCGTGCACGAGCGCGCTCGCGTGCAGCAGCTCGAGCGCGGCCGCTGCGGCCATGAATCTCCTGGCCGTCCTCGCCGCCCGCTGCCGCGCCAGCCCCAGTAGCAGAACGCCGGGCGCAGCCGCTTCCCGCCGGCCAGCAGCCCGGTGATCGCGTCCAGCCACGGCAGCATGTCCGGGCCAATCTCGGCGAGCACCGTGCGCTGCCGGGCCAGGAAGCCGTCCAGGACGCAGCCGACCCGGTCGCGGATCCGCGGAAGATCAGCCTGGCTTGTCGCCATGGTGGCGAGACTAGCCCGGCCGGGCGGCCCGCGCGGGCCGGCCGATCGGGGCTAGCCTGGTCCGTATGCCGCAGCGCACAGCCGCACCAGCGATCAGGGACCTGCTCGTCCTCCGGCGTCCAGGTCCTTCTCGTTCGAGTTCATGCCGCCCAAGACCGAGGATGACGAACGGAAGCTGTGGCGGGCGATCCGGCAGCTGGAGCCGCTCCGGCCCACGTTCGTGTCGGTGACCTACGGGGCAGGCGGCTCGACCAGGGACCGCACCGTCCGGGTTACCGGCCGGATCGCCGAGGAGACGACGCTCACCCCGGTCGGGCACTTCACCGCCGTGAACCACTCCGTGGCCGAGCTGCGCCACGTGATCGGCTCGTACGCGGCGGTCGGCGTGCGCAACGTGCTCGCGCTGCGCGGTGACCCGCCGGGGGCGCCAGGCGACGAGTGGGCGCCGCATCCGGATGGTCTGAGCTACGCCGCCGATCTGGTCCGCCTGATCAGGGCGTCCGGCGACTTCTGCGTCGGTGTGGCCGCGTTCCCCGAGGGCCATCCGCGGTCGCCGGACCCGGAATCTGACGTCTCGGTACTTCGTCGAGAAATGCCGGGCCGGCGCGGACTTCGCCATCACCCAGATGTTCTTCTATCGTGGAGGATTACCTGCGGCTGCGGGACCGGGTCGCGGCCCGCGGCTGTGACGTGCCGATCATCGCCGGCATCATGCCGATCACCAGCGTGGCGATGATCGAGCGCATGGTGGCGCTGTCTGGGCGCCAGGTTCCCCGAGTCGCTGACCGAGCGGCTGCAGGCGCAGGCCGATGACCGGCGCGGCAGTGCGCAAGATCGGGGTGGAGTACGCCGCGCGGGATGTGCGACCGGCTGCTCGCCGAGGGCGCGCCGGGCCTGCACTTCTACACGCTGAACGGGTCGCGGGCGACTCAGGAGATCTACGAGCTCCTGGGCCTGGGGGACCGGGACAGGGCTCAGGCCCGCCGGGACGGCGCGACCCCGGCGGCCCGGGTGGGCCGCAGCGGGAGCACGCGCCCATGACCGCGTACGGCACCGGCGCGCCAGGAAAGGCGAAGCCGGTCAGCAGGTCGGTGAAGCCGAGGCTGCGGTAGAGCCGGCCTGGCCGGCGAGTTCGCGTCCTGCGTCGAGAGCACGGCCGTGCGCTCCAGGCGGCCCTCGGCCAGGCCGAGCACCAGGCTCCGGCCGATGCCGCGGCGGTGATAGTCCGGGTGGACGTGCACCTCGGCGATCTCGAGCGAGTCCGCCAGCCAGGCGGAGGCGACCGCCGCCCCGGACTTGGCCGTGATCGCGGCCGCGACCACGTCGTGCCACCACTGGCCAGCCGCGCCGCGGAACGCGTAGCTGAACCCGATGATCTCCTGGTGTACCCGGTCCGCCCGGGCTCGCCCGCGTCCGCGGTCACGGCGAGCGCGCGGAAGCCGCGGTAGGTGCCGTGCCGCTCCATGATCGACCGCCTGCCGGGCAGCTGGTCGGCGTCGGGCCGCATGGCCGCCATGTACACCGCGGTCAGCGCGTCGAGGTGGGCCACGAAGGCGGCCTGGCTGAGTTCCTGTGGCGGGCTCGTGGATGGCACGGCGGCTAGCGTATGTCAGCCCGGGTGCCGCGATTCCCTCGCCCCTGGGCCCAGCCCTCCCGTTTTGTCGGACCCCTCTTGTATCTTCGAACGCAGTTAGGAATTGGCTGGACAGCTAACCGAATTTATGTTCGACTGACACCGGGATGAAGTCGTCCGGCGACGACCGCCTCGGCGCCGGGCCGCCGGGCCGGGTGGAGCGTGGGGAAGCGCCCCGCCCGGCCGCGGCGAGACCCTGGCCCGGCGGCCGGGCGTTTCGGATAGGAGGAGCTGAAGTGAGCACACCTGCGATGAGCGAGCACGAGGGCGGTGACCGGAGCAGCGCCCGGCCACGATGCCGGATCGCGCCGTCGGCGCTGGCTCTCCTGGAGTCGGCCAGGTACGGGCTCGCGGCCGCCGAGAGCGAGGCTTCGCCAGGGGCCAGGTACGTATCGGCTCACCTTGCGGCGCTGCGGGCCGCGGCGGCGGTTGTGACGGTCAGGTCCGACCCGGGCGCCTCAACGCGGCGCAGGAAGCCGCTGAGCGTGTGGGAACTGCTGCCGAAGGTCGAGCCGACGCTGTCCGAGTGGGCCGCGTTCTTCGCCGCCGGCGCGGCCAAGCGCGCGGCAGCCGAAGCCGGCCTGCCCCGCGCCGTGTCCTGGCAGGAGGCCGACGAGCTGCTCCGCGATGCGGAGACGTTCCTGTCGCTGGCCGAGAACGCGCTGGGGGTGCCTGCTCAGCCGCTGCTGCCGCTGCTGTCGGCCGGATAGCAGGCCACCGCGCCCGGGGCCAGCGCAGGGCGCGGCATCGGCGGCCGGCTCAGAACGTTCCGATGGCTCCCCTGGCGTCAGCGTCCAGGATTCCCCAGCTGATCAATTCCTCGGTGAGGTCGGTAGGCGTCTTGTCGTAGATGACGGCCAGGGAGCGCAGGTCTTCCTGGCGGATCGACAGCACCCGGCCGTTGTAGTCGCCGCGCTGGCTCTGGATGGTCGCAACGTAACGGGCCAGCGGCCCCGCCTTGTCCTTGGGCAGCTGGGCCATGCGCTCGAGGTCAATCACGAGCTTGGGAGACGGCGCCAGCAGCGTCGGCAGGACATCCCCGGGCAGCAGCTCGGATACGGGGACACCGTAGAACTCGGCCAGCTCGGCAAGCTTCTGCACGGTGACCGACCGGTCGCCGCGCTCGTAAGACCCCACGACCACGGCCTTCCAGCGGCCGCGAGACTTCTCCTCAACACCGTGCAGCGACAGCCCCTGCTGGGTGCGGATCGCGCGCAATCGCGCTCCAAGGGTCTTCGCGTAATCAGATGGCATGATCCTCGGCCCCCTGGCCTTGTCGAAGGTGATAGTGGTGGTTACGCACAGTGACGGTAGGCCGCGAGGCCGACAAGGTCAAGCCGAATGGCAAAAAGCGGATGAACTTACGCGGGGCGGCGCATCCGCGCAGCGGCGACCACGCGTCCCAGCGAAGTCGCGGGAGGCCCTGCGACGTTGGGGTTTTCGCGGCCGCGGCGGACCTGGATTCCCGTTTCGGGACGGGATATATGTCCTAAATTTGTACATAACCTGACAAAGGCCTAACGCACGGTCACGCGGTGTACAGACGTGTCGGCCGGGTGGCACGGTGCCGGGCTGGTACGGTGATGCGGACCGACGTCCTTTAAGGCCCGTCCCGTGAGGCGGGAAAGGAGGTCCACTAAATGCATGCGGCTGACCAGCCCGGACGCGATCGGCGTCCCGGCGGTCCCGGTCTCGCGGAGGCCAGGATGGTCCTGGAGCCCGCCGACATCAGGCGGGCGCTGTCCAGGATCGCGCACGAGATCCTCGAGCGGACCAGCGGCGCCGGCGACGTGATCCTGCTCGGCATCCCGACCCGGGGCGTCCCGCTCGCACACCGGCTGGCCGAGCGCCTGGAGCAGGTCGAGGGCCACCCGGTGCCGGCCGGATCGCTCGACATCACCATGTACCGGGACGACCTGAGGCTGCGGCCGGCCAGAGCGCTCGGCCACACCGAGGTCCCGCCGGCGGGCATCGACGGCAGGATCGTGGTTCTGGTCGATGACGTCCTGTACTCGGGCCGGACGGTCCGCGCCGCGCTGGATGCCCTGGGCGACATCGGCCGCCCGCGGGCGGTCCAGCTCGCGGTGCTCGTCGACCGGGGGCATCGCGAGCTCCCGATCCGCCCCGACTACGTGGGCAAGAACCTGCCCACCTCGCAGCGCGAGCTGGTCCGGGTGCTGCTGACCGAGGTGGACGGCCAGGACGCGGTGCTGCTGGGCGCCAGTCCCGCGGCCGTCTCCGCCGAGGCGGAGGGCTCATGAACCGTCATCTCATCTCGGCCGGCGACCTGAGCCTCGAGGACGCGCTGCTCATCCTGGACACCGCCGACGAGCTGGCCAGCATGGCCGACCGCCCGGTCAAGAAGCTGCCCACGCTGCGCGGCCGCACGGTCGTCAACCTGTTCTACGAGGACTCCACGCGGACCCGGATCTCATTCGAGGCCGCGGCCAAGCGGCTGTCGGCCGACGTGATCAACTTCTCGGCCAAGGGCTCGAGCGTGGCCAAGGGCGAGAGCCTGAAGGACACCGCGCTCACGCTCGAGGCCATGGGCGCCGACGCCGTGGTCATCAGGCACAGCGCGTCGGGCGCCCCGCACCGGCTGGCGGCCTGGGTCCGGGGCAGCGTGGTGAACGCCGGCGACGGCACCCACGAGCACCCGACCCAGGCCCTGCTCGACGCGTTCACCATGCGCCGCAGGCTGGGCCGGCTGGACGGGCTCCGGGTGACGATCGTCGGTGACGTGCTGCACAGCCGGGTCGCCCGGTCCAACGTGCTGCTGCTCAGCACGCTCGGCGCGGAGGTCACCCTGGTCGCGCCCCCCACGCTGCTGCCGGTCGCGGTGGGCGGCTGGCCCTGCTCGGTGAGCTACGACCTCGACGCCGCGCTGCCCAAGGCCGACGTGGTGATGATGCTGCGGGTGCAGCAGGAGCGGATGAACGCCGCCTACTTCCCGAGCGTGCGCGAGTACAGCCGCCGGTACGGGCTGGACGGCGCGCGGATGGCGCTCCTGCCCGACCATGGCATCGTGATGCACCCCGGGCCGATGAACCGCGGGGTGGAGATCGCGGCCGAGGTGGCCGACTCGGTCAGGTCCACGATCGTCGAGCAGGTGACCAACGGGGTCAGCGTGCGGATGGCCGTGCTGTACCTGCTGCTGGGAGGGGCGGTGACCCAGTGATGACCAACGCAGTGACGGCCGAGAACGCCGGGACCGGCACCTGGCTGATCAGCGGGGCCCGGCCGCTCGGCGGCGAGCCGGCCGACGTCCTGGTCTCCGGCGGGGTCATCACCGAGATCGGGGCCGCCGCTGCGCCCGCCGCGGCGCAGCGGCTGGATGCCGGCGGTCTGATCCTGCTGCCCGGCCTGGTCGACCTGCACACTCACCTGCGCGAGCCGGGCCGCGAGGACGCCGAGACCGTGCAGAGCGGCACCGCGGCGGCCGCGCTCGGCGGCTTCACCGCGGTGCACGCGATGGCCAACACCGACCCGGTGGCCGACACCGCGGGCGTGGTGGAGCAGATCTGGCGGCTCGGCCGCCAGGCGGGCCGCTGCGACGTGCAGCCCGTCGGCGCGGTCACCGCGGGCCTGGCCGGGAGCCGGCTCGCCGAGCTGGGCGCGATGGCCGACTCCGCGGCGCGGGTCCGGGTCTTCTCCGACGACGGCAGGTGCGTGCACGACGCGGTGCTGATGCGGCGGGCCCTGGAGTACGTCAGGGCCTTCGGGGGCGTGATCGCGCAGCACGCCCAGGAACCGCGGCTCACCGACGGCGCGCAGGTCAACGAGGGGGAGATGTCCGGCAGGCTCGGCCTGGCCGGCTGGCCCGCGGTCGCCGAGGAGGCGGTCATCGCCCGCGACTGCCTGCTCGCGGCGCACGTCGGGTCGGCGCTGCACGTCTGCCACGTGTCGACGGCCGGTTCGGTGGAGATCATCCGGTGGGCGAAGTCCAAGGGCTGGCAGGTGACGGCCGAGGTGACCCCGCATCACCTGCTGCTCACCGAGGAGCTGGCCGCGGGGTACGACCCGGTGTTCAAGGTCAACCCGCCGCTGCGCACGGCCGAGGACGTGGCGGCCCTGCGGGCCGGGCTCGCCGACGGGACCATCGACTGCGTGGCCACCGACCACGCCCCGCACCCGCTGGAGGACAAGGAGACCGAGTGGGTGGCCGCGGCGTTCGGCATGACCGGCCTGGAGACCGCGCTGCGCGTGGTGCACGAGGCGCTGGTGGAGCCCGGTCTGCTGGACTGGGCCGGCGTGGCCGACCGGATGTCGGCGCGCCCGGCGGCGATCGGCCGGCTGAGCGGCCACGGCCAGCTGGCGGCGGGCGAGCCGGCCAACCTGGTGCTGTACGACCCGTCACCGCGGGAGGCGGTGGACCCGGCCGGGCACGCCTCCAAGAGCCGCAACACGCCGTACGCCGGGATGATCCTGCCCGGGCAGGTGATCGCCACGTTCCTGCGCGGCACGCCGACCGTGCTCGACGGCAAGCTGGCCTGGTGAGAACGCCGGTGAGGATGGTGGCAGCCCGGTGACGACTATGGGGGCGATGCTGGTCCTCGAGGACGGCGCGACCTTCCGCGGCACGGCCTACGGGGCGGACGGCGAGACGTTCGGTGAGATGGTCTTCAACACCGGGATGACCGGATACCAGGAGACGCTGACCGACCCGTCGTACTGCGGGCAGATCGTCGCGATGACCGCGCCGCACATCGGCAACACCGGGACCAACGACGAGGATCCGGAGTCACGGCGGATCTGGGTCAGCGGGTACGTGATCCGCGAGCCCGCGCGGATCTTCTCGAGCTGGCGGGCGGAGCGCAGCCTCGAGGACGAGCTGCGCGGCGCACGGGGTCACCGGGATCGCGATTACCGGCACCCGGGCGCTCACCCGGCACCTGCGCGAGCGCGGCGCGATGCGGGCCGCGATCAGCACCCGCGAGACGGACCACGAGCGGCTGCTGGAGCGGGTGCGGGCCAGCCCGCGCATGGCCGGCGCCGACCTGGCCCGCACGGTGTCCACGGCGGAGCCCTACGTGCTGAGCCCCCCGGAGGGGACCCCGGTGCGGTTCCGCGTCGCCGCCGTCGACCTCGGCATCAAGGCGGCCACGCCGCGGTCCATGACCCGGCTGGGCTGCGAGGTCACGGTGCTGCCCGCGGCCAGCACGGCCGCGGAGATCCTTGCCTCCGGCCCGGACGGGGTGTTCTTCTCCAACGGGCCCGGCGACCCCGCCGCCGCCGGTTACGCGGTCGAGGCGATGCATGGGGTCCTGCGGGCCGGGGTTCCGGTGTTCGGGATCTGCCTGGGCAGCCAGATCATGGGCCGGGCCATCGGCCTGGACACCTACAAGCTGCGGTTCGGCCACCGGGGTGTCAACCAGCCGGTCCAGGACGTGCGCACCGGCCGGGTGCAGATCACCAGCCACAATCACGGGTTCGCCGTGGCCATGCCCGAGGGGAGCGACCGGTTCGGCACCGACGTCGGCCCGGCGGCCGTGACCCATGTCAACCTCAACGACGGCGTGGTCGAGGGACTGCGGCTGCTGGACGCGCCGGCCTTCACCGTGCAGTACCACCCCGAGGCCGCGCCGGGCACGCACGACGCGGCCGGCCTGTTCGGCGAGTTCTGCGAGCTGATGGACGGTGCGCGGTGAGGCGCGGGAAGGGCGGGCGTCGTGCCGAAGCGCGCTGACCTGAACTCGGTCCTGGTCATCGGCTCAGGGCCGATCGTGATCGGCCAGGCCTGCGAGTTCGACTACTCGGGCACCCAGGCCTGCCGCGTGCTCCGCCAGGAGGGCATCCGCGTCAGCCTGGTCAACTCCAACCCGGCGACGATCATGACCGACCCGGAGTTCGCCGACGCCACCTACGTCGAGCCGATCACGCTGGACGTGCTGGAGAAGGTGATCGCCAAGGAGCGCCCGGACGCGGTGCTGCCCACGCTGGGCGGCCAGACCGCGCTCAACGCGGCCGTCGCGCTGCACGACGCGGGCACGCTGGCCCGGTACGGCGTCGAGCTGATCGGCGCCGACATCGACGCGATCAGGGCCGGGGAGGACCGGAGGCGGTTCAAGGAGATCGTCACCGGCCTCGGCGCCGAGGTCCCTGACAGCCGGATCTGCCACACCCTGGCCGAGTGCGAGCAGGCCGCGGCCGAACTTGGCTACCCGCTGGTGGTCCGGCCCTCGTTCACGCTCGGCGGCTCCGGCTCCGGCATCGCCCGCGACGCCGATGACCTGCGCCGGATCGCCGGCACCGGCCTGGACACCAGCCCGGTCACCGAGGTGCTGCTCGAGGAGTCGATCCTGGGCTGGAAGGAGTTCGAGCTCGAGCTGATGCGCGACCGCAACGACAACGCGGTCGTCGTCTGCTCGATCGAGAACATCGACCCGATGGGCGTGCACACCGGCGACTCGGTCACGGTCGCGCCCGCGATGACCCTGACCGACCGCGAGTACCAGCACATGCGCGACATCGCGATCGCGACCGCGCGCGCGGTCGGCGTGGACACCGGCGGCTGCAACATCCAGTTCGCGGTGCATCCCGGCACCGGCCGGATGGTCGTGATCGAGATGAACCCGCGGGTGTCCCGTTCCAGCGCCCTGGCCTCGAAGGCGACCGGCTTCCCGATCGCCAAGATCGCGGCCCGGCTGGCCGTCGGCTACACGCTGGACGAGATCCGCAACGACATCACCGGCGAGACACCGGCCTGCTTCGAGCCCGCCCTGGACTACGTGGTGGTCAAGGTGCCGAGGTTCGCGTTCGAGAAGTTCCCCGGCGCCGACCCGGTGCTGACCACGCACATGAAGTCGGTCGGCGAGGCGATGGCGATCGGCCGCAGCTTCCCCGAGGCGCTGCAGAAGGCGCTGCGGTCCCTGGAAGATCGCGGCGCGCCCTTCCGCTGGGACGAGCCGCCCGGCGACCCGGCCGAGCTGATGCGGCGCTGCGCCGTCCCGCACGACGGCCGGATCGGCACGGTGCACCAGGCGATCAGGGCCGGGGCGAGCGTGGCCGACCTGGCCACGGCGACCGGGATCGACCCCTGGTTCATCGACCAGATCAAGGGCATTGACGAACAGGCCGAACGCATCCGCAGCGGCCAGCTCGGCGCCCCCGGGCGGCTGCCGTCGGGTAGCGCTCCGCCCGCCGCACCCGCGGCAGGCCCGCTGACCGGGGAGCTGCTCATCCAGGCCAAGGCCGCGGGCTTCTCCGACGCGCAGATCGCGCAGATCCGGGGGACGACCGAGACGCAGATCCGGTGGCTGCGGCACGCCCTCGGGGTGCGGCCGGTGTATCACATCGTGGACACCTGCGCGGCCGAGTTCGCCGCGCGCACGCCGTACCTGTACTCGACCTACGACGAGCAGACCGAGGTGCCCGCCGGTGACCGTCCCAAGGTGATCATTCTCGGCAGCGGGCCGAACCGGATCGGCCAGGGCATCGAGTTCGACTACGCGTGCGTGCACGCCTCGTTCGCGCTGTCCGCCGCGGGCTACGAGACCGTGATGGTCAACTGCAACCCGGAGACCGTGTCCACCGACTACGACACCTCCGGCCGGCTGTACTTCGAGCCGCTCACCCTGGAGGACGTGCTGGAGGTGGTGGCCGCGGAGCAGGCCACGGGGCCGGTGGCCGGGGTGATCGTCCAGCTCGGCGGGCAGACCCCGCTGGGCCTGGCCCGGGCGCTGGCCGCGGAGGGGGTGCCGGTGGTCGGCACCCCGCCCGACGCGATCCACCTGGCCGAGGACCGGGCCGAGTTCGGCGCGGTGCTTACCGCCGCCGGGCTGGCCGCGCCGCGGTACGGCACGGCCACCTCGCTCGCGGGGGCCAGGGCGGTCGCCGCGGAGATCGGCTACCCGGTCCTGGTCCGGCCCTCGTACGTGCTCGGCGGCCGGGGCATGGAGATCGTCTACGACGACGCCACGCTGGAGGCCTACGTCGGCCGCGCCACCGAGGCCAGCCCCGGCCATCCGGTGCTGATCGACAGGTTCCTTGACGACGCGATCGAGATCGACGTGGACGCGCTCTACGACGGCGAGGAGCTGTACCTGGGCGGCGTGATGGAGCACATCGAGGAGGCCGGCATCCACTCCGGCGACTCGGCCTGCGCGCTGCCGCCGATCACCCTGGGGCACGAGTACATCGACGAGATCAGGCGCTCCACCGAGGCCATCGCCAGCGGCGTCGGCGTGCGCGGGCTGCTGAACGTGCAGTACGCGCTGGCCGGGGGAGCGCTGTACGTGCTGGAGGCGAACCCGCGCGCCTCGCGCACGGTGCCGTTCGTGTCCAAGGCCACCGCGGTCCCGCTGGCCAAGGCGGCGGCCCGGATCATGCTGGGCGCCACGGTGGCCGAACTGCGGGCCGAGGGCCTGCTGCCCGCGGCCGGGGACGGCGGCACGCTGCCGCTGGACGCGCCGATCGCGGTCAAGGAGGCGGTGCTCCCGTTCGGCCGGTTCCGCAACGCCGCGGGCGAGGGGGTCGACACCATCCTCGGGCCGGAGATGCGCTCCACCGGCGAGGTCATGGGCGTGGACGAGGTGTTCGGCACCGCGTTCGCGAAGTCCCAGGCGGCCGCGTACGGGTCGCTGCCGGTCAAGGGCCGCGCGTTCGTGTCGGTGGCCAGCAAGGACAAGCGCTCGATGATCTTCCCGGTGAAGCGCCTGGCCGACCTCGGCTTCCAGATCTGGGCCACGGCGGGAACCGGGGAGGTGCTGCGCAGGAACGGGGTCCGTGCCACGATCGTCCGTAAGCATGGTGACGGCCGGGGGCCGGACGGCGAGCCGACGATCGTGGAGCGGATCCTGGCCGGCCAGGTGGATCTCATCGTGAACACGCCGTTCGGCAGCCCGGGCCAGGCCGGGCCCCGGCTGGACGGCTACGAGATCCGCACCGCCGCGGTGCGGTGCGGTGTTCCCTGCATCACGACGACCGCGGGCCTGGCCGCGGCGGTGCAGGGCATCGAGGCGATCAACTCCGGCGAGGTGGGCGTGCGGTCACTGCAGGAGCACGCGGCGCGGCTGCGGGGCGAGGTGGCGAGCCGCCCGCCCGGGGCCGCACCGCGGGCAGACCCGGCTGGCCGGCCTGTGGAGTCAGGACCGGTCCCGTCATGACGCACGGGGACATCGAGGGCGAGGCAGGCCCGGTTCAGGTGCGCGGGACCGTGCTGACGGTCCGGCGGATCGACGCCTACCACGCGATGACGATCGTGGCCCCGGGCATCGCGGCCCGGTTCAAGCCCGGCCAGTTCGTTGCGCTGGCCGTCGGCGGCCCGGTCACGCCGATGCTGCTGCGCCGGGCGTTCTCGATCCATGACGTCCGGCCCGATCACGGCGGCACTGTGGAGTTCGTGTTCGCCGCGAACGGCCCGGGCACCCGGTGGCTGGCCGAGCGCCGCTCCCGGGATGTCCTCGACATCTGCCGGGCCGCTCGGGCGGCCGTTCCCGGTCCCGCGTGATCCGGTCAGCTGCCTGCTCGTGGGCGGCGGCTACGGCAGCGCGCCGCTGTTCTCGCTGGCCGCCAGGCTGCGCGAGCGCAGATGCTCGGTCGATTTCCTGCTGGGCGCGGCCACCGGCGACCGGGTCTTCGGCTCCCTGACCGCGAGGCGGACCGGGCGGACGGCCACCATCACCACCGATGACGGCTCGCTGGGCACCCGCGGCGTCGTCACCGACATGATGGGGCAGATCATCCACGAAGCCAGGACCGACGTCATCTACGCCTGCGGCCCGATGCCGATGCTGCGCCAGGTGACGTCGCTGGCCCGGCGGTACGACATCCCGGTGCAGGTCGCGGTGGAGGAGCAGATGGCCTGCGGCATCGGGGTCTGCATGACGTGCGTGCTGCCGGTCACGGGCAGCGACGGGATCACCAGGATGGTCCGGTCCTGCGTGGACGGGCCGGTATTCCGCGGCGAGCAGGTGCGCTGGGACGACGTGGGCACGATCCCGTTCGACTGCTTCGGCGCGCCCGGCTGGGAGCCCAGATCGCGCCGCGCGGCCGGGCTCAGCGGGACGGCGAGGCCGGCTCATGGCGGCTGACCTCCGGGCCCGGCTCGGCCAGACCGAGCTGCCGAACCCCATCCTGACCGCGTCGGGATGCGCGGGCGCCGGGCGCGAGCTGGCCCAGTTCTTCGACGTCTCGAAGATCGGCGCCGTGGTCACCAAGTCGGTGATGCTCGCGCCGCGGGCGGGCCTGCACCCCGAGGATGGCCGAGACGCCGAGCGGCATGCTCAACTCGATCGGGCTGCAGGGCCCGGGCATCGAGGCGTTCCTGCAGCGGGACCTGCCCTGGCTGCTGTCCCGCGGGGCCCGCGCCGTGGTCTCGATCGCCGGCGGGACGGTCGACGAGTTCGCCGAGCTCGCCGGCCGGCTGTCCGACGCGGCCGGAGTCACCGCGATCGAGGTCAACATCTCCTGCCCGAACGTGGAGGACCGGGGCCAGGTGTTCGCCTGCGACCCGGGTGCCGCCGGCACGGTCATCGACGCGGTCCGCCGCCGGGCCCGGTACGACATCCCGGTGTTCGCGAAGCTCTCGCCGGACGTCACCGACATCGGGGCGATCGCCCGGGCCTGCATGGCCGCGGGCGCGGACGGCCTGTCGCTGATCAACACCATGCTCGGCATGGCGATCGACGTGGACACCATGCGCCCGGTACTGGCCGGCGTGACCGGGGGGCTGTCCGGCCCCGCGATCCGCCCTGTGGCCGTACGGTGCATCTGGCAGGTCCGCGAGGCGCTGCCCGATGTCCCGATCATCGGCATGGGCGGCGTGCGGACCGGGAAGGATGCCCTCGAGTTGATCCTGGCGGGTGCGTCGCTGGTCAGCGTCGGCACCACCATCTTCCATGACCCGTCGGCGTGCATCCGCATCGTGCGCGAGCTGGAGGAAGAGCTGACCCAGCGCGGCATCGAGCGCTTCTCCGATGCGGTCGGGCTGGCTCACGAGCCGCGTGCTGCCGCGCAGCGCAGGCTCGCTGGAAACGCGGAAGTAGGGAGGACGCCGTGACTTATGTCGCGCCGATCGCCGTCGCGCTCGACGCGCCCAGCCTGGACACGGCGGCGCGGTGGGCCGGCCTGGTCTCACCGCACGTCAGTACGGTGAAAATAGGGCTCGAACTATATCTGCGTTATGGCCCGGAAGCGGTGGCATCAGTTCGCGGTGCCAATAACGTCAGGGTCTTTCTCGACCTGAAACTCAATGACATTCCTGCCACGGTGGCCGGGGCCGCGCGCGCCGTGTCCAGGCTGCGGCCCGACCTGCTCACCGTGCACGCGGTCGGCGGCATGGCCGCGGTGCGGGCCGCAGTGGAGGCGGCCCCGGATACCAAGATTGTCGCGGTCACCGTCCTCACGTCGCTCGGCGACGACGATCTCGACAGGATCGGCCTGGCCGGCCCGGTCGGGGACGCCGTGCGGCGGCTCGCGGTGCAGGCGGTGGCGGCCGGCGCCCGCGGGCTGGTCTGCTCGCCACGCGAGGTGGCGGACGTGCGCGCCGAGGTCGGCCCGGACATCACGTTGATCACCCCCGGCGTGCGCCCCGCGGGATCTGAGGTCCACGACCAGGCCCGGGTGGCCACGCCAGAGGACGCGCTGCGGGCCGGCGCGGATCTTTTGGTCATTGGCCGGCCGATCACGGACGCGGCCGACCCGGGCGCGGCGGCGGCGGCGATCGGTGCGTCGCTCAGGAAAGCGGCCGTTGCATCAGGCTGAGGCATGGCTGGCATCTGGGTGAGCTATGGGCTCGATGAAACCGTGGCGCACGGCGTGCCGGCCGAACTTGCGTGATGCAATTTCAGTTAAACTGCGGCCCAGCAGCCGGTTCCGGCGGGCCACGCCGACGCCTTGCGGGCGCCACGATCCCACGCCCCGAGACCGTTGGGGCGATGGTACGTTCGACTACACTGGGTACTCGGATAAGCTCGGGTAGTAATAATGGATAATTTGTGACGCCATAAACGGGGGTTTGCGTTGCCGTGACGGGCCGAACTCGCTAGTTTTCCCACGCGGAGCGAGTTTTTCGATACGAAACCCGAGGTGACCACAAGTGGCTCTTCCTCCACTTACCCCAGAACAGCGGGCTGCAGCCCTGGAGAAGGCTGCGAAGGCGCGTAAAGAGCGGGCCGAGGTTAAAAACAGGCTCAAGCACGGTGCGACAACCCTGCCGCAGGTGCTCAAGGAGGGCCAGACCGACGAAGTCGTCGGAAAGATGAAGGTGTCAGCTCTGCTGGAGTCGATGCCTGGCGTCGGAAAGGTTCGCGCCCGGCAGATTATGGAGCGGCTCGGCATCGCGGAATCGCGACGCGTTCGCGGTCTCGGTGCCAACCAGCGGACTGCCCTGGAGCACGAGTTCGGCGGCGGCGAGATCTGACCGACGAAGCCGAAAGCGACAGGGGCGGGGGCGGGGGACGCAGGTCCACGGCCGATCCGTCAACCGACGGTGGGCACGCCGCAGCACCCCCACTCGGCGCCGTCCCTGCCCCTGTGCGGCTTACCGTCCTGTCCGGGCCTTCCGGCGTCGGAAAGAGCACGGTAGCGGCGAGCGTCAGGCGCGCCTACTCCCAGATATGGCTGTCGGTCTCGGTGACCACGCGGGCGCCGAGACCCGGTGAGGTTGACGGCCGCGAATACCACTTTGTCAGCGACCGTGAATTCGATCGTATGGTTGCAAATGGCGAACTCCTTGAATGGGCGGTGTTCGCCGGGCACAAGTACGGCACCCCGAAGCAGCCTGTTACAGAGAAGCTCAAGGAAGGTATCCCGGCGCTTCTCGAGATCGATCTGGCGGGCGCCAGGCAGGTTCGCCAGACGGTTCCTGGAGCACTGCTCGTGTTCCTCGCGCCGCCGTCCTGGGAAGAACTGATCCGCAGGCTTACGAGTAGGCGCACCGAGTCGCCTGACGTCATCGGCAAGCGGCTCGAGGTGGCGCGGGCCGAGCTCGCCGCAGGCAGCGAGTTCGATGTCACGCTGGTGAATACATCCGTCGAGGATGTCTGCCAGCGGCTGGTAGCCTTGATGCTGGCTCCAGCTGGCCAATCTCCAGCTGGCCAGTAGCGCCGCAGGCTTCGTTCAGCACTCCAGGCGCGCCCCAGAACTCCGAAAGGTACAACGTGGCAGGGACTCCGGCCGGCGAAGGCATCATCAACCCGCCCATTGACGATCTGCTCAATGTGGTGGACAGCAAGTACGGTCTCGTCATCATGGCGTCGAAGCGGGCGAGGCAGATCAACGCCTACTACGCCCAGCTCAGCGAGGGCCTGCTTGAGTACGTCGGCCCGCTCGTCGAGACCCGCGTTCAGGAGAAGCCGCTCTCCATCGCGCTGCGCGAGATCAGCGAAGGCCTGGTCAGCGCCGAGGAGGCGGCGGCGGAGTCCTGACGGCCTGACGGCTGAACACTGCGGCCCGGGCAGGTGCCGATGCGCGTCATCCTTGGCGTGGGCGCGGGCATCGCCGCGTACAAAGCGTGCGAGCTGCTGCGGCTGCTCGGCGAGTCCGGTCACCGCGTCCGCGTGGTGCCGACGCCGGATGCCCTCCGTTTCGTCGGCGAGGCCACCTGGGCCGCCCTCTCCGGCGAGCCCGTGTCCGCCGGGGTCTGGGATGACGTGCACGAGGTTCCGCACGTCCGCCTCGGCCAGAGCGCCGACCTGGTCTTCGTGGCCCCGGCCACCGCGGATCTCCTGGCCCGCGCGGCCGCGGGCGCGTCCAGCGACCTGCTGGCCGCGGTCCTGCTCACCGCACGCTGCCCGGTGGTGTTCGCGCCCGCGATGCACACCGAGATGTGGGAGCATCCGGCCACCCAGGCCAACGTGTCCGTACTCCGCGGCCGCGGTGCGGTGGTGCTCGATCCCGCGGTTGGCCGTCTCACCGGGGCCGACACCGGGCCCGGGCGGCTGCCCGAGCCGGCCGAGCTCTTCGCCGTCGCGCTGCGCGTACTCGCCCGCGGTGCCGAGGGGCTCGCGCCAGACCTGGCCGGACGGCGGGCTGTGGTCTCAGCGGGCGGCACCAGGGAGGAGCTCGATCCGGTCAGGTTCCTCGGCAACTGGTCCTCGGGGCGGCAGGGGTACGCGCTGGCCCGGGCGGCCGCGGCCCGCGGCGCGAAGGTCACGCTGGTGTCGGCGAACGTGGCGCTGGACGATCCCGCGGGCGCGCAGGTCGTGCGCGTCACCTCGGCCCGGGAGATGCGGGACGTGGTGCTCTCGGCCGCGCCCGAGGCGGACGCCGTGGTCATGGCCGCCGCCGTCGCCGACTACCGGCCGGAGACGAGGAGCGGGGAGAAAATCAAGAAGTCAGGGACGGACCCGGAACCGCTCCGCCTGGTGCAGAACCCGGACATCCTGCGCGAGCTGTCCGGCCACCGGGCCCGGCCCGGCCAGGTCATCGTCGGGTTCGCCGCCGAGACCGGGGACGTGCTCGAGAACGGCCGGCGCAAGCTCGCGGACAAGGGCTGTGACCTGCTGGTCGTGAACCAGGTCGGCGGCGGCCTGGCCTTCGGCACCGCCGACAACGAGGCGGTGGTGCTCGCCGCGGACGGCTCGCGGACCAGCGTGCCCCGCGGGCCCAAGGAAGTGCTCGCCGACGTGATCTGGGACCTGGTCGCCGGCCGGCTGTGTTAACCCGGGGCCACCATCGGCCGTAGCTTGCCGGGAGAAGGCACGGGGGCCGGCGCCCGGTTACACTTCGGCGAAACCTCAGCGCGTTACTTGCGGAAGGAATAGGGAGTCAGGTGGCTCGTCGTCTGTTTACCTCCGAGTCGGTCACAGAGGGTCATCCGGACAAGATGGCCGACCAGATCAGCGATGCCATCCTGGACGGGATGCTCAAGGGCGACCCGAGCAGTCGGGTGGCCGTAGAGACGCTGATCACGACGGGTCAGGTGCATGTCGCCGGCGAGGTGACCACCGAGACCTACGTCGACATCCCCGGCCTGATCCGGGAGAAGATCCTGGAGATCGGCTACGACTCCTCGGCCAAGGGCTACGACGGCGCGTCCTGCGGCGTGTCGGTGTCGATCGGCTCCCAGTCGCCGGACATCGCCCAGGGCGTGCGGGAGGCGTTCGAGCACCGCGAGGGCGAGGGATCCGACGAGCTCGACCGGCAGGGCGCGGGCGACCAGGGCCTGATGTTCGGCTACGCCTGCCGGGAGACGCCCGAGCTGATGCCGCTCCCGATCATGCTCGCGCACCGGCTGGCCCGCCGGCTGTCCGCGGTCCGGCGCAGCGGTGACGTGCCCTACATCAGGCCCGACGGCAAGACCCAGGTGACGATCGAGTACGCGGGCGGCAAGCCGGTACGCCTGGACACGGTCGTGGTCTCCACCCAGCACGCCCCCGCGATCGACCTGAAGGAGCTGCTGACCCCCGACGTGCGCGACCATGTCGTGCTCCCGATCATCTCGGACCTGGAGATCGACACGTCCAACTACCGGCTGCTGGTCAACCCCACCGGCCGGTTCGAGGTGGGCGGGCCGATGGGCGACGCCGGGCTGACCGGCCGCAAGATCATCATTGACACGTACGGCGGGATGGCCAGGCACGGCGGCGGCGCCTTCTCCGGCAAGGACCCCTCCAAGGTCGACCGCAGCGCCGCCTACGCGATGCGCTGGGTAGCCAAGAACGTGGTCGCGGCGGGGCTCGCCGAGTGCTGCGAATCCCAGGTCGCCTACGCCATCGGCAAGGCCAAGCCGGTCGGCCTGTTCGTGGAGTGCTTCGGCACCGAGCAGGTTCCGGTGGAGCGCATCCAGGACGCCGTGCTCGAGGTGTTCGACCTGCGGCCGGCCGCGATCATCAGGGATCTGGACCTGCTCCGGCCCATCTACTCGCAGACCGCGGCGTACGGGCACTTCGGCCGCGAGGAGCCTGACTTCTCCTGGGAGCGTACCGACCGCACCGACGCGCTGCGCGCGGCCGCCGGGTTCAGTTAACCCGGGGGGGACGACCCCCCAGGACCCCCCCGCGTGCCATCCGCTCGGGCCAGCCTCCGGCCGGCCGTCGCGGCTGTCCCGGCTTCGCCGAGACCACGCCCGCCGGGTCGGCAAGCCGGCCGTCGCGGCCAGCATCGGCCGTCGCGGCCATCATCCCGGGCGAGAGCCGAGCGCGCGGCGGCTGCAGACCGGCAGTTCGGTCGGCCGAGTCTGGTAGGACAGAGCCGTGGCGGGTTCGGCGAGACGGGGCGCGAAGGTCGCCGCGAGCCACCTGCCGGTGGCGCGGGTGGCCGTGGACGTGTCGCTGCCGCACCTAGACCGGCCCTTCGACTACCTGGTGCCAGAGCAGCTCGCCCGGGACGCGGTGCCCGGCTGCCGGGTCCGGGTGCGGTTCGCTGGCCGGCTGACCGGCGGTTACCTGCTGCAGCGGGTCGAGGCCAGCTCGCACGAAGGCAGGCTCGCGTTCCTGGAGCGGGTCGTGTCGCCCGAGCCGGTGCTGTCCGCTGACGTCTTCAAGCTGGCCCGGGCGGTGGCCGACCGGTACGGCGGCACGCTGGCCGACGTGCTGCGGCTGGCCATCCCGCCCCGACATGGTGCCACCGAGGCGGCGGCACCGCCGGAGGACCTCGTGGCTCCGGACCCGAAGCCCCTGGACCCGAAGGCTCCGGACCCGAAGCCCCTGGACCCGAAGGCTCCGGACCCGAAGCCCCTGGACCCGAAGGCCCTGGACCCGAAGCTCCTGGACCCGAAGCTCCCGGACCCCGGGCCTTGGGCCAGGTACCCGGCCGGCGCCTCGTTTCTCACCGCGCTGGCCGCAGGCCGCGCACCGCGCGCGGCCTGGACCGCGCTGCCCGGCCCGCACTGGCCGGACGAGATCGCCCGGGCCGCGGCGGCCACCGCGGCCGGGGGCCGGGGGACGCTGATCGTCGTGCCCGACGTCAGGGACCTTGACCTGGTCGACGCCGCGCTGGCCAGCGCGCTCGGCCCCGGCCAGCACGTGTGCCTGGCGGCTGGCCTCGGCCCGGCCGAGCGGTACCGCCGCTGGCTCGCGGTCGCGCGCGGCCGGATCCTGGTGGCGGCCGGGACCAGGTCCGCCATGTTCGCCCCGGTCGTCCGGCTCGGCCTGGTGGTGATCTGGGACGACGGCGATGACCTGCACGCCGAGCCGCGGGCGCCGTACCCGCACGTCCGGGAGGTGCTCGCGCTCCGGGCGCATCAGGGCCGCGCGGCCGCGCTGCTGGGCGGGTTCGCCCGGACCGCTGAGGTGACCCAGCTGGTGGCCAGCGGCTGGGCCGTCGCGCTCACCGCGCACCGGCCTACGGTCCGGCGGTGGGCACCGCGGGTCACGGCGGCGGGCGACGACGCGGAGCTGGCCAGGGACGAGGCCGCCCGCTCGGCCCGGATGCCCAGCCTGGCGCTGCGCACCGCGCGCGAGGCGCTCGGCCGCGGGCCGGTGCTGTTCCAGGTGCCCAGGCGCGGCTATGTCGTCGCCGTCGCCTGCGAGCGCTGCGGCGAGCGCGCCCGCTGCTCCAGCTGCGGCGGCCCGGTCTCCCTGCCCGGGGCGCAGGCGAGCCCCGTGTGCGGCTGGTGCGGCCGGCCGCGGGCCCGCAGTGCCTGCGCTGCGGGCAGCCCGGCCTGCGCGCGCTGGTCGTCGGGGCCGGGCGCACCGCGGAGGAGCTGGGCCGGGCCTTCCCGGCCACCAAGGTGCTGACCTCCGGGCGGAACGGGGTCATCGCCGAGGTGGGATCCGCCCCGGCGGTCATCGTGGCCACCCCCGGGGCCGAGCCACGCGCGGACGGCGGCTACGCGGCCGCCGTGCTGCTCGACGGCTGGGCGCTGCTCGGCCGGGCCAGCCTGCGCGCCGCCGAGGAGGCGCTGCGGCGCTGGCTCAACGCCGCGGCGCTGGTCCGGCCCGCGGCCGAGGACGGCTCCGCGGTCGTGGTGGCCGACGCCGCACTGCCCGTGGTGCAGGCCCTGGTGCGGTGGGACCCGGTCACCCACGCCGAGCGTGAGCTGGCCGAACGCATTGAGCTCCGGTTTCCCCCCGCGGTCAGGCTGGCCGCGCTGACCGGGCCGCCGGGCGCCGTGCAGGAGGTGCTGCGCGCGGCGGACCTGCCCGCGGGCGCTGACGTGCTCGGGCCGGTGCCCGTGGCGTTCCCTGGCGGGCCCGGTGAGCCGGGGAACCGGGGGGATCACCGGGTCCAGAACGGCGGAGGTCAGGAGCACGACGGGAATCAGAACCACGGGGATCAGGAGCAAGAGGAGGTCGCCCCCGACGCCGTGCGGGTGCTGGTCAGGACGGACAGGAAAGACGGGACCGCGCTGGCCACCGCGCTGCGCGCGGCGCAGGCCGTTCGCAGCGCGCGCAAGGGCCTGGGCGTGGTCCGGCTGCAGCTCGACGCGGCCGAGCTGCTCTGAGTACGCCCGGACAGGCCTTAGGGTGCTTGGGTGGCCACCTCACGTAGGAACCCAAGTGCGAGGCAAGGCTTGCCGCACCCGGCCAGGGGCGTCGCTACGGTTACCTGGACTGGGCCGGAGAGACCGGGCGGGCCGCCCGGCCAGCCGGCGGGCATGGGCGGTGCCGGGACCGGCGGTGACGGCCCGGGCAGCTGGCGCCGCGACAGCCCGCCCCGGCTGCCACCGGTGCGCCTGGCGCCACGGGAGGAGCTCGCGGCTGCGGCCCGGGTCGCCCCGCTGCTGCGCGCGGCGCGTGACATAGCCCGCTGGGCCCGCCGGAGCGCCATCCGGGCCGCTGGCGGCGCCCTGGAGCTGGAGGCGGCGGCCACGGCCGCTGCCGACCTGGAGCTGGCCCCCACCGAGGTGGACGCGGCGTGGCGCGTGGCGGTGGCGACCCGGATGCTCGACGCCGATCAGGACCCAGGCGGGCAGCCGGCGGACGACGTCCTCGCTTCGGGCAGCGCCGAGCAGGTCCTGGCCGTCTGGGCCGCGGCGCTCGAGGCCGTGCTGGCCGCTGAGGATCTGGACGGGCTGGCGACCGCGCTGTACACCGTCGGCGGGCCGGTCCGGATGGAAGGGCTGTTCGACGCGTATGCGGCCGCGGCCGGCACCCGGCGGAGCACGCCGGGGTCAGCGCAGGCCGATCAGGCCGCAGCGCTGTCCGCGGTGCTCGAGACGCTGGCCGACCTCGGCGTGGTAGAGCTCGGTACGGAGGAGTCCGCCGGCGGCCTGACCGTCGCCCTGTCGCCGCTGGGCGTCTGGGGCGTGCACCGCAGGCTCCGCGCCCAGGGCTGGCATGTTCCCGTGCTCGGCGGCGCGGGCCGCTCCGGGGCGGAGGGCCTGCTGGTCACGCTGGCCAGCTGCGACGCTGAGGACGGCGAGGCGGAGATCGGCGCCTGGCTCGCGGCCAGGACCCCGGACCAGGCCGCCGCCGAGCTGATCCGGGCCGCGGGCAGCGGATCGCCGGGCCTGCGCGGCGCCGCGTTTGCCGTGCTCGACCGGATCGGCGAGCCAGCCATCGAGGTGGTTCGCGTGGCACTGGCCGAGCCGGTCCTGCGCGCGCATGCCTCGGTCTGGCTGCACGAGCACGGTGAGCAGGCCGAACTGCGCCCGGAGGACCGGACCTGGCTGCTTGTGGACCTGGGCGCGGGCCTGCTGGAGGAGGCCGACCCGAGGGATGTGGTGGCCGAGCTGCTGCCCGACGTGCCCGCGGACGCGCAGGCCGAGATCGTCGCCGACCTGTGGCGGGTCAGCCACCCGGGGGTGACCGACCTGCTCACCGCGCTGAGCGAGCACCATCCTGATCCGTCGGTAGCCCGGGCGGCGCGCAAGGCCGCGTTCAAGGCCCGCTCGGCACCCGCGGGCCAGCACCCTGCTCCGTAGTGGGCCCGCCACGCACCCGGCTGGCTCCATAGACTGATCGCATTACTTCTGGAGGAACAGGGTGAGTGTCAAGCCGATACGGCTGTTCGGTGATCCGGTGCTGCGCACGCCGGCCGAGCCGGTGCGTGATTTCGATGCCGAGCTGCGCAAGCTGGTCAGTGACCTGACCGACACCATGCAGGACGCGCCGGGCCTGGGCCTGGCCGCGCCGCAGATCGGGGTCGGGCTGCGGGTCTTCACCTACTTCGTGGACGACCAGCTCGGTCACCTGATCAATCCGTCGCTGGCGCTGTCGCCGGAGGAGGAGACCGACGACGAGGGATGCCTGTCCTTCCCCGGCCTGCAGTACCCGACCAAGCGGGCGTATGGCGTGGTGGCCACGGGGTTCAACATGCACGGCGAGCCGGTCACGGTGGAGGGGACTGGGCAGCTGGCCCGCTGCGTGCAGCATGAGACCGACCACCTGGACGGCATCCTGTTCATCGACCGGCTGGATCCCGCGCAGCGCAAGCTGGCCATGAAGGAGATCCGCGCCGCCGAGTGGTGGGGCGAGCCGGTGCCCAAGGTGAAGGTGTCGCCGCACGCCCTGCGCGGGAAGGCCTTCTAGCGGATGCGGCTCGTCTTCGTGGGCACTCCCGCGGCGGCGGTGCCCTCGCTGGAGGCCTTGCTGGAATCCGGCCACGAGGTCGCGGCCGTGATCACCCGGCCGGACGCCCCCGCGGGCCGCGGGCTCAAGCTCGCCCCGAGCCCGGTGGCGCAGCGCGCCGAAGCGGCCGGTATCGAGGTGCTCAGGCCCGCCAGACCAGGTGACCAGGACTTCCTCGACCGGCTGCGGCAGATCGCGCCCGCCTGCTGCCCGGTCACCGCCTATGGCGCGCTGATCCCGCGGCGGGCCCTGGACATTCCCGAGCATGGCTGGGTCAACCTGCACTTCTCCCTGCTGCCCGCCTGGCGCGGGGCCG
The DNA here is from genome assembly GCA_963739645.1 of uncultured Actinomycetota bacterium. Taxonomy (GTDB): domain Bacteria; phylum Actinomycetota; class Actinomycetes; order Streptosporangiales; family Streptosporangiaceae; genus JASHPR01. The sequence goes on from CAVUBM010000086.1 coordinate 248,922, forward strand.
CGCCCGTGCAGCACGCGATCCTGCGCGGCGACGAGATCACCGGCGCCACCACGTTCCGCATCGTCGCCGAGCTCGACGCGGGCCCGGTCTTCGGCGTGGTGACCGAGCAGATCGCGCCGACCGACACCGCGGGTGACCTGCTGGACCGGCTCGCCATGTCCGGGGCCAAGCTGCTGGTCGCGACCATGGACGGCATCGAGTCCGGCGAGCTCGAGCCGCGCCCGCAGCCCGCGGACGGGATCACCCTGGCGCCGAAGATCACCTCCGAGGACGCCCGGGTGCGCTGGGATCAGCCTGCCTTGGCCGTCAGCCGCCAGGTGCGCGCGTGCACCCCCGCTCCCGGGGCCTGGACGCAGCTGACCGAGGCCAGAATCAAGCTGTGGCCGTTCGCCGCTGCCCCGGCAGATGATCACGACGGCATACCCGGCCCGGGGGAGCTGCGGGTGCGCGGCTCCCGGGTGCTGGTCGGCACCGCGACCGCGCCCGGTTCAGCTCGGTGACGTGCAGCCGCCAGGCAAACGCCGGATGCCCGCCGCAGACTGGGCCCGTGGCCTGCGGCTGGATGCCGCGGACGCGGTGCTCAGCTGACATGGGCGCAGCGGACAGGCGCGCGGTCAAGAGGCGCCCGGCGGGCCGGGGTCAGGCGCAGCGGGCGGACCCGGCCCGGCGGGCGGCGTTCGACGTGCTCAGCGCGGTCGCCGAGCGCGACGCGTACGCCAACCTGCTGCTGCCGTCGCTGTTGCGGGAACGGGGGCTGACCGGCCGGGACGCGGCGCTGGCCACCGAGCTCGCCCACGGGACACTGCGCGGCCAGGGCAGCTATGACGCGATCCTGGCCATCTGCAGTGACCGCGACCTGGCCCGGATCGACCCGCCGCTGCGCCAGGTGCTGCGGCTGGGCGCGCATCAGCTGCTGGCCACGCGGATCGGCGCGCACGCCGCGGTCGCCACGTCGGTGGACCTGGCCAGGGATGTGGCCGGCGCCCGCCGGGCCGGATTCGTCAACGCGGTGCTGCGCCGCGTCGCCACTCGGGATCTGGAGTCCTGGCTGGAGATCGCCGCCCCGGCGCGCGCCGAGCGATCTCATCGGCCACCTCTCGGTCCGGTACAGCCATCCGCGCTGGATCGTCACCGCGCTGAGCGAGGCGCTGGGTGAGGAGCAGGCCGGCGGACGGCCGAGACCGAGGCGCTGCTCGCCGCGGACGGCGAGCGCCCGCAGGTCAACCTCTGCGCCGTGCCCGGGCAGACTGACCGGGCCGAGCTGGTGGCGAGCGGGTGCCAAGGCCGCCCGCTGGTCCCCGTTCGGCGCGTACCTGACGGAAGGCGACCCAGCGGAAGATCGCCGCCGTCGCGGAGGGCCGCGCCTCCGTGCAGGACGAGGCCAGCCAGCTGGCGGCGGTGGCGCTGGCGCGGGCGGACACCGGAGACACGACCGCCGCCGGTGGCTTGATGTGTGCGCCGGGCCGGGCGGCAAGGCGCGGCTGCTCGCCGGGCTGGCCCCGGGGTCCGGCGCCCGCCTGCTCGCGGCCGATGCTGCGCGAGCACCGCGCCCGGCTCGACCCGCGGCGCCATCGAGCGGCCTCGCGGGCACCGGCGTCGTGGCGGCGGACGGCACTGCTCCCGCCTGGCGGCGCGGCTCCTTCGACCGGGTGCTCGCCGACGTCCCGTGCTCGGCCTCGGCGCACTGCGCCGTCGCCCCGAGGCCGCTGGCGCCGCTCACCCGCGGACGTCGCCGCGCTCGGCCCGCTGCAGCGCCAGCTGCTGGCGACGGCCCTCGACTCCGCCAGGCCAGGCGGGATCGTCGCATACGTCACCTGCTCGCCGCACCTGGCCGAGACCCGCGACGTGCTGGCCGATGTCCTGGCCGGGCGAGACGATGCGCAGGTGCTCGACGCCCCCGCCGTGCTCGCGGAGGTACCCGAGCTGCGCTGCCCGGAGCCGGACGGCCGGTTCGCGCAGTTCTGGCCGCACCGGCACGGCACTGACGCGATCTTCCTGGCGTTGCTCCGGCGCCGCGGCTGACGCCGGGCCGGCGCCACTACCGGGCGGCGCGGGTGAGCGCGCGGCCGCGGCCGCGGGTGACCCGGGCGGCGCCGATGTCGGCCCGCTGGCCCTGGGCGTATCCGTCGCCGTAGCCGGTGCCGCTGTAGGTGACGCGCGCGGTCCGGGTGAGCGGGTAGGCCCGCTCGACCTTCCTGCGGATCACCAGCGTCCGGTCGGCCAGCACCAGGGCCGTCCGGGAGCTTGAGGCCGCGGCCGGGTCGGTGGCCTGGCAGGTGGCCGCGTGCTCGGCGGCGCGGACCCGCGAGATCACGGCCGTGGCGAAGCCGAGCAGCCAGCTCCGGCGCCAGGCCCGCGGGCTGCGGCACCACGCGGGCACCGCCGCTCCGGCCAGGCCGTGCCACATCTGGATCAGCACGGACGTGTAGAGCACGTCGAGGCGCTCGAGGTCGGATGGCAAAGCCGAAGAGGTGGACCTTCAGGCCGTCCGCGGTGTGCAGCATGATGCACTGGCAGCGCAGGGCGGAGCCGAGCCCGCACAGCAGGTGCGCCTTCACCCGCGCCCAGGGGTGGTCGATGTCCAGCATGCGGCTGGAGGGCTGGTCGGTCTCGGGCCGCTCCGCGGCCAGCAGCGCCCGGTCGATCCCGTACTTGGCCATCAGCTCCGCGGCCTTGGCCGTCAGGGCCTGCGCCTCGGGCGGTGTCACGCTCTCGTCCTCTGCCTTGGCCAGCAGCTTGCGGACGCGGTCAAGCAGCCTGCTCGATGCTTCGGTGTTCAACTAGCGCCTCCTCGGCGGTTCGGGCTTCGAATACAGGATCGAACGGTAGCGAGCACCTCTGACAGTTCCCCGGGCCCTAGACTCACCGTGTGAGCGTCCAAATCGCCCCCAGCGTGCTGGCCGCGGACTTCGCCAGGCTAGCTGACGAGGCTGCCGTCGTGGCTGATGTCGCCGACTGGATTCATGTCGACGTCATGGACGGCCACTTCGTGCCGAACCTCACCATCGGGCTGCCGGTCGTCGAGGCCTTGCGCAAGCACGCCAGCCTGCCGCTGGACTGCCATCTCATGATCGAGGACCCGGATCGCTGGGCGCCCGGCTACGCCGAGGCCGGGGCGCGGAACGTCACCATCCACGCCGAGGCCGCCGCGTCGCCGGTCCGCACGCTGCGGATGATCAGGGCCGCGGGGGCCCGGGCTGGCCTGGCCGTCAATCCGGGCACGCCGGTCGAGCCCTACGCTGACCTGGTGCGGGAGTTCGACATGCTGCTGCTGATGACGGTCGAGCCCGGGTTCGGCGGCCAGCAGTTCCTCGACCTGGTGCTGCCGAAGATCCGCCGGGCCAGGGAGCTCGTCGGCGGCCCGGGACAGCTCGGTCTGGTTGCAGGTGGACGGCGGAGTCACCAGGGACCGATCGGCCGCTGCGCGGAGGCAGGCGCCGATGTGTTCGTGGCGGGATCAGCGGTATTCGGCGCCGATGACCCCGCGGGTTCCGTTACGGAACTTCGCGGGATTGCCAACCGGGCCGGTCAGCCTAGCCTGCCGGGCTGATCGGTCACCAGATCATCGGCGAGAATCTTGACGATGCCTGTCGATCCAGCGCCGGCCGTTCGTCGGATAGGTACCGGACCGAATAGCAGAGCGAAGGAGACACCACATGACCGAGTACCTGATCCTCATCTACGAGCAGGAGAGCGGCTACGCCGAGGTGGGCAAGAGGCATGGGAGGCGGCCGGGAAGGCGCATACCCGGTTCGCGGAGCAGGTCGGCGAGAAGGGCGGCAAGATCGTCGGCGGCAACGCGCTCCAGCCGACCGGCCACGGCCACCTCGATCCGCGACGATGTCGTGACCGACGGGCCGTTCGCCGAGACCAAGGAGGCGCTCGGCGGTTACTACCTGATCGAGGCCCGCGATCTCGACCACGCCCTGGACATCGCCAAGCTCTGCCCGGCGCCCTATGGCGGCGTCGAGGTGCGGCCGATCATGGACGTATCGGGCTCGATGAGCCACCCCGCCCGGGGTATACAGGCAAGCTGTGACTGGGAAGTCCGTTCCTGACCCGGACGTCGGCGCGGCTGTCGCGGACGCGCACCGTCGCGAGTGGGCCTTCGTGCTCGCCGCGACGGCGCGCGTCGCCCGCGACATCGATGTCGCCGAGGAGTGTGTTCAGGACGCCTATGTGGCGGCCCTGGACGCCTGGTCCCGGCAGGGAGTACCGCGGAATCCCGGTGCCTGGCTGACCACCACGGCGCGGCGGCGCGCGCTGGACCGGCTGCGCCGGGACCGGACGCTGCGGGCCAAGCTGCCGCTGCTGATCGAGCCCGAGCCGACGGCCGGGCCTGGCCTGGGCCCGGCGCCAGGGGGGCCGCCGGGCCCAGGCGCGGAGATAGCGGTGGATGACGTGATTGCCGATGACCGGCTCCGGCTGGTGTTCACCTGCTGCCATCCCGCGCTGGCCCGGGAGGCGCAGGTCGCGCTCACGCTGCGGCTGGTGTGCGGGCTGACCACGGCGGAGATCGCGCAGGCGTTC